>NZ_LGED01000200.1 GCF_001280085.1 Saccharothrix sp. NRRL B-16348 | reverse complement strand
CAGCGCCACAGCGATGATCGAGGTGTCCATGATGACCATGAACTGCGCCGCCGCGAGCACGACGAGTGCCCACCAGCGCCGGGGATCGGGGTTCATGACAAGTCCTTCCAGTCCTTCGTTCCTATACCCCGAGGGGGTACCCCGTAGGGCGGCCGAAACATACCCCCTGGGGGTACGCGGATGTCAAGTCGGAGTTTCCCGAAGGCCCGGAGCCGGCAGGACGAGGAAGACATCGGGTGAGCCGGACGGGAGACACACGCCCGGCTCACCCGACGCAGCCGCCGAGGAGGGGGGAGGATCTCGACGGACACGGGCCGCGCGCGGGCAGCGCCAGCCCACTCCTACTATATCGCTTAGTAGAGGTCGTGTCTTCTGAGGTCTCCTTCGACCACGTAACATGTCGTGGTCGAAGGGGGCGTGATGCACGGGCTGGGCGAGTTGGAGGCAGCGGTGATGGACGTGCTGTGGCGCGCGTCCGAGCCGATGAAGGTCCGTGACGTCCTCAGCGACCTCGACACCGGCAAGCAGCTCGCCTACACCACGGTGCTCACCGTGCTGGACAACCTGCACCGCAAGGGCTGGGTCCAGCGCGAACTCGTCGGCAAGGCCTACCACTACGAGCCGACGACGAGCCGTGCCGAAGCCGCGGCGAACGCCGTGCGCGAGCTGGTCAACGCTTCCGGCGACCCGGATGGTGTGCTGCTGCACTTCGCGCGCTCCGCGTCCGAGCACGAGACCGAACTGCTGCGCAAGGCACTGCCCAGGAGGTCGCGCAAGAGATGACCGTGGCCGCCGCGTTGCTGGTCACGGCGGGGCTCATGGGCGTGCTCGCACCCCGTCAGCTGCTGCGCCTGGTCGCACGCGGCACCGACCCACTGGTCCTGCTGCTGACCTGGCTGGCGTCTGCCGTGAGCGTCGTGACCACCGCCGCCCTGGCCGTGACACTGCTCCTCCTGCCCGACCATGGTTCCCACGCGCTGGCCTTGGCGCACGAGTGCTGGTCGTCGCTGACCCACGGCATGACGCCGCGCGTCGAGGCCACCGGCGGCGTCGTCGGCCTGGTGCTGCTGGTCGGGCTCCTGAGCCGGCTGGTGGTCGTGAGCGTGAGAGGCGCACGCCGGCGGGCGGGCAGGCGCCGGGACCACCTGGCGATGCTCCGGGTCGCCGCCCATCGCGAACCCGGCTCGCCGGCGACGCTCTGGCTCGACCACGACGAGCCGCTGGCCTTCAGCCTGGCGGGCACGCCGGGCGTCGTCGTCGCCACCGAAGGACTTCACCGCCGGCTCACCCGTGAACAGGTCGACGCCGTGCTCGCCCACGAGCGCGCCCACCTGCGCGGCAGGCACCACCTCCTTGTCGCCGCCGGTGACGCGGTGGCGACCGCGCTGCCGTTCCTCCCCTTGTTCCGCCGCGCGCCCGCCGTCGTGCGGGAACTGGTCGAGCTCGCCGCCGACGCCGCCGCCGTCCGCGCCTGCGGGGTCGACGCCGTCCGGGCAGCGCTGCTGGGGGTGTCGGGCAACGGCACACCGGGCTCGGCGCTCGCGATGGGCCGGGACTCGGTCGAGGTGAGGCTCGAACTCCTGGCCACCCCGCGCCGCCGACCTGATTCGGCTCGTAGCCTGCTGGCCTACGGAGCGGCCTGTGTTGCGGCCATGGTGATCCCGGTGATCGCCGCGTTCACCGGACTGCTGGCCGTCATCCTGGTCGCCTGCCACTGACGTCGTCGATCGCATCGGTCGCGAGTCGATCGTCCGGCCCCTAAAATCTACGACCGTGGATAGTCGGGGAACATGACCGGCCTCGTGACACTGCCGGCGGTGACGATCGCCTCGGTGGCGGCGCTGTACGGCGCGGCCACGTTGTTCCGCCTGAGCGCGGCGATGACCGACGCGTCGCCGTTCCTCTCCGGGCACCTGCCGAGCGAGCACGCGGTCTCCCGCTATCACGTGCGTTGGTACACGATCACGATGGTGTTCCTCGCGTTCGACATGGAGATGGTCTTCATGTACCCGTGGACGCTCGTCGTGGCGGAGCTGGGCACGCCGGCGGTGGTCGAGATGTTCCTCTTCCTCTCGGTGTTGATGGCCGGGGTCTGGTACGCCTGGCGGGAAGGCGTGTTCCGATGGACCTGATCGAGTGGTTCCTCAAGCGCACTCCCCCGCGGCCCTTCGTCATCACCTCGCCCGGCGGCACCCTCGCTCGCTTCGCCGTGGAACGGGTCATCCGGGAACGGGGCTGGTCGACCGCGAGCAGTCCGGCCGAGGCGAACCTGCTCGTTGTCGCCGGCCGGCCCACATCCGGACTGGACACCTACATCGACCGCGTGTGGCACGCCATGCCTCTTCCACGGGCACGCACCCACGTCACCGCCGCGACGGAAGCGCCGACCGCACTGGACGCCGCAGTCGATCGACTGCACGACCGGGTGCGCCAACGCGACGAAGCCGCTCATCAACCGGCGGAGCTTCCTGGGGACGCACACGAGATGTCCTGCGGCTCAGGCATGTCCTGCGGGTCCGCCACACCGAACGCGGACCACGGTGGCCACCGGCACGAGGCGGTTCACCAACACGATCCCCAAGAACAGCACCGCGAGGAAGAACCTGACACCGATTCGACGCACGGCGGTCACCACGGGCACGACATGTCCGGCACGGAGATGCCCGGTGGGGTGCCGATGGCGGACCGCGCGGCCGACCGCGACGGTCTGATGCTCGATGTGCTGCACGTTCCGCTGGGCCCGGCCCTGCCGGACTGGCCGGAAGGTCTCATCGTTCACACGGTCCTGCAGGGAGACGTGGTCCAAGAGGCACAGGTGGAACTGCTCGACGGTGGGCATCACCCGTCATGGCACCAAGAGGTTGCCGACCCTGCGCTCGTCCACCGGCTCGACAGCGCGGCCAGGTTGCTGTCCGTCGCCGGCTGGCAGGACGCGGCCACCACTGCACGAGGCCTGCGAGACGACATCTTGGCCGGGTGGACACCCGAACCCCAACTGGACCGCTGGGCCAAGCGGGTGCGGCGTTCCCGGACGCTGCGGTGGTCGCTGGCAGGTATCGGCGAGCATGAGGGCGCCGATACCCTTGATCGCCTCTACCGCTGGATCGAGGGAGAAGACGAGACGCTCTCGTCGGACGTCCTCCCGCACCTGTTGGTCGGTACGGAGTTGTCCGCCGCGCGATTGATCGTGGCCGGCGTGGGCTTGGACCTCGGCCGGCGGGTGCACGCGCATGGTTGAGGAGACAGCGTGGTGGGGCGGCCTCCTGTTGCCGCTGGTCCTGGTCGCCTTCGCGCTGGCAGCCGCCTCGTTGGACTCCGTGCTGGCGTCGAAGGCCGCGGGCGCCCCGCTCGACTTCGCCCGACCACTCCGTGCCACAGCTGGGCTCTTGGTGCAGCAACGCCGCGGCACGCTCGCCGCCGACTTCACGCTGTGGCGAGCGGGCGGGGTTGTGCTGCTGGTTGCGGCGGTACTGGCGTCGGCCGCCACACCGTTGGGTGACTGGGTGGTCGGCGACCTGTCGGTTGGTGTCGTGTGGTTCAACGCGATGGAGGTCGTTGCCTGGGCGGCAGTGTGGTTGGTGGGCTGGGGCGCGAACTCGGCGTTCGGCCTGGTGGCCGGCTACCGGTTTGTTGCCCAGGGCCTGGCGTACGAGTTGCCGCACATGTTCGCGCTGATCACCGCGGCGCTCGGCGCGGGGTCGCTGCGGGTGGGCGACATCGTGGCGGCGCAGGACGAGGTGTGGTTCGTGGTCTGGATGCCGATCGCGTTCGTCGTCTACCTGGTGTCGGTGCCGGCCATGGCGTTCTCCCGGCCGTTCGACCAGGCCACCGGAGCCGACGCGGCGGGCGGCGTGCTGGCGGAGCTGTCGGGTGTGGACCGACTGGTGTTCGTCGCCGGGCGGTGGCTGCTGCTCACGTCTGGCGCGGCGATGGCGGTGCCGCTGTTCCTGGGCGGCGGTAACGGGCCGCTGCTGCCCGGTTGGCTGTGGTCGGTGATCAAGACCGCCGCCGTGCTGGCGCTGTTGGTGTGGGCCGGACGTCGGTTCCCGACCATCCGGGTGGACAGGTTCCAGGAGATCGCGTGGATGGTGCTGATCCCGACGATGTTGCTCCAGGCGTTGTTCGTGTCCGTCGTGGTCGTGTGGAGGTGATCTCCGGTGTGGCGTGACGTGCTGTTCTGGGTGTGCGCGGTGCTCGCCGTGGCGACCGGGGTCGCGGTGTTCCGAGTGGACTCGATGGCCCGCGCCACGTTCGCGTTGCTGGCGTCGTTCATCTTCGCGGCGGGCACCGTGCTGCTGCTGGACTTGCCCTACCTCGGCGTGCTGGTCATCCTCATGATGATCATGGAGATGGTCGTCATGGCGGTCTTCATGATCATGTACATGATGAACCCGGCGGGCCTGATGCCGATGACGATGGTGCACAACCAGAAAGGCTCGCTGGCCATCGCCGTCGGCACGTTCGTCCTGCTCGCGTCCGGTGTGCTGCTCACACCGTGGCCGACATCGTCCGCTCCGCGGCCGGAGGACCCGACGATGCAACTCGGCGAAGCCCTGATGGGGTCGAAGATGCTGGTCATGATCGTGCTCGGCCTGGCGTTGTTCGCGACCATGGTGTGCACGGTCGTCCTGGCCACGCACCGGGGCCGCTACGACCGCTACGGCGACCGGCTGGAGCGCGAACGCCCGCGTGACCCGATCCGGGGAGGCCTGGGCCGATGAGCCTCCCGGCTTTCCTGCTGCTCGCGTCCGCGCTGTTCAGCGTCGGGCTGTACGGCGCGTTGTCCCAGCAGTCCATCGTGATGATCATGATGGGGCTGGAGCTGATGGTGAACGCGGTCATCGTGGGCGCCGCCGCGTTCTGGTTCCACACCTCGCCCGACCGCGGCGACGGGCAGGTGATCGTGCTGCTTGCGGTGACCGCGATGGCCATCGAGATGGCGGTCGGTTTCGCCGTCACCACAGCGATCTTCCGCAGCCGGGACGTCGACATGACCGACATGGCCACGGATCTGAAGGGCTGACGGCGTGCTGCTGTGGTTGCTCGTAGCCGTGCCGGTCGTCATCGGTTCCGTGCTGGCCGTCGTCGGTCGGCGGGCCGATCGACTCGCCTCGGCAGCCGCCGTGGGCACCGGTGTCGTCGTGCTCGTGCTGGCGATGTGGGTCGCGGTCACGCGTCCGGCGGTGTCGGCGCCGCTGCTCGACGGTATTCCGGTCGGGCTGGCGGTGGACGGGCTGTCCGCCGTGATGGTGGTGACCGTGACCGCCGTGCTGCTGGCAGTGCTGGTGTTCTCGGCCGGTGAGATCAGCGACGCTCGGGCTCGGTTCTTCGGGCTGGTGCTGCTGTTCGCGGGCGCGATGCTGGTGACCGTCACCGCGACGACGATGACGGCGCTGCTGATGTCGTGGGAGGTGATGGGCGCGACCTCCTACGCGCTCATCGGCTTCTGGTGGCGTGACGAGAACCGGGTCGCGTCGGGCGGCGTCGCGTTCCTGACCACGCGGACCGGCGACCTCGGCCTCTACCTGGCCGCGGGGGCGATGCTGGCCGGTGGTTCCGGTGGACTCGCGCTGGCCGATCTGCCGGAGATCGAGCCGGGGTGGCGGGACGTGGCGGCGGCGGGTGTGGTCGTGGCGGCTCTCGGCAAGTCGGCGCAGTTGCCGTTCAGCTTCTGGTTGTCCCGCGCGATGGCCGGCCCAAGCCCGGTGTCCGCGCTGCTGCACTCGGCCACGATGGTCGCGGCGGGGGCGTACCTGCTGCTCCGGGTGCAGCCCCTGCTCGGTGCGACCGGGTGGGCGGCCGCGGTGGTCGCCTGGGTCGGCGCGCTGACGGCGTTGGTGCTCGGCGCGGTGGCAGTGGTGCAGCGGGACCTCAAGCAGTTGCTGGCCGCCTCGACGTGCTCCCAGGTCGGGTTCATGGTGCTCGCCGCAGGCGCCGGTGGCCTGGCGGCCGGTACCGGGCAGTTGGTCTCGCACGCGGCGACGAAGAGCTTGCTGTTCCTGTGCGCGGGCGCCTGGCTCACGGCTTTGGGTACCAAGGATCTGGATGCGTTGCGTGGCGTCGGGCGGCGTTATCCGGTGGTGGGGATCAGCTTCGGCGTCGGAGCGGTCGCGCTGGCCGGTGTGCCGCCGTTGTCGATCTGGTTCACCAAGGACGCCGTGCTGAGCTCGGCACTGCACTCTTCTTCCGCGCTGTACGTGGTGGGACTCGCCGCGGCGGTGGCGAGCGGCCTGTACGCGGGCCGGGCGTTGTTCCTGCTGTGGGGACCGCCGGCGGTGAGCCCCGAGTTCGACACCGAGGAACGTGGCACGAGGGTGGTGACACGACTTCAGCAGTGGCCGCTGCCCGTTTTGGCGGTCGGCGCGGCAGGACTGGGTGCGGTGTTCGGCTTGGGCGATTCCCGGTGGTGGGAGGCCGTGCTGTCCGCGGTGATCGCCTTGGTCGCGCTTGGGTCAGCGGCGGCGTCGACTCGTCGCGGTTCGGACGTTCTCGCGGGCCGGGTGCGGGCGCTGTCCGCATGGTTGCACTTGGACGCGCTGGTGAGCAGGGGCGTCGGCGGGCCGGTGGTCGGGCTCGCAGGGTTGCTGGCCCGCTTCGACGACCGGGTGCTGGACGCCGGGGTGCGCAGGGGCTTCGGCACGCCCGTGGTCGCGCTCGCCGGGTTGCTCGCCCGCTTCGACGACCGCTTCGTGGACGGTGGCGTGCGCGTGACGGCGGGTCTGGGCGGCGTGGTGGCGCGTGTCGCCGATGCGAAGGTCGACTGGTCGGTGGACCGGCTGGTGCGGTGGATCACGGGCGTCACGCGTGATCTCGGCCGTGTGGCCAGGCGGCCGCAGACCGGCCGGCTGCACCACTACTACGCCCAAGCCGTGGTCGCTCTCGCGGTGCTGGCGTTGCTGGTGATCGTCGTCGGACGAGGATGAGGTGAACGTGCTCAGCATCGTGGTCTTCCTACCGGTCGCCGTGGCGGTGGCGCTGCTCGCGCTGCCCCGGGTGAGCGACCGGGTCGTGCGGTCGATCTGGATCGCGGCGAGCGCGCTGGACCTGGTGCTCGTCGTCGCGTTGTGGATCGGCTACCGACCTGGGGAATCCGGGTTCGCCTACGAGGTCGACCGGCGCTGGATCCCGAGCGTGGACTCCGGCTACCACGTCGGCGTCGACGGGCTGAGCCTGCCGCTGGTGGCGCTCACGACGGTGCTGTTCCTGGCCTGCGCGATCTACTCCGCGCGGGAGACGCGACGGGTCCGGTCGTACGCGGCGCTGTTCCTGTTCCTGGAGACGGTGTGCCTCGGGTTGTTCGTCTCGCTCGACCTCATCCTGTTCTTCGTCTTCTTCGACCTGTCCATCGTGGGCATGTACTTCGTGATCGCCGGCTGGGGCCATCGGGACGCGGCCCGCGCCGCGCTGAAGTTCTTCCTCTACACGTTCCTCGGCTCGTTGGCACTGCTGCTCGGGTTCATCGGCCTGTACCTCGCAGCCGTACCGCACACCTTCGACATCGTGGAACTGATCCGCCAGGACCCGCTGGCGGGCAAGGGCACCATAGCGGCGTTGGTGCTGGCGGCACTGGCTCTGGGACTGGCGATCAAGACGCCGACCATCCCGTTCCACACCTGGCTACCGCCCGCGCACACCGAAGCACCGGCGGCCGGGTCGGCGATCCTCGCCGGCGTGCTGCTGAAGATGGGCACCTACGGTTTCGTGCGCATCGCCATGCCCGCGCTGCCGGACACCTGGCGGAGTTACGCGATGGTTTTCGTGGTCATCGGCGTGGTGAGCGTCGTGTACGGGGCGTTGGTGGCGTTGGCACAGCGCGACTTCAAGCGGATGATCGCCTACACGTCGGTCAACCACATGGGATACGTCATCCTCGCCGTCGGCGCGGCCGGGGTGATCTCGTCGTCCGACGCGCAGGCCCGTGCGCTCGCGGTGACCGGCGCGGTCACCCAGATGGTGAGCCACGGCCTGATCACCGGCGCGCTGTTCCTGCTTGCCGGTGTGCTCTACGAGCGCGGCGGCACCTACGAGATGGACCGCTACGGCGGGTTGGCGGCGCAGGCGCCGCGCTTCGCCGGGTTGACGGGTCTGGCCGCGTTCGCCTCGTTGGGGTTGCCGGGCTTCTCCGGGTTCATCGCCGAGTTCCAGATCTTCACCGGGTCGCTCGGCAGCGCACCGGTATCCACCGCCGTGGCCTTCCTGGGCATCCTGATCACGGCCGCGCTGTTCCTACGCGCCCTGCAGCAGTTGCTGATGGGCTCGTTCCGCTCGCCCAACGGCCCGTTCCGGGACCTCACCGCCCCGGAGGCGACCTCCATCGCGCCGCTCATCGTGCTGGCGATCGTCATCGGACTCTTCCCGCGCTTCCTGCTGGACCTCATCGAGCCCGCCTCGCGGGTGCTCACCTCGATCCTCGGCGGGTGACACCGTCGTGGAGATGATGGACGAGAACCCCCTCGCCCTGCTGCCCGAGATCCTTCTCGCCGGCGCCGCCGTGCTCGGCCTGCTCCTCGGCTCCTACTTGCCGAAACACCGGCAGTGGCTGGTGCGGCTGCTGGCCGCGCTCGCCTGCGGGGCCGGTCTGGTCGTGACGGCCTCCGCGTGGTCCGGCGAGCCGATGGCGGTGTTCGGTGAGACCTACGTGGTGGACGTCGCGACCAACGCCACGCGGGTCGCCGTGCTGCTGTCCGTGCTGCTGGTGCTGGGTCTGGCGGGTGATTCCATCCGCGGCGCGATGCGGGAGAGCGAGTTCGTCGTGCTGCTGTTGCTCGCCGGGTTGGGCAGCGTGCTCCTGGCCGGGTCGAGCGACCTCATGCTGCTGGCCGCCGGCTACCTGCTGGCCAGCATCCCCCTCTACGCGCTCGCGGGCTTCGCCAAGGACTCGCCCGGCACCGAGGCGGCGCTCAAGTTCTACCTGATGGGAGCCCTGCTCGGCGTCACGATGCTGGCCGGTCTCGTGGTGCTCTTCGGCGTGGGCGGTGGGACCGAGTACACCGCCTTGAGCAGCGGGCTCGCGGACGCACCCGTTGCGGGCTTGGCTGTGGGTGCGATCGCGGTCCTGGCCGGGTTGCTGTTCAAGGCCGGCGCGGTGCCGGCCCACTTCTGGGTGCCCGACGTGACCGAGGGGGCCAAGCCCGTGGTCGCGGCGTTCATCACGACGGTGCCCAAGATCGGCGCGGTGGTCGCGATCTACCGGTTCGTCGCCGTGCCGCTGGGGCAGACGCGGGTGGACTGGGCGCTTCTGGTCGCGATCATCGCTGCCGTGACGATGACGTTGGGCAACCTGGCAGCGTTCTTCCAGGACAACGTCCGCCGACTGCTGGCGTACTCCACGATCAGCCAGGTCGGCTACCTGCTCGTCGGCGTCGCCGCGGACGGCCGCAGTGAGCTCGCGCTGCCCAGCGTGTTGCTCTACCTCGGCGGATACGCCGTGACCAACCTGGGCGCGTTCGCCGTGGTGTGCGCACTCCCCCGCGCGACGGTCCTCGCCGACTACCGGGGCTTGATCCGCCGCCACCGATGGCTCACGCTCAGCCTCGTCGTGCTGCTGCTCGGCCTCGTCGGCACACCGCCGACCGTCGTGTTCGCGGGCAAGCTCACCGTGTTCACCGCCGCCTTCGACGCCGACCTCGTGTGGCTCGTCGTCGTGGCCGCCATCAACACGGTCATCAGTGTCTTCTACTACCTGCGGTGGATCGGCCCGGCGTTCCGAGGTGAGGAGTCGGCCGCACCTGAGATCAGCCGCTGGGCGATGCGCACCGCTTACGCGACGGCCGCCGTGTCCGTGCTGCTGGGGCTGCTGACCGGTCCTCTGCTCGCCGTTCTCGGCACATGACGCAAGGCGTCCGGAACGGCCGTGCAGACCGCTCCGGACGCCAGGTGGTCACACTGCTTCGGCCAGCTCGCGCTCTTCCGCCTTCGCCGGGACCGACGCTGTCCCGGTGTCCGTGGCCGTGCTGCGGAAGCCGCGCAGGCGCAGGCTGTTCGACACCACGAAGACCGACGAGAACGCCATCGCCGCGCCCGCGATCATCGGGTTGAGCAGCCCGGCCGCCGCCACCGCCGGGACAGCCGGATCGCGTCCGCCGCCGCACGCAGGTCGCCCCGCACGAGCGTCAGGTCGCCTGCCTCGATCGCCGCGTCGGTGCCGGTGCCCATGGCCAGGCCCAGGTCGGCCTTGGCGAGCGCGGCGGCGTCGTTCACGCCGTCACCCACCATCGCCACGACCTTGCCCTCGGACTGCAAGCGCGTGATCACGTCGACCTTGTCCTTCGGCAGCACCTCGGCGACGACCTCGGTGATCCCGACCTCGGCGCAAGTCGTCCTTGCCGCTCGTGTGCAAGTAGCCCGTACAGGGCGGGTGCCCTACCCACAAATCGAAAGGTACCCCCGGGGGTACCTCTGTCAAGCGACCCGCCGGCACGTTTACCCCCTCCCCGTACGGGTACGTACCAATACGCCTACTAGGACAAATAGGAGGTCGTCGTGACCACGACACAGGAGATGCTCCGCACCTACCCTGCCGACCTCGGCAAGGTGGACGGAGAGGCCGTCGTGAAGTGCATCCAGGCGTGTTTCGAATGCGCACAAGCGTGCACCGCCTGCGCGGACGCCTGCCTGAGCGAGGCCGGGGTCGCGGAGCTGGTCAAGTGCATCCGAACCAACCTGGACTGCGCGGACATCTGCGCCACCACCGGTCGGGTCCTGTCCCGGCACACCGGCTACGACGCCAACCTCACCCGGGCCGTGCTCGAAGCGTGCGCAGCGGCCTGCAAGTCGTGCGGCGACGAGTGCAACCAACACGCCGGCATGCACGAACACTGCCGGATCTGCGCCGAAGCCTGCCGACGCTGTGAACAGGCGTGCCGGGAGCTGCTGGACACCCTCGGCTGATCGAGAACTCGAACGCGGGGGCACGTACCACTGCCTGGACTCGGAGTGCGGTGGTGCGTGCCTCGAACCGCTGATCGAAGAGTTGCGGACCTGCGCTGCCCCACTCGGACAGCGGTCAGGGATCAACGGCGTCGGCGCACAGGAGCCGCAGAGCGTGGTTGCCGACGATCGATGCGGTGAGGTCCGGGTCGTCGTCCATGACCAGGTGGCCACTGCCCGGAACGAACGCGTGCAGAGCTCGGGGGAGCAGCCTGCGGGCCCTCACGGCGTCGGCGGGCGGTACGAGCCGATCCTTGGCCGCCCACGCGAACTGGACCGGACAAGGCACTTGACCCCGGAAGCGGTACCGCCTCGTGAACTTAGTCATCGTGACGATGTCACTCGACGCCAAGGCCGACGCCGCTGCCACTGCGACCTGGGGACGGATCAGCGAAGGCTTGGCCGAGAACGCAGCCAGTGCGAGCCTGCGCATCACGGGGTCGGCCAGCAGCCGTGATCGCGTCGCCGGACCGACGAACGCCGACAATCGCGCGGCGTTGCGCAACACCGCCGCTGTCGTCCACGCACGCGGACGGGTCCAGAACCCGATAGGACACAACGCGGTGACACCCGCGACGGGAGTGAGCCCGGCAAGTTCGAGAGCCACGGCACCACCCATGGAGTGCCCCACCACGTGCGGGTACACCAACCCCAGATCGAGCAGTCGATCGGCAACCCTCCTGGCGGTAGCCGTGATGACTCCCGCGTCGTAGTCGAACCCCGGCTCGCCGCCGTGCCCCGGCAAGTTCACAGCATGGACCCTCCACCGGCCGTCGAACCGTTCCAGAACCGGTGTCCAAGCACGCGCATCAGCCCCACCACCGTGCAGCAGCACCAACGGCGCAACGTCGGAATGGGCTTGACGACGGTGGAGATCGACGCGATCCACAGTTCCCCCTCTGCCCGCAACGCAGTCGATCTTACTATCCACGATAGTGGACGAACGCCACCTCCTTCCGTAGCCTGTCCGAGACCCGATCCAGGGTCACCCGTTCGGATGACTTACCGCACAAAGGAGGCTTGCGCGATCGTGGCGTCCCCACCCGCTCAGCGCACTGTCCGGGCCGCACTGGCGGCCACCGCCGCCGCGGTGCTCACAGCTGGTATCGCCGCACCACAAGCCGCAGCCGACCCAGCGGTGCCGGCCAACGCCTCCGAGGCGCTGAAGAAGTACACCGAGCTGGCAGGCCAGGCCGAGAAGCTCAACGAGGAGCACCTGCGAGCGCAGGACGACCTCAAGGCCAAGCAGGGTGAGCTGGACCAGGCCAACGGCGACCTCACCGGTGCGCGCCAAGCCGAAGAGCAGCTGCGCGGCCAGGTCGACCTGCTGACCGAAGCGTCGTTCGAAGGTGCCCGGTTCAACCAGCTCTCCGCACTGCTGGTCAGCGACTCACAGCAGGACTACCTGAACCGGATGTCCGCGCTCGGCGTCCTGGCGGACGGCAACGCGGAGGCGCTCGCCGGGCTGTCCAAGGCGGTCACCGACGCCGACGACGCCCAACGCCGGGCCACGGACGCCGCCAACGCGGCCACCGAGATCCTGGACGACATCGCCCAGCGCAAATCCGACCTGGACAAGCAGGTCGCCGACGCGCGTGCCCAGTACGACCGGCTGAGCTCGGCCGACAAGGCGACGCTCGCCAGTCCGGGCGACACCTCCCGCATCGCCGTCCCCGCCGGCACCGCCGGGAAGGCGCTGGAGTACGCGCTGGCCCAGCGCGGCGACGACTACGTCTTCGGCGCCAACGGCCCGGACCAGTGGGACTGCTCCAGCCTCATGCAGCAGTCCTACCGCCACGCCGGTGTCTCGATCCCGCGCACCACTTACGGCCAGGCGGGCATCGGACGTCGAGTCTCCCGAGGTGAGGTCAAGGCAGGCGACCTGATCATCTACTACGCCGACCAGCACCACGTCGCCATGGCCGTCGACGGTGTCCGTGCTGTGCACGCGTCCACAGAGGGCGTCCCGGTGAAGATCGCCGACATCGACTCGATCGGACCCATCAACACCATCCGACGCATCGAAGGCTGAGTAGTCCCCGCAGCAGTACGACATCGAACGACAGGTGACGCCCGGAGCGACGATGATCGCTCCGGGCACCCTGGAACGCCGACATCGCAATCGGCCACGCGCCTGCCCGCTTTCCGGCCACACCGGTCGGTGCACGGCGATCACGCCGCTCGGCGACCTCCTTCGCCACATCACGGCGAACCGCTCGCGGCTGTACCGAACGATCGCGCGGCCATTCGAAGGAGCGGCACCACCATCGACTGCGGGACGGCCGCACTGCGGTGGAAGTGGGGCACGGCCTCCAGCGCGGCACGTCGCCGGCGCCACTCCTCTTCACCTCGCGAGGTTGCCGTCCATTCAGCCATCAGTATACCGTACGGGGGTACCGCATACCGGCTGTCGCAGCTCAGCGGTTCTCGTTGCCCGGCAGCCGAAATCCAACCTTCCCATCATGGAGCACCGATGCAGAACAACTCGATCAACGTCAGCGGCATGACCTGCGACTCGTGCGTCGGCAAGGTGACCACCGCGGTCTCGTCGGTCCCCGGAGTCGACGACGTGGACATCGACATCGCCACCGGCGAGGTGACGGTCATCGGCGACCAGGTCGACCTGGCGAGCGTGAAGGCCGCGGTCGAAGAGGCCGGATACAAGATCGCTTCCTGATGCACCGGCCCGTGGCGCACCTCGGACCGGTGCGCCACGGGCCCATCAATCAACCCCGGAGACACACGTGGACCAAGAACAGCCCGCCGTGGTGATCAAAATGGTGAACAACGGCCCGTACCAGGTGAAGGGGCCGATGAGGCTGGTGGACCACACCGGCAACGCCTTCGACGTCCCGGAGCGCCGCAGCGTTCTGCTCTGCAGGTGCGGCCAGTCCGCGAACAAGCCGTTCTGCGACGGCGCCCACGCGAGGACCGGCTTCCAGTCGGAGGAGTCCGCCTCGCCGCACGCCGACGAGACCGTCAGTTGAGGCACGGACCTCCTCCACGCCACAGTTGGACGGTCGAAGAACCTAGGCTCGCAGGGCCGACAGGAGGGTGCGCTCGAGGATGCGGGCGATGTCACGTCGCTGAAGCCGTCCCGCGTTGACGTCCTCGCACGCCGCGTGCAGAAGGCTGTAGAAGGTTGTGACCAGCCACCCCCGCGGCAGGTCGGTCCGAAACGTCCCGTCGGACCGACCGCGGGCGATCAACGCCTCGACGCGCTTGAGCACGACGTCGTGGTGTGCCCTGAGCCTGTCCGGCTCGAGTTCGCGCGAAGCCAACGCGGACAGGACCCGATGGCGCTCCAGTACCGACCAGGACGACCTGATGAGCCGTCGCATCGCCTCGTCAGGGGGCGCGCCGGCGATCGTATCGCTGTCGATCGCCGCGAGCGCCTCGTCGATCGCCCGGTCGAGGACCGCTTCCAGCAGAGCCTGCCGGGATGGGAAGTGGGCGTAGACGGTCACCCGGCCGATGCCCGCAGCCTCGGCGATGGCGCCGACGCTGACCTGCGGATTGGCCGTGAAGCAGTCGAGGGCGGCGTCGAGGATGGTGGCGATGTTGCGCTCGGCGTCCGCGCGACGGCGCCGGGTCGCGTCCTGGGCCTTCTGCTGCCCATCGATCGACGTCATGCCTCCCAGCCTACGATCCGCCGAGCTTCGAACCGCCGCCGCTACGGCACAACCGGCCGTCACAGGATTCAAACAATCGCTTACTTCAAACAATCGTTTAGAATGAACGGCGCGACCGCATGGCGAGCGAATGGGGCTGGGCCGTATGGAGGACCAAAAGCAGGCGACCAAGGAGCGACTCCTCGATTCGGCCGAGGAGCTTTTCGCGGAACGGGGTTTCAGCGGCACCTCTCTGCGCGCGGTGACCGACGCCGCGGGAGCGAACATCGCCGCGGTCAACTACCACTTCGGTTCCAAGGAAGGTCTGCTGCGCGCGGTCGTGGGCCGGGCGATGTCCAAGGTGAACGAGCTGCGCGCACGGCTGTTGGACGATCTGGAAGCCTCGACACCGGTCCCGGACGTCGAGTCGGTGGTGAGCGCCTTCGTGTCGGCGGGCTTGGACCTGACCCGGAGCCACGGCCACCGCAGTGAGCGGATCGCGCGGTTCGTCGGGCGGGTGATCTTCGACCCGAGCCCTCAGATGCGGGAGCTGTTCGCGGAGGAGGTGGACGAGGTCGAGGACCGCTACCGCGTCGCGCTGATCCGGGCGCTGCCCGAACTGAGCGCCGACGAGGTGTCGTTCCGCTACCAGGCGATGGTCGGCCTGCTCGGTATGCGCCAGTCCGGCGCGCTCGCGGACCGGTACCCCGCCTCCGAGGTCGAACCCTGGTTGATCACCCTGCTGATCGCGGCTCTGCGCGCCCCGGCCACCCGCTCGTTGAGCGACCGCCCGACGCGCTGACGACGCGGCGTCAGCGGCCGGGCGGTCGCCACGAGAAGGTATCGGAGGTGAGGCGCAGGAACACGGTGTCGGGAATGGCCCTGACCAGCGCGTTCCGCGCGGCGACGGCCACCGGGTTGCGCCACTGGGCCAGCCTGCCGACCACAGCCGACGTCCGGACGAGTCGCTGTGTCCTGGGACGGCGCGCCGCGTCGTAGGCGTTCAAGGCCGTCGGCACATCGGCGGTGTGGCGAAGCCGGTCCGACAGCACCACCGCGTCCTCCAGTGCCAGGCAAGCCCCTTGCCCGAGGTCGGGGGTGATGGCGTGGGCCGCGTCGCCCACCAACACGGCCCGGCCGGAGACGTAACGCGGCAACGGTGCCCGCAGGTAGCAGATGTCGTGACGCAGGAGCGCATCGGCGGGCGTGGCGGCCAACAGGCCAGGGATCGGCGCGTGCCAGCGGCCAAAACGCGCCCTCAGATCCTGGAGGTCGTCGTCTCCGTGGGACCGCTCCGGCACGGATGCGGTGGCGAACCAGTAGACGCGACCGTCGGCGAGCGGCACGACGCCGAAACGCTCGCCGGTGCCCCACGTCTCGGTCACAGCCGATTGATCGGGTGCCAGATCGCCGGCTCCCTCCAACACCACGCCGCGCCAGGTGACGTAGCCCGCGTAGCTCGGTCCCGGATGTGCGGGGAACAGCGCCGACCGCCCGGTGCTGTGCACACCGTCGGCGACTACGACCAGGTCAGCCTGGAGGTGTCCACCTGCGGACCCGGCTTCGAAGGTCACCGTGGCTGTGGCCGCGTCGGTCGTCAGCGCGGTGACCCGGTGACCGGTGCGCAGGTCTGCGTCGCGCGCCGCGTCGAGCAGCATCGCGTGCAGATCAGCTCGGTGCAGCGCGTAGCCGGGCGAACCGAACGCGGCTTCGAGGTCCTCGACGCGGCCCCGGTGGAGCCAGGACCCGTCGGCGAGTCGGACGCCGACGGCGCCTTGGGCGACGGCCCGCTCCCGGAGGTCGGACCCCAGACCTAGCCAGTCCAGCGCCCGGACCGCGTTCGGCGCCAGGGTGAGGCCTGCGCCGACAGGCGCGAACTCGTCGGCGCGCTCCAAGACCGTGACCTGCCAACGGTCACGCAGGAGTGCGCCCGCCACGGCGAGACCCGCTATACCGCCTCCGACCACCACCGCCGAGTGCGCCGACATGTCACCTTCCCGATCCGTTACCGATTCACCATGCTGGAACGATTTGCCGATTCATTCCCAACTGGCGATACGAGATGATTTCCGCACTGACCATCCCCTACCCTGGCGGGGTATGCGGCAAGCGATCGCGAGGAGCGGATGATGCCCGGTTACATCGACTCGAAAACCGACCTCGTCCGGCGGTTGCGGCAGGTTGAAGGTCAAGTCCGGGGCCTGGGCAGAATGGTCGACGAAGATCAATACTGCATTGACATCCTGACCCAGGTGGCGGCAGCGACGCGGGCACTGCAGGCCGTATCGATCAAGTTGCTCGACGAGCACCTGCGGCACTGCGTGTCCGACGCCATCACGGAAGGCGGTGCTACCGCCGACCTCAAGGTGGCCGAGGCGAGTGCGGCCATCGCCCGGCTCGTGCGCTCCTGACCGGGCGAGGCCGGCACCTACCACTAGCCCCGCATCCCGATCCGCTCGTGCAGGCGGCGCAAGGGCGCGGGCGCCCACCAGTTCGCCCGGCCGAGCAGTCGCATGAAGGCGGGGACGAGCACGCCCCGGATCAGCGTGGCGTCCATGAGGACAGCGAGAGCCATGCCGACACCGGCCAGCTTGACGAGGCTGACCCCTGATGTCGCCAGGGCCACCATGACGCTGGCGAACACCAGCGCCGCGGCGGTGAACAGCCTGCCTGTGTTCTCCAGACCGGCCACGACGGCGTGCGTGTTGTCGCCGGAGAGGTCGTACTCCTCCTTGATGCGCGACAACAGGAAGACCTCGTAGTCCATGGACAGGCCGAACGCCAGGCAGAACAGCAGCAGGGTGGCGGTCATGTCGAGGTATCCGGTCGCGGTGAACTCGCCGACCAGCCACTTCAGGTTGCCGTCCTGGAAGATGTAGACCATCGCACCGAAGGTGGCGGTGAGGCTGAACAGGTTCAGCACGATCGCCTTCAGCGGGATGAGCAGGCTGCCCGTGAAGAGGAACAGCAGCAGGAACGTGCTCACGAGGATGATCAGCCCGGCCAGCGGCAGGCGGGAGACCAGCGCGTCGTTGGTGTCCACCAGCACGGCGGCCTGACCGCCGACCAGGGCCTCGCTCGGCGCGGGTGCCGAGCGGATGGCCGCGACCAGGTCCTTGCTCTCCGCCGAGTTCGGATCCACGTCGCTGACCACGGACAACCACGTGCCCGCCGGTTTGCTGAACGCCGCGGACGCTTCCAGGGGCGGCGCGACCTGAGTGCCATCGGTGTAACTGCCCGAGACCGTGTCGACGCGCGCGACGTTCGGCAGCCTGGAGATCTCCGTGGCGTAGCCCTCGACGCCGTCGGCGCCGGTCCCGGGGAGAGCGACCGTGATCGGACTGATCTCCGCGCCGTCGAAGTCGGCGCGGATCCGCTCCGCTGCGGCGTAGGGCGGCGAGTCCGCAGGCAGGATCCGCTCGTCGAACAGGCCGAAGCGGGCGTGGGCGAAAGGCAGCGCGAGCAGCAGGAGCAGCAAGGCCGTCACGCCACCGATGAGGATCGGACGCTTCATCACCGTCGTCGCGATGCGGTGCCACACACCGGGCTTGCCCGCGGCTCGCGCCTGCCTGCGCTCGGTGAACTTGCGCAACGGGTTGAACCGGTCGATCCGCCGGCCCACGACTGCCAACACCGCCGGGAGCACGACTACTGCTGCGAGAGCGGCCAGGACGACGACGCCCATGACTGTCGCGGCCAACGAGCGCAGGAAGTCGACCGGGAAGACGAAGAGGGCGGACAGGGCCAGCAGCACCGTGACGGCCGAGAACAGCACGGCCTTGCCGACCGTGCGCAGCGTCGTCACCAACGCGTCCTCGACTTCCGCCCCCTTCGCCAACTCCTCGCGGTACCGCATGACGATGAACAGGGCGTAGTCGACGGCCAGACCGAAGCCGAGGGCGGTCGTCAGGTTGAACGCGAACACCGAGACGTCGAGCACCGACGTCAGAGCGGTGAGCAGGGCCAGCGTCCCGACCACCGACACGGCCGCGATGACCAGCGGCATCCCGACCGCGACCAACGACCCGAACGTGAGCAGCAGGATCAGCACAGTGATCGGTCCGCCGATGACCTCGGCGCGCGCCAAGTCCTCGTTGGCCTGCTCCACGTCCTCGATGTTGACCGCGGCGCGGCCGGTGGCCTGCACTTCCAGCCCGTCCTGCTGACCGGTGACGGTGGGCAGGATGTCCTTGGCCAGCCGGGTCGCGTCCCCTTCATCACCTTCGAACACCGCCGTGATGAGCGCCGACCGACCGTCCTCCGAACGAAGCGACGGTGCACCGGTGTTCCAGTAGGACTGGACGCTGCTCACGCCGTTCATCGCGGTCAACCGGTCCTCCAGGCGGCCCGCGGCCGCCGAGGAGTCGGGGTCGTCCACCGAGTCCGGGGTCCGCACCAACAGCACCAGGTCGGGCGCGCCTGCCTGGAAGTTGTCGGCGAGGAACCGCTCGGCCTGGGTGGACTGGGCCGATTCGGGCGTGTAGCCACCCGCCGACAGCTTGTCCGTGACCGTGGCGCCGAACAGTCCCGCGGCGACGACGAACAGTGCCGCGAGCCCGATCACGACCCAACGCCGCCGGTACGCGACTCGGGCGAGACCAGCGAGCGGCCCACGCGGGGGCGGCGCCTCCGAGGCGCGGGGGGCGACGTGCCTAGTGGTGCTCATCGCAGCGCGACCTGCCTCAATCAATCGTTGGTTTCAAACGCTCGTTTTATTCTGCTGCCGCGGCAGTCCGGCGTCAACTCGTGCGAGCCGGTCAACCGCGGCGGGCGCGACCGGACGCCACCGGCGTCTCCAACGGGATCTGGGCCGGTGGCCTGATCACCTGCGGAGACTCCACGACGAAGCCCGCTTCACGGATCGCGTCGAGCGTGCGGCGGTTGGGCCTGCAGCCGACGCCGATCCGTCGCCACACCGGGTCCACGAGATCTTGTGCACGTCCGAGCCTTCCTTCCGCTCGGACGTGTTCGAGGAAGACGAACGTCCCTCCTGGGCGCAGGACCCGCCGCGCCTCGCCGAGCGCGGTGGCCAAGTCACGGACGCTGCACAGCACGAGGAAGCACACGACCACGTCGAAACTGCCGTCGGCGAACGGCAGGTCTTCGGCCATCGCGTCGACGACGTCGGCCGGGCGGCCCGCCGCGGCGACGGCGCCCTCCAACCTCTCCCGCATCGCTCGCGCCGGCTCGACCAGGGTGAGCCGGTCGGCTGCTGTGTAGTGCTCCAGGTTGGTGCCGGTCCCCGCACCGATCTCCAGGACGTCACCGCCGAGCCCGGCCAGCAACTCCCGTCGCCGTTCCCGCCGCCATCTCCGCTCGATGGGTGCGTTGATGGCGTCGAAGTAGCGTGCCAGCGCGTTGGCGTAGCGGGTGTGCAAGTGCTCGTTGGGCAAGGAAGATGTCGTCACTGGACGGCCCCCGCGAGAACGTCGAGCACGGACATCGTTCGACTGCTCCAGTCGTGGACCACGTCCGGGTCACACCGTCCGGGGTCGTACCACCACTGGAGGGTCAGCACTCCGTTCGAGACGTGGCAGCGCAGTTCGACAGGGTGGTGACCGAGCGGCTCGGACCAGCCGTCCACCGCGTCCGGGCGCACCCTCCTCAGCGCCTGTTTCGCCGAGTCGAGCGCCTTCGGGATCGGCCCAACCGGGGCGAACAGCACAGCGCGCGGAGGACGGCTCGACAGCACCTGCGCGGTCGGGGCGTGCAGATGCCGCAGCACGCCGTAGCCCTGCCCGTATCGCGGGACTGATCGCCACGCCTCGCGCGCGGCTCGGACGGTGTCCTCCGGTTTCTCCGCTCCTGGGACCGCTACCGGGTAGACCGACGAGAACTGACCGACCGCGTCCGCGAACCCCGTTCCCGCTCGCCCCGCCGGCCTGCCGATGGTGAGCACGTCCACGACGAGTTGGTCACGTCCTGCCACACCCCGCCAAGCCGCCGCCGCTGCGGCGATCACGACCTCTTCCCACCTCACGTGCTCGCGACGGCGCAACGCGAGGAGTCCCTGGTGAACCTCGTTCGACACGGCATGGCTCAGCGACACGGGCGCAAGCCCGTCGAGGCGCCGCTCGATCAGCGGATCCGGCCCGTCGCCATGACGGTCGAGGATGCCGATCCAGTGATCGAGTTCGTCGTGCACGCTCTGGTCCCCGACCAGGTCGACGTTGTCCCACGCGAAGTCGCTCCACTCCGAACCGGGCTCGGGCAGGGTCACCTCACGGCCGGCGAGCAAGTGGGCGGTGGCGGTGGCGAGTTCGTCGGCGAGGACGCGGACGGAGGCCCGATCGACGAAGGCGCGGTGCAGCAGGATCGTCAGATAGCGGCCGGCGCGGGTTCCGACGAGCGCGGCGCGGATCGGGAGGATCTCCGGTCCGCTGGACATGTCCTCTCTCAACGCCGCGATGTCAGGAGGCCCGTCGACTTCCTGTTGCACGGTCAGGAGATCGACCTTGGGGTGGGTCGCGTGGTGTTGTTGCCAGATCCCGTGGCGGGAACGCGCCACCAGCTCCATCGCCCCGTGCCGGTGCAGGACGGCGTCCAATGCGCGTTCGACAAGACCTTGGTCGACGTCGGTGCCGAGCTGGTGGACGAGCGGCACCGTCAGCCGCTCGGCTTGCGGGGCCGAGAGCAACCACAGCTGGGTGGGTGTGAGTGGCACCCCGCCGCGGTCCCGGGGACGCTCGACGGGGACGGCCACCGCCTTCACCTTCGGCGTCAGATGCGTGGCCAGCGCATCGAAAGTCGGGTAGTCGAACAGGTCCTTGGGCCGGATGTCGATGCCGAGCGCGCGGGCACGAGAGGTCAGCCGGGTCGCCATCACCGAGTCACCGCCCAGCTTGAAGAAGCTGTCGCCCGGGGCGACTTCGTCGACCCCGAGGGTCTCCCGCCAGAGCAGGGTGAGCGCCTCGCGCGGATCGGCCGGCACGGACGTCCGAGGCTCCGATTCCGGGGTGGCCGCCGGCATGCCGGAGCGCGGCTCCACCCAGTGTCGGCCTCGTTGGAACGGGTACTGCGGCAGCGGCACGCGGGCTGCGTCGGGGTGAGCCGACACCGGGTCGATCTCGCCGCCGAGCTCCCACAGCCGGGCGAGTGCCCACTGGAACGAGACGACGCAGTCCTCAACCGTGCTGATCTGCAACTGTTCTTGGGTGAACGGCTCTTCAGCGGCACCGAGCACCAGAGGGATCGAGCCATCCGCCACTGCGCCATCGAGAAGCGCGTTCCACGAGGTGGAGGACGTTCCCAGGGCTGCCCAGTCGGGCACGACCTGATCAGCCTGCACCGACGGGAGTGATGCGAGGTGCAGGTCGATCAGCGCCGGAGCACCCTTGGCCTCGACGGCCTCGCCCGACACCAGCGCCACGGCGTCGGCGAGCGACAGCGCCCCCGCCACCACAGCCGCCACGTACTCCCCTACGCCTGCGCCGACAACCGCCACAGGGCGCACACCGCGCTCCTGCAGCGCGTGGGCGAGGGCGTACTGGGCGGCGAACACGGTGGCGGAGTGAGAGCCGGCGCCACCGGAGCGGGTCGTGAACAGGGCGACGCAGTCCTCGAAGGCGGTCTCGAACGCCGGGTCGTGTGCGCTCAGCGCGGTGACGGCCGGGTTGACGTCGGACGCCTCGTCGGGGAACACGAGCACGACCGAGGTCGGGCGTGCCTCGGAGTCGCGCGCGTCGACCTCTACTTCGAGCAGGTCAGCGGCTTCCTGCCTGCTCTGCGCCACGACGGCCCGGCGGAAGCCGAATCGCAGCCTTCCGATGTCGAGGGTGTGCTCGACATCGGCCAGATCCAGTTCGGGTGATCGGCGGAGCCAGTCGGCCAAGGCGTCCTGGGCGTCGAGCAGTGCCTGCTGCGTCCGGGCGCTGACCACCAACGTGCTCGGACCGCTGGCGGAACCGCGCCGTGGTCGATCGGGCGCTTGTTCGACCACGATGTGCGCGTTCGTGCCGCCCATCCCGAGGGACGTGATGCCGGCGATCCTCGTCCCGTTCACCGGCTCCCAGTCACGCCCTTCCCCGGCGACGAGGAAGGCCGACTCCTCGATGCGCAGTTCCGGGTTCGGCTCCTGGAAATGCGCGGTGCCTGGGATCCAGCGGTGTTCGAGCGCGGACACGACCTTGATCAGACCCGCGACGCCGGAGGCCGCTTCGAGGTGGCCGATGTTGCCCTTCACCGAGCCCACCGGGCACACCCGCGTCGGGTCGCCGTCGCCTTCGAACGCCGATCGCAGGGCGGCCATCTCCACCGGGTCGCCAAGAGCGGTCCCGGTGCCGTGTGCCTCGATGTAGCCGACATCCGCCGGTCGGACGCCTGCGACCTGGAGGGCTTCGGCGATCACCGCCGACTGCATCCGAACGCTCGGCGCGGAGTAGCCCATCTTCAGCGCACCGTCGTTGTTGATCGCGCTGCCGCGGATGACCGCGCGGATGTTGTCCCGGTCGGCCACCGCGTCCGAGAGACGCTTGAGCACGACCGCGCCGCCTCCGCTGCCGAAGACCGTCCCGTTCGCCCTGGCGTCGAACGGGCGGCACCGCCCGTCGGCGGACATCATCGAGTCGACGTCGTAGACGTAGCCGACCCGGTGCGGCACCTTCACGGTCATCCCGCCGGCGAGGGCCAGGTCGCATTCCCCGGACAGCAGGCTCTGGCAGGCGAGGTGGACGGCGACGAGAGAGCTCGAACAGGCCGTCTGCACGGTGAGCGCAGGACCGCGGAGGTCGAGCGTGTGCGTGATCCGGGTGGCGAAGAAGTTGGCGTCCGCCATCGAGAGCGCCTCGACCAGCTCGGTCGACGTTCCGGCGCTCAGCAGGCGACGGGAATCGTGGTGCGACATCAGGTTGTGCATCAGGTAACCGGGGAACGCCCCGGCGGCGAACACGCCGGTCGCCCCGTCGAAGTTCTCCGGCATGTGCGCGGCGTCTTCCAGCGCGTGCCAGCAGACCTCCAGGAACAGGCGCTGTTGCGGGTCGAGCGCGGCGGCGGTTCCGGGTGCGAAGCCGAAGAAGTCGGTGTCGAACCGGTCGTAGCCCGCCAGGCTCGCCACCCGCCGGACGTAGCCCGGGGCGCGCAGCACCGCGTCCGGGACGCCGTTCGCGCGCAGTTCGTCGTCGTCGAGGTCGTCCAGGCAGTCCCGCCCCGCGACGAGGTTCGCCCAGTACTCCTCGACGTCCTGCGCCTTGGGGAAACGACCCGCCATGCCGATCAGGGCGATGGCCTCGGTCGGTTCCTCCACCGGTGCCGTGCTCATGCCCGCCTCCTCGCCGCACGTCGCTGCGCCATCCGGGTCGTGCGCGACCGCGCACGCTTCGCCGCGTCGTCGGTTGCGCTCGGCGCCGTACCGGCATCGTCCTGGGTGCCGATCGCGGCCAGCACGTCCTGAGTCAGTTCGTCGATGCTCTGACCGCCCAGCAGCCGGGCGACCGGCAGGTCGACGGAGAAGTCGGCGCACACCGCGTTCTTGATCTTGACAGCGGTCAGGGAGTCGAGGCCCACGTGCACCAAGGGGCGGTCCCGTGGGATGCGACCGACGTCGTAGCCCAGCACCGCGGCGACCCGGACGGCGACCTGTTCGGTGACGATTTGCCGCTTGTCCCCATCGGTACGTCCGTGCAGGGAAGGCACGGGCGCCTCCGCGACGTCGTGGATTCCCATCTCCGAGAAGAACGCGGATCGAGCGATGTGCGGATGGGCTGCGGTGAACCCGGCGGCGTCGATCAGAGCCACTCCGACCTGCGGCACGTCGCGCGACACAATCGCTGCCAGCACCGCCAGGCCGCTCTTGGTGGACAGGCCGGTCAGCCCCGGCAGCTCCCTGCCGACCGCCGCTCCGGTCTCCTCCCAGCGGGTCCAGTTGACGGTCGTCGCGGGCACGCCCCGCTCCCGCAGCACCCCGCCGAACGCGTCGAGGTAGGCGTTCGCCGTCGCGTACGCGGCCTGACCGGGTGCGCCGACCATCGAGGCGAACGACGAATACGACAGCCACCAGTCGAGTGGGCGGTCGCCGATGGCCGCGTGCAGCCGCTGAGCCCCGGTCGCCTTGGGCAGCCACACCCGGTCCACCAGATCGGCGTCGACCGCTTCCAGCAAGGCGTCCTCGACGACACCCGCCGCGTGCACGACACCCCGCAAGACGTGGCCGTGCCGTTCGGCGGCGGCTATCACTTGGTCCGCGGATTCGGCGATGTCGCCCAGGACCACTTCGACCGCGGTACCCGCGGCCGCCATGTCCGCCAGCACGGCCGACGCTTCAGGGCCCGGTTCCCCACGTCCGCAGACGACGACGGTTCCCGCTCCGAGGCCCGACAGCCACCGGGCGGTGATCAGGCCCAGTCCGCGGGTGCCTCCCGAGACGACGTAGGCACCGTCGGACCGGACCGGTGGCCGTGTCGGTTCGGGAAGCTCGGACAGCGGTAGTCGCGCCAGCCGAGCGACTTGACGCTTGCCGCCGCGCAGCCGCACCTCGTCCTCGATCGGGGTAACGGCCAGTTCCGCGGCCAACGACTCGAGTTCTCGGTCCGAGCCGGCGTCCACGACGGTGGTCCGCAGCTCTGGGTGCTCGTGCCGGAGAGTCCGCACCATCCCGACGACAGCGGTCTGGACAGGGTCGGTACCGCGAATGACGACGATCAGTCGTCGGGAGCCGCCTTCGGTGTCGAGAACCTCGCGCACGAGATCCGCCAGCGCGAGGACGGTGTCCTGCGCGTGCCGGGGGTCGGGCTCCCTGTCCGGCTGGGACGTGGTGACGAACAGGACACCATCGGAGTGAGCTCCGCCTGTGGACCGTGCCGGCGAAGGGCCCTCCGCGACCGTGTGTCGCACACCGGCGCGCTCCAGCTCGGCCGTCACATCGAGAGCGCCCGGGCCGTGGACACTCCAGCTGCCTGGATCCTGCGTCGTTCGCACGGGGTCCGAGTCGACCCAGCCGATGGTGTGCAGGAGGTTCTCCAAGGGCACGGGCACGTCGTCCTGGTCGAGGTGGCGCAGACGCACATCGTCCACAGTGGCCGTCAGGTTCCCGTCGAGGTCGTAAACCTCGACGTGTCCCGTCGGCGTCGCCCCCTCGTGGTGGACGGTGGCGCGGCAGACGAGTTGTTCCGCCGGCCGCCGCCACAGGCGTACCGATCCCAGTCCCACGGGCAGGACCGTCTGCCCGCTGTCGTCGGCCAGCAGGACGGCCAGGCCGTGCAGACACGCGTCGAGGAACGCCGGGTGGAACCAGAGCCGGGCGTCACCCGACAGGTCCTGCGGCCATGACAGCACGGAGCAGGTGCTCTGGTCACCGGTGGAGAGTTCGGTCATCGCGGCGAACGCCGGTCCGTGCTGCTGTCCCGCGCCCACCAACCGCTGATAAGCGGATCCGACCGGAAGGCGGTCCGGGTGGGATGCCTTCAGCGCTGCGACATCGACTGGTTCGGCGGAGGAACCGCGCTCGGCACGACCAGCGGTCGCAGTGGCGTGGACGACCGCTCCCTCCGGACCGTCCGAGCAGATCTCCACCCGGCCGGTGGCAGCCTCGAAGGTCGTCGTCAGCGTCAGAGGCCCCGACACCGGCGCCATCCGGTGGAACTCCACGTCGGACAAGACCAACTCGTCCGGTCGCACGGACAGCGCTTCACCGGCGGCCGCTACCGCAGCTTCCACGTACGCCGTACCCGGCAGAACTGCTGTGCCGTGGACCTGGTGGTCGGTCAACCACGGTAGCTCCGCAGGATCCAACGTCACCTGCCACACGTGCCGCGCAGGGGCCCCCGGCAGCTTGATGTGCGGGCCCAGGAGCGGGTGCCGGTCATCACTCGCACGTGCAGGCTCCGGCCGGGTGGGCGCGAAGCGCACGTGGTTCCACGCCATGGTGGGCAGGTCGGCCAGCTTCCCGAGGTCGTGCAGGACCCTCCAGTCGAGTCGCACGCCACGGCAATGTGCGGAGGCCAAGTTGGTCGCCAGGACCTCGCGCGCGGGTTGGTCGCGCTTGAGCGATCCCAGTACGACGCTGTCGTTGACGCCGGAGTCCTTCAAGGTGTCGTTGATCGACGTTCCCACCACAGAGTGGGGTGAGACTTCGATGAAGCAGCGGTAGCCGTCCTCCGCCGCGGTCTGCAGCGCCTGGGCGAAGCGGACGGGGTTGCGCAGGTTGTCGGCCCAGTACCGGCCGTCGAACACCGGCTGCTTCCGCACGTCGGAGAGCGCGGTGCCGTAGACAGGGACAACAGGTGTGCGGGCGGTGATCCCGTCGAGCCTGCGCACGAGTTCGTCCGTGACCGCGTCGACCTGCCTGCTGTGCGCGGCGAACCGGACACCGGGCACCCAGTGGGCGGTGATGCCGTCCGCCTCGCAGTCCGCGATGAAGCGCTCGACGTCCTCCGGCCTGCCGGTCACCACCGAGGCGCGCGTGGAGCTGTGCACCGCGAGGTCGAGCACCCCTTCCTCGCGGATGCGCCGGCGTGTCTTGACCGCGGGCAGTTCCACCAGGGCGACGGCACCGCCGCCGGTCAACCTCTCCTCGATCAACGCCGAGCGGCGGCAGATCACCCTGCCACCGTCTGCCAAGGAGAGCCCACCGGCCACCACCGCCGCGGCCACCTCGCCCATCGAGTGCCCTACCACCGCCGCCGGTTCGACCCCGTAGTACTGCCAGACGCGGGTGAGGCCGACCTGGGTGGCGAAGAGGGCGGGCTGGACCAGCGCCATCCCGGCTGTCGCCAGGTCGACGTCGGTGACCAGGTCACGCAACGACCGGCCGCACTCCGTCAGGAACACCTCGTCCAACTCGTCGACGACTGCGGCGAAGGCCGGCTCGGTCGCCAGCAGTTCCCTGCCCATGCCGGCCCACTGGGAACCGTGGCCCGAGAAGACGAAGACCGCGCCGCGTTCGACCGAGGCTGTGGTTGAACCGAAGACGACCCCTTCGGCGAGGACGCCGTCGGCCGCGGCACGAAGCCTGGCGACCACGTCCGAGCGGTCGGCCGCCACCACGGTCAGCCGCTGCGACAGGTGCGCCCGCCGCCGCCCGAGCGTGTAGCCGACGTCGTCCAGCCCGACGGTCGCACCAGGGCCGTCGAGCCACTCGGCGAGCCGTGCCGCGTTCCGGCTCAGCGACTCCGGCGACCGGGCCGACACCGGGAACAGCATGGGTGTGGAAGCGGCGACGTCGATCGGGTCGAGGCTTGTCCTGCGGTCGATGGTGGAGGTCATCGCATACCGCCTTGGCTGGACGTGTCGGTGATCATTGGAACTCCTGCGCCACTTCCGCGTACCACTCGATCATCGACACGACCTCTTCCTCGCCGGCAGGCGGCAGCGGGAGGACGCAGCGCGACGCCCCCGCCTCCTGGTAGGCGGCGATGACCTCCTCGTCGGCGGGTACGCCGAAGACCGTCACGGGAACCGACATCCGGCCCGCGACGGCGGCCCGTCCGCGCAGCTCGGTGATCTGGTCGGCGAACGTGTCGTCGAGCTGGGCGTGCCAGGGCATCCACTCGGCGCCGAGTTCGAGCACCCGGTCGATCACCCGCGGGCCGCTTCCACCGACCAGGATCGGCGGGTGCGGGCGCTGCACCGGCTTGGGCGTCGACCACAGCGGGTCGAACTTCACGAACTCGCCCTCGAACGCGGCCTCGTGCTCCGTCCAGATGCGCTTCACGACGGCCATGTGCTCCATGAACTGGGCGGTCCTGGTCCTCGGGTCGACGCCGTGGTTGAGCATCTCCTCGTGGTTCCACCCGGTCCCGACGCCGAACAGGAACCGTCCCCCGGACACCACGTCGATGCTGGCCACCTGCTTCGCGAGCTGGATGGGGTTGCGGATCGGGACCTGGCAGACGCCCGTGCCCAACCGCAGCGTCGTCGTCACCGCGGCGGCGACGGCGAGGGTGATGAACGGGTCGACGCCCTGCAGCGTCTCCGGAGGCACCTCCGCACCACCGGGATGAGGGCTGCTCATGCTGACGGGGACGTGGGTGTGCTCAGGTACCCAAAAAGACTCGAACCCTTGCTGTTCGACGGCTCTGGCGACCGAGGCCGCGTCCCAGGAGAAGTCGGTGACCATCATCATCGTGCCGAAGTCCATGGTGTGCCTCTCACGAGTCGGTCGGCCGGGTAAGGACGACATGGGCGTTCGCGCCGCCGAAGCCGAACGAGCTCACGCCGGCGGCGACGGCATCGGCCGGCGCCGGAGTGGGCCTGTCGACCACCCGCAACCTCAGCCCGTCGAAGTCGATCCGCGGGTTGCCCGACCGGTAGTGCGCGGTCGGTGGCACCCATCCGTGGTGCAGGGACAGCGCGGTCTTGGCCATGCCGGCGATGCCGGCAGCCGCCTCCAGGTGGCCCAGGTTCGACTTGACCGACCCGATCAGGAGCGGACGGTCAGCGGGCCTGCGCCGGCCGAGCGCCTCCCCGAGCGCCCCGGCTTCGATGGGGTCCCCGAGCGGCGTTCCCGTGCCGTGGGCCTCGACGTACCAGACGGCCTGCGGATCGATTCCGGCCGAGCGGTAGACCTCGTCGAGGAGGTCTCGTTGCGCGGCCGGGTTCGGTGCCATCAGGCCGTTCGACCGGCCGTCCTGGTTGAGGGCGCTGGCCTGGACGACCGCGAGCACGCGGTCGTCGTCCGCTCGGGCATCGGGCAACCGCTTCAGGACGACGGCGACACAGCCTTCACTGCGCACGTATCCGTCGGCGTCCGCGTCGAACGGTCTGCACCGCCCGCCCGGAGCCATGACCTGCGCGCGGTCGAAGTTGATGGTGACGGCCGGGGACAGCATCAGGTTCACCCCGGCGACGAGGGCGAGATCACACTCCCCCGCCTCCAGGCTGCGCCGTGCCATGTGCACGGCCACCAGCGAGGACGAGCACGCCGTGTCCACGGTGAGGCTGGGACCCCGGAGGTCCAGCAGGTAGGACAGCCGATTGGCCAGCACGCTCAGCGCCGATCCTGTGCCGGTCCACCCGGTGATGGCGGGCAGGTCCGCGAGCTGTCGGCGACCGTGGTCGTCGGTGCTCGCTCCGACGAAGACACCTACCCGTTCGCCCGCCAACGCGTCCGGCGGGATGCCGGCGTGCTCGAACGCCTGCCAGGCCACTTCGAGCAGCATGCGCTGCTGTGGGTCCATCTCGGCGGCCTCGCGCGGCGAGATCCCGAAGAACTCCGCGTCAAAGCCGTGCACATCGGACAGGAACCCTCCCGCACGCGACGCACCGTCGACGGCCGCCGCGTGCGCGGTCGACCGCACCCGGTAGTCCGCCCAGCGGTCGTCCGGCACCTCGGTCACGGCGTCGCCCCCGGCCATGAGGAACTGCCAGAGGTCCGTGGCCGAGTCGAGCCCGCCCGGGAGCCTGCAGCCGATCCCGACCACCGCGGCACCGGTCGACTTGGCCTCCCGGGGCGCGACGGCGGTGGGAGCGGCGTTCTGCTCACCGGCCAAGGCCTCGGCGAGCTTGCGCACCGTTGGCTGTTGCCACAGCGCGGTCGGGTCGACCGGGCGGTCGAGGAGCTCTTCCAGCTCGCCCGCCATCGACACCGCGTCCCGCGAACTGATGCCGTACTCCAGGAAGGGCCGGTCCGGATCAACCTCGGCCGCCGGGACGCCGGCGTGCGCCGCGACGCGCTCGACGAGCCACTGCCGGATCGACGTCATGCCGCCCCCTGGTATTCACCGCGCTGGTAGCGGGACTTGCACTCTTGGCGGCGCAACTTGCCGCTGGACGTCACCGGCACGGCGCCCTTGCGCACGAGCACGATGTCGTGGACCCGGACCTCGTGCCGTTCGGACACCGCCGCTCGCACGGTCCTGCGGACGGCGTCGAAGTCCAGGGTGGATGCCGGGGCCGCCAGCTCGGCCACGACGACGAGGGCTTCCCTCTCATCGACCTCGCAGGCGAACGCGGCCACCCGACCCGCGCGCAGGCCGTCGGACGCCTCTTCCACGGTCATCTCGATGTCAGCCGGGTGGTGGTTGCGGCCGTCGACGATGATCAGGTCACGCAGCCGCCCGGCCACGTACAGCCGGCCGTCGAGCGAAAATCCGAGGTCTCCCGTCCGGAGCCAGCCGTCCCGGTCATCGCTCCCGACGAACGTCTCCAGCGACCGCTCGGGCTGCAGCCAGTACCCAGCGCACACATTGGCGCCTCGCACCCAGATCTCGCCCACGCCCGTCGCGGGAGCGTCCGTACCCGTCTCCGGTGTGACGATCCGGACCTCCTGCTGCACAGGACGACCCGCCGAGACGAGCCGCTGGCCGTTCGGGTCATCGTCCTCGACCACGCTGACACGGCCGCGGGACAACTCGGCGCGGTCGAACACTCCCACGACCGGTTCCTTCCCGACCTCGTCGGCGGTGACCACCAGAGTGGCTTCGGCCAAGCCGTACCCCGGGCAGTGGGCCGAGTGCCGGAAACCGAACGGCTCGAACGCTTCGGTGAAGCGCGCGAGGGTGTCCGGGCGGACGTGCTCGGAGCCGTTGCCCAGCACTCGCAGGGCGGACAGGTCGAGGCCCTCGCGGCGAGGGCCCTTGACCCGGTCCACGCAGAGGTCGAGCCCGAAGTTGGGCGACATCGTGTGGGTGGCCCGCTGCGTGGTGAGCAGCTCCAGCCAGCGGCGCGGCTGCTGGATGAACGCCAGCGGGGAGAAGCACGTCACCGGCGTCGTGGTGGCCAGCGACACGGCCAGGGAGAACATCAGGCCCATGTCGTGGAAGAACGGCAGCCAGCTGACCAGGCGTGAGGACGGGCCGATTTCCACCGCAGCGGCCAGCTGGTGCGCGCCGACGGTCAGGTTGCGATGCAGGACCTGGACACCGGCCGGCTTCCTGGTCGACCCGGAGGTGTACTGCAGGTACGCGACGACATCACCGTCCGGCAGGGCGGGCAAGGGTCCTTGGGCCGGGATGCCGACGGTTCGCAGCACGTCGACCGGCAAGACCTCCTTGGGCAGCCCGGGGAGGTCCGTGAGCAGCTTCTGCACGGTCTCCAGGTGGCCGGTGCCGGTGAGCACGATCTCGGGATCGCAGTCGGCGAGCACGTTCACCAGCCGGTCCTGCGGGCGGAACGGCTCGGGGGCGAACAGCGGAACGGCGATCATGCCCGCGCGAAGGCAGCCCAGGAAGGCGATGACGTAGTCAACGTCGTGCCCACACAGGATCGCGACGCGGGAACCGCGGTCGACCGTCTCCAGCATCGACGCCGCGACCGCGGCGCTGCCCTGGTCCAGCTCCCGGTAGCTGAACGAACTGGTGACACCCGCGCGGTCCGTGGCGTAGTCGACGAAGGTCATCGCCGTGTCGTCCGGACGCAGCGCGGCGGCTTGCGTGAGGGCTTGTGCCGGGCCGAGGGCCACCGAATCCATGTCCATCACCTGTCCGAAGGCGCGGGACGGGCGATGCCGATGAGGTACGGCGAGTTCGTCGGGTACCTCGGCCAGGGCCTCGGCAGCCGGTCGACGATCTCGACCAGGAACCCGTGGCGAGCCATGGCGTCGACGCTGCGGCTGTTCGGCCTGCACCCGAAGGCGATGCGGCGCACCATCGGCGTGACCAGGTCCTGCAACGCACCCGCGACTCGGCCGGACGCGCGGACGTGTTCGAGGAAGACCAACTCGCCGCCCGGCTTGAGGACCCGCCTGATCTCGTCCAGCGCCTCGTCCAGGTCGGCGATGCTGCACAGCACGAGCGTGCAGACGACGGCGTCGAAGCTGTCGTCGTCGAAGGGGAGCCGCTCGGCCGTCGCGTCGACGACCTTGACCTGCCGACCGGCTTTCTCGGCGTTCCGCACGAACTGCGCGCGCATCGTGCTCGACGGTTCAACGGCGACGAGATCGAGGTCCTCGGAGTAGAAGGGCAGGTTCGCGCCCGCTCCGGCGCCGACCTCCAGGACGTGTCCGCGAAGCCGGTTGAGCATGCGACCCCGGAGGGGTCCGATCCAACGGCGCTCGGCTTCGGCGGCCAGGCTCTCGTAGTTGCGGGCGAATCGACGCCCGCCGCGGCTTTCCAGGTGATTGCTCGTCTTGGTCATGGGTCAGTCACAGTCCCTGAGTCGTTCCGACGGCGGCAGGAGGATGCGGGACGGGCCACGAACGCGGCACGGCGGTGGGGTAACGACCGGTCAGGCACGCGGCGCACACGGTGTCCCGGTCACCGGCTACCGCGGCCAGGAGTCCTTTGAGAGTCAGGAAGGACAGGCTGTCGCAGCCCAGGGCCGCGGTCATGTCCTCGTCTGGGGTTGTGCCCGCGAGGAGCTCCTCCGGCCGGCCGGTGTCGATGCCGTAGCAGCACGGGAACCGGTAGGCCGGTGAGGCCACCCGCACGTGCACCGAACGGGCGCCCGCTTCACGGAGCAGCGCGACGATCGCTCGCAGCGTGGTCCCCCGCACCACCGAATCGTCGACCACGATCACGTCCCGGCCCTCGACGGCGGCAGGCACCGCGGCCAGCTTCGTCCGCACCGCGCGTGCCCGAGCGCCCTGGTTGGGCTCGATGAACGTCCGGCTCGCGCCCGCGCGAGGGATCAACCCTTGAACCACAGGCAGCCCGGCTTGGGCCGCGTAGCCGTCGGCGGCGACCCGCGCCGTTTCCGGAACCCCGACGACGACCAGCTCCTGCGGTGCACCAGTCGGCGGTGGCGGAGCTTCCTCGGCGAGCGTCCGGCCTGCCAAGTGGCGGACCGTGTACACACTTCGTCCGCCGAACTCGGAGTCGGGACGCGCGAAGTAGACGTACTCGAAGAGGCACCGGGCTTGCCGGGCCTCCACCACGTCGACCCTGCTGCTGCGCAGCCGGAGACCGTCGAGTTCGACGACCTCGCCCGGTTCGAGCTCGCGGACCACACGACCACCGACCGCGCGGATCGCGGCCGTTTCCGATGCCAGCAGCCACGTCCCGTCCAGCCGACCGAGGCACAACGGCCGGAATCCGTGCGGATCCCGGACGCCGTAGAGCTTGTCACCGTCGGTCAGGACCAGCGAATAGGCGCCGGTCAGTCGTGGCAGCACCCGGTGCAACGCGGTGGACAGGTCGATGTCGTGGCGGGTCATGACCGTCGCGAGGAGGTCGGCGAGGGTCTCACTGTCCGTCACGTCCGAACCGGCGACCACACCGTGCTCTTCCGCCACGTCTGCGGCGTCCACGAGCGTCCCGTTGTGCGCCAAGGCGAGTCGGCTACCGGCCGGACCGGCCAGGACGGGCTGTGGGCGATCGGATCCGGCTCGTACCGTTCCGTACCGCACATGACCGATTGCGCCCGTCGACCTGCCGACCGGACGACCCTCCGGGAACACCACCGCGACCTGGTCGTTCCCCGCCTGCAGCACCAGCCCGCCCGGCGTGGACAGCGCGATGCCCGTCGCCTCCTGCCCGCGGTGCTGGAGCGCGAGCAGCATGTTCCGGACCAGGTCGGGGGCATCCTGGTCCGGTCCGCCCCACGCCCCCGCGACCCCGCACGCCTCGCGCGGCTTGTCGACGGCGCGCACCGGCGTCACAACGATTCGCCGCCCATCTCCAGCCAGTCGGCGAACGCCTCGAGGTTCGGGACGATCACGGTCGAGCAGGCGAGGATCGCCAAGGTCTGGCGCATCTCGGTGATGGCCACGACCGTCCGGCCCGCCAGGTAAGCGCGCTGCATCTCGGCCGCGGTGCCCATGCTGGGCTCCCGGCCCGGGAGCCAGGCCACGCACACGTCCGACTCGGCAGCGAGGCCGGTGAGGTGGTGGAAGCCTTCGATGAGCCGCAGCACCGGCTCCGGCAGCGTGTCGCGGTGGATGACCGACTGGTCGGCGAGGGCGGCGTGCGCTGCGCGGATCTCCGCCTCGTCGTTGGCGAACCAACCGGTGAGGATCTCGATCGGGTCGTGGACCACGGCCTGCGGGTCGCGCCGCGTGATCAGCTCACGCAGCGCACCGCGGTAGCCCTGGTCGGCCAGTTCGGCGCCGGGACGAGCGCCCTGCATGAGCCCGGCGAGGAAGTAAGAGCGGGTGCGGGTCGTCGGCACGGCGGTCATTCGTCCTCCACCGGGTAATCGGGGACTTCGAGATCGGCAGGAGCGATCTCCTGGTAGATCCGTGCCGCGTCGAGCAGGTACGCCACCAATTCGTCGGGATCTTTCGAGACGATGTGGCAAATGGCGTCGAGGTCCCGCAGGAAGCCTTCGGTCCCGCCCTCGCTGACCTTGCCCTGGTTGTCCTTGGTGATCAGGTGTCGCGGGTCCGCGAGATCCGCGCGGTCACGGCCGGTGAACGGCAGGACGAGTTCCCGCATCCACAGTTCTTCGCGGTCGATGACCCGGATCGACAGGTTGTTCTGCTCCGCGTGCAACAACAACCGCTTGACCAGGCCCCGCGGTGGCGGGAACGCCGGCAGCACGGAACCCGGCTTGAAGGTGAAGGCCCGGAAGGTGGCGTAATGTCCCAGCCGAGGCCGATACCGGCTGTATTCGCTGTGCACCGTGCCATTGGACGGTGTCCAGGTGATCCGGACCTTGGACGGAGCCGGTTCGCCGGTCGCGGTCACGCGCAACGGGTACGCGTCCGCCTCCACCGTGACCGCGCCGTCCACCACATCGGCACGCCGCAGGACGATCGGCCGCCGGTGCGGCAGGTAGGGGTCGAGCACGGTCATCCGATCCGGCTGCTGGTAGACCGCCGCGACGTGCCGTCCGGAGAACAAGTAAGTCGCCTTGACGCCGCTGCGCACCTCTACGAGCCGCGACACCTCGAAGGTCTGCCAGGCACAGCCCATGCCGAGCCCGCGCGGCGGCGCACCGGAGCCGTAGTACTCGTGGAACTGGGCGGCACTGCTGTAGGGCACTTCGAAGAGCACTTCGTCCAGTGCCTCGGCCAATGTCGTGTCAAAGTCGGTGAAGACAGTCGACGCCAGGATAACCACTTCCCTTCGAATCCGGACATGAGTAGACCCAGGATTCGACCAGTGGACGATTAATCACTTCCCAATTTATGGCGAGGAACCTAACACGACGACTCTGAGGGCCGCAACCGATTCGGCAATTCCTACAAGGCTGTCGTAATACACGACAGCATAAAACTACAGCCTTGTAGGAATTGAATGATGCTCGGTTCAGGGAGTGGACGGCCAGGCCGAAGCCGCACCGACGCCGAGAACGGCACAGAGCCTCTGGACCACTTGCCTGCGCTGGGCAGTGAGGTAGAAGTGGTCGCCCTCGAACCTGTGCAGGTCGAATCCCGCGCGTGTGTACCGCTCCCACCCCGCGGCTTCTTCCTCGGTGACCTCCGGGTCGGAGGTGCCGGTGAACGCCGAGACGGGAATCGGCAGGCGATCGTGCGCGGTGTAGCGGTGTGACTCGATCAACCGCAGATCGGCGCGGACGACGGGAAGCAGCAAGCGCCGCACATCATCGTCGCGAAGGAGTTGCCGCTCGACACCGCCGAGGTCGACCAACTCCTCGATCAGCTCGTCGTCGCCCAGGACGTTGCGCCGATCGTCCCGCGTCATGTGCGGGGCCGGCTGGCCGGACACGACGAGCCGGTTCACCGGGCCGTGCCCACCCGCGAGCCGCACCGCGACCTCGTAGGCGACCACGGCACCCATGCTGTGCCCGAAAAGGACGAGGTCGCGCTGGTCCCTCGCGGCGAGCGCGGCAGCGATCTGCACCGCCATGGCGGTCAACGTCTCCGGCATGGGCTCGTCCATGCGGTCCTCGCGCCCGGGGTACTGCACCGCGCGCAATTCGACGTCAGGGGGCAGCAGCGCAGCCCACGGGCGGAAGTAACCCGCCGAGCCACTGGCGTGGGGGAAGCACACCAGTCGGACAGCAGCGCGCCGCCGTCGGCGGAAGCAGCGGATCCAGGCGTCCGTCCCCACATCGGCCGACCACGTCAAGACCGCGCCTCCAACCAGGCCGCGAGGTCGGCGATCGTCGGCTGCCGGAGCATGCGCCCGAGCAGGTCCCGGAACTCCACACCAGCCGCGGCGGGCACAAGTTCTCGGGTTCGGCGGACAATGCGCACCGTCAGCAACGAGTCGCCGCCCAGCTCGGCCAGCGTGCGGTCGCGACTCACGGCGGCTTTGCCGAGACCTTCGGCCCAAACCTCCGCCAGCTGCCGCTCGGTCCCCTCTCGGGGTTCGGCCCGCACCGAGTCTGCCGCCGCGTCGACTCGGATCGTCCACGCGGCGAGGCGCTTGCGGTCGACCTTCCCGTTGTCGCTCAACGGCAGGGAGTCGACGATCTGCAGCTCCGAGGGGATCATGTGTTCCGGAAGCCGCTCGGCCAAGGCGTCGAGCACCTCGTCGGCATCGAGATCGACGCGATCCTCCTTGACCCTGATGAGGAAGAAGTCCTGGCCGAACGAGCGCATGGGACTACCATCGGGCGGGAAGATCGCCTCACAACGACCGTCCGCGGCCTCGATCTCCTCCATCCACCCCGAACGGGCGAGGAACAGCTCATCACGGCCGCGGCGACGATCGTCGAAGTCACCGTCACTGCGGACCATGAACTCCATGCAGGTCATCATTTCGTGGTGCTCGTGCGTCATCTCCAGGACGGCGACGGCACCGCCGGGACGAGTCAGCTCACGGAGCTGCCGCATCGTCCGGCTGATGTCCTGGGCGTTGTGCAGGATGTGAGCGCAGAGCACCACGTCGAACGAGTTGGCGGCGAGTCCCTGCGACCGGAAGTCCTCGTTGATGTCGTAGGTGCCGAACTCCATCCAGGGGAAGTGGCCGAATCGCGCACGAGCGTCGGTGAGGAAGAAGGCCGTGACGTCGGTGAACACGTACTCGACGTCCAAGCCGTCGAGGAGCGGGATGAGATCTCGACTGGTGCCGGCGGTTCCGGCGCCCACTTCGAGGATGCGGAACGGGCGTGGCTCGGAGTGATTCCGCGCGAGCTCTGCGATGGCGGCGACCGTCGCCTGGTTGAGGTAGCGCGCGATCGCGGTCTCCTCGTACATCGCCTTCGCGTAGTCGAGCCTGCCCTCGGGGAAGAACAGTTGGACCTGCTCGACGTCACCGTGCATCAGGTCCGGGAGGTGGTCGATGCTGACTTTCAGGTACCACATGAGGTCGTCGGGCACGACCAAGGCCGGACGAGCCTCGTCGGCCTGCCGCCACGCGTCGTCCACGGCCTCGGCGGTGACCGGTTGCGGCATGCGGTAGTGACCGTCGGCCGCCAGCAGCACACCCTCCTCGCCCAAGACCCGGAGCCAGCGCCGAACCAGTCGGTGGTGCTGGGGTGCGACCTTGGCTCCGTCGAGGACTTCCTCCACTGTGTGCACTGTGCCGGGGTCGGGGAACAACCCGTGCCCGCGCAGCGCGTGCGCCATGGCGAGGAGTTGGGCTCGGTCGAGGTGACGTCGGAAGCGTGCGACGTCGATGCGAGCCGTCTCGTCCTCGATGCCGGAGGTCGCGTCCTGGACCACTTCGGTGAGCTCCGCTCGGCCGTCAGAGGACTCCGGCAGCGGCGCACGGCGTGCGGCGGAGACGAAGCCGACCAATCGGCGGTCGTTGCGGTCACCGTCCACGATCACGGCCGCACTCGCGACCCCGGGCACGGACTGCAGGGCTGCCTCGATCTCGGCCAGCTCGATCCGGTGGCCCCTGACCTTCACCTGGAAGTCGGTGCGACCGAGGAACTCGATGTTCCCGTCCGGCAGGTACCGGCCGAGGTCGCCGGTGCGGTAGAGGCGCTCGCCGGTTTCCGGGTGGCGGACGAACCGCTCAGCGGTCTTGGCCTCATCGCCCAGGTAGCCCAGCGCCACGCCGGCACCGCCGATGTAGAGCTCACCGGCCACTAGGTCGGGCACAGGCCGCATCGCGTCGTCGAGCACGTAGAAGCTCTGGTTCGCCAGCGGCTTGCCGTAGGGGATGCTCGTCCACTCGGTGGGCACATGGTCGATCGGGTAGTAGATCGACCAGATCGCGGCCTCGGTCGCACCGCCGAGGCTGATCAGCGTGAGGCCGGGGATCTTCGCCCGGATCTCGTCCGGCAGCCCGACCGGGATCCAGTCGCCGGACAGCATCGCCAACCTCAGGCTCGCCAGTTCGGGTGCCGGTCCCTCGATGAAGTCGTTGAGCATCTGCAGTTGCGCTGGAACCGAGTTCCACACCGTGACACCGGCGGTGGCGACCAAGTGCGCCCAGTGTGACGGGTCGCCGCGGCGCGCGGGGCTCGGCAGCACGAGGGTGCCACCCAGGGCCAGGGTTCCGAAGATGTCGTAGACCGAGAGGTCGAACCCGAGGTTCGCCAGGCCCAGCACCCGGTCGTGGCGGCCGATGGCAAACCGCCGGTCGATGTCCTCGATGGTGTTGCGGGCGGCGCGATGGCTGATCATCACGCCCTTCGGCCTGCCCGTCGAACCCGACGTGAAGATCACATAGGCCAGGTCGTCCGGCGAGGCGGCGTCTCCGACGGGCGGCTCGGCGGGGGTGAGCGCGTCCACGGCGATTGCCCGGAGTCCTGCAGGCCAGGCTCCACTCTCACCGGCCGAGTCCGTGAGCACGACCGCGACACCCGCGTCATTGAGCATCTGGTCGCGCCGGACGGCAGGCTGGTTGCCGTCGACCGGGACGTAGGCACAGCCGGCCATCAGCGTGCCGAGCACCGCGGCGATCTGCGGCCATCCCTTCTCCAGGACCACCGCGACCAAGTCACCAGGAGTCGTTCCGGCGGCGCGAACGGCGTGGGCCACGGCACCTGCGCGGTGCAGCAGGTCTCCGTAGGACACCTGCTCACCGTCCGCGAGGATGAGCGCTACCCGGTCGGGCTCGGCGCGGGCGACGGTGACGAACGGCTCGTGGAGCAGGCTGTCCGGGATCGGCGCGGCCGTGGAGTTGACGGCGGCCCGCGCGGCCAGCTGGCGTTGTGGCACGAGCATCGGGACAGGACTCGACCAGTCGGTGCCGAAGTCCGCCAGCCAGTGCAGCAACCCGCGGTAGGCGTCGAACATGTCGTCCACCAGCCCGGGAGGGAAGAGTTCGTCCACCACGTCCCAAGCGAGCAGCAGATCGCCGTCGATCTCGTACAGCTGGTGGTCCAGCCACACCTGCGGGGTCTGCGAGAGCATCCACTCGAAGCGCCCCAGCACATCGGTGAACTCCGGACCGACGAACTCACCGCCGATGTTGCTGGCGAAGACCACCGGTGCGGCCACCTGCTCGCCGTCCAGCCCGCGGCTCATGTCGCGCAGCACTTCGACCGCGGAGTACTCCGCGAACGCGACATCGGCGCGGAACCTGCCTTGCAGGGCACGAACCCGATCAGCGAACGGAGCCACCGCCGTCATGTCGGCTTCCAACAGCAACAGGTTCGTGAAGTCCGCGACCATCTCCGGCACGTCATCGTGCAGGTGCTGACGGTCGAACAGCGGGACGTTGAGCAGGAACCTGCGTTGAGCGCTCCACGCTGCCAACGTCTCGGCGAACGCCGTCGCCAGGACCATTGCCGGAGTGACCCCTGCCGCCGCGGCTCTGCCCTTCACGGTCGCCCACGAGTCCCGCGACAAGGTGAAGGTTCGGCGCGAGAACCGAGGCGCTTCCACCTGCCCCGGGTCGCGGGCCAGCGGGAGCTGAGGTCCTCCGGTGGGCATCTCGGCCAGACGTGCCCGCCAGTGGTCCTGCGCTCGCCGCCTGGGCTCGGCACGGGTCGCCGCCAAGTCTCGCAGGTAGTCGGCGAAGGAGTACTGCGGGCTACCGGGGAGATCTTCCGGTCGGCTGTAGGCGATCGCCAGGTCCCGGAGGATGACCTGGATGCTCGCCACATCGGCCACCAGCAGATCGACATCGAGGTGGATGCGGGTGCGATCGCCGGGCAGCAGCGCGAGCTGGACGTCGAACACCTGCCCGTGCTCGACGTCCATCCGGCGGTGGCACAGGCCCGCCCGGATCTCGCGCAAACGCTCCTCGACCTGCTCCGTCGACCGGAGGTCGTGCACGGTGAGTCCACGCCAATCGGCCGAGGACGTGATCTGCTGCCTGCCGTCGGACAGGAACCGGGCGCGCAGCATGCCGTGTCGGGCGATGACCTTGCGGACGGCGTCGTCGAGGCGGTCGGGGTCCACCAGGCGTCCGTCGAATTCGAAGTACGCGTGACAGCCGACCCCGCCCAGTGCCATCTCCTCACGCCTGCCGACCCAGTAAGCGTGCTGGACGGGAGTGAGGTCGAACGGCGTGGTGTCGTCGGCCGCGGTCGCCGAAGTGGCTTGCGGCGCCGCGGTCGGTGCGGCCGCGTGGCGGTCGACAAGCTCCATCCAGTGCCCCAGCGTGGGCCGCTCGGCCAGTTCGGCGAAGCTCACCGGCACACCCGCTTTGCGCAGGGTGCCGACGACCTTCATCATCCGAATGGAGTCCAGACCCTCGGAAATGAGATCGACGTTCTCGTCGAGCGAATCCTCCGACGTGCCGAGAAGTCCGGCCACGGACGCTTTCAGGCTCAGCCGGGCACTCGATCCGGTTGAGTTCAGCGCATCAGCCATGCCAACTTCCTACCACGCATCGGCCGCGACGTCTTCGGCCATTCCGTGGAATGCCGGAAATACTACAGGACCGTAGTGATCGGCTGCATATAATCAGTCGAGCAACTCACGTTTTACTACGGTTTTGTAGTCACCCGGATCAGCCGACCCTTTCAGAGGAGTGACTCATGCTCACGGGATGCACGCCGTGGCCGCAGGAGTTCGCGCAGCGGTACAAAAGCGCGGGGTACTGGCCGGACATGACGCTGGGGGACCTGCTCAGGCGCAGTGCCGACAGCTTCGGTCCGGAGATCGCGGTGGTCGAGGACGACAGGCGGGTTTCCTACCGCGCACTGGACCACCGCGTGGACCGGTTCGCGGCAGGACTGCGCGAGCAGGGGATCAACGCCGGAGATCGCGTCGTGGTGCACCTGCCGACCACGGTCGAGTTCATCGTGGCGAGCCTCGCGCTGTTCCGCCTCGGCGCGCTGCCGGTGTTCGCCCTGCCCGCGCACCGGTCGACGGAGATCGTCCACCTGTGCCGGATGTCCGACGCGGTCGCGTACCTGGTGCCGGACCAGTTCCAGGGCTTCGACTACGTGGCTCTGGCCCGCGTGGTGCAGCAGTCCTGTCCGACGGTGAGAACCGTCCTGGTCAGCGGCGTCTCTTCCGAGTACACCGCGTTCGCCGACGTCGACGCCGATCCGGTCGACCTTCCCCGGCCGGATCCGTTCGACGTCGCGCTCTTCCTGCTCTCGGGGGGCACGACCGGCCTGCCCAAGCTGATCCCTCGAACCCATTCCGACTACATCTACAACGCCACTGCCAGCGCGGAACTCTGCGGTCTCGACCAGGACACCCGCTACCTGGTCGCCTTGCCGGTCGCCCACAACTTCCCGCTGGCCTGTCCCGGGGTGCTCGGCGTGCTGGCCACGGGCGGTCGGGTGGTGCTGACCAACAACCCGTCGCCCGAATCGGCCTTCGCCCTGATCGAGCGGGAGAAGGTGACGATGACCGCGCTCGTGCCGCCGCTCGCGGCGGTGTGGACGGAGGCCGTCGAGTGGCTCGAACACGACCTCACCAGCCTGCGGCTCCTGCAGGTCGGTGGGGCGAAGCTGCCCGTGGAGGTGGCCCGCCGGGTGGAACCGGCGTTGGGCTGCCGACTCCAGCAGGTCTTCGGCATGGCCGAAGGGCTGCTCAACTACACCGAACTGGACGCCGCCGAGGACGTCATCCTGTCGACCCAGGGACGGCCGCTGTCACCGGCGGACGAGATTCACGTGGTCGATGACGAGGACAAGGACGTCGAGCAGGGAGCGATCGGGCACCTGCTCACCAGGGGGCCGTACACCCTCCGCGGCTACTACCGCGCGGATGAACACAACAAGAGCGCGTTCACCGACGACGGCTTCTACCGCACCGGCGACCTCGTCCGGCTGACGGCAACGGGTCACCTGGTGGTCGAGGGCCGGGTCAAGGACGTCATCAACCGCGGTGGCGACAAGGTCTCGGCAGAGGAGGTGGAGGAGCACCTGGCCGCTCACTCCGGGATCCGTGAGGCCGCGGTCGTGGCGGCACCCGACCCGATCATGGGTGAGCGGACCTGCGCGTTCATCGTGCCCAAGGAGGGCAAGGCACCGGATGTGCGGACACTGGCCGCCTTCCTGAGCGAACGAGGGGTCGCCGCCTACAAGGCGCCGGACCTGGTCCGCGTGGTCGACACCCTGCCTCGGACCGGAGTCGGGAAGATCGACAAGAAGGCCTTGCGACTGCAGGTGTCGGAGAGCTGACCGCGGTGGGGGCGCGAGTTCGCGCCCCCACCGCCGCATGTCAGGACTCCGGCTGCGGGCTGCGTGCGACGACGTACGGTGCGACGCTGCCCAGCTTCTCGCACGTCTCCTCGAACTCCCGCATCGGCGTGCTCTGCGCGACGATGCCCGCGCCTGCGCGCAACCACGCCCGGTCGTCCTGCTCGAACAGGGATCGCAGCACCAGGCAGGCATCCATCGATCCGTCATGGCTCACCATCAGCACCGAGCCCGCGTAGAGCTCACGCGGCTGCTCTTCGAGGTCGACGATCCGCTCATAGGCAGCGAGCTTCGGGATGCCGGAGGCCGTGACACCGGGGAACAGCGTCTGGAAGGCGTCCCAGGCGGTCAGGGTCGGCATCAACCGCCCGTCGACTCGTGAGCCCAGGTGCTGGACGCTCCCGCGCCGTTTGACCGTCATGAAGTCCGAGACCACGACGGAGCCGGGTCGGCACAACGGCGTCAGTTCCTCCACGGCGATCTTGACCGAGATCGCGTGCTCGTAGATCTCCTTCGGGTCGCCGAGCAGTTCCTCCCGCCGCGCGGTGTCTGCCTCCGGCGTGCCGTCGAGTGCTCGGGTGCCCGCGAGCGGCTGGGTGCTCACGGCGCCGTCGGAGTCCGCTTCCAACACGGTTTCGGGACTGAATCCCATCGCCCGCCTGCCGCCTTGGCACAGCAGGAAGGACCGCGCGGGGTTGTTGCTGCTCCTGCCCCGCAGGTAGGTCGCGACCACGTCGACCGGGAAGTCGATCGGCACCGTGCGTGACAGGATCACCTTCTGCAATCGGCCGCGCTGGATGTCGTCGACGGCTCGACCGACCCGTTCCTGGTAGCCGGCACGTCCCACAGACCTGACGTCCACCGCGGCGCTGTGCCCGGTGGGCAGCGTCTCGACCGGGCCGGTGACCAGGTCGACGATCGCACTGAGACGCGCATCGGTGTCGGCACGGATCGAGACCTGCTCGGCACCCAGCCGGACCTCGACGCGGGGGACGACCAACTCCATCACGTGTCGTGCGCCGAGGGTGTCAGCGAGGTCCGTGCCGAGGTAGGCGAACTCGAACGCGGTCCACCCGAAGGCGTTCCAGTGCTCGACGTCGAGACTCTCCAGCGCGTCGCGCACCGCGTCGAGCGGCCTGTCCCTCCACCCGCTGACCGACTCCCGCCCATCGGCCGAACGGGCGGTCACGTTGTGGCGGTCGAGCGACACCATACCGAGGACGTCACCCGCGAACCACCACTCGCCGCCGCGCTCGTAGACGAGGTAGTCGTCGAACAGCCCGGAACGGGCGAGCGCCCCGGCCAGACGCAGTGGATCGAAGGACCCTGGGACATCGCGTCGACGATATCGGTGCACCGAAAACCCCCTCGAGTTCAGGTGCCATTGACCGTAATCACCGTTCGTAAAGCACGTCAAGGCATCGACATTCTCGCAAGCAATTACTACGAAGACGTAGAGGAGGGCCGCGACTACCGTTTTGTAGAAAGCCATCTTCAACCAAACGGCGGGTTGCCCCGCTAACCATCGCCCAGCACACTGGACGCGGTCCCCGGTCATTTCTCCGGCGCGACCTGCGGGACGACCCGGAACATCGCGATGACCGAAACCGAAGGACGTGGTCGTGTTACTCGCGCGATTTCACCTCGGCACGACAAGCGAGAACCACGAGGAACTCGTGAACGCGCTGCACAGACGGGGCTACCACCCGAACCGCCGGACCCTGCACAACCGCACGGTGGTGTACGTGCCGAACACAGCGCCGACAGCGGAGCTGGCGGCGTTCCTCGCGGCCAACCCGGCCGTCGAACACGTCGAGGACGTGACGGCCACTCCCCCGCTGGTCAGCGCGTCCAGCACGGGGGCGCCCACCACGGTGAGGATCAACCGCACCGTGTCGTTCTCCCCCGGAGAGTTCGTCGTGATGGCGGGTCCATGTGCGGTCGAGAGCCCGGACCAGCTGGCGACGATCGCACACGAAGTGGCGAGAAGCGGCGCGACGGTGCTGCGAGGTGGGGTCTTCAAACCACGGACGTCGCCGTACTCGTTTCAGGGCCTCGGCGAGCGCGGGCTCTCCCTGTTGGCCGCGGCCGCGGAGGCCACCGGCCTCCCGGTGGTCACCGAGGTCACCGATGTCGCGCATGTGCAGAGGACAGCCGAAGTCGCCGACATCCTCCAGGTCGGAACCCGCAACGCGCAGAACTTCAGCCTGCTCAAGGAGGTGGCGCTCGCGGGCAGGCCGGTGCTGCTGAAGCGCGGCTTCGGCTGCACGGTCGACGAGTGGCTCCACGCGGCGGAGTACGTGCTGAATGAGGGCAACGCCGACGTCGTGCTCTGCGAACGCGGCATCCGCACCTTCGAGGGCGCCACGCGCTTCACCCTGGACATCAGTGCCGTAGCCCTGGTCAAGCACCTGAGTCACCTGCCGGTCGTCGTCGACCCCAGTCATGCCAGCGGACGCCGTGAACTCGTGGAGCCACTCGCCCTGGCAGCAGCTGCCGCGGGCGCCGACGGCATCCTGGTCGACGTCCACCACGAAGGCGCGGCCGCACTGTGCGACGGCGACCAGGCGCTCGCGCCCGATCAGTTCAGCCACCTCACCAACCGCCTGCGCGCACTGCGCACCGGTCTCGCCGCAGCGCCGGAGGCGAACCTCCTGGTCAGCGCCAGGGAATGATCAGCCGGCCACGGTCATGTGGTCGCAGAAGGTGTCCGTATACCGCCGGAAGTGGCACAGCCGGTACGCGAATCCTCATCACCTACTACTGTAGGTAGTCGGTTCGGCTCGTTCCACTCACCAAGTCGTACACCCGACCCCCCTGGGGTATGTTCACCCAGTAGTACACCCCGGACTGGGGCCGGAGGACGGCGTGCAGCAGTCGACCGCGCCGTCTGCGACGGAGGAGGTGGACATGCGCGGAGACCTGGAAACCAAGATCCTGGAAGTACTCTGGTCGACGGAACGTCCCTTATATGTCAGGGATGTCCTCTTACGCATCAACGAGCAGCGCGACATGCCGTTGGCGTACACGACCGTTCTGACAGTGCTCAAGCGGCTGACCGACAAGGGTGCCGCGATCCGCAAGCGGACAGGCCGCAGCTTCGTCTATTCCCCGGCCGCCGAGGACGAGGCGGCCTTGGCGGTAAGAGGTGTCCTCCACCAGCACGGCGAAGCCGCAGTGATGCACTTCGTCAAGCAGGCGTCGGCTGATCCACGGCTGCGCGAGGAACTCCGCCTCACCGCCAACATCTCCTGACCACGCTTCGCGCTCCACCTGCGAGATTCCAGCCGACGTGGCCCTGTCAGACAGACGTCCAAGGCAGGGCCGCGTCGACTCCCGCGCTAGTGGGCCATCATGGGACCGTGCGAGGGGTCAGGCTTCCCCGCCGGTAGGAGGACCACCGACAGCCCTGCGGCGACCAGGGCCGCAATGCCGGCGGCGAGGAACGCCGAGCCGAATCCTTGCACCTGGGCCGAGGCCTCGACAGCGCCCTCGACGCCCGCGCCCGCAATCGCGGCCACGAACGCGACACCGAGGGCTGCGCCGATCTCGTGCCCTGTGTTGACCAGTCCCGATACGACGCCTGCCATGCTGTGCTCGACGGCGGTCATCGCACTCGTGGTCGCGGTGACGAAGGTAGTCGCCAAACCGGCGCCGGCGATCGCGAAACCGGGGAGCAGGTGCACCCACGCCGACCCGTCCGCGGGCACGCGCGACAAGAGGAAGAACCCGACCGCTGCGACCGCGAACCCGATCCCGGCCACCGGCCGCCACCCGGACGCGGTGATCATGCGTGCACCGAGGTGCGCCCCGATCGTGATGACGATGGCGACCGGCAGGAACAGCAGGCCGGTCTCGAGCGGTCCCATGCGCAGGACGTGCTGTGCGTAGAGCGACGCGAGGAAGAAGCTGGCGATGAGCAGGCCCGCGGCGGCCACCATTACCAGGTTGCCCGCGATCACCGGACGCCGCCGCAGCAGGACCAAGGGGACGAGCGGTGCGGCCACCTTGCGCTCAACCACGACGAACAAGGCAGCGGCCAGGATGCCGACGCCCAGCGGGACCAACGTGGATACCGCTCCCCAGCCGGCACCTCCGGCATTGATCAACGCGTAGATGATGAGGCCGCCCGCCGCCGTGATCAGCACAGCACCTGCGATGTCGGGCCGCGAACCGTCGTGTGCACGACCGTCCACCTTGGACGCCGGAAGGGCGAGGAACACGGCGACGCCGACGGGGACGTTGATGAAGAAGGCCCACTCCCAGCCCGGACCCGCGGACAGCACGCCTCCGAGCAGTACCCCGATCGCGGCACCCGCGCCACCGATAGCCGCCCACACACCCAGCGCACGGTTGCGGTCGGCACCCGCGAAGGTCGTCGTGATGATGGACAGAGCAGCGGGCGAGAGCATCGCCGCTCCTACGCCCTGCAGCCCTCGTGCCACGACCAGCATCGTGCCGGAGATTGCGAGACCGGATCCGACGGACGCCAATGTGAAGATCACCAAACCGGTGAGGAAGATACGGCGCTTCCCCACGAGGTCCGCCAGACGTCCACCGAGCATCAACAGCCCACCGAACGTGAGCGTGTACGCGGTGACCACCCACGGCACGGCCGCCCGGTCGAGATCCAGGTCGGACTCGATCACCGGAAGGGCGACATTCACCACGGTGACGTCGAGGATCACCATGAACTGCGCGAGACACAGCAGCACGAGCAGCCGCCAGCGACGAGGATCCGCCGGTGCCTCACTGTGCCCGTGCCCGTGGCCGTGCCCATGTCCGTGTTGCGTGCCCGATGGCTGCGACACCGGATCTCCCTCGGTTAAGTCGAACACCACTGTCGAGCTACGGTACGACCGTACGCGACGACAAGTCAAACAGCACTGTTCAGTTTAAGTGCCGATGCCGCAGGTCTCCGGCGTTCACCGACATACCGACCCGCGACCGCTACACGCGGCTGCCGGGTCGGTTGTAACGACGGTCGGGTCGAGTCCGACGTCCCTGCTGACCTGTGGATGATCAGGTGCGGTCGGCGTGATGCGTGGAGGCGATCTCAGGGTGTACCTCAGCAAGTTGATGGTGCGAGGCTTGCGCGCCAGCGCCGAGCACGACTTGGAGGTTCGACTGCCCGGTCGGTTCTCCGTCCTGGTAGGCGCCAACGGTGCGGGCAAGACCACCGTCGCCGAGGCATTGCAACTTGCCCATCCGAAGGTCTTCCCACGCCTGGCCGGACCCAGCGCCGCCACGCTGGGCAACGGTGAGAGGTCGGTGGAGGTCGAGTGGACCTTCGCGCCCGAACTCGCGGACGAGAGCCCGCTCGGCCGGTCGATGCAGGCTCACGGAGGGAGGCCCACTCCGGGAGCGACCGCGGTGGGCTGGACCCGTGGGTTGCGGCGCGATCTGGGCAGGGTGTCGACAGAGTGGCTCGTGCACAGCGATCTGGCCGACTCGTTCCGGCTCGTGTACCTGCCGGCTGGACGCAATCCGGTCGACGAGCTCGCGCGTCGCGAGGCGCGAATCCTCGTCGAACTGCTTCGCGCACAGCAGCAGAACACGGGTAAAGGTCGCGACCTGGGCGGATTACGAGCGCGAGCGTCGCACCTGCTCGAACAGCTCACCGACGACGGACTCATCCAGGCCGTGGAACAGCGGATCGCGGACCATCTCCAGTCGTTGTCCGCCGGTGTGGCCCGCAACTGGCCTTACGTGCGCGGTCAAGTCATCGACGACACCTACTTGGCCAGGGTCCTGGAGTTGATGCTCGCGGTACTCGAAGGACGTGAGCACGCCCGACCGCTCGAAGTCTCGGGGCTCGGGTACGTCAACCTGCTCCACATCGCCGTCACGCTGGCGGCGATCCCAGACCAGCAGCGCGCCGCGAGAGAGGCCGAAGCTCCAACCGCCCCCACCGAGACGGCGACCACCCCGGAGGGCACCGCCACCGAACCGGCCTCGTCACCGTCGGAGTCGCAGGTGGCCGCCGAGGCGGAGGCCCGGCTGCTCCAGGCCCAGGCGGAGCGTGAAAGCGAAGAGGACTCGTTCTTTCCGTCTCGTCCTCTGCACGTCACGGTGCTGATCGAAGAGCCCGAAGCGCACCTGCACCCACAGCTGCAGCACTCCCTGGCGCGGTACCTGCAGCGGATCGTCCGCCAGCGGCCCGAGCTGCAGATCATCCTCTCCAGCCACGCCACCGACATCATCACCTCGTGCGCTCCCGAGGACATCGTCGTCCTCCGGCGTGACCGAGGAGGACGTCGCGTGTGCCGGGGCATCGCGCAACTCGACATCCCGGACCGCGCGGAAGTACTGCGCAAGACCAGGTTGCACCTGGACGCGAGTCGTTCGGCCGCCCTCTTCGCTGAACGACTGCTGCTGGTCGAAGGAGTCACCGACGCCGCCTTGGTCCGCGAGTTCGGCTGGGCCTGGGCGGGATCCGACATCGACAAGCAGTCGTTCGTCGACGCATTGAGCATCGTGCCGATGGGCACCAAGGTGGGCCCCTGGGCGGTACGCCTGCTCGCGACCCGCGGACACGAACTGTGCGACCGATTGGCCGTGCTGCGCGACAGCGACAAACCCCTCGACGAGCTACCCACACCGCCCTCATGGCTGACGGACGAAGCCCACGATCCGCTGGTGGTCAAAGTGGTGCACAGCCACCCGACGCTTGAACCATCGATCGTCGAAGGCAATGAGGCCCACATCGCGGTCGCCCTCGGGGAACTTGACCTCGCCGTACCTGATCCATTGGACACCGCTGTGATCCACGAGCTGTTCCGCAGCGCTCGCAAGGCCACCAAGAGCCGGCCGGCGACACCGCAGGGGCCGGGAGCACCCCGGAAGGGCGAGTTCGCGCTGGCCTTGGCCGCCCGACTCGCGGACCAGCGCTATTCCAACGCGGTGAGCTTGGCGGTGCCCTCGCACTTCGCGGAGATCTTCGACTTCCTCTACCCGACGCCGGTCACAGCCGCGGCCGACGCGCCTGGGGAATCGCCGGGTGAGTCGGTGGTCGAGGACGGACCGGAGTGACGCGCGAACCAGCGACGAGTGACGTGCGGGCGGCCGACCTCACCAGCCAGCAGGCCGTCGCCGGTGCCAGCACGGAGAAGCGCCTGTTCATCGACGCGGGACCCGGTACAGGCAAGACGACGGTCGCCGCCCAGCGATTCGGAGTGCTGCGATTCGCCCCCGAGGCACGCACCGATCACCGGGCGGTGACCGCCGTCAGCTTCACCCGTGCGGCCACCTGGAACCTGCAGCGACGGGTCAAGCGCATCTGGGGACCGGCCTCCCTCGGCTGGCCGCATCGCATCGTGACGCTGGATACGATCATGAACGACCTGTTGCGCGATCTGCTGGACAGCGGGCTGCTGCGTTGGCCGACCGGACACACGGAACTCACCGTTGTCGACAGTTGGACCGCTTTCGGCCGGGCCGAGTGGACCGACGAGTCATACGAGGTTGTCGTGGACTCCGGTGAGATCAAGTTCGTGGGCGTGCTGCGCCACAAGGCTTCGCGCGTACTGCTTGAAGTGATCGACAGCCGTCTCGAGGAAGGCATCTGTACGCATCAGGACGTCCGGGACGCGCTCGACGCCGCTTTGGAGGACACCGACATCGCAGAGCGAGTCCGCGCGCGGTTGGCAGAAACGACTCGTGCGTTGATCGTCGATGAAGTCTTCGATGCCAACGACCTCGACCTCAAGATCATCGAGTTGGCCGTGCAAGCCGACTTGTCGATCACCTTGGTCGGGGATCCGTGGCAAGCCCTCTACGTCTTTCGCGGCGCACGCCCTGAAGCGATCCCCGAACTCCTGGACCGCACGGGCACTCGCACCCTTGCGCTGACCCAATCCTTCCGATGGCGTGCCCCGTCCCAGCGGAAGCTCGCAGAGGACCTTCGAGCCGGACACGGCGTCACCCTGGACACGATCGGCCAGGCCATTGTCGCGAACGACGTGGACGTCGTCTTGGCCGTCATGTGGAAGCAACTGTGGACCACAAGCGATCAGATCCTGCCACTTGCGTTCCAGTCGTTCAAAGGTGGCGCCGAGGAGGCCGCCGCCACCCTCCTCCTGAATCACATGACCAGCACCGTACTCGGCCAGCCGGCCACCTACCTGGCCGACGCGCTTCTCGCCTTGGCCATTACGGATCCTGCGATCCCGGACCAGCTGCACGGTGAGCTCCAACGAGTCCTCGACCTGCTCGCAACCGGGGCCGCGTCCGTCAACAGCGCGTACGCAGAGTTGGCGGACATCATCAAGGACGTCTCTCCACGTCCGCTGCGGCGTGCTCACCCTGCCCACACCGGACGCTTGGCCGCCCTCGCCACACGGCTGGCCCGCGATGATCAGCCGGTGCTCGGACTCACGACGCACCAGGCCAAAGGTGGAGAGTGGGACACCGTGGGTGTGGCGTTGTCCGAGACGGAGCATGCGCGACTCCGCACGGGTCTTCTCCACACCGAGGAGATCGACCGGATGCTTTACGTCGCCTGCACCAGGGCGCGGCGTCGAACCGTCTTGGTCGGCGCATGAGGCGTGAGCTGAGTCGACGTAGACCGGCGACTCGCTCAGCGGCAAGTGACCTGGAGGTTGATGTCGTCACCCAGCACTGCGGCGATCTCGGCGATCCGGGAGTGATCGTGGAGACGGCGGGTCACGTAACCCACCGCGTGGTCGTTGCGCAGCGACCACCAGGCAGCCGACCCGCCGAATCCACCCAGGCCGATGAACGAGTCCGTGCGGAACAAGCCCAGCGTCCAGTTGACCGTCGTGCCGACGACCTCGTCGTAACCGCACACCTGGGACGTCAGGTACTCGGCGTGCAGTTCCGCCCCCAGCAGCCGACGGACCGGTCCGTCCTCGGCCGTGAGGCTTGCGTAGAACTTCGCCAATGCCGTCGCCGAGGCGTGCAGGCCACTCGCGCCGAACACCGCTTGGTGCCAGTCCGGCGAGTTCAGCCGAGCCGGGTCCAGCGCACCCGCGGGTATGGCGAGCGCCCGTTCGTAGGAGGATGCGACCTCAGCCACGAGGTCGTCGGCGCTGCCGTCGACGCCCAGTTCGAGCTCGGCCACGCGGTCCAGGTGACGCTCCGGAACGCCGAACCAGGCGTCGATGTCCAGCACTGGGCGGATCACGTCGGCGTAGATCTCCCCCAGCGACCGGCCCGTGGCCGCACGGAGTACACCGTCGATCAGGTGACCGTACGTCAGCGCGTGCTCGGCGAGGACCGATCCAGGCGCGGATTCCGCCGTGGCCTCCGCGAGCACCCGCCGCAGCCCTATGTCGTCCAAGAGGTCGACTTCGCCGGCTGACCGCGGGAACGCCGGCAGACCCGCCCTGTGGGTCAGGATCTGCCGCAGCGTCGTGCCCTCCTTGCCACCGGTCGCGTACTCCGTCCAGTAGGTCGCTACCGGTTCATCCAGTGACAGCGCGCCATTGGCGACCGCGGCAAGAGCCGTGAGCGCGGCGAACGGCTTGGACGTCGAGTACGTGGTGACCAGCGTGTCACCACGCCAGGGACGACTCCGCGCCACATCCAGCCAGCCACCGTTCAAGTGGACGACCTCGCGCCCACCAGCCCACACCGACAAGCTGGCACCGGTCTCCCGGCCTTCGTCGACCAGATCCGTGAAGACCTGGCTGACCTTCTCGTACCCGCTCGCGACGAACCCGTCGACACTCACGTCCGCACCCCCACAGACCTGACTCGGAATCGTCGATACGTTAACCCCCTAGGGGTATAGGTCGTCAAGGTGTCCCGACGGACCCCTGATCGGCCGTCGTAGTGGAAGACGTAGAGGCCGAAGTCGCGGTCGCCGGCGAGCACGTACTGCTCCCCCGTCTCGTCCCGCCAGACCTCGACGCCCCAGAAGTTGTTGCCTCCCTCGTCGATGAAGGCGCCCACCTCCCGGATGCCGTCGCGCCCGTACTCCACGACCCGCAGCCCGGCGGCGTAGTACGACAGGTAGGCGAGCTTGTTGTTCTCCGGGTCCATGGCCACCTCGTGGACCGACAGGTCACCGAACCCGCGCGCGTAGGCCGGGTCCTGCGCCTCGGGCACCGTGTAGGTGTCGAACTGCCGGATCGAGCCGGTCCCGGACCTGGGTATGTCGGTGCCGAACAGGCGCACGTAATCCCACCCGTCGAAGACGGACTGGATCGTGGTCGACTCGCCGCCGGCCGCGGGCGTCGGCGTGGTGCACGCGTTCGCCTCCGTCACACCGGGCACGCCCAGCAGCCGCAGGCCCGCGTACCGGTCGACGAACACGTACGGGATGGGACCTTCCGCGGCCATCGTGGACCCGCCCAGGCAGTCCGACCGGACGTTCTGGAACACGATCCCCGCCGTGTAGCCGGCGGCCATGATGTTGTCCAGCTTCGCCTGGAACGTGCACACGCCGCGTTCGACCAGGGCCGTGCCGGTGCCGGGCGGGAGCGCCGCGCACGCCTGCCCGACGTACGTGCTGCCGCCGCTGATCGTCGTGGTGTCGTCGATCGGCTTGGTGTAGGCCGCGGACGTGGCGTTGTACTCCTGACCGGCGTACGGGCCGGAGTCGATCCTCGCCGTGACGCGGTACGGGCTGAAGTCCTCGTCGGTGCCGATCATGAACTTCCGGTTCGGCGACAGCTCCGACTGGTGGGCGTTGCCCTCCGGCGCGATCCGCTGCCCCCGTGCCAGCCGCTCCTCGTCCAGCGCGGCGTAGTCGCTCTCCGCGACCAGGCCCGACGGGCCGACGCCCATCCCGACGTCATCGCGGTGCCGACCGGTCCTGACACCGTCGGAACGTGATTCGTGCTGGAACGGTGCGGTGGTCAGCTCCGAGCCGTGGTCGATGTCCGCGGAGGGCTCGTCGCGAACCTGTGGCTGTCGGGTGGCTGCGATCGGCGCGTGTGGCTGCAAGGATGAGCGCGGGGTCGATGTGGTCGGCCCTGTGAGGGCCGGTGGTGAGCGGGCTAGGGTCAAGCTGGCCCGCTCACCACCGGTTGTGCCTCGACCACCTGCAGTGGTTGGTCGGGGTTACACGGTGGCGCTGCACACGCAGACGCCGTCCGGGGTGGCGGCGCACGTGCTGACGTCGCCCTGGCCGCCGACGACCGTGTCGAGCTCGGTGTCGGTCAGCTCCAGGATCTCCTCCATGGTGGGTTCACCTCCTTCCGTTGCCGTGGGTGGTCTCCGCTGTCGCGGAGTTGGCTGGTGTGGGCACTTGTGGTGCGGTCGTGGGCTGGTCGAGTTGTGCGGTGACCAGCGCGGTGTAGTGCCCGTCACGGGTGAGCAGTTCGTCGTGGGTGCCGGTTTCGACCAGACGTCCGTCGTGCAGGACGAGGATCTTGTCGGCGTCGCGGACGGTGCTGAGCCGGTGGGCGATGACGATCTGGGTGCAGCGCTGGTCGGCGAGGTTGCGGTGGACTTGGGCCTCGGTGACGGCGTCGAGGTGGCTGGTGGCCTCGTCGAGCAGCAGCACGGCGGGTCGGCGTACGAGGGCGCGGGCCAGGGCGAGTCGTTGGCGTTGGCCGCCGGACAGCCCGGTGCCGCGTTGGGCCAGGCGGGTGGCGTAGCCCTGGGGCATGCCGGTGATCTCGTCGTGCAGCCCGGCCAGTCGCGCGGCCCGCGCGATCTCCTCGTCGGTGATCGCCGGGTCGTGCAGGGTGATGTTGTCGCGGATGGTGCCGCTGAACACGAACGGCTCCTGCAAGACCACGCCGATCTGGCCGCGTAGTGTGCGCGGGTCGAGTATGCCGGTGTCGTGGCCGTCGAAGCGGATGGTGCCCGCCGTGGGCGTGTAGAGGCCGAGCAGGAGCATGCCGAAAGTGGTCTTGCCCGAGCCGGTGGAGCCGACCACGGCGACGCGTTGACCGGGGTGGATGGTGACGGTGACGTCGTGCAGGACCGCGGGGCTGTAGGGGTCGTAACCGAAGCCGACCCGGTCGAGTTCGATCGCACCCCGTAACCGCAGCGGCGCTGCGTCTGCGGAGGGCTCGGGTCGCGGCTCGGCGGCGGTGTCGAGCACGTCGGCGAGGCGTTGTAGCTGCGCGCCGGCCAGTTGCAGGCGTTGGCCGTTGACCGCGACCGAGGCCAGCGGGGTGAGGATCGCGGCGGCCAGCCAGGTGACCGCGAGCATGGTGCCGGGTGACAGGGTGCCGTCGAGCACCCGGGTCAGGCACAGCCACAGCACCAGCAGCGGTGTCACGAAGCGCAACGTCGAGGTGACCGCGTCGATGGTGGAGGCGAGGTAGCCGCGGCGCAGGGTGACCGACGTCCAGGTGGACACCAGGGTCGACAGCCTGCCCATGGCGCGGCCCTCGGCCGCAGCGGCCTTGACGGTGCTCATGCCTTCGAGCATCTCCACCAGGTAGCCCTGGGCTTCGGACTGCGTGGCCAGGTCCAGCGCCATGCGTTCGCGCACCACCCGGGTCGTGCTCCACAGCAGCACGACCACGGCGACGGCGACGGCCAGCACCGCGAGCGCGACGGTCAGGTCGACGAAGAACAACAGGCCGAGGTAGGTCAGCACGAGCACGGCGTCGAGCAGCGAGCCCAGGGTCTGCCCGGTCATGAGCTCGCGCAGCATGGCGATGCTGCCGAACCGGGTCACCAGGTCGCCGGTGCTGCGTTGTTCGAAGAACCGCATCGGCAGCCGCAGCAGGTGCGCGCTGAACCCGAGCAGGGCCTGGGTGTCGAGCCTGCCCTGCAACCCGACGAGCAACGCCGCCCGCAGCAGGCCGGTGACCAGTTGCGCGACGGCCACGACCAGCACGCCCAGGCCGAGCAGGGTCATCAGCGACGAGCCGCGCAGGGTGGCCGTCTCGTCGATTACGAGCTTGGTGGCCAGCGGCATCGCGACCACGAGCGCCTGCGCGACCAGGCTCACCAGCAGCACCTGCGCCAGCAGCCCGCGGATGCCGGGCAGCGCGAGCAGCGACCGCAGGTAGCGGCGCCAGAACGGTTCGGCGCGTTGGCCGCCGGGCTTCGTGCCATCGGCGGGTCGGACGCTGAGCACGACCTTGCCCAGCCCGGCGGCGAACTCCGCGGGCGACAGCCGCCGCCGTCCGAGCCGGGGGTCCACCAGGTCGACGCCGCGGTCGGAGATGCGTTCCACGACGACGAAGTGGTCGTCCTCCCAGTGCGCGATCACCGGCAGCGGCACCTGGTCGAAGACGGCCGGGACCGCCGGGTAGCCGCCGGCCCGCAGACCCAGCTGCTTGGCGGCTCGGACCATGACGCCCGCGCTGATCCCGTCACGGCCGACCGGGCACAACCGCCGCACCTCCTGCGGCGAGATCGTGTGACCGTGGTGGTTGAGCACCATGGTCAGGCACGCGACGCCGCACTCTGCGCGGCTTGCCTGCAACACCACCGGCACCCTGCGCCGTCCGAGTCGCGCGGCAACGGCCATCACAGCACCATCCTGATGGCCACGGCGACACCGGCCAGGGTCAGCAGCACCACCGCGAGAACAAGCCAGGTCCGGCGCACGGCAGCGGGACGCGCCTGCGCGGGTAGCAGCTGCTCGGCCCGGCCTCCCAGCCACCGCGCGGCTTCGTCGCCGAACAGGAGCCCGCCGGCAGTGTCGGGTGACGCGGCAGGTCGGGTGGACGGTGGCATCACAGGGCCTGGACCGGTTCGGCCGGCGGATCGGTCTGCGCCTGCGGCGACAAGGGCTGTGGCGGCGCGTCGCCGAGGTCGATCACCGTGCCCAACCGGCGCATCGCGTCGCGGTCAACCGAGTAGTAGGCCCAACTGCCGCGCTGTTGGCGGTGCAGGAGACCGGCGCCGACGAGCTGCTTGAGGTGGTGACTGATCGTGGACTGCGGCATGCCCATGGCGACCTGGATGTCGTAGACGCAGGCCGCGAAAGGACTGGACACCAGCAGGTTCATCAACTGCACCCGGGTCGGGTGCGCCAGGGCCTTGAACACCACCGACAGGTCGTGCGCCTGGTCGGGGGACAACCGCGGCGTGGTCAGCGGAACGCTGCAATGCGGCGCGCCCGAGGATCGCGTCTCGACGATCTCCAGCTCGATGAGTCGCCCAGGCACCGTCACGACCGCCCACCCCACATCGAATACCGTCGATCCTCAGCGGATCGAACTTTGTCGATGTGACCGAGAGTAGGCCCGGAGTGGCGGACCGCGCAATCCCCCAGCACCGCCGACTGGTCAAGAGCCAGGTGTCAGGGGACCGCGCGGCGTCAGACCGTCACGCGAACTGGGCCAGCTTGCCCTCGTAGAACTCCTTCATGCCGGCGTTGGCCTGCACGGTGACCTTCAGCGCCTCGACGAACTCGCCGACCTTGGCACCCGGCAGCACGGCCAGCATCCGGTCGGCCGCGATGCCAGTGAACGTCCGCATGCCGATGCAGCCCAGCGCCATGCGCGGCTGCTCGGTGTCCATCGCCAGCGCCAACGCCGAGCACGCCGGACGCCCGGACACCTGACCCGCCTCCGCGGTCCAGTTCGCAGCGCCGGACGCCTCGTTGTAGATCATCGCCTGCGCCGGCGTGAGCCACAGCAGCACCACGTCCGGCTCGACCGGCAGGTCGGCCAACGGCCCGTAGACCACGCCCGTGCCCGCCTTGCTCACCGACGGGATCTTCGCCACCTCCGACATCTCCAGGTACTGGGCGTCGCACATCGACTGCACCAGCCCACCCAGCTCGGCGTTGACCTCCTCCGGCATCTCGAAGCCCATCACCATGGACCCCACCGGACAGTTGAAGTGCTCCGCGGCCTCGGCGTAGAACACGCCCTTCTCCGCCACCCGCCACAACGCGCAGCTGGACGGCACCGGACGGCCGGTGTCGACGACCCCCTCCGGACGCTCCTGCACCTTCGACAGCGCCACCGGCGGCAAGTCGAGCGACAGCAGATCGGTCAAGGCGGTGGCCAGCTCGGGATGACTCATCAGTTCGTCCTCGTCCTTCTCATTCCATGTCGCAGCGCATCAAGCGTGCGCCCGACAAGATGTATAAAGCTCACATTCCGGCGACATGCGCTCTCGCGTGGCGATTGCCGCAGCGTCAACTGACAGACCTAAGGCATCCCCCCAAAGAAATCCGCTCACGATGCGCCTAACGGAGCACCCCAGTAGCGCAGTCTGCGCCAGACTCAATCAACGACAAACCCCGCAGACGGGTACGGTTTCCGACGTTGCGAATAGGCGTTCCGGTCACACAGCGTACGAATTCCGAGAGTGCGACTACGGCATCAGGGTGACGGCGACGGACTATCGCGACTCAGGCACGACCGAGTCGGCGGTGACCGCATCGGCGTCGATGTGCCGGCACGCGGCCAGCACGGCGGCGTTGTCCGCCGCCAGCACCCGGGCCAGGTTCACCAGGTCGACCACCCGGGAATCGGCGACCCGGTAATACGAGAAGCGGCCCTGTCTGCGGACCTCGACGTAACCGCAGTCGGCCAGACACGCCAGATGTGTCGACACCCGACCCTGGGCCAGACCGATGTGCCGGACGCATTCGCCGACCGACCGTTCACCGGCCACCAGGAACTCCAGCAGTCGCAGCCGGGCCGGATCACCGAGCGCTCGGAAGAACTTCGCCAGCACCGCGGCCCCGTCCGTGACCTCCGGCAGCAGACCGAGCGGACCGGCGCAGCAGTCCGCCCCGCCCGCGCAGTTGACCGTCTCCACACTCCCGTGCCCCGTCACGCACAGAAGTATCCGCCCAGGCGGATGCTTCGCGCTACTCTCATCGCATCCGCTTAAGCGGATGCGACACGGCTCCGGCAGTGGGAGGCCCCGATGAGGTATGACCTCGCGGTGATCGGCTCGGGTGGTGCCGCCTTCGCGGCGGCGATCGCGGCTCGCCGCAAAGGCCGGACCGTGATCATGATCGAGCGCGGCACGGTCGGCGGCACCTGCGTCAACACCGGCTGCGTGCCGTCCAAGGCACTGCTGGCCGCGGCTAAGGCACGACACATCGCGCTGCGCCAGCACTTCCCCGGGATCCGCACCACCGCCGGCGAGGTGGACATGGCCAGCGTGACCGAAGCCAAACGCGCCCTAGTGGACACGATGCGGACCGCCAAGTACGTCGACCTCGCGGCCGACCTCGGCTGGGAGATCCTGACCGGCAGCGCCCGCTTCGTCGACGGCCCCGCAGTGGACGTCGACCTCGCCGCGGGCGGCCGGACGCGAGTGGACGCGGAGCACTACCTCGTCGCCACCGGCTCGACCCCGTGGACGCCCCCGATCACCGGGTTGACAGCGGTCGGCTACCTGACCTCGACCACGGCGATGGAGTTGACCACGCTGCCGCGATCCCTCCTGGTCATCGGCGGCAACCACGTCGGACTGGAACAGGCACAGTTGTTCGCCCGCCTCGGCACCCGTGTGACCGTCGTCGAGCAGGAAGACCGGCTGGCACCCGGCGAGGAGCCGGAAATCTCCGCCGGCATCGAACGCGTGCTCGCTGACGAGGGCATCGCCGTGCAGACTGGAAGTACGGTGAGCTCGGTCCGACGCGAGGACGACCTCGTCATCGCCGGTCACCGCACAGCCGGCACCACCGACGACGAGATCCCGGCGCAGGCGGTGCTGGTGGCCACCGGCCGCCGCCCGGTCACCGACGGACTCGGACTGGCCGACGTCGGCGTCGAACACGGCCCGCGAGGCGAGGTGCCGGTCGACGAAAACCTCCGCACACAGAACCCGCGGATCTGGGCCGCCGGGGACGTCACCGGGCACCCGCAGTACGTCTACGTCGCCGCGGCCCACGGCACCCTGGTAGCCGACAACGCCCTCGACGGCGCCCGCCGCACACTGGACTACCACCACCTACCACGGGTGACCTTCACCAGCCCGCAGATCGCGGCAGCCGGCCTCACCGAAGCCCAAGCCATCGAACAAGGTCACGTGTGCGAGTGCCGGGTACTGCCACTGGAACACGTACCGCGCGCCCTGGTTGACCGGAACACCCGGGGCCTGATCAAACTCGTCGCCGAACGCCACACCGGGCGACTGCTCGGTGCCCACGTACTCGCCGACGGCGCCGGAGACGTGATCTCCACCGCCGTCTACGCCCTGGCCAACCACATGACCGTCACGCAGATGGCCGACATGTGGTGCCCCTACCTCACGATGGCCGAAGGCATCAAGCTCGCCGCCCAGACCTTCACCCGCGACGTGACCAAGTTGTCCTGCTGCGCATCCTGACCCGAAGCAGGGCCCCATCACCACTGTGGAGAACCGCGATGACCGAACCGACAGACCTGAGGTTGAACAAGGGCAGCGCCGCCGTCGGCCTCGCTGCCCCTGCCCGTCAGCTCCACCACGGAATCCTCGCCGCCTTCGCCGACACCGGCAGACCACCCGGACCACAAGACCTGGAGGACTACTGCCACGACCACGGCATCGACCTCGAACCCGCGCTGCGTGAACTGACCGGGTGCGACCTGCTGGCCGTCGACGACCAGGGCCGGATCCGCGCCGCCTACCCGTTCTCACCCGCGCCGACATGCCACGCCGTGACCTGGCCGGACGGCCCGACGACCTACGCCATGTGCGCCGTCGACGCACTCGGCATGTCCGCCATGCTCGACCACCCGGTCGTCATCACATCCACCGAGCCCGACAGCGACACCACGATCACCATCCGGGTCGACCACGACCACGCGACCTGGAGCCCCGACACCGCCGTCGTACTCGCCGGCGCCACCGACGACGCCTGCTGCCCCTCGGCCGACCGCACCTGCGGATACATCAACTTCTTCACCAACGCTCAGGCGGCACGCGACTGGGCCGACGCCCATCCCGAGATCACCACGACCGTGCTCAACCAAGCACAAGCCCTGGCAAGCGGCATCACCGAATTCGGCGCCCTCCTACGGCCGGCATCGGAAACCCGTCCCACCTGATCCGCCTTCGCGCACTGGGCGGCTACGGCAGGTACCGGTCGAGCCAACGCAGGAACACCCCCAGCGCACCACGCTCGTGCCATCCCCGTCGGATCACCGCCTCGCGGACGACGTGGACACAACCCCGCAGCCTCCCGGCCACCGAAGGCCGCAGTTCATCACGCCGCCGCACGGCCCGCCGCCACAACCACCGGGCACAACGCAGACACACACCCACCTCGGGATGCTCCCCGAGCCGGACCAGTTCCGGCTCCGGGAACCCGACCCCGCAGCACCAGCACCTCGTCACCGAGGCGCTGTCCGGCTCGGGCCGCACAGTCAACGGGCCACCTCCGATCGATGAGGTCGCGCAGGTTGTCAGCGACCAGGACTTGCTCGCACGAGTGTTGTCGCCGGAGGCGCTTTCCACACCCTGGCAGACCGGACGCCCGGCGTGGGTCTATGCCGGGCGATCCCGCCTCGCTCCGTACCGTGTGCGACGACGGAGTGCGATGTCGAGAGGACTCGGGTTGGAGTTTGGGCTGGTCGGTCAGGCCGTCGGCATGTTCGCGGTCACCAACGTCGATGACATCGTGATCCTGGCGGTCTACTTCGGTCAGGCCGCCGGGCAGCGCGGCGGCGCGGCACGGGTGGTGGCCGGGCAGTACCTGGGATTCGCGGCGATCCTGGCCGCCTCGGTCGTCGGCGCTCTCGGCGCGGGACTGCTTCCGGACACCATGATCCCTTATCTGGGGTTGCCGCCGCTCCTGCTTGGTCTCCGTGCGGCCTGGCGAGCCTGGTACGAACGCCGCGACGCCGACGATGAGACCCCCGGCACGGGTGACGGGCCGACGGCACTGGCCGTCGCAGCGGTCACCTTCGCCAACGGTGGCGACAACATCGGCGTCTACGTGCCGGTCTTCACCACTGCTGGAACCGGCGGTCTGGTCGTATTCGTCGTGGTTTTTCTCGCCTTGGTCGCGGTCTGGTGCGCGGTCGGCCGGTTCTTCGCCACCCGGCCGGTGATCGCCCGTGCCTTGGCGCGTTGGAACCACATCGTGCTCCCCGTTGTGCTGATCGGAATCGGACTGCTGATCCTCGTCGAAGGCGGCGCGTTCGGACTCTGATCGGCTCCGCAAGCCGGCTCGCCGTCGCGCCGGCGCCGATGCCGAGGACCTCCTGGATCCCCGCAGTGGTCAGGACACGGACCACACGACCCAGCAAGGGTTTCAGCGGAGCGTCAACCCGAAGTCCACCGTGCACCGTGCACCGTGTCATCGACACAAGCTGGACGTCCAAGTGCTTTCCAGAAACTGCGAGATCTGGTCGAGGGCGAGAAGTTCCACCGAACCGTCCACACATCCGCTGACCGCCGAACCGACTCGACGAAGCTGCGGCACCCGGACCGACAAAGTTCTGTTCAAGATGGACAGAGCCACCAAGGTCTTCGCGACCTGCTTCGAGAGAAAGAGCGTTATTCAGAAGGGGGTTACACCAGCCGAGGCGGTGGTACTCAAGGCTGGAGCCGATGCGGATGATGTCAGGGCCATCGACTATCAGGCTGTCGAACACGTACGCTTGGACGAGGCACCGGATCGCGAACGGCCCGGCGGCCACACACCGTGTGGTGAGATCGGCGCGTTGTAGTCCCGCGAAGCACCGCAGGGAAGCGTCGACGGATGGATCCGGCCCGGTCCGCGGTGGACTGACCGCGAAGATCCAGCAGGCAGTCGACGGAGGTGGATTGCCGCAGCGGCCTTCTGTCCTGTTCACGTCGATCAGCCGAGCACAACGCGAGTTGCCGACCCTGAGCACTCGGCAGTCTCTACGTCGCCCACCACAGCTCTACATGAGGGAATGTCCGAACACCCTTCATCCTCGGTCTTTGAGGGTGAGTTGGCGGTGGTGGAAGTCGAAATGCCGTACCGGGTAGCGGTAGAGGTCGGCGAGGGTCATGTAGTCCTGGAAGAACGGGTCCCAGCGAGTCGGGTAGTGCATGCCCCGGGCCAGTTCCACGTCGGTTTCGCGGTCGAGGCGGCGGTGCAGTGCGGCGATGACGCGGTCGAAGAGTGCTGTCATCTGGCGGCGACCGAGAGCGGCACCGCCCAACCAGGATCCGAGGTAGTTCACCACGTCGAACGGCCTGGTCCCGGCGTTGAGCAGGCGGGCGAAACCGCGGCCGACTCGGACGGGGAGTCGATCGAACAGGCGTATGAGGGTGGCCAGCGCACGGATGATGAGGAAGCCGAGGAGCATGTGGAACAGCAGTTGGCGGTTGTTCCACCGGGTGCTGTGGGATTCGCGGCCCAGGTCGGCGTCGCTCACCTGATCAAGGAGCGAGTGGAACGTGGCGAGTGCGCGTTCCATGTCGTCGTGAACCACCTGTTTGTCCACACCCTCAGTGTGCGCCCGTTTCGCGCTCAGCAGGTGGTGCAGTCCGGTGGAGTCAGGACGGACATGGACTCGGCTCGGCGTCCGAGCATGACGAATGTCGCGCCACAGCCGCCAGCAGGTCCGTGACATGACGAAGGGGCATACCCTCCAGAACAGAGTGTGCCCCTCTGTCATGCCTGGTCAAACGATGCCTGTCAGGCCGGTGATCGCGGTCTGAGCGAAGTCCTGGGCCCCCGCCGCGAGACCGGTCACGGCGCCGGTCGCCACCGGCGCGAGCACCCCGCGCAGGGCGGTGATCGCGCGACGCACGCGACCCTTCTCCGGTTCGGCCTGAGTGACCTCGGTGAGCAGGTCGTTGCCAGCCGCCTCGGCATCCGCCAAGTCCTGCTCGTCCAAGCCCACTTGGGGCAGCTGGCGCATCAGATCGGTGACAAACCTGGCCAGCTCCTCGTAACCAGGAGCGACGGTACTGGTGTGCTGCTGGTTCTGGGTGACGGTGTCGTTGTTCCAGGCAATTTGGGCACCGGAGACGTCGCCGTTGAACACCGGACCGTTGTAGTTGTTCACCGTCGCCCCGCCGACCTGCGGCAACTCCGGCATGTCGGCCTCGACCGCGATCCTGATGGGCCGCTTGTCGAACTCGCGCTGAAGGTTGTTGACGAACTGGTCGAGCGCCCGACGATCAATTCCATCACCGGCCACTGTTGCCTCCTGGTGGTGCCGAGGTACCGCTGATCCGCAGCACGGTACGCCCCAGCCCCGACAGTCCGTTGCCAGCCACGATTGCCCCTCCTGAGTCAGCCGCGTCGCGGGCCTCGGCTGTTCGGGCCGAAGATCGCCCGATGACATGCGTCCTCAACAACATCGGGCGCGGGCCGTAGTGGGAGGGGTTCCACCGGCGGCAGCTCACGCACCACAGTCGGCAACACTTCCATGCCGTGCTCGGCACACCAGCCCCGAACCCAGCGGAGAACCGGACCACGACGCAGCCGCCATGGTCCGACCAGATGCGCGACGACGTCGACCGCGAAGTCGCCGACGAGGGACTGTTGAGGTTTGACGCCCAAGGCATCGGCGAGGACCCCGCGGCCGGCACGATGGGGCCCGGTTCCGGTATTCCCCCAGTGGAACACTGCGGGATCGTCGGGGCCGTCATCGTCTTGGAGCACGTACAGGCGCTGGCTGCCCGTGCGCTCGGTCGGCCCGAACTCGCTCAGCTCGACGTGGATCATCCCGGCGTTGAGCAGGTCGGGTGTCGGGCGTCCGTGGTAGGTGCGGTCCTCGTCGTAGGACCCCCGGTCGGGATCTTCGGGTGGAACGTCACTGAACTAATACGGAACGTGGATCCGGAGGCCGCGCTGGGCCGGCCATCGAACGGCATGCGCCGTGCCGGCAAGACTCGATCTCGAGGAAATCGCCTGATCACGTGCGACCACCTGCCGACTCGTTGTCGTCGACAAGCTGAGCCGTGACGGGTCCGCTACTCCGATCGAGCGATATCCGGTGCTCAACGACCAGACGGCCCTTCGAGTAACCCCTGGTCGGAGCTGTTCCCATCTGCTGTGTGCCCTGCCAGGGATTCGAACCTACAGACCCGCACGGCGCTGCTCCAACGCTCAGACATGCTCACCGATCCCCATCCGGAGTTGGGTCTCCTGGGCTCGCTCGGCCGCAGCGCTGGCTCCGTAGTGGCGTGGCATGTCCTCGGAGGTCCATCCGAGCAGCAGCATCAGATCCCCCGTGTCGCCTCCCGCTCGCTTCCACTCGTGGGCGAAGTTGTGCCGCCAGCGGTGGGCGTGGACGCCGGTCAAACCGGCGGCCAGGCCACGGCGCTTGAGCATCATCTTGATGCCGTTGGGGGCGAAGCGGCGGATGCCGCGTTCGGCCAGCCACAGGTCCGGAAGGTCGGCGGCTTTGTGCTTGGCGCGGGAGCGGAGGTAGCGGCTCAGGGCGCGGGCGGTTTTCGGGCCGGTAGCGGCTCAGGGCGCGGGCGGTTTTCGGGCCGAAGCGGACGCGGCGGTCTTTGTTGCCCTTGCCGTGGTAGTGGACCGAGTCGGTGTCCATGTCCAAGTCGTCCAAGGTCAGGTTGCCGACCTCGGACAAGCGGGCGCCGGTGTTGTAGTAGAGGCGGATGATCGCCTCGTCACGAAGCTGGACGAAATCCTTGCCCTTGCAGGTGTCCAAAACACGCTTCGTGTCGTCGTCGCGAATGACCGGGATGAGCTTCTTCCGCACCTGCGGTTGCTTTACCCGTTCCATCGGGGAACGGTCGATGTCCTCCTCGTCCAGCATCAGCCATTTGAAGAACTGCTGCAGGCCCTTGTGCTTGTTCAGCGCGGTGGCGCCCGAGCGGGTCTCGATCATCCAGGCTTGGAACGCCTCGACGTGGGCCTTGGTCACTTCGCACGGGTCGTCGGCCGCGTCGTCGGCGTCCGGGTCGGGCGAGTACTCCTCCAGGTAACGGGCCAACTGGGTGGCGGCGAGGAGGTAGTTGTAGCGGGTGGTCTCCGGGTGACCGGCCGAGCGCAGGGTCCGGTCCCAGTCGCGGAGGTAGCCGGCCCAGGTCTTCGACAGGCCGGTGGTGATCTTGGTCAGGTCCAGGTCAGGTCCAGCAGAGGCATCGCGGAACTCCTCCGAGTCAAGGTGTCGCTGAGCGACGTGCTCGACCTCGAAGAACGAACCAAGATCACAAAAAGAGGGCCCTCGCAGTATCTGACCTGCGAAGACCCTCTTGGCCGTCGGGACGACAGGATTTGAACCTGCGACCCCTTGACCCCCAGTCAAGTGCGCTACCAAGCTGCGCCACGTCCCGGCCGCATCCCGTTGTGGGGTGCGCGGATAGCTTAGCGCACTCGCAACGGGCCCCCGACGCGGCCCCCCGGGTTGGTGGATCAGGCGTCCTACCTGCGAAAACGGTAGGGGCCCGCGGTTGGCGGGCCCCTGGTCCCCTCGGTCTCGCCGTTTCCCCCGGTTCGACGCCTCGCGGCCTACTATGCGTTGGCCGGGTTTCGTGCACTACCGCCGAAAGTCGAGTCATCTGCGTCAACTTTCGACGGACCCGTCGGTAGGGTCGCTTCGATCGCGAAGCCGCCGTCGGCACGTGCCGTGGTGGTCAGGGTGCCGCCGGCCTGGGCTACGCGCTCCTTCAGGCCGTGCAGGCCGTGGCCGCCTTGATCGGACGGGGGCGGCAGGGTTGGGGGTGGGCCGTTGATCACGGTCACGTGCAGCCGATCATCCTGTTCGGACAGTCGCACGTGGACTGGAGCTGAGGGGGCGTGTTTGGTGACGTTGGTCAATGCTTCTTGGACCACGCGGTAGGCGGCGCGGCCGGTGGCTGGTGGTGGAAGGCCGGTGCTGTGGTCTTCGTAGCGGACGGTGAGGCCGGCGGATCTTGCGCGGTCGACGAGGGATTGGATGCCGTCGAAGCCGGGGCTCGGTTCGGTGTTGAGGAGGCCTAGTGCCGCGCGCATTTCGGCCAGCGCTTCCTTCGCCAGGGCACGCAGGCGCAGCGCGGTGTCGCGGGTCGCGGGGTCCTCGGTGGTGGCGGCCAGGGCTGCCGACTCGACGGCGATGAGGGTCGCGTGATGACCTACGGCGTCGTGGATCTCACGGGCGATCCGGGCACGTTCCGACGCACGCGCGCCGTCCTCCCGAGCCTCCACCTCGGCGATCCGGGCCCGGGACGCCTCGGCGAGGCTGGCGGTCAGCTCGCGCCTGGTCGTGATCAGGGCACCTAGGGCGGTGGGTGCGCCGGCCATGAAGAGGCTGAACGCGAACGTCAGGAGCGCGGCGCCGGGGTTCAGGCCTTGGCTGACGACCACCAGCGTGGACGGCAGCACGGTCGCCACCGCCACCCACGTGATCATCACCGGCGCGGTGGACTTGCGGCCGACGCGGTACAGGGCCACGACGGTGGCGGGCCAGCCGAGACCACCTACCAGGCCCGGCAGGCAGGCGAGCGCGACGACCGACGGCTGCCAACGGCGCACCGGCAGCAGCGCGCACGCCGCCAGCGCCGTCGGGATCGACCACGTGTACGGGACGTGGTCGGCGAGCAGGACCATCGCGGCGGGCACCACGACGGCCAGGAACTCCAGCACGATCACCACGTGCCCACCTGGTGCGCGACGAGGGCGGCTTGCACGCGGTTCTCGACGCCGAGTTTCGTCAGCACGGTGGAGACGTAGCTCTTCACCGTCGCTTCGCTGAGGCCGAGCGACGCGGCGATGGCGCTGTTCGGCTGCCCGCTCGCCAGCAGTTCGAGCACCTGCCGCTCACGCGCGATCAAGCCGTCCAACTGCGGGTGCTTCCGCAACTTGGCGGCACGCATCCGGGGCAGCAGCCGGGCGGTGATCCGGGGGTCCAGCACGGCTCCCCCGGCGGCCAGGTCGAGCACGGCGCGCACCAGGGCGGCCGGCTCGGCGTCCTTGAGCAGGAAGCCCTGGGCGCCGAGTTCCAGCGCCGTGGCCACGTAGTCGTCCAGGTCGAACGTCGTCAGCACGGCCAGCGCGGGCGGGTCGGGCCAGGCGAGCAGCGCCCGTAACGCGGCCAGCCCGTCCATGCCCGGCATCTGCACGTCGACCAGCGCCACGTCCGGCCGGAACCGGCGCACGACGTCCAGGAGGCCGGCGCCGTCCGCGGCTTCCGCCACGACCTCGACCCGACCGTCCGCTTCGAGCAGGACCTTCAGCCCTCGACGGAGCAGCGCTTCGTCGTCGGCGAGGACCAATCGCACCGGCACGACGCCAGGCAACCGCATTCGGCCTGCCGGAGCAACCTGCCGCGACGAACGGTCCCCGTCCGGCCGATCACTTCTTGGTGCGCTTCTCCCGCACTCGCACCGAGATGCGCACCGGGCTGCCCTTGAAGTCGAAGTCCTCGCGCAGCCTGCGTTCGATGAACCGCCGGTACCCGGCCTCCAGGAAACCGGTCGTGAACAGCACGAACGTCGGCGGCCGGGTGCTCGCCTGGGTGGCGAACAGCACCTTCGGCTGCTTGCCGCTGCGCACCGGCGGCGGGGTGGCGGCGATCAGGTCGGTCAGCCACGAGTTCAGCTGCCCGGTGGGGATCCGGGTGTCCCAGGACTTCAACGCGGTCCGCAGCGCGGGCGCGAGCTTGCGCACCGCACGGCCCGTCAACGCCGAGATGTTGACCTTCTCGGCCCACGGCACCCGCACCAGCCCGCGTTCCAGCTCGCGCACCATCGCGTGGCGCCGGTCCTCGTCCACGAGGTCCCACTTGTTGAACGCCAGCACGCACGCCCGCCCGGACTCCACGACCATGGTCAGCACCCGCAGGTCCTGCTCGCTGATCGGCTCGGACGCGTCCAGCAGCACGATCGCGACCTCGGCGGACTCGATCGCGGCCTTGGTGCGCAGCGACGCGTAGTACTCGGCGCCGGACGCGAAGTTGACCCGCTTGCGCAGCCCGGCGGTGTCGACGAAGCGCCACATCTCGTCGTCCAGCTCGACCAGCGAGTCGACCGGGTCGACGGTGGTGCCCGCGACGTCGTGCACGACCGACCGGTTCTCCCCGGTCAGGCGGTTGAGCAGGGACGACTTGCCGACGTTCGGCCGGCCGACCAGCGCGACCCGGCGCGGGCCGCCGCGGACGGCCTCGTAGTTCTCGCGGGGCGTCTCGGGGAGGGCCTTGAGGATCGCGTCGAGCATGTCGCCGGAACCGCGGCCGTGCAGGCCGGACACCGGGATCGGCTCGCCGAGGCCGAGCGACCACAGCGACGCGACCTCGGCCATCAGCCGCTCGTCGTCGACCTTGTTCGCGACCAGCAGCACGGGCCGCTTGGACCGGCGCAGCAGCTTGACGGCGGCCTCGTCGTTGGTGGTCGCGCCGACCGTGGCGTCGACCACGAACAGGATCGCGTCGGCGGTGGCCATGGCCAGTTCCGCCTGCGCGGCGACGGCGGCCATCATGCCGACCGCGTCGGGTTCCCAGCCGCCCGTGTCGACCACGGTGAACTTGCGGCCGTTCCACAGCGCGTCGTAGGCGACCCGGTCGCGGGTCACGCCGGGCACGTCCTGCACGACCGCCTCGCGCCGGCCGATGATGCGGTTGACGAGCGTCGACTTGCCCACGTTCGGCCGGCCGACCACGGCGAGCACGGGCATCGGCGGCGCGCCGCCCTCCTCGCCCTCCACCGTCTCGTCGAACGCGGTCCAGTCGGACTCGTCCGCCCAGGTGCCGTCCAAGTCCGTCATCTTGCTTCTCCTCGCTGGCTGTCGAGCTCGGCCACCAGCGTGGCCAAGCGGTCGCGGACCTGCTCGGTGGCCTTCACGAGCGCCTGGCGACCCTTGTCGCTCGGCAGCTCGAACGGCTCACCCACGAGCACGTCCACCTCGGGCCGGAACCGCCGTCGGGTTCCGGCCGGGCGCAGGGTGCCCCGGCACGCCACGGGCACGACGACCGCGCCGGTCGAGCGGGCGAGCCACGCCGCGCCCGCCTGCGCCTCGGCCACGTCGCCCGTGCCGCGGGTGCCCTCGGGGAACACTCCCACCAGGCCGCCGGCCCGCAGCACCTTCTGCGCGGCGAGCAGCGGCGCACGGTCGGGCGCGCCGCGCCGCACGGCCAGCTGGCCGATCTTGCGCAGCAGCGTGCCCACCACGCCCTTGAACATCTCCTGCTTGATCAAGAACACCACACGCCGGGGCAGGACGCCGAACAATATCGGCCCGTCCGCCATCGAGCTGTGGTTGGCCACGACGACCACGGGCCCTTCGAGCGGGATCCGCGAGACGCCGCGCGCCCGGACCCGGAACGACGCCCGGAACGGTCCGCGCGCGATCCACCGGCCGACGTCGTGCAGCCAGGGCGCCGACCCCTCGGGGAGCTGGTGGGTCACCCGCGCACCCGTCCGCTCGGCTGGGCCAGCAGCCCGTGCGCGTCGACCAGTTCCAGCAGCGCGGCCAGCGTGCCCGGCAGGTCGAGCGACGTCGTGTCGAGCACGACCGCGTCCTCGGCGGCGCGCAACGGCGACACCGCGCGTGACGAGTCGTAGGCGTCACGGCGCTGCACGTCGGCGAGCGTGGCGTCCAGCGTGGCCGTGCGGCCGGACGCGCTGTCCTGCTTGGCGCGGCGCTGGGCGCGGGCCTCGGCGTCGGCGGTCAGGTAGACCTTGAGCGGCGCGTCGGGCACGACGGCGGTGCCGATGTCCCGGCCTTCGACCACGATGCCGCCCGCCTCGTCCAACGCCTCCGCGATGATCCGGCGCTGCTCGGCGACGAGCAGCTCGCGCACCGCGGGCACGGCCGACACCGGCGACACGGCGACCGTGACCTCGGGGCCGCGGATCTCGGCGCCGACGTCCGCGCCGTCGAGGAACGTGGTCGAGCGGTCGGGGTCCGTGCCCTGCACGAGCAGCGCGGCGCCCGCGACCTCGGCGACCCGGTCCGCGTCGGCGAGGTCGACGCCGGCGCGCAGCACGGCCAGCGTCACCGCCCGGTACATCGCGCCGGTGTCGAGGTAACGCGCGCCGAGTGTCGCCGCGAGCCGGCGCGCTGCGGAGGACTTGCCGGTGCCGGACGGCCCGTCGAGGGCCACCACGCCACGCAGCTCACCGTGTCCCACGGGGTATTCCTCCTCAACGCGACGACGGTCGTCAACCTCCAATTGTGCCTGGTGCGGCCCGTCACACCCGCATCAGGTGGTCGGTCGCCGCCACCGGCCCCGTCGCCGTCGACCCACCGGCGTCAGTCCAGGTCGGCGAGGAGCAGCCCGCTGCGCGGCTTCGGCGTGAAGTAGGTGCTCTTGCGCGGCATCCGCCCGCCCGCCTCGTGCACGGCCAGCACGTCCGCCAGGGGCACGGGGGCGATCAGCAGGACGGCGTCGACGCCCTCGGTGGGCACGTCGCCGGTCACCGGTCGCACGTGGGGGCTCTCCGGGTCCAGGCCGAGCGCCTTGTCCAGCAGCACGGCCTCGACGAACGCGTGGTCCACGCCCGCCGACGGCAGCTCGACGCGCACCGCGGACGCCCCGGACACCGCGACCACCACCCCGGGTGACGGGCGGGTCGCCGCGTCGACCGGCGTCACCACCAGCCCGAGCGACCGCCACGCGACGGCCATGTCCGCCAGCGACAGCCCGCTGCCCGCCACGGCACGGTGGATCGGCCCGATCCGCAGGTCCGGACCGGCCGTGACCAGCGCCAACAGTCCGGACAGCCCGGCCGAGGCCGCCACCCGGTGGTTGCCGTCGGCCACCATCAGCGGGTGCTCGCCCGCGGCCTCCAGCAGCGCGTCCTGCCGTTCGCCCGGACCGACGAGCCAGAGCCAGTGCCGCCGACCGCCGGGGTCGACCACGGACACGGCGGGCTCGTCGTCCACCTCCGCCACCAGCCCGGTCAGCCGGACCTCGCGGGCCACCGGCACCAGCATCGCCGCGCTGGTCACGCAGCCGAGGCCGGAGAGCACGCGGGCGCGTTCGGCGACGACGTCCGGGTACACGTCCTCGGTGTGCCCGACGGCGGCCGGGTCGACCATGCACAGCAGGCCGTGCGCGGTGCCGTCCGGGCCGTCCACCCGGTACGGCGCGACCACGTCCCGCACCTCGCGGTAGGCGTTGCGGCGCAGGTGGGCGAGTTCGGCGACGGCGTGCGGCAGGGCGTCGAGCAGGCTCGACCCGGCGGCCAGCGCGGCGGGCGTGCGGTGCGGGTGCTGCACCGCGAGCAGCGTGCCGGGACGGGCGCGGGCCAGGGCGGTCACGATGCGCTCCGGCTCGGCGAACTCGTCCACGTCCGGACCGGGCACGCGGTCGCGCACCACCCACCCTCGCCCGATCGAGCGAACCGGTCCTGTCATCCGACTAGGATCACATGGTGTGAACGTCGAGGTGACGCCGCTTCCGGGGATCGGCACCCGTCAGGACTTCATGATCCGCGCGGGCCGCCGGATCGGGGTGATCACCCACCGTGACGGCAAGTTCGAGCTGATCGTGTCGTCCCTCGACGACCCGGACGACTGCACCGCGTCCATAGCGCTCACGCCCGCGGAGGCGAGCACGCTGGCCGGGCTGCTCGGCTCGCCGCAGCTGGTCGCGCACCTGCAGGAGCAGCAGCGCGAGGTCGCGGGCATCTCCACCAAGCAGTTCCCGATCGTGCCCGGCTCCCGGTTCGACGGCAGCCCGCTGGCCGAGACGGAGCTGCGCACCCGCACCGGCGCGTCCATCGTGGCCGTCGTGCGCGCGGGCTCGGTGCACCCGTCGCCGCGCCCGGACTTCGTCTTCGCGGGCGGCGACCTCGTCGTCGTGGTCGGCACGGCGGACGGCCTCGGCGCCGCGGCCGAGTTGCTGGGCGGTGGCTGAACACCTTGCACAGCACCGCACTCGCACTGATCCAACTCGGCGCGGTCTTCTTCGGGCTGGGCCTGCTCGGCAAGATGGCGTGGCGGATCGGCATCTCCCCGATCCCGCTCTACCTGATCGGCGGCCTGGCCTTCGGGCAGGGCGGCCTGGTGCCGTTGCACGGCATCGAGGACTTCACGCACCTCTCCAGCGAGATCGGCGTCATCCTCCTGCTGCTCCTGCTCGGCCTGGAGTACTCGGCCGCCGAGCTCGTGACGGGGCTCAAGCGGTCGTGGACGGCCGGGCTCATGGACATCGTGCTGAACGCGACGCCCGGCGTGATCGCGGCGCTGATCCTGGGCTGGGGGCCGCTCGGCGCGCTGGCGATGGGCGGCGTCACCTACATCTCGTCGTCCGGGATCATCGCGAAGGTGCTCGGCGACCTCGGCCGGCTGGGCAACCGGGAGACCCCGGTGGTGCTGTCGGTGCTGGTGTTCGAGGACCTGGCGATGGCGGTGTACCTGCCGATCCTGACCGCCGTGCTGGCGGGCGTGAGCTTCGTCGGCGGGCTGACCGCGGTGGGCATCTCGCTGGCCGCGATCACCGTGGTGCTGGTGATCGCGCTGAAGTTCGGCCGGTACGTGTCGGCGCTGGTGGACAGCCCCGACCCGGAGGTGTTCCTGCTCAAGGTGCTCGGCGCGGCGCTGCTGGTCGCCGGTGTGGCGTCGGAGCTGCAGGTGTCGGCGGCGGTGGGCGCGTTCCTGCTCGGCATCGCGATCTCGGGGTCGACGGCGGAGAACGCCACCCGGATGCTGGAGCCGCTGCGCGACCTGTTCGCGGCGATGTTCTTCGTGGTGTTCGGCCTGAACACCGATCCGGCGTCGATACCGCCGGTGCTGGCGCTCGCGGTGGCGCTGGCCGTGGTGACGACGCTGACGAAGGTGGCCACCGGGTGGTGGGCCGCGCGGCGGCAGGGCATCGGGCGGATGGGCCGGGCGCGGGCGGGCGCGGCGCTGGTGGCGCGCGGCGAGTTCTCGATCGTGATCGCGTCGCTCACGGTGGCGTCCGGCGCGGTGGACGAGCAGCTGGCGGCGCTGGCGACGGCCTACGTGCTGCTGATGGCCGTGCTGGGACCGGTCGCGGCACGCGTGGTGGAGCCGTTGGCCAAGAAGTTCACCCGAAAGCGTGGTCCTGCTCCGGCAACGGCCTGACCTGTATCTCTGCGCGTCCCGACGGCTCCACTACGGCATACGAACACGTTCGTGCTCGCGGCCAACTCTTCCGGCCGATTGAGCCCTAGCGTGATCCGGGGTTACACCTGACTGCCGTCCAACCCCGAAGGGGGTCGTCATGTCACAACCAACGGACGCTGAGACCACTGGCCGCTACCTCGTGCTCCTCGACGAGCGGTCGGTCGCGGCCGGCGCGCGGGAGATGAACCGGGTCGCCGGGATCAGCGCCGCGAGCACCGCGGACTCCGCCACCAGGGCGGAGGTCGCCGCGGCCGATGGCGTCATCTTCCAAGACCTCGGCATCGCCGTGGTCAACGCGACGCCGGACCAGGTACAGCAGCTGACCCGGGCCGCCGAGGCGCCGGGCCCGATCTCCGTCGTCGAGGCCGAACGGGTCGTGCACGCCTACACCGCGCCGCCCGACACGGGCACCGACGAGGCCGCGGCCCCCGCCGTGGACGAGTCCGTGTTCACCTGGGGCCTGCAGGCCGTGGGCGCGAACATCAGCTCGGCCACCGGCAAGGGCGTGCGGGTCGCCGTGCTCGACACCGGCTTCACGGTCGCGCACCCGGACTTCGCGGGCCGCACCGTGATCACGCAGTCGTTCATCACCGGTGAGACGGTGGACGACGCGCACGGCCACGGCACGCACTGCATCGGTTCCGCCACGGGTCCGCGCACCGCCAACGGCGGCGTTCCCGGGTACGGGGTCGCGCACGAGGCCGAGATCTACGCGGGCAAGGTGCTGTCGAACCAGGGCAGCGGCACCGACAGCGGCATCCTGGCGGGCATCGAGTGGGCCATCGCCAACGGCTGCGCGGTCGTGTCGATGTCGCTGGGCGCGAGGGTGCGACCGGGCACGCCGCACTCGCAGATCTTCGAGCAGGCCGCCACGCGCGCGTTGGGGAAGGGCACGTTGATCATCGCGGCGGCGGGCAACGAGAGCAACCGGCCGGGCACGATCGCGCCGGTCGGGCACCCGGCCAACTGCCCGTCGATCCTCGCCGTCGGCGCGGTGGACGTGAAGCGCGCGATCGCGTTCTTCTCCTGCGGGACGGTCGACACCATCGGCCAGGTCGACATCGTCGGCCCCGGTGTCGACATCTACTCCAGCTGGAACAAGGAGGACGGCGGTCTGGGCATGCACAAGCGCATCCAGGGCACGAGCATGGCCACGCCGCACGTCGCGGGCGTCGCCGCGCTCATCGCGGAGAAGCACAACGCGCGTGGGTGGGAGCTGTGGGCGAGGCTGGCGCAGTCCGGTCGTCGGCTGGGCTTGCCTTCCACGGACGTGGGTGCAGGATTGGTGCAAGCTCCCTAGCACGCCGGAGGAGCCGGAGCACCGACGGAGGCGCCCGTGGACAAGGTCGTGGTCTCGGTCGCCGACGACAGCGTGGCGAACCTGCCCACCGTCGTGTCGGCGCTGCGTGACGCCGGGATGGTGGTCGAGCAGGTGCTGGAGGGCTTGGGCATGGTCACCGGGTCGGTCGCCCCTGGAGTGGGCGACCTGCTCGGTGCCGTGCCCGGCGTCTCGCACGTGGAGGTGGACCGGGCGGTCCGGCTGCCGCCCGAGGTCTGATCAGGGCGTTCCGGGCTGCGCCGATCACCGGACGTCGCGCCGACCTCACCCGGTCGGAGGACGCGAGGTTTGACCTGGCCACCTCGGGTAACCGGTTGCTTGAGACGAACCGGTCGTCCGAGGAGGTCGAGACGATGAAAGCCCTGCTCGCCGCGCAGACGGTGCAGGCTCAAGGCATCGGTGACGCAACCGGTGACGCCCTGCGCAACGTGGTGACCTTCCTGCCCAAACTCGTCGGTTTCCTCGTCGTGCTGCTCATCGGGTGGATCGTCGCCCGGGTGCTGCGCGCGGCGGTGAAGAAGCTGCTGGGCCGCCTGCACTTCGACCGCGCCGTGCAGCGTGGCGGGCTCAGCGACGCGATGGCGCGGTCCAAGTTCGACGCCTCGGGGCTGGTCGCGCAGATCGTGTACTACGCGGTGCTGCTGATCGCGCTGCAGATCGCGTTCGGGATCTTCGGGTCGAACCCGGTGAGCAACCTGCTGAACGAGATCGTGGCCTGGCTGCCGAGGGCGATCGTCGCGATCGTGATCATCGTCGTGGCCGCCGCCATCGCGCGTGCCGTCCAGGACATCACCTCGCGCGCGCTCGGCGGGCTGTCCTACGGGCCGACGCTCGGCAAGATCGCCTCGTGGTTCATCATCGCGCTCGGCGTGATCGCGGCGCTGAACCAGATCGGCGTCGCCACCACCGTCACCACCCCGATCCTGATCACCATCCTGGCCACGATCGGCGGTATCGCGGTCGTCGGCGTCGGCGGTGGCCTGATCCGGCCCATGCAGCAGCGCTGGGAGGGGTGGCTGACGAAGGCCGAGGCCGAGGCCCCGCAGGCCAAGGCGCAGGCGGAGGCCTACCAGCGCGGCCGTGAGGACGTGCAGCGGACGGCTCAGGGCGTGTCGCCGGCCGAGCAGACCACGCGGATGACCGAGACCCCGGCGCACGCGGCGAGCATGCCGACGCCGCCGACCGGCGGGGCGATGGCGCCGGGACCGGGCCCGGCGCAGCCGACGCGGCCGGTCCAGCCGCACCCCGGCCAGTTCCCGCCGGGCGAGCAGCGCTGACTTCCGCCACGGCGGAACGCTGGGCAGGGGTCCTCGTCAAGGGGGCCCCTGCTCTACTTTTGCCCCGAGCCCGTCAGCGGAGCGGGCTAAGCCTCGAGCGCAGGCTCGTCGCGCCGGGCGAGGTGGCAGACGGCGACCAGTCTCAGCGTCAGCCAGTCGGCGTTCGCCCAGTCCACGATCGCGCGCGGTGCCCAGCCCTGCGCCTTCGCCTCGTCCAGCACGCCCTTGGCGTACCCGGCGAGCAGCACGGCGCCCGCCACCGCCGCCGCCGGCACGCCGAACGCGAGGATGTCGCGCACCGCCGCACCGTGCTGGTCGATCGCCGCCAGCACCCCGGGCGCCAGGACGCCAGGCGCCAGCACCGCCGCAACACCGAGTTCGTCGCTCAACCGGTCCAAGAACCGGCGAGCGGGGAAGTCCGTCCAACCGCTCACAAGGCCGACACCCTACGCTGTGCGGGGCAATCGACCCACCATCGAACACATGTTCTATGATCACGCTGGGTCGAGCCGGATGCGCAGAGAGGAAACGAGAACGTGCAGGCGGACACGCTCGTGGAGCAGGAAGAGACGGTGGACGCCGAGGCGCCCGCCGCACCCGTGCAGCAGGAGGTCGCACCCGTGGCGCAGGCAGAACAGCCCGTGGAGGCCGAGGCCAAGCCCGTGAAGCGGCCCAAGTCGACGGCCAAGAAGACCCGCACGGTCGAGCTGACGCTGACCGTCACCGGGACCGCCGACGGCGAGTGGCAGGCCGACCTGGTGCACGGCACCAAGCGGGTCGTGCAGGGCCTGGCCATCTCGGCCGCGGCGGTGTCGCGGGCGGCCAAGGAGCTGCACGACGACATCGCCGGCGGCATCGACGAGGTCATCGAGACGGCCCGCGCCCAGCACCGCACGCGGATGGAGGAGCTGGAGGCCGAGCTCGCGAAGGTCAAGGCCGCGTTGGCCGAGCTGAGCGACTGAACCACCGGGACGGGTGCCGCCGCCCGAGCGCGAGCGACGGCACCCATTCCTCAGCGTGACGGGTCCGGCTGCGATCGCGCGCGGACGCCGACATCACACGACGACGGCGGGCGGGTAGGCGCGACCCCTCAGCTTTCCGGGCCGAGAACGACCGCCATGCGCTGGAGAAGGTAACCCGCGCACCAGCGCGCCTCGGTGTCCTTCGGGTCGACAGCTTCCTTGGCCAACTTGGTCGCGAGCCGCCGGGGTTCCGGCGCGCCGGCAGGGTCGTCCGCGACCGCGAGGGCGACATCCCAGGCGCACTGGGTCAGCCGGGACACCTCCGACGCCAGGCACAGCCGCCGCACGACATCGTCGTTCTCCAGCACGCTGACCACGATGTCGGCGTTCTCCCTGCCCGGCAGGAAACCCAGAATGCTGACCGCGTTGGCCCGCAGCGTCGACGTCTCTCCGCTGACGGCCCACCGCCGGAAGTGCCCGATCGCATTCGACCCCAGCACGGGAGCCACGGCCGCGTCGATGGAACTGGACGTCGGCCCCTGGGCGAAGATGTCCGGATCGCCGCTCTCCACGGCCTGCTGAATGTGCTGCAGGTGTTCGGGGCTTTCGATCTTCCGCAGTCTCGGGTGGTTGATGTCCGCTCGATACACGCCGACCCCTAATGCTCGTTCGTACGCCGCTACCACTTCCAGCGTAACCGGATTGACACCGGTCTCGACCAGCCCCAAGTACGACTTCGAGTAGTTGGTGGCTTGCGCCATGCGGGTGAGGGAGAACCCGGCGTACTCCCTGGCGGCCCTCAGCCGTGTGCCCACCACGTCGAGACCTTGTGCCACAGCCTGCCCCTTACTTCGAGCGATACCAGACGGTAGCGCACCTCATACCAGACCCGTTCGCAGCTGTGCGAGACCAGACACCATCAGACCCCCGACCAGACACCGCCAGACGCGTCGATCACGGCGTCCGCCCAGCGAAGCCGATAGGAACGGAGTCGCTCGCGGGAATCGGATGGGCCGCGGGCCAGGCGAACATCGCGATCGCACGGTTGGAGAGGGACGATGTGGTGGGCAACACTGATATCGATCGGTGGAACGGCGCTCGCAGTGGTGCTCGTGCGCTTTCACCGATGCGTCCGCTGCAACTGCCACGACTGCCGAAGCCGATTCCTGTGGCTCCGCCGTGCGAGCCGCAGTAGCGATACCACGTGACAGAAAGAGAGTTGTCCGCAGATGGCACAACCCGCAGACGCGATCGAGCAGACGTCGTACCTCAGGATCACCAGTGAGGCGGAATTCAAGGAATCCATCACCGCCGACGGCGACTACGAAGTCAGCTTCGGCACGGCGGCGACTGTCGCACTGACGCCCGACGCGGCGGAGAAGTTCTTCTGGATGCTCGGCACCAGGATTCCGGAGCTGCGCCGGCTGGCCGAAGCGTTCACCCTCAACTGATCGACTCACGCGACGGAGCCCTCACCGGAGGAACGGTGAGGGCTCCGCGAAAGTGTCAGCGTGACGGGTCCAGCACCAGTTTTCCGGTGGTGCGGCGGGCACGCAGGTCCTCGTGCGCCCGGCGCACCTCGGATAGCCCGTACTCGCCGCCCGGCACGGCACGCAGGTCGCCCGCCAGGACCAGGTCGAACAGCTCGCCCATGGCCCGGTGCACGACCCGCCCGGGCAGCTTGAACGCGTGCGGCAGCCACATGCCGGCGATCGCGGCCGACTTGACCAGCAGCTTGCCCGGCGCGACGGGGGTCGGTTGTTCGCGGCTCGCCATGCCGTAGAACGCCAGCCGGCCGAACGGGGCCAGTGCGGCGATGCTCTGGTCGGTCACGGCGCCACCGGTCATGTCGAGCACGATGTCGACTCGACGTCCGCCGTTGGCCTCGCGCAGCACCTCGGTCATGTTCTCGGCGGTCGAGTCCACGGCGACGTCGGCGCCCAGGTCGAGCGCGACCTGGCGCTTGTCCTCGGTGCTCGCGGTGGCGATGACGCGTCCCGCGCCCCACTTCTTCGCCAGCTGCACGGCCAGCGACCCGACCCCGCCGGCGGCGGCGTGGACGACGACGCTCTCCCCCGGCTCCAGGTGGGCGCTGCGGCGCAGCAGCAGCCAGGCCGTCGCACCCTGCACGACCAGGCTCAACGCGGTCAGGTCGTCCACCCCGTCTGGCACGTCGAACGCGGTCGCCTCGGGCACCACGGCCTTCTGCGCGTACCCGCCGAAGTTGGTGAGGCCGACCACGCGCCGGTCGCCCGCCGTGCCGACGACCTCGCCGCCGGGCACCAGCGGCAGCTCCATCTTCGACAGGTAGGAGTTCTCGGACTGGTGGGTGTCGGCGTAGTTGAGGCCCGCGCGGCTGACGTCGACGAGCAGTTCGCCGTCGCCCGGGACGGGGTCGGGCAGCTCGACCTCGTTGAGGACCTCGGGTCCGCCGAACTCGGTGATCTGGATGGCGCGCACGGTGGTCAGTTCTCCTTGGCGATCGGGTCGTGGTCGAGCCGCACGCGTTCGCCGGTGGCGGTGCGCGGGCCGGGCGGGTTGGGGAACGTGAACGGCGCGCTGGGACGGCCGGCCTGCACGAACCAGCATTCACCCGGTTTGCCGTCGCGCAACACGGAGACGAACGCGTCGACCACGTCGTCCACGCTCAGCACCGGCATCCCCGCCGATTCGAGGGCGGACTTGAAGCCGGTGATGATCGCGGTGTCGGCGAACGACGGGCACACCGCGTTGACGGTGACGCCGTCGGCGGCGGCGCCGGGGGCCAGGCCGCGCACCAGGCCGACGACGGCGGCCTTGTTGGCGCCGTACAGGGGGTCCATGGGCATGGCCATCAGGCCCGCCATGCTCGCGGTGGCGACGACGTGCCCGCCGCGCTTCTTGAGCTCGGGAAGCGCCGCGTGCACGCCGAACACGACACCGTCGAGGTTGATGCCCATAACGGTGCGGTACCGCTCGACGTCGAAGTCGTCGCCCAGCCCGAAGCCGGTGGCGATGCCCGCGTTGAGCACGGCGATGTCGAGCCCGCCGAACCGCGTCACGGCGGTCGCGACCGCGGCCTCGTTGTGCGCGGGGTCGCGCACGTCGCAGTGGACGTACACGCCGCCCACCTCGTCGGCCACGGCTTCGCCCCGCGCGTCGTCCACGTCGGCGACGACGACGGACGCGCCGGCGGCGGCCAGTCGGCGTGCCACCCCCGCCCCGATGCCGTTCGCGGCTCCGGTGACCAGTGCGACCTTGCCCGAGAACTCCACCGCGCCTCCTCTGGCTGACATTCCGACCAGTCGGTATGGTTCTCCTGACACGCCCTGGCGTCAAGGCGACGTCGCCGGTAGGTTACTAAGCGGTTGCTTAGGCCCGCAGATCAAGGAGGACTGACCGTGGCCGAGACGGACGCACGGGTGGCCATCGTCACCGGTGCCGCACGCGGCATCGGCGCCGCCGTAGCCACGCGGCTCGCGCAGGACGGCATGGCCGTCGCGCTGCTCGACCTCAACGAGGAGAGCTGCGCCGAGGCCGTGGAGAAGATCAAGGCCTCCGGCGGCACCGCGATCGCGGTGGGTGTCGACGTCAGCGACAGCGCGGCGGTGGAAGCGGCCGTGCAGCGGGTCGCCGACGAGCTGGGCGCGCCGACCGTCCTGGTCAACAACGCGGGCATCCTGCGGGACAACCTGCTGTTCAAGATGACCGACGACGACTGGGACGCGGTGATCAACGTCCACCTGCGCGGCTCGTTCCTGATGAGCCGGGCGGTGCAGAAGTTCCAGACGGCGGCCAAGTGGGGCCGGATCGTCAACCTGTCGAGCACGTCGGCCCTGGGCAACCGGGGCCAGGCGAACTACGCGGCGGCCAAGGCGGGCCTGCAGGGGTTCACCAAGACGTTGGCGATCGAGCTCGGCAAGTTCAACGTGACGGTGAACGCGATCGCGCCGGGGTTCATCGCGACCGACATGACCGCCGCGACGGCGGCCCGGGTCGGCATCGACTTCGAGGACTTCAAGAAGGGCGCGGCGGCGGCGATCCCCGTGCAGCGCGTCGGCACGCCCGAGGACATCGCGCACACGGCGTCGTTCCTGGTCAGCGAGGGCGCCGGGTTCGTGTCCGGTCAGGTCATCTACGTCGCCGGCGGACCGAAGGACTGACGATGCGGGTATTCGCTGATCTGGAGGAACTGGCGGCCGCCAAGGGCGAGCACCTCGGCCACGGCGAGTGGCACGAGATCACCCAGGCCGAGATCAACCTGTTCGCCGACGCCACCGGCGACCACCAGTGGATCCACGTGGACCTGGAGAAGGCCGCCGCGGGCCCGTTCGGCGCGCCGGTCGCGCACGGCTACCTGACGCTGTCCCTGATCCCGTTGCTGGTGCGGGACATCTACACGGTCCAGGGGCTGGCCATGGGCGTGAACTACGGGTTGAACAAGGTGCGCTTCCCGAGCCCGGTGACCGTCGGCTCGCGGGTGCGCGCGGGCGCCGAGCTGGCGGAGATCACCGACGTGGCGCAGGGCAAGCAGGCGGTGGTGAAGGTGACCGTCGAGATCGAGGGCAACCCGAAGCCCGGGTGCGTGGCGGAGACTGTGGTCCTGCTCGTCCCGGCCGCCTGACCTGCGACGAACCGACAGACCCGACGGGCACGGCACTCCCCCGACGAGTGCCGTGCCCGTCGTCTTCGTCCGGGTCAGGACGTGACGAGTTGGGGCTCGTCGACCTCCAGCTCACCGCCGTAGCTGTCCTTGACGTGCCCCCGCACGGTCCACTTCTTGCCCTCGTCCTCGAACGTGCAGGTGAACGTCGTGCCTTCCCTGATGGCCACGTACCCCGGGCAGGGCGCGTTGTCCGGGCCGCCGCTCCAGCCGCTGACCCGCCAGCCGGGGTGGCGGGCGCGCCCCAGGTCGAACACCTCGGAGGACAGCTCCATGCGGTCGAACGTCCGCAGGTTGTCCACCTGCACGGTCGCGTTCCCCGACACCACGACGACCGCCACGATCACGGCACAGGCCGCGGTCACCACGGCCGACAGGGCCGTGACCGCGCGCAAGAACATCTGCATGGGGACTCTCTAGCCGCCGCTGACGGCCGCCACGTGCGCTTTCGCCGAGATGTGGCGCGAACGATCAGTCCCGCGCCTCGCGGGCGGTGCGCTCCAGCTTCGCGTGGTAGGTCTGCCAGTCCACCGAGGGCAGGTTGTCGTTGTCCGCGCGCAGGCCGGCCGCGCCGTCGACCAGCTCGCGGACGATGTCGGCGTGGCCCGCGTGCCGGTTGGTCTCCGCGATCATGTGGATCAGGATCAGGTGCAGGGTGACCTTCCGCCGCTCCGGCGACCACCACGGCACCTCGCCGGCCGACTCCAGGTCCAGCGCGTCGATCGTCGCGTCCGCGTGGTCGCAGGCCCGCCGGTAGAGCCCGACGATGTCCTCGGTGGACTCGTCGGCCGTGGCCCACATGTCCGCGTTGGGCTCGGCGTCCTCGGCCATCCACTCCAACTGCTCGCCGAACGGGCGGCCGAACGTGTCGGCGAAGTAGGCGACCTCCATCGCGGCCAGGTGCTTGACCAGGCCCAGCAGGTTCGTGCCGGTCGGCGTGAGCGGGCGGCGCACGTCGTAGGGCGACAGGCCGTCCAGCTTCCACAGCAGCGCCTCGCGCGCCGTCCGGAGGTAGCGGTGCAGGTGCGACTTCACGAAGAACCCTCCGGAACGGGACGCAACGACGCGAGCAGCAGGTCCGCGAAGTGCCGACCGACCTGCTTCGCCGACAACGGCCCGTCCGCGCTGTACCACTGGCCGAGGTGGTGCACGGTGCCGAAGAAGTAGTGCACGGTCAGGTCCGCGGGCACGTCCGTGCGGAACACGCCGGTGGCCTGCCCTTCCTCCACCAGCGACCGGAACCGCTCGTGGTAGCGCCGCCGTTCCGCCCGCATCTCCCGCCGCTTGTCCTCGGCCAGGTGGTCGGCCGACCGGAAGTACACGCGCGCCTGGTCGAAGTTGTCCACCGACGTGACCACGACGTCGACCGCCGCCGCGTGCAGCCGCTCGGCCACCGGCGCGGACCCGGCGGCGAAGTGCTCCAGCCGCTCCGTCTGCATCCGCAGCAGGCTGCCGTAGATCTCGTGCAGCAGATCGTCCTTGGACCCGAAGTAGTGGTACATCGCGCCCTTGGTGACCCCCGCCAGGTCCACGATGTCCTGCACCGCGACCCGGTCGAAGCCCTTGGCGGCGAACAACCGCGTCGCGGCGTCGATCAGCCGCTCCGGTACCGATGCCATGGGGCAAGCATCGCACGCCCCCTCACTGGAACATCGCGATCGGCCGGATGACCAGCTGCCGGTCGTCCGCCTTCCACGCCTGCACCTTGCCGAGGCACCGCGCCTGGAAGCCGCCTTCGGGCACCACGTCGTCGCGCAGCCCCGCGTTGTAGCACTCGACCCGCACCTGCGGCCCGGCCTCGGGGTCGTCCGGGTCGCCGAACGGCGCCAGGAACACCGTCGTGCCGTCGCCGTCGGACGCCACCCGGAACACGCCCTTCACCGACACGTACGAGTCGATCCGCCGCAGCCGCACGACGTCGGGCGTCCCCGAGTGCTGCTCCAGGTGCTGCTCCAACGCCGTGTTCCGCAGCACGGACAGGTCGCGCAGGTCGACGTGCACGACACCGGCCGCCGCCTCCAGCGCGTCCAGCAGCACGCCGACGACCGCGATCGGCTCGTACTGCTCGATGTAGGTCTTCACCACCTCGCGGCCGGACGTCCGCACGCCCTCCACCCCCAGGTCGAGGCCCTTCAACGCGATCTTGCCGTCCTTGGTGACGCCGACCCGGTCCACGACCTCCTTGGTCATCGCGTCGCCGTACCGGCCGACCTGGTAGAGGTCCATCACGGACTTCTCGTGCAGGTAGATCGTCAACCCGGGCACCTCGCGCGACGGCGTGAACCGGTGCCGCGCCCGCCACGCCCACAGACCGACGCCGACGGCCACGACGATCGCCAGCGCGGTCACGATCCACAGCACCGCCCACGGCCACCACACCGACCACCACAGCGTTCTATCGACAGCCACGGATCTCCTTCACCGCCTCCAGCAGCGATCCCGAGCCGGCGTCCACCACGCGCCCGCCCGTCGCCCGCGCCACCCGGTCCAGTTCCACCGGGTCGGCCTCGCCGAACCGGATCGCGTACGTGCGCGCCGGCGGGTCCGGCCACGCGGTCAGGAACTCGTCCGCGCTCATCCCCGCGTTGTTCTCGCCGTCGGTCATCAGCACCACCGTGCCGTCGCCGACGACCCGGTAGGCGTGGTCCAGCGCCGACCAGATCGCGGTTCCGCTGTCCGACAGCTCCGCCGTCGTCAAGGCGGTCGCCAGCCCTTCCAGGTCCGCGGCACTCCCGATGACGACGGAGCGCTCCTCCAGCACCGTGCCCGCGAACCGCACCAGCACGACCGTCTCCCCCACCCGGAACCGGTCGAACCCGCCCGCCCGGCTCAACGTCGCGAACGCCTCGCGCAGCCCGGCGATCCGCGCGCCCGCCATGGACGTGGAGTGGTCGAGCACGAACACCACCCGGCCCGCTTGACCGGCCCGGTCGTAGGCGGCGAGCAGGGTGTCCACAACCTCCTGCGTGCCCGGGAAGTACAGCGCGGTGCCGATCGGCTCACGCAGCTTCTCCGTGCGCTCCACCTGCGGGTCGAACGGTCGGCGGAACGTGCGTTCCATGATCACCCGCTGAGCCGACGGCGAGCGCAGCCACGCCACCACCCGGTCGTACGCGGCCCGCTTGTCCGGCTTGAGCAGCATCAACGGGTAGTCGGACAGCACGATGCCGTCCCTCGGGTACACGACCTCCAACGGCTCCCGCAGCTGCCCGGACGCGTTCAGCGACAGCACCGTCGACTCGTACGCGACGACGGCGTCCACCTCGTCCTGCCGCTTCACGTACTCGTCACCGACCTCCGCCGCGCCGGGCGCGCCGAACACCCGTCCGGTGAGGAAACCCTGGAGCTTGTCGCAGGTGACGTCCTCGGCCCGCAGCGCCGCACCGGTGCCGGCGGCGGCCGTCGCCACCCCGATCAACGCCGCCATCCCGCTGCCGGACACCCTCGGGTCGGCCATCCCGAACCGCAACTCACCCGCCGCCGCACGGCTCGCCACGTCGGCCCACGACGCGTCCCGCAGCGCGTCCGCCTTGCCCGCCTGCACGCCGAGCACCAGCGGCGAGAGCATCGTGCTGGTGGACAGCGGCAGGTCCGCGGCCTTCAGCCTCAGGTACCGGTTCGTGGACAGCCAGGCCAGGTCGTGGTCCACGCCCGCGACCAGGTCGTCGCTCGCCCGCACCGTGCCTCGCCGGTCGAGCTTCAGCTCCACCCCGGTGTCACGGCGCAGGTCGTCCAGCACGGGCGCGAGGTCCGCCAGCTCCGAACTGGCCAGCACGGTCAACGCGACCGGTTCGGGCGTGCCGGGCGTGCACCCGGACAGGACCGCCGAGACCACCAGCGACGCGGCCAGGGCGGCCTTCACAGCGGCACCCCACCCGGGCAGCGGCTGACCTCCGCGATCATCGTCGTCAGGTCCTCGGACTTGGGCAGGAACGCCTCCGTGTCGCCCGCGCCCGGGTCCGGCACGTCGATACCGCGTTCGGTCAGCACGGTGCCCACCGAGGCGCTGCCCGCCCGGCCGAGGCGGAAGCCGAGCTCCAACGCGCGCCGCTGCAGGTCGGTGTTCTCCTGCAACAGCCGGCCGACCTTCTCCCCCGCCTCGCTGAACGCGATCAGCCACGGCTCCGCGTGGTGGTGGGCGTCGGGGTAGAGCAGCACCCGGTCGGGGTCGACCGCCCCGGTCCGCTCCTTGGTGCGAATCTGGTACGCCAGGTACTGGTGTTCGTAGATGACGCCCACGGGGGCGAACGTGCGCCCGTCCGGCCCGAAGAACGTGCGGCCGATGCCCGCGCCGAACTGGCCCTCGACCTCGAACAGCGGCTTGATCCGCGCGCCGACCGCCTTGGCGTCGGCCGCGGTCGGCACGTTCCGGTTGTTGGCGGCGAACGCGACCAGCGCGAGGTAGGCGGCGCCCGAGTACGCCCGGCACGGGTCCGGCGACTGGGCGATGATCCGGTTGGCGTTCGTCAGGTCACCGCCCGGGAGCTCGTTCCAGGTCGCGCCGTCCAGGGTGAGGCCGACGAACTCGGGCATCTTCAGCGTGTAGTAGAGCTTGTCCTTCCCCGGCTGCGGGTCCGCCACGTCCTGGCCGTCCAGCGCTTCCGCGTAGTCGCGGAACGCGGCGATGACCAGCGGCGTGGTGAAGGGGTAGAACGGCGTGCCGCCCACCTTGTCGTGGATCTGCCGGGCCGTCACCTGGCCCGAGGGCATGACGAAGTCGTAGGCCGCGGCCTCTTCGGTCCTGGGTATCTCCTGCGAGCCGCCGGAGTCGGTCAGGTGCACCTGGATGCCGTTGGCCATCAGGATGCGACGGACCTCGTTGTCGGAGAAGAACTCGACCTTGGAGGCCATCATGGCCCGGACGATCGTGATGCCCTGGAACGGCAGCGCCGCGACGCCGTTGGCGAACAGCACGAAGGCGCCGACGAGCGCGATGCCCGCCGATATGCCGAACGGCAGCAGGAAGCGCTTGCGCCGGAACACCGATCTCGGCGGGTCGAGGATGACTAATGCGGGCTCTTCGGTCGAGCTCTTCACGACCACGGACTCCCCCGGGCGGTACGGCGATCTCACCTGGCACCAGGCTAGATCGCCGTGCCGCCCCGATGTGTCACAAGTCGGGGAATCACCCGCCGAGCGTCACGCCGCCGTCGACCACGAACGTGGCGCCGGTGGTGTAGCCGCCCGCCGCCGACGCGAGGAACACGACGGCCGCGGCCAGTTCCTCCGGGTCGCCGACGCGGCCCATCGGCAGCCGAGAGATGTGCCCTTCGAGGTAGCCCTCGGGGTACTGGTCGGTCATCTCGGAGGCGAAGTAGCCCGGCGCGAGCGCGTTGACCCGGATGCCCTTGCGGCCGGTCCACTGCTGCGCCAGGTCCCGGGTCAGGCCGAGCAGACCGGCCTTCGACGCCGAGTACGCCGCCTGCGGCAGGCCGCCGGAGACCAGGCCGAGCACGCTGGAGACGTTGACGATCGAGCCGCCGTTCGCCATCACGGCCGCCGCCGCCTGCGCCATCCAGTACGCGCCGTTGAGGTTGACGTCCATGACGCCGAGGAACTGCTCGGGCGTCTCCCGGGACGCGGGCACCGCCGACGCGACCCCGGCGTTGTTCACCAGCACGTGCACCGGGCCGAACTCCGCCGCCGCGCGGGCCACCTCACGGCAGTCGTCCGGCTGCGCCACGTCCGCCTGCACGACGAGCGCGCGCCGACCGGCGTCCTCCACCAGTTGCGCGGTGTCCTTGAGCCGGTCCACCCGCCGGGCGGCGAGCACGACGTCCGCGCCCGCCTCGGCCAGGCCCTTGGCGAACGCCACACCCAGGCCCGAGGACGCGCCGGTGACGATCGCGACCTGCCCGTCCAGCCGGAACTTGTCCAGGATTCCCATTCAGCTCAACCTCTCCAGGATGATCGCCATGCCCTGACCGCCGCCGACGCACATCGTCTCCAGCCCGAACCGCGCGTCACGGCTGCGCATCCCGTTGATCAAGGTGGTCATGATGCGGGCGCCGGTGGAGCCGAACGGGTGACCCAGCGCGATCGCGCCGCCGTGCACGTTCAGCTTGTCCATGTCGATGCCGAGCGCGCGCTGGCTGCCCAGCACCTGCACCGCGAACGCCTCGTTGATCTCGACCAGGTCGATGTCGCCGATGGTCAGGTTCGCGTGCGCGAGCGCCTGCTTGGTGGCGTCGACCGGGCCGAGGCCCATGATCTCCGGCGACAGGCCGGACACGCCCGTGGACACGATGCGCGCCAACGGGGGCAGGCCCAGTTCCTTCGCCTTGGTGTCGCTCATGATGACGACGGCCGCCGCGCCGTCGTTGAGGGGGCAGCAGTTGCCGGGCGTGACGGTCCCTTGTGGACGGAACGACGGGTTGAGCGCCGACACGGCGTCGTAGGTGACGTTCTTGCGCGGGCCGTCGTCGGTGGCGACGACGGTGCCGTCGGGGAGGGTGACCGGGGTGATCTCGCGGGCGAAGAAGCCGTCCGCGATGGCCTTCTCGGCGAGGTTGTGCGAGCGGACGCCGAACTCGTCCTGGTCGCGGCGGCTGATGCCGAGCGTGGTGGCGACGTTCTCGGCGGTCTGGCCCATCGCGATGTAGTAGTCCGGCAGCTCGCCGTCCGCGCGCGGGTCGTGCCACGGCTCGTTGGTCTCGGCGGTGCGCTGGGTGCGTTCGCGTGCGGCGTCGAACAGCGGGTTGAAGTGCGGGTCGTCGTGCCGGTAGCGGGAGACGCACTCCACGCCCGCGCTGATGAACGCGTGGCCCTCGCCCGCCTTGATGGCGTGGAAGGCCATGCGGGCGGTCTGCACCGACGACGCGCAGAACCGGTTGACCGTGGTGCCGGGCAGGGTGTCGAGGCCGAGCTGGACGGCGATGCGGCGGGCCACGTTCTGGCCGTGCTCGTCCTGCGGCTCGGCACAGCCCAGGTGCAGGTCGGTGATGTCCGCGCGGTCCAGCTCCGGGACCTGGTCCAACGCGGCGGCGACGATCTGCGCGGCCAGGTCGTCGGGGCGCAGGTCGACCAGGGAGCCCTTGCGCGCCCGACCGATCGGGGAACGCGAGGTGGCGACGATGACAGCCTCGGGCATGGCGGGTTCTCCTGGGTCTAGAGGCCGAGGTCGCGGCCGATGAGTTCCTTCATGATCTCGTTGGAGCCGGCCCAGATCCGGGTCACCCGGGCGTCCATCCAGGCGCGGGCCACGCGGTACTCGGTCATGTAGCCGTAGCCGCCGTGCAGCTGCACGCACGCGTCGATGACGTCGTTCTGCACGTCCGCGCTCCACCACTTGGCCTTCGCCGCGTCCACGGCGGTCAGCTCGCGGCGGGTGTGCGCGTCGGTGCACTGGTCCAGGAACGCCTGCGTCACGTCGATCTTGGTGACCAGCTCGGCGAGGGTGAACTTGTTGTGCTGGAACGAGCCGATGGCCTGGCCGAACGCCTTGCGCTCCTTGGTGTACGAGATCGTCTCCAGCAGGATCTGCTTGGCGTGGGCCAGGTTGGAAATCGCGCCGCCGAGCCGTTCCTGCGGCAGGCGTTCCATCATGTAGATGAAGCCCTGGTCGACCTCGCCGATGACGTTCTCGGCCGGCACGCGGACGTCCTCGAAGAACAGCTCGGCGGTGTCGGACTCGGGCTGGCCCACCTTGTCCAGCTTGCGGCCGCGCTCGAAGCCCTTCATGCCGGTCTCGACGGCGAACAGGGTGATGCCCCTGGCCTTCTTCTCCGGGCTGGTGCGCGCGGCGACCACGATCATGTCGGCGGAGAAGCCGTTGGTGATGAACGTCTTGGAGCCGTTGAGGATCCAGTCGCTGCCGTCGCGCACGGCGTTGCTCTTGAGCGCGGCCAGGTCGGAGCCGCCGGAGGGCTCGGTCATGCCGATGCCGGTCGTCAGCTCGCCCGAGCAGAACCTCGGCAGCCAGCGCTGCTTCTGCTCCTCGGTGCACAGGTCGACCAGGTAGGGGGCGACGACGTCGCCGTGGATGCCGAGGCAGGAGGCCATGCCGGCGCTGACCTTGGACAGCTCCTCGCCGAGCACGGCGTTGAACCGGTAGTCGTTCGCGCCGCTGCCGCCGTGCTCCTCGGGGACCTCCAGGCCGAGCAGGCCCTGCTTGCCCGCTTCGAGCCACACGTCGCGGTCGATGTGGCGCTGCTCGACGAACCGCTCGTAGTTCGGGGTGAGGGTGCGGTCGCAGAACTCCCGCGCGGTCTCGCGAAACGCTTCGTGGTCGGGTTCGAACAGCGTCCGGCGCACTCTCAGTTCCTCCATACTAAGCGGTTGCTTAGGTCTAAGCGTGTGCTTAGCCTGCGGTATCGTTCGGGTTCGTGTCAAGGAGGGCCGGCTGTGACGACTACCAGTGGTGAGTTCGCGCTCCTCGATGAGACGTGGTCCTCGGTGACGCCGCCGGCGGCCAGGCGGATGCTGATCGCCGCCGCGGCCGCGTTCTCGGTGCGCGGGTACCACGCGACGACGACCCGTGACATCGCGGCGCAGGCCGGCATGTCGCCCGCCGCCGTCTACATCCACTACCGGTCCAAAGAGGAACTGCTGTTCCAGATCTCCCGGATCGGGCACGCCACGTCGCTGTCGGTGCTGACGGGTGTGTCCGAGGTGGACCCGGTGGCCCGGTTGGCGGCGGCCGTGCGGGCGTTCGCGTCGTGGCACGCGGAGTACCACACGACGGCGCGGGTCGTGCAGTACGAGTTGAGCGCGTTGACGCCGGAGCACCTGGCCGAGGTGGTGGAGCTGCGCCGCCGGATCGAGGCCGCCGTACGGGACATGGTCACCGCGGGCGTCACCGCGGGCGTGTTCGACGTGCCCGACGTGCGGGGCGCGACCCTGGCGGTGCTCTCGCTGTGCATCGACGTGGCGCGCTGGTACCAGCCTTCCGGCCGCCGCACGCCGGCCGAGATCGGCGACCTCTACGCCGACCTGGTGCTGCGCATGGTCGGCGCCACCTGACCGCGCGAGAGTCCTACGTCCAGCACGCGCGTGTCCTACGTTGGGAACGCGCGTGTCCTACGTTCAGGTACCCCGAATTCAACGCTCAGGACAGAGCCGTGCGGCGCGGACGCCGGGCCGCGGTGTTCTGAGTGTTGAACTCGGGTGTTCTGAACGTAGGACACACGTGTTCTGAACGTAGGACACGCGCGTGCTGAAGGTAGGACTCACGCGACGTGAACGTAGGACTCTCGCGGTGAGGTGGGGTTAGCGGACGGATTTCTTGCCGTAGAACCCTGCGACGAGGCTGACGCCGATGGCGGCGATGATCACCTGCACGATGATCTCGATCCAGTCGATGCCGGGCGTGTCCTCCACGCCGAGCGCCCGGGCGATGAACGTGCCCAGGAACGCCGCCACGATGCCGACGATGATCGTCAGCCAGATGGGGATGGCCTGCTTGCCCGGCGCGATGAGCTTGCCCAGCAAACCGATGATGAGACCCACGATCAGAGCGCTGATCACACCGCCGATGCCCACGATGCCTCCTGCGGGTTAGTCGCCTTCGAAGAAGTCCCCGACCTCGTCGAGGGCCTCGCCGTTCATCATCCCCACCCAACACGCCGGCCGCAGCGCCAGCGGCGGCCCGGTCGGCAGGCGGTCCGCCGACCGGCGAGCACCGCGGCGGACGCCCTAGTGGCCGAAACCGTGGGAAGATCGCCTGCCGCCGACCTGATCCATCCACTGGTGCAGCAGCGCCGCCCAGTCCGTGCGGATCACCTCATCGTGGGACATGGCGAAGTGCCCGAACGAGTCGCCGCCAGCCCGGAACAGGCCACCGCGGCGGTCCGCCTCCAGCACCGCGTACAGCCGGTGCGGGTCGGTCACGAAGGTCAGCTCCAGCTGGCTGATCTTGCCCAGGAACTGCCCCGGCGGCAGGAACTCGATCTCCTGGTAGAACGGCAGCTGCTGCGGCACGCCGCGGATCCGCCCCGACTCGTTGTCCGCGCGCTGGAAGCGGAACCCTAGGGCGCCGAACGCGTTCAGCACGTGCTCCTGTGACCGGATCGGGTGCACGGCCACCGGGTCGAGGTCGCCGGGGTCGACGGCGCCGCGCACCTCCAGCTCCGTGCGCAGGCCCATCGTCATCCCGTGCAGGTGCTGCCCGTGCACGACCGTCAGCGGCGTCTCGAACGGCACCGGGAACTGGAACGGCAGCACGAGGTTCTGCCCCGGCGCGACGGCGATCCGCTGACCGACCAGGACCTGCGCGAACTCGACGTTGCGGTTGTGCTCGTTGTCGCCGCTCTCCACCTCGACCCGGGTGACGAGCGACAGCTTGACCTGGTCGATGTCGGCGGGGTGGTCACCGCCCGCGATGCGCACCTCGCCGGTCAGCACCTCGCCCGGCCGCACGTTCGGGTTGGCCAGCACCGTGTCCACCGAAGGACCGCCGACTCCGAACGCGCGCAACATCCTCTTGAAAACCACGGTGAGTGCCTCCTGGCCTGCTGTGGGTCACGCCCTTGAGCTCGGGTTTCCCCAAGGACGCCTCGGCAAGGACATCGGTTCCCTCTGGACGAACGCCAAGCCCGGGTGTCACTATGCGACCGCGGTCACATACTAAGCGGTCGCTCAGGAGGTTGAAGTGCCCACGCTGCTCGTCGCCAACCGGGGAGAGATCGCCGTCCGGGTGCTGCGCGCCGCCGCCGACCTCGGCTGGCGGACCGTCGCCCTCGTCACCGACTCCGACGACGCGCACGGCCGGTTCGCCGACCGCGCCGTCCGGCTGCAAGGCTCCTACCTGGACGTGGACGCCGTGCTCGCCGCCGCCGACGGGTGCGACCTGGTGCACCCCGGCTACGGCTTCCTGGCCGAGAACGCCGGGTTCGCCCGCCGCTGCGCCGAGGCCGGGCTGACGTTCGTCGGACCCCCGCCGGAAGTGCTGGAGCTGCTCGGCGACAAGAGCCGGGCCCGCGCGCTGGCCGCCGAGGTGGGCGTGCCGGTGCTCGCTGGCGCCGAGGACGGGTTCGAGGAGTTCTTCCGCACGCACGGCGCGGTGGTCGTGAAGGCCGTGGCCGGTGGCGGCGGCAAGGGCGTGCGCGTGGTGCGGCGCCTGGCCGACCTCGAAGCCGCCGTCGAGCGGTGCCGGTCCGAGGCGCTGGCCGCGTTCGGCGACGACACCGTGTTCGTGGAGGAGCTGCTCGAACCGGCGCGGCACGTCGAGGTGCAGCTGGTCGGCACGACGGTGCTCGGCGACCGCGACTGCTCGCTGCAGTCCCGGCACCAGAAGCTGGTCGAGATCGCGCCCGCGCCCGACCTCTCCCCCGACCTGCGGTCCGCGCTGCACGACGCGGCGGCGACGATCGCGCGCGCCGTCCGGTACACCGGGCTGGGCACGGTCGAGTTCCTGGTCGCGCCGGACGGCCGGTTCGCGTTCCTGGAGGCCAACCCGAGGCTCCAGGTCGAGCACACCGTCACCGAGCAGGTCACCGGGCTGGACCTGGTGCGCGCGCAACTGCTGCTGGCGGCCGAGGTCGAACCGGACCTGACGCACACGCCACGCGGCAGCGCGCTGCAACTGCGCGTGAGCCTGACGTCCACGGGACGGCTGTCGGCGTTCGTCCCGCCAACGGGACCGGGCGTTCGGGTCGACACGCACGCGTCCGTCGGCTACCGGGCGGGCCTCGGCTTCGACCCGTTGCTGGCGAAGGTCGTGGTGCAGGCCGACGACCTGGACACCGCGCTGCGCCGCGCCCGCCGTGCGCTGGACGAGTTCACAGTGGACGGCGCGCGGACGAACATCGGCTTCCTGCGCGGGCTCCTGGACCACCCGGACGTCCTGAAAGCGCACACCGGCCTGGTCGACTCACTGCCCCGTGAAGACACCGGAGCGCGCGCTCCCGTGCAGGGAACGGTCGTCGCGATCGAGTCCGGCACGGTCGTCGTGGAAGCGATGAAGATGCAGCACGTCGTGCCGATCGGCGACGCGCGGGTGCTGGTCGAGGTCGGCGACACGGTCGCGGAAGGCGCGTTGCTGGCCGAGGGCGTCGACCTGGCCGTCGAGGAGAAGGCCGTCGAGGTCGACCTGGACGACGTGCGGCCGGACCTCGCGGAAACGTTGGCGCGCCACGACTTCGCACGTCCCGAGGCGGAGGCGAAGCGGCACGCGGCCGGCCGCCGCACGGTCCGGGAGAACATCGCCGACCTGTGCGACGAGTTCGTGGAGTACGGCGGGCTGGCCATCGCCGCGCAACGCCGTCGCCGGTCGTTGGACGAGCTGGTCGAGCGCACGCCCGCGGACGGGCTGGTGGCGGGCGTCGGCCGGGTCAACGGCGGCCAGGTCGTCGCGATGTCCTACGACTACACGGTCATGGCGGGCACGCAGGGTCTGCGCAACCACGCCAAGAAGGACCGGATGTTCGAGCTGGCCGAGCAGCGGCGGCTGCCGGTGGTGCTGTTCGCCGAGGGCGGCGGCGGACGGCCGGGCGACACCGACCACGGCGGCGTCAGCGGGCTGGACTGCCTGGCGTTCCACCTGTTCGCCAAGCTGTCCGGGCTGGTGCCGCTGGTCGGCATCGCGTCCGGCCGCTGCTTCGCCGGCAACGCCGTGCTGCTGGGCACGTGCGACGTGGTCATCGCGACCCGTGACGCGACCATCGGCATGGGCGGCCCGGCGATGATCGAGGGCGGCGGGCTCGGCGTGTTCCGGCCCGAGGAGGTCGGGCCCGTCGACGTGCAGGTGCCCAACGGCGTGATCGACGTGCTGGTGTCCGACGAGGCCGAGGCCGTCTCGGTGGCGAAGAAGTACCTGTCGTACTTCCAGGGGCCCGTGGACGCCTGGGAGTGCGCCGACCAGCGGATGCTGCGCCACCTCGTGCCGGAGAACCGGGTCCGCGCCTACGACGTGCGGTCCGTCGTGCGGACCCTCGCCGACACCGGCTCGGTGCTGGAGCTGCGGCCGGAGTTCGGTCGGGGCATCGTCACCGCCCTGGTCCGGGTCGAGGGCAGGCCGCTGGGGCTGATCGCCAACGACCCCGGCCACCTCGGCGGGGCGATCGACGCCGACTCCGCGGACAAGGCCGCGCGGTTCCTCCAGCTGTGCGACGCGTTCGACCTGCCGGTGGTGTCGCTGTGCGACACGCCGGGGTTCATGGTCGGGCCGGACGCCGAGCGCACCGCGACCGTCCGGCACCTGACCCGGATGCTCGTGGCCGGCGCGAACCTCGACGTGCCGTTCGGGTTCGTGGCGCTGCGCAAGGCCTACGGGCTGGGCGCGCAGGCGATGGCGGCGGGCAGCTTGAAGGTGCCGCTGTTCGCGGTGTCGTGGCCCAGCGGCGAGTTCGGCCCGATGGGGCTGGAAGGCGCGGTGCGGCTCGGGTACCGGCGCGAACTGGACGCCATCGACGACCCGGCGCAGCGCAAGGAGATGTTCGAGGCGATGGTCTCCGCCGCCTACGAGCACGGCAAGGCGCTCAACGTGGCGTCCGCCTACGAGATCGACGACGTGATCGACCCGGCCGACACCCGGCGCTGGATCACCACCCTGCTCACCGGTCCCGACCACGCCCCGGTCCGGACCGGCAAGAAACGCCCGTTCGTGGACACCTGGTGAAAGGGAACAAGCACATGGTCACGACCGCTCCCCCCGAGCGGCGCACGTTGCGCAAACTCATGGCGGCCGGGCTCGTCGGCTCGTCGCTCGAGTGGTACGACTTCTTCATCTACGCGACCGCCGCGGCGCTGGTGTTCCCGAAGTTGTTCTTCCCCGAGGCGTCGCCGCTGATCGGGCTGCTGCTGTCGTTCAGCACGTTCTGGGCGGGGTTCATCGCCCGGCCGGTGGGCGGGCTCGTGTTCGGGCACGTCGGCGACAAGTTCGGCCGCAAGCCCGCGCTGGTGACGTGCCTGGCGCTGATGGCCGCGGCGACGTTCCTGATCGGGCTGCTGCCGACCAGCGCGACGCTGGGCGTGATGGCGCCGGTGCTGCTCGTGCTGCTGCGGTTCCTGCAGGGCATCGCGGTGGGCGGGCAGTGGGGCGGGGTCGTGCTGCTGCTGACCGAGACGGCGGGGCCGCGGGGGCGTGGGTTCGCCGGGACGTTCGGGCAGGCGGGCGTGCCGCTGGGGGTGATCCTGGGCAACGTGTCGTTCCTGGTCGTGGGCGCGCTGGTGCCGGCCGCGTCGTTCGCCACGTGGGGGTGGCGGGTGCCGTTCCTGGCGAGCGCGCTGCTGTTCCCGGTGGTGCTGTTCATCCAGCTGAAGGTCGAGGACAGCCCGGTGTTCCGGGAGATCAAGGACCGGCGTGGCGAAGGACCCGCGCCCGCGCCGTTGCGGGAGGTGCTGCGGACGCACCGGCGGCCGGTGCTGCTCGGGGCGGGGCTGATGTTCGCGTCGAACGCGGTGTTCTACGTCAGCATCGCGGGCGTGCTCGACTACGCGACCCGTGAGCTGGGGTTGGCGCGCAACTCGGTGCTGGTGGTGACGCTGCTGTCGTCGCTGATCAGCGTGCCGGTGATCCTGCTGGCGGGGCGTTGGTCGGACAAGCACGGCAGGCGTCCGCTGATCATCGCGGGTGCGGTGGCCATGATCGCGTGGGCGTTCCCGTACTTCTGGCTGGTCGACACCGCCTCGTTGGGCCTGATCTTCGTCGCGCTGGCCGTGTCGGGGGTGGGGTCGAGCCTGGTCTACGGGCCGGTGGCGGCGTACCTGGCGGAGCTGTTCGAGCCGCAGGTCCGGTACTCGGGCGCGTCACTGGCGTACCAGCTGGCCTCGATCCTGGTCAGCGGCGGCACACCGTTCATCATGACGGCGTTGCTGGTGGCGACCGGGACGTCACTGTCGGTGTCGGCGTTCCTGCTGGTCATGGGCGTGGTGACGCTGGCTTCGGTGCTCGGCTTGCGGGAAACGCACAAGCGCTAACATCTGCCGACTTCCCATGGGCTATATTCCACTTCGGTTGGAATATAGCCGCTAGATTGCAATTGGGAATGAGGTTTGCTTTGACCGTGGAATGGCCCATCGGGGGCGAAAGCGGCAACGACGGCTGACGTCGGCCGGCATTGCGCACAGTTCAAGGGAGGGGAGGCCTCATGCGGGGCCGCCCCTCCCTTTGAGCTCGAGTCGCATCCCCACGCTTTCGTGCACCGGTAGGTCGAACCCCTCGAAGAGGAAGACCGGCCGGCCGTCGTCGTCGTTCGCCGGACCGCAGGAGTAGCCGTTCTGGTGCTCTTCGAAGCCCACCGGTTCGACGTAGGCGTCGAACCCGCGCGGCAGCGCCACCTTGTACCGCGCGTAGACGACCGGGGTGGCGAACTGGAGCGTGAACGTGTCGGGGCGGCGGTCGCGCATCAGCGGTGAGCACATCGCGGGCCAGCTGAACTCCACCGCGATGGTGATCTCGCTGCCGACCTTCGGCGGTTCGGGGAAGTGCACCATCAGCACGAGCTGCCCGTCCTTCAGCCAGGCCACGGTCGTGCTCAGGCTGGCGCCGGGCAGGTCCCCGATCAGCAGTTTGCGCACCTCGACGCGAACCTTCCGGCGATACCTGGCCGGCTGCGCCCAGCCGCAGCCCTGCACCAGGCGCAGCACGCGCAGGTCGTTGAGGACCTTCGCCCGGATCGTGAGCTGCTTGCGCACGTCGCCATTGGACTCGATGGCGGCGTACTCCTCCCACGTGATGACGTCGTACGACGGGTGGCGGTCCTCGGCGACCTGCTTCGAGTACTTGGAGACGAGCTCTTTGTGCATCTCGAGTTGACGCACGAGGTCGCGCCGGTCGGACAGCAACAGCAGGCCGAATGAGAGCACGGCGAGAATGGCGGCCACGAGGGCACCCGCTTTGACCGCGGCATTCCCGAACACCGCACCCAAGAGCACCGCGAACGACATGATGCCGACGACCGCTTTCACGACCGCCGCCGAGCCCTCATCGACGAGGAGGTCGTCGAGCCACTGGACGAACCGTTTCAGCACGCCGCCCCCTACGAGACGTGATCACGCCTGGGAATCGGAGGTTATCGGTCAGTAGTCACGATCGGGAGCACCCGAGTGGCCCCGGCTACCGGAGACGGTCGAGTTCGCCCACTCGGAGGCAGCCCCGCCCGCAGTTCTACGGGCGTGCGCACAAGATCGACTCGTCCGACGAGTGAACTGTCAACCGGGTGACGTGCGGAACGTTGTGGACTTGCCGTACGTTGCCGTGCCGTGACCACTCTCCTGGGACGGTTCAAGCAGCGGCTGCGTCGGTTCGCGCAGAAGCCCGGCTCCGCCGACCTCACGCCCTACCGGAAGCTGCTCGACGAGGTCAACGAGCAGGCCGAGCGCGTGAAGAAGCTCAGCGACGAGGAACTGACCGCCGCGGCCGCCGAGCTGCGCGACAAGTCGGACTTCGGCCGCCCCGAGCTGGTGGAGGTGTGCGCGCTCGGCCGCGAGGCCGCCGACCGCGCGCTCGGCCTGCGCCCGTTCGACGTGCAGATCCTCGGCGCGCTCGGCCTCCTGGAGGGCCACGTGGTCGAGATGGCCACCGGTGAGGGCAAGACGCTCTCCGGCGCCATCGCCGCGGCCGGTTTCGCGCTGCGCGGCGACCAGGTGCACGTGGTCTCGGTCAACGACTACCTGGCCCAGCGCGACGCCGAGTGGATGGGCCCGTTCTACGAGCTCATGGGCGTGAACGTCGGCTGGATCAACCAGAGCTCCAAGCCCGAGGAGCGCCGCGCCGCCTACGAGGCCGAGGTCATGTACGCCTCGGTCTCCGAGATCGGTTTCGACGTGCTGCGCGACCGGCTGGCCACCGACGAGGGCGACCTCATCGTGCCCAAGCCGCGCGTCGCCCTCGTCGACGAGGCGGACTCGGTCCTGGTGGACGAGGCACGCGTGCCGCTGGTCCTGGCGGGCTCCACGGCGGGCCCGGCGGTCGACCCGGCGCTGGCCGACCTGGTCAAGCGGCTGCGTCGCGACCTGCACTTCGAGATCGACGACGAAGAGCGCAACGTCTACCTCACCGGCGCGGGCAGCGAGCTGGTCGAACGGGCGCTCGGCGGCATCGACCTGTACTCCGACGAGCACGTCTCGACCACGCTGAGCAAGGTGAACGTGGCCCTGCACGCGCAGGTCCTGCTGCACCGGGACGTGGACTACATCGTCCGCGACGGCAAGGTGCACCTGATCAACGACACCCGCGGCCGGATCGCGAAGCTCCAGCGCTGGCCCGACGGCCTCCAGGCCGCGGTCGAGGCCAAGGAGAACGTGGCGACCACGGACGCGGGCGAGGTGCTGGACTCGATCACGGTCCAGGCGCTGCTCAGCCGCTACCCGACGGTCTGCGGCATGACCGGCACCGCGGTGGCCGTCGCCGAGCAGCTGCGCGACTTCTACCAACTGGAAGTGCTGGTCATCCCGCCGAACGTGGAGACGATCCGGGAGGACGAGGCGCCCCGGCTGTACGCGACGCTGGAGCAGAAGGAAGCGGCCGTCGTCGCCGAGATCAAGGAGGTCCACGAGACGGGCCGCCCCATCCTGGTCGGCACGCTGGACGTGGCCGAGTCCGAGCGCCTGTCCCGCAAGCTCGCCGAGGCGGGCCTGGAGTGCGTGGTCCTCAACGCCAAGAACGACGCCGAGGAAGCCGCGATCATCGCCGACGCGGGGTCGTTCCAGCGGGTCACCGTGTCGACCCAGATGGCGGGCCGCGGCACGGACATCCGGCTCGGCGGGCACGACTCGACCGACCGGGAGCGCATCGCCGAGCTCGGCGGCCTGTACGTGATCGGCACCGGCCGCCACTCCAGCAGCCGGCTCGACGACCAGCTGCGCGGTCGCGCGGGCCGCCAGGGCGACCCCGGCGGGTCGGTGTTCTTCTCCTCGTTGCAGGACGACCTGGTCACGCAGTACGTGCCCGACCACGACGAGCCGGCCGAGGTGGACGAGGACGGCCGCGTCACCGACGCGGGCACGCTGCACACCGTGGAGCACGGGCAGCGCGTCGCCGAGGGCGTGCACCTGGAGATCCACCGCAACACCTGGCGGTACAACAAGCTGATCGAGCACCAGCGCCAGCTGCTGCTGGAGTACCGGGACAAGCTGCTGCGCACCGACCTGGCCTGGAAGGAGCTGTCCGAGCGCAAGCCGGACAAGGCGCACGAGATCAAGGACCTCGACACCGACGTCAAGGTCACCGCGGCCCGGTTGATCGCGCTGCACCACCTCGACCAGCGGTGGAGCGACCACCTGACGTTCCTGACCGACCTGCGCGAGGGCATCCACCTGCGGGCGCTTGCGCGGCAGAACCCGCTGGACGAGTTCCACCGCGAGGCGATCCCGGCTTACCACAAGATCATCCCGGACGCGTGGGACGAGGCGGAGGAGACGTTCGCCAAGGTGGAGATCGACGCCGACGGCGCGCACCTGGCCGAGGCGGGCGTGCAGCGCCCGAACACGACCTGGACCTACCTCGTCAACGACAACCCGTTCTCCTCCGGCCTGGAGGAGACGTTCAAGGGCCTGGTCAAGCTGGTCCGACGCCGCTGACCGCGCCCGTGCGCGGGCCGGGAGTCAGGCCCGGCCCGCGCACGGCGGTCAGCGAACCGGTGCGGAGACCTTCTGGTCCTCGACCGGCGCCGCCTGTCGGGGCAGCTTGGCCGGTCTCGGCATCCGCTGCGCCACCGCCTGCTCGGTGAGGACGCGGAGTTCCGCCAGGATGTCCAGGTGCTGCTGGGACGGTGGCGGACCGACGAGGTTCGAGTGGTCGAACGCGGTGCGTTCGGCACGGTGGGCCAGGTTCTGGATGCGCCGGATCAGGTCCCACTCCTGGTCAGTGCGCGTAGAGCGCCGTTGCTCAGTCACCCCGGAAGCAGACACCTCACGCCGGGTGAACGTAAATCACCTGGCAGTGCGAACTTCGCTGGGTCAACTCAGCTACCCCAGCCGGTGCGATCAAAACGAACCGAACGTGGTACTCAAGGCTCCACCGCCGGGCGAGAGGCCACGCCGTGCACGCGGGGACGTCCAGAACAGGGCCGTTCGGGCGCTCGTGCAGCTCGATCACACTCCGGGTATGCACCGATCGGCGTCACCCATGGTGGTGAACTCCCCGATTACCGCCCTTGGTGACGCGGTGTCGAGCAGCCCCCCGGTGTGAGGGTCACTCGCAGGTGTGCCGCCGATGGCTCCGCACACCACATCCGCCCCGCCGGCCATGGCGTCCGACCCCATTACGCGGCCCAGCGAGCCGTTTTACCGTGCCTCGGGTGAACATCGCCGTTCCGCTGATCGCAGCGCTCCTCGCGACGACGGCGCAGGCCGTTCCCGCGTCCGCCAACGGATGCGGGCCCCTGCGCGTGCCCGGTGCCGAGCACCAGGAACTGACCCGGCTCGCCGACCTGTCCACCGCCGGCGGCCGCACCGACCCGGCCGACTGGGCCGGGCTGACCCCGGCGGGCCTGCCCGCGCCGACGCCCGTTCCCGGCACCCAGGTGGACGGCTACTTCCCCGACTCCTCCACCGGCAACACCAACCACGGCTGGGCGCACGACTCGCAGTTCGTGATCCGGCTGCCGGAGCGCTGGAACGGCGGCCTCGTCGTCGCGGGCTCCCCCGGCGTGCGCGAGCAGTACGCCAACGACCGCGCGATCAGCGACTTCGTGCTGGCCCGCGGGTACGCGTTCGCGTCGACCGACAAGGGCAACACGGGCGTGGCCTTCCACCGGGACGGCTCGCGACCGGGCGACGCGATCGCCGAGTGGAACCACCGGGTCACGCAGCTGACCCGGGCGGCGAAGGCCGTGGTGGCGCAGCGGTACTGCCGGCCGCCGTCGCGCACCCTGGCCACCGGCATCTCCAACGGCGGTTACCTGGTGCGCTGGCAGCTGGAGAACCGCCCCGAGCTGTACGACGGCGGCGTGGACTGGGAGGGCACGCTGTGGAGCGCGCAGGGCCCGAACCTGCTGACGTTCCTGCCGCCGGCGCTCAGGGGCTACGCCACCGGCGACAAGGCGGCGGTGGTGGCCGCCGGGTTCCCGGCCGAGTCGGAGTTCCTGTGGCAGTTCCACCACCAGTACTACTGGGACCTGACCCAGCGCATCTACCGCGAGGAACTGGACCCGGCGTGGGACGGCGACGCGGAGGCGGGCACGCCGTTCTGCGCGCCCGGCACGCCGCTGTGCGACGCCGACTACGACTACGCGTCACGGCCGCAGGCGCAGCGCGCCGTCGAGCGGATCGCGTTGACCGGCCGGATCGGCAAGCCGCTGCTCACCCTGCACGGCACATTGGATGTACTGCTGCCCATCTCCCGCGACTCCGACGTGTACGCGGACATGGTGCGCCGGGCGGGGCGCGGCGCGTGGTTCCGCTACTACCGGATCGAGGGAGGAACCCACGTGGACTCGCTGTTCGACGCGTTCCCGGACCGGCTGCGGCCGTTGACGCCGTGCCACCGGTCGGCGTTCGCCGCGCTGGAGGGGTGGCTGTCGGGCACGCGACCGCCCGCGTCGGCGACCGTTCCCCGGCCGGCGGCGGTGAGCACGACCGAGTGCGCGCTGTCGTGACCGAAGCGTCCCGCCGCTCGGCGTGCTCTGGGGGCGGCCGAGCGGCGGGACCGACGAGTCGGGCGCGGGCGGGTCCTCCACCCCGTTCGAGACCCCACGTGCCGGCGCGAGGCCGCGGCACGCCAGGATGGCGGCGGTGGTCCGTCCGATCGGCGGGGAGGGTGGGCGTTCCTTGTCGCCCGGAGTTCGAGGTCGCGACCCGCTGATCGCGAGGACGATGAGCAGGAGGCGGGTCCGGCCGCCGGAAGGCCGCCCGGTCCGGTCCTGGGTCGCCCGGCTGGAGGCGGCCGCTCTGCTGGTCACCATCGGCTCGGTGGCGCTGGCCGCGTTCAGCCTGTTCGCCTGGGTCAGGTACGACCTGCACGCCTTGCCCGCGGTCTTGCGGGGCGTCGACTTCGTCGCGGTCGCGTTCAGCGTGTTCACGTCCACCTCGGTGCTGGCGCCGTGGGCCGTGGTGAGCTGGGTGACGCCGCGCCTCGTGGAACGGCCCGACGTCACCCTGGGCCGACTCGCCCGGATCGCGCTCGGCGTCCTCGTGGTCACCGCGGTCGCCTTCCCGCTGTTCGTCGTCGTGGGCGTAGCCGTCCTGTGGGTCGTCTACCTCGTGGGCAGGGTGGCCGGCGCCGTGCCCGCCCTCCCCCGGCGTGTCCGCGCGGTGTGCCGTCGGCTCTATCGGGGCTCGGGAGCGGCAGTCGTCGTGTGCGCAGTCCTGGCCGCGCCCAACTACGGCACCCCCGCGTGGATCCCGCTGGAGCGGGTCGACACCCGGACGACGACCTACGTGGGCTGGGTGCTCGAATCCGGTGACCACGACCTGTCCCTGCTGGAGGAGGGCAGCCGCGACCCGGTGGTGCTGCGTCAGGAGGCCGTCATCGGGAGGACCTTCTGCGAGAAGGGCGGGGACGGTCGCCCCCGGCCCGCTGACGTGCTGTCCCTGCTCGGTTGGCAACTGGTCGACGACGTGCCCGACATCCGGCACGTGCGGCCCGACTGCCACGGGGCGCGGTCGGCAGGGGGGTGATCACGGGCCGAGCACCTTCATCAGCTTGAGCGCGAGCTGGACCTCCAGCACCCGTTCCGGCGACTGCCAGTCGTCACCGAGCAGGCTCGCCACCCGGTCCAGCCGTTGCACCACCGTGTTCACGTGCACGTGCAGCTCGTCCTTGGCTCGGCTGAGGTTGGCGCCGCACGCGAAGTACGCCGTGACCGTCCGAACCAGCTCGGTGCCCCGACTCGCGTCGTAGTCCAGCAGCGGACCGAGGGTGGCGCGGACGTAGCCCGCGATGTCGGCCCGGTCGCCCAGCAGCACGCCGACGAAACCGAGGTCCGCGAGCGTGCCCCCGGTGCCCTTCCGGCCCAGCTGCAGCAACGCCTTCAGGCACCGCACCGCCTCGGCGTGCGCGGCGGCGACGGCTTCCGGGCCGTGCGCCGGGCCGCCGGACCCGACGGTCACCGGCAGGCCCACGGCCTTGCCGAGCACCCGTGCCGCGTCCTCCGCCGCGCACGCCAGGTCCGCGCCGGGCAGCACCAGCACCACGTGCTCGCCGTGCACGCCCGCCAGGCCGCGGCAGGCCGACGCGTGGTGCGCGGCGGCGGCGAGGAGGCGGTCGCGCGGGCCGTCCGCGACCAGCACCACGTGGTCGGCCGCCAGCTCGACGCCGACCCGGCGGGCACGGGCGCGCAACGCGACCGAGTCCACCGCGGCCGTCAGCAGGTCGGTGATCAGCTCGCCGCGCACCTTGTTCTCCGCCTCGGCGACCGTGCGGCGCAGCAGGAGCAGCAGGGCGGTGACGACGCCCGCGCGTTCGAACAGCCTGCGGTCGGCGTCACCGAGGTCGGGGCGGTCGGTGAGGGTAATGCTGCCGAGCAGCTCGCGGCCCGCCAGCACCGCGCACACCCACGTGCCGTCCTGCGGGATGGCCCGGCCGCTGGCGCGGGAGGCGTTGACCGCCGCACGGGGCGTGAGGGCGCGGGTGGTGCCGATGCGGGCCAGCTCGGCGCCGTCGCTGTCGTGCACCACGATCCCGCCGTCGAGCACCTTGGCCACGGCGGCGGCCACCTCGGGCACGTCCGCGCCGCGCAGCACCAGGTCGGTGAGCCGGTCGTGGGCGTCCTCGGCGCGGCGCATGGCCTCGTTGTGCGCGCGGATCGTCTCGCCCGCGGCCCGGGTCTCCTCCAGCAGGTGCGCGGTGTCCAGCGCGATCGCGGCGTGGTCGGCCAGCGACGACAGCAGCGCCACCTCGTCGGGCGGGAACTGGCGCGGCGAGCGGTTGGCCGCGTAGAGCACGCCGATGACCCGGCGGTCGAGCTTGAGCGGCACGCCCAGGATCGCGACCAGGCCCTCGTCGCGCACGGCCGCGTCGATGGGGCCGGTGTGGTTGAACCGGTCGTCGGCGAAGTAGTCGGCGGTCACGTACGGCTGGGCCGTCTGCGCCACCAACCCGCCCAGTCCCTCGCCCATGCCGAGCCGGACCTGTTGGAACAGCGCGGAGATCGAGCCGTCGGTGACCCTCATGTACGTGCCGCGCTCGCCGGGCTCGTTCATGCTCAGGTAGGCGATGTCCGCGCCGAGCAGCAGCCGGGCGCGCCGCACGATGGACCGCAGCACGGCGTCCGGGTCGCGCACGCCCGCCAGGTCGTTCGCGGTGTCGAACAGCGCTTCCAGCTCGGTTTCCCGGCGGCGGTGCGCGGTGAGCGTGCGGCGGATCCGCAACGCCCACTCCGTGGCGCGGGCGATGCGGTCCAGCTCGTGGTCCGGCACGCCCGCCGCCCGGGCCGCGGGGAGCACCGCCGCGAGCCGCTCACTGCCCGCGTCGGTCGCGAGCAGTCCGAGCAACTCGACCAGGTGCTCCACCGCGTCCGCCTCGCTCATACCGTCATGCTCGCACCGAGGGGGCCTCGGTGTCGGTCCGGTTCAGGGAGCTGCCCTTCGTCTCCTTCGCCACCACCACGGCGATCACGGTCAGCACGCACATGCCGAGCACGTACAGCACCACCGGGAACGTGCTGTCGTAGGTGGCGAGCAGCGCGGTCGCGATGAGAGGTGCCACCGCGCCCGCCCCGATCGACGCCAACTGGTAGCCGATGGACGCGCCCGAGTAGCGCACCTTCGTGCCGAACAGCTCGGAGAAGAACGCGGCCTGCGGGCCGTACATCGCGCCGTGCAGGAAGAGGCCGACGGTGACCGCGAGCGTCATCGGGAAGAACGACTTCGTGTCCAGCAGCGTGAAGAACACGAACATCCACAGGCCGATGCCGACCGTGCCGATCAGGTAGGTCGTGCGGCGGCCGATCCGGTCCGACAGCGCGCCCCACAACGGGATCGTGATCAGGTGCACGAACGAGGCGATCAGCACCGCGTTCAACCCCGCCGAGCGCGGCATCTGGAGTTCCGAGGTGATGTAGACCAGGATGAACGCGGTGATCACGTAGTACGACACGTTCTCCGCCATGCGGGCGCCCATCGCGATCAGCACCTCGCGCCAGTGGTCGCGCAGGACGGCCACGATCGGCGGCTTCTCCTTGATCTTGCCGGCCTCGACCTTCTTCTGGGCTTCGAGGAACACCGGCGACTCGGACACGCTGAGCCGGATCCACAGTCCGATCAGGACCAGCACGCCGGACAGCAGGAACGGCACCCGCCAGCCCCACGACAGGAACGCCTCGTCGGTCTGCACGGCGGCCAGCACCGCGAGCACGGCGGTCGCCAGCAGGTTGCCCATCGGCACGCCCGCCTGCGGCCAGGACGCCCAGAAACCACGCCGTTCCGCGCTGCCGTGCTCGGACACGATGAGCACCGCGCCGCCCCACTCGCCGCCCAGCGCGAAGCCCTGGATCAACCGCAGCAACGTCAGCAGCAGCGGCGCGGCCACGCCGATGGCGGCGTAGGTGGGCAGCAGGCCCATGGCGAACGTCGCGCCGCCCATCAGCACCAGGCTGAGCACGAGCAGCTTCTTGCGGCCGAGCTTGTCACCGAAGTGGCCGAACACCAGGCCGCCGAGCGGCCGGGCCAGGAAGCCGATCGCGTAGGTGGTGAACGCGAGCAGGGTGCCGTTGATCGGGTCCACCGTGGGGAAGAACAGCTTGTTGAACACCAGGGCGGCGGCGGAGCCGTACAAGAAGAAGTCGTACCACTCGATGGTGGTTCCGATCAGGCTGGCTATGACGACCTTGGCGAAGGACTTCTTCGGCTGCGGAGGGGCGGCGTTGGTCATGTCGGTCACCACTTCGTTGGGGGTGGGGGCTAACGGGGGGTCACTGGGCGGTCCAGCCGCCGTCGATCGTGAACGACGAGCCGGTGACGTGACCGGAGTGCGCGCCGCACAGCCACAGCACGACGGAAGCCACCTCGGCCGGTTCGATGAGCTGCTTGATGGCGTGCCGGGTGAGCATCACGTCGGCGAGCACCTGCTCGGGCTCGATGCCGTGCGCCTTGGCCTGGTCGGCGACCTGGTTCTCCACCAACGGCGTGCGCACGTAGCCGGGGCTGACGCAGTTGCTGGTCACGCCGTGCGGGGCGCCTTCCAGCGCGATGACCTTGCTCAGCCCTTCCAGGCCGTGCTTGGCGGTGACGTAGGCGGACTTGAATGCGCTGGCCCTCGTGCCGTGCACGCTGGAGATGTTCACCACCCGGCCCCAGCCGCGCTGGTACATGTGCGGCAGGACGTGCCGGGCGAGCAGGAACGGCGCGGTGACCATGACCCGCTGCAGCAGCGCGAACCGGTCGGGCGGGAACTCGTGCACCGGGGCGACGTGCTGCAGGCCGGCGTTGTTGACCAGGATGTCGACCTCGGCGGGCAGGTCGCGGGCGGGGTCGTCGGCGGCGAGGTCGACCACGTGCTCGGTGCCGCCGGTCTCGCGGGCCGCCTCGGCGACCGAGTCGCCGTCGCGGTCGACGAGGTGCACCTTCGCCCCGGCGCGGGCGAGGGCGACCGCGCAGGCCCGCCCGATGCCGCTGCCGGCGCCGGTGACCAGGGCGGTGCGACCGGACAGGTCGTCGCTGTGACCAGGGACACTCGTCATGGCCCGAAACGCTAGGTGACCTGCGGTTCACCGCACATGTGAGCGAGCGCCACAACCTGTGGGCAGTGGATGTGTTTAGCCAACAGTTAGCGACACGGTCATCAAGTTGTCGAATACCGGGTGAAGCGGAGGTGCCGCCATAGGTAGGCTGCTTTGGCCCGTTCGGGGGACGAACGACGTTTTGGGGGTTACCTAGTGTCACTCACGCCGATCTACGACGACCTGCTGCGCGAGTTCGAGGGGATCATCCTCGTCAGCGAGGCCGCCGAGGCGGTCCAGGCGGCCGTGCCGACCGCGGACCAGCCCGCCGCCCAGACCGCCGAGCCTGCCGAGGACCGGACCACCGTCCAGGCCGCCGCGCCCGCCGCGGAGCGGGTCGACGAGCCGACGCCGGACGAGAACTGACGAAGACTTTCAGGACGTCGAGGCCCTCTTCGAGGCGATGAGGGTCTCGACACCGTCCAGCAGCAGCCGCAGCCCGAACTCGAACTGGTCGCCCGCGTACGGCGACACACCCGCCCGCACGGTCGCGACCAGCGCCGGGTACGGCCGGAAGTCGACCAGCTCGCCGAGCGCGGCGTCGCGTTCGCGCACCTCGTCGGCGCTCAGCTCCCGCGTGTCGAGGCTCAGCCTGGCCTGGCCGCGCACGTAGGCGTCGACCGACTCGACCACCGCCATCTTCTCCGCCTCGGTCAGGCCGGTGCCCTCCAGCACGCGCAGCGCCGAGTCCATCCAGCGCAGCAGGTTCGGGCCGGGTGCGGCCACGGTCGCGACCAGTTGCAGCACCCAGGGGTGCTTGCGGTAGCCCTCGTGGTCGTTGCGCGCCCACGCCTCCAGCTTGGCCCGCCAGTCGCCCGGCCAGTCGTCCGGCAGCGGGTCGTCGGCCCCGATCGAGTCCGCCATCAGGGCTTCCAGCTCCGCCTTGCCCGGCAGGTAGGTGTAGAGCGAGGCCGTGCCGACGCCCAGCTCGACGGCCACCCGGCGCATGGACAGCGCGGCGAGGCCCTCGGTCTCCGCGATCCGGATCGCGGCGGCCACGATCCGCTCCATCGTCAGGCCGCGCCGCGGGCCGCGCGCGGGGCGGCGGGCGTCCTTCCACAGCAGTTCCAGCACTCGCCGCTGCGCGTCGTCCTTTGCGTTCATGATGAAACTCAGTATACCGTTCGGAGTTGTACGAACAGTGTTCGAAGTTTTTGGGGGGGAAGACTGTGGACGACACCGCGGACCGGGGGACGACACGCGAACGGCGCACGTTGACGGCGGCGACGCTCGCCAACGGGCCCACCGAGCTGATCGACTTCGTGCTGCCGCTGTGGGCGGGCGCGGCCATCGGGCTGAGCGCGACCGAGGTCGGCCTGCTGATGGCCGTCGAGATGGCGTTGTCGGTGCTCGTGCGGCCGCTGGCGGGCGTGCTGGCCGACCGGTGGGAACGACGGCACACCGCCGCCATCGGCGCGCTCCTCTACGCGCTGTCGTGCGCCGGGTACGCGGTGGCCCAGAGCGCGCCGCTCGCGTACGGCGCGGCGGCGGTCGGAGGCGCGGGTGGCGCGCTGCTGTGGGTCGCCGTGCGGGCGATCGTGAGCGAACGGCTGGCCGAGGACACCGCGGTGTTCCCGCGCCTGCTCGCCGCGCAGGAGACGGGCTCGTGGGTGGCGTTCGTGGCCGGCATGGCGTTCGTGGGCGCGGTCGGGTACGCGGGGCTGTTCTGGGCGTGCGCGGCGGCTTGCGTGGCGGCGGCGGGGTTCCTGCTCGTCGCGCCCCGGCGCCGGGAACGCGGTGGCCAGGGCGTGGCGGCGGCCGGTCTCGGTGCGGTGGGCAAGCGGTTGCGGCCGATGTTGTTCGCGGTGGTGATGACCATGGCGGCGGAGGCGGCCGTCGGGTTGTTGCTGCTCCTGCACCTGCAACGCGGGTTCGACCTGGAGGTGCAGGAGGTCGCGTTCGTGTTCCTGCCCGGCGCGATCGCGATGAGCGCCGCCGCCGAGTACCTGCACCGGTACGTGCTGCGGTTCGGCAGGCGGAAGGTGCTGGTGGGCGCGTCGCTGGCCAGTTGCGCGTTCGCGGTGAGCCTCGCGTGGGCGCCGAACCCGTACGTGATCGCGGGGCTGTGGGTGCTCAGCGGTCTGGCGTGGGCGGCGGTGCTGCCGGTGCAGCAGGCCGTGATCGCCGAGGCGGCCGACGGGCAGGTGGGGCGCGCCATGGGCGTGTACGAGGCGGCGTGCCTGGTCGGGGCGTTGATCGGCAGCCTGGTGGCGGGCGCGCTGTACGACGGGGCGCACTGGTGGGTGGCGTGCGTGGTGGCCGCCGGGATGATCCTGGCGGGCGCGGTCGTGGTGCCGCGGGCCGTCCGCCTGCTCGGTGTGCCGGACGTGCCGGTGGCCCAGTCCCGCTGATCTCTTCGCGAGTCCTGGGGCGCTACCGTCCGGTTTTGACGTTTGGGGGCGATGTGGACGCACCGGGTGTGCTGCGGGAACGGCGGGCGCTGAGAGCGGCGGGGTTGGTCGGCGGGCCGATCGAGCTGATCGACGTGGTGCTGCCGCTGTGGGCGGGCGCGGCCCTCGGGCTGAGCGCGACGGAGGTCGGCGCGCTGGTCGCGGTCGTGGTGGCGTTCTCGCTGGTCGCACGGCCGGTCGCGCGTGTGCTGGTGGACCGGTGGGAACGTCGGCACACCGCCGCCGTCGGCGCGTTGCTCTACGCGTTCGCGTGCGCCGGGTACGCGGTGGCCCAGAGCGCACCGCTCGCGTACGGCGCGGCAGCGGTCGGGGGCGTCGGGGGCACGCTGCTGTGGGTCGCCGTGCGGGCCATCGCCCGGGAGCGGCAGGCCGACGACACCGAGGCGTTCCTCCGCGTCGCGTCCGCCCGGGACGCGGGGTCGATGGTCACCACCGCCCTCGGGCTGGTCTTCTTCGGGATCATCGGGTTCGCCGGTGTGTTCTGGGCGTGCGCGGCGATGTGCGTGCTGGCGGCGGCGCTTCTCGTCGCCGGGCCTGGCCGCCCGGAAAGCGCCGGTGAAAGCCCTGGTGAGGACGGTGTCGAGAGCGGCGGTGACGGTCAGGAAGAGGCGGCGGCCGGCCAGGGACGGCTGCGGGCGGCGGTCGCGGAGGCGCTGACCACGGCGGCGGAGGCGGCCGTCGGACTGCTCCTGGTCCTGCACCTGCAACGCGGGTTCGACCTCGGCGTGGTGCAGGTGGTGCTCGTGTTCGTGCCCGGCTCGATGGTGGCCGGAGTCGCCGTCCTGCACGTGCGCCGATACGTGTCGCGGTACGGCCGCACGCGGGTGCTGGCGGTCGGGTCGCTGGTCGGCTGCGCGGCGACGCTGGGTTTCGCGGCGGCGCCCAACCCGTACGTGATCGCGGCGCTGTGGGTGCTCAGCGGGGCCGCGTGGGGTGCGGTGCTGTCGGTGCGGCGAGCCGTCGCCGACGCGGCGGCCCGCCCGGTCCTGGGCATGCACGACACCGCGGGCCTGGTCGGGCTGCTGATCGGCAGCCTGGCGGCGGGGGTGCTGTACGACGGGGCCCAGTGGTGGGCGGCGTGCGTGGCGGCGGCCGGGATGATCCTCGTCGGCGCGGTCGTCCTGATGTCGGCCGTGCGCCCGCTCGGTGACGTCGACGTCCCGCTCGCCAAGGCCTAGGAACGCGGACGGGCCGCCGGGTGCGTGTGCCCGGCGGCCCGATCCGTGGAGCGACCGTCGGGTGCGTGTGCCCGGCGGCCCGTCCGTGCGGCGCTACTTCGGCGCCGGGAGGAGGTCGGCCGGGACCGGCTCGTCCTTCTCCAGCGCGCCGAACAGGCGCAGCGCGTTGTCGCGGTCCCACTGCACGACCGAGCCCGCACCCGGCACGGTCGGCGTGCCGCCCACCGGCACGGTCACCGTGTCCACTCCCCCGCCCATGGCGAACGCCATGCCCGCGAGGTGGTGCAGGTGGTCGTCGGAGTTGACCGAGATCGAGTCCGTGCCCGCGAACAGCAGCGGGAACGCCTTGAACGGGTTGGCCAGCGTGCCGAAGCTCGTCGCCTTGTCCGTCAGCGCGGCGAGGAACTTGCGCTGGTTCTCCACCCGCTGCAGGTCGGCCGTGGCGAACGCCCGCGAGCGGACGAAGCCCAGCGCCTGCGCGCCGTCGAGTTCCTGGCAGCCCGGCTGGAGGTCCAAGCCCGCCAACGGGTCCTGCATCGGCTCCTCGATGCACATGTCCACGCCGCCCACCGCGTCCACGATCCCGGCGAAGCCGCCGAAGCCGATCTCCATGTAGTGGTCGACGTGGATGCCCGTGGCGCCCTCGACGGTCTGCACCAGCAACGACGGCCCGCCGAACGCGAACGCCGCGTTGATCTTGTTCTTGCCGTTGCCGGGGATGTCCACATAGGAGTCGCGGGGGACACTCACCAAAGTGGACTTCCCGGAACCCTCCGGGATGTGCAGCAGCATGATGGTGTCCGTGCGCCGACCGCCCGCGTCACCGGTGGACAGCGCGGCCTTCTGCTCCTCGGTCAGGTCGTCGCGCGCGTCCGACCCGACGAGCAGCCAGTTGGTGCCCGGCGTGTCGGCGGGCCTGCCCTCGTAGTCGGTCAGCGCGTCGATCCGCCGCAGCGAACCGTCGACGTAGAACCACATGCCGACGCCGAACGCCAGCAGCAACACCAGGACGACCCCGATGATCCGCCCGATTCTCGGCTTGCGGCGCTTGGGCGCCGGACGTCGTCCGGCCTGCTGGTACGCGGGCTGCTGCCCGTACCCGCCCTGCTGCGGCCCACCCTGTGGCCTGCGCTGCCGCGGTTGCCCGCCCTGTCGGTATCCGCCCTGCTGATACCCGCCCTGCTGGTATCCGGCGCTCATCAAGCGACCCCGTCCGTGTGTCGGTCACTGCTCGCACCTAAAGACGCGGTGCGCGGCAAGAGGTTGCCCACCCTAGTGCTCCGGCGGCAGCACGAGCGCGGCCAGCAGGCGGTCCAGCTCGGCCTCGGGGTCGTCGGTCAGGCCGGTGTGCGCGGGCGAGGTCTGCACGATCGTGCTGCGCGGCGCGGTCAGCCAGCGGAACCGTTGACCCGCCGACGTGCGCGACACCGGACCCGCCGTCGGCACGCCGTCGCAGGACAGCCCCAGGTGGTCCAGGGTGGCCCGCAACACCTCCACGTCCAGGAACGGGTCCAGCGCCAGCACCCGGCGTTCGTCGACGTGCACGCGGGCGCCGAGGAAGTCCAGGTCCTTGCAGTAGACGAGCACGCCGACGTTGACGAACTCGCCGCGCTCCTGCCTCGGCACGGCGCGCAGCAGCGCGTACTCAAACACGTGCGGCACGGGCTGCCTCCAGTGCGTCGACCCACGCCCGCGGCGCGGCCAGGCGGGCGGTGAAGAACGACTCGTACGCCTCGCGCACGGCGGCCGGTGTGCCGAACGCCTCGTCCTGCGCGAGCCACGCGTCGGGCACGAGCGCCAGCACCTCGCGCACGAGGTCGGGCGTGACGCGGGCGGTCAGCTCGGCGTCCACCTCGGCCAGGTCGCCCGCGAACGGCAGCATCAGGTGGTCGGCCGCGTCGAACCGGTAGGTGGCCGCCGGGAACCTCTCCGGCCGCCACGAGTGGTGGAAGTACAGCGACGCGCCGTGGTCGATCAGCCACAGCTCGCGGTGCCAGAGCAGCGTGTTCGGGTTGCGCCAGCTGCGGTCGACGTTGAGCGTGAGCGCGTCCAGCCACAGCAGGCGGGTCGCGGTCTCCGCGGACGGCTCGCGCACCACCGGGTTGTAGTCGAACGAGCCGGGCAGGTAGTCCAGCCCCAGGTTGAGCCCGCCGCTGGCCTTGAGCAGCTCCTGCACCTCCTGGTCCGGCTCGGCGCGGCCCAGCTCCGGGTCCAGGTCGACCAGCACGATCTCGGGCACCCGGAAGCCGAGGCGGCGGGCCAGCTCGCCGACCACGATCTCGGCGATGAGCGCCTTCACGCCCTGGCCCGCGCCGCGGAACTTGAGCACGTACATGCCCAGGTCGTCGGCCTCGACGAGCCCCGGCAGGGAGCCGCCCTCCCGGAAGGGCGTGACGTAGCGGGTGGCCGCGACCTGGCGCAGCCCGTTCGTGGGATTCACGGTGTTAGTTTGCCGCTGCTCCGCAGACGGCGGCGAGGTCGCCTGGAAGTCGACCGTTCGCGCCCTGATTCCCGACGATCGAAAAGCGTGATCGCCGTGAATGAGGACGCGAACGATCGACGCGACCTCGCGGTCAATCGGTCGTCGCGACCGCCAACCGGTTACCCGCCCGCCCAGCGGCGTCGTTAAGCGCCGGCAGGTAGCCGGACTCCTGGCCTGCCCGGTTCGGGTGGTAGGAGCGGTCGACCGGGATCAGGACCAGGCCGTTCAGCCACGGGTCGTCGGCGCACGCGCCGTGGTCGTCGAACGCCTCGCGCACGTCCGCGAACTCGAAACCGGCCGCCTTCGCCCGGTCGCCGGTCACCTCGGCCAACGCGTCCGCCGCCCGGTTCACCGCCGTCCGCTTCGGCGCGCTCATCAGGCACCACGTGTCGTGCGAGAACAGCCGCGGGTAGCCCAGCACCACCACGTCGGCCGACGTCCGGTCGTCCACCGCGCCGTACAGCGCGTCCAGCCGACCGGGCAGCTCGTCGCGGATGAACCGCTCGGCCACGTCGACCCGCCGCACGCACTCGTCCTCGTCGCCCAGCGTGCACGTCGTCATGACGTCGCCGAAACCGGCGTCGTTGCCGCCCGCCGTGATGGTGACGAGCGTGGCGTTCGGCGTGATCCGCTCCGTCTGCCCGCGCACCTCGTCGGTCGTGGCGCCGGCGCACGCGGCCTGCACCAGGGACGCGTGGTGGCGTTCCGCCCACAGCCTCGGGTACGCGTGCGGGCTCTGCCGGCAGTCGTCGGGCGCCTCGTCGCCCGCGCCGAGGCCCGCCGCGTAGGAGTCACCCAACGCGACGAGCTCCGGCGCGGCCGGTGCGGGTGTGATGGCCATCAGCAGCGCGAGCGCGAGCATCTTCATGCACCGGGCCTACCACTGTGGACAGTCCCGCCGGCCGAAGTTGACCCGGAGGGAGTTACCTCGTCAGTGCGACGCACACCGGGATCGGCGCGGCGGACGTGCTCGTCAGCCGCAGCTTCCCGGTGCTCCGGTCCACCTCGAACGTGGTGATGGTGTCCGAGTTCTGGTTGGCCGCCAGCAGGAACCGGCCGGACGCGTCGAGCGCGATGTGCCGCGGGAACTTCCCGCCCACCGGGGTGGCCTCGACCAGCCTCAGCACCGCGCCGCCGCGTTCCACCGCGAACACGGCCACGCTGTCGTGGCCCCGGTTGGACAGGTAGGCGAACCGCCCGTCCGCCGACACCACGATCTCCGCCGGGTAGTTGCGCGGTGCGGTCGGCGCGCCGGCGGGCAGCGTGCTCACCTTCGGGCCCGGCGTGAGCACGCCGCGGTCGTAGCTCGCCACCACGATCGTGGAGTCGAGCTCGTTGGCGATGTAGGCGTACCTGCCCGACGGGTGGAACGCCAGGTGCCGCGGCCCCGCGCCGGCGTGCACGCGCGCCGTGGCGGCCGACGTCAGCCTGCCCTCACCGCTGAGCCGGTAGCTGAACACCGCGTCGGCGCCCAGGTCGACGGCCAGCACGAACTCGCCCGTCGGGTCGGCCAGCACCTGGTGCGCGTGCGGACCCTCCTGCCGGTCCGGGTCCGGTCCGGCGCCGGTGTGCACGACGAGGTCCGTGCGTTCGCCCAGCCCGCCCTCCGGCAGCACCGGGTGCACGGCCACGCTGCCCGAGCTGTAGTTGGCCGACAGCAGGAAACCCCGGTGCAGCACCAGGTGGCACGGGTCCGCGCCGCCGGTGCTCCGGCTGCCGACCACCTTCGGCACACCGTCCGGGCCGACCGCCAGCGCGGTCACCTCGCCGTCGGCCTTCTCGTTGACCGCGTACACCCAGCGGCCCGCGTCGATCACGAACGACGGGTTCGGCACGTCCGGCACCACGCCGGTCACCCGCAGCCCGCCCGTCCGCGGGTCGTACGCGCCGAGCCCGAGGCCCGTGCCACCGCCCGCCCACGACGTGTAGGTGCCCAGGTAGGCGCGGACCTCCCGCCGGCCGCGGTCCTCCTCGGACTCGTCCGCTCGCGCGACACCCTCGGTCATCAGCAACCCCGCTCCCACGCCAACGGCCCCCAGGAACCGCCGCCTGTCCAAGACCACACCGAACCTCCGCTTCGACCGCCCGCGGCGGTCCCACAGTGGCGTGCACCACTGTGAACAAGCAAGAGGCGCAACGAAGATTGCACTCAGCGCAACGGATCGGCTTCCCGGAGCCGTGCCAACTCGACGGCCGGATCGTACGAGGGTTCCGGGTAGGCGGGCGCCAGGCCGCGCAGCGCCTCCAGCAGCAGCCGCGCCACCACCCAGTTCCGGTACCACTTGCGGTCCGACGGCACGGCGTGCCAGGGCGCGACCCGCGTCGAGCACTTGACCAGCGCGTCGGAGTAGGCGAGCTGGTAGCGGGAGAACTTGGCCCGCACGTCCAGGTCGCCCGGGTTGTACTTCCAGCGCTTGAGCGGGTCCTCCAGCCGGGCGATGAGCCGTTCGCGCTGCCGTTCCGGCGAGATGTGCAGGAAGCACTTGATCGTGGTCACGCCCTGGTCGGCCAGCTCCGCCTCGAACGCGTTGATCTGCCGGTACCGGCGGCGCCACTCGGTCGACGGCACGAGGTTGTCCACCCGCGCGACCAGCACGTCCTCGTAGTGCGAGCGGTCGAACACGCCGATGTAACCCGGCTGCGGCACCTGGCGGCGGACGCGCCACAGGAAGTCGTGCCGCGACTCGGTCCGGGTCGGTTTCTTGAACGACGCGATGCGCAGGCCCTGCGGGTTCACCAGACCCGCGACGTGCCGGATCGTGCCGCCCTTGCCCGAGGTGTCCATGCCCTGGAGCACCAGCAGCGCCCGCCGGTCGCCACCGCCCGTGCCCTCGGCGTACAGCGCCTCCTGGAGCCGGTCCAGCTCGCGGCCGATCACCGCCATGTCCGCGGCGGCCTCCGTCTTCGACCGCGGCCCGACCGGCTTCCCGGCCGGGTCGACCTTGGCGAGGTCGAAGTCCTCCGGCTCCACCCGGAAGGTCTCCGATATCGACTGGACCTGCGCGGACTTGTCGGCCATCGTCGGAGGGTAACCCGCCGATCATGGGCCTGCCGACCACGCAATGAATCACTGCCAAAGCGTTCGATTGCGCAACGAACATGACGGACGCGCAACGGCTGACGGATGAAATCGCTGGCACAGGCCCCTTACTGTGGTGACATGACCGCCATGGCCGCAGCACTGAGCTCCCAGCACTTCATCGCGCTCGACGAGGAATGGAGCACGCACAACTACCACCCGCTGCCGGTCGTCATCTCGCACGGCGAGGGCTCGTGGGTCACCGACGTCGACGGGCGCCGCTACCTGGACTTCCTGTCCGGCTACTCGTCGCTGAACTTCGGCCACCGCCACCCCGACCTGGTCGCCGCCGCGGTCGAGCAGCTCGGCCGGGTCACGCTGACCAGCCGCGCGTTCCACCACGACCAGTTCGGCCTGTTCTGCCGCGAGCTGGCCGAGCTGACCGGCACCGAGATGGTGCTCGCGATGAACTCCGGCGCGGAGGCCGTCGAGTCGGCGATCAAGGTCGCCCGCAAGTGGGCGTACCGGGTGAAGGGCGTGCCGGCCGGCACGGCCGAGATCGTGGTCGCCGGGTCGAACTTCCACGGCCGCACGACCACGATCGTCTCGTTCTCCACCGACGACACGGCGCGGAACGACTTCGGGCCGTTCACGCCGGGGTTCAAGGTCGTCGAGTACGGCTCGCTGGACGCGCTGCGCGACGCGATCACCGAGCGGACGGCCGCGGTGCTGCTGGAGCCCATCCAGGGCGAGGCGGGCGTGGTCGTGCCGCCCGCGGGCTACCTGGCGGGCGCGCGGGCCCTGTGCGACGAGCACAACGTGCTGCTGATCGCCGACGAGATCCAGTCCGGCCTCGGCCGCACGGGCGACCTGCTGGCGTTGGACCACGAGGGCGTGCGCGCCGACCTCTACACGCTGGGCAAGGCGCTGGGCGGCGGCATCATGCCGGTGTCCGCGGTGGTCGGCAGCCGCGCGGTGCTCGGCGTGCTGCGGCCCGGTGAGCACGGGTCGACGTTCGGCGGCAACCCGCTGGCGTGCGCGGTCGGCCGGGCCGTGGTGCGGCTGCTGGCGACCGGCGAGTTCCAGCAGCGGTCCCGCGAGCTGGGCGCCCACCTGCACGCACGGCTGGGTGAGCTGGTCGGGCGCGGTGTGGCGGAGGTGCGCGGGCGCGGGCTGTGGGCCGGTGTGGAGATCGCGCCCGGCGGGCCGCGCGGGCGTGCCGCGTCGGAGGCGCTGGCCGGGCTGGGCGTGCTGTGCAAGGAGACCCAGGACACCACCCTGCGCGTCGCTCCCCCGCTCGTGATCACGCGCGCGGAGTTGGACCGCGGTGTCGACGCCATCGGCGAGGTGTTGACCGCTGTGTCCGATTGACCCGGTTCGGATCCGGATCAACCGACCACGCACCGTTACCGCAGGTCACAGACGTGTCGCGGCACACGTATCCCGTCGGCCGGTGACGCATCCTTACCCGCATGGGTGAACGCAAGCGGGCTCAGGCCGCCGTCTCGCTGGGACAGTGGGTCGAACCGGAAGAGGTCCTGGCGCACGGTCGCGCGCTGCGGGCGGCGGTCGGTCACGAGGCGCACCGCGCGTCGGCGCTCGCGCCGGACCGGCCGTCGGTGGTCGAGTTCGTGGACGCGTCGAACGAGGGCCGCCTGCCGCACCTCGTGCCGCTGCGGATCGGCCGGATGCTCGTCTCGCCGTTCGCGTTCTTCCGGGGCAGCGCCGGGCTGATGGCCGGTGACCTGGCCGTCGGCGCGCGCAGCGGGCTGGACGCGCAGCTGTGCGGCGACGCGCACGCGGCCAACTTCGGCCTCTACGGCACGCCCGAGGGCCGGATCGTGATGGACATCAACGACTTCGACGAGACGCTGCCCGGCCCGTGGGAGTGGGACCTGAAGCGGCTGGCGACGTCGTTGGTGCTGGCGGGCCGGGAGGGCGGTGTGTCGGAGAAGGGCTGCCGCGACGCGGCGTCCGACGCGGTGCGCGCCTACCGCGGCGCGGCCCGGCACCTGGCCGAGATCCCGTTCATGGAGTCGTGGAACGCGCTGGGCGACGAGTCGGCGTTGTCCAAGACGAAGGCCGACGACCTGCTGGACGACTTCACCAAGGCCGCGTCGAAGGCGCGCAAGAACACGAGCGCCAAGGTGGCGGCGAAGTGGACCCGGCGCGAGGGCGAGCACATCCGGTTCGTCGAGGACCCGCCCGTGCTGTCCCGGATCTCCCCCGAGGCGGCCGAGTCCGTCGTGGACGCCCTGCCGTCCTATGTGGACACGCTGCGGGAGTCGCGGTACAACCTGATCATGCGCTACAGCGTGTCGGACGTGGCGTTCCGCGTGGTCGGCACGGGCAGCGTCGGTTGGCGCAACTACCTGGTCCTGCTGCACGGCAACGGTGACGAGGCGTTGGTGCTGCAGGCGAAGGAGGCGCGGCCGTCGGCGCTGGCGCCGTTCCTGGGCGCGCCGGCGGTCAAGCACGAGGGCAAGCGGATCGTGCACGGCGCGCGGCTCGTGCAGGCGGAGACCGACATCCTGCTCGGCTGGACCACGATCGAGGGACGCGACTACATCGTCCGGCAGTTCCGCAACCGCAAGGGCGAGATCGACGCGACCACGTTGAAGCGGGACGACCTGGACGACTACGGCCGGCTCGCGGGCGGGCTGCTGGCCCGCGCGCACAGCCGGTCGGTCGACCCCCGGCTGCTGGCCGGGTACTGCGCGGACGGCGAGGAGCTGGACGAGGCGATCGCCCGGTACGCGCTGGACTACGCCGACCGGACGGCCGCCGACCACGAGGAGCTGGTCGCGGCGGTCAAGTCGGGTCGGCTGCCCGCTGAACGCGAATGACCTGCCGCGCCACCAGGAACAGCACCACGGCGTTGAGGACGTGCCAGGAGTAGTGCGTGCCGCTCGGCCACGCCTCGCACAGGGGCGTGTCGAGCGTCCGCAGCGTCACCGACACCACGAACACGCCGGCGGCCCACGCCAGGTCGTGCCACGGCATCCGACGCGCCGCCGCGACCACCGCGGCGAACAGCAGGCACAGGAACGGCGCCAGGTAGAGGCCCGAGCCGCCGGGCACGAGCGCGCCGAGCGGCGCGGTGGCGACCGCCAGGCCGACGAACGCGGGCGCGGCCGGCCAGGCCACCGCCCACCGGGCGTTCAGGTAGTGGTGCGTGAACACGACCAGGTACCAGATCACGTAGACCGCGATGAAGCCGACGTCCAAGGAGCTGGTCAGCGAGTCGGCGACGGTGTGGAAGCTCAGGCTGCCCAGCCCGACCAGCGCCAGCAGCACCGGCAGCGCGCGCAGGCTGCGGGGTCGCGGCCGGTAGCGCCACCACAGCACGGCCGCCGCGATCAGGAAGGCCGCGTTGCTCACGGCGTTGAGCGGTTCGGCCCAGAGCCCGGGCGCCAGGCGTTCGCAGTACGCGTCCACGTCGTCCACGAGTCGCGGTTCTACCGCGCCGGGGTGAACGCCAGGGAGTGCCGGCGCGGCCACAGAGGGCTAAGTTGGCTCAGGTGGACTCCCTTGGGGTGGACTGGATCGGGCTGATCCGGCACGGCGAGAGCACCGGCAACGTGGCGCGCGAGGTCGCGGAGTCGGCCGGTCACGAGGTCATCGACATCACCGAGCGCGACGCGGACGTGCCGCTGTCGGACCAGGGCGAGCGGCAGGGCCGGGCGCTGGGCCGGTGGTTCGCCGCGCTGCCGCGCGAGCAGTGGCCGGACCTGGTGGTCTGCTCCCCGTACCGGCGGGCCATCGACACCGCGCGGCTCACCGTGAGCGGACGACCGCGGTCACGCGTCGACGAACGGCTGCGCGACCGCGAACTCGGCGTGCTGGACCTGCTGACCAGCCACGGCGTGGCGCGGCGGCACCCGGACGAACGGGCGCGCGAACGGCGGCTCGGCAAGTTCTACTACCGACCGCCGGGCGGCGAGTCGTGGGCGGACGTGGCGTTGCGGCTGCGGTCCCTGCTGCGCGACCTGGACGGGAAGCGGGTGCTGCTGTTCGGGCACGAGCTGCAGGCGTTCCTGCTGCGCTACCTGCTGGAGTGCCTGCCCGAGCCCGACCTGACCGCGTTCGCGCACAACACCGTGGTGCCCAACGCCTCGCTGACGTCGTGGCGGCGTGAAGAGGGGTTGTGGGTGCTGGAACGCGAGTTCGAGACCGATCACCTCGTCGAGCGGGGCGTCGAGCCGACGGAGTCGGGTGACTCGGCGACCCGCACGCCCGAGCCGAGCGCCCGCTAGGACCGGAACGTCCGCACGACGAGGTGCGCGGTCGCCGCGACGATCACCGCGGCGGTGACCACGTGCGCCGCCACCAGCGGCACCGGCAGCGCCAACGCCTCCTGGACCGAGCCGATCACGCCTTGGACGATCGACAGCGCGAGCAGGGCGACCGCGGCCAGACTGCGCACCAGCACCGCCGTGCCGAGCTGCAGCCCGACCATGACCACCACGGCGAGGACGTGGGCCGCGGTCAGGTCGGCCGGGTCGAAGCCGAACCGGCGCGCGTTCTCGTCACCGGCGTGCGGGCCGCTGCCCGTCACCAGCGTGCCCAGGACCATGACGGCGGTGAGCGCCACGGGCAGCGCGCCCACGCCCAGCCGGACCCGGAGGTTGGCGGGCGGACGCGACACGGCGTCGGGCCGGCCGAGCAGGTCGACCAGCACGACGAGCGCCGCGACCAGCACCATGCTGGTGAGGAAGTGGACGGCGACGATCTCGGGCGCGAGGGCCCGGCGCACGCTGAGCCCGCCGATCAGGCCTTGCAGGCCCACGCCGACCAGCACGCCGACGGCCAGCGGCAGCGACTTCGGCGGGCGGGCGCGATGCCGGGCCACCGCGACCACGAGGGCCAGCGTGACCAGGCCGACGACGATGCCGAGCACCCGGTTGCCGAACTCGACCACCCCGTGCACGCCCATCTCCGGCGTGGTGACGAACGAGTCGTCGGTGCAGCTCGGCCACGTCGGGCAGCCCAGCCCGGAACCGGTCAGCCGCACGAGCGCGCCGGTGAGCACGATCAGCACGTTGGCCACGAGCGCCGCCACGGCCGCCGCGTGCGCGGGCCGACGGACGGGAAGGCGTACGGCGTTCACGTCCGGCAGCGTAGATCGCCTCACCGGGCGCGCTTGACCCGCGTCTCGTCCCACACCGGCTCGTCCACCTCGACCACCTCGCCGTCGGACCGGAACAGCAGGAACCGGTCGAACCCGCGGGCGAACCAGCGGTCGTGCGTGACCGCGACGACCGTGCCGGTGAAGCCTTCCAGCGCGTCCTGCAACGCCTCCGCCGAGTTCAGGTCGAGGTTGTCGGTCGGCTCGTCCAGCAGCAGCAACGTGGCGCCGGACAGCTCCAGCAGCAGCACCTGGAACCGGGCCTGCTGACCGCCGGACAGCGTCTCGAACCGCTGGTCGCCCTGCTTGCCCAGGCCGTACCGGCTCAGCACGGCCATCGCCGCGCCGCGGTCGAGCCCCTTGCGGCCGCCCTCGCCGTGCCACAGGACGTCGACCAGCGTGCGGCCGATCCACTCCGGGTGCTGGTGGGTCTGCGCGAACAGGCCCGGCACCACCCTCGCGCCGAGGCGGCACACGCCCGTGTGCGCGACGTCGCCGCCGCCGAGCAGCCGCAGGAAGTGGCTCTTGCCCGAGCCGTTCGAGCCGAGCACGGCCACCCGGTCCTCGAAGAAGACCTCCGCGTCGAACGGCTTCATCAGCCCGGTCAGCTCGAGGTTCTCCACGGTGATCGCGCGCACGCCGGTCCGGCCGCCGCGCAGGCGGGGCGTCACCTTCTCGTCCGTCGGCAGCTCCGGCGGCGGGCCCGCCTCCTCGAACTTCTCCAGCTTGGCCCGCATCACCCGGTACTTCGCCGCCATCACCTCGCTGATCCTGGCCTGGATCTGGAGCGTGCGGACGAGTTCCTTGAGGTGGTCGTGCTCCTCGTTCCAGCGGCGGTGCAGCTCGGCGAGGCGGTCGATGCGGGCCGCGCGGGCGCCGTGCCAGGTGCCGAACGAGCCGGGGTGCGTCCACGCCGAGTGCGCCTCCACCGTGACGACGTGCGTCGCGGCGATGTCGAGCAGCTCACGGTCGTGGCTGACCAGCAGCACGGCCTTGCCGGTCTCGCGCAGCCGTTCCTCCAGCCACCGCTTGCCCGGCACGTCGAGGTAGTTGTCCGGCTCGTCCAGCAGCAGCACCTGTTCCGGGCCGCGCAGCAGCGCTTCGAGCACCAGCCGCTTCTGCTCGCCGCCGGACAGCGTGCGGACCTCCCGGAACCTGGCCCGGTCGAACGGCACGCCGAGCGCGGCGACCGTGACCGTGTCCCACAGCACCTCGGCGTCGTAGCCGCCGACCTCGCCCCACGCGGTGATCGCGTCGGCGTAGCGCATCTGGGTCGGCTCGTCGTCGGTCTCCATGAGCTGGAGCTCGACCTCGTCCAGCGCCCGGGCGGCGGCGCGCAGCGGCTCGGGTGACGCGGCCAGCAGCAGATCCCGGACGGTGCTGGAGTCGCGGACCGAGCCGACGAACTGCGGCATCACGCCGAGCCCGCCCTGCACGCGGACGCTGCCCGCGGTGGGTGTCAGCTCGTTCGACAGGATCCTGAGCAGCGTCGTCTTGCCGACGCCGTTCGCGCCGACCAAGGCGACCACGCTGTTCGTGCCGACCTTGAACGACACGTCGCGGAACAGCTCGCGGCCGTCGGGCAGGCGGAAGGCGAGGCCGTTCGCGTCCAGGAATCCCACTCGCGCATGGTCGGTCATGGCCGCCGCCCGTGGCCAGCGGATTTGGCAGTATCTGCGAAGTGTGACGCGACTCCCTCAATCACGGGCGGTTCGCGGGGAGGATGTCGGGGATGGATTCGAGCGACATGGCACGGCTGGTCGCGGCGCAACTGGGGGTGCTGGCCACGGTGGGGGCGCTGCCGGGCGTCGAGGACGGCGTGCCGGTCGGCGAGCCGGCGCCGGTGCGGTGCGACTCCGGCGACGTGGTCCTGTGGCGGCACCCGGTGGGCCGCGGGTACGTGGACGTGGCGGCGCGGCCGTGCTGGGGCGCGCCGCTGGTGGCGTTCGTGCCGGAGGGGCGTGCGACGCCGGCCGTGGTGCGGCGGCCGTGGCCGGTAGACGACGCGCGGGAGGACGCCGCCGAGCGGTACCGGCACCGGGTGCACGACCTCGCGCACCTGGCGCAGGTGGTGGGGCTGGACGAGCCGGTGGTGCGGCGGTTCGACCGGGCGCTGGTCGAGGAGGTGCTGCGGCCCAGGGTCGAGACGCGGACGTTGCCGCCGTGCGTCCGGACGCCGCGGCAGGAGACCGACGCGTGGGCGCTGGCCGCGTGCGTGCAGGTGCTGCTGGACTTCTACCGCTACCGGTACGACCAGGAACGGCTCGCGTCGGAGCTGGGGCTCGGCACGGAGGACTCGCCGGTGCGCGGCACGTGGCGGGACGTGGCGCTCGCGGTGGAGGGGCTGACCGGCAAGGCGTTGTCGGTCGCGGTGTCGACCTCGCCGACGTTCACGGAGCACGTGGCCGAGGTGCGCGCGGAACGGCCGTCCATCAGCTTCGTGCCCGGTCACGCCAGGGTCGTCACCGGCTACACGCGGATGAGCTCGCTGCGGCTGATGGGCGCCGGCTTCGCCGGGCTGCTCGTGCTCGACCCCGCCGAAGGTGCGGCCCGGTGGGAGAACTACGACGCGATGGCGTGCGTGGGCAGCTGCACGGCCAGGGTGCACCTGGTGCCGTAGCGGTGACCGCTCACCGCCAGGTGTAGCCGCGCATCAGCAGCAGCAGCGCGCCGAACCCCAGCGACGCCAGGGCCGGGCCGATCGCGCCGAGGACCAGCAGCAGCACGCCCAGGCCCCCGAACGTGGCCACGAGGGCGTAGCTGAGCACCGGGTGCCGGGGTTTGCCGGCGACGAGCGCCGAGGCCAGCCCCGGCTCCTCGTCCGCGAGTCTGCTCTCGATCTCACTGAGGGTGCGGCGTTCCGCTTCGCTCATCACGCGCGAGGGATACCCGGCGCCCCACCCCCAAAACCACCCCGAACGGGGCTCTGAGCAGGCGCGATCAGCGGGAGAGCGCGACGAGCCGCGACACCGCCCGCAGGTACTTCTTGCGGTAGCCGCCACGCAGCATTTCGGCCGTGAACAGCTCCGAGAGCGGCTCGCCGGACACCGCCACCGGGATGTCCCGGTCGTAGAGGCGGTCGCCGAGCGCCACGAGCCGCAGCGCCACCGCCTGGTCGGGCGCGGGCCGGACGTGGCGCAGGTGCACCGCGGTGACGCCGTCCACCAGCCGGCCGTAGCTCGACGGGTGGATCCGGGCCAGCGCGTCGCACAGGTCGGCGAACTCGTCCAGCGTGCTGCCGGGCGTGCTCCGCGCCTTGGCCACCAGGTCCTCGTCGGTCGTGGGCGGCGGCGCGTCGGGCAGGCCGCGGTGGCGGTAGTCGGGGCCGTCGACCCGGACCACGGTGAACTTCGCCGACATCGACTGGATCTCGCGCAGGAAGTCGGCGGCGGCGAACCGGCCCTCGCCCAGCTTGTCCGGCAGCGTGTTCGACGTGGCCGCGACCGACACGCCCGCCGCGGTCAGTTCCTTGATCAGGCGCGTGACCAGCATCGTGTCGCCCGGGTCGTCCAGCTCGAACTCGTCGATCGCGAGCAGCTTGTGCGACGACAGGCGGCGCACGGTCTCGCCGAAGCCCAGCGCGCCGACCAGGTTGGTCAGCTCCACGAACGTGCCGTAGGCCTTGGGGCCGGGCACCGCGTGCCACACCGACGCCAGCAGGTGGGTCTTGCCGACGCCGAAGCCGCCGTCGAGGTAGAGCCCGGGTTTGCCGTCGTCGGCGCCCGACCGCTTGAACAGCCTGCCGAGCACGCCCCGGCTGCCGCCCTCGGACACGCGTTCGGCGAACTCGCGGCCGGCCCGCACCGCCGCGGCCTGGCTCGGCTCGTCCGGGTTGGGCAGGTAGGTGTCGAAGCGGACCGCGTCGAAGCGGGGCGGCGGCACCATCGCGTCCACCAGTTCGTCCGCGGCGACGTGCGGGGTGCGGTCGGACAGGCGCGGCGGGGCGGACATGACCGGATCGTAACGGCGTGCTGGGATGTGGCGGTGCGGATGTTGTGGCCACCACGTGCCGGCGAGATCACCGACGACGAGCTGGAACGGCTCTACGACTACCCCGGCGGGCTCGACCGGCCGTGGGTGCAGGTGAACTTCGTGTCCAGCGTGGACGGTGCGGTGTCGGTGGCCGGGCGGTCCGAGGGCCTGGGCAACGACGCCGACCGCAAGGTGTTCATGCTCGGCCGCGACCTGTGCGACGTGGTGCTCGTCGGCGCGGGCACCGCCCTGGTCGAGGGCTACCACGGCGTCAAGGCGGGCGAGGTGCGCGCGTCCCGGCGGGCCAGGCTGGGTCTCGCGCCCGTGCCGCCGGTCGCCGTGGTCACGGGGCGGTGCTCGATCGAGCCGACGTCCACGCTGCTGACCAGCACCAGCGTGCCGCCGATCATCCTCACCACGCGGGCCGCGCCCGAGGAGCGGCGTGCCGCGCTGGCCGCGGCGGGCGCCGACGTGGTCGTCGCCGGTGAGGAGACCGTGGCCATGGATCTGGCGCTGGCGGCGTTGGACGAGCGCGGGCTGCGCCGGGTCGACTGCGAGGGCGGGCCGCACGTGCTCGGCGCGTTGATCGACGCGGACCTGGTGGACGTGCTGTGCGTGACGTTCTCCCCGCTGCTCGCGGGCGGTGACGCCGGTCGGATCGCGGTCGGGCCGCTGCCACCGTCACCGCGGTCGATGGAGCTGGAATCGGTGCTGCACCACGACAGCGCCCTCCTCCTGCGGTACCGCAAGGTGACGCCTGATCCGGTGACGCCGGGCACATCCGCGCCCTGAGCCGGATACGGTCCGCATCCGAACGTGCACGCACCGATTCGGAGAGGATCCGCCGTGGCGCAGAGCACCGCCGCCAAGCCGGAGGTCGGCACCGCCCGTCTGGCCGAGGACACCGAACAGGGCAGGACCACGATCGCGTCGTCGGTCGTGCAGAAGGTCGCGGGCATCGCCGCGCGGGAGATCTCGGGCGTGCACGCGCTCGGCGGCGGCGTGTCGCGGGCGTTCGGCGCCCTGCGCGAGCGGATCCCGGGCGCGGGCACCGCGGACACCGCCGGTGTCGCCGTCGAGGTCGGCGAGAAGCAGGCCGCGGTCGATCTGGACATCGTGGTCGAGTACGGCGCGAGCATCGTCGACCTGGCGCGGGCCGTGCGGCGCAACGTGATCGGGTCGGTGGAGCGGATCACCGGCCTGGAGGTCATCGAGGTCAACATCGCGGTCAACGACATCCACCTGCCCGAGGAGGACGAGGAGACCGAGCCGACGGGGTCGCGGGTCGAGTGACGGACGTGTCGGAGGACGTCGAGGCCGCCGTGCTCGCCCACCCGGACGTGGCGCGGCTGGACGGCGCGTTCGCCTCCTACCTGCCGGGACGGCGGGTGCTCGGCGTCCGGGTCGGCGCGCGGGTCGAGGTGGCGGTGGTGCTGCGGACCGGACGGCCGGTCCGCGAGGTGGTGGCGGAGCTGCGGGCGCGCGTGACGCGGGTGGCGGGCGCCGCGCCGGTGGACGTCGTCGTGGCCGATCTGGAGTGGGAGAGCTGGTGAGCGCGACGCAAACGGGCCTGCTGGCGGGCCTGGTCCTCGGCCTGGCCGCGACGGGTGGCTTCACCGCCTTCCTGGTGACCCTGGCGGTCGGGGTGATCGGCCTGGTCGCCGGCCGGGTCCTCGACGGCGAGCTGGACCTCGGCGACCTGTTCGGCCGGGGCCGCGACAAGTGACCGACGCGGGAGGCACGCTCGAGATCCACCCGATCGTGGTGAAGAAGGTGGCGGCGCACGCCGTCCGGCTCGTGCCCGGCGCGGAGCCGAGCGCGGTGGTCAAGGTCGGCGAGGTGGCCGGTGACCTGGAGCTGGCGGTGAAGCTGGCGTTGCGCTACCCGTCGCCCGTGCGCACGGCCGCCGCGGACGTCCGGCGGCGCGTCACCGAGGAGGTCGAGCGGATCACCGGCTACCGGGTCCGGTCGGTGGCCGTGACGGTGTCCGCGCTGCGCGCCGAGACCCGGCCGCGGGTGGTGTAGGTGCGGTTCCTGCTGCGGGTGCTGTCGCCGTTGCTCGGGGTGGCGTTCGCCGCCGCCGGCGCGCTGCTGGTCGTCGCGGTCGCCCGGCACTGGTCCGGGCGCGCGTGGCCGGACTGGCCGGACTGGTCCTGGGTGGACCGGCCGGTGCTCGTGATCGGCGCGTGGCTGGCCGTCGGCGGGCTGTTCCTGCTGGTCGTGGCGTCACGGGCCGGGGTGGCGCAGGTGCTGCTGGACGACCCGGCCGACGGGGTGCGGGTGGTGACCACGCCGACGTCGTTGGCCCGCGTGGTCGGGCACCGGGTGCGGGCGGAGGACGGGGTGGTGGACGTGTCGGTCTCCGCGTCGCGGCGCAAGGTGCGGGTCCGGGCGACCAGCCGCCTGCACGACGAGGCGTCGTTGCGGCCACGGCTGCTGGAGGTGGCGCGGGCGGCGGTGGACGAGCTGCCGCTACCCGTGCGGCCGAAGGTGTCGGTCGTCGTCATCTCGCCGAAGGACCGCATCTCGGCCAAGGACCGCCCGTGAACCCTTCGAACCGCCCCGGACGCGTGCCGACCGCCGTGCTCGGCGCGCTCGCCCTGCTGGTCGGTGGCGCCGCCGTGCTGCTGCACCGCTTCGCCGTCGACCGGCCGGTGCTCGACCCGGTCGTGCTCGACTGGGCCCGGCGGCACCTGCTGCCCGTCCGGCTCGGGCTGATCGCGCTCGGCCTGCTGGCCGTGGTCCTCGGGCTGCGGTGGGCGTGGCGCGCGATCCGCCCCGAACGGCACCCCGACCTGTTCCTGGACGACGTGGTCGTGACCGCCAAGGCGCTGGCGGCGGCGGTGCGCGCGGACGCCGAGCAGCTGCCGGGCGTGGCCGCCGCGAAGGTGTCCGTGGTGGGCACGCCCGCACTGCGGCTGCGGCTGACGCTGCGGCACGGCGCGGACGTGCGGCACGTGTGGCGGGAGTTGGACGGCCTGGTGCTGTCGCGGGCCCGCACCGCGCTCGGCGTCGACGTCCTCCCGACCGCCGTGCGGCTCGATCTGGCCAAGAGGGAGCGTCAACGCGTGCGCCCGGCGCGTTCACCCGGCAGGATGGCCGGGTGGCGCTCCCGTTGACCCCTCCCGTGCAGCCGATGTTGGCCACCGCGGTGGACAAGATCCCGACCGGCGCGGACCTGGTGTTCGAACCCAAGTGGGACGGCTACCGCTGCCTGGTGTTCCGCGACGGCGACGAGGTGTTCCTCCAGTCCCGCAGCGGCAAGCCGCTCAACCGGTACTTCCCGGAGGCGGAGGCCGCGCTGCGGCGCACCCTGCCGCCGCGGATCGTGGTCGACGGCGAACTCGTCGTGGCCAAGGACGACAAGCTCGACTTCGACGCGCTGTCCGAGCGGATCCACCCGGCGGAGAGCCGCGTGCGGCTGCTGGCGGAGCAGACGCCGGCGAGCTTCGTGGCGTTCGACGTGCTGGCCCTGGGCGACGACCTGCTGCTGGAACGGCCGGGCACGGAGCGCCGGTCCACGTTGGAGGGCCTGATCACGCCCGGCGACGGCCTCTACCTCACGCCCGCGACCACCGACGGCGACCTGGCGGCGCAGTGGTTCGAGCTGTTCGAGGGCGCGGGCCTGGACGGCGTCATCGGCAAGCCCGCCGCGGGCGAGTACACGCCCGGCAAGCGCACCATGATCAAGGTCAAGCACGCCCGCACCGCCGAGTGCGTGGTGGCCGGGCTGCGCTGGCACAAGGACACCGAGCCCGGCACCGCGGTCGGCTCGCTGCTGCTCGGCCTGCACGACGACGCGGGCATCCTGCACCACGTCGGCGTCGTCGGCTCCTTCAAGGCGGCCGAACGGCGGGCGCTGGCCGAGGAGTTCAAGGACCTGATCACCACCGACGACCACCCGTGGCTGGTGGAGCCGGACGGCCGCCGCCTGCCCGGCGAGATCAACCGGTGGCGCGGCAAGCACGCCGACTGGGTGCCGCTGCGGCCGGAACGCGTGCTGGAGATCGCGTACTCGCAGACCGAGGGCGGCGCGCCGGCCCGGCTGCGGCACAACGGCCAGTTCCGCCGCTGGCGGCCCGACCGCGACCCCGCGTCGTGCCGCTACGACCAGCTCGAGCAGCCTGCGCGCTACGACGTGGAATCGGTGCTGCGAGGCGAAGTTCGCCCCGCGTGACCGCTCGGGTGAGTACCGTGGTGGGTTGTGGCCGAAGTAGCTGACGTGGACACGCTCATCCGGGAGTTAGACGACCGCATGCGGCACGACTGCACGCGGCTGTCGATGTGGCGGGTCGTCCACCGGACGACCGGGCTGTTCTACACCGTGGTGCTGATCGTCGTGCCCGCCGTGCTCGCGGTGGGATTCACGTCGTCCGAGACGCCGCTGGGCAAGGTGCTGCTGCTCACGACGGCGGTCGTGGGCGGGTTGAACGTGACGTTCCGGCCCTACCTGCACAGCCTGAAGCGGCGCAGCGCCGTCAACACCATGCGGCACCTGCGCGACGACTTCCGCGCCGACGTGGCGAACGCGGTGGAAGGCGAGGTGCTGGCCGTCTACCGCAAGTACTCCGCCACCTACGCGACGATCTTCGAGGAACGCGGCAACGAGCTGATCGACGGCCGGCTCAGCGTCGAGGAACCGCCGGACGACCCGCAGCCCAAACCCCCTCAGCCCTGAGCGGCGCGCGCCTTCGCCACGAAGTCGGCCACGCCCTGCCGCGCGACCTCACGTCCGATCAGGTCGAGCGGCAGGTCGTCGACGCGCTTGAACCGCACGCAGCTCTTGCCCATGTCGAGCTTCCGCCCGGTCGCCTCGAACTCGGACCGGAACTCCTGCTCGCGCTCCCCGTACACGCCCATCAGGTACAGCGAGACGTAGTTCTTCTGCGACGCGAGCGACACGTACGCGAGCGGCTGCCCGTTGTACGTCTTGCCGGACACCTCCAGCGGCACCGAGTAGGTGATCATCCCCCACTGCATGCCCTCGACGTACCCGTCCGGCAGGTTCGCCAGGACCACGTCCCGCACCGCCGACACCGTCGCGCGCCGGTCCTCCGGCAGCTCCGCCAGGTACTCCTCGACCGTCGCGGCCTTGCTCTGGACCATCCCTCACACCTCCGGTCTCGCGGTGCGGGTCGCACCGATCGACGCCAGCACCACGCAGAACACCGCGACCCACTGGGCCGGGCGCAGCGCCTCGTGCAGCAGGAGCAACCCGGCCAGCGCCGCGACCGCCGGCTCCAGGCTCATCAGGATGCCGAACACGCGCGGCGGGATCTTGCGCAACGCCTCCAACTCCAGCGAGTACGGGATCACCGACGACAGCAGCGCCACCGCCGCGCCCGCGACGAGCACCACCGGGTCGAGCAGCATCGTGCCCGCCTCGGCCACGCCGAACGGCAGCGCCACCGCCGCGCCGACCACCATCGCCAGCGCCAGGCCCTTGCCGTCGGACGTGCGGCTGCCCAGCGCCGCCGTCAGCAGGATGTAGCCGGCCCAGCACGCGCCCGCGCCCGCCGCGAACAGCACGCCGGGCAGCGCCAGGCCACCGTCGACCCTGGTCAGCAGCAGCACGCCGGCCGCCGCGAGCAACGCCCACACACCGTCCAGCCAGCGCCGCGAGCCGATGACGGCCACCGCCAGCGGGCCGAGGAACTCGATGGTGACCGCCGCGCCCAGCGGGATGTGCTTGATCGCCTGGTAGAAGCTCAGGTTCATGGCGCCGAGCACCAGCCCGTAGCCGACGATCACCGCGTACGTCCGCCGGTCCAGCCGCAGCGACGGCCGCCACACCAGCAGCAGGATGAGGGCCGCCAGCACGAGCCGCAGCGTGACCGTGCCCGCGGCGCCCGCCAGGGTGAACAGCTGCTTGGCCACGGCGGCGCCGACCTGCACGCTCACCACGCCCAGCAGCACCAGCGCGGGTGGCGGGATCGCGCCGAACGCCCTGGCGGCGAGCGTGACCGGCCCCGAGCGGCTGAGCCTGCGTTCGGGGATGCCTTCGACGTGCACCGTGACCACGTCGACATCCTGCCCCAGCCCACTCACCGAAGTCTCACCTGGACTGTGTGAGGCTCTGCACCGAACCTATGGGGCAACCAGCCCACCGGGAGATCAACGCCGTGGGAGAGAGCGAGGGGACCGCTGTGCCGCGTCGGCGTCACGCCGCTTCCGTCTTGGTGGCACTGAGCGCGCTGGCCGCGTGCAGCGCGGGTCCGTCGACCCGGCCGGTGATCGCCGTGCACGGCGACGGCCAGGAGCCGTCGTCCGCCACCGTCCCGACCGGTCCCCGCGAGGTCCCGCCGCTGGAGAGCTACGAGGCGCCCGGGCTGTCCTGGTCGTCGTGCACGGACTCCGCGCGTGCCCGGATGGGTGCTTCGGCGCCGGCGGGCACGTGGGAGTACGAGTGCTCGCAGCTCACCGTGCGGCTGGACGTGCCGAGCCGTCCCGGGCGCGGCAACCTGGGCATGTCGCTGCTGCGCGTGGGCACGGGCGGCAGTCCGCTGGTGGTGGTCGGCGAGGCCGGTGGCGAGCCGGGGACGTTGAAGGCGGCGCGGCTGGCGGCGAGCCTGCCCGCGACGGTGCTGAGCACGTTCACGCTGATCGGCGTCGACCGGCGGGGCACCGGCGAGTCGGACCCCGTGCAGTGCGTGCCGGACGCGGCGCGGGTCGGGATCGTGGAGGCCGATCCGGGTGCGGAGTCGAACGAGGAACTGGTCGACGCGTACACGTTGGCGAGCCGCGAGTGCGTGCTCGACATGGAGAACCGGTTGCCCGCGGTGGACTCGTGGCGTGCGTCGGCCGATTTGGAGCAGCTGCGCGAGGCGTTGGGCGTGCCGCACCTGAACGCCATCGGCCTCGGTGAGGGTTCGCGGGTGTTGACGCTGTACGCGTCGCGGTTCCCGGACCGGATCGGGCGGATGGTGTTCGACGGCGCGCCGGACCCGACGTTGGACACGACGGCCGTGGCGCAGACCCGGGCGGTGGCGGCGGAGGAGACGTTCTCGGCGTTCCAGAAGGACTGCGTGATCCGGGGCTGCCCGCTCGGCTCGGGTGCGACCGACCGGTACCGGGCGTTGCTGGACTCGTTGCGGGACAAGCCGTTGCCCGGTGAGGACTTCGACCTCACGCCGGGGACCGCCACGGAGGCCGTGCTGGCCGGTTTGGCGGACCGGTCGCGGTGGGTGGCGTTGGCTGACGCGATCGTGGCGGCGGAGGGCGGTGACGGCGCCAAGCTGAGCGCGTTCATCGAGCCGCTGCTGCTGGAGCAGGACGAGGACCCGCCACGCATCGACGCCGGCATCATCACCGGCTGTAACGACACGACGAACCGCGTGCCGCCCGAACGGGTGGCTGGTCTGACGGCGGACTGGCGCACCAAGCACCCGTTGTTCGGCGCTCACTTCGCACGCAAACTGCTGGCCTGCGGCCCGTTCCCGGTGCCTCAGCCGGTGAAGGTGCCGAGGCTGGTGGGCGCCCCACCGATGCTGGTTCTGACCACCGCGACCGACCCCGTGACACCTCGTGAGGGTGGTGAGCGGGCGGCGCAGGCCCTGCCCGCCGGGGTCGTGGTGGGGTGGCAGGGCGGTGGACATGGCGCCCTCGGCCAGTCGGCGTGCGCGACCAGGGCGGCGGAGGAGTTCTTGGTGGACGCGAAGGTGCCGTCCAACGGCACCGCCTGCCCCCCGTGAGCCGCGCCGGTCACCCGGCACACCCCCGCGGACCGCGCTACCCTGCCGCCCAAGCCGTCCCGCGTCCCACCCGCCGAGGCTCGCGACAACCAAACACAATCGGGTGATCTTGGCCGGAAAATGTACGGAAACACTGTTCCCGTACCTCGGTTGAAAACCAGCGGACCCGCCGAAACCACCCCAGTCCGCCACCACCCAGCCCACGACCGACCCCGACCCGCAACGACCCCAGCCGCTGACGATCACAGTCCGCGAACGACCGCCGATCCGCGAACGACCCCGCCACGGCAGGACGCCCGGCGAGCCAACCCCCCTCGCGCCAGGACGCGGCGAGGCCGGTGCGCCATGCGGGGTGCGGGTGCAGTTGCGAAGCGGTGTGCCGCACGGAGTTGGCGGGCGGCGGCGGCCAAGCGGGCGGCGAAGCCAAAGCGCGATGAGGCGGCGCGGTCAAGCTGGCGGACGAGCCGCGAGGCTGGTGGGTCGCGAGGCCTTGAGGTCGCGGGCCGTGGGGTGGTGGGGATTGCCGGCCCGAGCCCCGGCGCGCTGGGGCGGGCCGGGGTCGGGTGGTTGGCGTTGGTGCGTTCGTTTTCCTGGCAGGCGCGGGACTAGCAGCTGGAGCAACACCCGCAGCCGGGGCCCGTGCAACCGGTGCAGCAGCCGCAGCTGCCGAGTTGGGCTTGCTCAGCTGTCGTGATCTCCACAACCATCTTGTGCCTCCGCGGCGTCGAGGGACTTCGTGCGACCGAAGGTATTTCGACCCCACGGTCCGCCCCTACCGCCGGCCAGGGGAAGTACCCTCACCCGATCGCGGAACGCCAATCATCAATACGTTGCAATACGTGTTCTCGCTCGGTCAGCCGGTCAGGTCGTCCAACGCCCGCTGGGCCGCCTCCAGCTCCGCCCGCAGCTGCTCGACCCGTGCGAGGTGGCGTTCGCGGGCCGCGCTGAGGACGCTCTCGACCGCCTCGTCGACCTCCGCCGGCAGCAGCTTCGACGCCTGCGACACCGCCGACGCCGCCACCGGCGCGGCCTTCAGCGTGCGCTTCGAACCCCACTGCACGTCGACCGTCCACTCGCCGTCCGCGGTCGAGGTGAGCGTCACCGTCACCTCCGCCGGCTTCGCCTGCTTGCGCACGGCCGGTCGGCGTTCCGCGGCCGCCGCGGGCGCCGCAGCGGGCTTCGGCTTCGGCGGCGCGGGAGCGGGAGCGGGCGCCGGCGTGTAGATGTGCTCAACCGGAGCCGGCGCCGGGGCCTCCGCGACGGCAGCCGCCGCGGGCGCCGGGGTGCGTTTGCGCGGAGCCGGCTTCTCCACCGTCAACTCGGCCGGCGAGAACGACAGGTCGTCCTTCTCCCCCGTCGGCCGCACCTGGATGAAATCACCCTCGGCCGGTTCGGTGAACGCCATCACCTTCGCCGACCGCCCGGCCTCCACCCCGACCGCGGCGGAGGTGAACCAGACCACGGGCGGGCGGCCCGCGGCCAACTCCGCGCGCAGGTGGTCGATGTCCTGCGGGGACAACGAGCTCTGCTTCGCCTTCGCCATCGCCTACCAACCTCCACGACTTGCACAAGATCCGTCGGTGTGCAGCTTGCCCTACCCCACCGACAATCCCGCGAGCTGTCGGTCGTGCGCACGCCCCAGCGACCACTGTGCGACCACCGACCCGACAAGCGCAAGGAGCATGTCCCAGTGCGTGTCCCACACATCCCCTTGCGTGCCAAGGAAGTCCGTCGCCGACTCGCCGCCGATCACCGCGCCCGCCCACTCCACGAACTCGTAGCCCGCGCTGACCGCCAGGCACGTCGCCGACACGAGGAAGAACGTCCACCGCCCCGGCCGCAGCGGCGTCCGGCGCAACAAGATCTCCCGGGCGAGCACCGCCGGCACGAAACCCTGCACGAAGTGGGCGAACCGGTCGTAGTGGTTGCGGTCGGTCCAGAGGTCGCCGAACGGCACCTCGGCGTACGTGTAGTGGCCGCCGAGCGCGAGCACCAGCGCGTGCCCGAAGATCAGCCAGTACGCGAGCGCCGTCAGCGGGAACCGGCGGCGGGTCCACGCCAGCAGGGGCAGCGCGATGAGGATCGGCGCGACCTCCAGCAGCCAGGTGACGTGGCTCTTGGGCCGGATGGCCGACACGGCGACCGCCACCACGACGAGTGCACCGAGGGTGACCGGCAGTCGGTCCCGTGGCTCCATCCGCCCGATCCTGCCACCGACGGGCCGTGCCGCACAGCGGTCCACAGAGGACGGGCGGTGGGGACGACGCCCCACCGCCCGCGCGCTCCTAGATCGGGTTGCCGTTCGTGCCGCAGATGCGACCCGCGTTCACGCAGTTCCGCACCCGTCGTTCCAGTTCCGGCTGGTCCCACGCGTTGATGAAGTCACCGTGGAAGGTGTACCCCGGCGCGGTGGTCACGTTCGCCCCGTTCACCGTCCCACCCAGCGACAGCCCGCCGCCGTTGACCGGGTAGGTGATCAGGAACTCCAGCCTGGGCAGGACCACGTTGTGCGTGGACGGGCAGGACCCGTTCCAGAACACGATGTGGTCCTTGTGGTTGGCGCTGTCGAGGTCCCGGCCGTTCCAGCAGGTCGGGAAGTCGAGGTACGTCTCCAGCTTGGTGCCCGCCGGGCAGTTCATGAAGTCCCGGCTCGACGGCGACTGCGTGGTGCACGACCACCGCGCGGACGGGTTCTGGTCGGGGCTGGTCGCCCGGGCGTTGCCGACCACGTACCTCATGTTCGGCGGGTACGGGACGGCGCGTTGCATGTCGTGGATGCCCTGGTAGTACACGGTGACGCTCTCCGGCGCGACCGGCTGCCCGTTCTTGTAGAGCGTGGGCACCCAGTAGGCGGACAGGTCGACCACCGGGTCGCACGTGGTGCCCGCCGCTTTGAGCGACGTGTACGTGGACGAGGCGTTGGTCGACCGGTTGCCGAAGAACTCGTGCACGTGCGACGCGCCGGTCTGGTCGGGGTAGATGATCGGGTCGTTGCCGGACCGGTGGCTCGCGCGGCAGTTGGCGCGGAACTCCGACGCGGCCTGGATGCCGGCTTGCCCCTCGATGGCCGCGGCCTGGTGCGCGTCCGGTGCGGCCGGGTGGTTGTCGTGGTTCACGGCGTGGAGCTGTGCGGGGCCCGCGCCCGCCGGCTGGTATGCGACCACCGACCCGATCAGGGCCAGTGCCAGCGCGACGGACGCGGCGCCGATGACACCTCTCATTCTCGCGTTCATCCGATCTCCTCCAGTGGAGCGGGATGCGGCGGCAGGTCTCAGGAGCCGAACGTGATCCAGTTGACGTTGACGAAGTCGGCGGGCTGACCGCTGGTGAACGTGAGGTAGACGTCGTGCTTGCCGGTCAGGCCGGTGATGTTGGCGGGCACGGTGCGCCAGCTCTGCCAGCCGCCGGTGTTGGCGATGGCGAAGCTGCCGAGCGGTGCGGCCGTGGGGCTGCCGACGCGGACCTCGACCAGGCCGCTCACGCCGCCCGCCGCGCCGCCGGCGACCCGGGCGACGAACTGCCGGCCGGTGCGCGTGCCGAAGTCGACGCCCCGGAAGAGCACCCACTCGCCGTTGGCGATGCCGGCGATGTTCTGGCCGCCGCCGGTGTCGGTGGTCGTCTCCTTGAACACGCCCTGGTGCTGGTCATAGGACTCGGCCTGGATCGTGCCGAACGCGTCCCGGCTGACCGGCGGAGCGGTCGTGGTGGTCGTGGTGGTCGTCGTCGTAGTAGTCGTGGTCGTGGTCGATGTCGGGTTCACGCCGCCCGAGCCGGAGTCGGTGCCGCTGCCGGCCGGGCCGCGCCACGCGGTGGACGACGCCGGCACGGACAGGGTCTGCCCGTCGGAGAACGTCACCGTGGCCGTCGTCGTGCCCGGGTTGTAGGCCACGTACGTGCGGGCGCCGTTCTTGCTCAGCACGGCGTGCGTCGGCACGTTCGCGGTGACGGACGTGTCGGGCGTGCCGTAGGTGTTGAGCGACGTGATCCAGTGGTAGGCGTGCGCCCGCGAGTCGCCGTCCTCCGGCGGGAGGCCCGAGCCGTAGTTGGCCAGCGCCTGCGCCGGGTCGGCGATCGCCAGGAACTGGGTGATGACGTCCTTCCACTCGACCTCGGTGCCGCCGTTGTTGGCGCGCAGCTCGTTGACGTTCTGCAGCACGTCGGCCTTGTAGTCGGCGTGGTACAGCGAGCCGCCGGTGATCGGCAGCATGTTGATGCCGTGGATCTCCTCCGGGTTCGCCGTCCACCACGTGCTGTAGCTGGCGCCCGCGCCCCACACCATGCCGACCGTGCCGTGCTGGAAGGCCGCCGGGAACACCGTGTCGTCCTTGTCGAACCAGTACTGGGCGATCGTGCTCTCCTGCGTGGTGTGCAGGTAGATGCCCGCGTCGCGCAGCGCGGTGTCGCCGGTGGCCTGGCCGAACAGCACCGCGGCGGTGGCGAACATCATCGCCTCGGACGACGACTCCTCGTTGTTGCCGTGCGCGAACCCGGCGTGGCCGGACGCCCAGCCGTGGCCCGCGTAGGCGTCGAAGTTGCGCAAGAACGGGAAGCGCGTCTCGCCGCGGTCGTAGTTGTTGGCGTCCTTGACCAGGAGCTTGACCATGCCGCCGTAGCGGGAGTCAGACGCCCACGCCGGGTCGTGCTGCGCGAGGATCGCCGCGGCCAGGACGTAGTAGCCGTAGTGGAAGTGGTGGTCGTTCAGCTCGGCGTCGGTGCCGTAGGACGCCTTGTAGCCGATCAGCGTGCCCCACGTTGCGTCGTAGGCGAAGTGGTTGCCCGCCTCGCCGGACGTGGCGGTGAGCCAGTCGGTGAGCCGGTCGCGGACCATGCCCAGGAGCCGGTCGCGGCCCGCGGTGTACCCGATCTGGTTGGCCACGCGGGCCAGCGCGGCCAGGCGCCACAACGCCTTGCCGGTCCAGTAGGTGTCGCCCGCGCCCTTCCACGGGTCGGCGGCGTTCAACTCCTGGTCGATCTCGGCGCGCAGGCGGTTCTGGTCGGCTGCCGAGGACAGGGGCAGCGCGGGCAGGACGCCGTTGAACGTGCTGCGGGTCGTGAACGACGAGCCCTCGCGCAGCCGCATCTCACCGCGCGGCGAGGTGTAGCGGAAGGCGGTGACGGTGTCGGTGGAGCTGAGCCACTGGTGCCGGTAGAGGGCCTGCAGGGTGCCTGTCTGGGTGCCCTGGCGTGCCGTGGTCGTGGCCGTGTAGGTGGCGGTGAGCTGGGCGTTCGCCGAGTTGTAGGTCCAGTTGACCTTGGTGTCCGTGACGAACGAGAACGCGTAGCGCTGGAACAGGGACAGCGCGTCGCGGCTCGGCAGCACGGCCACGGAGAAGAACGCGGCCGAGGAGGTGGCCTCGGCGGTGCCGACGACGTTCCAGTTGCTCGGCGAGAACAACGCGTAGTCGCGGCCGTTGATCGTGACGCCGAGGGTGGTGCCGGTGTTGCTCCAGATCGTGGTGGCGCCGTTGAAGCCGACCCGCGCCGCGCCGCCGGTGGCCTCCGCGTACACGTACGGCGAGCCGTGGCCGATGGTCGTGCGCAGGGTGCGCGTCCCGTCGGTCCACAGTGGACTGACCGTCCAGTCGGACCAGCCGTCGACCTGGGTGCGCGGCGCGGTGAGGCCGCTGACGCCGACGAACAGGTCGTCGGTGTGCATGAACTCGTAGAACCGGCCGTCGGGCGTGATGTTCGGGCTGGTCGGGTAGCCGACGCCGAGGCCCTGCGCCGCCGCGTGGAACGTCAGCGGGTGGGCGTACATGTTCTCGGAGTACGGGTTGCCGGGGTAGCGCTGGAACGCCAGGGACGACCACCAGTCGTTGGTCGGCACCGGGCGGCCGGCCATCCGGGCGGTGACCTTCGGCGTCAGGGGTGCGCCGTTGGCGTCGGACGGGCCGACCGCGCCCGCCGGGCGGGTGGTGGCGTAGCTGCCCGCGCCTACCGTGACGGCACTGGCCGTTCCGGGCAGGGCGAGGGGGATCGCGGCAGCCGCGGCCACCGCGACCACCAGTGCCGCCAAGTGGGGGCGGATTGAACGCACAGGGACCTCCAGCAGGGACTCACAGCTCTGTGAGAGCGCTCTCACGCAAGCCAAACGGTAAACCGCAGGTGAGGCGCGTGTCTACGGTTGGCCGCTTCTGACTCTGTCAAGAGCCCGCTGCGCGGTGGCTAGTCCTCGACGCGGAGGCGGTACTCGCAGCCGTACTCGACGGCGTACTCGAGGTCGTAGTGGTGCACGATCTTGGGGCCGCCGTGCAGGTGGACGTGGGTGACGGTCTGCTTCGGCACCTCGGGCGGCCTGGCGTGCGAGTCGACCCGGCCGTCGAGGGGGCCGCCGACGAACCGCACCACGTACGCCTGCGTCATCGGCCTGCCTCCCCTTCTTCGACGTTGCCCTCCATGGTACGAGAGGACCAGTCGGATCGCGGCTGAACCGCTCTCGGAAACAGCCGGTTGGCGGAAAGGTCAGGCGCCGAACCAGTGGTCGGCCAGGCCGTCCAGCGTCGTGGCCCCGGTCGGCACCTCGCGCAGGTACCAGGCGACGTTCGAGTAGACGTGCAGCAGCGCGTAGGCGAGCACCTTGCGCGGGTCGACCGCGTGGCCGTAGCCGTCGTGCAGCGCCCGGTTGGCCTCGCGTTCGCCGCGGGTGAGGAAGACGCCGGTGGCGACGAACTCGTACTCGCGGGCGGCGCGCAGGGCGGGTTCGAAGTCGAACAGGCCGGTGAGGCGGCCGTCGTCGATCAGCAGGTGGGCGCTCATCACCTCGGTGTGCGCCAGCACCAGTTCGGGGTGCCCGAGGTCGACGGAGTCGAGGAAGTCGGTGATCTGCTCCAGCCACTCGGGCGCGAGGCCGCGGGCACGCTGGCGTTCGACGCAACCGGCCGTCTGCGTGCGCACGAACTCCGCCCAGTCCCGCGGCTCCAACGGCGGCGGCGTGATGGCGTGGAGAGCGGCAAGCGCCTCTCCGACCTGGCGTGACACGTCCCGCCTCGCGCCCTCGTCCAGCTGGGGCCACACGTCCTTCAGGCTCGCGCCACGCAGGCGTTCCATGAGGACGTATCCCCAACCGCCGAACTCGCCCGCCGCGTGCAACGCAGGAGTGGGCACCGGCAACCGTCCCTGCACGGCTTCCAGCACGTCCCGTTCGGTCGCGACCTCGTCCAGGTGGACCGCGGGGAACAGCTTGAGCACGTGCCGGACACCCACCGCGTAGACCGGCAACGACCCGTCGGGGAACCGTTCCACGTCGCCGGACACCCCGAGGTGCCCGCACAACGCCTCCACCCCCGGCCGCAGCGCGTCGTCGTCCAGCGCCTCGAACTGCTCTTCGGTCACCGCGGGCGGGAAGCTCACGGCGGGCAGGCTAGATCGTTCCGAACGGCGCGGGCGAGCGATTATCGGTCGTCGTCGACCTGGCCGCCTTCGTCCTCGTTCTCGTCGACCAGGAGCGCACCGTCCGCGCCCAACCCGGCCGCGTCCAGCACCGCCCAGATGGCATGAGCGACGGCCGCGTAGTCACGGGCGGGCACGTCGGGAGGCAGGACCACTTCAAGGCGTCGAGTGTTCACGCGGCTCACCATGCCCCCGTGCCGTCGCCGGGGCGATACCCCTTCCGGGACACGGGGACCGTCGGCCTGCACCACCACCGCCGTCCGCCGTGATGACCTGCGCACTTGCCGGGTCTCTCGACCCCACTGGGACAGTCGCCGCAGCACGACACCACCCGGTCGGGCGAACTCGGACCGGGCGCACGTGATCGGAGTCGCTTTAGTTGCGCTTCCGCGACGGCTGCACGCGGGGTGGCTCGCCGGGCATCTTCGGGTAGTCCGGCGGGTACGGCATCTCGCCCCGGTCGTCGGCCTCGTACCACTCCAGCAGGCGCTCGATGCCGAACGCCTCGTCGTCCAGGGACGCGTGCGCGTCGCCGTTCTCCGCCAGGTACTTCGGCACGGTGAGGACGTCGAAGTCGTCCGGGTCCACAGTGGACAGGTGGTCCCACGTCACCGGGGTCGACACGGTGGCGCGGGGCGTGCCGCGGACCGACCAGGCGGACGCGATGGTGCGGTCGCGGGCGGCCTGGTTGAAGTCCAGAAAGACCCGTTCGCCGCGTTCTTCCTTCCACCACGACGTGGTCGCCTTGTCGGGCACGCGCCGCTCCACCTCGCGCGCCAACGCGATCACGGCGTGCCGCACGTCCACGAAGTCCCACTCGGGCCGGATGCGCACGGCCACGTGGATGCCACGACCGCCGGACGTCTTCGGGTATCCGGTGAATCCCAGCTCGTCCAGCACCTCCCGCAGCACCATCGCCACCGTGACCGCGTCCCGGAAGTCCGTGCCGGGCTGGGGGTCGAGGTCGACGCGCAGCTCGTCCGGCCGATCGGTGTCCGACCGCCGCACGGGCCACGGGTGGAAGTCGAACGTGCCCAGGTTCGCCGCCCACGCCAGCACGGCCGGCTCGGTCGGGCACACCTCGTCCGCGGGCCGCCCGGACGGGAACTTGATGCGCGCCGTCTCGACCCACTCGGGCGCCCCCTTGGGCAACCGCTTCTGGTAGAACGCCTCCCCGGTCACCCCGTCGACGTACCGCTTCAACGTCGTCGGCCGGTCGCGCAGCACGCGCAGCAGCGGCTCGGCGACCGCCAGGTAGTACTCGACCACCTGGATCTTGGTGATCCCACGCTCGGGGAAGTAGACCTTGCCCGGGTTGGACACCCGCACCACGCGCTCACCGACGGTTAGTTCCACAGCCTGGGCCATACGGGTGAGGGTAACAACGAAGAGGCCTTCACACCCAGCATCTGACCACGAACAGTGGTCAATGAATGCGAGAAACCATCACGTGAATGAAATCCGCACAACTGCGGCAGTCAGGTACACCATTCGGATGAAGTGGGACCACTGGTCCACCTCTACCATGGTACTGCGCTACAGTCCTTGATCGACATGCAAGACGCATTGGGGAGGGGCATGCCTGTGGTCGAGGACGGCGGCGCGAAGCTCGACAATGCCGGCGAGTTCGCCCTTGAAAGGTACGGCGAGACATCTGGAAGCGGGTGGTTGAACATTGGACTCTACACCATCACAGCCGCCACTGAGGAGTTTATTGCAGCAAACGAGGCGCACGCACTGTCGATCGACCCCCATGCCGTCGATTCGATGCTCAAGAAATTGACCGAAATGCAAGACACTCTTGATCTGGCCGCAGGAAGGTCCGGCATGATCGGCAGTTCCACCCCTCTGGGCAGCGGGTACGCCGAAGAAGTTGGACAAGTCAATCGGGACATCGGCAGGGAAGCACTGGATCGGATCATCCCGAAGTTCCGCCAGGCTATCGAAGACCTCAAAGCGGAAATCCACCGGAGCCGGGCGGCTTACCAAACCACGGACGCCACCCAGGCCGATGAGTGGAACAACATGGTGAGGAACGCCCAGCCGTGAATCCGACCGGTCGCCTTGCAATCGCCTGTGTCACCGTCTTCTCGCTGACGACCGCATGCACTGCTGCCGGTACCACCGGCTCACCCCGCCCGGCATCGACAACCGACTCGAAGCCATCTTCGCCTACGTCGTCGTCCAGCGCCCCCGGCAACAGCGCACTCGCCGAACTCAAGCCCTGTGACCTGCTCACCCCGAATGAAGTGAGCCAACTCGGCCTCAGCAATCCCGGCGAAGAAGATCGAGTGGCCGGCGCCGACACGTGCTTCTGGAAGGTCAGCGGCAACGGAAATGCCGGCGCCGCCATCCGCCCTCACCAGGGCATCGGCGATCTCGACTACACCGACGAACGCACGGTGCCGACGAAGGTCGGCAAATACCCGGCGACCCGAATCGAAGCACCACTGGGCGCGGAATACATGTGCCACGTGGTCATCTCGGTATCGGCATCGTCGAGCGTGCAGGTAGTCGCCACCATGCCGGCGAACACCATCGACACCGCCGCAGCGTGCGACCGAGCCACCAAGACCGCCGAGTTGATAGCCCCCAAACTCCCCTGAACGCCGCGAGGATGACCTGATGACTTCGCAGCCCACCGCACCCGCACCCAAAATACGCTACGAGAGTAGTACACACCAAGATTTGGTGAAGTCAGTCACGAATAAATCCGACGCCAATACCGCATACCAGATTGCCGACAGTTGGGAGGAAATCGGCGAGACGTTGCGTGGACTGGCAAGGAGTTTCTCCGCCATCATCACCGGCTCCAGGGACGGCTGGACCGGGGGCGCGGCGGAAGGGGCACGGAGCGCGCTGCTCAAAGTCGGCCAGTTCAGCGAGTTGGCCAGTGATCAGTTCAGTCGTACCGGCGAGGTGGTACGGGACCAGATCCAAGCGGCTGATGAAGCCAAGGCGAAGATGCCTCCCGTAGTAGAATTCGATGAAGAGCGGATGTACTCCGATGCCGCGAGAAGCGGCAACTTGCTCGACATCATGGCGGCAGCGTTCACCGTCCCGGCGTTGAAGGCGAAGGCCGTCGCGGCGCATGCCGACGCGGTCCGGGTGATGTACGCCCGGGACGACGCGTTGTACTTCGCGGCGCTCGGCATGCCGGCCTTGGCCGAGCCGCCGAAGGTGACGCAGGAGCAGGGTGTCATCACCACGCCGCCCGACAACCCGTCCGTGAACACCCACACGGTGGATCCGGCCGGGCGGATCGGCGGTGGGACGAGCGGGACCGTTGGGAGTACGGGGACGGCAGGTGTCACGGGCACGCTGCCTGCGTCGTTGCCTGTCGGAGATGGCGGGACGACGCGGACGTCGTGGACCACGCCGCCGACCGTCACGCCGACACCACCACCACCACCACCGACGCTGACGCCGCCCACCTATGGGCAGCGGCCGGTGGCGCCGCCCGTCGGACAGCCGGGGTGGAGGCCGCCGGTCGCGCCCGTCGGGCCGCCGTCCGGAACGACGCGTGTGCCGCCCGGTGGTAGGTCGACCGGCGGAAGCGGCACGGGGCACGTGGGCAGGCCTGGGTTCCCGGGTGGGATGCCCGGTATGCCCGCTGCGGCAGGTGGCGGCGGGGCCGCAGGCGGTGCGGGTGGGCAGGGGCGTGCGGTTGGCTTCGGGCCTACCGGCGGCGCGTCGTTCGGGCCCACGGGCAGTCAAGGTGATGCGGCACGGCGGGCACCCGGTATGGGCGCGATGGGTGCGGCAGCACCGATGGCCGGGCAGGGCGCGCCGGGTGGGGAGGACCAGGAGCACCAGACGAAGTACCTGATCCCCACCGACGAGTACTTCGACGACAAGCGCATGGTCGCCCCGGAGACCATCGGCGAATGAGACGGGTCGCCGCGCTGACGCTGGCCGCCTTCGACGTCCTCTGGGAGGACCTCGACGCGGGCCCCATCCCCTACCCCCTCGACGTGCCCTCGCCCGGCACGACCTTCGACGAACGGCGGCGCATCCGGCAAGCCGTGCACGCCGACCTGGACCGCCGCGCGCTCACCCGGCGCGGAAGGCCCGAGGCCGAACTGGAGGACGCCCTCCGCCTCCTGCACCGCCCACCCACCCGCATCACCGTCCTGGGCATGCCCGACATCCACACCGACGGGCTGCTCAGAGCCGTGGTGGTGGCACGTGGCGGTTACGCGGTCCGCGCCGTGCAGGAGGACGGCTTCGTCCTGCTCGACGTGGTGCGCGGCCCGGCCGAGGCGGCGGTCGAGGTGTTGCCGCCGTTGCGACCCGGGCCCGGCAAGCCGGTGACGGTCGCGGCGAAGGACCTCGCGCCGCCGCCCGAAGAACCGCAGGGCTTCACGCGGGCCGTCCGCCAGGCCGGCAACCCGGACGTGAAGGCGGTGCGGGAGATGCTGGCCGGCCCCATCACGGGCACCGGCCACTTCGCCGTCGACGGCGCGGAGCACCCGATCACCTGGTTCGACACCGAACGCGGCCGGTACGCGAGCACGGGGTCCGACTGGATCACCGTCGCACCTGCGGACCACGGCGGCCTCGCGGCGCGGCTCAGTCGCGCGCTCGCGCCGCCAACCCGGTGACGAACGCCTCCAGCGCCAGCTCGAAGCTGTCGTGGTCCAGTTCGCGGGCCACGGCGGGCAGCAGGTGGGCCTTGTCCAGGTTCGGGTACCGGTCGCGGTAGAACGTCTGGTCCTCCGAGAAGCCGCTGGAGAACGAGCTGAGCGCGGCGCCGAACACCAGGTACATCAACGCGGCCGCGATCATCGTCGCCTCACGCCGTGACCAGCCCGCCGCGACGAGCCCGCCGTGCACCACGTCCAGCCGCCTCAGCGAGGCCTCGCGGTGCGCCGGCCCGTACGCCAGGAACGGCACGATGTTGGGGTGCGCGGCCAGCGCCGCCCGGTAGGAGCGGGCGCAGCTGCGCAGGCCGTGCCGCCAGTCGCCGCCCTCGAACCCGGAGACGTCGACCCGCTCCAGGATCCCGGCGGCCACCTCGTGCAGCAGATCGTCCTTCGTGCTCACGTGCCCGTACAGCGACGCGGCCTGAACGCCCAGCTCAGAGGCCAGTTTGCGCATCGACAGGCCGTCGAGGCCGTCCCGGTCGATGATGTGCAGCGCGGCGGTCCGGATGCGCGAGGCACTCAGGATCGGGCTCCTCGGCATGTCCGCTCCCCTTGCCTGTGGTCGATTCCGCGCCTAGGTTAGATAACCTAACACCGTTCGGTTAGGAGGTCACCCCGGTGGATCTGCGCATCTCCGACGAACACCGGCAGCTCAAGGAGTTGGCACACCGGTTCACCGAGGAGAAGATCGTCCCGCACGCCACGCGCTGGGACCGGGACGAGGCCATCGACCGCGACCTGGTGCCCGCGCTGGGCGACGTCGGCTTCCTCGGTCTCGGCATCGACGAAGCGTACGGCGGCTCGGGCGGCGACCACCTGGCGTACTGCCTGGTGCTGGAGGAGATCGCCCGCGGCGACTCGGCCGTGCGCGGCATCATCTCCGTCTCCCTCGGGCTGGTCGGCAAGACCCTCGCCAAGCACGGCACCGAGGCGCAGAAGCAGCGCTGGCTGCCGGGCCTGTGCTCGGGCCGTGAACTGGGCTGCTTCGGCCTGACCGAGCCCGGCACCGGCTCCGACGCCGCGTCGTTGGCCACCAGGGCCGTCCGCGACGGCGACGACTGGCTGATCACCGGCCGGAAGGTGTTCATCACCAACGGGACGTGGGCCGACGTGGCGCTCATCTTCGCCCGAACGGGTGGTCCCGGTCCTAAGGGGATCACCGCGTTCCTCGTGCCGACCGACTCGCCCGGCTTCACCGCCACCGAGATCCGCGGCAAGCTCGGCATGCGCGGCCAGGCCACCGCCGAACTCGCCCTCGACGGGATCAGGGTGCCCGACGCGAACCGGCTCGGCGACGAGGGCGCGGGCTTCAAGCTGGCCATGGCCGCCCTCGACCGGGGCCGGATGTCCGTCGCCGCCGGGTGCGTCGGCGCCGCGCGCGGCGCGCTGGAGGTCAGCGTCAAGTACGCCAAGGAACGCGAGCAGTTCGGCAAGCCAATCGCCGGCTTCCAGCTCGTGCAGGAACTCCTGGCCGACATGGCGGTGGAGACCGACGCGGCACGCCTGCTCACGTGGCGCTGCGCGGACCTCGCCGACCGCGGCGAGCCATTCGGCACGGAGGCGTCCATGGCGAAGCTGTACGCCAGCGAAGCCGCCGTGCGCGTGGCGAACAACGCCATCCAGGTGTTCGGCGGCTACGGCTACATCGACGAGTACCCCGTCGGCAAGTACCTGCGGGACACCCGCGTGACGACCCTCTACGAGGGCACCAGCCAGATCCAGAAATTGCTCATCGGCCGGGCGCTGACCGGCGTCAACGCGTTCGCGTAGAGGGAGGACGGCATGGACTTCACGCTTGACGAGGAGCAGAAGGAGATCCGCGACTGGGTGCGGACCTTCGTGCGCAAGGAGGTGGCGCCGCTGGAGCCGGAGGTGCTGCGCCGTGAACGCCTGGGGCAGCCGGGTCTGACCCGTGACGAGCTGAAGGAGTTGCAGGACAAGGCGAAGGCCGCGGGTTTCTTCGGCGTGCTCACGCCGCAGGAGTACGGGGGCATGGGCCTCGGCGCGCTCATGACGGCGCTGCTGGAGGCCGAGCTGGGCCGCACGTTCGTGCCGTTCCGGTTCGGCGGGTACGCGGACAACATCCTGTTCCACGGCAACGAGGAGCAGAAGCAGCGCTACCTGCTGCCCACGATCTCCGGTGAGCGCGTGTCGTGCTTCGCGATCACCGAGCCGGGTGCCGGTTCCGACGCCAAGGCCATCCGCACGTCCGCCCGCAAGGAGGGCAACGAGTGGGTGATCAACGGCGAGAAGACGTTCATCACGCAGGGCAACGAGGCCGACTTCGTGATGGTGTTCGCGGTGACCGACAAGGAGAAGGGCGCGGACGGCGGCGTCACGTGCTTCCTGGTCGACCGGGACATGGGCTGGAAGTCCGAGCCGATCCCGACCATGGGTCAGTGGGGGCCGGCCGCGCTCGTGTTCGACAACGTCCGCGTGCCCGAGGAGAACGTGCTCGGCGAGGTCGGTCGCGGCTTCAACCTGGCCATGCAGTGGATCGGCCAGGGCCGCTACCTGCTGCCGGCGCGGGCGCTGGGCTCGTGCGAGCGGCTGGTGGAGATGGCCATCGAGCAGGCCAAGACGCGGGTCACGTTCGGTCAGCCGATCGCCGAGTACCAGGCCATCCAGTGGATGATCGCGGACTCGGCGGTGGAGATCGAGGCGTTGCGCTGGCTCGTGCTGCACGCGGCGTGGCTGGTCGACCAGGGCGCGGACTCGCGGCAGGCGCAGTCGATGGCGAAGCTGTACGGCGGCATCAAGGCGAACGAGATCGTGGACCGCGTGCTGCAGATCCACGGCGGCATGGGCTACACGCGCGAGCTGCCGATCGAGCGCTGGTACCGGGAACTGAGGCTGCTGCGCATCTACGAGGGCACGGACGAGATCCAGCGCCGCACGATCGCGCGCAACCTGCTCAAGGGCCACGCGAAGGTGACGGGGACGCTCGGCTGACGTGGGCGGCCGGCGGGGTCGTCCACCCGGCTCCGCCGGCCCCCGACAGAGGTAGGGCTGGCCCCACCAGCGCTCCGGCGGCGCACACCAGGGACTGAGCGCGATCACCGCAGCACGATGAGTGCATGCGATCACGACCGGTGCTCTTCGAATCCGACCTGACGCGTCAGCGCATCTCGACCCCCGCGGGCACGTTCGACGCCATCGCGACCGGCCCCACCACCGGCCGCAAGGTGCTGCTCCTGCACGGCGTGCCGGAGTGCGGTATCGAGTGGCGGCACCAGTTGCGGGCGTTGGCCGCCCACGGCTACCGGGCGGTCGCGCCGGACCTGCGCGGCTACTCGGCGGGTGTCCGGCCGCGCCGGGTGAGCGCGTACGGGCTGGACCACGTGGTGCAGGACGTGGTCGAGATCGCGGACGCGCTGGGGTGGACGAGGTTCGACCTGGTCGGGCACGACTGGGGCGGTATCGCGGCGTGGGTCGCGGCGGCGCGGTTCCCGCTGCGGGTGCGCACGCTGACGGCTGTGTCCGCACCGCACCCGGGCGCGCTGGCCGAGGCGTTGCGGACGGACCCGGACCAGCGGCGCCGGTGGGCCCACCTGGACCACCTTCGGGAGCCTGGTGTCGCCGAACGCACCCTGCTGGCGGACAACGGCGCGCGGCTGCGCGAGGGCTGGCCTGCGGTGATCCCGCCGGAGCGGGTGGCGCAGTACGTGCGGAAGCTGACCGAGCCGGGCGCGCTGACCGCCGCGTTGAACTGGTACCGGGCCAACGACTTCACCACCGGGAGCACGGACGCGCACCGGCCGGTCTCGGTGCCGACCAGGTACCTGTGGGGCGAGGACGACAAGGTGGTCGCGCCCGACACGGCGCAGAACTCGGGGCGGTGGACCACCGGGCCGTACTGGTTCGAGGTGATGCCGGGCGTGGGCCACTTCGTGCCCGAGGAGGCGGCGGAGCAGACGACGCTGCACCTGCTCGACCACCTGGCCACCTACTGACTCAGGCCAGGCTGGTGAGCATCTGGGCGCACACGCGGGCCAAGTGCTTGCGCATCACGTCCGACGCGCGGGACGGGTCGGTGGCGGCGATGGCGGCCACCAGGGCGTCGTGGTCGTCCAGCGAGGCGTGCTGGTGCGGCGGGTCGTCGCGCAGGCCGCTGCGCAGCAGCACCACCCGCTGCTGCGCCAGCCGCACCTGCTCGGCGATCCGGGGGCTGCGCGCCGCGTCCAGCAACGCCTGGTGGAACGCCAGGTCCAGCCGGTACGGGAAGGGTTCACCCGCCGAGTACGCCCGCCGCGACTCCTCGCACACCGCGCGCAGCCGCACCACGTCCCCCTCGGTCCGCCGGACCGCCGCCAGCTCGACCGCCGCGCACTCCAACGCGGTCCGCAGCTCGAACAGCGCCCGCACGTCGGCCTCGTCCGGGACCGGCACGGAAGCGCCCCGGTGCGGCGCCAGCACCAGCAGCCCCTCGGACGCCAGGTGCCGGATCGCCTCCCGCAACGGCCCCCGCGAGATGCCCAGCCGCTGGGCCAGCTCGACCTCGTTCACCCGCGCCCCCGGCGGGATGTCGCCGGTCAGCACCAGCTCGCGGAGCACGTCCACGGCCTGACCGGCCAAGCTCAAGTGCACGGGAAGTGTCACGAACGTCTCCTAGCGCGAGAAGTCACCCGCCATGTTAACTGTCGACAGTTGGCAGCACGCAGGGTTTGGAGGGACGGCATGGCGCACGAACTGGTCGCCGAGGTCTGGCGTGGCGAGTTCCTGGAGTCCGTCCACCACGGCTCCGTGATCGCCCTCGACCGCACGGGCCGTGAAGCGCTGTCCGTCGGCCGCCCCCACGACACGGCCTACCCGCGCTCGTCCAACAAGCCGATCCAGGCGCTGGCCATGCTCCGCCACGGCCTCGACCTGAAGGACGAGCTGCTGGCCCTGGCCTGCGCGAGCCACTCCGGCGAGGACTTCCACATCGACGGCGTCCACCGCATCCTCCGCGCGCACGGCCTGACCGAGGCCGACCTCCAGTGCACCCCGGACCTGCCGATCGGCGAGGACGCCCTCAGGTCCCACCTGACCGCGGGCCGGACCAAGGCGCCGAAGTACATGAACTGCTCGGGCAAGCACGCCGCCATGCTGGCGACCTGCGTCGTCAACGGCTGGTCGACCCACGACTACCTCGACCCCGCCCACGCCCTCCAGCGGGCCATCCGCGACACCCTGGAGGAACTGGCGGGCGAGCGCGTCGGCGCGGAGGGCGTCGACGGCTGCGGCGCGCCCTTGCTCGGCATCAGCCTCACCGGCCTGGCCAGGGCGTTCAGCGCGCTGGCCCGCGCGCAGGACGGTCCGGAGCGGCGGATCGCGCAGGCGATGAACGCCCACCCGGAGTGGGTCGGCGGCACGAACCGCGACGTCACGACGCTGATGCGGGCGATCCCGGGCGCGGTGGCCAAGGACGGCGCGGAAGGCGTCTACGCGATCGGCCTGCCGACCGGCGAAGCGGTGGCGTGCAAGATCGCGGACGGCTCCAGCCGGGCCAGGGCGGTGGTCCTGGTCGCCGCGTTGCGCAAGCTGGGAGTGGACGCGCCGGACGAATTGGCCACGTTCCCCGTGCTCGGCCACGGCCGGCCGGTCGGCGCGGTCCGGCCGTCACCCGCCCTGGCGCGTTGAGCCTCCCAGCGGCTTGAAACGCCGGCTACGCTGGGTTCCATGGCCAGCGCCAGAGCCGCCGACGCACCGGACGATCGCCCTCAGGGCAGCATCGACGACGAGCTGATCGGCCTCGACCCCGACGACCCAGAGACCAGGGCGTTCGCCGAGCACCTCGGCCGGATGAAGCAGCAACCACCGAGCTTCACCATCGAGGGCACGGTCGCGGGGGTCGCGCAGTTCGCGGACTCCGCGAACCGGACGGGCGGCCTGCGCCGGCTCACCGCCGTCGTCGTGGTCGGCCTCATCCTGCTGGGTGTGCTGATCAGCGTCTGGTACTACCTGGGCACCTTCGTCTGGGTGTTCTTCTACTGACCTCCGCCCCCGTTCCGACCGCCGCGGGTGCGACTACCGTGGAGGCATGGAACCTGTCGTCGGCGCCACCCCGAAGGTGGTCCACTCCGAGCTGGAGTGGCGGGAGATCCTGACCCCCAAGGAGTACGCGGTGCTGCGCGACGCCGGCACCGAGCCCGCCTGGGTCGGCGAGTACACGGACACCAAGACCGAGGGTGTCTACGAGTGCCGCGCGTGCGGCGCCGAGTTGTTCCGCAGCGACACGAAGTTCGACTCGCACTGCGGCTGGCCGTCGTTCTTCTCGCCACTGGCGGGTGACTCGGTGATCCTGCGTGAGGACCGCGCGCACGGCATGGTCCGAACGGAGGTGCTGTGCGCCACGTGCCACAGCCACTTGGGGCACGTTTTCGAGGGTGAGGGCTACGACACGCCCACGGATCAGCGCTACTGCATCAACTCGGTGAGCTTGCGTCTGGTCGAAACCACCGGTGGTCGAGCAGACTGAGGGCGCTACTCCGAATGATGACTGATCCACTCCAGGAGGAATCATGCGCATCTTCAAGGGCACTGACGGCGAAGGCTCCGGCGGCGTGGACGGCGCGTCGTCCTCCTGACGGACCCACCGTCGAACGACCCGAACCCTAAGGCTTGCTAAAGCCCTCTTGCTGGGGTGTGGCCTGGCGCACACGATTGCCTCCTAGCTGGTGGACCTGGTTCCACCGAGGCCCACAGGGGGTGGACCGTGGAGCGACCGTGGGGGCTTTCAGGCCCGGAATTCCTTGAGCTGTACTGGATCGCGCTGGCCGTGTCGCTGGCTTTCGCGATCTTCGTCCGAGTGCGCCCGTGGGGGTCGCGGGGTGACGCCCCCGCGGGTGCGCTCGGGTTGCTGGACATCGCTTACCTGACCGGCGGACCACGACGGGTGGTCGAGACGTCCGTCGCGTCCCTCATCGACTCGGGCGCCCTGATCCCCGCGCGCAACGGGGCCGTGCGCGTCGTCGGCTCCCCCGTCGCGGACCACCCGGTCGACCAGGCCGTGCTGGCCGACGCGACGCGTTACCGCTACCGGACGTTGTCGCTGCTCATCACGTCGGTCTCGGAGAAGGACGCGCCGCGCGCGGTCGGCCGCCGGCTGGTCGAGCTGGGCTACCTGGACGCGCCGGACGTGGTGAAGCGGCGGCTGCGGGCGGGTGTCACGCCGATGGCGCTGCTGTTCGTCGTCGGTGTCGCGCGCTGGGTGAACGGGCAGGTGATCAACGCGCCCGTGTGGATCCTGACGTTGCAGCTCGTGCTGACGGGCTTGCTGATCTGGGGGCTGCTGAAGGCGGCTCCGTTGACGCGCACCGCGAAGGGTCGTGCCGCGGTGGCGAAGGCTCGCGCAGGCGGGATCACCGGGGGGTGGGGAGGGACCGGCTCGGCGAACGCCGCCGAGTCGGTCGCTCTCAACGGTTTCAACAGCCACCCGAACATCACGCTGCGCGCCGCGGCACGTCCGTGGTCACGTCCCAGGATGGCGTCGGGCGGTGCTTTCGTGGCCGGCACGTCCACGACGAGCGGCAGCGGCTGCGGTAGCGGGAGCAGTTGCTCCGGCAGCAGTGGCAGCAGCTGTGGTGGCGGGGGCGGCGGTTGCGGTGGTGGTGGCGGCGGTGGCTGACGGGGTTCTTACGCTTCCGTGACCACGGCCGGGTTCGGCCCGACGGCTCCTAGGGTGGCGGCCATGACGTTCCTGTGGTGGTACGGCCCGGCGCTCGTCGCCGCGGTGGTGGTGGGCCTGCGCTGGAAGCGGGTCGCCGGCGCCGTGCCCGACCGGCCGCTGTCGTTCGAGGAGATCGGTTACCTCGGCGGCGGCCCGGTGCGGGCGGTCGAGGTGGCGTTGGCGGGTCTGGTGGCCGAGAACCGGGCTCGGGTGTCCGGTTCGGTGGCCGCGGCGGTGCCCGGCGAGGAGCAGCCGGCCACCGCGTTGCAGGCGGTCGTGCTCGCCCGGCTCGCGCAGCCGCGTGACCTGGACGAGCTGGTGGTCGGCGCGGCCACCAGCGGACCCGCCCGGCAGATCGGGCAACGCCTGGTCGCGGGTGGCCTGCTGGTGTCGCCGCGACGGCGGTTGGCGCGGGCGGTGCTGGCGGTCGTGCCGGTGGCGGCGCTCGCGGTGGTCGCTGTTCTCGCAGGTCCGGGTGGGTGGGTGACGGTCACCGCGCTGGCGGTCACCGGCGTGCTCGGTGTCCTGCTGCTGTTGGGTCCGCCGCCCGTCCTGACCAGGAGGGGCGCGCGGGCGTACGAGGAGGCCACGGCGGGCCTCGCCCCGGTCGACCCGGCCGAGGTGACCGCCCGCTACGGCCTGGTCCGCTCGTCGCGCACCGCCGAGCCGCCCGTGCCGCGCAAGGGGTCGGCACGGTCGGAGACGGCGGTGTTCGACGGCGAACGGGCGGAACCGATCGCGCCCGGCGAGACGTCACAGGCACCACTCCCGCGGCGCAGGCGTGCCGTGGTGGTCGAACCGCGGCGCTGGCAACGGCGCAACGGGTGGCTCGTGGCCGGCGGGTGGTTCGCGGGTGGGTGGTTGGCCGCGCAGTGGCTGGAAGGGGACGACGGTGGTGACTCAGTGGACGCCGACTTCGGCGGGTTCGGCGGGTTCGACGCCTGAGCCGTGGCCGAAGCCGGAGGAGCAGGCTTTCCTGGTCGGCGGGCCGGGCCGGGCGGCCGAGGTCGCGGTGGTGTCGCTGGTCGAGGCCGGGATGCTGCGGATCTCCCGCGAGGGCCACGTCAGCGCGGTCGGCCGGCCGGGCCACGGGTGGAGCCCGTTGCAGGCGCACGTGCTGCGCTCGGTGCCGCGGACGTTGGGTGAGCTGGTCACCGCGACGGCGGGGAGCGACGAGGCGCAGTGGCTGCGGCGGCACCTGATCGACCGCGGCCTGGTCACGTCGCCGGAGCGCAGGCGGGCGGTGCGGCGGCTGCGGTTGCTGGTGCTGGGTGCGGCGGCGGCGGCCGTGATCGCGATGTTCGCGCTGGCGCTGCCGCTCCAGGTGGGCTTCGGCGCCGTGATCGGGTGGGCGGTGTGCTCGGCCGTGCTCGGTCGGCTGGCGCGCCCGCTGACGAGGCGGGGGCGGGACGAGGTGGTGCGGTTGAAGGGGATCGCCCTGCCGCGGAACCGGATCGCGCTGGTCGCCTGCTTCGGGCTGCTGGGCCGGTTCGGCGGCACCCGGGTGACGGACGTGCTCGGCATCGCGCCCGCCGCGCGGGAGAGGCTGCAACGGCGGACGCGGGCGAGCAGGTCCGACGGCAGCGCGTCGTGCGGTGGCGGCTGCGGCAGTTGCTCCAGCAGCAGTTGCGGCGGTGGCAGCTCGGCCAACGGCGGTTCAGACAGCGGCGGCTCGTCGTGCGGTGGTGGCGGCGGCTGTGGCGGTGGTGGCGGCGGCGAGTGACCGGCCGGCACGAAGGCGGGAGAGCGGCGCGGTAGCGGCGGAAAGGCGGGTGGCCCGTGGAGAAGCTGGGTGTCGGCATCGGATGGCGGCCGGAGATCGACCTCACCGTCGAACGCCTGCCGGGCGTCGACTTCGTGGAGGTCGTCGCGGAGAACCTGCACGTCGGGCACCTGCCCGAGTCCGTGCTCCTGCTCCGCGAACGGGGCGTTCCCGTGCTGCCGCACGCGGTCTCGCTCTCGCTCGGCGGCGCGGAACCCGTTGACGCCCAACGGGTGGCGCACCTGGGCGCGCTGGCCGAGGCGCTCGACGCGCCGCTGGTCAGCGATCACGTCTGCTTCGTGCGCGCGGGCGGCCTGGACTCCGGCCACCTCATGCCGCTCCCCCGCACCCGCGACGCGCTCGACGTCCTCGTCGCCAACGTCAAGGCCGCCCAGCAGGACCTGCCCGTGCCCCTGGCCCTGGAGAACGTCGCCGCGCTCCTCGACTGGCCGGACGGCGAGCTGACCGAAGGCCAGTTCCTGGCCGAACTGGTCGACCGCACCGACTGCCACCTGCTGGTCGACGTCGCCAACCTCTACGCCAACGCCCGCAACCTCGGCACCGACGTCGCCCGCTTCCTGGACGAGATCCCGCTGGAACGCCTCGCCTACGTGCACGTCGCGGGCGGCGAGGAGCACCAAGGCGTCTACCACGACACGCACGCCCACGCCGTGCTCCCCGAGGTGCTGGACGTCCTCGCCCAGCTGCGTGCCCGCGTCGACCCGCCCGGCGTCCTGCTCGAACGCGACGACGACTACCCGGCCGACGCCGAGCTGGCCGGCGAACTGGCCGCGATCCGGGCGGTGCTGGGGTGACCCAGCCCCAGCGCGACCGGTTGGCCGCGGCACAGGCCGAGTTGCTGCGGGCGCTGCTGGCCGGCGGCGACGTGCCCGCGGGGTTCGACGCCGAACGGGTGCGCGTCGAGCGGCGGGCGCTGCTCGCCAAGCGCCGCGGGATCGTGGAGATGATCCGGCCCGACGTCGCCGCCGAGCTGGGCGAACGGTTCCGCCCCCTGTTCGACGCCTACGCCGCGGCCCACCCCAAAGAGGTCGGCACGCGGTTCCGCGACGACGCCAACCGCTTCGCCGACTGGGCCGTCGCCCGGGGCGAGCTCGCGCCGCCGAGGAGAAGACGGTGGTGGCGGCGGGCAACCTGATCGCCCGCCCGTTCCGTCCCTGGGGCATGTGGAGACGGATCTGGCCGTTGGGCGTGTTGTTGCTGGCCACCGCGTGCGGCGCGACCAACGTCGGCGGCGGCGTGGGCTGCACGGCGATCGGCACGCGCACCGGCGTTTCCGTGGACGTCGAACACCCCGACGTGGTGTCCGGCGCGATCGAGGTTTGCTGGGACGAGATCTGTGCAACCCCCGCGCTGGAGCTGTACCCGTCGAGCCGGGTCGTGGAGACGACCTGCACCGGCACTTCCCCGGACGACTCGTGCAGCGCGCGCTCTGAGCCGACGGGAGGCAAGCACGGGTTCGCCGATCTTCCGGAGCTGCCCGCGAAACCGGTCACGGCGCGCTTGACGCTGCTGGACCAATCCGGTTCTTCCCTGGTGGACCGGCATATCGGGCTGACCCCCGAAATGGTCTACCCCAACGGTCCGGACTGCCCAGCCGGTGGTCCACAGGCAGGTATCTCAGTTGGTGCCGACGGCTCTATTACTGAACGGTAGGTAACCGTTTACTCGGCTGAATTGGTCAAGAACGTACCGACCAATCAGCGGCTGTCGAGCCTCCCCGGAGCCTCTAGCGTCGGTGACGTCAAGGGCGACGTCGCTCCCGGTCCATCCGCCGCCACCGCGGGTAGCCAGCCCTTCCGGCCGCGCGCCCGCCAGGCGCGGCACTCACCGGGAGGTTCGAGACAAGTTGAAGAGCAAACGCATCCGTGGCATGACGTGGGGGGCCGTGCTCGTCGCGGCGGGCCTCACGGCGAGCAGTCCGGGGGTGTCGGGCGCGGAGGACGTCCCGCCCACGACCGGCGAGCACCACGAGGTCACCCTGATCACCGGCGACAAGGTCGTGCTCCTCGGTGACGAGGTCAGCGCCCTGGTCGCCGCGCCGGGACGAGAACGCACGGTGTTCCACAGCTACCGGCGTGACGGGCACCTGCACGTCGTGCCGCGCGACGCGGCGAAAGCCGTCTCGCAGGGCAAGCTGGACCCGCGGCTGTTCGACGTCACGGGTCTGATCGAGTCCGGCTACGACGACGGCAGCCGGGACACGCTGCCCCTGATCGTGACCGGCGAGCAGGCGCCGGCGACCGCCGGCCTGCGCGTCGGCCACCAACTGCCCGCGGTCGGCTCGTACGCCGCGCAGGTGGTCAAGTCCGAGGCGACGGACACCTGGCACACGCTCGTGTCGAGGGCGAGCGTGCGCAAGGTGTGGTTGGACGGGTTGCGCCAACCGAGCCTGGACCGCTCCACCGCGCAGATCGGCGCGCCGACCGCGTGGCAGGCCGGGCACACCGGCAAGGGCGTCAAGGTGGCCGTGCTGGACACCGGCGTCGACCAGGAACACCCGGACCTGGCGGGCCACGAGGTCGTGGAGAAGAACTTCACCGACGACCCGGACAACACCGACGGCGTCGGCCACGGCACGCACGTCGCCGCGACGATCGCCAGTTCGGGCGCGAAGTACAAGGGCGTCGCGCCGGACGCGGACCTGCTGGACGGCAAGGTGTGCGTGCTCTCCGGCTGCCAGGAGTCGGCGATCGTGGCGGGCATGCAGTGGGCCGCCGAGCAGGGCGCGGACATCGTGAACATCAGCATCGGCGGCGGCGACACGGCCGAGCTGGACCCGTTGGAGGAAGCGGTCAACACGCTGTCCGCGCAGACCGGCGTGCTGTTCGTGATCGCGGCGGGCAACAACTCCCGCCCCGAGACGATCAGCTCGCCCGGCAGCGCCGACGCCGCGCTGACGGTGGGCGCGGTGGACCGGCAGGACGGCATCGCGCCGTTCTCCAGCCGGGGACCCCGCGTCGGCGACGGCGCGGTCAAGCCCGACATCACCGCTCCGGGCGTGGACATCGTCGCCGCGAAGTCGAGCAGCGGCACGGTCGGCACACCGGTCGGCGACGGGCACGTGGCCATGTCGGGCACGTCGATGGCGACGCCGCACGTGGCGGGCGCGGCGGCGTTGCTCGCCCAGCAGCACCCGGACTGGACCGGCGCGCAGCTCAAGGCGGCGCTGGTGGCGTCGGCGAAGAACAACCCGGCGCTCACCGCGTTCGACCAGGGCGCGGGTCGGGTCGACCTGGCCAAGGCCATCACGACCTCGGTCACCGCCGAGCCCGCGAGCCTCGCCATGGGCCTGCAGAAGTGGCCGCACACCGACGACACCCCGATCACCAAGACGGTGACCTACCGCAACGGCGGCACCGCGCCGATCACGTTGTCGCTGGCCACCGAGGTGAAGGGCCCCGACGGCGGCACCGCGCCCGCGGGCCTGATCGGCGTGTCCCCGGCGAAGGTCACCGTGCCGGCGGGCGGCGAGGCGACGGCCTCGGTCACCGCCGACACCCGGCTCGGCACGCAGGACGGCCTGTACGTGGGCGCGGTGGTGGCGACCGGCGGTCCGACACCGCTGCGCACCGCGCTCAGCGTGAACCGGGAGGTGGAGAGCTACGACGTGACGTTCGACTTCCTGGACGGCTCGGGCGCGCCCGCCGCCGACTACTACACGTCGATCATCGGGCTGAGCAACGGCACGTTCGCCTTCCCCTACGACGCGGACGGCTCGTTCACGCTGCGGCTGCCGAAGGGCGACTACTTCACCAACTCCGACGTGCAGACCGACGACACGCGGCTGGCGCTGCTGCCGCGGCCGGGCCTGAACGTCACCGCGGACACCACGGTGACGCTCGACGCTCGCACGGCCAAGCCGTTGAAGATCACCGCGCCGGACGCGGGCGCCGAGGAGGCGTTGGGCGACGTCACGATGGTGCGCACCCGCGGCGACCGGCAGGCCAGCGTGAGCACGGCGTTCCTCGGCGGTTTCGGCCCGAACGTGTCCATCGCGCACGTCGGCCCGGAGTTGGCGGCGGGCGACATGACCGCGTTGCTCGGCGCGCAGTTCCGCGGCACGCCGGACGGCGACAAGCCGGTGACCTACCGGTTCGCCTGGACGCAGCAGGGGAAGATGCCGGTCGGGTTCGTGCGCGACGTGGCCGCGACGGAGCTGGCCGAGGTGCGGACGAAGTTCGGTCCCGGTCCGGCGGGCCGCCAGTTCGGGCACGGCGGCAACCCGATCACCGCGGGCGGTGTCGGCGGCTGGTCGTGGCTGCCGTACGTGGGCTCGCCCGGTGAGGCGGTCAACCGGGTCACCACGGACCTGGCGTGGTCGTGGGGCTTCCTGCAGTTCGGCGCGGAGGGCGTGGTCGAGGCGACGCTGACCTCGCCGGAGCGCACCTACCAGCGGGGCGGCACGCACGACGAGCGGTTCAACGACCCGGTGTTCTCCCCCGCGCTGCCCGAGTCGCGGTCGCCGTACCTGGCGCGCAGCGGCAACGAGATCAGCTTCGCCGTGCCGCTGTTCACCGACCGGGCGGGCAACGGTGGCAACGCGGCGGTGTCGTCGGCCCGGACCACGTTGCTGCGCGACGGGACGAAGGTCGGTGAGACGTCGTACGCGGCGAACGGCCTGTTCGAGGTGCCCGCGGGCGCGGCGGCCTACCGGGTGGAGACCGACGCGGTGCGGGCGGCCGGCACGTCGGAGTTCGCCACGAAGGTGAGCGCCGCGTGGACGTTCCGCTCGGACACCGCGACCAGTGACCGGTACGTGCCGCTGCCGCTGTCGGTGGTGCGGTTCACGCCGGAGCTGGACGCGAGCGGCGCGGCGCCGAAGGGCCAGGCCCTGCGCGTGCCGCTGACCGTGCAGCAGCAGGACGGCGCGGTCAACGGCCGGGTCGACCGGGTCGACGTCGAGGTGTCGTTCGACGACGGCGCGACGTGGACCGCGGCGCCGGTGTCGGGGAACGTCGCCACCATCGCGAACCCGAACGCGGCCGGTTACGGCTCGGTGCGGGTGAAGGCGACCGACAGCGACGGCAACGCCTTGGAGCACACCGTGATCCGGGCGTACAAGATCGCTTGACGGGCTCGGGAGGGGCGTCCGCGACCTTCGGGCGCCCCTCCCGGCGACCAACGCCCGTTGGGCTGCCCGGCCGCCCGCACGCACCACGTTGGGCCGCTGAATCCCGTCCCCCGACTGGCTAGCGTCGACCGTGTCGGGGGGCGACGTCGTTTCGGTTCACCGCAGCTCGTTCCGCCTCCCGCAGGCGCGTTCCGCAACGCGCTCAACCAGATTCGGGAGGTATCTGCGTTGAATCCGAGATCACGTGGTGTCGTCTGGGGGGCCGCGCTGCTGGCGGTCGGACTGGCCGCCGGCACCGCGACGGCGATCGCCTCACCCGCACCGCCACCGCCGGGACGCGCCGGCGGCGAGCGGCACACCGTCACCCTCGTCACCGGCGACAGGGTCGTCGTCGCCGGTGGCACGCTCCTGTCGGTCACGCCGGGCCGGGACCGCGACGGCATCACGTTCCACCGGTTCCTGCGTGCCGGCCACCTGCACGTCATCCCGCGCGACGTGGCCCGGCCGCTCGCCGACGGCAAGCTGGACCTGCGCCTGTTCGACGTCACCGGCCTCGTGGACGCGGGCTACGACGACGCGCGCCGCGACACCGTGCCGCTGATCATCACCGGCGACCAGCCGCGCACCGCCGACGTCCAGGTCACCCGCGCGCTGCCCACCATCGGTTCGGTGGCCGCGCGGACCGCGAAAGCCGACACCGCGGCGGCGTTCCGAGGCCTCGATCCCGGGGTGAAGAAGGTCTGGCTGGACGGCATCCGCAAGCCCAGCCTGGACCGCTCCGTCGCCCAGATCGGCGCGCCCACCGCCTGGCAGGCCGGACTCACCGGCCAAGGCGTCAAGGTCGCCGTGCTCGACAGCGGCGTCGACCAGACGCACCCCGACCTGGTCGGCCGCGAGATCGCCGAGCGCAACTTCAGCGAGGACCCGGACAACAGCGACCTGGTCGGCCACGGCACGCACGTCGCCGCGACGGTCGCGAGCGCCGGCGAGAAGTACCGGGGCGTGGCGCCGGACGCGCAGATCCTCGACGGCAAGGTGTGCTCGTTGAGCTGCGCCGAGTCCTGGATCGTCGACGGCATGCAGTGGGCCGCCGACCAGGGCGCGGACGTGATCAACATGAGCCTGGGCGGCACGGACACCCCGGACGTCGACCCGCTGGAGCAGGCCATCGAGACGCTGTCGGCGCGGACCGGCACGCTGTTCGTGGTCGCGGCGGGCAACTCCGGCGGCCCCGAGACGCTCAGCTCGCCGGCCAGCGCGGACGCGGCGCTCGCCGTCGGCGCGGTCGAGCGGGACGACAGCATCGCGGGCTTCTCCAGCCGCGGCCCCCGCGTGGGTGACGGCGCGCCGAGGCCGGACATCACCGCGCCCGGCGTGGACATCGTCGCGGCGAAGTCCAGCACCGGCCAGATCGGCACACCGGTGGGCGACAAGCACGTCGCCGTGTCCGGCACGTCCATGGCCACACCGCACGTGGCGGGAGCGGCGGCGTTGATCGCCCAACAGCACCCCGACTGGACCGGGATCAAGGCCGCGCTCATGGCGTCGGCCAAGAACAACCCGGCGCTCACCGCGTTCGACCAGGGCACCGGACGCGTCGACCTCACCAAGGCCATCACCACCACGGTGACCGCCGACCCGCCGTCGCTCGCACTCGGCCTGCAGGAGTGGCCGCACGACGACGACGTCGCCACCAGCAAGGAGTTCACCGTCCGCAACGCCGGCGCGCAGCCGGTCACGCTGGACCTCACGATCGACGCCAAGGGCCCCGGCGGCGCGCCCGTGCCGGCCGGCGTGTTCACCGTCAGCCCGGCCACGGTCACCGTGCCCGCGGGTGGCGAGGCCAAGGCCACGGTCACCGCCGACACCAAGGCGGCGACCGTGGACGGCGCGTACAGCGGCACGGTCGTCGCCTCGGGCGGCGGCGTCGCGCTGCGCGTGCCGGTGGGCGTGAACCGCGAGGTCGAGAGCTACGACGTCACGTTCGACTTCATCGACGCGGAGGGCAACCCCGCGGCCGACTACTTCGCGTTCGTCCTCGGCCTCGACAACGACAAGTTCGTGGTGCCGAGCGGCACGGCCGGGAAGGCCACCGCCCGGCTGCCCGTGGGCGAGTACCTGTTCGTGGGCGAGGTGCTGACCGGAGGCACGAACAGCGCCGTGCTGCCGATGCCGAGCCTGCGCGTCAGCCGCGACACCACCACGGTCACCGTGGACGCGCGGAAGGCGAAGCCGATCGCCATCACGTTCCCCGACCCGAAGGCGGAGCCCGAGTTCGGCGACCTGCTGATCAGCCGCAGCCGGGACGGCGAGCTGGTGACCGCCATCGGCGCGGTGTTCGCGGGCGGCTTCCGCACCGTGTCGATCGCGCACCTCGGCCCCGAGCTGCCCGCCGCCGACGTGTCCGTGATGGTGAGCACGCAGGCCGCGGGCACACCGGTCGGCACGACGCCGGTGACCTACCGGTTGTCGTTCGCGGAGCACGGCAAGGTGCCCACCGGCCTGGTCCGCGCGCCGACCAGGCGGGACCTGGCCGAGGTGCGGTCCGAGTTCGCCGCCGGTCCGGCGGGCAAGGAGCACCGCTACGCCGGCTTCCCCGTGCTGCCCGGCGGGCTGGGCGGTCTCGCCGTGGAGACCCCGGTGACCGCGCCGGGCCGGTCCCTCGACTACGCCACCACACCGTCCGGCGTCGAGTGGGTGTGGTCGCTCGCGCAGTTCGGGGCGGACGGGATCGAGGCGGTGCTCGAATCGCCGTGGCGCACCCACCAGGCGGGGCGCACGTACCACGAGCGGTTCAACCGCCCGGTGTTCGGGCCGGCCATGCCCAAATCCCCGTTCCCGTACCTGGCACGGGCGGGCGACGTGGTCGGCTTCTCGCTGCCGCTGTTCGGCGACGGCGACGGCAACCTCGGCCAGTCGGTGACGTCGTCGGCGCGGACCACGTTGCTGCGCAACGGGACCGTGGTCGGCGAGTCGGCCACGCCGGGCGGCGGCCGGTTCGCCGTGCCGCCGGGCGCGGCGAACTTCCGCGTCGAAACGGAGGCCGTGCGCACGCCGGGCGTCTCGGAGTTCTCCACCGCCGTCAGCGGCGCGTGGACGTTCCGCTCGGACACCGTGCCGGGTGACGTGTTCGTGCCGCTGCCGTTGACCGTGGTCCGGTTCACCCCCGACCTCGGCGCGAACGGCGTCGCGCCCGCGGGCCGGGTGCTGCGCGTGCCGCTCGTGGTCGAGCAGCAGCAGGGTGCGGCCAACGGCCGGGTCGACCGGGTCCAGGTCGAGGTGTCGTTCGACGACGGCAAGTCGTGGTCGTCGGCGGCCGTGGTCGGGCGCACCGCCTTCGTGCGCAACCCCGCCACCGCCGGGCACGCGTCGCTGCGCGTCAAGGGCGCGGACCGCGACGGCAACACGTTCGAGCACACCGTGATCCGGGCGTACAAGATCGGTTAGGCGGGAGGGGCATTCGCACCCGCGGGTGCCCCCTTCTCGGATAGCGTCGAAAGCGTTGGGGGGCTTCGACTTATCCGGGCACGATCACCGCCGCCGCGGGTCAGCGGCGCCTTCCGACTGCGCGTTTTCACCGCGCACCACCGGATTCGGGAGGCAATCTGTGTTGACCGCCAGATCACGACGGGTCGCCGTGGCCGCGGTGGCCGCGGCCGGGCTCGTCGCCGCCACGGCCACGGGGGTGGCCGGCGCGACGCCGGGCTCGACGCACCGCGACGCCACCGGCACGACCCTCACCCTGATCACGGGTGACCGGGTGGTGCTCGACGGCACGGCGGTCGTCTCGGTCGAGGCCGGTCCGGGCCGCGGCCAGGTCGGCTTCCACGCGTTCCACCGCGACGGCCGGTTGCACGTCGTGCCGCGCGACGCCTTCCCGGCCCTCGCGAACGGCAAGCTGGACCTGCGCCTGTTCGACGTGACCGGGCTGGTCGAGGCGGGTTACGACGACGCGCGCCGCGACACCGTGCCGCTGATCATCACCGGTCACCAGCCGCGCGCCGGCGTCCAGGTCACCCGCGCGCTGCCCACCGTGGGCGCGGTGGCCGCGCGGACGGCGAAATCCGAAGCCGCCGCGACGTTCCGGCGATCCCGGGGTGAAGAAGGTCTGGCTGGACGGCATCCGCAAGCCCAGCCTGGACCGCTCCGTCGCCCAGATCGGCGCGCCCACCGCCTGGCAGGCCGGGTACACCGGCCAAGGCGTCAAGGTCGCCGTGCTGGACAGCGGCGTCGACCAGACGCACCCCGACCTCGCCGGTCAGGAGGTCGCCGAGCGCAACTTCACCGACGACCCGGACACGACCGACCGGGTCGGCCACGGCACGCACGTCGCCGCCACGATCGCGAGCGCCGGCGAGAAGTACCGGGGCGTCGCGCCGGACGCGCGGATCCTCGACGGCAAGGTCTGCTCCCTCGACTGCTCCGAGTCCTGGATCCTCGCCGGGATGCAGTGGGCGGTCGACCAGGGCGCGGACGTGATCAACGTGAGCCTGGGCGGCACCGACACCCCGGGGCTCGATCCGCTGGAAGAGGCCGTGAACACGCTGTCCGCCCAGAGCGGCACGCTGTTCGTGATCGCCGCGGGCAACTCGGGTCGTCCCGGCACCGTCGGCTCGCCCGGCAGCGCCGACGCCGCGCTCACCGTGGGCGCGGTGGACCGGCAGGACGGCATCGCCGAGTTCTCCAGTCGCGGCCCGCGCCTCGGCGACGGCGCCGTCAAACCGGACATCACGGCTCCGGGCGTGGACATCGTCGCGGCGAAGGCCGCCACCGGCAGCATCGGCGTGCCGGTCGGTGACGGCCACGTCGCCGTGTCGGGCACTTCGATGGCCTCGCCGCACGTCGCGGGCGCGGCGGGATCAAGGCCGCGCTCATGGCGTCGGCCAAGAACAACCCGGCGCTCACCGCGTTCGACCAGGGCACCGGACGCGTCGACCTCACCAAGGCCATCACCACGACGGTCACGTCCGAGCCGGCCAACCTCGCCCTGGGCTTCCAGCCGTGGCCGCACACCGACGACACCCCGGTCACCAAAGACGTCACCTACCGCAACAGCGGCACGGCGGCGGTCACGTTCGACGTGTCGGTCGACGTCAAGGGCCAGGACGGCAAGCCCGCGCCCGCCGGCATGGTCACCGTCACCCCGGCCACCGTCACCGTCCCCGCCGGCGGTGAGGCGACGGTGACCGTCACCGCCGACACGAGGATCGGCACGGTCGACGGCGTGTTCGCCGGCGCGGTGGTCGCGGGCGACGTGCTGCGCACGCCGGTGAGCGTGGACCGCGAGGTCGAGAGCTACGACGTCACCACGACGTTCGTCGACGCCGACGGCGCGGCGCCCACCCGGTACAGCGGCATCGTGATCGGCCTGGACAACGACACGCTCACGCTCCTGGCCGACACCGACGACACCATCACCACCCGCCTGCCCAAGGGCGAGTACTTCGCCCACGTCGAGGTCACCACGGGCGACCCCCAGGACGGCCGGGTCGCCATCCTCGCGCAGCCCAGCCTCGCCGTGACCGGCTCGACCACGATCGCCTTCGACGCCCGCGCCACCAAGCCGCTCAAGATCACCACACCCGACCCGGACCCGACGACGGTGCTCGCCGAGGTCACCATCGCCCGCCGGTACCAGGACGCGCACGTCGGGGCGCGTTCGCTGTTCACCGAGGGGTTGCCCGAGGGCGTCACGGTCGGCGGCCTCGGCCCGGACCTGCCGGACGACCAGCTCTCGTTCCTGGTCGCGACCCAGACGGTCGGCACGCCGGTCGGCCAGACCGCGGTCCGCTTCCGGTTCGCGTGGTTCGAGCAGGGCCGGGTGCCCACCGGCTTCGTCCGCGCGCCCGCCAAGAGCGACCTGGCCGAGGTGCGGACGACGTTCGGCCCGGCGCCGGCGGGTCACCGCTACGCCCACGGCGGCGCGGCCATCGCACCCGACGGCTCCAGCCCGCTCGGCGTGCTGTTCATCGTGCCCGAGGGCGGCGACGCGGTCGACTACATCACCGCGGACGGCTTCCGCTGGCGCTGGCTGGCCACGCAGCTCACCGCCGAGGGCCGTTCCGTGGCCGACTACTCGCTCGAGGACAGCGCTTACCGCAACGGCCGCACGCACCAGGAGCGGTTCGGCTTCCCCGTGTACGGTCCCGGCCTGCCGCCGACCCGGTTCGACTACCTGGGCAGGCTCGGCGACCAGCTCGTGGTGCAGATCCCGCTGCTCAACGACGCCGAGAACCACCTGGGCGGAGCCGCCGCCGAGTCGTCCCGCACCACGCTCTACCGCGACGGGCAGAAGATCGGCGAGACCACGCAACCGGGCGGGTTCTTCCCCGTGCCCGCCGACCCTGCCGGGTACGAGGTCGAAGTGGACTACGTCCGCGCGCCCGGGGTCTCCGACCTGAGCACCCGGGTCACCGGCGCGTGGACGTTCCGCTCCGGGACCGTGCCCGGCGACCAGGTTCACCGGCTCCCGCTGTCGGTGGTGCGGTTCACGCCCCGGCTCGACGCGGACGGCGGCACGCCCGCGGGCCGCGTGCTCCGCATCCCGCTGACCGTGGACCAGCAGCAGGGCGCCGACAACGGCCGCGTCCGCAAGGTCGAGGTCGACGTCTCCTTCGACGACGGCAAGACGTGGTCCAAGGTCCCCGTCGTCGGCGGCGCGGCACTCGTCCGCAACGCCGACCAAGCAGGCTTCGCCTCCTTGCGCGCCAAGGGCTCCGACAGCAAGGGCAACACGTTCGAGCACACCGTGATCCGGGCTTACCGGGTCGGCTGAGCAAGATCGCGTGACGAGAGGGGGCATTCGCTCGATCGGATGCTCCCTCTCTCGCTTCACCGACGTTGAGTGACCGCCTGTTGCCCCGTCCGAGTGGTGAACTTCCCACCAAGAGACGCTGCCCTCACCCTGACGGGTGGATAGCGTCGAAGTCGTTGGGGGGCTTCGACTGTTCCGGTACTCCGCCGCCACCGTGGGCCGGCGGTGCCTTCCGACTGCGCGCGTTTCCGCCGCGCGACAACCAGATTCGGGAGGTATCTGCGTTGACGTCGAGATCACGAAGGCACTGGATCGGGTGGGCCACCACCGTCCTCGCGGCCGGACTCGTCGCGGGCACGGCAACGGGGGTTGCCGCCGCGACACCGGAACAACGGCACGACCAAACGGCCGGCGCGACCGTCACCCTCATCACGGGCGACAAGGTGCTGTTGAACGGACCCACGTCCCGCTCGTTACGGCCCGGTCCCGGCCGCGAAGACGTCGTCTTCCACACGTTCCACCGCGACGGCCGGTTGCACGTCGTGCCGGCCGACGCGCTCGCCGCCGTCGCCAAGGGCAAGCTCGACCTGCGCCTGTTCGACGTGACCGGGCTGGTCGAGTCCGGCTACGACGACGCCAAGCGCGACACCCTGCCGCTGATCATCACCGGCGACCAACCGCGGGCCGGCGTCCAGGTCACCCGCGCGCTGCCCACCGTGGGCGCGGTCGCCGCGAACACCGCGAAATCCGACGCCACCACAACGTTCCAGGCCCTCGTGAACGATCCCGGGGTGAAGAAGGTCTGGCTCGACGGCCTGCGCCAGCCGAACCTCGACCGCTCCACCGCCCAGATCGGCGCGCCCACGGCGTGGCAGGCCGGGCACACCGGCAAGGGCGTCAAGGTCGCGGTCCTCGACGGCGGCGTCGACGGCGCGCACCCCGACCTGGCGGGCAAGGAGGTCGCGGAGCGGAACTTCACCGAAGACCCCGACGCCACCGACGTCGACGGCCACGGCACGCACGTCGCCGCGACCATCGCGAGCAACGGGCCCAAGTACAAGGGTGTCGCGCCGGACGCGGAGATCCTCGACGGCAAGGTGTGCGTCCTCCAGGGCTGCGCCGAGTCGTGGATCCTCGGCGGCATGCAGTGGGCCGTCGACCAGGGCGCCGACGTGGTCAACCTGAGCCTGGGCGGCGGTGACTCGCCGACGCTCGACCCGCTGGAAGAAGCCGTGAACACGCTGTCCGCCCAGAGCGGCACGCTGTTCGTGATCGCCGCGGGCAACTCGGGCCGTCCCGGCACCGTCGGCTCACCCGGCAGCGCGGACGCCGCGCTCACCGTGGGCGCGGTCGAGCGGGACGACAGCATCGCGTACTTCTCCAGCCGCGGCCCGCGCGTGGGCGACGGCGCCGTCAAACCCGACATCACCGCGCCGGGCGTGGACATCGTCGCGGCGAAGGCCGCCACCGGCAGCATCGGCACGCCCGTGGACGAGAACCACGTGGCGCTGTCCGGGACTTCCATGGCCACACCGCACGTGGCGGGCGCCGCGGCGTTGATCGCCCAGCAGCACCCCGACTGGACCGGAGCCCAGATCAAAGCCGCGCTCATGGCCTCGGCCAAGAACAACCCGGCACTCACCGCGTTCGACCAGGGCGCGGGCCGGGTCGACCTGGCGAAGGCCATCACCACCACGGTCACCACGGACCCAGTGAGCCTGTCCATGGGCGTCCAGCAGTGGCCGCACACCGACGACACCCCGGTCACCAAGGACCTGACCTACCGCAACAGCGGGACCGAGCCGGTCACCTTCCCGGTGTCGGTCGACGCCAAGGGCCCGGACGGCAAGCCCGCGCCTGCGGGCATGTTCACCGTCAGTCCGGCCACCGTCACCGTTCCCGCCGGCGGTGAGGCCAAGGTGACCGTCACCGCGGACACCAGGGTCGGCACGGCGGACGGCGCGTTCTCCGGCACGGTGGTCGCCGGTGACGTCCTGCGCACGCCGGTGGCCGTCGAGCGCGAGGTCGAGAGCTACGGGGTCGACGCGACGTTCCTCGACGCCGACGGCGCGGCGCCCACCCAGTACAGCGGCGTGGTGATGGGCCTGGACAACGACACGTTCACGTTCCTGGAGGACACCGACAACACCGTGACCACCCGCCTGCCCAAGGGCGAGTACCTGGTGTCCGCCATGGTGACCACCGGTGACCCGGCGGACGGCAGGCTCGCCGTGCTGCCGCACCCCTCGCTGACGGTCACCCGCGACGTCTCCCTCACGTTCGACGCCCGCACCGCCAAACCCCTCAAGGTCACGCCGCCCGAGCCGGACGCGGTGGCGGTGATCGGCGACATCGGCGTCACCCGCACGCTCGGGAACCGGCGGAGCGGGTCCGGCGTGGCGTTCTTCGAGGGGTTCCCGGAACACCTGACGATCGGCCACAGCGGCCCGGCGCTGCCCGCCGACCAGCTCGAAGTCATGATCAGCGCCCAGTACGAGGGCAAGCCGGTGGACGGCGCGCACGTCGCCTACCGGTTCGCGTGGATCGAGCACGGCCGGGCGCCCACCGGCTTCGACCGCGCGCCCGCCAAGGGCGAGCTGGCCGAGGTGCGGACGAAGTTCGGCCCCGGCCCCGCCGCCGACGAGTTCATCCACGGCGGCAACGCCGTCGGTCCCAGCGGCTCCGGTGGCTGGTCGACGCACTTCCGGGTGAAGCCGGGCGGCGCGGCGGTCGACTACGTCACCACCGCCGACCTCACCTGGATCTGGCAGTTCAACCAGATCCAGGGCGTGTCCGACTTCGTCTCGAACTACACGGCGCCCGACCGCACCTACCGGCCGGGCCAGCGCGGCGAGGAGCGCTTCAACTTCCCGGTCTACGGTCCCGGACTGCCTGTGTCCCGGTTCGAGTACCTCGCCCGGGTCGGCGACCACCTCCTCGTGGACGTGCCGTTGCTCAACGACGGCGCGAACAACCTGGGCGGATCACGCCACCAAACCGCGCGCACCGCGCTCTACCGCGACGGGACCAAGATCGGCGAGGTCCCGGAGCCGGGCGGGCAGTTCACCGTGCCCGGTGGCGCGGCGGACTACCGCGCGGAGGTCGACTACGTCCGGGCGCCGGGCATCTCCGAGCTGAGCACCCGGGTCACCGGCGCGTGGACGTTCCGCTCGGACACCACGCCCACCGGCGAGATCCGCAAGCTGCCGATCTCGGTGGTGCGGTTCGCCCCCAAGCTCGACGCGGACGGCGGCACGCCCGCCGGACGTCTGCTGCGCATCCCGCTGACCGTGGAGCAGCAGCAGGGCGCCGACAACGGCCGCGTGCGCAAGGTCGAGGTCGACGTCTCCTTCGACGACGGCAAGACGTGGTCCAAGGTCCCCGTCGTCGGTGGCGCGGCACTCGTGCGCAACGCCGACCAAGCAGGCTTCGCCTCCTTGCGCGCCAAGGGCTCCGACAGCAAGGGCAACACGTTCGAACACTCGGTGATCCGGGCCTACCGGCTCACCAAGTAGCGGCGGACCGGTGCGGAGGGGCGTCCGAGGTCGGGCGCCCCTCCGCCCGTGTCACCACGTGTCCTTGCGGAAGATCGAGCCGCCGTCCTCCGGCTCGTCGTCCACGGGTGGCCGGCGCGCGGGCGGCGGCGGTTGCTGCTGGAACGGCTGCGGAGGAGGCGGCGGCTGCGGGTGGTTCCGCACCGGCTGCTGGAACGTCTGGGGCGGCTCCTGGTACTGCTGAGGGCCCTGCGCGCCCGGGCCACCGGGTCCGGGCATCCCCGGCGTCACGGGCGGCGTCGGGCCGAGGCCCAGCTCGGACGGGTCGATCGAGCTGTCCTCCAGCAGCGGCGCGGCCAGCGCCTGCACCTGCTGCGACGCCTCCGCCGACGCCTGGAACACGAGGTTCAGCAGGTTCGCCGCCAGCTCGCGGCCGTTGCGCAGGGCCCGGTCGTCGATGCGCAGGTCGACCAGTTGGCCGTTCGCGGTCACGGTCGCGGTCAGCAGCCCGTCACCGGACTTCCTGGTCACCCGCAATCCCGCCAGCTGACCTTGCAGTTCATCGGCCTGCTGCTGTTTCCGCTCGGCGAGTTCGGTGATCCGCGCCAGCTTCTGTTCGAGATCTTCTCGCATCGCGCCCTCGATCCGCTGTACTACTGTCTGCCGCAGGCTAGTGCACCGAACGGCGGCACAATTCGCGATCCGGTGGAACCACGGCGTGGTCGCGACCGTCGGAGGGATCGGTATTGGGAGGTGGCGCGATGACGGCGAAGTTCGACGTCAGGCTCGACGGCATCCGGGAGTTCGCGGGCACGTCGGTCCGCCGGGGCGACCGGTTCGACCAGGTCATGGCCGCTCTGGAGGCCGCGAAGGTCGGCCGCGAGTCGTTCGGCAAGATGCCGTCCAGCGGCGACGTCCACGCCTCGTACGAGGAACGCGTGACCTCGACCATGAACGATCTCAAGGAATGCGCCGAGGCCATGCGGGACATCGCCGAATCGGTGCGCGACACCGCCGAGGACTACGAGGGCGTCGACGGCGGAATCGGAGAGATCCTCACCGACATCGTCCAAGGCCTCGAAGGGCTGACGATTCCGAAGGTGGGCGGATGAGTCCCAGCACGACCGTCGAGGTCAACAACAAGATCGAGACTTTCCTCAACGGCTGCCCCGGTCCGATCCAGGGCATCATCCGGCCGTTGCTCAACCCGTTCCTGGAAGCCATCGACTGGGTCGCGGGCGATCCGGACGACCTGATCCGCGCGGCCGACGCGTGGGAGAAGGCCGCCACCGACATCCGCGCGATCGTGTCCGACGAGGCGAGCGCGCGGCAGACCGTGAGCGGCGTGTGGCAGGGCCCGGCGGCGGACAAGTTCAACGGCAGGCTGACCGAGATCGAGGAGCAGATCGACCAGCTCGCCCAGAACGTGCAGGACACGTCCGGGATGCTGGTCGAGGCCGCGAAGGGCTGCGTCGACTCGGCGAACCTGATCATCGACCTCGTCATCGACCTGATCATGATGCTGGTGACCGACCTGCTGGTGAGCCTCGCGCTCTCGGTGGTCAGCTTCGGCGCGTCGCTGGCCGCGGGCGCCGCAGCCGCCGCCGCCAAGGCCGCCGCCACCCTCGGCAAGGTCTTCAAGATCGTGAAGAAGCTGGCCGACCTGCTGATGAAGCTGTCGAACATGCTCCGCAAGCTGGCCGAGGCCGCCAAGGCGTACAAGGCGGGCCTGAAGGCGATCAAGGCGCTGAAGAAGGCCGCGGGCACGTTCAGCAAGGAAGGCATCGCGCTCGGCGTCGCCAAGTCGATCTACACCGCCCCGGTCCGCATCCCGCTGGGCCAGGCCCTGGGCGAATCCGTGCCGGGCGGACCGGCGGGTGGCCTGTTCAACATGGGCAAGGACGTCTACGACTACGCCACCGACGACGACTGATGCCGCTGGTCGACGACCTGAAGGTGTGGGGGGACGACGCGCGGCGCGCGTTGGCCCCCGGTGAGGCCCTGCTCGCGATCACGTCCGTCGGCGTGGCCTACGGCGCGCGCGGCGGGGCCGAACCGGACTTCTGGACCACGCCCGCGGGCCGTGTCGTCGACCGGGTGGACCGGGCCGTGCCGGAGCCGAAGGGCTGGGTCGGCAAGGCGTTGGCCGGTGTCGGCGGGGTGGCGTTCGCGTCGCCGTCGCTCGACCTGCCCGGCGACTTCCCGGAGAGCTGGATCGGCGGGCGCACGTGCTACGGCCCGGTCGGTTCCTTGGCCAGGCAGCTCGAAGCGGTCCTGACCGGGCACAGCTTCTTCGCCGTGACGGCGCAGCGGGTCGTCGCCCTGGTCAACGCCGACGACCGGATGACCGTGACCTGGGCGATGCCGCGCGACGTCGTGGTGGCGGCCAGGCGCCGTCCCCGGCTGGTCGCGCGGGGACGGTTCGGCCTGGTCTTCCGGGACGGCTCGTGGATCGTGCTCGGCACGTTCGGCGCGCACGTCGGCAGCGCCCACGCCAAGCGCGTCGTCGCCGCCCTTACGGCAGGTTCGTGACCAGCTCGGCGGCCGGCACGCGGGTCCCGGTGTAGAACGGGACCTCCTCGCGCACGTGGCGACGAGCCTCCGTGCCGCGCAGGTGCCGCATGAGGTCGACGATGCGGTGCAGCTCGTCGGCCTCGAACGCCAGCATCCACTCGTAGTCGCCCAGCGCGAACGACGCGACCGTGTTCGCCCGCACGTCCGGGTAGTCCCGCGCCTCCTTGCCGTGGTCGGCGAGCATGCGGCGGCGGTCCTCCTCCGGCAGCAGGTACCACTCGTAGGACCGCACGAACGGGTACACGCACACGTACTTGCGCGCTTCCTCGCCCGCCAGGAACGCCGGGATGTGGCTGCGGTTGAACTCGGCGGGCCGGTGCAGCGCGACCTGGCTCCACACCGGGGTGGACACGCGGCCCACGGCGGTGCGGCGGAACCCGGAGTAGGCCTGCTGGACCTGCTCGATCTCCTCGGCGTGCCACCAGATCATGTAGTCGGCGTCCGCGCGCAGGCCCGCCACGTCGTACACGCCGCGCACCACGACGCCCTTGGACTCGAGGCCGTCCAGGTACTCCTGCGCCTCGGCGGCGGCCGGGCCGCGGTCGTCGGGCAGGCGACCGGGCTCCACCCGGAAGACCGACCACATGGTGTAGCGGATGGTGTCGTTGAGTTCGTTGTAGTTCAGGCGGGCCATGGCCCCAATCCTCTCACCGCGCTCGCCCGACGACCTCGCCGGACGCTGTGTCGGAGCTCTCCCGGGCGACGTGGGCGGCGACCCGCGCGGCGGCGGCGTCCCCCGTCGCGATGCACGCGGGGATGCCGACGCCGTGCAGCGTGGCGCCCGCCACGGCCAGGCCGGGCAGCTCGGAGACCGCGTCCTCGATGTCCCGCACGACGTCCAGGTGGCCGACGCCGTACTGGGGCAGGCCGCCGCCCCAGCGGGTGACCACGGCGTCGATCGGCTGGGCCGTGACGCCCGTCAGCTCGCGCAGGTCGTGCCGGACGGCCGCGACCAGCTCGTCGTCGTCGCGCTGCAACAGGTGCGCCTCGCCGTGCCTGCCGACGCTGCCGCGCACCAGCACCGGCTCGCCGGCCAGGTGCGCCCACTTGCGGCTGGAGAAGGTGAACGCCTTCGCGGTGAACGGCACGCCGTCGGCGGCCCGCTCGTCCTCCGCCAGCAGCACGCCGGACCGCTCGGGCAGCTCGGTGCCGGGCGGCAGGGCCAGCGCGACCACCGCCATCGACGCCAGCTCGACCTCGGCGTAGCGGCGGGCCGCGGCGGGCGCGACGTCGGCGAGCAGCTTGCGCGCGGCGGGCGCGGGCACGGCGAGCACCACGCCGTCCACGTCCAGGTGCGTCGGCGCGGCGGCGGAGCCGATCTCCAGCCGCCAGCCGTGCTCGCGGCGGACCAGGGCGCGCACCGGCAGGCCGAGCCGGATCTCGGCCGACTCCGCCAGGCGCTCGACCAACGTCGCCATGCCGTCGCGCAACGCGCCGAAGACCGGCGGTCGGGTGACACCCGGTCGGGGTGGCGCGGGCACGGTGGCCGCGGCGGCGGCCAGCAGCGAGCCGGCGCCGGAGTCCAGCGCGGCGGCCAGCTGCGGCATGGTCGCGCGCAGCCCGAGCACGTCGGTCCGGCCCGCGTAGACACCGCCCAGCAGCGGCCCGACCAGGCGATCTGCCACCTCGGGGCCGAACCGCTCGCGCAGCAGCGCGCCCACCGACACGTCCGCGCCGTCCAGCCGGATCGGCGGCAGGTCGCGTTCGGCGGCGACCCGGCGCAGGCCCTCGTGCGACAGCACCTCGCGCACGGCGTCGACCGACGCGGGGACACCCATCAGGGTGTGCGCGGGGATCGGCCGGGTGTCGCCGGCGGCGTGGATGCTCGCCCTCGCGGCCGTCGGGTGGACCAGTTGGCCGGCCAGACCCACCTCGGCGACCAGCCCGGCGGCCTCGGGACGACGGTGCAGGAATGCCTCCGCGCCCACGTCGTAGGCGCGCCCGCCGACCTCGCCGGTGCGCAGCTTGCCGCCCAGCCGGTCGGCCTGCTCGATGACGGTGATCTCGGCCCGCGGACCGAGCAGCAGGCGCAGGCGGTGCGCGGCGGCGAGACCGGAGATCCCGCCGCCGACCACCGCCACCCGCGGCGCGCTCATGCGGCCCGGTGCACCAGCTCGACGGCCCGGGTGATCACGTCCGGGTCGGTGTCGGGCAGCACGCCGTGGCCGAGGTTGAAGATGTGCCCGGCGGCGGCGCGGCCCTCGCGCTTGATGCGCTCGATCTCGCGTTCCAGCGCGGGCAGGCCCGCGAACAGCAGCGCCGGGTCCAGGTTGCCCTGCACCACCGGCTTCGGCAGGTCGGGCGCGGCCCGCTCCAGCCGCTCGACCGCCACGTCCAGGGGCGTGCGCCAGTCGACGCCGACCACGTCCGCGCCCGCTTCGCGCATCGCGGGCAGCAGCTCGGACGTGCCGACGCCGAAGTGGATGCGCGGCACGCCGCTGACGCTCTGGAGCACCCGCGTCGAGTGCGGCAGGACGAACTCGCGGTAGTCGCGCTCGGACAGCGCGCCCGCCCACGAGTCGAACAGCTGGACCGCCTTCACGCCCGCGCGCACCTGGACCCGCAGGAACTCGGCGGTGATGCCCGCCAGCCGGTCCAGCAGCGCGTGCCACAGGTGCGGGTCGCCGTGCATGAGCGCCTTGGTGCGCTCGTGGTGCTTGCTCGGGCCGCCTTCGACCAGGTACGACGCCAGGGTGAACGGCGCGCCGGCGAAGCCGATCAGCGGCACGTCCCCCAGCTCGGCGTTGAGCAGCCCGATCGCGTCGGCCACCGGCCGCACCTGCTCCTCGTGCAGCTCCGGGATGGCCTTGACGTCGGACTCCGTCGAGATCGGCTTGGCCACCACCGGCCCGGTGCCCGGCACGATGTCCAGGTCCACGCCGGCGGCCTTGAGCGGCACGACGATGTCGGAGAACAGGATCGCGCCGTCCACGTCGTGGCGGCGCACCGGCTGCAAGGTGATCTCGCAGACCATCTCCGGGTCCATGCAGGCGTCCAGCATCGCGGTGCCTTCGCGCAGCTTGCGGTACTCCGGCAGGGAGCGGCCCGCCTGGCGCATGAACCAGACCGGGGTGCGTGACGGCCTGCCGCCACGTGCGGCGACGAGCAACGGGGCTTCGGTGATGTCGTTCATCTCGTTCTCCATCGTCCCACGGGCTGGGCGGAGGACGTCTTCGGGCGGCGTCTTCAGGCACGGCGTGCCGCGCTCACGTTCCGAGGTTTAGGGGCCTACAGTCCGTGGTGTGACGGAGCCCGAACTGTTCCAGCGGGCGGTGGCGACGCTCCGGTCGGTGCGAACCCGACCCGAACTGGAGTTGACCGAGGTGCGCCCGCCGCAACGGCTGGCGCCTTGGTCCTTCGCGTTGACCGCGGAGGTGACGGGGCCCGCCGACGAGCTGTCCACCGGACGGCTGGTGCTGCTGCACGACCCGGACGGGGTCGAGGCGTGGTCGGGCGTGTTCCGGCTGGTCGCCTACGTGCGGGTGGAGCTGGACGCGGAACTGGCCGCCGACCCGCTGCTGCCCGAGGTCGGCTGGTCGTGGCTGGTGGAGGCGCTGGAGGTGGCCGGCGCGGAGTTCCTGGCGCTGGGCGGGACCGTCACGCAGACGTCGTCGGCGAGGTTCGGCGACATCGCGGGCCCCGCACGCACGGACGACCTGGAACTGCGCGCCTCGTGGACCGCCCGAACCGCCGACCTGGCCGCCCACGGCACCGCGTTCTTCGACGTCATGGCCACCGCCGTCGGCCTGCCCCCGGTCGGCGTGTCGACCTTGCGCTGACACCGCCTGCCGCCGCCGCCTGCCGCACAGTTGTCCACAGGCCCCGTCCGACCACCCGAATCCGTCGGTGCCCGCCGGCAGAATAAAGACAGGGGTCCCCTGGCGGGGACCCCTGCGCAGCGAGGCGGGTCGGTCCTTGCGAGGCGGGTCAGTCGTTGGCGCGAAGCACGCGCAGGGCGTTGAGGCCGGCGAGCTTGGCGCAGTCGTCCTCGCTCCACCCCCGGTCCAGCAGGGCGCCGAGCAGGTCCGGGTAGCAGGAGACGTCCTCCATCCCCTCCGGCAGGCTGCGCGTCCCGTCGTAGTCGCCGCCCAAACCGATGTGGTCGATACCGGCCACCTCGCGGGCGTGCTCCAAATGGGTGATTACGTCTTCCATGGTCACGCGCGGTGTCGGGCCGGCGGCCGGCCACTCGTCCGCGAACCGGTGGCGGGCTTCGAGGTCGTTGTGGTTCTCCCCCGCCACCTCCATCGCCTCCCTGAGCCGGCCGTCCCAGTCGACGTACGCCTGGGACAGGAACTGCGGCACGAACGTCACCATGCACACGCCGTCGTTGTCCCGGAGCCGCGCCAACACGTCGTCCGGCACGTTGCGGGGGTGGTCGGCGACCGCGCGGCACGACGAGTGGCTGAAGACCACCGGCCGCGTCGAGACCTCCAGGGCGTCACGCATGGTGGACGGCGCCACGTGCGACAGGTCGACCAGCATCCCGACGCGGTTCATCTCCCGCACCACGTCGCGCCCGAAGTCGGTCAGCCCGCCGTGCACGGGCTCGTCCGTCGCCGAGTCGGCCCACGGCGTGTTCTCGTTGTGGGTGAGCGTCATGTACCGCACGCCCAGCCGCCGCAACGCCCGCAGCACGCCCAACGAGCCGTTGATGCTGTGTCCGCCCTCTGCGCCGATCAGGGAGGCTATCCGCCCGTCCCGGAAGGCCCGTTCGGCCTCGTCGGCGGTGGTCGCGATGCGCAGGTGCGCCGGGTAACGCGCGGCGAGGTCGTGCACCAGCTCGACCTGCTCCAGCACGGCGGTGACGGCTGCGTCGCCCGCCAGTCGGCAGGGGACCCAGACGGACCAGAACTGCATCCCCAACCGGCCGTCGCGCGCCCGGACCAGGTCGGTCTGCAGCGCAGGCTGGCGGACCTCCAGGTCGACGACCGAGACGGGAGAGGCGGACACGACCGGCGCGTCGGCTGTTGACTTTTCACCGAATTCGTCACCCCGCGCGAGGTCGCGCAGCGCCCACGGCAGGTCGTTGTGCCCGTCGACGAGAGGCACCCGGGCCAGCAGTTCCTCGGCCCGGCCTCGACCTGTGGTGCTCGCCACCCGCAACTCCTTGATGTCGTCGTGAGAACCGCTCGCGTTACGCGCCCGATCGAGTTGTCAGCCGATCGTGTGACAGCGGGGGCCATCAGTGACAAACCATTCGGGATAGATACCCGATTGATCGTCCCGTAGACCCGCTTGGGCGGCTACGCTGCCCCAGACGACACCACTTTCGGTCGATCAGTGGCGCGGCTGATTGGACGAAAGTCCCGGTGCCGGTCGGGGGGCACGACCGACTCCAGGGAGGTAGTGACGTGGCTGCCGTCGGCTTAGGTCAGGCCGTTCGTACCACGCCAGCCGGCACGTTGCCGGCGAACATGGTCCCGCACCCGCGGGAGGAGCTTTTTTCAGTGCTGGTGGTCGACGACCACCCACTGCTGAGGGAGGCGATATCGGCTCGGCTCACCCAGATGGGAGCCGGGACAGTGCATGAGGCGGCTTCGGTTGCGGAGGCTCGGGCGCGGGCACTCGCTACCGGACCGTGCGACCTCGCGATCCTCGATCTGGGTCTGCCGGATGGCACCGGCATCGACCTGGTCACGGAACTCCGTGCCCAGGGCTGGCCCCGCATCGTGGTCCTCGCGTCCTCCGACGACCCCTACGCGGTCAGGTCGGCCTTCCAGGCAGGCGCTCAGGCGTACCTGCTGAAGTCCGCCTCTCCGATGGTGGTCACCGACGGGGTGCGCAGGGTCCTCGACGGCGGCGTCTACGCAGATCCGAGCGTTGCGCCCGTGCTCGCCGCGGGCACGAGGGTGCCGGGCACCGACAACACGCCGCGGGAGCTTTCCGCGCGTGAGGTCGAGGTCCTCCAGCTGGTCGCCGATGGCCAGAGCAACAAGGAAATCGGCGAAGCGCTCAGCCTTTCCGCGCTCACGGTGAAGTCTCACCTGTCGCGGATCGGGCGCAAGCTGGGCACCGGGGATCGGGCTCAGATGGTGGCGCTGGCCATGCGTGCCGGCGTGATCCGCTGAGCAGGTCGGCACACTGAACCGGCCGAACACACCCGCGAGTGGTGCGTTCGTCGTAGGGTCTTCCGCCGTGGACGTACCCTCCGACGAGCCAACCGAACCAACCGGTGCTGATCCGGTGCCGCTGGTGGAACCCGCTGACGGTGTTCCGCCTGTCGTCGCCGACGCACCGTCGCTCCGGCGTGCCGCTGATGCGCTCGCCGGAGCGACGGGTCCGGTTGCGGTGGACACCGAGCGAGCCTCGGGATACCGCTACTCGCAACGCGCTTACCTGGTGCAACTGCGCCGGGAAGGCGCCGGGACCGTGCTGGTCGACCCGATTGCCCTCGGCGGTCGGCTCGATCCGCTGGTCGAGGCGCTGGACGGGACCGAGTGGGTGTTGCACGCGGCGTCGCAAGACCTGCCGTGCCTCGCCGAACTCGGTCTGCGACCGAGCGTGTTGTTCGACACCGAGCTGGCGGGCAGGCTGGCCGGCTTCGAACGGGTGGCGCTGGGCACGCTCGTCGAGCGGTTGTTGGGCTACCGGTTGGAGAAGGGGCACGGCGCGGCCGACTGGTCGCGCCGCCCCCTTCCCGCCGATTGGCTGAACTACGCCGCCCTCGACGTCGAACTGCTGGTCGAGCTGCGTGACGTGCTCGAACAGGAGCTCAAGCGGCAGGGGAAGCTGGAGTGGGCGCTCGAGGAGTTCGAGGCGGCCCGCACGGCACCCCTGCCGCGTCCGCGCGCCGAACCGTGGCGCCGCACGTCGGGCATCCACCGGATCCGCAGTCCGCGGCAACTGGCCGCGGTGCGGGCGCTGTGGGAGGCCCGTGACGCGCTGGCCCGTGAACGGGACATCGCGCCGGGCCGGGTGCTGCCGGACGCCGCGCTGGTCGACGCCGCGGTGAAGAACCCCTCCGACGAGGCGGCGCTGTTGGCGCTGCCCGTGTTCCGCGGACGTGCGCAACGGCGCATGGTCGGCGTGTGGCTGGGTGCGTTGCAACGTGCCGCCGCACTGCCCCGCAACGAGCTTCCGGAGCCGTCACAGCAGCACGACGGCCCGCCGCCGGCCAACCGGTGGGCGGACAAGGACCCCGTCGCCGCAGCCCGTCTGGCGGCCGCCAGGACGGCCCTGACGGCCGTGGCCGAGGCGAACACCCTGCCGGTGGAGAACCTGCTGCTGCCCGACCTCGTGCGCCGCACGTGCTGGCAGCCGCCCGCCGACACCTCACCTGAGGGCGTGGCCGCCGTCCTGCGCGAGGGCGGCGCCCGCAACTGGCAGATCACCCTGACCGCGGACGCCCTCTCCACCGCCCTGACCCCGCCACCTCCCGAGCCCTAACCCCGCGCGTGTCGAACCCTCACGCCCCGCGTGTCGAACGTTCACGTCGCGCGTGTCCTACGTTCGCGTACCCCGAGTTGAACGCTCAGAACAAGATCGACTGTTCTGAGCGTTGAACTCGCGTGTTCTGAACGTAGGACTCTCGCGACGCGAACGTAGGACACGCGCGACCTGAAGGTTCGACACGCGCGGGCTGAAGGTTCGACACACGGGGGTCAGGGGTTCGAGCACGGTTGGGTCGGCGTCTCCTCCGCCTGGCGGACGCCGGACAGCTCGCGCCGGGCCAACGCGCGCACCGCCGCCATCGCCGCGTCACCCAGCACGGTCCCCACGACGACGGCCTCCAGCGCCTCGTCCTTGGACCCCGCGCCCAGCACGTACCCCAGGTCGGCCTCCGCCAACGGCCGGGCGGCGGCGGCGAACCCGTCGAGCATGTCCGCGAACCGCTCGTGCCCGACCTCACGCGCCGTGGCCAGCACACCCACCAGCGCCTTGTAGGCGTACGACGTGGGCCGGCACACCCACCCCTGCCGCTCCAGGAACGCCGCGACCTGCTCGTGCGCGACCTCGTCCTCGCTGCCCAGGTCCGCCGGCGCCACCGCGGCCGAGATCGTGCCCATCGCCTTGTGCAGGGACTTCTCCGGGTCGTCCAACGCGCCCAGCACCTCCCGCACGGCCGCGATCGACAACCCGCCCAGCTCCACCATCGCCCGCACGAGCCGCAGCCGGTGGAGGTGGTCGTCGGAGTACCTGGCCTGGTTCGGGCTGGTCAGCTCACCGGCAGGCAGTAGCCCTTCGCGCAGGTAGTACTTGATCGTCGGCACGGGCACGCCGCTGCGACGGCTCAACTCGGCGATGCGCATCGGGCACGGCCCCTTCCTGAGACGATCCTCAGCATGGATACTGTAACTATCCGATAGTAGAAAGTGCTGCTATCCATCTTAGGAGCCGTCCGTGACCCGCTTCCTCCGCCCGCACCCACCGTTGATGCTGTTCTCCCTGCTCATGGTCGCCCTGATCCCGGTGTCCCTCGCCGGACTGATCATCGACGACCGGATTGTCGCGGGGTCTCCGATCTGGTTCAAGCCGTTCAAGTTCGCGGTGTCCTTCGCCCTCTACGGCGTCACCCTGGCGTGGATGCTCACCCTCACCACCAGGTTGCGCCGAACCGGCTGGTGGGCGGGTACTGCGCTGGCGGTGGCGAGCGCGGCCGAGATGGTGATCGTGGTCGGCCAGGTGGTCCGGGGCAGGCAGAGCCACTTCAACGTGGCCACCCCGTTCGACCAGGCGCTGTGGCGCGCCATGGCGATCACCGTCGTGGTCATCTGGGCCACGCACGCCCTGATCGCCGTCGCGCTGCTGTTCACGAGGTTCACCGACGCCGCGATGGGCCTCGCCATCCGCCTCGGCACACTCCTCACGCTGGTCGGCCTCGCGCTCGGGTTCCTGATGACCTCGCCCGCGCCGGGCCAGGACGACGACGGCGACATCGTGGGCGCGCACAGCGTCGGCGTGCCCGACGGCGGACCGCAGCTGGCCGTCACGGGGTGGAGCACCACGGGCGGCGACCTGCGGATCCCGCACTTCGTGGGCATCCACGCGCTCCAGATCCTCCCGCTGGCCGCGTTGCTGCTGCGCGGGCGTGCGACCCGAAAGACCGTGTGGGGTCTGGCCATCGGTTACGCGGGCCTGCTGGCGCTGCTCACGTGGCAGGCGCTGCGCGGGCAGCCGCTGCTGCGCCCCGACCTGCTCACCGCGCTGGGCGCGCTGACCGTGGCCGCCTGGACCGCCACGGTGATCGCGAGGACCCCGCGCAAGGCCGACACGACCGACACGACCGGAAACCCGAAGGAGGTCGTGCGCGCATGACCGGGATCCTCTTCCAGCTCACGTTCTGGCTCACCGTCCCGTTCTGGGGCCTGATGATCTTCGCCCCGACGTCCTCCCTCACGAACCGGACCGTCTCGTCCCCGTTGATCGCGGTGCCGCCGCTGGTCGTCTACACGGTCCTGGTCGCCGCGCACCTGCCCGAGTTGTGGGCGACGATGAGCAGTCCGGACCTGGACACGCTCAGGGAGTTCCTGGCCACCGCCTGGGGCGCCTCGGCGATCTGGGCGCAGGTGATCGCGTGGGACCTGCTGATCGGCGCGTGGATGTACCGGGAGAGCCGCCGGCTGGGCCTGCACCCGCTGCTCATGGGCCCGCTGCTGGTGCTCACGATCGTCCTGTCCCCGTTCGGGTTCGGGCTGTTCCTGGCCATCCGGGCGTTCTGTGACCGATCCGACAGGGCGCCCACGGTGGTTACCGGCCAGTAACAGGGGCTAGAGTTGGGTTACCGATCGGTAGGAGTCGCGCCCGACCGCTCGGGCGAATCGTCACCACAAGCGGAGGAGACGCCGTGGCCGCACCAGTAGCGCCGGCACGCGTTCGAAACGTGGTCTTCGTGGACGGCGTGCGCACGCCGTTCGGCAAGGCCGGCCCCAAGGGAATCTTCGCGGAGACCCGTGCCGACGACCTGGTCGTCAAGGTGATCCGCGAGCTGCTGCGCCGTCACCCCGGGCTGCCGCCGGAGCGGGTCGACGAGGTGGCCATCGCCGCCACCACGCAGATCGGCGACCAGGGCCTGACCATCGGCCGCACCGCGGCGCTGCTCGCGGGCCTGCCCAAGTCGGTGCCCGGCTACGCCATCGACCGCATGTGCGCGGGCGCGATGACGGCCGTGACGACGTCGGCCAGCGGCATCGCGTTCGGCGCGTACGACGTGGTGATCGCGGGCGGTGTCGAGCACATGGGCCGGCACCCGATGGGCGAGGGCGTCGACCCCAACCCGCGGTTCCTGTCGGACAAGATCGTGGACCCGTCCGCGCTCGTCATGGGCTCGACGGCGGAGAACCTGCACGACCGGTTCCCGGCCATCACCAAGGAGCGCACGGACGCGTTCGCGGCGGCGTCGCAGGCCAAGTACGCCGACGCGGTGAAGAACGGCAAGATCGGCCCCGAGCTGGTGCCGGTCGCGACCCGTTCGGCCGAGAACGGCTGGGGCCTGGCCACCGCCGACGAGCCGCCCCGTCCCGGCACCACGGTCGAGGACCTGGCCAAGCTGAAGACGCCGTTCCGCCCGCACGGCCGGGTCACCGCGGGCAACGCGGCCGGCCTGAACGACGGCGCGACCGGCTGCATCCTGGCCGAGGAGGAGACCGCGCGCGAGCTGGGCCTGCCGGTCGGCATGCGCCTGGTCGGCTACTCGTTCATGGGCGTCGAGCCCGAGGTCATGGGCGTCGGCCCGGTGCCGGCCACCGAGAAGGCGTTGAAGCGCGCCGGCCTCACGATCGACGACATCGGCCTGTTCGAGATCAACGAGGCGTTCGCCGTGCAGGTGCTCGCCTTCCTCGACCACTTCGGCATCGCCGACGATGACCCGCGGGTCAACCAGTGGGGCGGCGCGATCGCCACCGGCCACCCGCTGGCGTCCTCGGGCGTGCGCCTGATGACCCAGCTGTCACGGCAGTTCGCCGAGCGCCCGGACGTGCGCTACGGCATCACCACCATGTGCATCGGCATCGGCATGGGCGGGACCGTCATCTGGGAGAACCCGCACTGGAACGGAGAGTCGAAGTGACCGCGTTGACCGCTGACGAGGCCAAGGCCCTGTTCCCCGACGAGGTCGTCACGCACGCCCGCACCAAGCTGGTCACGGTGCCCGGGCTGGACGGCCAGGTCGCCCTCATCACCATCGACAACGGCCACGACCACACCCGGCCGTCCACGTTCGGCCCGCAGTCGCTGGTGAGCCTGAGCCAGGCGTTCGACGAGGCCGCGGCGGCGTCACCGATGGCGATCGCGGTCACCGGCAAGCCGTTCGTCTTCGCCGTCGGCGCGGACCTGACCGCCGTCGAAGGCGCCTCCGAGCGCTCACAGGCCGTGACGATCGGGCAGCTCGGGCACGACGTGTTCCGCAAGTTCACCGAGTCGTCCGTGCCGACCTTCGCGTTCGTCAACGGCGCGGTGATGGGCGGCGGCCTGGAGCTGGCGCTGTCATGCCACTACCGGACGCTGGCGTCCAACGCGGCGGCCATCGCGCTGCCCGAGGTGTTCCTCGGCCTGTTCCCGGGCTGGGGCGGCACGCAGCTGCTGCCGAACCTGATCGGCCCGAACGACGCGGTCACCGTGATCTTCGAGAACGCGTTGAACCAGAACAAGATGCTCAACCCCAAGCAGGCGCTGGACCTGGGCATCGCGGACGTGCTGTTCGACTCGGCGGACTACCTGGAGCAGTCGCTGCTGTGGCTGGCTTCCGTGGTGCGCGGCGACGTCGTGCCCGCACGCCGCGAGATCGACCGCGGTGAGGGCTGGGACGCGGCCGTGGCACGTGCCCGGGCGATCGTCGACGGCAAGACCAAGGGCGCGGCGCCGGGTGCGCTGAAGGCCCTTGAGCTGCTGGAGCTGGCTCGTGCCAACGACTTGGACGCCGGGTACGCGGCGGAGACCGAGGCGCTGGCGGACGTCGTGATGAGCGACGAGCTGCGGGCCGGGCTGTACTCGTTCAACCTGGTGCAGAAGCGGGCCAAGCGACCGGCCGGCGCGCCGGACAAGTCGTTGGCGCGCAAGGTCACCAAGGTCGGCATCGTCGGCGCGGGCCTGATGGCGTCGCAGATGGCGCTGCTGTTCGCGCGGCGGCTGGAGGTGCCGGTGGTGCTCACCGACATCGACCAGGCGCGGGTGGACAAGGGCGTCGGGTACGTGCACGGAGAGATCGACAAGCTGCTGGGCAAGAAGCGCGTGTCGCCGGACAAGGCGAACAGGCTCAAGGCTCTGGTGAGCGGCTCGTTGGACAAGGCGGCGTTCGCGGACGCGGACTTCGTCATCGAGGCCGTGTTCGAGGACCTCGGCGTGAAGCAGAAGGTGTTTGCCGAGGTCGAGGAGCACGTCTCGCCGGAGGCCGTGCTGGCGACCAACACGTCGTCGCTGTCGATCACCGAGATGGCGTCGGGCCTCAAGCACCCCGAGCGGGTCGTGGGCTTCCACTTCTTCAACCCGGTCGCGATCATGCCGCTGCTGGAGATCGTGCGCGCCGGGCAGACCGACGACGCCACGCTGGCGACCGCGTTCGCGGTGGGCAAGCAGCTGAAGAAGTCGTCCGTGCTGGTGAAGGACGCGCCCGCGTTCGTGGTGAACCGGCTGCTGACCCGGTTCATGGGCGAGGTCGTGAAGTCGATCGACGAGGGCACGCCGTTCGAGGTGGCGGACAAGGCCACCGAGCCGCTCGGCCTTCCCATGTCGCCGCTGATCCTGCTGCAGCTCGTCGGCCCCGCCGTCGCGCTGCACGTGGCGGAGACGATGAACGCCGCCTTCCCCGACCGGTTCGGCGTGTCGGACAACATGAAGAAGTTCGTCGCCGCCGGCAAGACCGCCGTGTACCAGTGGGACTCGGCGGGGAAGCAGACCGTCGACCCCGAGGTGCAGGCCCTGTGGTCGTTCGGCGACCAGCCGCTGACCGGTGACGAGGTCTTCGCGCGTGCGCTGGAGGCGTTGGCCGAGGAGATCCGGATCATGCTCGACGAGGGCGTGGTGGCGGAGGCGCAGGACATCGACCTGTGCATGCTCCTGGGCGCCGGCTGGCCGTTCTGGCTGGGCGGCATCACCCCCTACCTGGACCGTTCGGGCATCTCGGAGAAGGTGACGGGCCAGCGCTTCCTGGCACCCGGCATCGCCTCCGTGCCTGCCTGACCTCCAGTCCCCTGCGCCCCGGCCGTCGTGCGACGGCCGGGGCGCAGTGCTTTCCGGGTGCCGATTGCCTGACGTCGCGAGCCGCGCCCCCCACCTGACCGCTCGGCTTACCTGCTGCTCTTGGCTGCGCCTGCGGCGCTCGCGGGCGTCCTCTCCTTCGTCGGACGTGCCGTGTTGCCCGCATCTCGTTGACGTCACCCATAGCGGTGACACCATGAAGTTCGAGACCTAAGGTCAGCCCTCACACGATCAAGTGACGACCGGTGGGGGACCGTCCATGACGCTCGCTCTTCTTGCCCCTTGCTACGGCAACCCCGACACGAGGAAGCGCTTCCACGAAACGCTCGTGGGTTCCATCGCCTTCACACAGGAGCCCTACCGCTCGCTCCTGTCCGAGGCCGATCTGGCCCGGCTGGAGGAGTTACACCCGTCCGGTGAGGCGCACTTCTGGGGTGCGATCCCCCGTCACGACAAGCCCATGGAACGGCTGCGCGCCGGCGGCGTCGTGCTGTTCGTCGGCGAGAAGAAGATCAAGGCCACCGGCGAGATCGGACACCTGTTCCGCAACGAGCCCTTGGCGGATCTCCTCTGGAACCAGCACGCCAACGATTCGAGCTTCACCAACGTCTACAGCGTCCTCAACGTCCGGCTCACCGACTACCCGATCACCGACCTCTGGGGCATCGAAGGATTCACCGCCGGCGACTACGTGTACGGGCAGCGCATCGTCGAGGAGCCCCGGTCGTCACGCCTGATCACCGCTTTCGGCATCAACCCGGGCACCGTGGAGGCGGAGTTGAGCGCCAGGCTCAACGCCACCGCCGACCTCGTCGGGCTCGACACCCGCGTGATCCCCGTCGAACGAACCCACGTGGACGTCGTCTGGCACCGGATCGCGGAGCGGCAGACGGCGTACGAGCGGGTCGAGGCTCGACTGGTCGCCCGCTATCGGGCTTTCCGCTCCGACGTCGAGATGCACAGTTTCGTCACGCCGAGCGGCAAGCGGGCCGACCTGTACTACCGCGACGACGCGGATGTCGTGGTCATCGAGGCGAAGAGTCTGGCCACTCACGGGAAGGTGCGGGAGGCCGTCGCGCAACTGCTCGACTACGCGGTGGACAGCCCGGAGCCGGTCACCCGCCTGGTCGCCCTCTTCCCCGAGCGCCCCGGCACCGACGGCGTCGGTCTGCTGCACCGGCTGGGGATCGACTGCGTCTACCGGACCACCGATGACCTGTTCGCCACCGAACACGCTCCCGACGAGCGCCGCCGGCACATGCGCCTGGTCTGGCACGACCGTTGAGCAGAGCCGCCACTCAGCAGCGGGGGCACCGCTCGAGGTGCCCGGCCGCCGCACGAACCCAGGTCCGGCCGCGACCGCCCGAGCGGCCCCGCCACGGCAAGAACGTCACAGGACCGCATGTTCCACTGTCGAGTGCCAGGTCAGCGCACATGACAGTCCCGGCCCGAACGAGAGCCCTCCGGTGGTACGGAGCTTTGTCCGGGATTGTTCGGGGGAGAGGGTCGTGAACAGTCGTCGACGCCGAGCCGGCACGATTGGGCGGATGTCGAACGACAGCCTGCCGACCCTGTCGGAGCTACGCGCCATGCTCGTCGCCGAAGGTGCGCCCGAAGAGGTGCTTGGTCTGGTGGACGGTTCACGGGACGTGGACGAGGCGGTGCGGCGTCTCACTGAAGCGGGTGTGATCGGGTCGCCCGAAGAGGCCGTGGCTGGGCTCCTGGACGGTTTCTCGGCGTTGCTGGAGCCCGGTTGTGGCCCGTTGGACGCGGAGTTGACCGGAGCGGAGTTCCTGGGGTTGCTCGCGCAGGGCGTCGCGGTCGAAGACGTGCCGGAGGCGCTGGCCGCGTTGATCGCGGAGGCCGAGGCCACCGGAACGCCGGAAGCGCTGGCGATGGCGCGGACGCTCGCGGTGGTCGCGGAGGAGCCCGTGCGGACGCTCGCCCGGGAAGCCGGTGATCGGCTCGTCGCGAGCGGTCTGGTCGAGGCCGCGTGGGTCGAGGTCGTCGGCGGGCCCGCGGTCGGCGCCTGCTTCGGTTACGCCGACGTGCTCGGGGCGCAGGACGGGCTGGCGATGACCTTCGCTTACGGGCGCAAGGCGCACGTCCTCGTCGTGCTGATCGACCACGACCTCGGCGGTGGGGTGAAGGACTGCTTCGTCAGCGACCAGCCGGAGGCGATCAGGTCCGGTTACGTCCAAGCCGCCGAGCAGCACGGCGTGGTGTTCCGCGAGTACACGCCGGAGCAGGCACGCGTGATCGTGGCCGACGCGCTGGACCGCGAGCCGTGCCCGGTGGAGCCCGACCAGGTCCAGGACGTGACGACGAACCTGGCCCTGCTGCGGCAACGGGTGGGACTGCTGCCGGAACCCGAGCCGACACCGGCCGACACGAGGGTGCACCGGCTGAAGGTGTCGCTGCACGGTGCCAAGCCGCCGATCTGGCGTCGCCTGGAGGTGCCGTCCACGATGCCGTTGGTGCGGCTGCACCGGACGATCCAGGACTCGTTCGAGTGGGAGGGCTACCACCTGTGGGTCTTCGAGGCCCCCGGCGGTGGGCGGTACGGGGCGCCTGACCCGGAACTTGAGCACGGCGACGCCACTACCGTGACGCTCGCCGACGTCGCCGGGAACCCTGAGGACCGCCTCGGCTACCTCTACGACTTCGGCGACGGCTGGGAGCACGACATCACGGTGGAGGACGTCGTCGACGCCGAGCCCGGCATCGCCTATCCCCGTTGCCTGACGGGTCGTCGGGCCGGCCCGTTGGAGGACTCGGGCGGCATCTGGGGTTACGCCCACCTGTGCGAGGTGCTGGCCGACCCCCACCACCCGGAGCACCAGGAGCGGATGGAGTGGCTGGGGCTGGACGACCCCGCCGACTTCGACCCGGCCTACTTCGACCCGGACGAGGTGAACGCCCTGCTCTCGCAGCGGGCGAAGGTGCTGGTCGAGGAATAAAGCGCCGCGGGACGGCCCGCGGCACCACGAGTGCGGTGACGTCTCTGAGTGGGTGGCCGCTACTGCACGCGGGTGCTTTGGCCGCGCAGGCGGGTGAGGGGTGCTCACGACGGTTTCAGACACACGATCTTGAGTGTCATGACTCCGCAACGACGAAGAGCGCGCGCCCGCCGTCCCCGGCCCGATCCCGTGCGCGTGGAGGAGTTGGTCGCCTACCTCCGCGCCGACCGGGCGTGGCGGGACGAGGTGGCGAAGCGGCTCGTGTCGAGGCTGGACCAACGGCTGGTGCGGTCGGCGCGGGCGTCCGGGTGTCGGCCCATCGCGCACGTGGCGGAGGAGCTGGACAGCCAGGCGTGCGTCGACCTCGGGCACGGTGTGCCGTACCAGCTCGCGAAGGCCGTGTACGGGCAGGTGCGGTTGCGCGGCGCGGCACGGTTGCGGCAGACGGCGCGCAGCCTGCGCGTGCTCGGCGTGTACCTGTGCGGCAACGACTTGGCCGGGTGCCCGTGCACGGAGGCGTTGGCGCGTGATCCGCAACAGGCGCGGGTGGATCGCGTGGTGAGCGGTGCGTTAGACGGCGCGGGCTTCTAGCGGCACACGTTTGGGCGGTCACACCGATGGGCAACATCGTCACCGTGGGTGAAATCCGAATCGGCACCTCCGGCTGGCGCTATCCCGAGTGGCGTGGCGACTTCTACCCGCGCGGGTTGCAACAGCGGCTGGAATTGCAGTTCATGTCACGGCGGCTCGACACGGTCGAGATCAACGGCTCGTTCTACGGGCTGCGCAAGCCGACGGACTACAAGTCGTGGTTCGAACGCACCCCCGAGAACTTCGTGTTCGCCGTCAAGGGACATCGGGAGATCACGCACACGAAGCGATTACGCGACGTCGGGAAGGACGTGGAGGAGTTCTTCGGCTCCGGCGTCCTCGACCTCGGGCCGAAGCTCGGGCCGGTCCTGTGGCAGCTGCCGCCGACGCTGCCGTGGCGGCCCGAGCGGATCGCCGCGTTCCTCGACCTGTTACCGGGCCCGCCGGTCCGGCACGCGCTCGAGATCAGGCACCCGAGCTGGGACACGCCCGAACTGGCGGAGTTGTTGGCACAGCACGACATCGCGCTCGTCATCGCCGAGTCCGCGGGCCGCTTCCCCGAGCCGCGCGTGCTCACCGCCGGCTTCGTCTACGCCCGCCTGCACGGCGACGAAGAGCTGTACGTCAGCGCGTACTCCGACCCGGCGCTGGACCGCTGGGCCTCCCGGTTCCGCGCGTGGTCGGCCGAGCGCGACGTGTACGTCTACTTCGACAACACGATGGGCGGCGCCGCGCCGTTCGACGCCCTCGCGCTCGCCGAACGCCTCAGCTGAGCCGGGGCACGCGGTCCAGCACGACGCCGAAGTGCTTGGCGTAGGCGTCGAGCAGCGCGTCGTCGTCCAGCTCCTCGATCACCTTGTCGTCACCGGTCGTGGTGATCAGCTTGTTCTCGGCGATGGTGATCCGCCCGGTCGCCGTCGGCAACGAGCACGTCGCACCGCGCCGGAACGGCGACTCCGGCCACGTCTGCTGGTACCAGCACGTGGCGCGGAACTCGTCCAACGTGCGCGGGCGAAGTTCGAGGCGGTACTGGGGCACGCCGTTGAACAGCACGTCCACGTCACCCTCCGGTGTGTCGACCATCCGGAACACACCGGCGGGATCGTGCTGGTCCTCCCTGCTGACCAGGTCCAACGGCCGCAGGCTGAACCGCCCGAAGCCGACGTCGACCAGCAGATCGCCCACGCGCAACGCCATGTGGTCGAACGGCGGCCCGTACGCGCCGTCGTTGAACACCTTGGCCGACAGGATCCGCACGTCGTGCCCCAACGCCCTCAACAGCGCCGCGAACGCCCCGTTGAGCTCGTAGCAGAACCCACCGCGCCGCCGGTTGACGATCTTGTCCACGAGCAGGTCCTCGTCGAGCACGATCGCCTCGCCGAGGTGGATGGAGAGGTTCTCGAAGGGCACCGCGGCGAGGTGCAGTTCGTGCAGCTCGACCAGCGTGCTCGCGCGCGTCGCGCCGATCCTGGCCAGGTAGGCGTCAAGTGTCCGGTCGTCCATGAGCACAACTTGCACCTTCGAGCGCGGTGGAGGTCAAGGCCGGTGCGCCTCGACCGAGCCGTCGTCGCGCACGAAGAACACCGACAGGCGCATCCCGGTCACCGTCGTCCCGATCGAGCGGATCAACGAGCGGTAGGTCGGCACGTCCGGGAACGCGAACGCCACCTCGTCGTCCGGGTACTCCTGACGGAGCTGGAGCACCTTCACCACCGCACCCGCGAACCACACCCGCGCCTGGGTGGCGGGCTGCGTCGGTTTGACCTCGGCCGCGCGTCGTGCGTCGGCATAGGACGTCGACGGGTAGCCCTTCACCTCGACGTGCAGCAGCGTCCCGGCCCGTTCGGCCCGGATGTCGGTGCCGCGCTCGCGGGCGGCGGTGTCCGCGACGCGCAACACCCGCCACCGCTCGGCCACCAACCAGGAGACCACCCGATCCTGGACCGCGGCCTCCGACCGGTCGACCCCTTCTTGGGACGCGGCCGTCGAGCGACCGGACGACCGGGCGGGTGCAGGTTCGTCGGGGTCGAGCGAGCGGTTGCGGATGGGGCGGGCGAAGTCGTCCCGCGCGATGCGCCCTTCCCGGGCCAGCTGGCGGCAGTAGATGTTCGCCTGCGCGTGGTTGACGTGCAGCGCGTCCGCGATCTCGCGGTCGCTGAGCCCTTCCGGGTGCTCGGCGAGCAGCCCGAGAACGCGGTCGGTGAAACTCACACCGCCATGGTCGCACCGGTCCACGGGGTACGCCGGAGATCATCCGGGTACTCCCGAGACGTGACAGGTGACGTTCGGATCGGCACGTCGGGCTGGGTGTACCCGACGTGGCGTGGCGCGTTCTACCCGGAGGGCCTGGTGCGGCGGAGGGAGTTGGAGCACATCTCCGGGCTCCTCTCGTCGGTCGAGTTGAACGGTTCCTTCTACTCCCTGCAACGCCCCTCCAGCTACCAGGCGTGGGCGCGGCAGACGCCGGACGACTTCCTGTTCGCGGTCAAGGGCGGCCGGTTCATCACGCACCTGAAGCAGTTGCGCGACGTGGAGGCGCCGTTGGCCAACTTCTTCGCCTCCGGTGTGCTCGCGCTCGGCCCCAAGCTCGGGCCGGTGCTGTGGCAGCTGCCCCCGACGACCGCCTACGACCCCGACCGCCTGACCACGTTCTTCGACCTGCTCCCCCGCACCACGACTGCCGCCGCCGAACTCGCCGAACGGCACGACGACCGCCTGCCGGAGGACCGCGCCTGGACCACCACCGACGCCGACCGACCGTTGCGGCACGCGCTGGAAGTCCGGCACCCGACGTTCCTGGTCCCCGAGTTCCACGACCTCCTCCGGGCGCACGGCATCGCGCTCGTCGTCTCCCACTCCGCCGACCGGTTCCCGTACCTCGAAGACGTCACGGCGGACTTCGCGTACGTGCGGCTGCACGGCAACCAGGCCCTGTACGTCGGCAGCTACACCGACGCCGAGCTGGACGAGTGGTCCGCCAAGATCCGCGCCTGGGCGACCGACCACGACGTCTACGCGTACTTCGACAACGACACCGACGCCGCGGCCCCGCACGACGCCCTCCGCCTCGCCGAACGCCTCGCCCTGCCCAAACCCGCGCCGGCCCACACAATCAGGTGAACGGCGGCCGCACCGCCCCCACACCGCCGTCCGCCACAGCACTCTGGAGCGGTGGAGGTGACCCGAATGACGACCCGCACCCTCGTGACCGCGCTGGCCCTCACCGCCGGCGCCCTGACGTCGAGCGGCACGGCCGCGGCCCAGTCCGACCCGACGTGCGACCGGGGAGAGTTCTGCGTGTGGTCGGGCACCAAGTACACCGGCGCCGCGCACCGCCTCGACCTGGAAGCCGCGAACCCGCGCGAGTGCATCCCGCTGCCGGACGGTTTCGTGGCGCGGTCGTTCGTGAACAACCTGACCAGGGACACCTCGGTCTACCAGCGGGTGACGTGCTCGACCGAGGCCGAGTTCACCACCTACCCGGGCAAGGGCACGTATGTGCCGGACGCGCCTTTCGTGGTCAGGGCCATCCAGGTCTGGGAGCCCTGACCACGGTGAGCTACGCGCAACCCCCAGTGTCGCCCTACGCGTGGGTGCCGGCACCGCATGCGCACCGGATTCGCGCAACGTGCAAGCGAGTCGCGCTCGTGCTGCTCACCGCGTGCTTCGTGCTGGTGCCGCTCTTGGTGCTGTTCGGCGGGGAACTGCCTCCCCTGTACCCGGCACTCGGCGTCTTCGGCTGGATCCTGGTCGGCACCAGCGTCGTCATGGCGGCCCTGGCGGCCGGTTACCTCCTCGCGGCCCGCCGTCACGTGTCGGTCGAGCACGTCGAGCTGCGGAAAGTCGGCGAGTTGCGCTCGGGGATCGTCGTGGCGTGGACGTCATCGCTGCTCATGACGATGTTCGCCTACCTCAGCCTGGGCGTCGGCGTGTCGTTGGCACCGCTCGGCACGGAGCCCCGCAGCCTTTCGTGGCCCGCCGTGGCGACGTTCATGCTCCTGTCGGCCATGCCCTTGGCGCTCACCACCGTCGCACTGGTCGTGAGTCGACGGCTGTTCCCTCCGCCGGCCGGCCGGAACCGGCGATGAGCGGCACGTCCGGTCAGGGCGACGGAGGTCCGGGAACGCCGATCGCCAGCACGGCGGTGTCGTCCTCGACGCCCTCGCCCAGCCGTTCCAGCAGGCCCACGAGCGCGTCGACGGCACCCGCGGCGGAGACGGGTGGCAGGGTGGACACGAAGTCCAGCAACTGTTCCTCGCTGTACCGGGTGTCGCCGGTCCTGGCCTCGATCAGGCCGTCCGTGTACAGCACGAACGTGTCGCCGGCGGCCAGGTGGACGGTCGTGGTGACGACCCGCGCGTCCGGCAGGATCCCGATCAGCTGACCACCGGGCATCTCCACGTACTCGACCGTGCCGTCCGCGCGCAGCAGCAGGCCGGGCGGGTGGCCGCCGGCGGCCAGGGTGAGCGTGCACCGGTCCTCCTCGACGGTCAGCACGCCGAACGTCACCGTGCAGAACCGCGGGTACCCGGTGTCCGCCTCCTGGTTGAGCACGGTGTTGAGGTTGGTCAGCACGGCGACCGGGTCCGGGTCGTACACGGCCGCCGAACGCAGCGTGTAGCGGGTCAGGGACGTCACCGCCGCCGCGTTCGCGCCCTTGCCGCACACGTCGCCGAGGAACAACGCCCACCGGCCGTCCGCCAGCGGGAACAGGTCGTAGAAGTCGCCGCCCACCTCGAACGGTGACGCGTGGTGGTAGTGCGTCGCCGTCTCCACGCCCGGCACGGCGGGCAGCACCGGCGGCAGCAGGGTCCGCTGGAGGGTCGTCGCGAGCCGCCGGATCTCGTCGCGTTCCCGCTCGGCCTCCTGCCTGGCGCGCAGCAACTCCCGTTCGTACGAACGGCGGTCGCTCGCGTCGAACACCGTGGTGCGGATCAGCAGCGGCTCGCCGTCACCGCCGGTCTTCACGGTGGAGTTCACCAGCACCGGCAGCCGCGTGCCGTCGGCGGCGACCATCTCCAACGCCACCCCGCCGACCTCGCCCTGCATCCGCAGCAACGGCGCGAAGTGCGTCTCGTGGTACAGCTTCCCGCCGACGCTGAGCAGGTCCGCGAACCGCAGCCGACCCACCAACTGCTCGCGCTCGTACCCCAGCCACCGCAGCAGCGTCCCGTTCACCTTCGCGATGTGCCCGTCCAGCATGGTGGACAGGTAGCCGCACGGCGCGTTCTCGTACAGGTCGTCGGCGCTGTCCTCCAACAACGCCGAGAACGCCTCGCGGTCGCGCGTCACGCCGCGTCCGCCACGAAACGGGCGATGGCCGCCGCGGTGGCCTCGGGAGCGCTGAGCTGCGGGCAGTGGCCGGTGGCGTCGAGCGTGACGAGGGTGCTGCCAGCGATCCGCGCGTGGACGTACGCGCCGACCTCGGGCGGCGCGATCACGTCCTGCCGGCACTCCAACACCAACGTCGGCACGCTCACCTCGCCCAGGTCCGCCCGGTTGTCGGACAGGAACGTCGTGCGGGCGAACACCCGCGCCACCTCAGGGTCCGTGCGGCAGAAGCTGTTGGTCAGCTCGGCGCCCAGCTCCGGCCGGTCGGGGTTGCCCATGATCACCGGCGCCATCGCCGCCGACCAGCCCAGGTAGTTGCTGTCCAGCGAGTCGAGCAGCTCGTCGATGTCGGCGGCGCTGAACCCGCCCCGGTAGTCGCCGTCGTCGACGTACCGCGGCGACGGCGTGACCAGCACGAGCTTGGCGAACGTCGCCGGCTCCGCCACCGCGGCCAGCACACCGACCATCGCCGACACGGAGTGGCCGACGAACACGACGTCGCGCAGGTCCAGCGCGTGACAGATGTCCAGCACGTCCCGCGTGTACCCGTCGAGCGTCGAATAACGCTCCGCGTCCCACGCCGACAGGTCGGACCGACCCGCGCCGACGTGGTCGAACAGCACGACCCGGCACGTCGCGGCGAGCACCGGCACGACCAGCCGCCACATCGTCTGGTCGCACCCGAAGCCGTGCGCGAGCATGACGACGGGGCCGTCGGCGTCGCCGGTCACGACCACGTTGTTCCTGCGCCGCGCGTCCACTACGTCATCCTTCCACTTCCCCGGCGTGGTTCCCGCTGTCCTGCTATCGACCATAGGTTCCGCGGGGGTCGGATGCCCGGTGTCGACGTCGGGCCGCTTCCCGCGGACGACTGCGGCTCGGCCGGGAACCGAGTTCCGGGCGACGGCGTCCCAACCCGCGTCGGTCGTCGGCGGAAAGCAGCGGAACAGGGGAAGCCCGAGCCATGCGTCGATCCCTCACCGGTGTCCTGGTGGCACTCGCGCTCACGACGGCGTGCAGCACCCGGACTCCCGTGGAGCCCACCTCGTCGGAGCCCACCACCACAGCGCAGTCCAGCCCTTCCGCCACGTCACAGGCGCCGCGACCCCGGGAGATCAGGCTGGAGACCGAGCAGCCGTGCCTGCTCCTGACCGCCGCCCAACGCACCGAGTTCCTCGTCGAGGGTGAGGGCAAACCCCTGCCCATCAAGACCTACGAGACGACCGGCTGCAACTGGACCTCGGCCCACACGAGCTACACCCTGGTCCCGGTGACCACGGAGGGCATCGAGGCCTGGGCCGGCAACGAGCGCGCCGCCCGGGCGAGCGTCACCGACCCGGTCCGCGACTTCCCGGCGATCACGGTCACCATCCCGTCGGACACCGCTTCCTGCGACGTCATGGTCGACACGGCGGCAGGGCAGTACCTGGTCGCGTCGTTCACCGCCAAGCGCGATTCACCGGACCTCGCGACGCCGTGCGACGGGGCACGGCGGCTGGCCGAGGCGGCCATGCGGAACCTGGCGGGCTGAGCGGCCGGCCCGGATTGTCGGTGGTCGGCGCTACCGTGCCGGGCATGAGGATGTCGAACGCCACCGAGCTGACCGCCGAGCACCACGCCCAGCTGGCGGAGCTGGGCCTGCGCACGGACCACCTGGACGAGGCGATCTGGGCCGGGGTCGACGCCCGCGCTTCCGCGCCACCGTTGGGGCCGACCAACGGCGCCGGGCTGCTCGACTGGATCCACCGGGTCGGCAGACTCCGCGAAGTCCTCGTGGCGGAGGGCTGGACGCGGGTCGACAAGTGGAACGCCGGCCTCGTCCAGCACCCCACCAAACCGGTCGTGCTGGGCACCCTCCAGGGCAACCGCCACACCGGCACGCCCGGTGCTCCCCTGCGCAGCGACTACGCCAAGGGCCCGGCCATCGCCGCCATGATGCGCGGCAACGACCACGACCAGTTCACGCTCTTCGACTCGCTGCACACGCACGAGTGGAAGCTGTGGTTCCTGGTCACCTACCCCCAGCAGGAAGGCGAACGCCTGGTCGTGCTGCGCGAGGTGGCGCAGCCGGAGCCGACGCCGCAGGGCCAGGTCGTGGACCGCTGGGCGCACCGGATCACGTTGCCGCCCTTGGTGTTCGGACCCCTGCCCGCGCCACGCGGCGCTCAAGGCCCAGACGACGTCGACGTCACCGTCACGCCGCGCCAGTAGGCAGGTGCGAGAATGGCGCGATCATGCTCACGCCTTCCCGCCTCGTCCTCGCCCGGACCCGCCGCGGCCTCACCGCGGTGGAGTTGGCGCGCAAGGCGGGCACGAGCCCGGCGAGCATCGGCGACTACGAACACGGCCGCCGCCGGCCACGACCGGCCACCACGGCCAGGCTCACCGAGGCCCTCGGCTTCCCGCCCGGCTTCCTCGAAGCCGACGACGTGCCCGAGGTCGAGGTCACGTTCACCAGACCGGCGGCCAAGCGGCAACGGGACGCCGCGCTCGGCGCCGCCCGCCTGGCCATCGGCTTCGACGGCTGGCTGACGCGCGCGTTCACGTTCCCCGAGCCGAACGTGCCGACGTGGGACCACCCCGACCCGGAGACCGCCGCCGAGGTGCTGCGCGCCCGCTGGGGCATCCCGCACCGGCCCGCGCCCAACATGGTGCACCTGCTGGAAGCGCACGGGGTCCGGGTCTTCTCCCTGCCGCCGGACTGCGCGGGCGTCGGTCCGTTCTCCTGCCGGCACGACGGCACCCCGTACGTCTTCCTCGACCCGACGGCCTCCCCCGGCGAGGCCCGCTTCGACGCCGCCCGCGAGCTCGGACGGCTGACCGGGGCGTCGGACGCGCAAACGTTCGCGGCGGCGTTCCTGCTGCCCCGCGCCGGTGTGCTGGCCGCGGTGGCCCGAGGCCCGCTCACCGAGCACGTCGTCGCGCACAGCGCCACGTGGCACGTCGACCCGGTGACCCTGGCGCACCGCCTGCGCGACCTCGGTCTGCTGACCCGGCCCCAGCACGCGACCGTGTGCGCGCAGCTGGCCCGCCGCACCGTCGGGATGGCCCACCGCGAGACGTCCCAGCTGCTCACCAAGGTCTTCCGGGCCCTGCGCGCCCAGGGCACCACGCCGCACGGCGTCGCCCGCGAACTCCTGCTGGACGTGGAGGAGCTGAACGGGCTGGTGTTCGGCCTCGTGCTCACCGCCCTGCCCGGTCAAGGCGATCCCGGCCGCCGCACCAGGCCGAACCTCACCCTCGTGCGGCCGTGACGGGGTCGAGGGGTCACGCCCAGATGCCGGCGGCCTCCTTCACGTAGTCGCCGAACAGCCGCCCGTCGTGCCCCAGCACGGACGGCACACCGTCGGACAACGCGGCGTCGTGACCGTCGCGCATCGCGGTCAACGACATCGACAGCACCTCCGCGTACGCGACCCCGAATCCGCGCTCCACCAACATGCCGGTGTAGTCGGCCGCGGGCATCTCGGTGATGCGGATCGAACGACCCGACACCTCGCCGATCCGGGCCAGCACGTCGCCGAACGTCAACGCCTCCGGCCCCGACAGCTCGTACGCGACGCCCGCGTGCCCGTCCTGCGTCAACGCCGCCACAGCCACGTCGGCGATGTCCTGCGCGTCGATGAACGGGTGCGCGCCATCACCACCGGCGGGCAGCGCGACCTCGCCGGCCAGGATCTCCGGCAGGAAGTAGTCCTCGCTGAAGTTGTGCGAGAACCACGTCGGCCGCAGGATCGTCCAGTCCACACCGGACGCCCGCACGGCACGCTCGCGGCCGTCGTCCGGCGAGATGCCGCGGGCCGACAGCAGGACGATCCGCCGCACACCCGCCGCCACGGCCTGGGGCACGAACGCCGCCACCTCGGCGTCGTCCAGGTTCATCGCGAGCGGCACGAGGTAGACGGCGGTGGCGCCGTCGAGCGCGCGTGCCCAGGTGGACTCGTCGGTCCAGTCGAAGGGGATCTCCGTGCGGCGGGACACGGGACGGTAGTCGACACCGAGGGCGTCGAGGGCGGAGACGACACGGCGACCGGTCTTGCCGGTCGCGCCGAGAACCAGGATTGTCATGCCACTAGACAATCAAGATCGTGCTGGACGGAACATGGCTCACCGTCCCGGAACCATGTTCAATCGTCTACGTGGATGACATGGCGGGCGTAGCTGACCTGACGGGCGTGGCGGACATAGCAGGCGCGGCGGACATGGAAAGCGCGGCGGACATGGCCGCGGTGGCTACCGTGGGGGACGTGGCCGACATCGACGCTCTCAACGATCTGCTGCGCGGCTTGCGCGCGCAACGTGCCGAGGTGTGCCGTTCGGTGGCCTCACCGCCGTGGGCGCTGGCGTTCACCGAGACGACGCCGTTCACGCTCGTCGCCGCCGTGCGCGGCGACACGTGGCTGCTGGCCGAGGACGGCACCCAGGTCCTGCTGCGACCGGGTTCGCTCGGGCTGATCCGCGGGCCGCAACGGTTCGTGCTGGCCGACGACCCGTCGATGCCCCCGCAGCTGGAGGTCACCGAGTCGGACTGCGCGGAGTCGCTCATCGGCACCCGCACCTATGGCTTCACCGGGGCTTGGGCCGGGGCCGGCGCGGCTGATGGCGAAGCGCTGGTGGTCGTCGCCGGGTATTCGGTCGACGGTGGCGTGGCGGCGCGGCTGCTGAACGCCCTGCCGGCGACGTTCGTCGTGACGTGCGACGACGAGCACTGCCCCACGGTGGACGTGCTCGCCGCAGAGGTGGCGAAGGACCAGCCCGGGCAGGACATCGTCCTCGAACGGCTGCTGGACCTGCTCCTCGTGTACGCGCTGCGCGAGTGGTTCGACCGGCCCGAGGCGAAGACCCCCGCGTGGTACCGGGCGTTGGGTGACGAGGTCGTCGGGCCCGCCCTGCGCGCGATGCATGACGAGCCACAGCGTGCGTGGACCGTCGCGGAACTCGCAGCACGCGCGGGGGTGTCACGGGCGGCGTTGGCGCGCCGGTTCACCGCGCTGGTCGGCGTGCCGCCGCTGACGTACCTGACCGAGTGGCGCATGGACGTCGCCGCGGACCTCCTGAGCAAGCCTGACGCCACGGTCGGTTCCGTGGCGCGTGCGGTCGGGTACGCGGACGGGTTCGCGTTCAGCACGGCGTTCAAACGGGTACGCGGCGTGCGTCCCAGCGACCACCGTGTGGTAGCTCTGCAGGCATGAACTCTGCGGGCACGAACTCCGAGGGCATGAACTCTGCGGGCACGAATTCTGGGGGAACGAACACGGCGGACGCCAACTCCGCGGGCAAGACCCTCGACGACCTGCGGGACGCGCTGCGCCGGTTCGCCGCCGCGCGCGACTGGGACGAATACCACACCCCGAAGAACCTCGTGATGGCGTTGTCCGGGGAGGTCGGCGAGCTGACCGACCTGTTCCAGTGGCTCACGCCCGAGCAGGCCGCGCACGCGATGGACGACCCCGAGTTGGCGTGGAACGTGCGGGACGAACTGGCCGACGTCATGCACTACCTGGTGCGGTTGGCCGACAAGCTGGACGTGGACCTCATCGAGGCCGCGTTCGCCAAGATCGAGCGCAACGAACGCCGTTTCCCGAACGGTGACCTGAAGCCGATCGAAGTCCCGAAGGCCGCTGAATGACCGTGCGCTAGACGTAGGTCAACAACAACAAGATCAAAGCGATGAGGACCACCAGGCCGAGCACGGCCGAAGCCCACATCGGTGTGTCCGACGACGACGGGCGGGCACGCAGGTGCCTGCCTCTTCGTCTCATTTGTCTCCGCGCGCGCCATGGCACCGACGCCTCCCTCGTCCAACCACCGCTGCTCATGCGGGCTACGGTATGGACGATCAACCCCGGCGAACCGCGCGTCACCCGGTCGCGCCACGCGCGTCGCCCGAATAGCGGTGGAAGCCGCCGGATAGTGACGGTTCGCCGTCGCGTGGAAACCTTGTGCTGAACGCAAAAAAGCCCTCAGGGGCACTCGATCTGCTCGAGTGCCCCTGAGGGGACGAATTGTTCGGCGGCGTCCTACTCTCCCACACCCTCACGAGTGCAGTACCATCGGCGCTGGAAGGCTTAACTACCGGGTTCGGAATGGGACCGGGTGTT
>NZ_LGED01000199.1 GCF_001280085.1 Saccharothrix sp. NRRL B-16348 | reverse complement strand
CGGGAACGTGCTGGACGTGACGGCGCCGTTGGCGGCGCAGACGGGTCCGGGCAACTGGAACGACCCGGACATGCTGGTCGTGGGTCGTCCGGGTCTGACCCTGACGGAGTCCCGCACGCACTTCGCGTTGTGGGCGTTGATGGCCTCGCCTCTGGTGGCGGGTAACGACATCCGCACGATGTCGTCGGACATCAGTGCGACGCTGCGGAATCCGCGGTTGATCGCGGTGAACCAGGACAAGCTGGGTGCGGGTGGTCGGCGGGTCCGCGACGACGGCAACACCGAGGTCTTCGCCAAGTCCCTGTCCGACGGCTCGGTGGCCGTCGGCCTGATCAACCGCGGCGGCAGCACGGCGACCATCACGACCACCGCCGCGCAGGTCGGCCTGACGGGCAGCTCCTTCACCCTCACCGACCTGTGGACCGGCGCCACGTCCGGCAGCACCGGCCAGATCTCGGCGAACGTCCCGGCGCACGGCTCGGCGGTCTTCACGGTGTCCGGCGGCACGCCCGCGGCGGCGACGACGTCGCGGTTGCGTGGTACGGGTTCGGGTCGGTGTGTGGATGTGGACAACGGGTCGACGGCGGCGGGTGCGGCGGCGTTGATCTGGGACTGCCACACGGCGGCGAACCAGTTGTGGACGTCGTGGGCCAACGGTGAGATCCGGGTGTTCGGGGACAAGTGCCTGGACGCCTACAACCAGGGCACGACGAACGGCACGAGGGTGATCACGTGGTCGTGCAACGGCCAGGCGAACCAGCGTTGGACGTTCCAG
>NZ_LGED01000198.1 GCF_001280085.1 Saccharothrix sp. NRRL B-16348 | reverse complement strand
CCCAGGCGGGGTTGTGCCTGGACGTCAACCAGGCCGCCACCGCCAACGGCTCCACCCTCATCCTCTGGACCTGCAACGGCCAGAACAACCAGAAGTGGACCCGCGTCTGACGGACGGCCGCCGCCGACCGACGCACCGGGACCGATCACCCGCACCGTCATCACCCGCCGACCGGTACTCCTCCTGGAGGTTCGTCATGAAGTCGACGCCGTTGTCCTCGGCGCTCCTGCGGCGGGCAGGCGCCCTGCTCACCGCGATCCTGTGCGCCCTCGTGCTCGCACCCGCGATGGCCAAGGCGGACAACCCGATCGTGCAGCACATCTACACCGCCGATCCGGCGCCTTTGGTGCACAACGGTCGGGTGTACCTGTACACGGGCCACGACGAGGACGGCTCGACCTGGTTCACGATGAAGGAGTGGCGGGTCTGGTCGTCGGCCGACATGGTGAACTGGACCGATCACGGTTCGCCGATGAACCTGGGCACGTTCGCCTGGGCCAAGCAGGACGCGTGGGCCGGGCAGGCGATCGAGCGCAACGGCAAGTTCTACTGGTACGTGCCGGTGGTGAACCGGGCGACCGGCCGGATGGCGATCGGCGTCGGCGTGGCGGACAGCCCCACCGGCCCGTTCCGCGACGCGATCGGCCGGCCGCTGGTGGAGAACGGCGAGATCGACCCCAGCGTCTTCATCGACGACAACGGTCAGGCGTACCTGTACTGGGGCAACCCGAACCTGTGGTACGTGCGGCTCAACGCCGACATGACGTCCTTCTCGGGCGGTGTCACGCAGATCCCGCTCACCACGGCGGGGTTCGGCTCGCGCACCGGTGACGCCGCCAGGCCGACCCTCTACGAGGAAGGCCCGTGGGTCTACAAGCGCAACGGCCTGTACTACAACGTGTTCGCGGCGAAGTGCTGCTCGGAGTTCATCGCCTACTCCACCGCGCCCAGCCCCACCGGGCCGTGGACCTACCGCGGCACGGTCATGCCGACGCAGGGCGGCAGCTTCACCAACCACGCGGGCATCGTCGACTTCAAGGGCGGCTCGTACTTCTTCTACCACAACGGCGCCCTGCCGGGTGGCGGCGGCTTCACGCGTTCCGTGGCGGTGGAGAGGTTCAACTACAACGCCGACGGCACCATCCCGACCATCAACATGACCACGGGCGGCGCACCGCGGGCGGACACGCTCAACCCCTACGTCCGGCAGGAGGCCGAGACGATCGCCTGGGGCTCGGGCATCGAGACCGAACCGTCCTCCGAGGGCGGCATGAACATCGGCTGGATCGAGAACGGCGACTACGTCAAGGTCAAGGGCGTCGCGTTCGGCGCGGGCGCGAGGTCGTTCAGCGCGCGGGCCGCCTCGGGCACGTCCGGCGGCACCGTCGAGGTCCGGCTGGACAGCTCCAGCGGCCCGGTGGTGGGGCGCTGCGGCGTCTCGGGCACCGGCGGCTGGCAGAACTGGGCGAACGTGTCCTGCCCGATCAGCGGCGCGACCGGCACCCACGACCTCTACCTGCGCTTCACCGGCGGCAGCGGCTACTTGTTCAACCTCAACTGGTGGCAGTTCACCGCCTAGTCGGCGCGCTCGACGAGCTTAGATAGTTCGCGTTCACAAAGTGTGTCGAGAAGAGTCCACTGAGGCGAGTCCGGCCGGGGGGATGGCAGGCGGCACAACGGTTCTTGACGGCCCTTGTGACACAGCTTACTGTCGTGAGCGCTAACAATCGGAGTTGAGGGCGAAACTTTCGGTCGCACGGTGCGGCCCGGCACTCGACCCGGTTCACGCGATCGCCTGCCTGCGGTGCCCACCGCCGGTGGCGGTGCCGCCTGTTCTCGCACACCTTGGAGAAGCGTCGTGAAACTCCGCTTGCCCCTGCTCTGCACCGCCACGGCCCTGGCTCTGCTCACCGCCTGCACACCCGGCACGGGCGGCGGCGGGGGAGGGGACGGCAAGTCCTTCGAGTTCTGGTCCTTCTCCGCCATCAACCAGAAGCTGACCGTGGACGCGTACCAGGCGAAGCACCCGGACGTCCAGATCAAGCTGACCGAGGTGGGCTCCTCGACCGAGACCGCCCAGTCGCTGACGACCGCGCTGGCCGGCGGGAAGGTGCCGGACCTGGTGCTGATCCAGGGCGACAACCTGCCGCAGTTCGTGGACCAGCCGCAGAACTTCGTCGACCTGAGGACGCTGGGCGCCGACGACATCAAGGGCGACTACCTGGACTGGGTGTGGAAGCAGAGCGTCGCCAAGGACGGTGAGGTCCTGGGGGTCCCCACCGACGTCGGCGGCATGGCCGTGGCGTACCGGACCGACCTGTTCGCCGCCGCCGGGCTGCCCACCGACCGCGAGGCCGTCAGCGCGCTGTGGCCGACGTGGGACGCGTTCATCGAGACCGGCAAGCGCTACAAGCAGGCCACCGGCAAGGCGTTCACCGACAACGCGGCGACCAGCGTGTTCTACCAGGCGGTCAACCAGGTCTCGGAGAAGTACTACAGCGCGGACCGCAAGCTGGTCTACAGCACCAACCCGCAGGTGAAGGCGGCGTTCGACCTCGGCATCAAGGCGGCCACCTCCGGGATCACCGCCGGGCAGTCGTCGTTCGAGAGCGCCTGGAGCGCCGGCATGGGCCAGGGCGCGTACGCCGCGGTGTCCGCGCCGTCGTGGATGCTCAACAGCATCCGCAGCACCGCGCCCGACACCAAGGGCAAGTGGGACATCGCCAGGATCCCCGGCGGCTCCGGCAACTGGGGCGGCAGCTACCTCGCCATCCCGAAGGGCGCGAAGAACCCGCAGGCCGCCTGGAACTACATCAAGGAGATGCAGTCGCCCGCCGGGCAGCTGGAGCACTTCACCCGCGTCGGCGCGCTGCCCTCGACCCCGTCGGTCTACAAGGACCCCAAGCTCACCGACGGCAAGGACCCGTTCTTCACCGACGCGCCGACCGGCAAGATCTACACCGACTCGCTGCTGGGCCTCAAGCCGTTCTACATCGGCCCGGACAGCGCCGCCATCGGCCAGGAGTTCCTCGACGCCATCACCAACGTCGAGCAGGGCGGTGGCAACCCGGCCACCGCGTGGGACGACGCCGTGAGCAACATCAAGACCGCCATCGGCGAGTGACGACCGTGACCGCCACGCTCACCCCGGCGCCTTCGGCCGAACTGCCGCCCCCTGCCTCGCCGCGAGGCAGGGGGCTCGCCGAGCGCCTGTCGCCGTACGCCTACGTCGCCCCGTTCTTCGTCCTGTTCGGGGTGTTCGGGCTGTTCCCGCTCGCCTTCACCTTCTACGTGGCGCTGTTCGACTGGAACCCCATCGGCGACCAGGTGTTCATCGGCACGGACAACTTCACCCGCATGTTCTCCGACCCGCGGTTCTGGAACGCCGCGGGCAACACGGTGAGCATCTGGGCGCTGTCCACCATCCCGCAGTTGCTGCTGGCCCTGGTGCTGGCGCACGTGCTCAACCACGCCCGGCTGCGGTTCGCGCTGTTCTTCCGGATGTCCGTGCTGGTGCCCTACATCACCTCGGTGGCGGCGACCGCGGTCGTCTTCGCGCAGCTGTTCGACCGCGACTACGGGCTGCTCAACTGGCTGCTCGGGCTGGTCGGGATCGATCCGGTGGACTTCGTCCAGTCCACGTGGGGCAGCCACGTCCTCATCGCCACGATGGTGACCTGGCGGTGGTTCGGCTACACCACGCTGCTCTACCTCGCCTCGCTGCAATCGGTGCCGCGGGCGGTCTTCGAGGCCGCGGCCATCGACGGCGCGGGGCCGTGGCAGCGCTTCCGGCACATCACCATCCCCTCGCTGCGGCCGGTGATCATCTTCACCGTGGTCACGTCCACCATCGGTGGCCTGCAGATCTTCACCGAGCCGCTGCTGACCGGCTCGGGGCTGACCTGCGGCGCGGTGCGCCAGTGCCAGACGTTGACGTTGTTCCTGTACGAGCAGGGTTTCGGGCAGTTCGAGTTCGGCTACGGCTCGGCGATCGGGGTCGCCCTGTTCGTCATGGTCGTGGCGATCGCCGCGATCAACTTCGTGCTGTCCACCCGGATCAAGGCGGACCGATGATGAGCACCGCGACGCGCGGCCGGCGCCCCGGCCGGGTCCGCTGGTGGACCTACCTCCTGCTGTCCGCGGCCACCGCCGCGTGCCTGTTCCCGCTGTACTGGATGTTCATCGTCGCCACCACCGACACGGCGACCGCGACGAAGATGCCGCCCGAGGTCGTGCCCGGCGGCAACTTCTTCCACCTCCTGGGCCTGGTCCTGGAGACGGTGCCGTTCGTGCAGTCGCTGCTCAACAGCCTCGCCGTGGCGACCGCGATCGGCGTCGGCCAGGCGGTGCTGTGCTCGCTGGCCGGGTTCGCCTTCGCGAAGCTGCAGTTCCCCGGCCGCAACACGCTGTTCGTGATCGTCGTGCTCACCATGACGGTGCCCACGCAGCTCTCGGTCATCCCGCAGTACATGATCATGACGCAGCTCGGCTGGGTCGACACCCTCCAGGCGCTGATCGTGCCCGGCCTGGCCAGCGCGTTCGGCATCTTCTGGATGCGCCAGCACATCTCGGCCACGATCAGCGACGAGCTGATGCAGGCGGCCCGCATCGACGGCGCGAGCACCGCTCAGGTGTTCTGGCGCATCGCGTTCCCGATCGTGCGCCCGGCCGCGTTCGTGCTCGGCCTGTTCGGGTTCGTCACCGCGTGGAACGACTTCCTGTGGCCGTTCATCGTGCTCAAGTCGCCCGAGCGCTACACCGCCCAGATCGCGATCAAGGCACTCCAGAACAGCCTCGACGTGGACCTCGGCCTGGCCATGTCCGGCTCGTTCCTCGCCACGATCCCGCTCGTCGTGCTGTTCGTCGTGGTCGGGCGCCGCATGGTCGCCGGCATCCTCGAAGGCGCCTTCAAGGGCTGAAGTCACCGCACAACGCTGAAGCCCTCGCACAACAAGGAAAACCATGACCTCACCGAAGTCCGAGGTGTCGTACTACGACAACCCCGTGATCCCTGGGTTCCACCCGGACCCGAGCGTGTGCCGGGTCGGCGACGACTACTACCTGGTGTGCTCGAGCTTCGAGTACTTCCCGGGCGTGCCGATCTTCCACAGCCGCGACCTGGTGAACTGGCGGCAGCTCGGCAACGTCCTGGACCGGCCGTCCCAGCTGCCGCTGCCGGCCGACGCGATGGCGTCCGACGGCATCTACGCGCCCACGATCCGGCACCACGACGGCCGGTTCTGGATGATCACCACGAACGTCTCGCACGGCGGCAACTTCATCGTCACCGCCGAGCGGCCGGAAGGCCCCTGGTCCGACCCGGTGTGGATCGACCTGCCCGGCATCGACCCCGACCTGGCGTGGGACGAGGAGGGCAACTGCTGGTGCTCCTTCGCCGGCGCCCACGGGCCCACGTTCAACGGCGTGCAGGTCGCCCGCGTCGACCCCGAGGCGGGGAAGGTGCTGGAGGGACCGTTCCCCGCCTGGGCGGGCACCGGGTTGCAGTGGCCGGAGGCGCCCCACCTGTACCGCATCGGGGAGTGGTGGTACCTGATGATCGCCGAGGGCGGCACCGAACGCGGCCACACCGTGGCCATGGCACGCGCCCGCTCGCCGCGCGGTCCGTGGGAATCCGCGCCGGGCAACCCGGTCCTGACGCACCGCAGCACGAGCGAGCCCGTCCAGAGCACCGGCCACGCCGACCTCGTCACCACCCCGGACGGCGAGTGGTGGATGGTCCTGCTGGCCACCCGCCCGGTCGGGTACAGCCCCAAGTTCCACGTGCTGGGCCGGGAAACGTTCCTCACCCCCGTGCGGTGGGAGGACGGCTGGCCGCTTGTCGGTCCCGTGAAGTTGAGGGAACAGGCGCCCGGCGCCGCGCGGCCGCTGGAGGCCGCACCCCAGCGGGACGACTTCGACACCCCCGGCCTCGCGCCGGTGTGGATCTCGCCGCGGTCGCGCCCGGACGGGTCCTGGTCGCTCGCCGAACGGCCCGGGTGGCTCGCCCTGCACGCCACGGGCGCCACGCTGGACCAGCCGGGCTGCACCTTCGTCGGCCGACGCCAGCAGCACCCGGAGAGCCGCACCGCGGTGCGGCTGGACCACGGCGCCGGTCGCGCCGGCCTGTCGGTGCGCCTGGACGAGGGCCACCACTACGACTTGGAGGTGGCCGACGGGCAGGCCAGTGTCATCGCCCGCATCGGACCGCTGCGCCAGGTCGTGGCCACGCGTCCCGTGGTCCAGGGCCCGGTGACCCTGGTGATCACCACCCGGTCGGCCCGGAAGTGGTCGGAGGGTGAGGAGCGGCGGTCGGGCCTGCACGTCGCCGCGCCCGACTACCTCGCCTTCCACGTCGGCGAGGACCCGGAGCCGCTGGCCGAGCTGGACGGCCGGTACCTGTCCACGGAGGTGGCCACCGGGTTCACCGGCCGGGTGATCGGCATGTACGCCACCGAGGGCACCGCGTGGTTCGACTGGTTCGACCACGGCCCGCTGGACGACCCCGAGCGTTCCTGACGAACGTTATCGACCGCGGACCCGCGGCCGTCCCGACCACCGTCGGAACGGCCGCGGGTCCGTCTCACGTCCGGGCCAAGCGTGGAACCGCCGCCGCTACGACGACAGTTCCGGCACGACGAGGAGGCGGCCCGGGAAGCCCCGGGCCGCCTCGCCGGTCAGCGACAGGTGCGCGCGTCGTACGGCACCGAGAGCGCGGTCGACACCTCGTGCCCGTCGACCACCGCCTTCGCCGTCACCTCCGCCGTGCCCGCGGCCACGGCCGACTGCCGCGTCGTGAACGGGTGGAACCGGGTCTTGCCCGGCTCGACGTCGTCGAACGACTTCGTGCCGTAGGGCGTCTCGACGACGAAGTCGACCGGCGCCGACTCGTTGTTGGTCACCCGCACGGTCAGCTTCACGTTCGGCCCGGCGCACCGGGTGTCCGCGTCGCCCTCGACCTTCAACGACGGCTTGGCGAACTGCCAGCTGTCGACCTCCAGCAGGTCCCGGCCCTCCGGCCCGACGAACGTGAAGTACACGTCGTGCACCCCCGCGACACCGTCGAGCTCGGTACCGACCTCGGTCCACTCGCCGACCGGCCCGTCCACCGGGATGGTGGCGACGACGGGGCCGGTGCGGTCGTCCAGGCGGAGTTGGACGCTCGTGCCCGCGGTGAGCGGCTTGACGCGCGCCGACACACCGGTCGTCCCGGACCCGAAGTCCGCCGACGACAACGACGTCCAGTCGCCGTTGTCGACGTCGTGCAGAGCCAGTTGCGGCACGTCGTTCGGCGCGTTGAGCCGCTTGGTGGCCAACCCCTGCTGCCAGGCGATGGTCTCCGCCTCGACCACCCGGTACGGGTCGAGGTGGCGGATCTGCTCGACGCCGTCGAAGGTGCCGACGACCTCCTTGATGGTGCCGTCCGCGTTGAACTCCAGCTTCGCGATGTGCGGGCTGCGGAACCCCTGCGTCGCGCCGCCGGTGATGCGGCGGTTCAGCGTCTGCGCGTGGTAGGTGAAGTAGTGCTCGCCGTTCAGCTCGAAGACGGACTGGTGGTTGTTGCCGCCGGCGCCGAAGTAGTTGCCGGGGTTCTTGAAGATGACCCCCGCGTACTTGTCGGGCGTCCACGGCCCCATCGGGTTGTCGGCCACGAGGTAGGCGATGGCGCCGGTCGGCGGGCCGTTCGGGTCGATCGGGCCGCCGAAGCCGAAGTTGGACGAGTAGGAGTAGTAGTACTTGCCGTCCCGCTTGAAGACGTGGCCCGCCTCGAACATCAGCGGGGCGTCGATGGTCTCCGCCGCGCCGTCGGTGCTGATCATGTCGGCGCCCAGCTTGACGACGCGCGTCGACTTCGGGTGGTTGGTGTTCTCGTAGGAGTTGGAGCCGTCGTTGCCGCCACCGCCGAAGTACAGGTAGCCCTGACCGTCGTCGTCGATGAACACGCCCGGGTCGAACAGCCAGTTGCGGCCGTCGGACGCGCCGGGGGTCTGGCTGGTGATGAGCAGGCTGCCGCGCTCGTCGCGCCACGGGCCCAGGGGCGAGTCGCCGACCACGACCCCGGTCGCCGCGCCGTTGTTGGCGAAGTAGAGGAAGAACTGCTCCTTGCCGTCGACCACCCGGCTCTCGACCGCGGGCGCCCACGACTGCGTCGCGTACTTCGCCAGGCCGTTCGGCCCGGCCACCGGGATCTCGCCGTGGTCGGTCCAGTTGACCAGGTCGTCCGACGAGATCACGGTGATCGTGTTGATCCCGCCGTAGGTGTTGGTGGGCGACGTCCCGTCCGGGCCGGGGTTGTACACCTGGGTGTCGTTGGTCATGTACACGTAGACCCGGCCGTCGTGCACGAAGGCGTTGCCGTCGGCCCCGAACTTGTGGGAGATCAGCGGGTTGCCCTCGCCGGGGTTCTTGCCGAGCACCTCGATGGTGGTCGACGGGGTGAACTCCCGCAGGGTGACGTCGTCCACCTTGAAGTCCATCAGGTGGAGCGCCGGCGCGGCCGCGGGGTCCGCCGTCCACGGCGTCTCGACGAAGACGCGCGGCGTCGTGACCGCCTGGCCGGCCGGGATCGTGAACGTGCCCTGGAGCAGGCCCCACTGCCCGCGCGGCACGGTGCCGGTGCCCAGGTTGGTGTAGGTCGAGCCGCCGTAGTGCATGGTCACGAAGAACTGCTTGGTGGCGGGGCTCGCCGGGTTCTCGTACTTCACCCGGGCGGTGACGGTGTACGTCTTCCCGGCCTGCACCTTGCCCGCCAGGTCCTGGGCCGGTCCCGAACCCGTGGTCTTGCGGTTCGTCACCACGACCGCCCCGGCGCCCGAGTAGGCGTCGCCGGTGGGTGACAGGGTCGCGCCGTCGGTCGCGTTGCCGCTGTTGACGGTCCACCCGGACAGGCCGTCCTCGAAACCCGGGTTGGCGATGAGGTTCGGCTCGGCGGCCGTCGCCGCGGGTGCGGCCCCGAGGCCACCGGCGAGCAGGGCGCCGACGGCGGCGAGGACGACGGCTCTGCGCCGTCTCGACCGCGGCGGACGTTGTCTGTGCACGTGGTTCTCCTTGTTGTGGGCGTGGTGGTCGCTCACCGGCAGGTGCGCGCCTCGTAGGGGGCCGTGAGCTCGACCGTCCGCGGCTCGCCGTCGACCGTCGCGGACGCGGTGACCGACGCCGAACCCGCCGGCACGTCCCGCTCACGGGTCGCGAACGGGTGGGCGCGGGTCTGGCCCGGCTCGACGTCGCGGAACGACTTCGTCCCGTACGGCGTGTCGACCGTGACGTCCACCGAGACCGCTTCGTGGTTGGTGATCTCGACGGTGAGCGACACCTTCGGTCCTGTGCACCGGGTCCGCGCCGACGCCGACACCGCCACCGGGAACCGGGCCACGCCGAGCCGGGCCAGCTCCAGGCTCAGCGCCCGTTCCGGCGCGTCGACCTGGTTCTGCGTGCCCAACCGCGTCGCCCGCGCCTGCTCGGCCTTCCGCAGCGCCGCCCGCATCGCGGCCCACGCGTCGGCGGGGTAGTGGTGCTCGTCGAGGGTGCGCGCGTGCGCGATCGCGGCGTCGAGGGCGGCGGTGCCGACCGGCTTGCCCTCCGCCGTCAGGGTGTCGCTGAGCAGGAAGTGGTCGAAGTCGACGTTCCCGCCTGCCTGCCGCGTCGCGTAGTTGAACAGGCCCCAGCGGTGGCCCATGAAGTGGGCGAGGCTGCCGTCGAGGGTCTGCGGACCGACGCGATCGCCGAGCTTGTGCCAGGCCAGGCCGTCCAGGCTGTAGTAGAACGTCGTCCAGCCCTGCCCGGTCGGCGAGTCGAACTCCACGTCACCCTTGAGGTGCACCTCGGTGGCGTCGCCGAGCGGCACCTCCGTGCCGGGCACGAAGCGCTCCGCCGCCGCCTGGTCGAACGTGGCCGGGAAGGGCTGCACGCGGTTGACCACCCCGAGGGTGTTCCGCCCGTCCACCCGCTTCACCGCGACGTAGGAGAAGCCGCGGTTGTACATCGCCAGGCCCGCGACGTCGCCGTCCTCCATCCCGGAGAAGTCGAGCCGCGTCTCCGCCGAGCCCTTGGGGCCGAACGTGCGCTGCGACAGCGTGTTGCGCGCCTCCTCGAACCACGTCAGCTCGGCGCGGTTCGACAGCTTGGCGTAGGTGTAGTCGCCGGTGACGACCTTGCCGGTGGTGAGCCGCAACCAGCCCTCGCGGTCGGTCAGCGACCAGTGGCGGTTGTCCGGCGCGTGGTTCCACTCCCAGGTCAGGCCCAGCCGGGAGCCGTTGGGCGCGATCTCCGCCTCGGTCGGGTGCTCGGTGGTCACCGGCTGCCCCACGACCGACACGTCGTCGAGCAGGTACTCGACGGCGGACGACGGCGGCTGCGGGTTGGCCCACGGCGTCTCCACCGCGAACTTCACCTTGTCGGTCGCGGCCGTGCTCGGCACGGTGAACCGGCCGGAGACCGTCGTCCACCGGCCGGCCGGTACGTCACCGGCCGCCATCACCTGCACACCCGCGCCCCAGTCGGCGACGAGGTTGAACCGCACGGTCGCCGGGCCCGCGGCGTACTTCACCTTCGCGGACACCGCGTACGTGACGCCGCGCTGCAACACCCCGTCCAGGGACTGCTGGGGGCCCGAGCCGTTGACCGTGCGGTTGCCCACCCTCAGCGCGGTCGACCCCGTGGCCGGATCGGTCCCGTCCAGGGCGAGCCGCGCCCCGAACTGTCCCGCCCACGGCGCCACCGAGCCGGACTCGAAGCCGGGGTTGCGCATCAGTTCCACGCCGAGCAGCGACTCGTCCACCTCCGGCGGGGCCGGGATGGTCCACTTCTCGTCCATGTACGCCTTGTGCGGCGCGTCGTTGGCGAAGTCGTCGGAGGCGACGATGCCCTTCTGCCGCTCCAGCGCCTCCAGCGCGGGGCTGAGCCTGATCGGCTTGGCGAACACCCCGTTCACCGGCACCACGCCGTCGTCGCCGAACGTCGGCCAGCCGTCCTGCCACGTGGCGGGGATGAGCGCCGGGATGCGGCCGACCGGGAACGAGTCGCGGAAGAACATGCCGTACCAGTCGGTCCGGCCGCCGTCACGGGCGATCGGCACGAGGCTGCCCTGGGCGAACCCGTTCGAGTTCAGCGCGCCGCGTACCTCGTACGGGTTGCCGCCGTCCGCGGTCGCGTACCGGCCGAGCAGGTACGGCGAGCGGAAGAGGACCACCTGGCGACCCTGGCCCGGCGGCCACGTGATGATCACGACGTAGTAGTGGCCGTCGATGTACTGGACCTGGGCGCCCTCGAACAACCCGCCGAGGAACGGGGAGCCGGGGTAGTCCGCGGGCCGCAGGATGCCCGGGTACTCCGCCACCACCCGGGTCAGGTCGCCGCTCAACCTGACCGCGCTGGTCGACCCCGACCCGTAGAAGACGTACGGCGTGCCGCCGTCCCGCTCGTCGAAGTACAGCGACGGGTCGTGGAACGCGCGCCCCAGCGGCAGCCGCGTCCACGCGCCGTCCTCGATGTCGTCGGTGCTGTAGAGGTAGGAGCCGCCGAGGTTGTTGGTGTTGAAGGCGACGTAGAACCTGCCGCCGTGGTAGCGCAGCGACGACGCCCACTGGCCCTGGCCGTACGAGTTCTGGCCGTTGCGCAGCGAGAACGAGTCGCCGATGTCCAACCGGTCGAAGACGTAGTTGACGATCTCCCAGTTGACGAGGTCGTACGACTTCATGATCGGCGCGCCCGGGCTCAGGTGCATCGTCGTGCTGATCATGTAGTAGAGGTCGCGGCCCTCGTCGTTCTCGGCCGCCGGGACGCGCTCGACGCTGACGTCCGGCACGTCCGAGCCGAGCAGCGGGACCGAGTACGTCCCGTCCCCCTTGTCGGTGGAGGTGTACGACGGCGCGGGCCGCCACCCGTCCACGGCCTGGGCCGGGCTGGTCGAGGCGACGGTGGCGCCGATGAGGGTGATCGTCATGACGGCGGTCCGCAATCTCCGGCGTGTGGCGCGCGGGCGGGAATGGGCGTGCAGGGACATGGACGACTCCAGACGCGGCCGAGATCCTGTGACCGCTAACAGAAGGTGTGCGACCAATGACAGTGAGGGCTTCGGTGCTTCCGTAACGGCCGTGAGTCGGCGGCGTGAACCTCGCGTTGCCGTCAGTGTTAGCGATAACACAAAAGGGTGTCAACGGCCGGTAGCTGCTAAAAAACGCGCGCGGACATTTAGCACCCACCCGCGTTGACTGGAGAAATGGCAGGTGGCTACATTGACGTGCTGGTCACCGTCGATCGGCCGCCAAGACGAAACTTTCGGTTGCGGACGACCATCCACTGACCGAGTGGTTTGCGGCGACGTCCGCCACGCGCGGGCGTTGCGCGGATGGGGACGGTAGTGGGGAACAGGACATCCGGCGCGCCCGCGATGGCAGACGTCGCCCGGCTCGCCGGGGTCTCGCACCAGACGGTGTCGCGCGTGCTCAACGGGCACCCGTACGTCCAGGAGCAGACGCGCCTGCGGGTCCAGGCCGCGATCGACGAGCTGGGATACCGCCCGAACCGGGTCGCCCGCGCCCTGGTGACGGGCCGCTCGCAGCTGATCGGCGTCGTCGCCCAGAACACCACCCTGTGCGGGCCCTCCTCGTTGCTGGCCGCGTTCGAGCAGGCGGCGGCGCTGGCCGGGTTCGTGGTGACCACCCACCGGGCCAACGTGCTGGACCGCCAGTCGATCACCAAGGCCCTGGAGCGGCACCGCGACCAGCGGGTGGCGGGCATCGTCGTCATCGCGCCGACGACCTCCGCGCACGACGCGGTCGACACCGTGCCACCCGACGTGCCGCTGGTGATGGTGGACGGCGACGCGCGGCGCGCCACCCCGACGGTGACGGTCGACCAGGCGGCGGGCGCCGTCGCCGCGACCCGGCACCTGCTGGAGGCAGGCCACCGCACGGTGTGGCACGTGTCCGGTCCGCCGGACTGGTTCGACAGCGCCGGCCGGATCGAGGGCTGGCGGTCGGCGCTGGAGGCCGCGGGCGCGGAGGTGCCGCCGATCGTGCCCGCCGACTGGAGCGCCGCGTCCGGCTACCGGACGGGCCAGATGCTCGCGCGGATGCCGGAGGTCACCGCGATCTTCGCGGCCAACGACCACCTGGCGCTGGGCATCCTGCGGGCGATGAGCGAACGCGGCAGGCGCGTGCCGCACGACGTGAGCGTGGTCGGCTTCGACGACGTGCCCGAGGCGGCGTACTTCATCCCGCCGCTGACCACGGTCCGGCCGGACTTCGACGCCGTCGCCCGTGACGCCCTGGAACTGCTGATGGCGCAGATCGACGGGAGTTCGGTCGCCGGGCTGCTGCGCACCTCCACCCCGACGCTCGTGCCCCGGGACAGCGTGCGGCCACCGTCGGCTTGACGCTCGGCCGCGTTCACGTCGAAACTTTCGATCGAGCGCGGCGGGCGTCAGGTACTTTCGGGAAGTGTTGTGGCCGAAGGCCCGCAACATTTTCGTCAATGCTTGTGAGCCCCTCTCCGACACCACTAGAACTGTTCGGACGTCGGCGATTCAGGGGGACTTGACATGCGCTCGATCGGACTCTTATTACCCGCGTTGGTGGCAGCGGCTCTCGTCGTGCCGGTCGCGGCGACGGCTCACGCGCGACAGGCGCCGGACCCGCCGTCGTCGGGCTGGACGGTCAGCGGCGCACGGGTTGCTTGGACGGCGCCCGCCCCGGTTCCGCCGGGTGGCGCCGCGGTCGAGTTCTGGGAGGGCGACCGGCTGCTCGGCGTGCCGCGCCCGTCCGCGGACCTGCGCACCTTCACCCTGGACGCGGTCGGCGTCGACGACGTCGACGGGCTCCAGGTGCGGGCGTCGGGCAGGCGGTTGGACGTCGAGGAGCCCGCACCTCCGTCGGCCGCGGTGGACGTGGCGCCGCTCGCGTTGTCCCCCGCCGGCGACACCGATCCCGGCAAGCCCGGTCCGTTCGGCACGCGCACCGGGGAGTACGAGATCGACCCGATCACGGTGCCCGGCTACCCGGTGCCGCTGGAGATGAAGGCCGTGGTCGTCGCGCCGGACGGCGCGCCGGGCAGGCGACCGCTGGCGTTGTTCCTGCACGGCAGGCACATCACCTGCTACAACGGCACCCAGCCGCTGCTGGAGTGGCCGTGCCCGGCGCCCGCCAAGCCGGTGCCGAGCCACCGCGGCTACCTCCAGGCGCAGCGGCTGCTCGCCTCGCAGGGCTACGTGACCGTGTCCGTGTCGGCCAACGCGGTCAACGCCCACGACACGTTGGACTTCGAAGCAGGCGCGGGCGCGCGGTCGGCGCTGGTCCGCGCCCACCTGGCCAGGTGGGCGGACTGGGCGGGCGCCGGTCGGGGCTCCGCGCCCGAGGTCGTCCGCGCCGCGCCCGTGGCAGACCTGGGCAACGTGCTCCTGGTCGGGCACTCCCGCGGCGGCGAGGGCGTCAACCGGGCCGCGGTCGACAGCCTCTCCCCGTCCCAGGGCGACGGTCCCGTGCGCTGGACCATCAAGGGCCAGCTGCTCATCGGCCCGACGATCTTCGGGCACAACCCCGCGCCGGACGTGCCGTCGGCGACCATCCTGCCCGGCTGCGACGGCGACGTGTCCGACCTCCAAGGCCAGCTGTTCGTGGACGCGACCCGCGGCCTGAGCCGGGGGACCGCGCTGCACAGCGCGTTGTACTTCGTCGGCGCCAACCACAACTACTTCAACACCGAGTGGACGCCCGGCCAGGCGGAAGCCCCGGCGTCCGACGACTTCCCCGTCACGTGGACCGACGCGGTGTGCTCGCCGGGGACGGCCACCCGGCTCACGGCCGAGCAGCAGCAGACGGCGGGCGCGACCTACATCGCCGCGGCGGCACGGCTGTTCGTCGCGGGCGACCGGCGGGTGCTGCCGCTGCTCGACGGGGCGGGCGTCCGCGCGCCCTCGGCCGACCCGGCGCGCGTGCTCGCCCACGCCGTCGGCGGCGCGCGTTCCCCGTTCGTCGTGCCCGACGGGACGACTTCGGCGGACGGGTCCGCGCGGGTGTGCGCGCAGGTCTCGGCCGACCCGGCCGCGGCGTGCGTCGACCCGACGGCCAGCCGCCCGTCACCGCACTTCACCCGGTTCAACCGCGTGGTGCCGGAATCCGGCCGGTTCGCCGTGGCGCTGCGGTGGACCGCCGACGGTCAGCCCTCGACCGTGCGCCCCGACGCGCCGGTGTCCCTGGCCGGGTCGCGTCAGCTGGCGCTGCGCCTGGCCGTGCCGCCGAACACCACGGCCAACCGCTTCGACGTGGCCGTCACCGACGCGTCCGGTCGGCGCGCGCGGCTGGGGACGGTGAGCCTGGACGGGCTGCCCGCCACCGACCGGCTGTCCGCCCGCTGGGCGCAGGAGGTCCGCGTGCCGCTGCCCGCGCGAGGGATCGACCTGCGGCACGTCGCCGAGCTGGAACTCGTCCCGCACGGCGGTTCCGGGCAGGCGTGGCTCATCGACGCCCACGGCTGGGCTCCCGGCCTGCCGGACCCGCGCCCGGTGGCGCTGCCGCGCGTCGACGTGGGCGCGCTGACCGTCGAGGAAGGCGACTCGGGCGTGCAGACCGTCCGGTTCCCGGTCTCGGTCACCGGTGACGGCGCGGGCTCCGTGCGGATGTTCGTCCAGGGCGAGGACGGCGCGTACACCGAGCTGCTGGTGGCGATCGAGCCGGGGCAGCGCGAGGTCGAGGTCCCGGTGACGGTCACCGGCAACACCCGCTGGAGCTTCGGCGCGAAGCGCGTGGTCCTGGCCAAGGCCGTGCGGGGCGCGGTCGTCGGCCACTACACGGACCGGCTGACCGTGCCGAACGACGACCCCGAGCCGACCGTCACCGCCACCCCGGTCATCGGCGAGGTCACCGAGGGCGGCACGCTGACCTTTCGGGTGACGCTGTCCTCGGCGGCCGACTCGAACGTCACGGTCATCGGCCGGGCGATCGCGCCGGGAGGGGCCGAACTGTCCACAACGGACGTCGACGAGACGTGGTTCCGCCAGCGCGTCTTCCAGGAGGAGCCACTGCCGTCCCGGCCGTTGTCGAGCACCGGGGTGCAGGTGACGGCCTACTTCCAGCGCGGGCAGGTGAGCGTGGACGTGCACGTGCTGACGGTGGCCGACGCGGAAGTCGAGCCGGCCGAGCGGATCCGGTTCGACCTCGCGACGCGCACACCGGGCTCGATCGCCGCCACCGTCGTCGGCACGGTCACCGACAGCCCGCCGAACGCGCGGTGAGCTACGGGGGCGCGGACCCGTGCGTTCCGCGCCCCCGCCCGCCTGCGTGATCAGCCACCAGGGCGGCGAACCCGTCGAGGTGGCGTGCGAGGCCGTACTCGAACAGCTCGTCCAGGTCCGACGTCGCGTCACGCGGGATCGTCGCCAGCAAGGGGAAGTGCCCGCCCGCGAGGAGTTCCTCGGCTCGTGCCCGCCGCGCCGACCACCACCGGTCCAGCGGCACGCCGGTCTCCTGCTCGGCGTCGACCTCGTCCGCCAACGGCAGGGCGGTGGCGATGACCAGCGAGTGCAGCGTGAGCGCCTCGCGGATCCGCGTCGACATGGGCAGTCCGAGCCCGTCGAGCGCGCGCAGGACCCGTTCGGTCTGGGCCATCATGTTGGGCACCAGCATCGGGCGGGTGAACGAGACGGCCCTGGGCAGCCAGAGGTGCCGCCGGCACAGCTGCCACTGCCGGCGGGCGATCAGCTCCAGGTCGGCCCGCCACCCCCGCGACGGCCGGGCGGGCGGCTCCGCTTCGCCGAAGACCTCGTCGGCCATCTGCGCCACCAGCTCGTCCTTGGTCGCCGCGTGCCGGTGCAGCGACACCGGACCGACGCCGAGTTCGGCCGCGAGCCGTCGCAGGACACGGCGTCGAGCCCTTCGGCGTCGGCGATCGAGATCGCGGTGCGCACGACGTGCTCGCGGGTCGACTCCCGCCGGGGCATGCCCTTCCGCCGCGGCGCCGCCTGGTCGGCCGGCTGCTCGCGGGCGCTGATCACCGTGCCGGAGCCGACCTTCGTCTCGACCAGCCCGTCGTCGCGGAGGGTCGACACCACCCTGGTGGCCGTCGCGACCGCCACGCCCCACCGCTGGGCGATCTGCCGGGTGGACAGCATCCGGTCACCGGGCTTCAGGTCGCCGGTCAGGATGCGGGCGCGGAGTTCCGCGACGATCCGCCGGTAGGGCGGTTCCGGCCGCTGCGCTGACGACATGGCGAAATCGTACTAGTCCAGTTTTTCGCAGTACTAGTGCACTTCCTCGCAGGTGAGCGGCGATTTCCGAGCACTCGGTGGATACCGTTCTCGCGTTCGCACAATTCCCATTACGAACGGACCGTCATGACCTCCACCGTGAACGCGCCGCGCGCAGTTCCGCCCCGCCGTGCGCCAGTCTGGTGGCGTCGCCCGTGGATCGCGCCGCTGATGACGTTGGCCGCGGCGTTCCTCGCCTTCTCCGTGCCGCCCTACCTGACCTTCGACCCGTCCCTGTCGCGCCTGAAACCGCCGGAGGGCAACGACCTCTACTACCCGCTGCTCGTCGCGCACGTCCTCTTCGGCGCCGTCGCCATGGTGACCGCGTGCTTCCAGATCTGGCCGTCCTTCCGCGCGAGCCACCCGCGCGGGCACCGGATCACCGGTCGGATCTACGTGTTCGCCGGAGTGCTGCCCGCCGGCGTGCTCGGGCTCTACATCGGCTGGCACACCGCGGGCGGACCGTCGGTGCGGGTGGCCAACCTCGTCGGCTCGGCGCTGTGGCTGGTGGTCACGGTCATGGCGCTGCGGCTGGCCCGCCGGCGCCGCTACGACGATCACCGCAGGTGGATGTCGCGCAGCTTCGCGCTCAGCATGTCGATCGTGCTGAGCCGGGTCGTCAACACCGTGGCCACGATCGTGCTCATGCCGCAGTTGGACACCACGTTCAAGGGCAGCCTGGAACTGCTGCAGCAGAGCGCCGCGAGCATCGGGGTCTGGCTCAGCCCCCTGCTCCTGCTGCTGTTCACGGACTGGATGCTGGAACGCCGCAAACCCCGCCGCACCTCCCTCTCGACCACGGCCGGTGATTCTCGCTGAACGGGCCGCCGGAATTCGTCGTGGAAATGGCGTGAACCCGGCGGGAATCCACTTCGGTATTGCTTGAAGGTGGGTCATGTCGAGGCCGACGAACGCGCGCGGCTACCGGCCCTGGTCCGCGACGGGCTCCAGGGCGTACCGCAGGCCGCCGAGCATGTCCGCGACGGTGTGGGCGTGCACGTCGGTGAGCGGGTCGGTGGTGAACCGGCTCGCGACGGCGCGGACGTGGTCCTGGGCGGGGCCCGCGAGGCCGTCGTACACGGCGGTGAACAGGTCCCGGGCGGATTCCCGCGGCCAGTCCGGCGGGAGCAGGCGCAGCGGCAGGCGCGGGTCGAGGATGGGCAGGCGCCGGTAGGTGTCCATGACCTCGGTGCGGGCGCGGACCGCTTCGACCCCGGTGATCCGGGCGGCGCGGATGTCGGGCAGCAGGGGGCGCCAACGCCGGATGAAGTCGTCGTAGTGGCGGGCGATGGCGGTCGTGTCCCAGGCGTCGAGGGGGTTGCGGCCGGTCGAGTCGCCGAGTTCGACGTGGCTCGCGCGGAAGACGGTCATGGTGTCGGAGGCGAGTTCGGCCAGGTGCGCCCTGATCTTGTCGGTGAGGTCGTGGGGCGAGATCCAGAGGCCGTCGTAGAGCGGCGCGCAGCCGAACCAGCGCAGCCGGCTACGCAGCTCGCGCCGTTGGGCGACCTCGTCCTGCGGCAGCGAGAACGCGATCAGCGTCCACTGGTGGTCCCACGGCTCGTCGGCAGCGGCCGCGGCGACGATGGACCGACCTCCGGCGGCCAGGTTGACGGCGGCAGGCGCGGTGAGCCGGTAGGAGCTGTTGCGGCCCTGCCTGCTGCCTTCGAGGACACCGCGCCGGGCGAGCCGGCTGATCGTGGTGCGCGCGCCGGCGTGGCTGACACCGGCCTCGGCGAGCAGCGCCACGATCGCGGCGGACGGCAGCCAGGCGCGGGTGCTGAGGGTGTAGTCGGCCATCAGGGTCACGGTCAGGCCCTGGGGCGACTTGCCGGATTGCCGCCGGGGAAGCCGGACCGCGTCGTCCGGGAAGATCTCCTCGATGTCGTACGGGCTGGTCACGGCGGCTCCGGCGGTGGCTCGGACAGGTCGTCGCCACTGACCCTAACCGGGCGTCGATCCGCCGCACGGGCACGCCGGCGATCGGTCGAGACGGACGATTGACAGTTTCCTGGCCGAGCGGCAGGCTAACTGTCACACGATGGACGGGGTCCGACCGGCCGGGACCGTGCGCTCGACCGCACCGGCTGGTCATCCGCCGGGCGCGTTCACGAGTGCACCTCCTCCGCCGCCGCACCGCGGGTCGCACCCGGCCCGCGGCCAACCTCCCAGTCCGGCTGTGCGCGACACAAAGGAGTCAAGCGCATGAAGGTCAAACCGAGTCTGCTGCTCGCCGCGGCGACGTCGCTGGTCGTGGCGAGCCTCGTCTCCATCGCGTCCTCACCCGCGTCCGCGGCGTCGTTGACCGAGGTCACCAACTTCGGCAACAACCCAGGCGGGATGCGGATGCACGTCTACGTCCCGGATTCACGGCCGGCCAACCCGGGGATCGTGGTGGCGATGCACGGGTGCGGCGGTTCCGGGCCGGGCTTCTACTCGGGCAGCGAGTTCGCGTCGTTGGCCGATCGGCACGGGTTCGTGGTGATCTACCCGAGCGCGCAGCAGGAGGCCGGGTTCGGCAAGTGCTTCGACACCTGGTCCGACGCGGCCAAGCGCCGTGGCGGGGGCAGCGACCCGGTGTCGATCGTGTCGATGGTGAGCTACGTGCAGCAGCGGTACGGCGGCGACGCGAACCGGGTCTACGCCACCGGCTCGTCGTCGGGCGGCATGATGACCAACCAGATGCTGGCGCTCTACCCGGACGTGTTCAAGGCCGGTGCGGCGTTCATGGGCGTGCCGTTCAACTGCTTCGCCAACGCCGCCGACTTCCCGCCCGGCAGCAGTCGGTGCACGGGCAGCGGCGGCGCGAACCGCACGCCGCAGCAGTGGGGCGACGCGGTGCGGCAGGCGTACCCCGGCTTCACCGGCGTGCGGCCGCGGGTCCAGTTGTGGCACGGCACCAACGACACCCTCGTGCCGTACTCGCTGCTGCAGGAGTCGATCGAGCAGTGGACCAACGTGTTCGGGCTGAGCCAGACGCCGACGTCCTCCGACACCCCGCAGACCAACTGGAACCGCCGCCGCTACAACGACAGCGCCGGCACGACGCAGGTCGAGGCGTACAGCATCCAGGGCGCCGGCCACAGCCTGCCGTCCGGCGGCATGGCCGCCCAGGCCATCGCGTTCTTCGGCCTGGACCGCCCCGGTGACCCGACCAGCACCACGTCGACCACCACTACGACGTCCACCACGACGACGAGCACCACCACGACCACGACCACGCCGGGCGGCTCGGACTCGTGCCGCGTCACGAGCACCGTGAACGCCTGGAACACCGGCCTGACCGAGACCATCACCATCACGAACACCAGCGGCACGGCGATCAACGGGTGGTCGCTGGTCTTCACCCTGCCGAGCGGGCAGACCATCACCTCCGGCTGGAGCGCGAGCTACGCGCCGACCTCCGGTCAGGTCACGGCCCGCAACGTCGCCTACAACGCCTCGATCCCGCCGAACGGCTCGATCGGCATCGGCTTCCAGGCCACCCACAACGGCAACACCGCCAAACCGGCGTCCTTCACCCTCAACGGCTCACCCTGCACCACCGCCTGACGATCGCCGTCGGGCCGGAACCCTCCCACTGTCCGGCACGCGGTGAGGTGACCCGGAGTCTTGAGTCACCTCACCGCGTGCCCGTCATCCGACCGTGAAACGCCGTGTCGGATGTGGACGACTACCTGGTGACGGACCCCGGTGGTCCGACGCGGTGGGGAAGGTGGCTCCCGATGGCGATCGACGATCCGCGCCTGGTGTCGACAAGAGTGCCGGCGATGGCGTGGTACCAGCACGGACCGGACGACTTCATCCGCTGGTCGCCGAGCACGCGGGTGGTCGGCCCGACGCCGCGCTGGCCGGGGCCGGTGGTGCTGAACGACCGCCGCACCAGCCACGTCCCGTCCATCTCCGGCAGCACGTACGGCTCGTGCATGGTCTGGAAGGGCGGTGGCGCGGACCGGCGGATCTGGTTCTCCGTGCTGGACCAGCCGCTGCCGTCCCCGCTTCCCGGTGGGGCCGGCCACACCTGGGGCCCTCAAGCGCCGGCGGCGCTGTTCGAGACCGCGTCCTTCCCCACGGTGGTCCGCTACCGCGGCCGCATCTTCATGTTCTACAAGGCCACGGCCGCGTACGAGTACCAGCTCCGGTGGACGGAACTGCGCGGTCGCGACTGGGTGCACCCGGTGACCGGCACTCTCGAACCCGCGGCGGCCACCTTCGACTGGGTGCTCACCGACGACGGCGTCGCCGTGACCGAGAACGTGCACAGCGACGAACTCGTCATGGCTTGGCGCGGTCGGGGCGACGACGCGCGGATCTCCTGGGCCGTCTTCGACGGCGAGTCGTGGGAGCAGCGAGGGGCCGTTCCCGGAGCGCTGACCAGCAAGCCTCCCACCCTGGCCTGCGACGGCAACGTCGTCCACCTCGCGTGGCGCAACACCGACGACGACCACATCTCGTGGACGAGGCAGTTGGGCAGCACGTGGTGGCGTCCCACGGTGTTGGACGACCGGCGCACCGCCGGTGGACCGGCGCTGGGTGCGACGGAGGGCGCCGGCGGGCTGGTGATGGCCTGGGTCGGCGGCACCGGCGACGTCCGGATCTGGTGGTCGCAGTACGAGAACGACCACTGGGGTCCGCAGCAGGTCTTCACCGATCGGCAGCTGGACATCGACCTGCGCGTCTCGCTAGCCTGAGCCTGACGGTCCACTGTGGACCCGAGTCCGCGGTGGATCAGATCGCCGCTCCGAGCGCACCCTCCTTGGTCGTCGCGACGGCGGCGTTCAAGCCGGGGATGACGGCAACCGCCTGCGGCTTGTCCGTGGGCGGTGCGTCCGACGCGGGTGGGGTTTCCTTGAGTTCGCGGAGGACGTCCTTCAGCGCCCGTTCCAGGCTCTGCTGGTCGCTGAGGGAGGGGCTGTCCGCCGGGGTGACGGTGCCGGCCTTGACCCAGACGTCGGTGTTCTGGTCGTTCAGCGTGACCTTGAAGACGACGTCGTTGCGGCTGTCGTCCGGCATGTCGATGCTGGCCAGGTCGACGGTGATGCGGGGCTCCTCGGGACCGTCGCCGCCCAGGCCGAGCGCCGCCCGGTCGATGTCGAACGGCGGCTTGTTCCCGCCGCCCGCCGCCCGTGCCGCGGCTGCCGCCCGGGCGATGACGACGGTGGCGTAGGCCAGTTGCGCCTTGGCCTTGAACCAGCCCTGCTGGGTGGTCGGGGGCGGTTTGCGCCGTCCGTCCAGGATCGCGCCGAGCGCGCCTGCCGGGTCGACCGACTGCCCGGCCAGCTTGCGGTGGAACGCCTCGGGGGACAGGCTGCCGTTCGCCCACTCCAGCGACAGGTTCGACGGCGAGACGATGGCGTAGGCCATGTTCCGCCCACCGAGGGACTCCGCGACGTCGGTGCTGTGGGCGGCGCCGATGTTCATCGCGATCGGGGCGCAGCCGGCCTGCTTGGCGGCGATCCCGGCCGTGTTGGCGGTCATGGTCTCGCTGCGCCGGGCGCCCGCGTCGAAGAACTCCCGGGACTTGCGGAGGCCTTCCCGGTACTCGGTGACGTCCGCGCCCACCTGCCGGGCCTTCTCCTCCAGCTCGGTGCCGAGCTGCTGCATCTCACCGCTGGTGACGATCGGCGTCTTCCGCTCGAGCAGCTGGTTCCGCTCGCTCGTCCACGGGCTCGTGCCGATGATGTACTGGATGCCCTCCTCGGCTTTGCCCTGGTCGAGGAGCGCGGTGGCCTGCCCGATCTGGTCGGTGGTCATCGTGGTCAGGGCGATGGCGGTCAGGTACCCGGTGTAGGCCCGCTGGTCCTCGCTCGCCAGGCCGATCCGGTACTCCTCCTCGTGCTCGATCGCGTGCAGGCGGAAGTCGGGCAGGACCATCGCCGCGAACTCCGCGGCGCTGACCTCGCCCTGCTTCAGCAGTTGCAGCGCCACGGCGCGCCGGATGTCCGCGTCCGGCATGGACGTGAACCAGCCGAGGTCGGGCTGCGGCTGCTCGACCACGCTCCCCTCCAGCGCGAGGTGGCGCAGGCCCGCGCCGTGGTAGAGGCGGTTGAGCATGATGGCCAGCTCGACCTGCCCGGTGCGGGACGCGTGCTGCTCGTCGAGGACGACCACGGAGGGCGTGCCCGTGTCCTTGGCGCTCGCGAGCTTCCCGACGTCCGCGTACACGTCGGCGCCCAGCGAGAACGGCGCGCACGTCACCGGCTCCGGCTGCGCGGACGTGCAGCCGGAGGTGTACGTGACGAGCACGGCCGCCAGCACGGCGGACTTGGCCCACAACGGCCGACGTCGACTTCCCACGGACGTTCCTCCCCTGGTCGTGCGGTCAGATTTCGAGCGCTTCGCGGATCGAGAGCCGTTCGATGTCGTGCCTCGGCCGCAACGACCTCAAAGCTTCTCTCGCCGCCGTGGTGCCCACCCGCGCCAATTCCCAGACGATTCGACAGCGCACCTCGTGATCGGGACTCGCTTCGAAATCCCTGACGAGGATCGGCACCGAATCGCTCGACGCGGTGGGCGTCCAGCCGGGGAACCGCGCCAGCCGGGCGAGGTAGCCGGGCGGCGCCAAGCGGTGCCGCGCGAGGTAGGCGGCTGCCTGGTCGATCGCCGACGGCTGCCCGCCCAGTGCCGCGCACAGGTCTTCCGCGCCGGTCAGGTCGGCCTCCGGCCACTCCCGCCGCACCAGCAGGCACAGGAGGTCCACCACCTGCTCCCTCGGCAGCGCGGTCAACTCCAGGCCACGCCACCCGGCGTCCGCTCGGGAGGTGATCACCACGGTCCCGGTCCGCACGCGGCTCACCAGGCGCAGCGCGTCGTCCGGGTCGGTCACGTCGTCCAGCACGACCAACCACTCGTGGTGGGAGGCCAGCCAGCGCACGCTCGCCTCGACCCGCTGCTCCGCCGTCCAGTCCGCGGCCTGCGAGGTCAGGGCGAGCGCCAGCTCCGCGAGGCCCGCGTCGAGCGCGGCGGCCGAGTCCGCGGTGATCCACCACACCAGGCCCTCGTGCCGCTCGGCGAACCGCGCCACCAGGGCGCTCTTGCCGACTCCGCCGGGGCCGTGCACCGCCACGACCGCCGTGCCGTCGCCCGACCCGGCCACTGCCGCGTCCAGTTGTGCCAGCTCGGTGTCGCGCCCGACGAACACGCCCGAGGTGACCGGCAGCCGGCGGACTCCCGGCGGGAGCGGGACGGACTCCATCGGCTGCGCCACCGGCACGTGCCGCACGGCCATCACGGGACCGTGGACCGTGATGTCCCGGCCGGCCTGGATCACGGTCGACCCGCCGGACGCGGTGCCGGTCTGGCTCACCGCATCCGGTGGAATCGGAAAATCGGAGCCGGCCACTTGAACACCCCATACGCGAATACGACCCGACGGCCGGAACACGTCAACCGAAACTCACCGGGCGTTCCGCGACAACGCAATTCTGCGGACAGCTCCGCCACGCCACCCGGCCGGGTGGCAAACGACGAAAGGTGGCCCCGGATACGGTTTATTCGGATTTCGCACGGCCGCGGAATGCGGGTCCCGAGCCGGAACGTCTGAGCCGGCCGCCCCGGCGTCGGTCGTGCCGATCATGGAAAACTGGCCCGTGACCGAAGCAGTCGATGGGGGAGTGGTGGGTTCATGGGCATGACGTTGTCGTTCACGCGGGTCACCCCGGAGGAACTGGACCGGGCGTACGACGACCCGGAGTGGGCGCTGGAGTGCGTGGACGACGAGGACCGGCCGTACTGCTTCCTCGAGAAGTCCTGGGCGGGCATCCAGTTCCTGCTCAGCGCGGCCGAGGTGGACGTCGACGTGTACGAGGACGGCGACGCCCTCGACGACGAGGCCACGCTCTTCGGCTGGAGCGGCAGCATGATGGCCGCGGCCGCCAAGGCGTTGAGCGCCGCGCCGTTCGAGGTGTTGGAGGGCCACTTCGACCCGAGGAAGCTGAGCGAGGCGGAGGTCTACCCCATGCGGCACATGTGGGGCGACGACGACCTCGACTACCTGCGGGAGAACTACCGCGATCTCGTCGCGTTCTTCGCGGAGACGGCGGCGGTGGGAGGCGCGGCGATCCGGTACTTCAGCTTCTGACCAGGGCTGCTGACCGGAGTTGCTGACCGGACAGCGGTCCAGCCCGGCGCGAAGGCTCTCGCGCCGGGCCGGACCTTGGTCACTTCACGGATTCCGCTCGGTTGGCCGGATTCCTAGCCGAAGTTCACGTCGCTGCACCACATGTAGGCCTGGTCGAGGTGTGAAGCCTGCCAGATCGTGAAGACGATGTGGTGTCCCCGGTACGAGCCGTTGGTCTGGACGTTGAACGTGATGTCCTTGGCCGGTGCGTACCTGCCGGTCTGCTGGATGAAGTCGAGGTCGCCCCAACCCAGGCTCTGGGTGGTCGGGTCGAACCCCTGCTTGCTCACGTAGACGCGGAAGTAGTCAGCGCCGTGGCTGGCCTGGTCGTACAGGTGCAGGGAGAAGCTGCTCCCGACGTTCGTGGTCCGCCACTTGCCGGGGGTGTTCAGGGAGTTGTTGCGGGTGAGGCCGTTGCTGCAGAGCTGACCGTTCGGGGTCCGGCCCTGGAAGTTCCCGCCGAGGCCGTCCCGCAGCGCGCTCATCCAGTTCCACATGGTGTCGGCGTTGGCCTGGAAGGCCTGCCAGCACATGGGGTCCTGCTGCTGCATGGCCGGGTTCGTGTGCTGGCTGCCCCAGGACTGCCAACACTGGTACTGGCGGGTGGCCGGACCGACGATGGTGCCGTGCGCCGTGGCCGCCGGCGCCCAGACGAGCATGCTGGCCAGCACACCGAGGATCAGTGCGATGACGCCCTGCCGCCTGGTGACGGACACGGAGGTACTGCTTTTGCGCATGGATGAACCTCCACTCTTCGGATGGTTGAGCGGCGGTGATCGTTTATGGGAGCGCTCCCAGAGCGAGTCTCAGCCTATACGTCACTCAGCGAAACTTCAACGAAACATTGGGTGATGGTCACGGCTGTCCGAAGCTCCGGCGCGCTCGCCGCACGTCACCGCGCTGACCTGCCCCGACCCGGTGACCTCCGCGCACGACGGTGATCACGTCCGGGACGACCGGCCGGGGCGGGAGCACGACCCCATCCGCCGACCGGGTGAGGCCCTGCCCCCGTCCGGCGACGGGGCTAGACGATCTCGATGTTGGCCATCATGCCCATGTCCTCGTGCTCGGCGTTGTGGCAGTGGAAGAGGAAGCGGCCGCGGTAGCCGTCGAAGCGGGTGATGATCTCGACCGCTTCGCCCGGCCGCAGGGCGACGGTGTCCTTGAGGCCGGCGTCGTGCGGCAGCGGTGGCCCGCCGCCGCGCGTGAGCACCTGGAAGCCGACGAGGTGCAGGTGCACGGGGTGGTGCACGTCGGCGACCAGCCGCCACACCTCGACGTCGCCGAGCCGGGTGGTGACGTCGGTGCGCGCCGGGTCGAACGGGAGCCCGCCGATCAGCCACCCGTGCCGGCCGTGCACCCGCCCGGTGCGGAACGGGAAGTCGCGCACCCGCACGGCGTCCGATCGGCGCCACGTCGGCAGGTCCGCGGACAGCGCGGGCGGGACGCGGCTGTCGTCGGCGGCACGGCGGGCGACGCGGAACGCCATCACGTCACGTGTGCGGCCCGAGCCGAGCCGGTTGACGAGCCTGACGAGGCTGCCGACCGGGACGCCGGAGAAGTCGACGATCACGTCGTAGCGCTCGGCGGGCGCGATCGGCAGCAGCCGGTGGGTCACCGGCGCGGCGAGCAGTCCCTGGTCGGCGCCGATCTGGACGAGGTCGAGCGCGCGCCCGTCGTCGGCGACCGCTTCGAGTTCGTAGTGCCGGGCGTTGGACGCGTTCAGGAGGCGCAGCCGGTAGCGGGCGGCGTCGACCTCGTGCACGGGCCACGGGGCGCCGTTGACCAGGATCACGTCACCGAGGACGCCGGCGATGTAGGGATCGTGCACTCCCGGCCGGTCCCGCAGGTCGGGGTCGAGCGAGGGGTAGGCGAGGCTGCCGTCGGCGGCGAACGCCCGGTCGGCGATCATCAGCGGCAGTTCCCGTCCGCCCGCCGGCAGGCCGAGGTCGTCCTCGGCGTCGTCGCGCACGACGTGCAGCCCGGCCAGGCCGCGCCAGATCGCCGGGGCGGTGAAGTCCATCCGGTGGTCGTGGTACCACAGCAACGTCGGCCGCTGGTCGAGCGGGAACGTGTAGTCGCGGGTCAGCCTGGTCACCACGGCCCGCGGGTCGTGCATTCCGTGCCCGGTGGCGTGGTGCCCGCCTTCGGGCAGCACGAGGTCGGTCGGGTAGCCGTCGGAGTCCGCCGGTGTCCGTCCACCGTGCAGGTGCACGACGGTCGGCGCGGGCAGCTCGTTGCGATGCGTCACGGTGACCGGCCGGCCGCGCCGCGACTCGATGGTGGGCCCGGGGAAGGTGCCCTCGTAGGTCCACAACGGCGTGCGGACGCCGGGCAGGATCTCCGCGCTCACCTCACGTTGGGTGATCTCGTACCGGTCCACGCCCACCGGCGCGAGCACCGGGGGGATCGGCAGTGGCACCTGGAACGGCGGCGGCAGCGGCACGGCACTGCGCAGTTCACCGCCGGTGACCGCCGGGCGGCGGGCCAGCCCGGCCGACGCCGTCAGCCCGGTGGCCGCGATCAGCCCGAGCGCGCCGCCGATGCCCAGCACCCGCCGTCTGGTCAGGTCGTCACGCATCACGGGCCTCCCGTCGCACGAGCGGTCGGCCCCAGACGGCGATGAACTGCACGACGAGCGCGGCCACGGTCAGCACGCCCAGCGGGACGTGCAGCCACAGCGCGCCGTCCAAGCCGGCGAAGTACTGCACCGTCTCGGCGACCACCACCGCGGCGGTGGCCAGGAACGGCCCGGCCTGGCGCAGCCGCGCCCAGACCACGACCGCCACGATCAGCTGGACGTAGCCGAGGGAGCTGGCCACGTCGGCGCCGACGGCGTGCCGGCGCAGGCTGTCGAAGTCCCCGGTCAGGTACACCCCGGCGAACACCGGTTGGGCGACGATCGCCACCACGTGCGCGCTGACGACGGCCCGGAAGACCCACCCGACCGGCCTCGTCCGAGGCGCGGCAACGGATCCCGGCCTGGTGGCCATGGGGATCCCTCCTCACTCTGGTCTCTCGTGCGAACGCCGGTGACGTTATGACCCGCGAGACATCGTGTCTAAGATCAATATCGCTATGGAGTTATGCGCGCGGAGGCATGGTGGAGCTGAACTCGCTCAGGCAGTTCCTCGTGGTGGCGCGGCTGGAGCACCTCAGCCGGGCGGCCGACGAGCTGCGCGTCGCCCAGCCGTCGCTCAGCCGCACCGTCGCCCGGTTGGAGGGTGAGCTGGGCGTGCCGCTGTTCGACCGCGGCGGCCGGCTCCGGCTCAACGACGCGGGCAAGCTCTTCCGCGACCACGTCGAACGTGCCCTCGGCGAACTCGACGCGGGACGACGCGCCGTCGCCGAAGCCGCCGGCGAGGGGTTGGGCGCCGTGCGGCTGGCGTCGGAAACCTTCCTCACCCTCACCGGACCGCTGTCGGCCTACAAGCGCGCCCACCCGTCCGTCGAGGTCGAACTCCACTGGTGCCCGGCCGAGGACATGTCCCGCCGCCTGCGGGCGCGGGACGTCGACCTGTGCGTCGCCTCGCAGCCGATTCACGCCGAGGGCTTGGCGTCCGCGCAGCTGTTCGACGAGGCAGTGGGCGTGGGCACGCCACCGGGCCACCCGCTGGCGGGCCGTGCGTCGGTGACCGTCGAGGACCTTGCGGACCAGCCCTTCATCACCGCACGCCAGGGGCACTGGATCCGCCGACTGCTCGACCGGCTCTTCGCCGCGCGCGACCTCACCCCGAAGATCGTCTGCGAGAGCGACGAGCCCGGCGCCATCGCGGACCTGATCAGCGCGGGGCTCGGCATCGGGCTCGTGCCCGCGTTCGCGCTCCGCGCCGCCAGCCGCGGGCCCGGCGCCTGGGTGCCCGTCGACAGCCCCGACTGCCGCCGCACCGTCACCCTCTACTGGGGCGCCGACAGCCGCCTGTCCACCGCTGCCCGGCTGATGCGCACCACGATCACCGGCTGGGACTGGACCACCGGCCGACCTCCGGAGGAACGCTGACGGTCAGCCCTCCGTCCACGCGCGCAGCTTCTCCGGGTTGCGCACCGCCCAGATGCGCTTGATCCGGTCGTCCACGACCTCGAACGCGTACACCGACACGGTCACGTCGAACTCCTGGGCGATCAGGCCGGGTTGGCCGTTGACCGTGCGCTCCAACATCGTCTGGCCACGCAGCCGGTTCGCGAGCTTGTGCAGCGCAGCCAGGATCCGCTCGGCGCCCTTGACCGGGCGGAGCGTGGTGGTGACCAGCCCGCCGCCGTCGCTGATCACCGTGGCGTCGTCGGCCAGGAGGTCGACCAGGGTGTCGACGTCCCCGGCTTGCAGAGCCCGCTTGAAGTCGCGGACGACCCGGGCCTGCCGGGCGGTCGGGGTCGAGGGGGCCCGCGCGGCGCGGACGCGGCGGCGGGCCGACGACGCCAGCTGACGGCAGGCCGCCGGCGTGCGGCCGACGATCTCGGCCACCTCGGCGAACGGGTAGCGGAAGACGTCGTGCAGGACGAACGCCACGCGCTCGGCGGGCGTCATCGAGTCGAGCACCACGAGGAAGGCCATGCTGACCGACTCGTCCAGGGTGATCCGGTCGGCCGGGTCGGCGGTGGCGGCGCCCGGTTGCCCGCCGGTCGACTCGGTCCGGTCGGGCAGCGGCTCGGGTAGCCACTCGCCCACGTAGCGCTCCCGCCTGACCCGCGCCGAGCCGAGCAGGTCGAGGCAGACCCGGCCTGCCACCGTGGTCAGCCAGGCGCCGGGCGACTCGATGGCCTCCTGCTGCTGCCGGGACAGGGCGTACCAGCGGGCGTAGGTCTCCTGGACGGCGTCCTCGGCCTCGGCCAGGGAGCCGAGGAGCCGGTAGGCGAGGTTGATCAACTGCCGGCGCTCGCTGATGATCGCGCCCAGTCCCGCGTCGGACCGGTCGTGCGCCGGTCCTGAATGGTCGGTCATGGTTCCGTTGCTCCCCCGGTCGGTTCTGCCCCTCGCCAGTCCGACGGAACAGCACACCGAATTGTGAGGCCGCCGCGCCGCGCGGCCGACGAGACCGCCGTCACCCTCACATTCCGGCCCGCCGCGTCGTCGTAGTGGTGCAAGCGAGAAAGGGGTGGATGGCGATGCCAGTGCACCGCGAAGCGGAGGAAGCCGAGATCAGGCGGCAGGTCGACCGGATCGTCGAAGCGCTCCGGGCCAAGGATCTCGACGGCCTGGAGCGGCTCTACGCGACGGACGTCGTGTCGTTCGACGTCGAGCCGCCGTTGCAGCACGTGGGGGTGGCGGCGAAGTCGAAGAACTGGGCGAAGGTGTTCGAGCTCTTCCACGAGGTGGACTACGAGGTCCGGGACCTGACGCTCGCCGTGGGCGACGACGTGGCGTTCGGGCACGGCTTCGGCCGGCTCAGCGGCACGTTGCGGAACGGGACGGCGACGAACGGCATGTGGGTGCGGGCCACGTTCGGCTTCCGGAAGGTCGACGGTCGCTGGCTGATCGCGCACGACCAGGTCTCCGTGCCGTTCGACGTGTCGACCGGCACGGGAGTGGCCGACCTTGAGCCCTGAGTCGTCCACCGAGACCGGCTATCCACAATTCTTGAACGAATTCTTGAACGGAGACACAGCGATGACGAACGAGTCCGAGGTCACGGCGTTCCTGGAGAGCCGCGCCGAAGCCCAGCAGGCGAAGGACATCGACCGGCTCATGTCGTGCTACTCCCCGGAGATCGTCTACTACGACGTCGTGGCCCCTCTCCGGTTCACCGGGACCGACGAGGTGCGCCGCAACTTCCTGCGGTGGTTCGACGGCTACGAAGGGCCCATCACCCTGGAAACGCACGACCGGACCATCGTGACGGACGGGGACGTCGCGTACGCCAACATGCTCCACCTGGACTCGGGTGAGCGCAAAGGCGGCGTCCAGCGGTCGATCTGGGTGCGGGAGACGGTCTGCCTGCGACGGTCGAACGGCACGTGGTCGATCACGAACGAACACATCTCGATCCCGATCGACCCGACCACCTTCCAGGTCTGGCTCCCCGCCGAGAAGGACCAGCCCGCCTGACCGCTCGGCACCGGGCTGGGGGTCGGCCGGGGACGGCTCGCGTCGTCCCGCGGAGAAGGGCCGGCCTGCCTGACGGCTCGGCGGGGCTGGGGGTTGGCCGGGGACGGCTCGCGTCGTCCCGCGGAGAAGGGCCGGCCTGCCTGACGGCTCGGCCGGGCTGGGGTTGGACGGGGAGGGCCCGCGTCCTCCTGCGGAGAAGGGCCGGCCTGCCTGACGGCTCGGCGGGGCTGGGGGTTGACCGGGGACGGCTCGCGTCCTCCCGCGGAGATGGACCAGCCCGCCTGACGGCTCGGCCGGGCTCGGGGTCGGACGGGACGGCTCGCGTCCTCGTCCGACCCCGGACGTCACCTCACCACACCTCACCTCACCGCCGCCGTGACGGCGGGTTTGGGTTTGCCGCGCGACACCGCGACACCGATCAGGCACAGCGCGCCGCCCGCCAACGCGACGAGACCGGGCACCTCGTCGAGCAGCGCCCACGACAACAGCACGACGATCGCCGGCACCAGGTACGTCGTGGCGCCGAGCTTCCCGGTGGTCATGTGGGAGAGCGCGTACGCCCACGTGTAGAACGCCAGCGCGGTCGGCAGCAAACCCAGGTACACCACCGAGAGCGTGGCGCTCGCGGGCGCGTCGCCGAGGTCGGTGACGAGCTGCCCGCCGAACGGCAGGCACACGACCGCGCCGACCACGCAGCCGAACGTGGTGGCCTGCAACGCGGACGCGTGCCGCAGGGCTGGTTTCTGCGCCACCACGCCCACCGCGTACCCGGCCGCCGCGACCAGGCACAGCAGCGCCCCGCGGGTCGTCGAGCCGCCGCCGGAGTCGACGAGCCCGACCGCCGCGACGCCCGCGAACGCGATGGCGAGCCCGACCAGCAGCCGCGCCGGGAAACCCTCGCGGAGCAGCCAGCCGGCCAGGAACGCCACCAGGATCGGGCCGACGCCGACGATCAGGGCGGCCGTGCCGGCGTCCGCGTGCCGCTCACCCCAGTTCAGCGCCACCATGTACAGCGCGAACCAGAACACCCCGGAGCCGACGATCCCCGGCCAGGCCGGTCTCGGCGGCACACCGACACCGCGCACCGCGGCGACGGCGCCGAGCGCGAGCGCGCCGACCAGCAACCGGCCGAGCGCCAGCGACCCCGGCTCGAAGTGCTCGCCCGCGTACCGGATGCCGACGAACGCCGACGCCCACAGCACCATGGTGGCCAGGACCGCCGCGGCGGCCTTCCCGTTGACACCGCTCCGCTCCACCGGCTCAACCCCCCGCCATCGCGCGGATCACCCGTCGGCGCAGCTTCCCCGTCGGTGTGCGGGGCAACTCGCGCACGAACACCACGTCCTCCGGAACCTTGTACCAAGTGAGCGTCGCCCGCGCGCCGTCGAGCAGTTCGGCCCGCACCCGCTCCGGTGACGCGCCGTCGTCCAGCGCCACGAACGCGCGCAGGGTCGTGACACCGTCCTCCCGCCGCGCCGAGCACACCGCGGCCTCGCGCACGTCCGGGTGCCGCATCAGGAAGTCCTCGGTCTCCGCCGGGTGCACGTTCTGACCGCCGACGATCTCCACGTCGTCCAGCCGGCCGTGCAGCCGCACGTACCCGTCCTCGTCCACGGTGGCCGCGTCACCGGTGGCGTACCAGGAGTCCCCGGCCCGCGCCGGCGGATCACTGCCCCGCGCCACGCCCAGCGCGATCGACGGACCCGCTACCTCCAGCGCGCCCGGCACGCCCGGCGGCGCCTCGGCGCCCGCCTCGTCCACGATCCGCATCCGGTACGGCGGCAGGATCCGCCCGATCGTGTGATCACGGCGGTGGCCGATCGCGTTGGCCACCAAGGCGTGCCCGATCTCCGTCGTGCCGAAGACGTTCAGCAGCCGCTCGCCGAGCACCGTCCTCAGCCGCGCCTCCAGCGGTTCCGGCAGCACCTCGCCGGCGACCACCGCCAGCCGGAGCCCGGACAGCAGCGCGTGGTCGGGGTGACGTGACAGCCGGGCGTAGAAGCTCGGCTGTCCGTAGAACACCGTCACGCTGTGGTCCTTGATGATCCGCAACGCGTCGTCCTCGGTCGCACGGGCCGGCGACAGCACCGTCGTGCCGCCGCGGTGCAGCGGGAGGAACACGGAGTTCCCCAGCCCGTAGGCGAAGTACATCCGCGACACCGAGAACGTGACGTCGTCGGGCGTGATGCCGATGACCGACCCGATGGCCTGCTCGTACACGCCGGGGTCGCCGTGGGTGTGGAAGCACAGCTTCGGGTCGCCCGTGGTGCCCGACGTGAACACCGCGTACGCCGGTGTGTCCGCTGTGGACGGCGCGTACGGCACGACACCGCCCGCCCGCAGCTCGTCCGGTGCGATCAGGTCGGTGGGCGGACCGCCCGGGTCCTCCTCGCACACCACGGCGTCCGGCTCCGCGATCACGATCGCGCGACGCACCTCGTCCGGGTGCATGGTCGAGTTCACCGGCACCGCGACCGCGCCGATCCTCAGCGCGCCGAGGAACGCCCACACCGCCTCGATGCCGTCCGGCAGGACCAGCGCGATCCGACTGCCCGGGCCGAGCCCTCGCGCCGTGAACGCCGCGGCGGCCCGGCCCGCGCCCTCGTAGACGTCGGTGAACCGGTAGGTCTCGTCGCCGACGTGGTAGGCGGGCCGGTCCAGCCAGCCGCGGTCGCGCGCCAGCCCTTCCAGCCGTTCGACCAGATTTCCGGTGACACCCTGCTTCGCGCGCAGGGTTCGCTCGCTCAACGACATGATTCCCCCGTCATCACGTCGAGTGCCGATCGGCGACGACTCCCCGGGCCGCCGCCGAGGTCGAGGTTGACCGCCCCTGCCGCGGACTGTCAAGCGCCGCTGATCGGCAGCTACCTCTTCGATCAGGCCGAATGCGCACGTCAGTGCCCTCGGCGTCACACGATTGAGTGAGTGTCCGGGTGCGCCGGTTACGTGGCGCTGCCGGTCAGGATGTCCTCGGCCCGGCGTCGGGCGGCCATCATCACGCGGTCCTGGTTGGTCAGGAAGACCACGACGTGGCCCGTCCCGGGGTAGATGTCGAGCTGTGCCATGAAACCCGCCGAGGCGCCGTTCTTGCTGAGCACGCGGACCCCGTTCACCCGGCGGTCCTCGATGCCGTACCCGTACGTCGTGCCGGGGCCGCCCGCACCGCCGCTCGGCACCGTGCCGGTGGTGAGGGTCCTGGTCATCCTCGGGCCGAGCAGCCGGTGCCCGGTCAGCGCGGTCGCGAAGGCGAGCAGGTCGGCGGCGGTGGAGTACGCGCCCCCGCCCGGGAGGCCGACCACGAGCCGCTCGCCGATCTGGACCAGGGTGGCGCCCGGTGGCACGTCTCCGGGGCCCGGCGGGATCCACCGACCGTTCTCGTCGACGAGCATGTGGCCGTGCGCCATCCCGGGCACGTCCACCGGGCGGAACGTCCGGAGCCCGGTGTCGCACATGCCCGCCGGCTCGAACACGTGCTCACGCAGGTGGTCCCGGTACGGCCGGTCCGCCACCCGCTGCACGATCGCGCCGAGCACGGTGAAGCCGTCGTTGCTGTACTGGGGCCGTGATCCGGGCTCGAACAGCAGGGGCTTCCCGACGATCAGCGCGAGCAGGTCCTCCAGCTCGATCGGTGGCGGCCCGCCCGGCCCGGCCAGGGCGTCGCCCATGCCGGAGGTGTGCGTGAGCAGGTGGTGCAACGTCACCCTCTCGCCGATCCCGGCCGGGAACTCGGGCACGTAGGTCCCGATCGGCTCGTGGAAGGAGAGCTTGCGCCGTTCGACGAGCTGGGCGACGGCGACCGCGGTGAACGTCTTGGTGACCGACCCGGTGGTGCACCGGGTGGCCGGCGTGTTCGCCACCCGTCCGGCGGTGTCCGCCATCCCGTACGCCCGGTGCAGCAGGGGCCGGTCGTGGTGCGCCACCACGACCACCCCGGAGAACCGGCCGGCTCCGGCCTCCCGCGCGAGGTGTTCGCCGAACGACTCCCACACCCCGTCCGAAGGCGGTCGACGGCGCGCCGAGGTGTCCGGACCCGCCTGGGCCCGACCCTCGCCCGCCGCGGCGAGTGCGGCCGGGAGCAGCGCCAGGCCGGCGAGGACCCTCCTGCGATCGATGTCCATTGCTGGGTTCCCTTCCGATGTCGATCTCCGACGCGCCGACCGTACGTACGCTGGAGCGCGCGGGACCGACCGATCAACCGAGGAGTTGATCGCGACCGGAGAAGGGGAACGGGTGACCATCCGGCTGCGCGTGCGGGACCTGAGCCCGGATCGGGTGGGCATCGGCTTCTCACCCGTCCTCGAAACCCTGTCCAGCCTGCACGTCCTGCGGACCATCGAGAACCACCCGCTGCACATCTCGTGGAGCCTGCGCGCCCGGGACCGGCTGACCGCCGAGCTGAAGGCCGAGCTCGCCGCGTACGCGTTCTGGCACGCCGACGCGCCGCTCGACCTGCCCCCGATCGGCCGGCCGACCGGCGCGCGGTCCTGGGACGAGGACTCGGCCGCCCTGCGCGCGGCGCCGGTCGAGCTGGTCGCCGAGCAGTTGGTCCACCGCTGCCTCGTCACCGGCGGGCGTGGCCGACGGGTGCCGCTCGCGGAGTTCCGGCGCAGCGCGGACCTCCAACGACAAGCCGGGGAACGGGTCGAAGCCCGGCACCCGTCGTCCGCGTCGGTCCTGCGCGAGCTGATCGCCGACCCCGAGCGGGCACGGGACCGCTTCACCGCGTTCGTGTCGTCCTTCTGGCACGCCTGCCTCGCGCCCGAGTGGCCCGAGCTGGAACGGCCGTTGCGGCACGAGCTGACCCGACGGCGTCAGGTGTTGTCCCGCTACGGCCCGGCCGCGACGATCGCCGGGATCTCACCGCGCGTGCGACTCGACCCCGCCGACGACAGCATCGAGATCCGGCCGCCGCAACGCCGGTCGAAGGGCGTCGACGGGCCGCTCGACATCGTCCTGCGCCACACGGACCGGCTGGTCCTCCTGCCCTCGCACTTCGCCTGGCCGAAGATGTCCGTGGCGCTCTACGCCGACACCTCGACCGGCCGGGCGCAGCGGACCGTGCTGCTGCGGTACACCCTGACCGAGATGCAGCGGGAGGCCCGCGCCCCGGAACCGCCCGACGACCTGATCGAGCTGCTGCGGGCCGCGGGCGACCCGACCCGCCTGCGGATCCTCCAGCTCCTGGCCCGCCGGCCCTGCTCGACCCGGGAGATCGCCCGACTGGTCGGGCTCACCGACGCGGCCATCTCCAAGCACCTCAAGCCGTTGCGCGACGCGGGCTGGGTCTGGACCGAGCGCCGGGGCCACTACCTCTACAACCACCTCGACCGCGAGGCGTCCGGGCGGCTCACGCAGGCACTCGACCTCCTGTCGGAGCAGCCGGGGACGACGGCCGGCAACTGACCGGCGGCTATCGCAGCACCACCGGAAGCGCGTGGAGGCGGCTGCCCATGATGCCGCCCGGCCCGCTGTGGCGGAGGTCGTCGAACGGGGTGGTGAGGCGGGCCTCGGGGTAGTGGGTGCGGAACGTCTCGGCGAGGGCGCGGAGTTCGAGCCGCGCCAGCTGGGCGCCGATGCAGTAGTGGGGACCCGCGCCGAAGGTGAGGTCGTTGTCGTCGGGCCCGACGCGCTCGTTGACGCCCTTGATGTCGATGAGGACGGGCGAGTTCGCCGGCAGGCGGACGCCGGCGAGGTCCAGTTCGGTCGACGTGAAGCGCCACAGGGTGAACGGCGCGGGCGGGTGTCGGCGGAGGGTGTCGCGGACGAGTTCGTCGTCGCCGGTCGGCGCGGCGGGGTCGCCGAGCAGGCGTGCCACGAGGAAGCCGATGGTCAGGTCGGTGGTGAGCTGGCCGGCGAACAGCAGGGTGAAGACCTGGTAGTGCAGGTCCCGCCGGGTGCTGCCCGGCGGCATGCGCCCGGCGAGTTCGGTGGCCGGTCCGTCGCCGGCGAGCGCGGCGGTCGCGAGGTCCGCGAAGGCGGACATGGCCTGCCCCACGTGCTCGGGGTAGTCGGTGTGCATGAGCCGGCACGCCGCCATCGCGGTGTCGACGTGCTCGTCCGGGATGGCGAGCAGGTCGCACAGGACGGCCAGCGGGTACCTGGTGGTGAAGTCCTGGACGAGGTCGACCTCGCCGGGTTCGAGGCGGGCGAGCAACCGTTCGGCGATCGCGAGCAGCCGCGGGTAGGCCGCCCGCATCCTGGTCGCGCTGAACAGCGGGGCGAACGCGCGCCGCAGCCGGCCGTGCGCCTCGCCGTCCAGCGTGGTCACCGACAGCTGCTCGGCGGCCGTCGGTTCGAGGCCCGCCACGCGGCGATCCCAGTGCGGCGGCGCGAGGGCGGTGTCCTTGGCGAACCGGGTGTCCGCCAGGACTTCGCGGGCCAGGTCGGCGTCCGTGACGATCCAGAACGGCCCGCCCGCCGGCGCTTCCGCTTGGACGACCGCGCCGGCCTCCCGCAGCTCCGCCCGGTGCGGGTCAGGAGCGCCGATGGCGTGGGCTTGAGTGGAGAACGGGCAGGTCACGGTGGCTGCCTCAGGCATGGGTGCCTTCCCTGTCGTGGCTGGTGGTCCCTGAAGTATAGCTGCGTGACGCAGATACTGTGCAACGCAGACAGTGTGCCGTGCAGCGGCTGTGTGGCGCAGTATGCTGACGCGGTGGAGCGAGCGGGATGAGCCAAGACCGATGAGCGAGACGCCTGACGACGCGCGTGCGGAAGTCCTGCGGGCCGTGGCCCGGTGGCAGGTGCCGGTCATCCAGCTCAACGGGATGATCGCCGAACGCCTCGGCGTGCCGTGGACGGATCTCCAGGCGCTGTACGTGCTCGCGAACTACGGCCCGTGCACCGCGGGCGAGCTGGCCCAGCGCGTCAACCTCACCAGCGGCTCGGCGTCGCGGATGATCGATCGCCTGGTGAGGGCCGGTTTCGCGCGCCGCGTGCCGGATCCGCGCGACCGGCGCAAGGTGCTCATCGAACCGGACGCCGACGCGGTGGAGCGGATCGGCCGGATGTACGACGGCCTCAACGACCGGCACCGCCGCGACGTGGAGGCCCTGGACGACGCGGAACTCGCGGCGCTGCTGCGGTTCATGGACACCGCGACGCGGCGCACCGAAGAGGAGATCCGGGACTTCCGGCGCGAACGCCTGCCCTAATCCGTCGCGCCGGCGAGCCGGGCCGCCAGCGTCCTGACGCGCTCGACCAGCTCCGGGGGTTCGTGCACCCGGAAGTCGAACCCCTTGGTCGTCACGTAGATGGCCAGCTCGTCCAGCGAGTCGGACCCGGCGCGCAGCGTGCAGCTGTGCTCGTCGATCGGCTCCAGCGCCCCGGTGGTCGGCGCGATCCGCTCCGCCGCGGTCTCGGCGCTGACGTGCAGGGTGAAGCGGGCCTGGTAGCGGTAGGCCGACGTGGAGATGCCGCGCGAGGTGTAGCCGCCGAGGTCCGGGTCCGGCGGGGTGCGCGGGGTGAACCGGGGCCCGGTGGGCGTGCGCGGGTCGAGGCGGTCCACGCGGTAGGTGCGCCAGTCCTGGCGGTCGACGTCCCAGCCGACGAGGTACCAGCGCCGTCCCGAGTGCACCAGCCGGTGCGGCTCGGTCGTGCGGACGCCGGTCGTCCCGTCGTGGGTGCGGTAGTCGAAGCGCAGGCGCAGCGAGTCGCGGCAGGCGGCGGCGATGGCGGTGAGCGTGCTCGGGTCGACGGTGGGACCGGCGTTGGCCATCGGCACCGTCATCGACCGCAGGGCGTTGATCCGGTGGCGGAGCCGGGACGGCAGCACCTGTTCCAGCTTGGCCAGGGCGCGCACCGAGGTCTCCTCGATGCCCGTGATCGAACCGCCGGCGGCCGTGCGCAGACCCATCGCGACCGCGACGGCCTCGTCGTCGTCCAGCAGCAGCGGCGGCAGGTCCGCGCCGGGACCGAGCCGGTAGCCGGCGACGCCCGCGGTGGCCTCCACGGGGTAGCCGAGGCCGCGTAGCCGGTCGATGTCGCGGCGCACGGTGCGCGGGGTGATCTCCAGCCGCTCGGCCAGTTCCGCGCCGGACCAGTCCCGACGGGTCTGCAAGAGCGAGAGCAGGCGCAGCAGCCGCGCCGAGGTTTCCCACATGACTCGAAGTGTGCCGGCCAGCTAGGACCGAACTTGACCTAGCCGCTTCCTAGTGTTCTCGGCATGGAGCACAACAGCGGGATCCGGCCCTTCACCATCGACGTTCCCCAAGCCGACCTGGACGACCTGCGCGACCGGCTCGCCAGGACCCGGTGGGCCGCCGACCTGCCCGACGTCGGCTGGAGCCGCGGGGTGCCGGTGGCCTACCTCAAGGGGCTGGCCGAGTACTGGCGCGACGGCTACGACTGGCGCGTGCACGAGCGGGAGCTGAACTCCCACCCGCAGTTCACGACCGAGATCGACGGGCAGAACGTCCACTTCCTGCACGTGCGGTCGCCCGAGCCGGACGCGCTGCCGCTGATCCTGACCCACGGCTGGCCCGGCTCGGTCGCGGAGTTCCTGAACGTCATCGGACCGCTGACCGACCCGCGGGCGCACGGCGGCGACCCGGCGGACGCGTTCCACCTGGTGATCCCGTCGATCCCGGGCAGCGGCTTCTCCGGGCCGACCCGTGAGGCCGGCTGGGACACCAACCGGGTGACCAGGGCGTTCGCCGAGCTGATGGACCGGCTCGGCTACGACCGCTACGGCGCGCAGGGCGGCGACACGGGCGCGGTGATCTCGCCCGGGCTCGGCAGGCTCAACCCCGACAAGGTCGTCGGCGTGCACACGAACGGGCTCTCCGCGTTCACCGAGGTCCCGCCGGACGAGGTCGGTGAGCTGACCGAGGCCGAACGGGCGCGGCTGGAGCACTTGGCGTACCTGACGACCGAGCAGGCCGGCTACGTGGCCATCCAGATCACCCGGCCGCAGACCCTGGCGCACGGGCTGCACGACTCGCCGGTCGGGCAGCTGGCGTGGATCGTGGAGAAGTTCAAGGAGTGGACCGACCCGGCCGCCGAGCTGCCCGAGGACGCGGTGGACCGGGACCTGCTGCTCACCAACGTGATGCTGTACTGGCTGACCGGCACCGCCGGTTCGTCGGCCAACAGCTACTACGAGACGGCGCACGCCGGCGCGTGGGGCGCGAGCGAGCGCTCCACCGTGCCGACCGGGGTCGCGGTGTTCCCGCTGGACGTGTCGATCCGGCGCACCGTCGAGGCCGAGCACAACGTCGTGCACTGGTCCGAATTCGGTCGGGGCGGCCACTTCGCGGCCATGGAGGCGCCCGACCTGCTGATCGGCGACATCCGGGAGTTCTTCGGCAAGCTCCGCTGAGCGGCCGGCCGGCGTCCGCACAACCGGTTCGGTCGGCGGTAATCGGCTGATCTCCGCGTCGAATGCGCAATGGACACGGCGGTGTGCGCCCAGTTATTCCGCGGTGAGGGGCAGAAAGGGCGTGGTGGATAGCGTGGCGTGGGATCTCTGAAGAACCACGCATGAAAGCGAGGCTGCCCATGACCGCGCAGATCGACCTGCGGAACCTGGATCTCACCGACGATCCCGAGACCCAGAACGACGTCTTCCTGGCCGCGTTCAACTCCGGTGAGGGGGCCATCTTCGACAGCCTCTACCGGGACGACTCGATCTCCAACCTGTCCGGCAAGCCGTTGACGGGCAAGGAGCGCACCGAGGCCATCACCGCGCTGCTCGCCACCGGCCCGGAGCTCAAGTCGTCCGTGAAGGCCTACTACGCCACCGCGGACACGTCGTTGATCATCGTCAACTACGACCTGGTGCTCACCCTCGAGGACGGTCGCAAGCAGCGCATCCTCGGCAAGTGCACCGATGTCCTGGTGCGCGGCGAGGACGGCAAGTGGGTCATGGCCGTCGACCGACCGGTCGCCGACCAGGTCCAGGACCTCTGACACCCACGGCCACGCGCGGACCGCGCCCGTCGCGGTCCGCGCCCACCCTCGCGAAAAGGAGGCGCGCGATGGACCTCGCCCCTGAGCTGTCCGGCGTCACCCCGGCCGAGATGCGCTCCACCCTGGCCCGGTTCGCCACCGGCGTGGTCGTGCTGACCGTCGGCGGCGAGCACATGCACGGCATGACCGCCAACGCGTTCAGCTCGGTGTCCCTGGACCCGCCGCTCGTGCTGTGCTGCGTGGCCCGCACGGCCACCATGCACGGTGCGATCACCGCGGCGGGCCACTTCGCCACGTCGGTGCTCAGCGCCGAGCAGGAGGCCAGCGCACGCCACTTCGCCGACCGCGCCCGTCCCGACGGGCCCGCCCAGTTCGACGCGGTCGCGTGGCGGCCGGGCGAGCGGACCGGCGCGCCGGTCCTCACCGACTCGCTGGCGTGGTTGGAGTGTGAGCTGGCGGAGGCTCACGAAGCGGGCGACCACTCGGTGTTCATCGGCCGCGTCCTCGGCTCCGGTCGGGGTGGCGGAGCGGCCGGCCTGCTGTTCTTCGAGGGCGCGTACGGGCACGTCGACACGACCGAAAGGCGACGATGAGCATCTCGGAAATGGATCTCCGGCCGGCGGTCCGGCCCGAACCCGAACCGCCGGCGCGACCGCCGCGCACCATGCGCGGGCTGCGGGACCGCCGTGACGAGCTGACCACGCGCATCGCGCTGGGCAACCGGGACGCGGTGGCCCGCCAGCACTCCCTCGGCAAGCGGACCGCGCGGGAACGGCTGGAGCTGCTGCTCGACGAGGGCTCGTTCGTCGAGGTCGAGATGTACCGGACGGGCGCCACCAAGGCGCACACCGACGGCGTCGTGGCCGGCTCCGGCACGGTCGACGGCCGGCGCGTGTTCGTGTACGCCCAGGACTTCACCATCTCGGGCGGGTCGCTCGGCGCGGCGCACGCGGCGAAGATCCACAAGGTGATGGACCTGGCGGTGGCGACCGGGTCGCCCATCGTGGCGCTCAACGACAGCGGCGGCGCCCGGATCCAGGAGGGCGTGCTGGCGCTGGACGGCTACGGCGGCATCTTCCGCCGCCAGGTCGAGGCGTCGGGCGTGATCCCGCAGATCTCCGTGGTGCTGGGGCCGTGCGCCGGCGGCGCCGCCTACTCGCCCGCGTTGGCCGACTTCACGTTCATGGTGCGCGACACCGCCCAGATGTACCTGACCGGGCCGGACGTCGTGGCGGCGGTCAGCGGCGAGCGGGTGACGCACGCCGAGCTGGGTGGCGCCGACGTGCACGGCGGGCGTTCCGGTGTGGCGTCGTTCGTGCACGACGACGAGGAGAGCTGCCTGGAGGACGTGCGGTACCTGCTGTCGCTGCTGCCGAGCAACAACGTCGAGCCCCTGCCCATCGTGCCGCACGACGCCGTGGACGACCTGCGGCCCGCGTTGGCCGACATCGTGCCGGTGGAGCCGAACCGGCCCTACGACATGCGCGCGGTCGTGGCGGAACTGGTGGACGGCGGCGAGTTCCTGGAGGTCCACGAGGGCTGGGCGGGCAACGTGCTGTGCGCGTTCGGGCGCATCCGGGGCGAGGTCGTCGGCATCGTCGGCAACCAGCCCCGCGTGCTCGCGGGCGTGCTCGACACGGCGGCGTCGCAGAAGGCGGCGCGGTTCGTGCGGTTCTGCGACGCGTTCGGCATCCCGCTGGTGACCCTGGTGGACGTGCCCGGTTTCCTGCCCGGCACCGAGCAGGAGTACGGCGGCGCGATCCGGCACGGCGCCAAGCTGCTGTACGCGTACTGCGAGGCGAGCGTGCCCCGCGTCCAGGTCATCCTCCGCAAGGCCTACGGCGGCGCCTACATCGTGATGGACTCCCGGTCGATCGGCTGCGACCTGTCGCTGGCGTGGCCGACGAACGAGATCGCGGTCATGGGCGCGGAGGCCGCGGTCAACGTGGTGCACCGCAAGGAGTTGGCCGCCTCCGCCGACCCCGCCACGTTGCGCGCGACGCTCATGGAGCGCTACGCCGACGAGCTGATGCACCCCTACTACGCCGCCGAACGCGGCCTGGTCGACGACGTGATCGACCCCGCCGAGACCCGGTCCGCGGTGGCCCGGGGGCTGGCGATGCTGCGCGACAAGCGGCGTCGCGGCCCGGCTCGCAAGCACGGGAACGTCCCTCTCTGATCGCGGTCGCGGAAACTCGCGCGGGTGACTCGGTCGCCGGCGCGAGTTTTTCGCGTGCGCGCACCTTGTCCAACCCCTGGGTCTCGACGTCACACGCGGTGGTTGACGGCACAGAAGCAGCGGCCCGCCCGACCACTGGGGGAGTCGGGCGGGCCGCTGCCGCCTGTGCGAACCTGGGGGATGGGTCAGCCAGGCGGAATGAGGGTCTCCGGGTGGTCGCGCAGCGCGGCGCACACCTCCCGCAGGCCCGTGGTGAGCCGGGTGATCGCGGCGTCCTCGATCCCGATGGACGGCTCGAACCTCAGCGTGTGCGTCGCGCTCGCGGTCGGGAACACCCGCACGTGGTGCTCCCGCAGCAGGTACCCGGCCACCAGGTAGCCGAGCAGCCCCATCCGGGCGAACTCGGCGACCGGGCCGTCACCCGCGGTCTGGTCGTGGAACTCCAGGCCCAGCAGCAGGCCGAGCCCGCGTACCTCGGACACGACGGTCGGGAACTCCTCCCGCACCGCGCGCAACGCCTCGGCCAAGGCCTCGCCGCGCTCGGCCGCCTGCCGGTACGCGGCGCCACCGTCGGCCTCCAGCAGCTCGACCACGCGCGAGCCGATGTGGCAGGAGAAGGCGTCCTTGGCGAAGGTCGAGCTGTGCAGCAGCTCGAAGTCCGACAGGTACCGGTCCTGCCGCACCAGCATCACCGACGCCTTCGCCAGCCCGCCGCCCAGCGCCTTGCCCAGCAGCACGTAGTCGCCGAGCAGGCCGACGTGCGACGCGGCGTAGAACGCGCCGGTGCGCCCGAACCCGGTCTGGATCTCGTCGACCACGACCGGGAAGCCGCCCGCGTCGGCCGCCGCCCGGATCTCCGCCGCGACCGCGGTGTCCAGCAGGTGGATGCCGCCCTCGCCCTGGATCGGCTCGACGAAGAACGCCGCGACCACTGGCAGGTCACGCTCCGTCAACCGGCCGTCCACCACGTCGAGCACGGTCACCCGCTCCGCCTCGACGGCCTTCGCGACCTCGGCCGCCGGCACGAACCGCGCCTGCGCGGCCAAGCCGCGGAACGGCAGCCGGTAGCCCGCGTTGTGGGTGAGCTGGACGCTGGCGGCGAGCTTGCCGTGGAACGAGCCCTCCAACGTCAGGAACACCGGCGGTGACTCGAAGAGCCCGTCGTTGTGCTCCCTCGCCTGGCGGGCGAGCCCCGGGTCGGCGTCGGCCAGGTGCGCCTCGATCTCCGCGCGCAGCGCCTCGACGCGCCCGACGCGGGCCATCTCGGCGTGCTTGAGCGCCACCTCGACGGCCTCCGCGCCGGTGTTGGCGAAGATGGCCGCGTACGGCTGCTCGGTGTCGAACTCGCGCCACAGCACGCGGTTCAGCGCGGTGGCGAGGTCGTTGGCGTACGGGTGGTAGGAGAACTGCGCGTGCACCGGGACGCGCGCGTCGAGCAGCTCCCGCGCCAGTGCCAGCACGTCCGGGTGGTTGTGGCCCAGGACCAGCGAGCCGTAGCCGCCGACGAAGTCCGCCACCGGCACCTCGCCGTCGCCGGTGCGCCACCACAGCGTGTCGCCCTCGCCGCGCACGTACTCCGCGTCCAGCCCGAGCTGGGACAGCAGGCCGCGCAGGTGCGCCTCGGCCAGTTCGAGGACCATGTCAGTTGTCGCCGAACGGGTTGTCGATGGCGTAGCGCCACTTGCCGTCGTCGCCGAGGCGCAGCACGTCGAGGCCGGTGCCGGTCAGCGTCTCCGAGCCCTCGACGGCGATCTCCCAGTCCACGACCAGCAGCGCGGTGTCACCGGTGACGTAGGACTCCTTGAGCTCGGCCCGCATCACCGGCCGCTGGGCCATGAACTCCTCGACCGCGGCCCGGTGCTCCGCGCCGCTGATCGGCTTCTCCGGGTCCCACACCGACACGGCGTCCTCGGTGTAGAGGTTGAGCACCGCTTCGACGTGGCCCGCGTTCATCGCACGCACGTAGAGAGCGGTCATCTGCGTCGCGTCGTCGGTCAGCGCGAACTCGTCCGTATTCGTGGTCATGGTGAACCAGTCCTCTTCTCCGGTAGCGGTGGCAACGGTTCCCGACGTTAGCCGGCGGTCGGTCACGGGCCGGTAATCGGCCATTCCGAGAACGGCCGCCTACCGATTCGTGACTGGAACCGAGAAAAAGGTTGATAGGAAAGGACGTCGAGGAATCCCCTGGTGCGAAGGACAGTCGATGACGAACCTGGACGACGCGGTCGCGGTGGTCGGTGTGTCCTGCCGACTGCCGATGGCGGCCGATCCGGCCGCTTTCTGGCGCCTGCTGCGCGACGGGCGTGACGCGGTGGTCGAGCTGCCGGAGGACCGCCGCGAGGCGCTGTCGCCGGACGTGCGCGGCACCCGGTGGGGTGCGGTCCTCGACGGCGTGGGCGATTTCGACGCCGCGTTCTTCGGCATCTCGCCGCGCGAGGCGGCGGCGCTCGACCCGCAGCAGCGGCTGGTGCTGGAGCTGGCGTGGGAGGCGTTGGAGGACGCGGGCATCGTGCCCGCCGACCTCGCGGGCACGGCCACGTCGGTGTTCGTCGGCTCGTTGCGCGACGACTACACCACGCTCGTGCTGGGGCGCGGGGCGATCACCCAGCACACCAACATCGGCACGCACCGGGGCATCATCGCCAACCGCGTGTCCCACGCGCTGGACCTGCACGGCCCCAGCGTCGTCGTCGACACCGCGCAGTCGTCGTCGCTGGTGGCCGTGCACCTGGCCGCGCAGAGCGTGCGTTCCGGCGAGTCGCCGCTGGCGCTCGCCGCCGGGGTGAACCTGAACCTGCTGGCGGAAGGCGCGGTCGGCGCGGAGAAGTTCGGCGGGCTGTCGCCGGACGGGCGGTGCTTCACGTTCGACGCGAGGGCCAACGGCTACGTGCGCGGCGAGGGTGCGGCGGTCGTGGTGCTCAAGCCGTTGCGGCAGGCGCTGGCGGACGGCGACGACGTGTACGCGGTCGTGCTCGGCAGCGCGGTGAACAACGACGGCGCGACGCCGGGCCTGACCGTGCCCGACGCGCGGGCGCAGGAGCAGGTGGTCCGCGCCGCGCAACGGCGGGCCGGTGTCTCGCCCGCGCAGGTGCAGTACGTGGAGCTGCACGGCACCGGCACGCCGGTGGGCGACCCGGTGGAGGCGGCGGCGCTGGGCGCCGTGTTCGCCGACCGCGACGAGCCGCTGCCGGTGGGGTCGGTGAAGACCAACATCGGGCACCTGGAGGGCGCGGCCGGCATCGCGGGCCTGCTGAAGGCCGTGCTGGCGATCCGCAACCGGCAGCTGCCGGCGAGCCTGAACTTCGAGACGCCGAGCCCTCGCATCCCGCTGGCCGAGCACAACCTGACCGTCCACACGGGACTGGCGGGCTGGCCGAGCCCGGACCGGGCGCTGGTGGCGGGTGTCAGCTCGTTCGGCATGGGCGGCACCAACTGCCACCTCGTGCTCGCCGAACCGGCCGCGATCACCGGGATGGCGGTGGCGGCCGGAGAGGTGGCCACCGGTGCGGCCGGCGAGGCAATCCCGGTCACCGGTGCGGCAGCGGGCGAGGCAGTAGCGGTTACCGGGGCAGCGGGCGAAGCGGTTGCGGTTACCGGTGCGGTGGCGGGCGAAGCGCTTGCGGTTACCGGAGTGGCGGAAGGCGAGGTGGCGGCGGGCGGGCCGGTGGTCGTGCCGCTCTCCGGGCGCACCGCCGAAGCACTCCGCGCGCACGCGGCCAGGCTCCGCGACACGCCCGGTCGGTCGGTGGACCTCGGGTGGTCGCTGGCCACCACGCGGACCGCGTTCGAGCGCCGCGCGGTCGTCGTGGCGGCCGACCGGCAGGCCTTGGACGCCGGGCTCGACGCCGTCGCCGCGGGCACGCCCGCGCCCGGTGTGGTCACCGGCGAGGTCGTGGACGGCGCGTTCGGCGTCGTGTTCACCGGCCAGGGCGCGCAACGCGCGGGGATGGGACTGGCGCTGCACGAGCGCTTCCCGGTGTTCGCGCGGGCGTTCGACGAGGTCGCGGCGCACCTCGACGGCCGGCTGCGGGACGTGATCGCGTCCGGCGACGGGCTCGACGACACCGCGTGGACGCAGCCCGCCCTGTTCGCCGTCGAGGTCGCCGCCTACCGGCTCGCCGAGTCGTGGGGCCTGCGGCCGTCGGTCGTGCTCGGCCACTCCATCGGCGAGATCGCCGCCGCCCACGTGGCGGGCGTGCTGTCCCTCGCCGACGCGGCCACGCTGGTGTCCGCCCGCGGCCGGTTGATGTCGGCGTTGCCGACCGGCGGCGCGATGGTGGCCGTCGGCATGGCCGAAGCCGACCTCGACCTGCCCGACGGCGTCTCCCTCGCCGCCGTCAACGGACCCACCTCGGTGGTCCTCTCCGGGGCCGAGGCGGAAACGCTCGCCTACGCGGAGGCATTGCGCGCCAAGGGCTATCGCACCAAGAGGCTCACCGTCAGCCACGCGTTCCACTCGCACCTGATGGACCCGATGCTGGACGAGTTCCGGGACGTCGTCGCGGGCCTCGACCTGCGGTCGCCGGACATCCCGGTCGTGTCCACGGTGACCGGCGCGTTCGCCGCGGACGAGCTGCGCGACCCCGAGCACTGGGTGCGCCAGGTGCGCGAACCCGTCCGCTTCGTCGACGCGGTGCGCGCGGCGGACACCGCCACCCTGCTGGAAGCCGGGCCGGACGGCGTGTGCTCGGCGATGGCCGCCGCGATCGGCGTGCGCGCGTTCCCGATGATGCGGGCGGGCTCGGACGAGCCCACCGCCGCGCTCACCGCGCTGGCCGCCGCCCACACCCGCGGTGTCGCGGTCGACTGGGCCGAGGTCTACCGGGACCGGGGCGCACGGCGGGTGCACCTGCCGACCTACCCGTTCCAGCGGGAGCGGTTCTGGATCGACGAACAGCCGTCGACGCCCACCACCCGGCCGACCCGAGCGCCGAAAGCCCCGACCACGCCCACCTCGCGCGGTGCCGCCGACCCCACCGAACTGGTCACCGCGCACGTGGCCGCCGTGCTGGGCGTGACCGACCCGCGCCGGGTCGACCCGCGCCGGCCGTTCCGCGACCTCGGGTTCGACTCGCTGATGGGTGTGGAACTGCGCGACAACCTCGCCGCGGCCACCGGGCGCGACCTGCCGAGCGGGCTGCTGTTCGAGCACCCCACGCCCAACGCCGTCATCGAGTTCCTGCGCGGCGCGGACGACGACACCGAGGACCACGACACCGCGGCCGGCGCCGACGAGCCGATCGCGATCGTGGGCATGGCCTGCCGGTTCCCCGGCGACGTCACCTCGCCCGACGACCTGTGGCGGCTCGTCGACCAGGGCCTCGACGCGGTCGGCCCGTTCCCGGCCGACCGGGGCTGGGCGCCGGACCTGTACCACCCCGACCTGGACCGCTCGGGCACGAGCTACGTGCGCGAGGGCGGTTTCCTGAGCGGCGCCGCCGAGTTCGACCCGGCGTTCTTCGGCATCTCGCCGCGCGAGGCGCTGGCGATGGACCCGCAGCAACGACTGCTCCTCCAGGTCGCCTGGGAAGCCGTCGAACGGGCCGGGATCGACCCGGAGGCGTTGCGCGGCAGCCGCACGGGCGTGTTCGTCGGCGGCACGACCGGCGACTACGGCCCGCGCATGCACGAGGCGTCCGACCAGGCCGAGGGCCACGTGCTGACCGGCTCGACGCCCAGCGTGATGTCCGGCCGGATCGCCTACCAGCTCGGCCTGGTCGGCCCCGCGCTCACCGTCGACACCGCGTGCTCGTCGTCCCTGGTCGCGCTGCACCTCGCGGTGCGGTCGCTGCGCAGCGGCGAGTCGTCGGCGGCGATCGCGGGCGGAGTCACGGTCATGGCCACGCCCGGCATGTTCCTGGAGTTCTCCCGCCAGCACGGCCTGTCCGCCGACGCGCGCTGCAAGTCGTTCTCCGCCGACGCGGACGGCACCGCGTGGGCCGAGGGCATCGGCCTCCTGGTGCTCGAACGCCTCTCCGACGCGCGCCGCAACGGGCACCACGTGCTCGCGGTGATCCGGGGCAGCGCCATCAACTCCGACGGCGCGTCCAACGGCCTCACCGCGCCCAACGGCCGCTCCCAGCAGCGCGTCATCCGCCAGGCGCTGGCCGACGCCGGGCTGTCACCCGCGGACGTGGACGTGGTGGAGGCGCATGGCACCGGCACGTCCCTGGGCGACCCGATCGAGGCGGAGGCCATCCTCGCCACCTACGGCCAGGACCGCGCGGAACCGCTGTGGCTGGGTTCGCTGAAGTCCAACCTCGGCCACGCACAGGCGGCGGCCGGCGTGGGCGGCGTGATCAAGCTGGTGCAGGCGATGCGGCACGGCGTGCTGCCGCGCACCCTGCACGTCGGCGAGCCGACCCCGCGCGTCGACTGGTCGTCGGGCAAGGTCGAGCTGCTGGTCGAGCCGCGCGAGTGGCCGGCGACCGGCAGGCCGCGCCGGGCCGCGGTGTCGTCGTTCGGCATCAGCGGCACGAACGCGCACCTCGTGCTGGAGCAGGGCGAGGCCGAGCGGCCCGCGACGCCCGCCGAGGTGACGGCGCCGATCCCTTGGGTGCTCAGCGGTCACGACCGGCAGGCCGTGCAGGACCAGGCCGACCGGCTGCGCGGGCTCGACCTGCCGGACGTCGCCGCCGTCGCCCGCACGCTGGCGGGCCGCACGCGGTTCGACCACCGGGCCGTCGTCGTCGGCACGACCGCCGCTGACTTCGCCGCCGGGCTCGCCGCCGCCGACGTGGTCCAGGCGGACCCGAACGGCCGGACCGCCGTGCTGTTCACCGGTCAGGGCGCGCAGCGCGCCGGCATGGGCCGGGAGCTGTACGAGGCGTACCCGGTGTTCGCCGCCGCGCTGGACGAGGTGGTGGCCGCCTTCGAGCCGCACCTGGACCGCCCGCTGCGCGAGCTGATGTTCGGCGACCACGAGGAGCTGCACGAGACCCGTTACACGCAGCCGGCGCTGTTCGCGTTCGAGGTCGCGCTGTTCCGGCTGGCCGAGCACCACGGCCTGCGGGCGGACCTGGTGGCCGGGCACTCGATCGGCGAACTGGTCGCCGCGCACGTCGCGGGCGCGCTGACGCTGGCCGACGCGGCCGCGCTGGTCGCGGCACGGGGCAGGCTCATGCAGTCCGCCCGCGCCGGCGGCGCGATGGTCGCCGTCCAGGCGGGCGAGGACGAGGTCGAGCTGCCCGAAGGCGTGTCGCTGGCCGCCGTGAACGGCCCCGACTCGGTGGTCATCGCGGGCGACGAGGACGCGGTGGCCGCGGTCGCCGCCCGCTACGCGCGCACCCGCAAGCTGTCGGTGAGCCACGCGTTCCACTCGCACCACATGGACGACGTGCTGGACGACTTCCACGCGGTCGCCGCCACGCTCACCTACCAGGAGCCGCGGCTGCCGGTCGTCTCCACGGTCGACGGCCGGCCGCTGACGCCCGACGCGGACCACTGGACCCGCCAGATCCGCTCGACCGTCCGGTTCCTGGACGCCGTGCGCGCCTTGGAGGAGCGGGGCGCGACCGTGTTCGTCGAGGTCGGCCCGGACGCCGTCCTCGCGCCCCTCGCGCAGTCGGCGGGCGTCACGGCGGTGGCCCTCGGCCGCGCCGGCCGGCCCGAGGTGGACACCGCCATCGCGGGACTGGCTCGGGCGCACGCCCACGGCGCGGCCCTGGACGTGGCGTCGTTCGCGCCCGGCGAGGGTCGGGTCGACCTGCCGACGTACCCGTTCCGCCGGGAGGCGTTCTGGCTGGTGCCGCGCGGCCGGACCGCCGGGCTGGTGTCCAGCTCGGTCGAGCACGCCGAGCGGGACGAGCTGCTGCTCAGCGGCGAGGTGTCGCTGAGCGCGCAACCGTGGCTGGCCGGCCACGTGGTCAACGGCGCGGTGCTGGTGCCGGCGACCGCGTTCCTGGAGCTGGCGCTGGCCGCGGGGGAGCGGGTGGGCCTGCCGCGGGTCGACGACCTGACCCTGGAGACGCCGCTGGTGGTGCCGGCGGACGGGTCCGTGCAGGTGCAGGTCGCCGTCCGCGAGGGCCGGTTCACCGTGCACTCCAAGGTGGACAGCTGGGTCCGGCACGCGTCCGGCTCGCTCGCCGAGTCGGTGGCGCCGGTCGAGGAGTTCGGGTGGCCGCCGGAGGCGGAACCGGAGTCGGTGGACGACGCCTACGACCGGCTCGCGGCGCTCGGCTACGACTACGGCGGCGCGTTCCGCGGCCTGCGCGCGATGTGGCGCGACGGCGTCACCGTCTACGCCGAGGTCGCGATCCCGGCGGCCGAACGCGGGTTCCTGGTCCACCCGGCGCTGCTGGACGCCGTGCTGCACCCGCTGGTGCTCGACCCGGCCGCGGCGCACGAGATCCGGCTGCCGTTCGCCTGGAGCGGTGTCGAGCTGCGCGCGGCCGACGTGACGGAGCTGCGGGTCCGCATCGAGCCGACCGGCGCCGACACGTTCGCGATCGCGCTGGCCGACGGCGCGGGCGTGCCGGTCGGCTCGATCGACGGCATCACGCTGCGCGCGGTGGCGAAGGACGCGCTCACCGCCGCGTCGACGTTCGCGCTGCGGTGGACCGAGGTGCCCGCCGCCGAGCCGTCCGGCGACCCGGTCGTGGTGCCGCCCGCCGACACCGACGACCCCGGTGCGGCGGTCCGCCGCGCGCTGCGGATCGTGCGGGACTGGCTGGCGGAGGAGCACGGCCCGGACGACCGGCTGGTGTTCCACACCCGCCGCGCGGTGGCGGTGCGCGACGGCGAGCCGGTCGACGGCCTGGCCGACGCCGCCGTGTGGGGCCTGGTGCGGGTCGTGCAGTCCGAGCACCCGGACCAGGTGGTCGTGGTGGACGCCGACGACGAGGCCGCGGTCCGCGCCGCGGTCGCCACGGGTGAGCCGCAGGCCGCCGTGCGCGACGGCGCGGTGCTGGCGCCCCGGCTGGCGCGCACCGACCTCGGCGACGTGACGCCGGGCCTCGGGTTCGACCCGGACGGCACCGTGCTGATCACCGGCGGCACCGGCGGGCTCGGCGCGCTCGTCGCCCGCCACCTCGCGCAGCGGCACGGCGTGCGCGACCTGCTGCTGCTCAGCCGCCGCGGCCTCGACGCGCCCGGCGCGCGGGACCTCGCCGACGAACTGGGCGCACGGGTGCTGGCGGTGGACGTGTCCGACCGCGACGCGCTGGCCGCCGCGCTGGCCGGCGAACGGCTCACCGCCGTGATCCACACCGCGGGCGTGCTGGACGACGCCACCACGACGGAGCTGACCGACGCGCAGGTCGACCGCGTGCTCGCGGCCAAGGCGCACGCCGCGCGGCACCTGCACGAGCTGGCCGGCGACGTCCAGGCGTTCGTGCTGTTCTCGTCGATCTCCGCGGTGCTCGGCACGGCGGGCCAGGCCAACTACGCCGCCGCCAACACCTACCTCGACGCGCTCGCCGCCCACCGCCGCTCCCTCGGCCTGCCCGCGACGTCGCTGGCCTGGGGCCTGTGGGAAGCGGGCATGGGCGAGACGCTCGGCGAGGCGGACATCGCGCGGTGGGCGCGGTCGGGTGTCGTGCCGCTGGACGCCACGCGCGGCCTTGCGCTGTTCGACCGGGCGGTGTCCGGAAACGCGGCGCTGCTCGTGCCCGCCGCCCTCGAACCGTCCCGGGTGGACGGTGACGGGAACGTGCCCGCGCCGTTGCGCGGACTGGTGCGGCGCAAGACCGTCGTGACCACGCCGAAGGCGGCGGCGCTCACCGAGGCGTCCGCGCTGGAACTGGTGCGCGCCACGGCCGCCGCCGCCCTCGGGCACGCCGACGGCCGCGCGGTCGACCCGGAGCGGGCGTTCCGCGACCAGGGCTTCGACTCGCTGGCGGGCGTCGACCTGCGCAACCGGCTCATCGCGGCGACCGGCCTGCGGCTGCCGACCACGCTGGTGTTCGACCACCCGACGCCGGTCGCGCTGGCCGCGCACCTGCTCGCGGGCACCGCGAAGGAGGTCGTGACCACGAAGGCGGTCCGCGCGGACGAGCCGATCGCGATCGTGGGCATGGCGTGCCGCTACCCCGGTGACGTGCGGTCGCCGGAGGACCTGTGGCGGCTGGTCGCGGAGGGCCGGGACGCCGTCTCCGGGTTCCCCACCAACCGGGGCTGGGACCTCGACGCGCTCTACGACCCGGACCCGGAGAAGCTGGGCACCTCCTACACGCGCGAGGGCGGGTTCCTGCACGACGCGGACCTGTTCGACAACGCGTTCTTCGGCATGTCGCCGCGGGAGGCGCTGGCCACCGACCCGCAGCAGCGGCTGCTGCTGGAGACGGCGTGGGAGGCGTTCGAGGACGCCGGGATCGACCCCGCCACGCTGCGGGGCAGCCGCACCGGCGTGTTCACCGGCGTGATGTACGACGACTACGCCTCCCGCCTGCCCGACACCCCGGACGAGGTCGAGGGCTTCCTGCTGGCGGGCAACACCTCCAGCGTGATCTCCGGCCGCCTGGCCTACACCTACGGGCTCGAAGGCCCGGCCATGACGGTGGACACGGCGTGCTCGTCGTCGCTGGTGGCCCTGCACCTGGCCGCGCAGGCGCTGCGCAACGGCGAGTGCGAGATGGCGCTGGCGGGCGGCGTGACGGTGATGGCGGGCCCGAGCACGTTCGTCGAGTTCTCCCGCCAACGCGGCCTGTCGCCGGACGGGCGCTGCAAGTCGTTCTCCGCGGACGCCGACGGCACCGGCTGGTCGGAGGGTGTCGGCCTGCTCCTGGTGGAACGCCTGTCCGACGCCCGCAAGCGCGGCCACCGCGTGCTCGCCGTGGTCCGGGGCACCGCGGTCAACTCCGACGGCGCGTCCAACGGGCTCACCGCGCCGAGCGGACCGGCGCAGCAACGCGTGATCCGGCAGGCGCTCGCCGCCGCCCGGCTGTCCACCTCGGACGTCGACCTGGTCGAGGCGCACGGCACGGGCACCTCGCTCGGTGACCCCATCGAGGCGCAGGCGCTGCTGGCCACCTACGGGCAGGACCGCGCCGAGCCGCTGTTCCTCGGCTCGCTGAAGTCCAACATCGGCCACGCGCAGGCCGCCGCGGGCGTCGGCGGGATCATCAAGGTGGTGCAGGCGATGCGGCACGGCGTGCTGCCGCGCACCCTGCACGCCGACCGGCCGTCGCCGCACGTCGACTGGTCCTCGGGCAACGTGGAGCTGCTGACCGAGGGGCGGGACTGGCCGGCGACCGGCCGACCGCGTCGGGCCGCGGTGTCGTCGTTCGGCATCAGCGGGACCAACGCGCACGTCGTGCTGGAGCAGGCGCCCGCCACGCCGGAGCCGGAACGCGAGCCGACCGCCGGGCCGGTGGCCTGGGTGCTGTCCGCCCGTGACGACGAGGCGTTGCGCGCACAGGCCGAGGCGTTGCGCGCGCACCTCGCCGAGCACCCGGACCTCGACCCGGCCGACGTCGGCCTGACCCTGGCCCGCCGGGCGCGGCTCGAGCGCCGTGCGGTCGTCGTCGGCGATCGCGACGGGCTCGCGCGCGGCTTGGCGGAGGTGCGCGGCGGCGACGGCGAAGGGCGCGGCGCGCTGGCCTTCCTGTTCACCGGGCAGGGCAGCCAGCGGGTCGGCATGGGCCGCGACCTCCACGCGTGGTCGCCGGTGTTCCGGCAGGCGCTGGACGAGGTGTGCGCGCACCTGGACCCGGTGCTGGACCGTCCACTGCGGACGGTGCTGTTCGCCGAGCCGGACACCGCGGACTCGGCGCTGCTGGACCAGACCGCGTTCACGCAGGCCGCGCTGTTCGCGATCGAGGTCGCGCTGTTCCGGTTCCTGGAGCACCACGGCGTGCGGCCGGACTTCCTGTTCGGCCACTCCGTCGGCGAGGTCGCGGCCGCGCACGTCGCGGGAGTGCTGGACCTGGCCGACGCGTGCCGGCTGGTCGCCGCGCGCGGCCGGGCGATGCAGTCGGCGCGCGACGACGGCGCGATGGCCGCGATCGAGGCGACCGAGGACGAGGTGCGCGGCTCGCTGCACGGCGTGCTCGCCATCGCCGCGGTCAACGCGCCGCGCTCCACCGTCGTGTCCGGCGACGAGTCCGCGGTCACCGCCGCGGTGGCCGAGTGGAGCGCGCGTGGCCGGCGCACCCGGCGGCTGCCGGTGAGCCACGCGTTCCACTCGCCGCACATGGACGAGGTGCTGGCGGCGTTCCGCGCCGAGCTGGACGGCCTGGTGTTCCACGAGCCGCGGATCACCGTCGTGTCCGACGTGACCGGCGACGTGGCCACGGCCGAGCAGCTCCGGTCGCCGGACTACTGGGTCGCGCACATCCGCGAGTCGGTGCGGTTCCTCGACGGCGTGCGCACGCTGGAGCGGCTCGGCGTCACCGAGTTCGTCGAGCTGGGCCCGGACGGCGTGCTCACCGCGCTCACCCGGCAGTGCCTCGCCGCCGAGCCGGGTTCGGCGACGCCCGTGCTGCGGGCGGGCCGCCCGGAGGCGGAGACCGCGCTCACCGCGCTGGGCGTCCTGCACACCCGCGGCGTCACCGTGACGTGGGACTACCCGGGCGCGCGGCCCGTGCCGCTGCCCGCGTACCGGTTCCAGCGGCGCCGGTTCTGGCTCGACGCGCCGACCAGGGCCCGGTCCGCCGGCGCGCTCGGCCTCGGCGACACCGGCCACCCGCTGCTCGGCGCCGTCGTGGAGCTGGCGGGCGGCGACACGGTCGTGCTCACCGGGCGCGTCACCGCGAACTCGTGGCTCGCCGACCACCGCGTCGGCGACCAGGTGCTGCTGCCCGGCACGGCGTTCGCCGAGCTGGCCTTGGCCGCCGGCGCGCGCACCGGCCACCCGCACCTGGCCGAGCTGACCCTGGCCGCGCCATTGGTGCTCGGCGCGGCGCAGCTGCAGGTCACCGTGGGCGCGCCCGAGTCGGGGCGGCGGCCGGTCGCGATCCACGCGCGCCCGGACGACGAGTCGCCGTGGGAGCTGCACGCCTCCGGTGCGCTCGCCGAGGACGTGCCCGCGCCCTCGCCGCTGGACTGGCCGTCCGACGCCGAGGAGGTCGACCTGGCCGGCGCCTACGAGCGGCTCGCCGAGCACGGCTACCGGTACGGGCCGGCGTTCCGCGGGCTGAAGTCGTTGCGGCGCCTCGGTGACGACCTGTTCGCCGAGGTGTCCGGTCCGGAGGGCGGCGGGTTCCTGGTGCACCCGGCGGCCCTGGACGCGGCGCTGCACGCGCTGCTGCCCGGCGTGGCCGAGGACGACGCCGAACCCGTGGTGCCGTTCTCGTGGCGCGGGGTGACGGCGCACGCCGGTGGGCCGGCCGCCCGCGTGCGGCTGAGCAGGCGCGGTTCGGCGGTGGCCCTGGCGGTCGCGGACGCCGCGGGCAACCCGGTGCTCACGGTCGACGAGCTGGGGTTGCGGCCCCTCGGCCGCGGCACGCCGCCGGACGGTCTGCACGCCCTCACGTGGCGCGCGGTGACCGTGCCCGACCTGCCGCCGCACGGGCTGGCCGTGCACCGGGTGCCCGCGTCGGTCGACGGCCGTGCGGTGGTCCACCACGTGCTGGACGTGCTGCGGCGGGCCGAGGGCCGGTCGGCCGTCGTGATCCGGGACGGGCTCGACCACGCGGCGGTGCGCGGTCTCGTGCGCAGCGCGCAGGCCGAGCACCCGGACCGGTTCGTGCTGGCGTCCGTGGACGACTCGACGTCCGACGAATCGCTCGACGCGGCCCTGCGCCTCGGCGAGCCCGAGGTGGCCGTCCGCGCCGGTCGGGTGTTCGTGCCGCGGTTGGCGCGGACGGCGCCCGAGGGGACGGACGTGCGCTGGGGCGACGGGCCGGTGCTGGTCACCGGCGCGACCGGCGCGCTGGGCCGGGTGCTCGCCCGGCACCTGGTGACCCGGCACGGCGTGCGTGACCTGGTGCTGCTCAGCAGGCGCGGCCCGGACGCGCCCGGCGCGGCGGAGTTGCGCGCCGAACTGGCCGACCTCGGGGCGACCGCGGCGGTGGAGGCCTGCGACGTGGCCGACCGCGACGCCCTCGCGGACGTGTTCGCGAGGTGGCGGCCGACCGCGGTCGTGCACACGGCGGGCATCACGGACGACGGCACCTTGGAGGGGTTGACCGCCGAGCAGGTCGACGCCGTGCTGCGGCCCAAGGTGGACGCCGCACGACACCTGCACGAGCTGGCGGGCGACGTCGAGGCGTTCGTGCTGTACTCGTCGGTCGCCGGTCTGCTCGGCACGGCCGGGCAGGCGAACTACGCGGCGGGCAACAGCCACCTGGACGGCCTCGCCGAGCACCGGCACGCCCTCGGGCTGCCCGCGACCTCGCTGGCGTGGGGCCTGTGGGAGACCGAGAGCGAGCTGTCCGGCGGACTGTCCGAAGTGGACCTGCGCCGCCTGGCCCGCTCGGGCCTGAAGCCACTGGCCGCCGACGAGGCGATGGAGCTGTTCGACGCCGCCCTGGCGCACGGCGCGCCCGTGCTCGCGGTGACCAGGCTCGACCACGCGGCGCTGCGCGGCCGGGACGACCTGCCCACCGTGCTGCGCGACCTGGTCCGGGTCAAGCAGGCCGCGCCACGGCCGCACCAACCGGTCGACACCTCCGATCCGGCGGCCCTCGTCAGCAGGCACGTGGCGGCCGTCCTCGGCTACGACGACCCGGACGCGGTCGACGGCAAGCGCGCGTTCAGCGAGCTCGGGTTCGACTCGCTGACCGCGGTGGAGCTGCGCAACCAGCTCCGCGCCGCGACCGGCCTCGACCTGCCGACGACGGTCGTGTTCGACCACCCCAGCCCGGCGGCGCTGGCCGAGCACCTGCGCGGCCTGCTGGCGACCGACGAAGCGGAGCCCGTGGTCGACCGGCTGGAGGCGCTCATCCGCGCCGGTGAACTGGACGACACGGCAATGGACCGGCTGCGCGCCCTGCTGGGCGTGCGGCCGGCGCTGGACCCCGACCTCGACTCCGCCGGCGACGAAGCGCTGTTCGCGCTGGTCGACGAGCTGGACTGACCAGGAGACGACGTGGCTGACGAAGACAAGCTCCGCGACTACCTCAAGCGGGCCATCGCCGACGCCCGGGAAGCCCGCCGCCGGCTCAAGGAGGTCGAGGAACGCGACCAGGAACCGGTCGCGATCGTCGGCATGGCCTGCCGGTACCCCGGCGGCGTGACCTCGCCGGACGAGCTGTGGCGGCTGGTGGCGGAGGGGCGCGACGCGGTGACCCCGTTCCCGACCGACCGCGGCTGGCCCGCCGACCTGTACGACCCCGACCCCGAGCGGGTCGGCAAGTCCACCAGCCGGCACGGCGGCTTCCTGCACGACGCCGACCGGTTCGACGCCGAGTTCTTCGGCCTCTCGCCGCGCGAGGCGGTGGCAGTGGACCCGCAGCAGCGGTTGCTGCTGGAGACCACCTGGGAGACGTTCGAGGACGCGGGCCTCGACCCGGAGGCGTTGCGCGGCAGCCGGACGGGCGTGTTCGTCGGCGTGATGTACAACGACTACGGCTCGCGGGCGAACCTGCCGCCGGAGGGCGTCGAGGGCTACCTGTTCAGCGGCAGCGCGGGCAGCATCGCCTCCGGTCGGCTGGCCTACACCTTCGGCCTGGAGGGCCCGACCGTCACCGTCGACACGGCCTGCTCGTCGTCGCTGGTGGCGATGCACCTGGCCGCGAACGCGCTGCGCCGCGGCGAGTGCGAGCTGGCGGTGGCGGGCGGCGCGACGGTGATGTCCACGCCGACCGCGTTCGTCGAGTTCTCCCGGCTGCGCGGCCTGGCCGCCGACGGGCGCTGCAAGTCGTTCTCCGACGACGCCGACGGCACCGGCTGGGCCGAGGGCGTCGGCGTGCTGCTGCTGGAGAAGCTGTCCGACGCCCGCCGCAACGGCCACCGGGTGCTCGCCGTGCTCCGCGGCAGCGCGGTGAACTCCGACGGCGCGTCCAACGGCCTGACCGCGCCGAACGGCCCGGCGCAGGAACGCGTCATCCGGGCCGCGCTCGACGCCGCCGGGCTGTCCGCCGCGGACGTGGACCTGGTCGAGGCGCACGGCACCGGCACGACGCTCGGCGACCCCATCGAGGCGCGGGCGGTGTTCGCGACCTACGGGCGGGACCGCGCCGAGCCGGTGCGGCTGGGCTCGTTGAAGTCGAACATCGGCCACGCCCAGGCGGCGGCCGGCGTCGGCGGCGTCATCAAGGTGGTGCAGGCGATGCGGCACGGCGTGCAGCCCCGCACGCTGCACGCCGAGCAGCCGTCCCGGCACGTCGACTGGTCCTCCGGCGCGGTCGAGCTGCTGACCGAGGCCCGCGAGTGGCCGCGCGGAGACCGGCCGCGCCGGGCGGCGGTGTCGTCGTTCGGCTTCGGCGGCACGAACGCGCACGTGATCGTGGAGGAGCCGGACGAGACCGAGCCACCGACGGCTCCGGCGACCGTTCCGGTGCCGATCGTGCTGTGCGGTCGCTCGCCGGAGGCGGTCGCGGAGCAGGCCCGCCGACTCGCCGGGGTCGAGTGGACGCCGGACGCCGCGTACACCCTCGCGACCCGCACGCCGATGCCGTACCGCGCCGCCGGCGTCGACGCGGACGACATCCCGGCCGCCGTCGTCCCGCGCAAGGGCCGGACCGCGTTCGCGTTCACGGGTCAGGGCGCGCAGCGCGTCGGGATGGGCTTGGAGCTGGCCCGCACGTACCCGGTGTTCGCCGCCGCGCTGGACGAGGTGTGCGCGCGGTTCGACTTACCCCTGCGCGAGGCGATCGAGTCCGGCGACGGGCTCGACGACACCGGTCTCGCGCAGCCGGCGCTGTTCGCCGTCGAGGTGGCGCTGTTCCGGCTGGTCGAGTCGTGGGGCGTGCGCCCGGACTTCGTGGTCGGCCACTCGATCGGCGAACTCGCCGCCGCGCACGTGGCCGGGGTGCTGTCCCTGGCCGACGCGGCGAAGCTGGTGACCGCGCGGGCCGCGTTGATGCAGGCACTGCCCGCCGGTGGCGCCATGGTGGCCGTGCGGGCCGCCGAGGACGAGCTGGACCTGCCCGAGGGCGTGGCGGTGGCCGCCGTCAACGGTCCGCGATCGGTCGTGCTGTCCGGGCCGGAGGAGGCCGTGCTCCGGGCCGCGGAACCGTGGGGCGGCAAGCGGCTGGCCGTGAGCCACGCGTTCCACTCGCCGCTGATGGAGCCCATGCTCGCGGACCTGCGCGCGGTGGCCCGGACGCTCACCTACCGGCCGCCGTCGATCACCGCGGTGTCCACGGTGTCGCGGGACGCGGACTGGACCGACCCGGAGTACTGGGTGGAGCAGGTCCGCGCGACGGTGCGGTTCCACGACGCCCTCGTCGCGTTGCGCGAGGAAGGCGTGACGACGCTCGTCGAGCTGGGCCCGGACGCCGTCCTGTCCGGCCTGGCCGCCTCGGCGACCGACGACGTGCGACCGGTGCCGCTCCTGCGCGCGGGCCAGTCCGAACCCCGCACGGTCGCGAGCGCGCTGGCCGCGCTGCACGTGCAGGGCGTCGGCGTCGACTGGGACCGGGTGTTCCCGGGTGCGCGGAAGGTCTCGCTGCCCACGTACGCGTTCCAGCGCAAGCGCTTTTGGCTGCGGCCCGTGGCGGGCGGTGACGTGGCCGCCGCCGGCCTGCGGTCCACCGGGCACCCGCTGCTGGGCGCGTCGGTCGACCTGCCGGACGGCTCGACGGTGGTCACCGGCGTCCTCTCCGCGGCCACCCAGCCGTGGCTGGCGGAGCACCGGGTGCACGGCGCGATCGTCGTGCCAGGCACGGCGCTGGTGGAACTCGTCGGCCCGGTCGCCGAGCTGACCGTCACCGCGCCGCTCGTGGTGCCCGACGACGGCGCGCTGACGCTGCGGGTCGTGCGCGCCGACACGACCGTGGAGATCCACTCCCGGCGTGACGACGACGAACCGTGGACCCGGCACGCCACCGGCACGGTCGAGGACGGTGGCGTCGACGTGGCCGACCTGGTGGCGTGGCCGCCCGCGGACGCGTCCGAAGTGGACTTCACGTACGACGGGCTCCAGGAGCACGGCTACGGCTACGGCCCGGTCTTCCGGGGGCTGCGCCGGGTCTGGCGGCGTGGCGACGAGCTGTTCGCCGAGGTCGCGTCGCCCGAGGAGGTGCCGCTCACCGGGTTCACCGTGCACCCGGCGCTGTTCGACGCCGCGCTGCACCCGCTGCTGCCCGGCGTGGTCGACGACCGGCCCGCCCTGCTGCCGTTCTCGTGGCACGGCGTGCGCTTCCACGGCACGGCGGGCGCCGCGCTCCGCGTGCGCATCGCCCCCGTCGGCCTGGAGTCGGTGTCGCTGCTGGTCGCCGACGCCGCGGGCAGCCCGGTCGTGTCCGTGGCCGAACTGGTGCTGCGGCCGTTCGACGCGCCCCTGACCGGCGACCGGCTGCTGCTGACGCCCACGTGGCACGAGTCGGACGTCGAGCCGGACGCGACCGCGGAGGTCGAGACCGGTGACGGCACGCTGCCCGAACGGGCCCGCCACGCCGTCCACCACACGCTCGGCGTGCTGCGCGACTGGCTCACCCGGGACGACGGCCGGCTCGGCGTCGTCGTCGGCGACGACCTGGCGCACGCGGCCGTCACCGGTCTGGTCCGCAGCGCGCAGGCCGAGCACCCCGACCGGTTCGCGCTCGTCCGCGACGGCCGCGTGCGGGAACCTCGCCTGGAGCCGACGCCGCGACCCGAGGGCCGTGGCCCGACCTGGGACACGGTCCTCGTCACCGGCGCGAGCGGCGCGCTCGGCTCCGCGCTGGCCCAGCACCTGGTGACCAGGCACGGCGCGCGGAAGCTCGTCCTGGTCAGCCGTAGCGGCACGGCGCCCCGGCCGACGGGCGACGTGGAGGTCGTCGTCGCCGCGTGCGACGTCACGGACCGGGACGCGCTCGCCGAACTGCTCGCCGAACACCCCGTCACGGCGGTGGTGCACGCGGCGGGTGTGGTGCGCGACGGTGTGCTCGACTCGCTCACCCCCGAGCAGGTCGACGAGGTGCTGCGGCCGAAGGTCGACGCTGCGTGGCACCTGCACGAGCTCGTCGGCGACGTCGAGGCGTTCGTGCTGTACTCGTCCATCGCGGGCCTGCTCGGCACGGCCGGGCAGGCGAACTACGCGGCGGGCAACACGTTCCTCGACGCGCTGGCCGAGCACCGGCACTCGCTCGGCCTGCCCGCGACGTCCCTGGCCTGGGGCCTGTGGGAGACGGAGAGCGCGCTGTCCGGCGGTCTGTCCGAAGTGGACCGCAAGCGGATCGGCAGGCTCGGCCTCAAGCCGATGGGCACGGACGAGGCGCTGGCCGCGTTCGACGCCGCGGTCGCGACCGGCGCGCCGGTGCTGGCCGTGACGGGAGTCGACCGGGCGGCGCTGCGCGAGAACCCGCACCCGGCGCTGAGCGGTCTCGCGCCGCGCAAGGCGAAGGCCGCCACCACCCCGGACCGGTTCGCGAGCCTGTCCGACGCCGACCGGCTGCGGGCGCTGACCGAACTGGTGCGCACGCACGTCGCGGCGGTGCTCGGCCACACCGACCCGAACGGCGTCGACGCGGACCGCGCGTTCACCGAGCTGGGCTTCGACTCGCTGACCGCGGTGGAACTGCGCAACCGGCTGGCCGCGGCCACCGGGCAGCGGCTGTCCACCACGCTGGTGTTCGACCACCCGACGCCGCACGCGCTGGCCACCCACCTGGCCGGGGCGACGGCGCCCGTGCGCGTCGAGCAGCGGGCCGTGGCGGGCGACCCGATCGCGATCGTGGGCATGGCGTGCCGCTACCCGGGCGGCGTGCGGTCGCCGGAGGACCTGTGGCGGCTGGTCGAGGGCGGTGTCGACGCGATCGGCCCCTTCCCGGCCAACCGCGGGTGGGACCTCGACGGGCTCTACGACCCCGACCCGGAGCGGACGGGCACGTCCTACGCGCGTGAGGGCGGGTTCCTGCACGACGCCGACCTGTTCGACCCCGAGTTCTTCGGCATGTCGCCGCGCGAGGCGCTGGCCACCGACCCGCAGCAGCGGCTGCTGCTGGAGACCGCCTGGGAGGCACTGGAACGCGCGGGCGTCGACCCGGTGTCGTTGCGGGGCAGCCGGACCGGGGTGTTCACCGGGCTGATGTACCACGACTACGGCACCGGCGGCGCGCTGCCGCCGGAGCTGGAGGGCTACCTCGCCGGCGGCACGGCGGGCAGCGTGGCGTCCGGTCGCGTGGCCTACGCGCTCGGCCTGGAGGGCGCGGCGATCACCGTCGACACGGCGTGCTCGTCGTCCCTGGTGGCGCTGCACCTGGCCGCGCAGGCGCTGCGGTCCGGCGAGTGCGACCTGGCGCTGGCCGGCGGCGCGACCGTGATGTCCACGCCGACCGCGTTCGTCGAGTTCTCCCGCCAGCGCGGTCTCGCGCCCGACGGCCGGTGCAAGCCGTTCGCCGCCGCCGCGAACGGCACCGGCTGGTCCGAGGGCGTCGGCGTGCTGCTGGTGGAACGGCTGTCCGACGCACGACGCCTCGGCCACCCCGTGCTCGCCCTGGTGCGCGGCACGGCGGTCAACCAGGACGGCGCGTCCAACGGCCTGACCGCGCCGAACGGCCCGGCCCAGCAGCGGGTGGTCCGCGCGGCCCTCGCGGCGGCCGGGCTCGGACCGTCCGACGTGGACGCCGTCGAGGCGCACGGCACCGGCACGACGCTGGGCGACCCGATCGAGGCCGAGGCGCTGCACGCGGTCTACGGCGGTGAGCGCGAGCGTCCCCTGGCGCTGGGCTCGCTCAAGTCCAACATCGGCCACACCCAGGCCGCGGCGGGCGTCGGCGGGATCATCAAGATGGTGGAGGCGATGCGGCACGGTGTGCTGCCGCGCACCCTCCACGTGGACGAGCCGACCCCGCACGTCGACTGGTCGTCCGGCGCGATCGAACTGCTGACGGAGCCCTGGGAGTGGCGGGTGGACCGCCCGCGCCGGGCGGCGGTGTCGTCGTTCGGGATCAGCGGCACCAACGCGCACGTCGTGCTGGAGCAGGCGCCCGACGGGGCACCCGAGGTCCCGCGGCAGGGCGGACCCGTGCCGGTCGTGGTGTCCGCCCGCACCCCGGAGGCGTTGGCGGAGCAGCTGGAGCGCCTGGCCGCGGCCGACGTGCCGCTGCCCGACCTGGCGTTCACCGCGGGCACGGGCCGGGCGTTGCTGGAGCACCGCGCGGTGGTCGTCGCCGAGCGCCACGCCGACCTGACCTCCGCGGTGCGGCTGCCGAAGGTCCGTCCTGGGCGGCTGGCGTTCCTGTTCACCGGTCAGGGTTCGCAGCGCGTCGGCATGGGGGAGGAGCTGGCGCGGGCGTTCCCGGTGTTCGCGACCGCGTTGGACGAGGTGTGCTCGCTGCTGCCGGTGCGCGAGGCGATCCGCTCCGGCGACGGGCTGGACGACACCGCCACCGCGCAGCCGGCGCTGTTCGCGGTCGAGGTGGCGTTGGCGCGACTGCTGGAGTCGTGGGGCGTGCGACCCGACTTCGTCACGGGGCACTCGGTCGGCGAGATCGCCGCCGCGCACGTCGCCGGCGTGCTGTCCCTGGACGACGCGGCGAAGTTGGTGGCCGCGCGCGGCTCGCTGATGGGCGCGCTGCCGCCGGGTGGCGCGATGGTGTCCGTCCAGGCGGCCGAGGACGAGCTCGACCTGCCCGCCGGCGTGGCGATCGCGGCGGTGAACGGTCCCCGCTCGGTGGTGCTGTCCGGCGAGGAGCGGGCCGTGGTCGAGTACGCGGCCCGGTTCCGGCACAAGAGGTTGGTGGTCAGCCACGCGTTCCACTCGCACCTGATGGACCCGATGCTGGCCGAGTTCCGCGCGGTGGCCGAGTCGCTGACCTACCGGGAACCGGTGCTCGCGACCGTGTCGACGGTGACCGGCGGCGACGCCGACTGGACCGACCCGGAGCACTGGGTGCGGCACGTCCGCGACGCGGTCCGGTTCGCCGACGCCACCCAGGCGCTGCTCGACGCGGGCGTCACGACGTTCGTCGAGCTGGGGCCGGACGCGGTGCTGTCGGGCCTGGTGGACGCGGTGCTGCCGGAGGGCGCGGAGGCGGTGCCCGCGCTGCGCCGCGACCGGTCGGAGCGGCACACCGCGACGGAGCTGTTCGCCCGCCTGCACGCGCGGGACGTGCCGGTCGACTGGTCGGCGTTCCCCGGCCGCCGGGTCGTGCTGCCCACGTACCCGTTCCAGCGCGAGCGGTACTGGCTCACTCCGCGCCCGCGCACCGCGAGCGGCCACCCGGTGCTGGACGCCGCCGTGCCGGTCGCGGGCAGCGAGGAGGTCCTGTTCACCGGCACGGCCACCGGTCCGCTGACCGCCGTGGACCTGGCGGACCTGGCGTGGCACGCGGGCCGCGAGGTCGGGCACCCCGTGGTGGACCTCGACGTCACGTCGCTGCCGGTGGTGGACGGCGCTCGGGTCCAGGTCAGGGTGGGCGCGCCGCACGACGGCGCCCGACCGGTCGCGGTGCACGCGTGGCACGACGGCTGGGTCGAGCACGCGCGGGGCACGCTGACCGCGGGCGCGCCGGTCGCCGCCAAGGTCGACCTGGCGCTGCTGGTCCGGGACGACGTGGAGCCCACGTCGTGGCGGGGTCTGCGCGCCACGGCGCCGGGCGTCGCCACCCACGTGGACGCGCTGGTGTTCCGGGACGAGCGGGGCGCGGAGGTGGCGCGGGTCGACTCGGTCGAGCACCGACCGCTCGGCCGCACCACGCTGTACGAGGTCGAGTGGACGCCGCTTGAGCTGCCGTCGGCCGAGCACCTCTCGAACAATCTTCAGTCCGCCGAACACCAGTCGGCCGATCGGTCCGATACGCACCGGTCTGGCGATCACCAGTCCGATGTGGACCGGCCGGCCGAGCCCGAGGCGGTCGTGATCAGGGTCGAGGCCGGGCCGGACCCGGTGGCGACCGCGCACACCGCCACCCGGCACGTGCTGGCGGAGCTGCGGGCCCGGTCCGCCGACGACAGCCGGGTCGTCGTCCTCACCCCCGACCCGGCCGATCCGGGCGTGGCCGCCGTGTGGGGCCTGGTGCGCGCCGCGCAGGCGGAGGCGCCGGGCCGGATCGTGCTGGTGGGCGGCGAACCCGCGTCGCTAGCCCCGATCGTGGCCTCCGGCGAGGCGCAGGTGCTGGTCCGCGACGGTCGCGCGTTCGCGCCGCGGCTGGTCAGGGCGGCGGTGAAGGAGACGGCCGAGCTGGTCGACGCGGTCGTGCACCGGCCCGAGGCCCTCGACCGCGCGGTGCTGGCGGCGTTGGACGACGACGCGCTGACCTCGGCCCTGCGCGCCGCGGTCGACACGGCGTGGCGGCTGCACCAGGAGCACCCCGACCAGCCGCTCGTGCTCGTGTCGAGCGTGGAGGACTGGTTCGGCGCGTCCGGCCGGGCGCACCACGCCGCGGGCGCCGCGTTCATGGAGGCGTTGGCGCGCACCCGGCCGCACGCGGTGTTCGTGGCCCTGCGCGAAGACGCCTTGGCGGACAACGCGTTGGCCGACGAGGCCATGCTGAAGGAGGGTGCGCTGAAGGACGCCGTGCGCGCGGGCCGACCCGCCGTGGTCGCCGCACCGCTGTCGGCCATGCCGGCCAGCCCGCTGCTGCTCGGTCTCGTGCGCGAGACCCCGCGCGCCACGCTGGCCGAACGACTGGCCGCCGTGGCGGACGACGACCGGCGCGGGCTGGTCGAGGAAGCGGTCCGGCAGGAGGTCGCGGCGGTCCTCGGCCACGGCGACCCGAACCGGGTCGACCTCGACCGCCAGTTCGGCGACCTCGGCTTCGACTCGCTGACGTCGGTGGACCTGCGCAACCGGCTGGTCGCCGCGACCGGTGTCCGGCTGGAGGCCACCGCGGTGTTCGACCACCCCACGCCGGCGGCGCTCGCCGGGTCGCTGCTGGACCGCCTCACGCCCGCCGCGACGCCACGCGCGCTGGCCGAGCTGGACCGGCTGGAGGAGGCGCTGGCGGCGATCGGCCACGACGAGGACCACCGCGACGAGATCACCGTCCGACTGCACACGATCCTGACGCGCTGGAACGAGAACGGCGGTGACCGCGCCCGGCCCGACTTCGCCGAGGCGTCCACCTCGGAGCTGTTCGACTTCATCGACAACCAACTCGGCCGCGCCTCGCGCTGACGCCGTCGCAGGCCACCACCGGAAGAACCCGCGCCCGCGGGACGGACAACCCACCCGGCCGCGCCTCGCGCCGGGTGGGCCACCACCACTGGGGAGCACTCGTGTCCAACGAGGAACGACTGGTCGACTACCTGAAGTGGGTCACCGCCGACCTGCAGCAGGCCAGGGAGCGGATCGCCGAGCTCGAATCGGCCGCGCCGGAACCCGTCGCCATCGTGGCGATGGCGTGCCGCTACCCGGGCGGCGTCGGTTCGCCGGACGACCTGTGGCGCCTGGTCGAGGAGGGCCGCGACGGCGTCACGCCGTGGCCCGTCGACCGGGGCTGGGACGTCGACCGGCTCTACGACCCCGAGCCGGGCACACCGGGCCGGACCTACGCGAGGGAAGGCGGTTTCCTCGACCACGCCACGGAGTTCGACGCCGGCTTCTTCGGCATCTCGCCGCGCGAGGCGCTGGGCATGGACCCGCAGCAGCGGGTCCTGCTGGAGACGGCGTGGGAGCTGTTCGAACGGGCGGGCATCGACGTGTCGACGTTGCGCGGCAGCCGGACGGGGGTGTTCGCGGGCGTCGGCGAGCAGAGCTACCTCGGCCTGGCCGGACCGGAGGAGCTGGAGGGGTTCCTCATGACCGGCAAGCTCGGCAGCGTCGCGTCCGGCCGCGTCGCCTACACGTTCGGCCTCGAAGGCCCGGCGATGACGGTCGACACGGCGTGCTCCTCGTCGTTGGTGGCGCTGCACCTCGCGGTCCGCTCGCTGCGCGCGGGCGAGTCGGCGCTGGCGATCGCCGGCGGCAGCACGGTCTACGGCTCGCCGACCGGCTACGTCGACTTCTCCCGCCAGCGCGGCCTCGCCGCGGACGGGCGGTGCAAGTCGTTCGCCGCGGCGGCCGACGGCACCGGCTGGTCCGAGGGCGTCGGGTTGCTGCTGCTGGAGAGGCTGTCCGACGCCCGCCGCCACGGCCACCCGGTGCTCGCCCTGGTGAGCGGCACCGCGGTGAACCAGGACGGCGCCTCCAACGGCCTCACCGCGCCCAACGGCCCGGCTCAGGAGCGCGTCATCCGCGCCGCCCTCGCGGACGCGCGCCTGACCTCCGCCGACGTCGACGTGGTGGAAGCGCACGGCACCGGAACGCGGCTGGGCGACCCGATCGAGGCGCAGGCGCTGCTGGCGACCTACGGCCAGGGCCGGACCACGCCGCTGCTGCTCGGCTCGCTGAAGTCCAACATCGGCCACAGCGTCGCGGCGGCGGGTGTCGGCGGCGTGATCAAGATGGTGCAGGCGATGCGGCACGGCGTCGCGCCGCGCACCCTGCACGTGGACGAGCCGACGCCGGTCGTCGACTGGTCGGCGGGCGCCGTGGAGCTGCTGACCGACGCACGGCCGTGGCCCGAGGCGGACCGGCCCCGGCGGGCGGCGGTGTCGTCGTTCGGCATCAGCGGCACGAACGCGCACGTCGTGCTGGAGCACGTGCCCGACGAGCCGGCCGCCGAAACACCGGCGGTGTCGGGGGAGCTGCCGTTCCTGCTGTCGGCCCGGAGCGCGGACGCCTTGCGCGCCCAGGCGGAGCGGCTGCGGGACTTCCTCGCCGAGCACCCCGACGTCGAGCCGGTGGACGTGGCGTTCACCCTGGCCACGGCGCGGACACCGCTGGAGCACCGCGGCGCGGTGGTCGCGGCCGACCGCGAGCGGCTGTCGGCGGCGCTGGCGGGCTTCACCGGCGGCGCGCCGGTCGACCAGCCCGGACGCACCGCGTTCCTGTTCACCGGCCAGGGCGCGCAGCGCGCCCGGATGGGCCGCGACCTGCACGAGCGGCACCCGGTGTTCGCCGAGGCGTTCGACGCGGCGTGCGCGCTGCTCGACCCCCACCTGCCGCGACCGTTGCGCGAGGTGGTGTTCGGCGACTCCGAGCTGCTGCACGAGACCCGGTTCACGCAGCCGGCGCTGTTCGCGTTCGAGCTGGCCCTGTTCCGGCTGCTGGAGTCGTGGGGCGTGCGGCCGGACTACGTGGCCGGGCACTCGCTGGGCGAGCTGACCGCGGCGCACGTGGCCGGCGTGTTCTCCCTGGAGGACGCGTGCGCGTTGGTGGCCGCCCGCGCCCGGCTCATCGGCGAGCTGCCGGCCGGCGGCGCGATGGTCGCCGTCGCCGCGCCCCTGGCCGAGGTGGAGCCGCTGCTGACGGACGCGGTCGGCGTGGCGGCGGTGAACGGCCCGGACGCGGTGGTGCTGTCCGGCGACGAGGACGCCGTGCTCGCCGCGGCGGCCGAGCTGCGGTCGCGTGGCCGCCGCACGAAGCGGCTGACGGTGAGCCACGCGTTCCACTCGCCGCGCATGGCGCCCGCGCTGGAGCCGTTCCGCGCCGTCGCCGCGAAGGTCGAGTACCACGCGCCGACCATCCCGGTGGTGTCCAACGTGACCGGGGCGCCAGCGGGCAGCGAGCTGTTGCGCGGCGCGGACTACTGGGTGCGGCACGTGCGGGAGCCGGTCCGGTTCGCGGACTGCCTGCACGCGCTGGCGAAGGAGGGCGTCACGACGTTCGTCGAGGTCGGGCCGGACGCCGCGCTCACCCCGATGGTCCGCGACACGCTCGACGGCGTGCAGGCGGTGCCGCTCCAGCGGGCGGGCGGCGGCCTGGCCGAGGCGTTGGGCGCGCTGCACGGGCACGGGGTCGGGGTGGACTGGCGGGCGTTCTTCGCCGGCGCCGGCGCGCGCCGGGTGGACCTGCCCACGTACCCGTTCCAGCGGCAGCGGTTCTGGGTCGAGCAAGCCGACGCGGTCGACCCGGTCGAACTGGGCTTGGCCGACGCGGAGCACCCGCTGCTCGGCGCGGCCGTCCCGGTCGCCGGTGACGACGAGGTCGTGTTCACCGCCCGGATCTCCCCGCGCACGCAGCCGTGGCTGGCGGGCCACCGCGCGCACGGCTCGGCGGTGCTGCCGTCGTCCGCGCTGGTGGAACTGGCGATCCGGGCCGGTGACGAGGTCGGCCTGCCGCGCCTGGCCGCGCTCGACGTGACCGCGCCGGTCGTCGTGCCCGAACGCGGCGTGCAGCTGCAGGTCCGGGTGCGGGCGGGCGAGGTGACCGTCCACACGCGACTCGACGGCCGGTGGGCCGAGCACGCCACCGGCACGCTCACCCCGGCCGGTCCGCGGCCGACCTGGGGCGACGACGGCGAGTGGACCGACGTGCCCGGCGTCGACCCGGGCGGGTTCCGGCTGCACCCGACGCTGCTCGACGCCGCGCTGCGGCTCGTCGGCGAGGGCGAGGCCGTGGCGTGGCGCGACGTCGAGCTGCACGCCGTCGGCGCCGCGGACCTGCGGGCGCGCGTGACACCCGACGGCGCGCTGTGGTTGGCGGACCCGGCGGGCCGGCCGGTGGCCTCGGTCGGGTCGGTGACGTTGGCGGAGGTCACGCCCGAAGCCGTGGCGGACGGCCTGCTGCGGCCCGCCGACGCCCTGTTCCGCGTCGCCTGGGAACCGGTGGACCTCCCGCGGACCGCCGCGAATGCCGGTCTGCCACAGGCCATCGCGGACCTGCCGCGGACCACCGCAGACCTGGCGCCGGCCGCTACGGATCTGCCGCGGGTCGTGCGGTGGCTGCCGCCCGGCAGCCTCGACGAGCGGGCGGCGGGCGCGCTCGCCGACCTCCAGGGCCCGGACGAGCGGCTCGTCGTGGTGACCTCCGGCGCGGCCGACGACGTGACCGACGTCGACGGCGCGGCGCTGTGGGGCCTGGCCCGATCGGCCCAGTCGGAGCAGCCGGGGCGGATCGTCCTGGTGGACGTGGACGACGATCCGGCGTCGGAAGCCGCGATCGCGGCCGTGGTCGCGTCGGGCGAGGCGCAAGCCGTCGTCCGGCACGGTGTCGTGCACCTGCCCCGCCTGCGCCCGGTCGATCCCGAGCCGGCCCGGTGGAACACCAGGGGAACCGTGCTCGTCACCGGCGGCACCGGCACGCTCGGCGGCATGGTCGCGCGCCACCTGGTGACCGCGCACGGCGTGCGCAGCCTGCTGCTGACCAGCCGCCGCGGCCTCGACGCGCCCGGCGCGTCGGACCTGCGCGACGAGCTGACCTCCCTCGGCGCGGAGGTCACCGTCGCGGCCTGCGACGTGGGCGACCGCGCCGCGCTGGCGGCGCTGCTCGCCGAGACGCCGGTGCGGGGCGTGGTGCACGCGGCCGGCCTGATCGACGACGGCCTGGTGGGCGCGCTGACCCCGCAACGCCTCTCGGCCGTGCTGCGGCCCAAGGCCGAGGCGGCACGCCACCTGCACGAGCTCGTCGGCGACGTGGACGTGTTCGTGCTGTTCTCCTCGATCGCGGGCGTCATCGGCGGCGCCGGGCAGGGCAACTACGCCGCCGCCAACGCCTTCCTCGACGGTCTCGCCGCGTACCGGGCGGCCCGCGGCCAAGCCGCCACCTCCATCGCGTGGGGCCTGTGGGCGGGCCGCAGCGGCATCACCGGCGACCTCACCGAAGCCGACCGCCGCCGCATCGCCCGCGCGGGCTTGCGGCCCATCGAGGCCGCGCACGGCCTGGCGATGCTCGACGCCGCCCTCGGCACGCCGACCGCCGTCGCCATGCCGTTGGACCACGCCGCGCTGCGCGCCCGTGCCGACGAGGCGCCTGCCCTGCTGCGCACGCTCCTCCCGCCGGTGCGCCCGACTGCCCGCCGCGGCGCGCCGACGCCGAACCTGGCCGACCTGCCCGCCGCCGAACGCCGTCGGGTCGTGGAAGAGCTGGTGCGGTCCGAGGTGGCCGCCGTGCTCGGGCTGACCGGCGAGGTGCCCGACCGGCCGTTCCCCGACCTGGGCTTCGACTCCCTGCTGTCGGTGGAACTGCGCAACCGGGTCGCCGCCGCCACCGGGCTCGCCCTGCCCGCGACCGTCGTGTTCGACCACCCGACCCCGGGCGCGCTCACCGCGTTCCTGGCCGGTGCGGCCGGCACGACCGACGTGGACTACGCGGCGGAAGCCGTGCTGCCGGACGACATCCGGCCCGCGGCCGAGGTGGTGCGCACCGTGTCGGCGCCGTCCCACGTCCTGCTCACCGGCGCGTCCGGCTTCCTGGGCGCGTTCCTGCTGCGGGAGCTGCTCCGCGCCTCGGACGCCACCGTGCACTGCCTGGTGCGCGCGGAGGACGAGGCCGAGGGGCTGCGCAAGGTCGAGGCCAACCTCCGCTGGTACCGGCTGTGGGACGAGGTGGACCCGGCCAGGTTGCGGATCGTCCCCGGCGACCTGAGCCGACACCGGCTCGGGCTCTCCGAGGAGCGGTTCGACGAGCTGGCCCGGTCGGTCGACGCGGTCTACCACGCGGGCGCCGCGGTCAACTGGCTGCGCCCGTTCGGCGACCTGCGCGCGGCGAACGTCGGCGGCACGCTGGAAGTGCTCCGCCTGGCCGCCCGCCACCGCACGGTGCCGGTGCACCACGTGTCCACCACCGGCGTCTTCGCCGGTGCGCGGGAACCCGGCGTGCCGCTGGCCGTGACCGATCCGACCGGCCCGCCCGAGCGGCTGCCCAGCGGCTACCTGCGCACCAAGTGGGTCGCCGAGCAGCTGCTGGACGCGGCCCGGACGCGCGGCCTGCCCGTGTCGGTGTACCGGGTCGACCTGGTGTCGGGCGACCAGCGCAACGGCGCGTGCCAGACCAGGGACTTCGTCTGGCTGAGCACCAAGGGCCTGGTGCAGGCGGGCGCCGTGCCCGCCGGGTTGGCCGGTTCGGTGCCGATGGTGCCGGTGGACTACGCGACCGCCGCCATCGTCGCGCTGTCCCGGGACTCCGGCGGCACGTACCACGTCTACAACCCCGGCCAGGTGTCGTGGCGCACGCTCGTGGAACGGTTGCGCGCCCACGGCTTCGGGATGGTGGAGCAGGACTGGGAGACCTGGCGCGCGGGTGTGCTGGCCGACCGCGACAACGCGCTCATCCCGCTGCTCGACGCGTTCGAGCTGATGACCTCCGACAGCGCCGCGTTCTACCCGCTGGTGGACGTCTCGGCGACGGAGGAGGCGTTGGCGGGCACCGGGATCACCTGCCCGCCGATCACGGCGGAGCTGGTGGACACGTACATCCGGTTCTTCGTCGAGACCGGGTACTACCCCGCGGCGGGAGGCGTCGGCGCCTGATCGCACGCGTCCACGACCGGGTCCGGTGGCTGCTCACCGGCCCCGGTCGTGCGCGTGCGCTCACACCGCAGGCGTGCCCGTTTTCACACGGTGCTTACCTACCTTCGGTCATCGTGGGGTCACCCGGTGTCCACGACCTGGGATGAGCCAACGGTGTCCGGGCAGTGATGATCGGGCCGCAAGACTGGCCAGGCCGAGACCGGCACGTGCGGGTCCGGCGTGGGCGTCGTCGACTGGGGGAGTTCGAAATGGCAGTTGGGCGAAGTATAAGGGCGTCGCGAGGGACGGTTGATCACCGGTCGACCTCGCGACCGCGCCACCCGGGCCTCGTGGGTCGCCTCTCGCGGGGACGTTCCGCCGCGAGCCGCTGGACCGTAACGCCGGAATAGCGCGGCACGCCGGAAGATCGCGCAGGGTCCTGTTCGGCGTGCCGCCGTCGCGGTGCGCGACTTCAGGCGGACCGCGCGGGACGGGATTGCCCGCTGCGGCATTCCGCAGTGGTGTGCGCCGGTCGGTGTCGAATGCGCTGGACGCGCTCCGCTGTTCAGGTGAATGGCGTCGGCTGCGACGTGGTCCCGTATTCCCGGATCGGTTTTTCGTTGCGCCGTACCCGAATTGGTGTGAAAAGTGGATCCGGCGGACGGGAAGTGGGAATCCGAATTCGATTCGCGCGCCCGCTGTCCGGATCCGCGGTGCGATTGCCGTCACCGCCATCCGCAACCCGTCGGGTGCTCGACGTGCGTGCCTGCAACGGTGGTCACGGCGAGTGCTTGGCGGATGCGACCGATCGAGTGACGGAGGGTCGCTTTGTGCACTGTCTGTGCCGGGCGTTTACCAGGGCCCATGGTACGGTATTTCCGTGAAGTCAGCCTACGGGGGGGTAGGTGGAGCCATGCTTTTTCGAGTCTTAGGACCGCTCGACTTAAACGTCGGTGAAACATCCGTTCAACTCGGCGGAATCAAGCAACGAGCCACGCTGGGCTTCCTGCTCCTGCACGCGAATCGGGTGGTGTCCACGAGCGGTCTGGTCGACGCGCTGTGGACGGGCGACGACCCGCCCGCGTCGGCGCGGAAGATGCTGCAGAACGCGGTGTGGGGCCTGCGCGGGATCCTGGCCACGGCGGGCGGCGCGGCCTCGGGCGTGTCGCTGCAGACCAAGGCGCCGGGGTACGTGCTGCACGTCGAGCCCGACCAGATCGACCTGTGCCGGTTCCGCGGCCTGGTCGCCGACGGGCGCCGTGAGCTCGCCGACGGCCAGCCGGACAAGGCGGCGTCGCTGCTGCGGGACGCGTTGGCGCTGTGGCGCGGTCCGGTGCTCGCCGACCTGGTCGAGGCGGGCGTCGAGTGGTCCGAGCTGGCGTCCATCCAGACGTCGCGGCTCGCGGCGGTGGAGGACCGGTTCGAGGCCGAGCTGCGCTGCGGTGGCCACTACGCGGTGCTCGGCGACCTGGAGGAGATGGTCGAGGCCGAGCCGTTCCGGGAACGCTCGATCGCGCACCTGATGCTCGCCCTCTACCGGTGCGGGCGGCAGGCCGACGCGCTCAACGTCTACGCCCGGTTCCGGGTGGCGCTGGCGGAGGAGATGGGGCTGGACCCCGGCCTGGAGCTCCAGCAGCTCCAGCAGTCGATCCTGGAGCAGTCGGCCGCGTTGGCGCTGCCCGGCAGGCCGACGGGGCTGCCCGCGCTGATCGAGGCGCCGCTGGTGGAGCCGGTGCGCCGGCGCGGGCCCCTGGTGCTGGCCGGCGACCCCAGGACCGAGAGCAGGGTGGAGAGCCGGTCCGAGGGCAGGCTCGAGAGCAAGCCGGAGCCGGTCGCCGCCGACCACGGGCACGCCGACCACCGTCGCGCGACGTCGTGGCGGCAGGCCAGCGCGCTGATCGTCCGCGCCGAGATCGGCACCCGCGGCTGGGACGACGGCGTGACGGTGGACGACACGCTGCACGACGTGGCGGCGGTCATCCGCGAGGAGACCGAGCGCTGCGGCGGTGCGGTGCTGGCCTCGATCGGGTCGTACTCGCTGGCCCTGTTCGAGCCCAACCGGCACGGCGACGACTACGCCAAGCGCGCGGTCATGGCGGCGCTGGCCATCCGGGACCGCACCGAGCTGGACGCGCGGGCCGGCCGGTTCGCGTTCCACACGGCGGTCTCGACGGGGGAGACGACGGTCCGCTCCGCCGCCGCCCAGGGCGGCTCGCAGTCGGGCAACGGCGCGCTGATGGTCGCCTGCGAGGAGCTGCTCTCGCTCGGCGGCCCCGGCGAGGTCCTGGTGTGCGAGCGCACCCGGATGGCCACCGCCGGGCACATCGCCTTCGAGCGCACGGGTGAGGCGGGCTGGCGGGTGGCGGGCTGCCGCTGCCTGGACATCGCGCACGACGCCGTGCCGCCCGCCGAGTACGAGCACGAGATGGACGTGCTGGAGAGCCTGCTCATGCTCGCGGTGACCAGGAAGCGGCCGATGCTCGCGTCCGTGCTCGGCGTGCCGGGCAGCGGCAAGAGCTGGTTCCTGTCGACGTTCGAGAGCCGGGTCGCGGGCCGGGTCGTGGACGGCACGCCGCTGCACGTGGTGCGCACGCCGCCGTTCGCCGGCCCGTGGGGCCTGCGGGCCGAGATCCTCGCGGCGTGCTGCGGCATCCAGCCCGGCGACTCGTCCAACGTCGCGGAGCTCAAGCTGTACCGCACGGTCCAGCAGGTGCTCGGTGATCCCGCCAACACCGAGCTGGCCATGGAGAGCCTCGCCCCGCTGCTCGAACCGGGCCAGGACGGCGACAACTACGACGCCGAGGGCAAGCAGGCCGCGGCCCGCGACTGGAACCAGGTGGTCAGCCAGGCGCTGCGGGAACGGCCGCTGGCCGTGTTCGTCGACGACCTCCACCTCGCCAACGACGCGATGCTGAACCTCATCGAGGGCGTGGTCGGGTGCATGGTGGGCGTGCCTCTGATGGTGATCGTGGGCGGCCGGCTCGGCCTGCTGCAGCGCCGCCCGGAGTGGGGTGGCGGCAAGCCCTACGCCACCACGTTGACGCTGGACGTCGTGTCCAGGCCAGGTGCGATGCGGCTGTACTCGACAGCGACCGCGACAGCCGTCGGATGAGCGGACGGGCGCCGGTCGCAGCGTCGCTGCCGAGCGTCCGCCACAAATCGCCCGATCGCACTACCCGCACCGCTCGGACGCCGGCCCCGCTCCGCCGGGGAGCCGTGCGGAGCACCACAACCCGATAACCGCACGCCCGAACCAGCCGCAGATCTTCTGCGGCTGTTTTGCTTTCCGGACCGGTCACGGCCGCCCCCGATAAACCATCGCGGTCATTGTCCGGTCACTTCCGCCCCCGCGCGGCGTCGATGACCCGGAAGTGCCGACCGGCGGCAATGCTGGTCCTGCCGGGAAAGACGCGTGCGGCCGTTGTCGCCCACTGGTCGCCGTCCGGCGTGAACGCCCACCAAGAGTCACCGAAGGGATTTCCACCGATGAGCGACTACACGGGCAAGAAAGCCGTGGTCACCGGCGGCACGCACGGCATGGGCCGGGCCGTGGTCGACGCGTTGCTGGCCCGCGGCGCCGAGGTGGTGTTCACCGGCAACAACGAGGCCAACGTCGACCGGGCGCGCGCGGAGCTGGAGCGGGACGGGCTGGCCGACCGCGGCCACGTCGTGCGCTCCGACGCGTCGAACCTCGACCACATCGACGAACTGGCCAAGGTCGTCGAGGACCGCCTCGGCGCCGCGGACCTGGTGCACGCCAACGTCGGCTACGCCGCGATGGAGCCGTTCCACATGGTGACGCCCGAGTCCTACGACCGCACGTTCGACATCAACGCCAAGGGCGCGTTCTTCACCGTGCAGCGCCTCGCGCCCCTCGTCAACGACGGCGGGTCGTTCGTCTTCACCACGTCGGTCGCGAACGACACCGGCAACGTGGGGCTGACCGCCTACGCCGGCGCGAAGGCCGCCGTGCGCGCGTTCACCAAGGGGTTCGCCACCGAGCTGCTGCCGCGCGGCATCCGCGTGAACGCGGTGAGCCCCGGCTTCATCGACACGCCGTCGATGGGCTTCGTCGGCATCCCGCAGGAGGCGCGCGCCGCGATCGTCGAGGCCGGTGACCTGATCACGCCGATGAAGCGGCACGGCACGATGGCCGAGATCGCGCAGGCGGTCCTCTTCCTGGCGTTCGACGCCACCTTCACCACCGGCATGGAACTCACCGTCGACGGAGGTCTCGGGCACGGCTTGGCCGTGATGCCCGCATAGCGACCCGCCGCCCCTTCTTCCTGGAGACAACGCTGATGGACGAACCGACCTGCCCGTACGCCATCGACCCGACCGGCCGTGACGTGCACGGCGAAGCCGCCATGCTGAGGGAACGCGGCCACGCCACGCTCGTGGAACTGCCCGGCGGCGTGCCCGCGTGGGCCATCACGGGCCACGCCCTGATCAAGCAACTGCTGCTCGACCCGCGGGTGTCCCGCGACAGCTACCAGCACTGGCCCGCGTGGGAGAACGGCGAGGGCGAGCTGGCGAAGACCTGGCCGCTGGCGATCTGGGTCTCCGACCGCAACATGATGACCGCCTACGGCAAGGAGCACACGCGCCTGCGCAAGCTCGTCGTCAAGGCGTTCACCGCGCGCAGCACGGCGGCGATGCGGCCGCGGATCGAGGAGATCACCGCGGAGCTGCTCGACCGGATCGCAGAGCTGGGGCGTGACGGCGCGGTGGTCGACCTGCGCACCGAGTTCGCCTACGCCCTGCCCACCCAGGTGATCAGCGAGCTGCTCGGCATCCCGCACGAGCTGCGGCCGGATCTGCTGGAGCAGGTGCACCGCATCTTCGACACCACGCTGACGCCGGCGGAGGCGGAGGCGAACGTCGCCGCGATCTACGCGACGATGGCCAAGCTGCTGGAGCTCAAGCGCGCCGACCCGGGGGAGGACCTGACCACCGGCCTGATCACGGTCCGCGACGGCGACGACGGCCTGACCGAGCGCGAGCTGATCGACACCCTGCTGCTGACCTTCACCGCGGGGCACGAGACCACGGTCAACCTGCTCGACCACGCGGTGTACGCGCTGGTCACGCACCCCGACCAGCTCGCCGCGGTGCGCGCGGGCGAGGTGCCGTGGGAGGACGTGATCGACGAGACGCTGCGGTGGCAGGCGCCGCTGGTGAACATGCCGCTGCGGTTCGCCGTGGAGGACATCGAGCTGGACGACGTGACCATCGCGAAGGGTGACGCGATCCTGGTGTCGTTCGGCTCCGCCGGCCGCGATCCGCTGGTGCACGGCGACACGGCCGACGGCTTCGACATCACCCGCGCCACCCGGCGCGACCACCTGGCGTTCGGCCACGGCGTGCACTTCTGCCCGGGTCAGTCCCTCGGCCGGCTGGAGGCGGCGGTCGCGCTGTCCGAGCTGTTCGCCCGCTTCCCGGACCTCGAGCTGGCCCGTCCGGCCGAGGAGCTGCTGCCGCTGGAGTCGTTCATCTCCAACGGCCACCGCGAGCTGCCGGTGCGCCTGCGGGCCGCCGTGAACGCCTGACCGGAGCGACGACAGCACGAGCACGGTGACCCGACCGGGGCCTGCCACCGCGATGGCGCGGCGGCAGGCCCTTCACCGTGCGTGAGAGATCGATTACCAGCCAGTGACTGGCGGCAGGAACGATGAAGCAGACATATGAGCGGGCACAGGGGGAGCGTGGGATGGTCGACGCGGAGTTCGACTACGTCGTGATCGGGGCGGGTTCCGCGGGTTGCGTGCTGGCCAACCGGCTCTCCGAGGACCGCGGCGTGCGCGTCGCGCTGGTCGAAGCGGGCGGCACGGACCTGGAGAACCCGGCGGTGCGCGTGCCGTTCGACCTGTTCGCGCTCTTCGGGTCCGAATTGGACTGGGCGTTCACCACGGTGCCGCAGCCCGAGCTGAACGGCCGCACCGTGCCGTGGCCGCGCGGCAAGGGCCTCGGCGGGTCGTCCACGATCAACTTCCAGATGTGGGTTCCCGGCCACCGCCAGGACTTCGACCCCTGGGTCGACGCCGCGGGCGAGCTGTGGTCGTGGGAGGCCGTCGAGCCGTACTTCCGCCGCACGGAGACGTGGACGGGCGACCGGGCCGACGGCGCGAGCTACGGCACGGACGGTCCACTTCGGATCTCTCCGCCGCGCGACCCGGACCCGCTCAACGCGCGGTTCCTCGACGCGTGCGCGGAACTCGGCCTCAAGGAGGTCGTCGGCGGCCTCGGCGGCGGCGACCCGACGGGTGTCGCGCTCACGCCGCTGAACCAGGAGCGCGGCGCCCGGTGGAGTTCCGCCGACGGCTACCTGCGCCCCGTGCTGGACCGGCCGAACCTCACCGTGTTCACCGACACCCTGGTGCACCGGATCGTCGTCGAGAACGGTCGCGCGACCGGCGTCGAGCTGTCCGGCGGCGTGCCCCGGCTCACCGCCACCCGCGAGGTGCTGCTGAGCGCGGGCGCGGTCGGCTCGCCGCACCTGCTGCAGCTGTCGGGCATCGGGCACGGCGCCGAGCTGCGCGAGCTGGGCATCGAGCCGCGCGTCGAGCTGCCGGGTGTCGGCCGCAACCTCCGCGACCACATGTTCGTGTCGGCCGCGGTGCGCGCGAGCGGCGAGTTCCGGCTGGTCGGCGCGGACACCCCGGAGAACCGGGAGCTCTACGAGCGCAAGCGGACCGGGCCGCTGACGTCCAACATGGCCGAGGCGGTCGCGTTCCTGCGTGCCGACGGCGGTCCCGGCGCGCCGGACGTCGAGCTGATCTTCTCGCCGGTCGGGCTGACCGACGAAGGCAACGTCCCCGGCTTCGGGTTCACCGTCATCCCGTTGCAGCCGCACAGCCGCGGCCGGATCTCACTGGCGAGCGCCGACCCGGCCGAGGCGCCGCTGATCGACCCGGGCTACCTCTGCGCCGAGGAGGACGTCAGCGTGTTCGTCGACGCCCTGCGCGTCGCCGAGCGGCTGTTCGAGACCGAGGCGCTGCGACCGCTCGTGCTGGGACCGCTGGCCCCCTGGCCCGGCAAGGTCGACGACGACGTGCTCGTGGACACGATCCGGGAGCACGCCAGCACGATGTTCCACCCGGTCGGCACCTGCCGGCTGGGTCGGGCGGACGACGGGGAAGCGGTCGTCGACCCCCACCTGAGGGTCCGCGGTGTCGAAGGGCTGCGCGTGGTCGACGCGTCGGTCATTCCGGCGCTGCCCCGCGGTCACAGCCACGCCGCTGTGGCGATGCTCGCCGAGCGGGCCGCGGAGTTCGTCCGAGACGCCTGGCGCTGACCAGGTCTCGCGGCGTCCACCGTCCGGCGTGGCAGAACGCGCGCCGGAACACGAGAAAGATGTGAGGACTTGGAAACTCGGAGCTCGCTGTACAAGCAACTCATCCCCCTTTCGGTGGCCCTCTTCGCGGTCGGCACCGACGGGTTCGTCATCGCCGGTCTGCTCCCGCAGATCGCCGCCGATCTGGAGGTCGGCGTCTCCGCGGCCGGTCAGCTCGTCACCGCGTTCGCGCTGGCGTTCGCCGTCTCCGCGCCGATCGTGGGCGCCCTCACGAGCTCGATGGACCGGCGCACCGCCCTGTACCTGGGGCTCGCCGTCTTCATCGTGGGCAACGCGGTCACGGCGGTCGGCCCCAACTACGAGATCGTGATGATCGCCCGCATCGTCACGGCCGTCGGCGCCGGTCTGATCGGCTCCGCGGCGTTCAGCGCGGCGGCGGCCATCGCACCGGAGGCCAAGCGCGGCCAGGCGCTCGCGTTCGTGATGGGCGGTCTCACCCTGGCCATCGCGTTCGGCCTGCCCGCGGGCACGCTGATCGGCGGCGCCGACTGGCGGCTCACCCTGTGGGTCGTCGCCGGCATCGGCGTGGCGGCGGTCGTCGGCGTCGCGGTGGCGCTGCCGTCGATCATGCTGCCGGCCGACTCCCTGAAGGCCCGGCTCCAGCCGCTGAAGGAGGGCTGGGTGTTCGGCCTGCTGGTGGTCACCACGGCCAGCCTGGCGGGCACGCACGTGCTGTACACCTACATCAGCCCCGCCGTCGAGGGCGCCACGGGCGGTTCCACCACGGCGCTGACCGTGATCCTGCTGGCGTGGGGTGTCGGCAACATGATCGGCAACACGGTGGCGGGCCGGCTCGCCGACCGCTACCCGCCGGAGCGCGTCGTCACCGGCGGTCTCGCCGCCGCCGCGCTGATGCTCGGCATCAGCCCCTTCGTGGTCACGAACCTGGTCACCGCGATCGTCTGGGCCGTGCTGTGGGGCGTGTTCGTCTCGCTGCCGGTCGTGCCGCAGCAGAGCCGGTTCGTCATGTACGCGCCGAGCGCCTCGGCGGTGCTGCTGGGTCTGAACAACTCGGCGATCTACGTCGGTGTCGCCCTCGGCGGCGCCGTCGGCGGCCTGTTCCAGGAGCAGCTCACGCCCGCCCGCCTCGGCCTCATCGCCGCCGGCATCAGCGTGCTCGGCCTGCTGGTCAACCTCGGCACCAGGCGTGCGGCCGTCACGACGGCTCCCGCGCCCGCGCCGCAGGCTGCCTGACGCACCACGCGAGAACGGCCGATCTTCCGCGGAAGATCGGCCGTTCTCGCGTGCGCGGCGGGAGAAGCGGAGTCAGAACGCCCCGTCGGCGTCCAGGCCGAGGACGGCCCGACCGTAGATCTCCATGTTCGTGCTCAGCAGCCCCAGGCCGTGCAGCGACAGGCCCTGGATGTCGCGGTGGAACCGCTGCAGCGGCACGCTGAGCTGGATGCCCGTGGCGCCGCTCGCGTTGTACAGGATCTCCACGGCTTCCCGGGCGAGCTGCATGGCGTAGGCGCTGTCGCCGCGGACCTTGCCCTTCTCCAGCGCGGTGAGCTCCACGCCTTCGTCGGCGCGCCGCTGCACCAGCTCGTTGACGCCGGCGGACAGGCCCTCGGCGGCGGCGATCTTCGCCGACACCGTGCCGACCTGGATCTGGGTGAACGGGTGCTTGCTCTGCTCGGTCCACGCGGTGTAGGCGATGCCGCGACCGGGGAGCCGCTCCATGAACAGCTCCAGCGCGCCCTTGGCGATGCCGATGAACGTGCCCACCGCCTGCGCCACCGCGAACTCGCCGAGCGAGTAGTTCCGGTCGGTCTTGCCCGGCTCCGACCGGCTGTCCGCGCCCTCCAGCAGCACGTGCAGCTTCTGCACGCGGTGCGCGGGGACGAAGATGTCCTTCGCGGTGGTGGTGGAGCTGCCGGTGGCCGCCACGGACGAGACGTTCCAGTCGTCGGCGAACTCGAACTCGCCGATCGGGACGATCGTGGCCATCTCCTCGGTGGTGCCGTCCGGCAGCGTGAGCGTCGCGCTCATGCCGTTCCAGTCGGCGCCCCGGCAGCCGGTGTTGAACTTCCAGAACCCGTTGAGCAGGTAGCCGCCGTCCACCGGGGTGAGCGTCGCGGTCGGGAACGGGCTGAACACACCGGAGACGCGCACCGACGGGGTCGACCAGATCTCCTCCTTCGCCTGGGCCGAGTGGCCGCGGGCGACCCACGAGCTGGCCAGCCACACCGTGGACACCCACGCGGTGGACGGGCAGCCGCGCCCGATCTCGGCGAGCACCGCGCACTGCTGGGCGATCGAGGCGTCCAAGCCGCCGTGGCGGCGCTCGGTCACGAGGCGGAACACGCCCGCCTTGTCCAGCAGCTGGAGGTTCTCGTCCGGGATCCAGCGCTGCTGCTCGGCGAGTTGGCCGTTCTCCCGGAGCGTGGGCACAATGCTTTTCACCGCGTCCAGCACATCGACGAACTCTTTTTCGGCCGTGGTCATCTTGCTCCCTCGAAGTGACATTCCTCGATGGTGTGGCGAGGATCCGTGACCACAGCTTCGGCGAGCCCGGGTGCTGCCCGGTCTTGTCCGGGTAATCGCCGCGTCACCTCCGGCGCGGCGATCCGGGCACCGGTCAGCGCGCCGCCACGTGCGGCCGCCAGGACGTCTGCCTCGGCACGCCGGGCAGCTCGCCGCGGCCCGTGCACCACAGGAGCGTCCGCGCCGGGGCGTGGCCCGCGGGCGCGTGCGGGAACAGGCGCTCGACCACCGGCGGGCACCACTCGTCCGGCGGTGTCCAGTCCACCCCGAGACCCTGTGCGATGTCGTAGGAGTGCACGGTCAGCTCCAGCACGGCCATCGCGGAGAACCCGCTGGGGTCCGAGCGGCCCCACGGGTGCCAGGCGCGCACGTCGGGCGCGGTCCGCTCGATCGTCGAGGCCAGCAGCGTGCCGCCGATCCGCAGCGCTTCCAGGCAGCGGTCGATCGGCGCCCTGGGGTCGAGCCGGGAGAACAGCGTGACGTAGCGGTCGGCCGGCTGGGCGATGAGCATGCCGGCGTAGCCGACCTGACCGACCGCGATGTGGTCGAGCGTGGCGCGGCAGGTCCACTCGACCTCGCCCGCCGGTGAGGACCAGTCCCGGTCGGCGGCCGTCGTCAGGACGGCGGCGCACCCGGTGGCGGCGGTGCGGACGAGATCAGCCCAAGAGGTGTTCACCGGGGCATCGTCCGCGCGCGTGGCACGGCTGCGGTCACTGTCCGGTAATCCCGCCGCAACCGGCCGCCGCAGACCTGACCGGGAGTGGCCGGTGGCCCGTCCCCGTTAGAACTGGGATCGACGTGCCGGAATGTTTGAAAGCAAGGGGAGCGGAAATGGCCGTGGATGGCGACGTGGAATCCGTGCTGGACGCGGTGAGGGGCATTGTTCCCGTCCTGCGCAAGAACGGCGAGGAATCCGAGTCCCAGCACTGGGTGGTGGAGGAGAACCTCCAGTTGCTGGACAAGGCGGGTGTGTTCCGCACGGCCACGCCGCGCCGGTTCGACGGCCTCGACCTGAGCCTGGCCGACCAGGCGCGCGTGATCACCGAGATCGCCCGGGGCTGCCCGTCGACCGGCTGGGTGTCGTTCGTGTGGCTGACCAGCAACTGGACCGCCACCCTGTACCCGGACCGGGCCCAGGAGGAGGTGTTCGCCACCGGGTCGGTGCGCATCTCCAGCGCGTTCGCCCCGACTGGCACCCTGACCCCGGTGGACGGCGGCTACCGCCTCAGCGGCTCCTGGCGGTACAACTCCGGCGTCAAGGGCGCGGACTGGGACTTCCTGGCGGCGGTGCGCGAGGAGGGCGGCGAGCACGACGAGGCGATGGTCATCGTGCCGGTGTCCGACCTGACCCTCGGTGACGACTGGGACGTGACGGCCGGCGGCGCGACCGGCAGCGTCACGGCGACGGCGGACGACGTGTTCGTGCCGTCCCACCGCGTGGCGGGCTTCGGCGACGCGTTCGCGGGCACCACCGGCGACCGCTCCAACGTCGGCGCGACGGGCCGCAACTACGGCGTGCTGGCGTTCGTCATGGCCGAGGCGGCGGCGGTGTTCATCGGTATCGCGAAGGGCGCCCTCGACCTGTTCCTGGAGCGCGTGCCCGGCCGCGGCATCACCTACACCAACTGGACCGACCAGAGCCAGCACCCGCTGACCCAGGTCCAGGTGGCCACGGCGGCCAACAAGATCGCCGCCGCGGAGGGCCTGTCGCAGGCGTGGCTGAAGGTCCTGCAGGACCGCGCGGACGCGGGCGAGCAGCCGACGGACACCGAGAAGGCCGTGATCCGCGGTCAGGTCGGCTACGCCGTGCAGCTGTGCAAGGAAGCCGTGGAGATCATCTACAGCGCGAGCGGCGGCTCGGTGATCCAGCGGAACTCCCCGATCCAGCGCTTCCACCGCGACATCCAGGGCTTCGCCCTGCACGCCCTGGCCCAGCCGAACGTGAACCTGGAACTCCAGGGCCGCGTCCTGCTGGGGCTGGACCCGGGCACGTACTTCCTCTGATCGACCTCCTCGGTCGACCTCCTCTGGTCGACGCCGTGCACGGACGCCCGGTCCTCGGTGCTGAGGGCCGGGCATCCGCGTGCCGTGACCGGTGCGCCTGCCGTGCCGCCGAGGTCGAAGGCGACCCTGGCGTGCGGACACCACGTTCCGGTCGCCTTGCCCGTGGAGCGCGCCCTAGGCGACGCCGGCGGCGATGAGCTGCTGCCAGATCACGCCCTGGTCCACGACCTCGACGCCGAGCTTCTCGGCCTTCGCGGTCTTGCTCGCGCCGACGTCCGCGCCGGTGATCAGGTAGTCGGTGTTGGCCGAGACCGAGGTCGCGGTGGTCGCGCCCGCCTTCTCGCAGAGCCTCTGGAAGGTGGGGCGCGGCACCTTCTCGCCCGAACGCGGGTCGCTGATCGCGCCCGTGATCACCACCGTCTTGCCCGCCAACGGCGCGTCGGACGCCACGACGGGCGGCAGGTCCTCGTCCCGCACGTCCAGCGACACGCCGCGCTCCCGCAGCCGTTCGAGTTCGGGACGCAGCCGGGCCAGGTGCTCGATCAGCGAGGCGGCGACCTTCGGCCCGATGTCCTCGACGGCCACCAGCCGTTCCTCGCCGGCGTCGGCGACCTCCTCCAACGAGCCGAACCCCGCGCGGCACAGCCGGGTCGCGGTGCCCTCCGACGCCATCGGGATGGCGAGCCCGATCAACGCCCGCCGCAGGCCGACGGCCCGGCTCGCGGCGATCGAGTCGATCATGCGCGTGGCCGAGGTGTCGCCGATGCGGTCGAACTCCAGCAACTGCTCCTTGGTCAACGCGTAGAAGTCCGACGGGTGCTCCAGCAGCCCGGCCTCGGCGAGCCGCTCGATCCACACCGGGCCGACCGCCTCGATGTCCGCCGCCGCCCGCGACGCCCAGTGGATCAACCTGCGCACGGTCTGCGCGGGGCAGGCGACGTTGGTGCAGAACAGCTCCCGGCTGTTGCCCTGCTCGGTCAACGGCTGACCGCACGACGGGCACTCCGACGGCGGCACGATCTCCCGCTCCGCGCCCGTGCGCTTCGACTCGTCCAGCACACCCGCCACGAACGGGATCACGTCACCGGCCCGGCGGATCAGCACGGTGTCGCCGATCCTGATGCCCTTCGCCTTGATGACCTCCTGGTTCGCCAGCGTCGCGCGGGTCACCGTCGTGCCGCCGACGAACACCGGCTCCAACCAGGCCACCGGGGCGATCTTGCCCGTCTTGCCCACGTCCCACACCACGTCGGCCAGCACCGTGGTCTTCTCCTCGGCGGCGAACTTGAACGCCAACGCACCGCGCGGCGAGCTGGACCGGGTGCCCGCGGCGGCGAAGGCGTCCCGGTTCGCCAGCCGCAGCACCGCGCCGTCCAGGTCGTAGTCCAGGCCGTTGCGCTGCTCCTCGATCGCCGAGATCACGATTTGCGCCGCCGCCGCGTCGTCGCAGTGCCGCATGTCGGCGACGTCGAACCCGAACGCGCGCAGCCCGTGCTCCAGGTCGGCCGCCGCGCCGCCCTCGGACGTGTCCAGGTCGAAGGCGAAGAACTGCAGGCGCCGCTCGGCGACCGTGGCCGGGTCCTTCGCCCGCAGCGTGCCCGCGGCGGCGCCTCGCGGGTTGATCAGCGGCTTGTCCGGGTGCGCGGTGTTGTAGGCGACGAACGTGGACCGCAGCATCACCGCCTCGCCGCGCACCTCCACCCGGCCCGGAGCCTCGACCCGCTCCGGCACACCGTCGACCAGCGCGCGCACCAGCGGCGTCACGTCGTCGCCCGTCGTGCCGTCACCGCGGGTGATCGCACGGGCCAGCCTGCCGTGCTCGTACACCAGCGCCAGCGACAGCCCGTCCAGCTTCGGCATGACCACCACCGGCTGGCCGGGGAAGCGGTCGAAGAACGCCGCCACCTGCTCCGGCTTGGTCGCCTTCTCCAGCGACAGCATCGGCCGCGAGTGCCGGATCGGCGCGTGCAGCACGGCGGGCGCGCCCACCTGGTCGAGCGGGTTCGGGTCGGGCGCCAGCTCCGGGTTCGCCTCGATCAGCCCGCGCAGCTCGTCCTCGATCGCGTCGTACTCCGCGTCCGCCACCAGCGGCGAACCGCGGTAGTAGGCGTCGCGCAGCACGACGACCTGATCGGCGAGTTCCTGGATGCGTTCCCGAGCGTTCACGGCTCACAAGTTACCGGCGACCACCGACAATCCGGGGGCGGGCGACGCGCGACCGCCGCGAATTCGGTCGCGGGACCACCCGATCACGTTTAACTTCTGCGTCGAGCAGAGGAGAACCGTGGAGCAGATCAGCAAGCGACTGGTGAACTGGGCGTCCATCCTGGACCCGGGCACGCGCGAACAGGCCGAGAAGGCCTCGCGGATGCCGTTCATCTTCCCGCACCTGGCGCTCATGCCCGACGCGCACCTCGGGAAGGGCGCCACGGTCGGCAGCGTCATCCCCACCCTGGGCGCGATCATCCCGGCGGCCGTCGGCGTCGACATCGGCTGCGGCATGATCGCCGTGCGCACCCAGTTCACCCAGGACGAGTTCCGAGGGCGTCCGCTCGCACCGCTGCGCGAGGCGATCGAGCACGCCGTGCCGCTGTCGGCGGGGAAGTACAACACCCGGATGACCGACACGGCGCGTGAACGCGTCGACGTGCTCACCCGCCGTGCGGAGGCGGCCGGCTTCGACCCCGGTTCGTACGCGGGCAACTGGCAGCTGCAGCTCGGCACCCTCGGCAGCGGCAACCACTTCATCGAGATCACCCTGGACGAGACCGGCCGGGTGTGGCTGTTCCTGCACTCCGGGTCGCGCGGCGTGGGCAACAAGATCGCCCAGAAGCACATCCGGGTCGCGCACGAGCAGTGCAAGCGGCGGTGGATCGACCTGCCCGACCCGGACCTGGCCTACCTGGTCGAGGGCGAGGACGAGTTCTGGCGCTACATCCGCGAGATGCGCTGGGCCCAGGACTTCGCGTGGTTCAACCGCGAGGAGATGATGGACCGGGTCGTCGCGTGCGTGGCCGAGTGGACGGGCCGCGAGGTGGAGCGGCAGGAAGTGGTGAATTGCCACCACAATTATACGGAGCAGGAGACCCACTTCGGCAAGCAGGTGTGGCTGTCCCGCAAGGGCGCCATCAACGCCGAGGAGGGCCGGGCGGGTCTCATCCCGGGCTCGATGGGCACCGCGTCGTACGTCGTGGTCGGCAAGGGCAACCGCGTCGCGCTGAACTCCTCGCCCCACGGCGCGGGCCGTGAGTACTCCCGCTCGGCCGCGCGCCGGACGTTCGACCGGGACGACCTGCGCAAGGCGATGGTCGGCATCGAGTACCGCGACACCGACGCGTTCATCGACGAGATCCCGGCGGCGTACAAGGACATCGACGTCGTCATGCGTGACGCGGAGGACCTGGTCGAGGTGCGCCACACGTTGCGGCAGATCGTCAACGTGAAGGGCGATTGACCGGTGGGCAGGCGGATTGTCCGCCTGCCCCACCTGTTACGGGGCCTGGTCTGGTTTCAGCTAGCCGGTGCCCAGGTGCCCGTCGGTCGTGGTAGCTCTCTCCGAATTGATGGATGACTCCGCACTAAGCGGCGGAGATGTCGGTCGCGCCGACGCCGGGAAAGAAATAGATCACGTTGGGCCACGACAGGACCACGATGGCCACGGTGACGGTCCACGCCAAGGTCTGCACCGGGTGGGAAGCGATGCATCGTGCGAGGTAGGTCGACGTTCTGCGGACCGTGCTCTTGATCATGTCCGGATTTAACCACAGCCGTTCCCTAGCATTGGGCCAGGGGTCCGGGAGCGCTGTGGGGTCGCCCGTCAGGGTGGTGTGACGTTCGAGTTAACGTGAGTCCATTTCGTCTTCGTCACCCGATCGTGTGGCTATGTCGCGCTGGACGAAGCGAGTAGATTGCGGATCGCTGTGCTCATCGTTCCGGGCCGGTCTATTTGAGCTGTCCGCAGAAGAATGGTCCCGTGGGTCCGGGATGGCGGCCGGCCTGCCGCGCATGAATTCCGGTTCGCCGAGCGCGGTGTGCATTTGTTCCGTGAGACCGGATTGGGCGAGCAGTGGCTCGGCCTCCTGCCACCGCCGCTCCGCCTCGACCTGATCGCCCACCACGGCGCACGCGTGCCCGAGCAGGAAAAGGGCCTGCGCCTTTTCCCTGGTGGCGTCCAGGTCGGCCGACAGGTCCAGTGCCCGGCGGCAGAATTCGACGGTCCTCTCGTAGGACTTGCGGTCGTAGTGGACGCGGGCCAGTGCCACCAGCGCCTCGACCGTGCGGGCCCGCTCGCCGGTGGACAGGTTGATCTCGAGCGCCGCCTCCAGGCACCGGAGGGCTTCGCCCAGCTCACGGCGCTGGTGGTGGAGCTTCCCGAGCGCGGTCAAGGTCGTGCCCTCGCCGTGGCGGTGCTTGATGGTCCGGCGCAGGGCCAGGGCCTCCCGGTACAGCTCCACGGCCTCGTCCACCCGGTCCAGCCGCTGGTAGGCCGCGGCCATCTGGTCCAGCGTGGAGGCTTCGAGGCTTCGGTGGCCGGTCGCGCGGTGGAGTTCCAGGGCCGACTCGTACAGCGACAGCGCGATCCGGACGTCACCGCGTTCACGGTGGGCGCTGGCCAGGTTGTGCACCGCGATCTCGGTGAACTCGACGTTCTCCAGGCGCTGTGCGATGGAGAGCGCGGCCTGCATGTGCTCGATCGCCTCGTCGTACTCACCGAGCCGGAAGTGGGCCGTGCCCAGGTTGAGCAGGATGCCGCACTGGCCCTCCAAGTCCCCGGTCGAGCGGGCTGCGTCCGCCGCCACCCGTTCGACCGCGACCAGGTCCCGGTGTGCGCCGGTGCGGTCCAGGGCTTGATCGATGTTCGCCGCGATCCGCCAGGCGTGACCGGCGAAGCCGTGGCGGAACGCGTGCGGCACGGCGGCGACGAGGTTGGCCCGCTCGGTCGCGAACCAGCTCAGCGCGTCGACCTCGTCGACGAAGCGGGGCACGGCGTCGAGGGTCATGCCCGGCAGCAGCGGCACGGGGTCGTCGGGCGCGTTCAGGGCGCGCTCCAAGCCGATGGCACCGGCGAGCTGCCAGGTCAGCAACCCGCTGAGCGCCACCTGCCGCTGGTGGGCCGACTCCTCGGTGCGGACCCGGTCCAGGGCGTAGTCGTGCAGCAGGTCGTGCAGGCGGAAGCGTCCGGGGGTCGTGTACTGGAGGAGGTTCGCCTTGGTGAGCGTCCGCAGGTGGACGACGACGTCGCCCTCCGGTCGCTCGGTCAGGGCGCTCGCCGCCGCAGAGGAGAACTCGGCCGTGGGGTGCAGGCCCAGCAGCCGGAAGACCCGGGCGGTCTCGGTCGGCAGGTCCCGGTAGGACACCTCGAACGCGAACGACAGGCTCGCGCTGTCGTCGTCGCTGTCGTCCAGCGAGCCCAGTATCCCCAGACCTTCTTGCGTCGCGTACTCCTCGACCAGGAAGGCGATCGGCACCTGCGGCCGGTTCGCCACGTGTTGGGCGACGATCTTGACGGCCATCGGGTGGCCGTCGAGCCGCGAGGCCAGGGCCCACAGCGCGGCGGGCTCCGCGTCGGCCCGGCTCGCGCCGATCTTGCGGCGCAGCAGCTCGATCGACTCGTCGAAGGACAGCGGCGGCACGGCGAGGAGGTGGACGTCGTCGTGCAGGTCCAGGCCCCACGGCCGGGTCCTGCTGGTCACGATGGTGAAGCAGTTCGTGGCGGCTCCCAGCAGCGGCCGGACCTGAGGGCTGTGCCGGGCGTCGTCGAGCACCAGCAGCACCTTGCGGTCGCCGAGCGCGCGGTGCAGCGCGGCGGCGCGTTCGGCGCCCGTCGTCGGGATGCGCGTCACGCCGAGCGAGGCCAGCAGCACGCCGGACGCGTCCTCGGCAGTCATCGCGGTGCCGCGGCCGAAGCCCCGGAGGTCGAGGAAGAGCTGGCCGTCCGGGAACCGGTCCGCCCTCGTCCGCCCCCAGTGGATGGCCAGCCGGGTCTTGCCGACACCCGGCATCCCGTGCAGCGCGACGACCTGGCCCCGTCCGCCGTCGGGCCCGTCGAGCAACGCGTCCAACGCCGTGAGCAGGCCCTCCCGGCCGACGAACGTCCGGGCCCGCCTGGGCAGCTGACGGGGTGGGACGTGCTGCGGCTTGGTGGACGTGGTGGCGGTGCCGGCTTGCTTGCGGACGACGCTCTGGTACACCGCGCGCAGCTCCGGGCCCTGCTCGGCGCCCGTTGCCTCGAAGAGGCGTTCGCAGAACCGCTCGTGGTACTCCAGCGCCGCGGCGTACTTGCCCTGTCCCTCCAGGGAGCGCATGTACAGCCGCGCGAGCACCTCGTCGAGTTCGTGCTCCTGGGCCAGCCTGCCCGCTTCGCCCATCGCTTCGACGTGCTCGCCGAGCGCGTTCAGGCTTTCCACCAACGCGTAGTGGGCGGTGAGCCGGTCGAAGGTGTCCATCTGGTAACGCAGGTGGTCCGCCCACATGCTTTCGACATCCTGCAACGGACGTCCTTGCCACCGCGACAACGCTTCCCGCAGCACCTCTTTCGCGCGCGCGTGGTCGCCCGCGGCCGCCGCCGCCCGGCCCATTTCCGCCAATTTGCGGAACCGGTGGTAGTCGACGAATTCGCGGTCGACGTCGAGCAGGTAGGCGTCGCCCTCCCGGTCGATCGACCGGTCGAGGCCGGTTCGGCCCAGCACCCCGCGCAGGCGGCTGATCAGTGGTTGGAGCCTTCCTCGCATACTGGAGGGGTCCTCGTCGGGCCACACCGCCTGCGCGATCGTGCCGATGCCGACGGGCTGGCCGACGTGGTAGAGCAGCAGCGCCAGAACCGCGCGTTGCTTCGCGGACCCGAGGTCCACGTCCTCGTCCGCCACGCGTAATCGGGTCTTACCCAGGATCTTGAATTCCACCAGCGTTCACCTTTCGCTGGCACGACGGTCCGGTATTGCCAGTGTGCTGGATTCGGACGGGATTGTGCAGTGGAATGTCGTGTTGTTGCTCCGTTGTGCCGAACGGTCGGGCGGCGATCGGCGGCACAAGTGAACTGCAAGAAAACTGCAAGGAGGTGTGTGTCGGTCGCCGGGAACGGTTTGTCCGTGGCGCGGGCGGTTGCTAGTCTCGCGGCGGCGACGAAGATCGCCGGGGCATCGAGGGCGAGGGGGTTGATGAATATGGCTGTCGGCAGCCGTCTTCAGCATGTCCTCGTCCGGCTCGCACGCGGCTGACGCGTGGGGCCGGGTCATACTCGATGACCAGGAGTTCCGAGTGTCTTCTTTTCCCATCGCAGGCCCTGATCCGACCACCGAACGGCTCGTGCTGCGGCCGTGGACCGTCGGTGAGGTCGACGCCGTCGTGGGCGGTGTCCGGCGGCCGGACTGGGCCGCCGACTTCCCCGCCGAGGGCGATCAGGTCATCGCCGGGCTGCTCGGCGAGCACCCCCAGTGGCTGGACGCCTACGGCCACCGGTTGGTGGTCGAACGCGGCAGTGGTCTGGTGGTCGGGTCGATCGGGCTGTTCTGGCCGCCGAGCGACGGCGTCGTGGAGATCGGGTACGGCATCGTCGCGTCCCGGCGGGGGCGCGGGTACGCCGCCGAGGCCACGCGCGCGTTGACCGACCACGCGTTCACCGCGCCCGGCGTCCGGGTGGTCCGCGCCGAGGTGGAGCTGTCCAACCCCGCCTCGGTCCGCGTCCTGGAGAAGGCCGGTTTCCGCCTGCTGGACACCGACACCGAGCAGGGCACCGCCCGGTACGGCATCGTGCGGTAGGTCGTCCCACGGGGTCGGCGGCGGTTCACGCCGTCGGCCCCGCCGGGGTGGCATCACCGCTGGTAGGTGACGTTGGACCCCCGGCTATGAATGGTCATGCAGCGTCGTGCATACTTCTAGTCGTGTCCAAGGTGCTCACTTACCTCCCCGCCGGCGAACACGTCGGCATCGCGTTCTCCGGTGGTCTCGATACGTCCGTGGCGGTCGCCTGGATGCGTGAGAAGGGCGCGGTGCCGTGCACGTACACCGCGGACATCGGTCAGTACGACGAGCCCGACATCGCATCGGTGCCCAGCCGCGCCGCGGTGTACGGCGCCGAGATCGCCCGACTGGTCGACTGCCGGGCGGCCCTGGTCGAGGAAGGTCTCGCGGCCCTGGCCTGCGGCGCGTTCCACATCAGGTCCGGCGGCCGTGCCTACTTCAACACCACGCCGCTCGGGCGGGCCGTGACGGGCACCATGCTGGTGCGCGCCATGCTCGACGACGACGTCCAGATCTGGGGCGACGGCTCCACCTACAAGGGCAACGACATCGAGCGGTTCTACCGCTACGGCCTGCTCGCCAACCCGTCCCTGCGGATCTACAAGCCGTGGCTGGACGCGGAGTTCGTCAGCGAGCTCGGCGGCCGGACTGAGATGTCCGAGTGGCTGCTGGCGCGCGGCCTGCCGTACCGGTCCAGCACGGAGAAGGCGTACTCGACCGACGCGAACATCTGGGGCGCGACGCACGAGGCCAAGGCGCTCGAACACCTCGACGCGGGCATCGAGATCGTCGACCCGATCATGGGCGTGCGGTTCTGGGACCCCGAGGTCGAGATCGCCACCGAGGACGTCACGGTCGGCTTCGACCAGGGCAGGCCGGTGACGATCAACGGCAAGGAGTTCTCCTCCGCCGTCGACCTGGTGCTGGAGGCCAACGCCATCGGCGGCCGGCACGGCATGGGCATGTCCGACCAGATCGAGAACCGGGTCATCGAGGCCAAGAGCCGCGGCATCTACGAGGCGCCGGGCATGGCGCTGCTGCACGCGGCCTACGAGCGGCTGGTCAACGCGATCCACAACGAGGACACCCTCGCCTCCTACCACAACGAGGGCCGCAAGCTGGGCCGGCTGCTGTACGAGGGCCGCTGGCTCGACCCGCAGGCGCTGATGGTGCGCGAGGCGTTGCAGCGGTGGGTCGGCACGGCGGTCACCGGCGAGGTGACGCTGCGCCTGCGCCGCGGTGAGGACTACTCGATCCTGGACACCTCCGGGCCCGCGTTCAGCTACCACCCGGACAAGCTGTCCATGGAGCGGACCGAGGACTCGGCGTTCGGGCCGGTCGACCGCATCGGCCAGCTGACCATGCGCAACCTCGACATCGCCGACTCGCGCGCCAAGCTGGAGCAGTACGCCGGGCTCGGCATGGTCGGCAGCCAGTCGACGTTGATCGGCGCGGCGCAGGTGGCGCCGACCGAGCTGATCGGCGCGATGCCCGAGGGCGGCGCCGAGGTCATCGCCTCCCGCGGCGAGGTGACCGACGACGAACTGCTCGACCACGCCGCCCTCGAAGCCGGCAACGACTGACGGCTCCCGGAGCACCGGACGCGCGTGCGCCGCTCACGTCGAGCGGCGCACGCGCGTTCCGCACGACCGGCTTCAGCCGCCGAGGAACCCGTGCGACCACGGCGAATCGGGCGTAAACGGCAACGCTGGAGAAGTAGCGGGTCGACCGCCGGTGTGAAACTCCCTGTACCTCGCTCCAAGCGGAAGGCAGGGTGGCATGACGAATTCCACGGTACTCCTCCTTTTTCCCATCACCGTGGCCGTGATCATGCTGGGGCTCGGCCTGACGTTGACCTTGGAGGACTTCCGCCGGGTGGTGAGGTACCCGCGGGCGATGGTGGTCTGCCTGGTCTGCCAGATGGTGGTGCTGCCCGCGATCTGCCTCGGTCTCGTGGTCGCGTTCAACCTCCGGCCCGAGTTGGCGATCGGCATGATGCTGCTCGCCGCGTCGCCGGGCGGCAGCACGGCCAGCCTCTACAGCCACCTGTTCAAGGGCGACGTGGCGCTCAACATCTCGTTGACGGCGGTCAACTCGGTGCTGGCGATGTTCACCCTGCCGCTGATCGTCAACCTGTCGGTCGCGGGCTTCATCGGCGCGGACAGCTCGATCGGCCTGCAGTTCGACAAGGTCCTCCAGGTGTTCGCGATCGTGCTGATCCCGATCGCGATCGGCATGGCGGTGCGCGCGAAGTTCTCCGCCTTCGCCATCCGCATGGAACGGCCGGTCAAGATCCTCTCGGTGGTCGTCCTGATCATCATGATCACCAGCGTGATCGCGGGCCTCGGCGAGGAGGTCTTCGCCATCCTCGGTGAGATCATCGTCGTGGTGGTGCTGTTCAACCTGCTCGGCATGGCGATCGGGTACTTCGGGCCGCGCCTGATGAAGGTCGGCCCGCGCGAGTCGACCGCCTCCGCGTTCGAGATCGGCCTGCACAACGGCCCGCTGGCGATCGGCATCGCGATGAGCCCGTCGCTGCTCAACAACACGGTGATGGCCATGCCGCCGGTGACCTACGGGTTCGTCATGTTCTTCACCGCCTTGGTCTTCGGCCTCGTCGTGGCCCGCCGCACGTCGGCTGCGACCGCCGACCGCGAGGTGACGCCGAGCGGGACGTGACCCATCGGCCGAAGCCCCCGCGCCCGCACCGGGTCCCGCGCACGACGCGGCCGGTGCGGGCATCGGCTTTCCGCCGCCTCACCCGCCGTGGCGGCGGTCGCCCGCGACGAGTTCGGCGACCCGTGCCTCGGACTCGTGGGAGAACGGGCCCCGGTGTGCCTCGACGGCGAGGCGGGTCTCCTCCGCGATCAGGTCGGCGTTGATCTGGGCGCCGGCCGTGGCGCCCGCCGCGGCGGCGGCGCCGACCTGCGCGGACAGGTCGGTGACGTTGCCCGCGACCCACACGCCGGGCACGTCGGTGCGGCCGAACGCGTCGGCGGGGACGTGCTCGCCCATCCCGGACGGGTGCGCGACGGGTTCGAGCCCCAGCGCGGCCAGGAAACCGGCGCGCGCCACCATCCGCGACGCGACCGCGACCACTTCCCGGCCCACCGTGCGGCCGTCGGCGAGCCGCACGCCGACGATGCGGTCGCCGGCGATCTCCAGGGCCGCGACCTCGCCCGCCACGACGTCGACGCCGCGCGCGGCCAGCTGCTCGGCCTGCTCGGCGGTCGGCGGCTGCGTGTGGGAGAAGAACGTGACGTCGGCGCTCAGCTGCCGGAACATCAACGCCTGGTGCACCGCCATCGGCCCGCTCGCCAACACGCCGATCGCCTGGTCGCGGACCTCCCAGCCGTGGCAGTACGCGCAGTGCACCACGTCGCGGCCCCAGCGCTCGCGCAGCCCCGGCACGTCCGGCAGCTCGTCCACCAGGCCCGTGGTCACCAGCAGCCGGCGGGCCCGGACCGCGCGGCCGTCGGCCAGCGCCACCGCGAACCCGTCGCCGGCACGCGTCACGGCGTCGACCTCGCCGGTCACCACGTGGCCGCCGTAACCCCGGACCTCCTCCCGGCCGCGGGCCACCAGCTCGGCCGGCGGCATCCCGTCCCTGGCCAGCAGCCCGTGCACGCCGTCGGCCGGCGCGTTGCGCGGCGACCCGGCGTCGATCACGACCACCGACCGCCGCGACCGCGCCAGCATCAGGGCGCCGTTGAGCCCGGCGGCCCCACCGCCGACCACTGCCACGTCATAGCTGTCACTCAGCTGAAAGGTCATCGCGACCACCTCCACGACCACCATGCGTGCGAGGTCGACGGATCGGCAAACCTTGTTGCCGTTTCCGCAACAGGCCGGCCCCCGGCTCCCACCGGGCCAGCCTGCCGTCAGCTCAGAAGTCGACCGTCGCGCAGCCGAGCCGGGGACCGGCGGTGCCCGCCTTGCCCGGTTCGGTGGCCGTGCGCTGGGCGTGGATCAGACCGAGCCCGCCCGGCGGTCGGCGAACCGCCACGGCACGACCGCGCCGACCACCGCGCGGCCGCGGTCGTCGGTGGTGAAGTCGAGCCAGAGCTCGTTCTCGGGGTTGGCGTAGGCCGGGTCCACCGACGGCTGGTTCGGGTCGACCACGTGCTGGTGGTGCGCGCCGGCGTCGGTGGGCGCCGCGCCGCACGGCCGTTGGTGCGCGTGCGCGCCGTAGGTCCGGTTCGGCACCAGGCCGTAGACGCTGAGCAGGGTTTTCGTGGCACGGCGCACCGGGGTGGCCACGACCATCACGGCCGCGCCGGGCGCGATCAGCGCCGGGTCGTAGGTGTAGGCCTTGGTCGCGGCGTCGGGGGTGGCGAAGCGGGCCACCGTCACCGCGACTCCGGAGCCCCGGGTGCTCTCCGCGGACGCCATCGGCGTCACCGCTGTCGCGAGCAATCCGCCGATGACCAGGGGGATCAGACGTTTCACACTTCTGCCTTCCGTAGGACAAGGCGGCGGCCCATCCGAAATTAGCACCGATCGTCATGGGCCGGGTTCACCGTAAGACCCTCGTAATTCGGGGGCGGTGGGCGGTTCACCTCGTCCACACTGGACGACGTGCTGCTCACCCTGACCACGACCCACCGCCCGGCCACCGACCTCAGCCACCTCCTGCACAAACATCCCGATCGGGCGCAGTCGTTCACCACTTCCTCCGGCACCGCGCACGTCTTCTACCCGCGCGCGGACGAGGAGGAGTGCACGGTCGCGCTCCTGCTGGAGGTCGACCCGGTCGCGCTGGTGCGCGGTCCCGGCAGCACGCTCACCCAGTACGTCAACGACCGCCCGTACGTGGCCGGCTCGCTGCTGACGGTCGCGCTCGGCTCGGTGTTCCGCACCGCGATGAACGGCCGCAGCCAGAGCCGCGCGGACGTGGCAGCCACCCCGATCCCGCTCACCGTGCGCGTGCCCGTCCTGCCGCACCGCCTGGTCGACCAGCTCTTCACGCCGTTGGGCTGGACCACGCACATCACGCCCCTCCCGCTCGGCGACGGCGACGACTCGCGGTACGCCGACGTCACCCTCACCGGCACGCTCACGCTGTCCGAAGCCCTGAAGCACCTGTACGTCCTGCTGCCCGTCCTCGACGGCGACAAGCACTACTGGGTCTCCGAGGACGAGGTGGACAAGCTGCTGCGCGCGGGGGAGGGGTGGCTCGGCGCGCACCCCGACCGCGAGCTGATCACCACCCGGTACCTGATGCGCCGCCGCCCGCTGGTGCGGTCCGCGCTGGCCCGCCTGGCCGACGTCGAGGAGGTCGAGCCGGAGGAGCTGGACAACGCGCTCGTCGAGCCGAAGATGTCGCTGGCCGTGCAGCGCCGCGAGGCGATCGTCGAGCAGCTCAAGCAGGTCGGCGCGCGTTCCGTGCTCGACCTGGGTTGCGGCGGTGGCGCGTTGCTGCGCGCCCTGCTCGAAGACCCCGGCTTCACCCGCATCCAGGGCGTGGACGTGTCCGCGAACGCCCTGGCCACGGCCGCGCGCAAGCTGAACGTGGACAAGATGTCGGATCGTCAGCGCGCCCGGCTCACGTTGCGCCAGTCGTCGCTGACCTACGCCGACCCGGACCTGAAGGGCTACGACGCCGCCGTGCTGATGGAGGTGGTGGAACACCTCGACCCGGACCGCCTGCCCGCGTTGGAGCACTCGGTGTTCGTCGTCGCACGGCCGCGCACGGTCCTGGTCACCACGCCGAACGTCGAGTACAACGCGCTGTTCGAGACGCTGCCGGAAGGGCGGCACCGGCACTCCGACCACCGCTTCGAGTGGACCAGGGCCGAGTTCGCGGACTGGGCGGACGGCGTCGCGCACCGCCGTGGCTACACCGTGACCCACCTGCCGATCGGACCGGTGGATCCCGAGCGCGGCGCGCCGACCCAGCTCGCCGTCTTCACCCTCGTCGAGCACAGCAGCGTGGAGGACTGATGGACCTCAAGATCCCGGACCTCTGCCTCGTGGTGCTGATCGGCGCTTCCGGCTCGGGCAAGTCCACGTTCGCGCGCAGGCACTTCCTGCCGACGCAGGTGCTGTCCAGCGACTACTTCCGCGGCCTGGTCGCGGACGACGAGAACGACCAGTCGGCGTCCGCCGCGGCGTTCGAGACGCTGCACTTCGTGGCGGGCAAGCGCCTGGACGCGGGCCGCACGACCGTGGTCGACGCGACGAACGTGCAGCGGTCCGACCGCGCGCAGCTGATCGAGCTGGCCCGTGAGCACAACGTGCTGCCGGTCGCGATCGTGCTGGACCTGCCGGAGGAGGTCTGCCTGGCCCGCAACGCCTCCCGGCCGGACCGCGACTTCGGCGCGCACGTCGTGCGCCGGCACCGCACCGCGTTGCGCAAGTCGTTGAAGCACCTCGGCAAGGAGGGCTTCAAGCGGGTGCACGTGCTGCACTCGCAGTCCGAAGTGGACGAAGCGGTCGTCGTGCCGGAGCGGCTGCTGAACGACCTGCGGCACGAGACCGGGCCGTTCGACGTGATCGGCGACGTGCACGGCTGCCGCGCGGAGCTGGAGGACCTGCTGGTCAAGCTCGGCTACGCGCTGGTGCGCGACGACGAGGGACGTCCGGTGGACGCCGTGCCACCGGCGGGGCGGCGCGCGGCGTTCGTCGGCGACCTGGTCGACCGCGGCCCGGACACGCCCGGCGTGCTGCGCCTGGTGATGGGCATGGTCGAGGCCGGGCACGCGTTCGCCGTGTGCGGCAACCACGAGCAGAAGCTGGTGCGCGCCCTGCGCGGGCGCAACGTGCAGGTCAAGCACGGTCTCGCGGAGTCGCTGGCGCAGCTCGCGGCCGAGCCGGAGGAGTTCCGCGAGCGCGCCGTGCGGTTCTGCGACGGCCTGATCGCGCACTACGTGCTCGACGGCGGAGACCTGGTGATCGCGCACGCCGGCCTGCCGGAGAAGTTCCACGGCCGCGCGTCGGCCCGCGTGCGCAGCTTCGCGCTGTACGGCGACACCACCGGGGAGACCGACGAGTACGGCCTGCCGGTGCGCTACCCGTGGGCGACGGAGTACCGCGGCAAGGCGACCGTGCTCTACGGGCACACGCCGACTCCCGAGGTCGAGTGGATCAACAACACGATGTGCCTGGACACCGGTGTGGTGTTCGGCGGCAGGCTCACCGCGTTGCGCTACCCGGAGCGCGAGGTCGTGGCGGTCGACGCGCACGAGGTCTGGTACGAGCCGGTGCGCCCGCTCGTCGTGCCCGAGGCGGAACGGGAGCCGGACGTGCTCGCGCTGTCCGACGTCACCGGCCGCCGGTTCGTCGAGACGGCGCACCGGGGTCGCATCGGGGTGCGCCCGGAGCAGGCCGCGTCGGCGCTGGAGGTGATGAGCCGCTTCGCGATCGACCCGCACGCGCTGCTGTACCTGCCGCCGACGATGGCGCCGACGGCCACCTCGCAGCGGCCGGACGTGCTGGAACACCCGGAGGACGCGTTCGTGGAGTACCGGAGCGCGGGCGTGCGCCAGGTGATCTGCGAGGAGAAGCACATGGGGTCGCGCGCGGTGGTCCTGGTGCGCAAGGACGACGGCGGTGTGATCCACACGCGGACCGGCCGCGCGTTCTTCGACCCGCCGTCGGGCGAGGAACTGCTGGCACGCGTGCGCGAGGAGGTGACCAGGGCCGGGCTGTGGGAAGAGTTCGACACCGACTGGCTGCTGCTCGACGCCGAGCTGCTGCCGTGGAACGCCAAGGCGGCCGGGCTGATCAGGGAGCAGTACGCCTCGGTCGGCGCGGCGGCCACGGGCGCCCTCGGCGTGGCGGTGGACGTGCTCGCGCGGACCGCCTCGCGGGGCGTCGACGTCGGCGAACTGCTGGCCCGCACGGAGAGCAGGAGGGCGAACGCCACCGGCTACCGCGACGCCTACCTGCGGTACGTGCGGCCGACCGACGGGCTGGCGGGCGTCACGATCGCGCCGTTCCAGCTGCTCGCCGCCCGCGGCAGGACGTTCCACGACCGCGACCACCTGTGGCACCTGGACGTGCTGGGACGCCTGGAAGGGGACCTCTTCACCCGCACCCGGCACCTGGTCGTCGACACGGCGGACGACGAGCAGGTCGCCGCCGGCATCCGCTGGTGGGAGGACCTGACCGCGGCCGGCGGCGAGGGCATGGTCGTCAAGCCGCTGGCGAACCTCGTGCGCGGCGACCGCGGCCTGGTGCAGCCGGGCGTGAAGGTGCGCGGGCGCGAGTACCTGCGGATCATCTACGGCCCGGACTACACCGAGCCGGAGAACCTGGAACGCCTGCGCAAGCGCGGCCTCGGCGCGAAGCGGTCGCTGGCGATCCGCGAGTACGCGCTCGGCCTGGAGGCGTTGGAACGCGTCGCCCGCGACGAGCCGCTGTGGCGCGTGCACGAGTGCGTGTTCGCCGTGCTGGCGCTGGAGTCGGAGCCGGTCGACCCCAGGCTCTGAGGCGTCACGTGGTGCTGGGCAGCCGACCGAGCCGCCACCCGGCGGTTGCCCAGCACACGCCCCAGACCAGGAAGAACGGCGACCACAGCAGCAGTCCCACCACGCGAGGTCGCGGGCCAGGGCGGTGTGCTCGGCCGGCGGCTGGTCGACGCCGGTCAGCACGAGCGCGTCGCCGACGAAGCCGAAACCCACCACTCCAGGGCGTAGGCCTCGGTGTCGGCGGCCGACACGAGAGGGCCGCCCGGGATGCCGAGCCGGGACTGCGCGGCGAACACGGCCTTGCCCACCGCGTAGGCGAGGAACACGATGGTCAAGGCGTACGCCGGCCGGCGACGTCGGCGATCGGTGTCAACCATGGTCCGACGACAAGGCCGCGCGGACCGTGCCCATTCCCCATCATGAGGAATGCGCGGTTTCCCGCGAGTGGCTTCTCAGCCGGACGGCGCGGACGATCGGGTACCCGGCCGCGACCAGCGCCGACACCGCCGGGAGCGGCACGCCGAGCAGGTTCTGGCCGAGCGCGTAGTCGAACGCGGGCACGGCGAGGCACAGCGCGAAACCCCACGGCGGCGCGGTCTTCGGCTTCCGGGGAGCCGCCCACGGCGTCCGCTTGAACGGCTTGGCCACCGACAACCACACCTGGCACGCGAGCGCCGACGCCATCAGCAGCGAGCCGACGCGCAGGAGCAGCGGCGAGCCGCCCGGGTGCAGGTTCGGGCTGAGCACGAAGATCCCCGCGTACAGCTGGCTGAACGTGATCGCGACCTTCGCGAGCACCCACCAGTGCCGGAAGTAGCCCCACGCGGTGAGGCCGGACAGCATCAGCCCGCTGAACGCCGACGTGGTGGCCATGAACTGGAGCACCTGCACGTCGAGCAGCGTCGCCACCTCGAACGCAACCAGCCGTCCGGGCGTGGTCAGCGCGTGGTTCACCACCACGAACAACGCCAACGCCATCATCATCCAGCCCGTGGACGACACGACGTGCAACCAGACCAGCAACTTCCGGCTCATGACCAACCCCCATTAGTAGCCGCACTACGTATAGTACGGCTACTAGTGGGGTGGGTGGCTCAGACCCGGCAGGGGCTGCCGCCGGGCTCGCCCGGCAACGCCTCCACGTTGGCCTTCGCCTCACCGAGCACCACGTCGGTCAGCAGGGTGTCCAGTGCGAACGCCCGCTGCACCACGCTGCTCGACGTGGTCGTGGTGCTGTTGAGCTGCAACGAGCCGATCACCAGCGGGATGGTCAGCGGCGCGCTGCCCACGTTCACCTGCACCCCGTTGATCCGCAGGCTCGCGATCTGCGACGAACCGGCGAACTGCGGGTTCAGGTTCGCGTCGCACGTCACCGACGCGGTCGCCTGGATGACGCCCACCTCGATGGTCACCAGCAGGCTGCTGATCCGCGTGTAGTCGACCCGGGCGTTGGACACCGCGCCGTCGCCGGGAGCCGGCGGCAGGGCGAGCAGGTCGTCCGGTGTCTGCTCGGTGCTCGCGGTCAACGCGTTGGCCCGCACGGTGAGGATGCCCGCCGACAGGTTCACGTTCGCCACGTTGGCGTAGTCGTCGACGCACGGCACGTCCGGCGGGTTGGCCCGCGCCACCACGATCCCGGCCAGGTTCAGCGCGGTCGCCTGGCAGGAGAACACGCCGGTCCGCTCGGAGGTCGTGATCCGCAGGTCCGACAGCACCGGCGTGTCGCCGGACGGGCTCGCGGTCAACGTCGCCCGAACCTCGATGTAGCGGCCGACCCGGGCGAACTCCACCCCGTTCGACACCGGCGCGAACGCCTCGCCGGCCAGCCCCGCCTCGGTGTCGGACGTGCGCGCCTCGACCGTGATCGAGGTGCCCGCCGGGACGCTGCCCTGCGCCTCGGTGTTCCAGGTGACCGTGCCCCAGGTCTGCCCCGCGACGCCGCCGTCCTGCACCACCGACCACGTGCCGACCGGCGCGGTGATCTCGCCCAGCACCGACCCCGTCATGTCGCTGTAGTTGTACGGGCCGGCGCCCGCGCCGAGGTCGACGGTCAGGTCGACCGCGCCCACGGCGAACCCGCCGCCGCCGACCGGACCGGCGTCCGGGTCGATGCGCTGGGCGTTGTTGGAGTTGATGTTGGTGACCCACACCTTGCCGTTGGTGTCGACCGCGACGCCGGTCGGGCCGTTGCCGCCGGGCAGGACCACGTTGCCGACGAACGTGCCGTCGGTGCGCAGGTGCCCGACCGTGTTCGTGCCGTTGTCGAGCGCGTGGGCGACCCAGACGTTGCCGTCCATGTCGACCGCGACGCCCTGCGCGCGGTTGTGACCGTGCGGGAAGGAGCCGAGGATGTTGCCCGCCGCGTCCATCTTGACCGTCTGGCCGGAGTTGACGCCGGTGTGCCAGATCTCGCCCGTCTGCGGGTCCATGCCGAGGCCGTAGTCGCCGTGCGAGGTGTCCAGGCACGTGCCCGAGCCGCTGCCCGGCTCGTAGCGCAGCAGGTTGGCGCCGTACCGCGCCGACCACAGCGTGCCCGCCTGGTCCACCAGTCCGCCGTAGCCGCCGCAGGCGAAGCTGACCGGTGCGGTCAGCGGCGAGCCGTCCAGCCCGGAGATCTTCTGGTGCTGGGTGTTCGCGCCGCCGGTCCACAGGTTGTTGTCGGCGTCCACGGCCACCGTGCGGGTGTTCGTGCCCGCCACCCGGCTGTAGGTGATCAGGCACTCGTCGGCCGCCGTGGTGACGCCGCCGTTCGCGTCCGCGCCGCCCGCGTTGGTCCACGGCCGGATGTCACCGAGACCGCGGGAGGTGGCGAACAGGCCGTCGAGGTCGCGGTCGAGGCAGGTGTTGTAGCCGAACGGCCCCTTCAGGTAGTCGCCGGTGGGGTTCGGCGTGCCGTCGGCGTTCGTCCGCGTGCCGCCGCGGATGACGCCGACGCGGGTGACCGACCCGCGTCCGCCGCCGGCCTCGTTGCGGTTGGACAGCCAGGTGTTGCCGAGCTTGTCGACGGTGGTGCGGGACGGGTTGCGCCCCTGGCCGTCCGGCGCGGACAGCCACTCGCCGACGATCTCGCCGGTGTTCACGTCGATGCGGACCATCGTGCCGCGCGCCGAGGCGGCGACGTTGACGTAGGGGAAGAACACGCTCTGGCGGTTGAGCTGGAGCTGGTTGTTGTTCGGGGAGTCGTGGTTGACGTCCTGGAGCACTCCCTGGTCGAAGTCGGCGTCCAGCGTGTAGAGCACGTCTTCGCCGGGAACGGGCGCGGCGGACGCCGACGGCGTGCCGACGAGGGGGAGGAGCAGCGCGCCGACGGCGGCCAGCACTAGGGATCTTCGCGGGTGACGCATGGATCTGCCCTTCTTCGGGGTTCGGCAGTTATTCGGGCATTTCCGTCACGTGACAACCGGGTGTCGAGGGCCGGTCGGAACGCGTTACCGGACCCGGAAATGTGAGTAGACAATTAGGCAAAAATCGGGCCGGACATTCATGCTCTTCCGAGCGGGAACCGTCCGAATGGCCCAACGAGGCGATCCGGGCGGTGACTGTTGACGTTGCGGGCTGGGCCGAACGGGCTAGTTCCTGGGCTGATCCGGGCCGATCCGACCGGTGTCGGCGTTAACCCTGCGGACACCCCCGGACCACCCGGAATTCGTTCACCCGGTCGAACGGGTCTCAGTCCGCCCGGCCGGCTTGACAAGTGCGCGCGAGGTCCCGAATCCTCCGCTGGGCTGACACGTTTTGGTCGTCCGCGAAAAAACCCTTGTCACCCGAGGAAGGTTCGAAACGTGAACCACACCCGAGTCCTGCGGTCGGTAGGCGTCGGCGTCGCCGCGTTGGCGTTGGTCGCGGCCTGCGGCACACCGCCGCCCAAGGACGGCGCCGCCGGCGGCACCCCCGCGGCCACCGCGAAGTCCGCCGCCGAGTTCGGCGGGTTCGACAAGCTCGTCGAGGCCGCGAAGAAGGAGGGCAGGCTCAACGTCATCGCGCTGCCGCCGGACTGGGCCAACTACGGCGAGATGATCAAGGCGTTCGAGGCGGAGTACGGCATCGAGGTCGACTCCGCGCAGCCCGACGCGTCCAGCCAGGACGAGATCAACGCCGCCAAGCAGCTCAAGGGCGGCGACCGCGCGCCGGACGTGTTCGACCTCGGCCTGAACGTGGCGCTGGCCAACAAGGACCTGTTCGCGCCCTACCAGGTGCGGACGTGGGCCGACATCGCCGACGAGCTGAAGGAGCCGTCCGGGCTCTACTACGGCGACTACGGCGGCTTCATGTCCATCGGCTACGACACCACCAAGGTGCCCGCGCCGACCTCCGTCAAGGACCTGCTCAAGCCCGAGTACCAGGGCAAGGTCGCGCTCAACGGCGACCCGACGCAGGCGGGCGCAGCGTTCTCCGGCGTCGTGATGGCCTCGCTGGGCAACGGCGGCTCGGCCGACGACATCGCGCCCGGCGTCGAGTTCTTCAAGCAGCTCAAGGCCGCGGGCAACTTCCTGCCGGTCGACCCGTCGCCGGCGACCATCGAGTCCGGCCAGACGCCCGTCGTGATCGACTGGGACTACACCAACGCCGCGCAGACCGCGAAGCTCGCGGGCAAGGTCGACTGGAAGGTCGTCGTCCCGGCGGACGCGCAGGTCGGCGGCTACTACAACCAGGCGGTCAACAAGGACGCCCCGCACCCGGCCGCCGCGCGCCTGTGGCAGGAGTTCCTGTACTCCGACAAGGGCCAGAACATCTTCCTCAAGGGCCTGTCGCGGCCGGTGCGCATGGACGCGATGACCAAGTCCGGCGCGGTGGACGCGGACGCGGCGGCGAAGCTGCCGAAGACCTCCGGCGAGCAGGTGTTCCCGACCCAGGAGCAGTCGGACAAGGCCAAGCAGGTGCTGGCCTCCACGTGGGCGCAGGCGGTGGGCTGACCGGTGGTCGCACCCGTCACGACCGGGGTCGGGGGAGCCGATCGGGCCTCTCCCGGCCCCGGGCCCGGCCGGAGCTGGTTGGCGTGGCTGGTCGTGGTGCCGTTCCTGGCCTACGTCGGCACGTTCCTGGTCTACCCGACCGCGCTGGTGCTGGCCGGGTCGTTCCAGGGCTCGGACGGCTCGTTCACCCTCGACAACCTGGCCGACCTGACCCGCGGCGTGTACCTGCAGGCGTTCCTGCGCAGCGTGGAGCTGTCCGCGATCACCGCCCTGCTCGGCGCGGTGCTCGGCGCGCTGCTGTCGTGGGCCGTGGCGGCCGGCGAGCCGGAAGGGCCGCTGCGCCGCGTGGTGGTGGCCGGCGCGGGCGTGCTCGCCCAGTTCGGCGGCGTGCCGCTGGCGTTCGCGTTCCTGGCCACGATCGGCTTCCAGGGCTTCGTCACCCAGTTCCTGCGCGACTCGTTCGGCGTCGACCTGTTCGCCACCGGCGCGTGGCTGTTCGAGCTGCCCGGCCTGACCCTGGTCTACACGTTCTTCCAGATCCCGTTGATGGTCATCGTGTTCCTGCCCGCGCTGGACGGCCTGCGCCCGCAGTGGCGCGAGGCGGTGGACAGCCTCGGCGGCTCGTCGTGGACCTACTGGCGGCACGTCGGCGGCCCGATCCTGCTGCCCGCGTTCCTCGGCGCGGCGCTGCTGCTGTTCGCCAACGCGTTCTCCGCCTACGCCACGGCGGCGGCCCTGGTGTCGCAGGGCAGCCCGATCGTGCCGCTGCAGATCCGGGGCTTCCTGACCGGCGAGGTGCTGTTGGGGCAGGAGAACCTGGGCAAGGCGCTCGGCCTGGGCATGGTCGTGGTGGTCGGCGTGGCGATGGGCCTGTACGCGCTGCTGCAACGGAGGTTCGCCCGATGGCAGCGGTGACCAAACCGCGCAGGTCGGCCGGGAGCGCGGTGGCCCGGTTCGCGATCCTGCTGGTGCTCGGGGGCTTCTTCCTGCTGCCGCTGGTCGCGATGGCGGAGTTCTCCACGCGCGGTGCGGGCGGCACGCGCAGCCTCGCGTCGTGGGCGGCGATCGTGGACGACCCGGACCTCGTCGAGGCGATCCTGGTGTCGGTGCAGCTCGCCGTGGCCAGTTCGCTGCTCATGCTGGTGCTGCTGGTGCCGACGATGACGTGGATCAGGCTGCGGCTGCCCGCGCTGCGGCGGCTCGTGGAGTTCCTGTGCCTGCTGCCCGTGGCGATCCCGGCGATCGTGCTCGTGGTGGGCATGGCGCCGCTGTACGCGTGGGTGAACTACTTCCTCGGCGACTCGCCGTTGACGCTGACGTTCGCCTACGCGGTGCTGGTGCTGCCGTTCGCGTACCGGGCGATCGACGCGGGCCTGTCGTCGATCGACCTGAAGACGCTGGCGGAGGCGGCCCGCGGCCTCGGCGCGTCCTGGGGCACGGTGCTGGTGCGGGTCGTGGTGCCCAACATCCGCACCGCGCTGCTCGGCGCGTCCCTGCTGTCGGTGGCGTTGGTGCTCGGCGAGTTCACCATCGCGTCGCTGCTGAACTTCGACACGCTGCAGGTGCGGGTCAACCTGCTCGGCAAGCGCGACGCGGGCGTGTCGATCGCCGTCTCGCTGCTGAGCCTGCTGTTCGCGTTCGCGCTGCTGTTCCTGCTCTCGTTCATCGGCAGGCGACGGCGGGACACCGCCGTCGAGGAAGGCTGATCATGGGGTACCTGCGACTGGACGGGCTGCGCAAGTCGTTCGGCGGCCAGAGCGCGCTCGACGGGCTCGACCTGGAACTCGCCGAGGGCGAGCTGGTCAGCCTGCTCGGGCCGAGCGGCTGCGGCAAGACGACCGCGCTGCGCATCGTCGCCGGGTTCGAGACCGCCGACTCGGGCGCGGTCCTGGTGGACGGCCGCGACATCACCCGCGTGCCCGCGAACAAGCGGGACATGGGCATGGTGTTCCAGGCCTACAGCCTGTTCCCGAACATGACCGTGACGCAGAACGTGGCGTTCGGTCCGCGGCTGCGCAAGGCGCCGGACCGGGCGGGACGGGTCGCCGAGCTGCTGGAGCTGGTCGGGCTCGCGCACCTCGGCAAGCGGTACCCGCACCAGCTGTCCGGCGGCCAGCAGCAACGCGTGGCGCTGGCCCGTGCGCTGGCGATCCGGCCGCGCGTGCTGCTGCTGGACGAGCCGCTGTCCGCGCTGGACGCCAAGGTGCGGGTGAACCTGCGCGACGAGATCCGGCGCATCCAGACCGAGCTGGGCATGACCACGTTGTTCGTCACGCACGACCAGGAGGAGGCGCTGGCCGTCTCCGACCGGGTGGGCGTGATGTCGCAGGGCAGGCTGGAGCAGCTCGACACGCCGGCGGTCGTGTACCGGGAACCAGCGTCGGCGTTCGTGGCGCAGTTCGTCGGGGTGACCAACGCGGTGCACGGCATCGCCGAGGCCGGTGGCGTGCGGCTGGGCGCGTTCCGGCTGGACACCGACGCGGTCGACGGGCTGACCGGCGAGGTCAAGGTGATCGTGCGGCCGGAGGACATCGGCATCGCGCCGCACCGCGGCCAGTCCGACGGCGCGTTGACCGGCAACGTGCTCACCCAGAGCTTCCTCGGGCCGGTGACCAGGCTGTCCGTGCGGCTCGACGGCGGCGACCAGGTCGTGCGGGTCGACCAGCCGTCCAGCCGCGCGGCCGACTTCCCGCCCGGCACGACCGTCGCGCTCGACCTCGGGATCGGCAGGCTGATGGTCGTCGGGGCATGATGCCGGCATGACGACGTTGTACCGGCGGATGACGGCCCGGCGGTCCGATGAGGACCACCGGGTGGCCACGCCGTTGGAGCTGCTGTTCGACCTGAGCTTCGTGGTGGCGGTCGCGTCCGCGGCGGCGAAGCTGCACCACGCGCTGTCGGAGAACCACATCGGCTCCGGTGTGCTCGGCTACCTGCTGGTGTTCTTCGCGATCTGGTGGGGCTGGCTGAACTTCACCTGGTTCGCGTCCGCCTACGACACCGACGACGTGCCGTACCGCCTCACCACCCTGGTGCAGGTCGCGGGCGTGCTGGTGCTGGCGGCGGGCGTGCCCCGGGCGTTCGACCACTCGGACTACACCGTGATCACGCTCGGGTACGTGCTGATGCGGCTGGCGATGGTCGCGCAGTGGCTGCGCGCGTCGCGCGCCGACGCCGAGCGGAAGGTGTGCGCCCGGCGGTACGCCATCGGCATCACGGTGGTGCAGGTCGGCTGGGTCGCGCGGCTGTTCCTGCCCGACGACGTGTTCCTGGTCGGCTTCCTGACGATGGTGGTGGCGGAACTCGCGGTGCCGGTCTGGGCGGAGCGCGCCGGCCAGACGACGTGGCACCCGCACCACGTCGTGGAGCGGTACGGGCTCTTCACGCTGATCGTGCTGGGCGAGTCGATCCTGGCCGCGACCGGCGCGATCGGCGCGGCCCTGGACGCCGGGCACGCGAGCTTCGCGCTGATCTCGCTCGCCGCGGCCGGCCTGGTGATCGTGTTCTCGCTGTGGTGGCTCTACTTCGACTACCCCGCGCACCACCTGCTCGACACCCTGCCGCGGGCGATCACCTGGGGTTACGGCCATTACCTGGTGTTCGCCTCGGTGGCGGCGGTCGGTGCGGGACTCGAAGTCTCCGTCGACTACGACCTGCACGTCGCGCACCTGCCGACGTTGGCCGCGGGGCTGACCACCACGGTGCCGGTGGCGGTGTTCCTGGTCGTCGTGTGGGCGCTCCAGGTCCGTCCCGCCCGACGCGGACCGGCGCTCTGGGGGTTCCCGGTCGCCGCCGTGCTCGTGCTCGCGATGACGTTCACGCCCGCGCCGATCCACGCGGTGGCGGTCGTGCTCGCGGCGCTCGTCGCGGTGGTGATCTCCGGCCGGCGCGGCGCTACGGACGGCGCAATTTCGTCAACTTGAGCCGTTCGGCGTCGGACAAGGCCGAATCGGTCAGCACGCGCACCCCCTGTGCGCCGATCGGCTGGCCGTTCACGGAAGTCACCCAATTGGTCGGCACATCGGTGAACAAGGTGACTTCCGGCGTGTCGGCGAAATGGCCGTAACCCAATACCGTCGACCGGCTCACGCTCGGGCCGTTCAGCACCACGTAATCCTGGTCGGCCGGCGCCGGATCGGTCACCCACGGCACCTCGTCGCCCAGCGTCCAGCCGCCGACGCCGCCGTAGCGCAGCAGGAACGTGCGCGCGTGGTGGATGGTGACCACGTAGTGGTGGTCGCAGTCCGGGTCGACGGGCACGGGCGTGCGGGTGAAGTTCAGGCCGTAGGACACGCCGGCCGCGCGCACGGTGCGGGAGAACGCCGCCAGGTCGCCGCCGCCGGTGCTGATCTGCCGCGACAGCGCCGACCACGCGCCGGTGGCCGTCTGGTTCGGCAGGCGAGCACCCGGCCACGGGTCGCGAATGGTCATGCCGCCCCAGATGAGGCGCACGGCAGGGGCCGGCCAGACATTGCCGCGCTCACCCCGGTAGAGGGTCATGTCCGGCATGGGAAATACTCCTCGCGAGGAATTCGTGAAGAGGAATCGGTTTTGATACTACGCGGAGTAGGAGCGAGCGCGAACGAATTCACCGGCAAGGAGTACCGGGCCGCGATAGTGCGGTGTTAAAAGGGGGAATATGCAGTGTGCGTGGCCGTCGGGCGAACGAAGGGGCCCGCCGCTGGTGCGCGGCGGGCCCCTCCTGGTGTCACGACGGTCGGACCGTCCGGGCTAGCGCGGGAACAGGTCCCGGTACGAGCCCTGCGTCTGCACGTTCAACTCGCCGACGCGGACGAGCTTCGCCGTCGCCGTCCGCGGGTCGCGGATGTCGAGGACGTCGAAGCCCTTGGCCATGTCGTTCGAGAAGATGTAGCCGTTGTAGTAGTACGCCGACCACGAGCCGCCGCCGGCGCCGTTGGGCAGCGGGCCGCGCTCGAACCAGCCGATCTCCTTGGGGTTGCGGGAGTCGGTGAAGTCCCAGACCGAGATGCCGCCCTGGTACCACGCCTGCACCATGATGTCGCGACCCTGCACGGGGATCAGCGAACCGTTGTGCGCCACGCAGTTCTCCGTGTCGCCCTGGGTCCGGGAGATCTTGTAGTACGAGCGGAACTCCAGCTCACGAGCGTCACCGTGGCCGGTGATGTCGTAGATGCCGTCCGCACCGCGGGTCGGGCCGATCTTCTCGTTGCAGGTCGGCGCGCCGCCGCCGCCGAGCTCGTCGGTGAAGACGACCTTGGTGCCGGCGTTGTTGAAGGTGGCCGAGTGCCAGAACGCGAAGTTCACGTTGTCCTGGACGCGGCTGATCTCGCGGGGCTTCTCCCGGTCGGAGATGTCCCACAGCACGCCGTCACCCATGCAGGCGCCGGCCGCGAGGTCCTTCGACGGGTACACGGTGATGTCGTGGCAGCCCGAGGTGGCGCGGACGTAGCCGTCCTCGATCGTGCCGTCACGGCCGGGGTTGCCGCCGTCCGGGAACAGCACCGTCTCCGAGAGCAGCGAGGCCGCCGCCGGGTTCTTGAGCGGCACCTTGACGATGCTGATCAGGTCGTGCGGCGTCTTGCAGTCCGGGAACGTGTCGTTGGGGCCGTAGGACGAGACGTAGAGGTAGGCGTCCTTGCCCTTCTTGTCCGGCACCAGCGTGTGCGTGTGCGAACCGCACTTGGTCTCGACCGCGGCGACGTACTTCGGGTTCTTCTTGTCGCTGATGTCGAAGACCTTGATGCCCTCCCACGCGTCCTTGTTGGTCGCGGCGAGCGGCGTGCTGGCGCAGGAGTTGTCGCTGCGCGAGGAGTCGGTGGACAGGAAGAGCAGGTTGTCCTTGACCGAGATGTCGTTCTGCGAGCCCGGGCACCACACCGTGCTCACGATGGACGGCTTGTGCGGGTTGCGCACGTCGTAGATGACGAAGCCGTCGTAGTTGCCGCTGTACGCGTAGCCGTTCTGGAACGCCAGGTCGGACCACGTGGACGAGGTGGTGAACGGCGCCGGCTTCGGCAGGTTCGCCAGGTGCTTGACGTTGCGGCTGTTGCGGATCTCGTCGACGCCGGGAATGCCGGCGACCGGCTGCTCCTGGCTCGACAACTGGGTCTCGGACAGTCCGGCCAGGTCGGCGTCGTCCGGCGCGGCGGTCGCCTGAGGCGCCCAGGCCACGACCGACAGGCTCAGCGCGAACGCCCCCAAGACCGCGGCCGGCGTTCTGCGTCGGCGGGTCAAATCGCGTACATCCACTTCAGGTTCCCCTTCCAACCCACTGCAGGGCCCGCAGTATCACCCCTTCGCATGGCTAAGTACCAGACCCGATCGTCGGGAATTTCTGGCTTCCGGCTGGTGGAACGGCCGGGTACGTTGGCGGCCGACCGGAGGTTCTAGGGGGTAGCGGGATGCGGATCGTGTTCGTCGCGGTGTTGGTGGCCGTCCTCGCGGGGTGTACGTCCCAGTCGGACGACCAGCCTCCGATCATTGCCCCGCAAGGGCCCGGTGAGCAAGCGAAAACGTTGGCGCCGGAAGATTTCGGCACGGATCGCTGGGTCGCGCCGAGCGAGGCGGACCTGGAGTACGTGGCCCGCATGATCGTCCACCACCGACAGGCGCTGGACATGACCGCGCTGGCGCCGGAACGCGCGCAGCACGAGACGGTGCGCGGCCTGGCGTCGCGGATCCACGACACGCAGGGCCCGGAGATCGCCGCGATGGAGCAGTGGCAGCGGCAGTACGCGGAGAACGCGCCCGCGCACGGTCACGCCGCCGACCTGCCGGAGGTCGACCACGGTTCGATGCCCGGCATGGCCACCGACGAGCAGTTGGCCGCGTTGAAGGCGGCCAGGGGCGCGGACTTCGACCGGCTCTTCCTCCAGCTGATGATCGCCCACCACGAGGGCGCCGTGCAGATGGCCGTCGAGGTGCTGTCCTCGGGCAGCGACGTGCGGGTCGAGGAGATGGCCAACGACGTCTCCGCGTCCCAGACCGACGAGATCAACCGGATGAAGGCCATCACCATCCCCTGACCGCGGATCAGGGGATGAGCAGCAGGTCTTCCGAGGGCTGGAAGGTCTCCACCGCGTTGCCCGTGACGTGGCGGGCGATGCCGGAGTTGCGCCGGTGCGCCTCCTTGAAGGAGTCCGACGCGACCCAGGCGCGGAAGTCGTCCTCGGTGTCGAACTCGTTGACCGACACGTACGGCTGGTCCGGGCGGGTGGGGCGCAGCAGCGTGCTGCGGCGCAGGCCGGGCACGCCGGGCAGGTAGGCGCGCATGTTGCTCCGGAAGTGCGCTTCGAACTCCTCGGCGCGCTCGGCGGGGACGAACAAGCGGTTGGTCGCGATGAACACCCGACACCTCCGTGGTTCCCGACGCTGTGTAGGGAACTATCCCAACGGCGCGTAGGCAAGGCAAGGGCTAGGATCGGGCGAGTGCCCAGGATCAGCGCCGACACGCTCGCGCAGCACCGCGCGAACCGGCTGCGGGCCCTGCTGGACGCGGGCCGCGACATCGTGGCCGCGGAGGGCGCGGACGCGCTGACCCTCGCGTCGCTGGCCCGTCGCGTCGGCCTGTCCCGGCCGAGCCTGTACGAGTACTTCCGCTCCCGCGAGGAGCTGGTCGCCGCGATCGTGTCCGACGAGCTGCCCGAGTGGGGCCGCTGGCTGGCCGAGGCGGTGCGCTCGGTCGAGGGCGTCGAGGCCAAGGTCGAGGCCTACCTCCGCACCGAGCTGGAGATCATCGCCGACGGCCGCCACGGCGCGGTCGTCGCCCTGTCCGCGCACGCGCTGCCCGACGCCGCCCGCACCGCGATCCGCGCCGAGCACGACAAGCTCCTCGCACCCCTGACCGCCGTCCTCATCGAGGCAGGCGTCCCCGCACCCGCCCTCCGCGCCGTCCTCGTCCACGGCGCCGTCGAGGCCGCCGCCCGCACCCTCCGCCCGGGCGACACCGCGCACAACGACCAGGTCGTCACCGCCCTCGTCACCCAAATCCTCCACGGCCTCCACCCTTAACCCCCGCGCGTGTCGAACGCTCGGGTCACGCGTGTCGAACCTTCGCGTCACGCGTGTCCTACCTCCAGAACGCGCGTGTCCTACGTTCAGAACGCGCGTGTCCTACGTTCAGAACGCGCGTGTCCTACGTTCAGAACGCGTGAGTCCTACGTTCGCGTCGCGAGAGTCCTACGTTCAGGACCCCTGAGTTCAACGCTCAGGCACACCCCTGAGGGTGGATCAGGGTGGTCTACGGGGAGATCAATCGATCGGTTGATGCCAGGTGTGGCCCGCCGTGTGATCCGGCCGAACGCCCCCGCGACCACGCTGGTGGCATGGCAATCATCGAGGTGGTCGACCTCGTCAAGACCTACGACCGGAAGGTCGCGGTGGACGGTGTCTCGTTCACCGTCGACGAGGGGGAGATCTTCGGGATCCTCGGCCCGAACGGGGCGGGGAAGACCACGACCGTGGAGTGCGTGGAGGGCCTGCGCTCCCCGGACGGCGGCACGATCCGCGTCGACGGGCTGGACCCGCGACGTGACCGGGCGGAGCTGCGCACCCGGCTCGGCGTGCAGCTGCAGCAGAGCGAGCTGCCCGACCGCATCCGGGTCGGCGAGGCGCTCGACCTGTACGCGTCGTTCTACCGCGACCCGGCCGACTGGCGGGAGCTGCTGGCCCGCCTGGGCCTGGCCGACCGCGCCAAGACCGAGTACCGCAAGCTCTCCGGCGGCCAGAAGCAACGCGTCTCCATCGCGTTGGCGCTGATCGGCAAGCCCAAGATCGCGGTGCTGGACGAGCTCACCACGGGCCTCGACCCGCAGGCGCGCCGCGACACGTGGAGCCTGGTCGAGCAGGTCCGCGACGCCGGCGTCACGGTCGTGCTGGTCACCCACTTCATGGAAGAGGCCGAACGGCTGTGCGACCGGATCGCCGTGATCGACGCGGGCAGGCTGGTCGCGGTGGACAGCCCGGCCGGGCTCGTGTCCCGGGTGGACGGTGAGCAGCGGGTCCGGTTCCGGCCGACCGCGCCGCTGGACGTGAAGCTGCTCGAAGAGCTGCCCGAGGTCTCGAACGTCGAGCAGCACGGTCCGCAGCTCGTCGTGACCGGCACGGGCAACCTGCTGCACGCCGTCACGTCCGTCCTCGCCCGCAACCAGATCGTCGCCGCCGACCTGCGCATCGAGCAGGCCGGCCTGGACGACGCCTTCATCCGCCTCACCGGCCGCGCGCTCACGGAGTAGCAGCATGCTGAAGATCGTCAACACCGAGTGGAAGCTGTTCCTGCGCGAGCCGAGCATGGTCGTGTTCGCGGTCCTCTTCCCGGCCATCCTGCTGCTGGTGCTCGGCGCGATCCCCGCGTTGCGCACCCCCGACCCGAACTTCGACAACCAGCGGTTCATCGACGCCTTCATGTCGTCGCTGGTGGTGACCGCGTTGGCGTTCCTCGGCCTGAACAAGCTGCCCGCCACGGTCGCGACCTACCGCGAGAAGGGCGTGCTGCGCCGCTTCTCCACCACCCCGGTCCACCCGGCGCGCCTGCTCGTGGCGCAGGTGCTCGTCAACCTGATCGCGGGCGTGATCTCGATCGTGCTGCTCATGGTCGTGGGCCGGGCGGTGTTCGACATCGACCTGCCGCACCACCCGCTCTGGTTCCTGGTGACGTTCCTGCTCGGGATGTTGTCACTGTCCGCGATCGGCCTGCTGGTCGCGGCCTGGGCGCCGAACGCGAGGTCCGCCGGCGGGTGGGCGACCGTGGTGTTCATGCTGGTCATGTTCTTCGGCGGCGTGTACCTGCCGAGGTTCCTGCTGCCGGACTTCCTCAACGTCATCGGCGCGTACCTGCCGCCGGGCGTCGAGGCGTTGCAGCAGTCGTGGCTCGGCGCCGCGCCGGACCCGGTGCACCTCGGCGTGCTGGCGCTGGTCACGGTGGCGGCGGGTACCGTCGCCGCGAAGTCGTTCCGCTGGGAGTAGGGGTGCGCGCGATGGACGTGCTGGACACTTGGGAACGGCGGCTGACCGTCGCCGGGCACGCCATCCCGTACTTCGTCCTGGTGCTGACGACCGTCATGTACCTGGTGGTCGGGTCGGACACCGGCCCGACCACGGCGGTCAACGTGGGCATCGCGGCGGTGACCGGCCTGTGGATGCTGTGGTGGTACACCCTGCACCCGGGCTGGCGCTCCCGAGTCGGCCTGATGGCGGTGTTCTTCGTCGGCATCCTGGTCGCGTACGCGTTGCTGGGGCTGCGCGACCCCATGTTCGGGTTCTTCTCCTTCGCCGGGTACATCTACGCCATCGACGTGCTGCCCGGCCGGTGGAAGCTCGTCGGGGTGTCGGCCACCGGCGTGCTCGCGGCGACGTCGCTGTACGGCGGCTTCCCGCCGGCGGAGCTCGGGCCGATCGTCGTCTACCTGATCATCGTCGTGTTCATCGTGATCATCGCCTGCACGTTCACCACGTTCGGCCACATCACGTCCGAGCAGTCCCGGCGGCGCAAGGAGATGGTCGCCGAGATGGCGGCGATGATGAAGGAGAACGCCGGCCTGCACGCCCAGTTGCTGATCCAGGCGCACGAGGCGGGCGTGCTGGACGAGCGGCAGCGGTTGGCGCGGGAGATCCACGACACGCTCGCCCAGGGCTTCGCCGGCATCATCACGCAGCTCCAGGCGGACGAGGACCCGCCGCGGCACGTCGAGACGGCGTTGCGGCTGGCGCGGGAGAACCTGGCCGAGGCCCGCCGCTCGGTGCACGCCCTGCGCCCGCCCGCGCTGGTGGACGCGAACCTCCCGGACGCGTTGGCCGAGGTCACGGCCGGGTGGACGGACCAGACCGGGGTGGCGGCGTCGATCAGCACGACGGGTGCGGCGCGCCCACTGCACCCCGAGGTGGAGGTGACGTTGCTGCGTGCCGCTCAAGAGGCGTTGTCGAACGTCGCCAAGCACGCGCGCGCTTCGCGGGTCGGGTTGACGTTGTCGTACATGGAGGACGTGGTGACGTTGGACGTGCGCGACGACGGCGCGGGGTTCGACCCGGAGGTCAAGACGGACGGGTTCGGGCTGGTCGGCATGCGCCAGCGGGTGTCCCGGCTGGCGGGCGCGCTGGTCGTGGAGTCCGAGCCGGGCGGCGGCACGGCGGTGTCCGCGTCGGTGCCCGCGATCCCGGCCGAGGTGGCCCGGTGATCCGCGTGGTGATCGTGGACGACCACCCCGTCGTGCGCGACGGGCTGCGCGGGATGCTCGCGCGCGCCGGTGACGTGGACGTGGTGGGTGAGGCGGCGGACGGCGCGGAGGCGGTGACCGTGGTGCTGGCCCTGCGGCCGGACGTCGTGCTGATGGACCTGCGGATGCCCGGCGTGGACGGCGTCACGGCCATCGAGCGGCTGCGCGGCTGCCCGACCCGGGTGCTGGTGCTGACGACGTACGACACGGACAGCGACGTGCTGCCCGCGATCAAGGCGGGCGCGACGGGGTACCTCTTGAAGGACACGCCTCGGGACGAGCTGTTCCGCGCGGTGCGTTCGGCGGCCAGGGGAGAGGCGGTGCTGTCACCGTCCGTGGCGACCAGGCTCGTGGGCCAGGTGCGGCAGCCGGTGGCGGAGCCGTTGAGCGACCGCGAGGTGGAGGTGCTGAGCCTGATCTCCCAGGGGTGCACGAACCGGGAGGCGGCGGCGAGGCTCTTCATCAGCGAGGCGACCGTGAAGACGCATCTGGTGCACGTCTACGCCAAGCTGGGTGTGAAGGACCGCGCCGCCGCCGTGGCGGTGGCTTACGAACGGGGACTGCTGGTGCCGCGTTCCGGGACGTAGACCCGGCGCACCTGCGAGGAAGGGTTCACGCGTCGCGGCAGGCCCCCGTGGCCGCCGAGCACGCCAGGGTCATGCCGAACGCGACGCTCCAGTCCTCGTTCGGGTAGGTGCCGCGGTAGACCCACGACAAGGCCTTGAACTCGACGTTCGCCTCGGATCCGGCCACCTTCGGCGTCCAGCACCGCGTTTGACCCGGCTTCACGTAGCCGTTGCCGCCCGGCTCCCCGTTGCAGGAGAACTCGCCGGTCAAGAAGCCCTCGTAGTAGCGCCTCAGCCACACGTTCCCCCAGCGCCCGGCGGGCATGGGCTGGTAGAGCACCACGTACGCCCAGACCCGCTTGCTGCTGTCGATGCACAACTGGACCGATCCGATGCCCCCTTCCAACGAGTCGGCGGACCTCGGCAGCGCCACACCACCCTGCTCGTGGTTGCAGTTGTTCGACGCCGCGGCAGCCGTGGTCGGCACCGCCAGCGAGCCGATGACCATGGCCAGCGCGGCCAGGAAGATGCCTGGTTTCCTCATGAAGCCCCCTCTGGATCGTCCTGTGCCGGCCATCGTGACACCCGGACGCGCCGAGCGTGCGCGATCGGGCCGGCCCGCGCGGGATCAGGGCTTTCCGGCCAGGTACGCGCGCCAGTCACCGACCGCCGTGATGTCCGTCAGCTCACGGCTGTCGAGGTAGGCGTCCCGCAGCACGGTGGCCAACGCGGCGCTCCCGTCCGCCAGTTCGATCACGCCGATCTCCAGCTCGGGCGGCTCGGCGGGCAACAGGTGGTCGCGCAGCACGGTCAGCGGCACGTCGTACACCTCGCCGACCACGCGGCCCGAGCCGGAGGCGTGCATCGCGGGGAACCGGTCGCCCACGGAGAAGTAGCGGTACCGGGGCGCGCTACGCGCCACACACAACAGCGGTGTCCCCTGCAACTGGTGGTGCAGCGGGCCGCCGCGCATGCCGCCGCCGTTGAGGAAGATCAACGCCATCGGGGTCCTCCTTGTGGATCGGGACGTCGGTCCGGGACAGGGGCAGGCCACCGCCGCCGCGGCGCACGGCGATCAGCTCGGCGGCGATCGACACGGCGGTCTCCTCGGGCGTGGCCGCGCCGAGGTCGAGGCCGATGGGGGAGCGCAGGCGGGCGAGTTCCGCCTCCGTGACGCCTTCCGCGCGCAGCCGGGCCACGCGGTCGTGGTGCGTGCGGCGTGAGCCGAGGGCGCCGACGAACGCCAACGGCCGCCGCAGCGCCTCCACCAACAGCGGCACGTCGAACTTCGGGTCGTGCGTCAGGACGCACACCGCGGTGGACGGGTCGGTCGGCGTCGAGGCCAGGTAGCGGTGCGGCCAGTCGACCACCACTTCGTCGGCCGCCGGGAACCTGTCCACAGTCGCGAAGACAGGTCGTGCGTCGCACACCGTGACGTGGTACCCGAGGAATTTCCCTTGTGCAGCCACGGCCGAGGCGTAGTCGATCGCGCCGAACACCAGTAGTCGCGGAGCCGTTCCCCAACTCTCCACAAGGCAGTTGTCCACAACCGACGAAGAAGTTGCTGCGAGGTCTGGGAATTCCACGGAACCTGTGCCCATGGCCAACGACCTCGTCAACACCACCGGACGCCCTTCGACCGCCGCCCGCAGCGCGGCCCGGATCTCGGGGGTGGCGAGCTGGACGAAGACCTCCAACTCGCCGCCACAGGTGAGACCGACCGCGAACGCGTCCTCGGTCGAGTACCCGAACCGCGCGAGCCGCGGCTGCCCCGTGGCCAGGACCTCCAGTGCCAGCTCGTACACCGCGCCCTCGACGCACCCACCCGACACGCTGCCCACCACCCGTCCGTCCGGGTGCACGGCCAGCGCCGCGCCCACCGGTCGTGGCGCGCTGCCACGCACCGACACGACGGAAGCGACGGCGAACGGCCCGGTCCACGCCAGCACCGAAGCGGCCAACTCGCGCACGACACCCTCCCTAACGCAGCACGGCGGTGAACCCCTCGACCCCGAAGTAGAGGACGAACAGCACCGCGATCACGGTCATCAGCCAGCCGACCGAGCGCCACTGGCCCTTGCAGGTCTTGATCACCACGTACGACACGAGGCCCGCGCCGATGCCGTTGGTGATCGAGTAGGTGAACGGGATCACCGCCGCGGTGAGGAACACCGGGATCGTGTAATCCGTGTCGTCCCAGGGGATCCGCCGGCACTGCGCCATCATCAGGCCGCCGATCACCACGAGTGCCGGTGCGGCGGCCTGCGCGGGCACCACCGCCGCGAGCGGGGTGAAGAGCAGGGTGGCGGCGAGCATCGTCCCGGTCACCACGCTCGCCAGACCGGTCCGGGCGCCTTCGCCGACGCCTGCGGCCGACTCGAGGAACACGGTGTTGGGCGACGACCCGGTGACACCGCCCGCGACCGCGCCGAACCCGTCGACCAGCAGGATCCGGCCCATGCCAGGCACCTTGCCGTCCCGGGTGAGCCCGGCCTCGTCGGAGACGGACGTGATCGTGCCCATGGCGTCGAAGAACCCGGACAGCACCAGCGTGAACAGGAACACCGTCGCGGTGATCGCGCCCGCCGAGGCGAACCCGCCGACCAGGTCCACCTCGCCGAACAGCCCGAAGTCCGGCGCGGCCACGACGGAGTCCGGCAGGTCGGGCGTGACGAGACCCCACCCGGACACGTCGAACACGGCGTTCACGACCACGGCGAGCACGGTGGCCGCCGCGATGCTGATCAGCACCGCGCCGGGCACGCCGCGGGCCATCAGCACGATCATCAGCAGCAGGCCGACGCAGAACACCGCGATCGGCCAGCCGACCAGGTGGCCGTCCAGGCCCATCCGGACCGGCACGGTGGAGCCGGCCGCGTCGGGCGTCCGGGTCACGAACCCGGCGCTGACCAGGCCGACCAGCGCGATGTACAGGCCGATGCCGATGGTGATGGCCGTCTTCAGCGGCGCGGGGATGGCGTTGATGATCCGTTCCCGCACCCCGGACGCGGCCAGCACGACGATGCACAGGCCTTCCAGCACCACGAGTCCGAACGCCTGCGCCCAGGTCATGGTCGGCGCGAGCTGGAACGCGACCACGCCGTTCACCCCGAGGCCCGCGGCCAGTGCCAGCGGCGCGTTGCCGACGACACCCATGAGGACCGTCATCACGCCCGCGGCCAGCGCGGTCGCCGTGGTGACCTGTTCGACGGTGAGGCGGGCGCCGGTGATGTCGGCCGAGGCGCCCAGGATCAGCGGGTTGAGCAATACGATGTAGGACATCGCCACGAAGGTGGTGATACCGCCGCGCACTTCCCGGCCGATGGTGCTGCCGCGTTCGCTGACGCGGAAGAACCGGTCGAGTCGTGTGGTCCGCGTGGGGATGTCATCCCTGAGCCGGGTCATGACGTCCTTCCCATGCCGGTGGGCGCGTTCGGCGGGGCGAAGCCGGCAAGCACGGCCCCGCTGAACGCGTTCGAGTCGGTGTGCTCGGTGCTCCGGTCAGCACCTGCGGCTCGTGGCCGCTCCGGGTTCCGCCGCCTGCTCGGGCGCCGCCTTCTGGTCTTGGTCCGGCTAGTAGTCGACGCGGTCGGTCCGGGCCAGCCACGCGCTGAACGGCGTGGTGTCCTCGCCCGTGGAGACCTGGTGCACCGGCAGGCTCCACGTCTCGCGCGGCCGGCCGAACAGCTCGTGGAACTCGCGGTCGTCGAACCCGGCCGCGGCGGCGTCGTGCCGGTCCGCGGCGTAGACGACCCGGTCCACCCGCGCCCACAGCGCGGCGGACAGGCACAGCGGGCACGGCTCGCAGGACGACACGAGCACGCAGCCGGTGAGCCGGAAGTCGCCGATGACCTGGCACGCCGCCCGGATGGCGACCACCTCGGCGTGCGCGGTCGGGTCGAGCGTCGGCGTCACCTGGTTGGTGCCGGTCGCGATCACCTCACCACCCCGGATGATCACCGCGCCGAACGGGCCACCACCGGCGGCGACGTTGCGGGTGGCGAGGTCGATCGCCTCGCGCAGCCAAGCGTGGTCAGGGGACAGGGACGTGGTCACGGGGTGCTCCGTAGGACTTGTGCGGCCCAGAAGGGCCGGCTGCGGCTGATGGGGTCTTGCCTTTGGCGGCTCCCGAGAAGTCTCCGTCCGGCTCTTCGGGCCACCCTGGCTGCCGATAAGGCTGTGATTCCGCCTCTACCGCCCATGTCCGCGATGAGTTGGCGGTCGTCGGCGTGTCGCCCGCCGCCCAGAGCAGCATCGTTGGTCATGGGTCTCCTTGGGGCGTGCGCGTGCGCGCCACGGCGGGACGTGGCGGCCGCGTCGTTCGGTATGGGGCCGGAGAGGGAGTCAGGTGCCGGTGATGTGCTCCGGTCGCACGGGCACGCGGGTCAGGGCGAGGCCGGTGGCGGCGCGGATGGCGGCGACGATGGCCGGGGTGGACGAGATGGTCGGCGGCTCGCCGACGCCACGCACGCCGTAGGGCGCGTTCGGGTCGGCGAGTTCCAGCACGTCGATGCTCATCGGCGGCATGTCGAGCACGGTGGGGATGAGGTAGTCGGTGAACGACGGGTTGCGCACCTTGCCGCCCTCGGTCTGGATCTCCTCCATCACCGCGAGGCCGAGGCCTTGGGCGGAGCCGCCCTGGATCTGGCCCAGCACGGCCTGCGGGTTGAGCGCCTTGCCGACGTCCTGGGCGCAGTCCAGCTCGACGACCTTCACCAACCCCAGCTCCACGTCCACGTCCACCACCGCGCGGTGCGCGGCGAAGCCGTACTGCACGTGGGCGTTGCCCTGCCCGGTCTCGGGGTCGATGGGTTCGGTGGCGCGGTGCCGCCACTCCACGGTCTCGTCGATCACGTCGTCGCCCAGCAGCCCGACCAGGTCCACGCCCGCCAGGTCACGGCCGCCGGCGAGCTTCGCCAGCTTCTCCCGCACGGCGGCGCACGCGGCCTTCACCGCGCCGCCGGTCACGTAGGTCTGCCGGGACGCGGACGTGGAGCCGCCGTTGCCGATGCTGGTGTCCATCGGCAGGATCGTCACCCGCTCCACCCCCAGCTCGGTGCGCACGATCTGCTGCATGATCGTCACCAGGCCCTGTCCGACCTCGGCCGCCGCCGTGTGCGCCAGCGCGGCCGGTTCGCCGTTGATGATTTGCAACCGGACCCGCGCGGTGGAGTAGTCGTCGTAGCCCTCGGAGAAGCAGATGTTCTTGATGCCCACGGCGTAACCCACGCCGCGCACCACACCTTCGCCGTGCGTGGTGTTGGAGACGCCGCCGGGCATGTCACGCAGGTCGACCGCGGTCGACAGCGGCGGCATCGGCTTGTCCTTCACCAGCTTCAGCAGCTGCGCGACGGGCGCGGCCGAGTCGACCACCTGCCCGGTCGGCATGACCGAGCCCTCGCTCATCGCGTTGACGATCCGCACGTCCACCGGGTCCATGCCGAGCGCCTCGGCGAGCTTGTCCATCTGGGACTCGTAGGCGAACGCCGACTGCACCGCGCCGAACCCGCGCATCGCGCCGCACGGCGGGTTGTTCGTGAAGACGCCCCAGCAGTCGACCGTCACGTTGTCCACGTCGTAAGGGCCGACGCCGAGCGTGGCCGAGTTCGCCACCACGGCGGGCGTGCTGGAGGCGTACGCGCCGCCGTCGAGGTAGATCCGGGCCTTGACGTACACGAGCTTGCCGGTGCGGTCCGCGCCGTGCTCGTAGTACAGCACCGCGGGGTGCCGGTGCACGTGCCCGTAGAACGACTCCTCGCGGTTGTAGACCATCTTGGTCGGCTTGCCGGTGTGCAGCGCCAGCAGGCAAGCGTGCACCTGCATGGACAGGTCCTCACGCCCGCCGAACGCGCCGCCGACGCCGGACAGCGTCAGCCGCACCCGCTCCAGCGGCAGGCCGAGGGCCGCCGCGACCTGGCCCTGGTCGACGTGCAGCCACTGGGTGGCGATGTACAGGTCGACGCCGCCGTCCTCGGCGGGCACGGCCAAGCCGGACTCGGGCCCCAGGAACGCCTGGTCCTGCATGCCGACCTCGTACCGGCCGGTGACCACGACCTCGGCCTCCGCGTGCTGGTCGCCCCGCCGCACGGGCACGTGCCGCACGAGGTTGCCGCCGGGGTGCAGCGGCGTGTCGTCGACCGCCGTCTCCATGTCCACGACGGGTGTGAGCACCTCGTACTTGACCTTGATGCGCTTCATGGCGCGCTGCGCCGTCTCCGGGTGGTCCGCGCCGACGAGCGCGACCGGTTCACCCTGGTAGCGGACGATGTCCTCGGCGAGCACCGGTTGGTCCTTGTGCTCCAACCCGTACCGGTTCTTGCCCCGCACGTCCTCGTGCGTGAGCACGGCGTAGACGCCGGGCACCTGAAGCGCCTCGGTCAGGTCGATCGAGAGGATCCGCGCGTACGGGTGCGGGCTGCGCAGGGTCGCGCCCCAGATCATGTCCTCGTGCCACAGGTCCGAGGCGTAGGCGAACTCGCCGCGCACCTTGAGGTTCCCGTCGGGCCGCTGCGGGCTGGAGCCGATGCCACCGGCCACGGCGGAGGTCAGTTCGGCGGGGGTGAGGCTCATCGCGTGCCCTTCAGTCGCTCGGCGGCGGCGCGCAGGTCGCGCGCGAGATCGGTTTCGGAGGCGGTGCGCAGTTCGCCGTCGTCCACCACGGTCCGGCCGCCCACCAGCAGGAGCTTCAGCTTCGGCAGCGGTCCGAGCACCAAGGCGGCCACCGGGTCGTCGATGCCCGCGTGGTCGAGCCCGTCGAGCCGCCACACGGCCAGGTCGGCGAGCTTGCCCGGTTCGATCGAGCCGATCTCCCCGTCACGCCCGAGGCAGCGCGCGCCGCCCATGGTGCCCAGCCACAACGCCTGGCGAACGTCCAGCGCCTTGGGGCCGCCGCGGTGCCTGGCCTGCAGCAGCGCCTGGTGCAGCTCCTCGACCATCCCGCCGGACTCGTTGGACGCCGCGCCGTCCACGCCGAGGCCGACCGGCGCGCCCGCGTCGAGCAGGTCGCGGACCGGGGCGATGCCGGTGCCGAGCCGACCGTTGGAGGTGGGGCAGTGGGCACTGCCGGTGCCGGTCGCGCCCAACCGCTTCACCGCATCGGGTGACAGGTGCACGGTGTGCGCGAGCCACACGTCGTCGCCGAGCCAGCCGAGCCGTTCGGCGTACTCGGTGGGCGTGCAGCCGTACTCGGCCTGGCACTGGTCCTCCTCGTCCACCGTCTCGGCGAGGTGGGTGTGCAGCCGGACGCCCTTGGCGCGGGCCAGTTCCGCCGCGCCGGTCATCAGCTCGGCGCTGACCGAGAACGGCGAGCACGGCCCGACGGCCACCCGGGTCAACGCGTCCGGGCTCGTGTCGTGGTGGTCGTTCACGGCCTGCTCGGTGGCGAGGAGCGCGGCCTCGGTGTCCTCGACCAGGTTGTCCGGCGGCAGGCCGCCGTGCGACCGGCCGCGGTCCATCGAGCCGCGGATGGCGTGCAGGCGGAGGCCGACGCGCTTACCCGCCTCGACCAGCGCGGCGAACTGGTCGCCGCCGTCGCGCGGGTAGACGTAGTGGTGGTCGGCGGCGGTGGTGCACCCGGTGGTCGCGAGCCTCGCCAGCCCGGCGGACGCCGCCGCGTGCGTGATCTCGGCGTCCAGGCCGCGCCACACCGGGTACAGCGTGGTCAGCCACTCGAACAGCGTGGCGTCCTGGGCGAGACCGCGGGTGGCCCACTGGTAGAGGTGGTGGTGGGTGTTGACGAGGCCAGGCGTGACCAGGCAGCCGCTGCCGTCGACCCACGTGTGCGGCCCGGTCGGCTTGGGCGCCTGACCCGCGCCCACCGCGGTGATCCGGCCGTTCTCGATCACCACGTGGCCGAACGCGTGCTCGGTGCCCGCGGCGTCCACCGTGGCCACCGCGACGCCGTCGAGGATGGTCGGCGTCATCGGCTCGCGGCCTCCGGGTCGGCCTTGCGGGTCGCGGCCAGGCGCACGGCGTCCAGGATCTTCTCGTACCCCGTGCAGCGGCACAGGTTCCCGGCCAGCGCCTCGCGGATCTCCGGGTCGCTCGGCCGCGGCACCCGGTCGAGCAGGTCGTGCGCGGCGACCACGAGTCCGGGCGTGCAGAACCCGCACTGCACCGCGCCCGCCTCCACGAACGCCTCCTGCACCGGGTCGAGCCGATCGCCGTCGGCGAGGCCCTCCACCGTCCGCACCTCGCGGTCCTGCACCTGGCCCGCGGCCACCAGGCAGGAGCACACCGGCGTGTCGTCCAGGTACACCGTGCACGAGCCGCACTCGCCCTGCTCGCACGCGTTCTTCGAACCGGGCAGACCCAGCCGCTCGCGCAGCAGGAACAGCAGGCTCTCGCCCTCCCACACGTCGTCGGCCTGCCTCGGCTCGCCGTTCACCGTCACGTTCACGCGCATGGTCAGGTCACCTTCTCGGAGTAGTCGCGCCAGGCCCAGTCGAGCGTGCGGCGGGCCAGCACGGAGAGGGCGTGCTTGCGGTACGCGGCCGAGCCGCGCACGTCGTCGATGGGGTTCGCGGCCTCCGCCACGAGTTCCCCGAACCGCCGCTTCACCGAGTCCAGCAACGGTTTCGGCGACTCCCACTGGTTGGCGGAGGTCAGCTCGGCGGACAGGAACTCCTCGGCCGCCGACGCCCGGCGCGGGGTGGGCGCGGCGCTGCCGACCGCCGCACCGACCCGCTGCCGCGCCGGGTGCAGGGCGACGGCGAACGAGCACACCGCGATCACCATGGCGTTGCGCGTGCCGACCTTGGCGAACTGCTGCGGCGCCCGCGTGACCGGCACGTGGACCGCCGTGATCAGCTCGTCCGGCTCCAGCGCGTGCCGCTTCACGCCCAGGTAGAACTCGGTGGCCGGGATCAGCCGGGTGCCCCTGGTGGACGCGGCCTCCACGGTGGCGTCCCCGGCGAGCAGCACGGGGTGCGTGTCGCCGGCGGGTGACGCGGCGCCGAGGTTGCCGCCGACCGTGCCCCGGTTGCGGATCTGCGGCGAACCGACCGTGCGGGACGCCATCGCGAGCCCGGGCAGGCGGTCGCCCAGTTCGTCGATGATCCGCGTGTACGGGACGCCGGAGCCGATGCGCACCGTGCCGCCGTCGCCGTTGCCGCCGGCGGAGTCCCAGGAGCGGAGTTCGGCGATCCGGGTCAGGTCGAGCAGGGCGGCCGGGCGGCGGTGGTCGAAGTTCAGCTCCACCATCACGTCCGTGCCGCCGGCGATGGGCACGGCGTCCGGGCGCTGGGCCTTGAGTGCCAGCGCCTCGGCGAGGGTGTCGGGGCGGAGGAAATCCATCAGCTACCTCGCTGGGTGGAGTGCGCGGTGTGTGAGCCAGTACACAGACCCGGGACGGTGATCGGCTACGGCGGTGCGCATGAATCCCAGGCTCCTACGTCGGGTGGATTTGTGCTTTCCTACAAACACGATCGGACGAAGGTAAACCGGCGAGATGACGTGGAGGGGGCGCCCGTGTTGCTGGTTCGGAGCCTGCTCGGGATGCCGGAACTCCGACTTCGCCTCGTCGGCGGCGCCGAGTCCCTGGACAGGCCCGTGACCAGGCTCTACGGCACCGAGCTGCCCGATCCGGCCCGTTACCTGTCCGGTGGCGAGCTGGTGCTCTCCGGCCTGTTGTGGCATCGGACGGCCGCCGATTGTGAAAAGTTTGTCGCTTCCTTGGCGGCGGCGGGAGTCGCCGCGCTGGCGGCCAGCTCGCCCGAAGCGGGCGAATTGCCCGAGGCGCTGGTCGAGGCGTGCGAACGGCACGGCGTGCCGCTGCTGGAGGTGCCGGTCGACCTGTCGTTCGCGGCCATCACCGAACGGGTGGTGTCGGAGCTGGCGGCCGAACGGGTGGGCGACGCGGGCGCGCAGCTCGGCAGGCACCGGCGCCTGCTGACCGTGGTCGCCGACGGCGGCGGGTTGTCCGAGCTGGTGGCGGCCGGCGCGGCGGAACTGGACGCGCCGTGCTGGGTGCTGTCGTGCACCGGTCACGTCGTCGCCGGGCCGGAGCTGCCGGAGGCGGCGGCGCTCGTGCGGGAGTTCCTGCTGGCCGACCGGCTGCCCAGGGTGGTGCGCGGCACGACGTTGCTGCCGGTGTCCGCGCGCGGTGGTTCGCGGCTGACGTCGTGGATCCTCGTGGTCTCCGGCGACCGCACGCAGGACGAGGTGGCCGCCGAACTGGCCAGCCTGGTCGGCGTGGAGCGAGCGCGGGTCGTGCAGGGGCGGGAGATCGAGAACCGCGCGGCCGGGCCGTTGCTGCGGCAGGTGTTCGCGGGCGGCGACCTCGCCGTGCGGATCGCGGCGGTCGGGTGGGACCCGGACGCGCCGCTGCGGGTGCTGGCCGCGTCGGTCTCGGACGGGCAGGTGGAGCAGGCCGTCGCGCTGGTGGGCGAGGTGCTGGCGTCCGTGACGTCGGCGTTCCTGGTGTCCGCCGTCGGCGCGGAGGTGTACGCGCTGGTGCCGTCCGGGCCGTGGACGGAAGGCGTGCGGTCGGCGTTGCGGACGCTGGAACCGGGTTTGCGCTCGACCAGGGTGCTGGTCGGGATCTCGTCACCGGTGGGGCACACGGGGCTGCGCGGCGCGGCGGAGGAGGCGTCGCACGCCCGGCGGCTGGGTGAACGGCGGACCGGGCGGACGTGCGTGGTGGCGGGGGAGGAGATCGCCCTGCACCAACTGCTGCTGGCCGGCGTGCCCGAGGAACTGCGCCGCTCGCTGCGCCGCCGGCTCCTCGGCCCGGTGCTGGACTACGACGCCGAGCACGGCTCGGACCTCGTGGGCACGCTCCGGGTGTTCCTGGACTGCTCCGGCTCGTGGACCACCGCCGCCGCGCGCCTGCACGTCCACGTGAACACCCTGCGGTACCGGATCGGGCGGGTCGAGGACCTGCTCGGCGTGGACCTGTCGGACTTCACCGAACGGGTGGACCTGTACCTGGCCCTGCAAGCCGGCTGAACCCGGTCCCGGACGAGCGCCATCCCCGACCCGCCGCCGCGCGGGTCGGGGATGACGTCCTCCTCACCTCACCTGCTGCCACGGGACGAGCGTCGGGCGCTGTCCGGTGGCGAGGAACTCCTCGATCGCGACGGCGAGGTCGGCGACCGGGATCTCGCAGTGGGTGGGGAAGTCGACCCCGGCGTACCGGGGGCGTTGGCGCGGGCCCTCGCCGAGGCTGGCCCACGAGCCGGTGATCACGTCGGTGAACAGCATCGCCCCGCGGTCACCGCGCACGCCGACCCACACGCGGTGGTCCGGGCAGTCACCGTGCACGAGGGTGGCTTCCCTGGCCACCGTGAGGCGGTCGAGCAGGCGGCGCACGTCGTCCGTGGCGCGCAGTTCGTCCACACCGGACGCGAAGTTGGCCTGGATCATCGTCACTCCTTGCACCGGCGGCCGGAGTTCACGCACTGGACCAGTCGGTTCATGATCTCCTCGGACATCACGTTCGCGAAGTCGTCGTGGTCGGAGAACGGGTTGTGCTCCTCCTGCGGGAAGGCGTCGACCGCGTACTGCCCGGCGACCTGGACGTCACGCGGGATGTTGTACGTCAAGCTGATCCGCAGCTGCGGCACGGCCTTGAAGCCGCGCGGGCACTTGCCGTTCTCGTTCGGGTAGACGATGTGGTCGCGGTGGTTGGCGCTATCGGTGTTCTTGCCGTCCCAGCAGCTGGCGAAGTCGTGGACGCGCTTGACCTTGCTGCCCTCCGGGCAGATCGGGTACTTGTCCATCAGCACCTTGTCCTCGAAACCGGTGCAGGTCCACGACTTGCGGGCGTTCTTCGGGCCGTTCGTGGAGACCTTGGCGTCGCCGTAGAGGACGCGGAGGAACTGCGGCATCGCCTCGACCTTGCCGGCGGGGCTGCCGCGGAAGGTGATGTCCACGACCTCCGGGCGCTGGATCTCGCCCTCGTTGCCGGGCAGCTCGTTCTCGTCGCTGGCGCTCTTGCCGTCACCCTTCTCTGGCGCGTCCGCCTCGGCTTCCTGGGCGGCTTCGGCGACCTGGGCGTCGTTGGCGTCGCCGTCCTTCACCGTGCACGGCGCGAGCCTCTTGAGCCCGCGCGGCCGTTCGGCGACCCGGTCGATGGCGATGGCGATGCGGTCGATCGCCGCGGTCCGCTTGTCCCGCAACGGCCCGAGGACGGCGTTGTTGACGAAGTTCGGGTCGTCGACGTTCGCCGCCGCCTTCAGCTTCTGGTTGGCCTCGGCGATCTGGTCCTTCATCGCCTGGAGGTTGCGGTCCACCTCGGCCTTGGCCTGGCGCGGCACGTTGCGCAGCTTCCGCTGCACGTCCGGGCACTCGACCTCGGCGCCCGCCGGCTCGCCCGGCTCGTCGTCCTCGTTCTCGCGGTCGATCCGGATCACCGGCCAGAAGTAGGCCGACTTGTCGCCGTTCTTGCAGGTGGTGTCGGCTTCCAGCAGGCTCTCGTCGGTCGAGTCGGCGTCGGTGGACACGTTGCCCACGTAGTCGTGCAGGTGCTCGGCGCCGTTGCGGACACCCGGCTGCGCGATGAAGTTGTCCGGGTTGAAGTGGCCGTTCTCGTTGCGGCCGCAGTCGACGGTGAACGTGCCGGTGCTCGCGCCCCGTTGCGGCTGGGGCGCCTTCACGTTGCGCTGCTGCTTCGTGATGTCGACGAACTGGGAGATGTCGGCCCCGTCAGCCTGGGCGGTGCCCTGATCGCCGGTGGTGCTGATCGCGACGGCCAGGCCGATCGTGAGCGCCAACCCGGTCACGCCGGCAGTCAGCTTCGTGCGCCGGGAGAAGCGGTGCCGCCCCTGGTTTCGCGTCATGGATGTGTCACCTCGTCGTAGGTACGCGCATGTGTGCGTTGAACCCCGACCGCCGGTGGGCGGTGGACACAGTGGCATACGTACCGCACCCAGTCCGCGACCTGACCGTTACCCGTTCGTTATCTGAACCGACCCCTAACCTTCCGCTCCAGGAGGGGCCGCCTTTGACCAGCAGTCCCATGACTGCCCGTTCCACCCGCTCGCGCCACTGAGATTCGCGCCATTTCTGTGACACTCGAGCCACGTTGCGTACGAGGTGAGGAGCGCACGTGCCGCAAGGCAGGAACAACGTGGTGACTGGCACTGCCCACGGAGCCGTGGTTCAAGCGGACAGCGTCGGTCAGGTCCACTTCCATCGGCACGCGGAACCACCCCTGCCGCACCAGCTGCCGCCGTCCCAGAGGTTCTTCACCGGCCGGATGCGTGAACTGGCCGAACTGGACGAGTGGCTCTCCAAGGATGAAGGGCACCCGCTGGTCGTCGTGGTGGGCGGTCCGGGCGGAGTGGGCAAGACATCGCTGGCCCTGCGGTGGCTGCACGGCGTCCGGCCGAGGTTCCCGGACGGCCAGCTCTACGCCGACCTCGACCTCGATGGCGGTGACGGTCCCGTGACGCCGGAGGAGGTGCTCGAGTGGTTCCTGTCGGGGTTGGGCGTGCCGGCCGCCGCGATCCCGGCGGGGCTCCAGCGCAGGCAGGCCGCTTTCCGCTCCCTCACCGCCGACCGCTCGATCTCGGTCCTGCTGGACAACGCGGTCTCCGCGGCGCAGGTCCGCCCGCTCCTGCCGACATCGCCGGGCAGCGCGGTCGTCGTCACCAGCCGGTGGCGGCTGAGCGGTCTCGCGGTCGATGGCGCACGGTTCGTTCAGGTAGGCGAGTTCGACGAGAGCACCTCCGTCGAACTTCTCGAGCGCGCGCTCGGTCCGCGTGTCACGTCGGAGCCCGAAGCGGCCCGGGAACTGGCCCGCCTTTGCGCGGGCCTGCCGATCGCGCTGTCCGTCGTGGGCGCCCGCCTGTCGACCAAGCCGGCGCGAGCGCTGTCGAAGGAGGTCGCCGCCCTGCGCGACGACCTGCTGGGGACCCTGGCGTTGTGGGACGGCGTGTCGGTCGGAGCGGTGTTCGACTCGTCGTACCTGGAGTTGCCGCCGTCGCACGCCAAGGTCTACCGCCTGTGCGCTCTGCACCCGGGTGAGTCGTTCGGAGCCGAAGCCGCGGCGGTGCTCGTGGACGAACCCCTGGCGCACGTCGAGGAGATCCTGTCCGCCTTGGTGGAGAGGAACCTCCTCGGCGGAGTGGGTGAAGAGCGCTTCCGCTATCACGACTTGGTTCGCGCCCACGCGCGCGAGCACGCCCGGCGCGATCCGCCCGACGACCTGTGCGCCGCGGTGCTGCGCGTGACCGAGTGGTACCTCGAATGCGCGGTGGCCGCCGATCTGGCCGTGGCGCCCGACCGGCCGCGCTTCGACCTCCGTTACCAGCCGGCCACCGCCGCGTTCGGCCAAGCCCACCGGGCGTTGGACTGGTTGGAGGCCGAACGGGGCAACCTCGTTCCGGTGGTCCGCACGGCCGCAGACCACGGGTGGCACGACCTCGCCTGGCAGTTGGTCGAGGTGATGTGGGGATTCTTCCCACACCGGCAAGATGTGCCGGACTGGATCGCCGTCCACGAGGCAGGGGTGCGCGCGGCACGTGCGGCGGGCAACGTCGCGGCCGAACACCAACTGCGCATGCGGCTCGTCGTCGGCTATCTCAAGGACGGCCGCCTGACCGATGCGGCTCTTGAGGCGGAGCGCGCAGTTCCGTCGGAGTCCCTGCGACCTCCTGGTCGAGTGTCCCCCGATCCGGCTCCTGTCGGTTTGCTGTAGATGCCGGACCACGCGCGCGCTGGGGTTCACTGGAGGTCGAGCGCTGCGAAACACTCCCGGGACGCCTCAAGAGCGAAGAAGGAGTGGTCATGTCTCGCACACTCGGTGCGCTGGCCGCCGTGGTGCTGGGGGTCTCCCTCGTCACCGCCGCGCCCGCCACCGCAGCGCAAGCACACCCGTTCCCCGCCGAGTTCGGGCTGCCCGACGGGTTCCTGCCGGAAGGCATCGCGATCGGGGCCGCGCCCACCGCCTACTTCGGGTCGCGGGCCGACGGGGACCTGTTCCGCGTCGACCTCCGCACCGGGCGCGGCGAGGTGTTCAGCCAGGGGCCGGGGACGGCTTCGGTCGGGTTGAAGGTCGATTGGCGCAAGCGGTTGTTCGTGGCCGGTGGGGCGGGTGGGGACGGGCGGGTCGTCGACGCTCGGACGGGAGCAATCCTCAAGTCATACCGGTTCTCGCCGGACGCGAACACTTTCGTCAACGATGTCGTGATCACCGATGACGCCGCCTACTTCACCGACTCGCGGAAGGCGGTGCTCTATCGCGTCGCGTTCGGCCGGCACGGGTCGTTGCCGGAGTCGCACACCGCGATTCCGCTGTCCGGCGACTTCGTCCTGACCCCCGGCGTGAACAACGCCAACGGGATCGCGGAGACGCCCGACGGCAAAGCGCTGTTGATCGTCCAGAGCAACACCGGTCAACTGCACCGGGTCGACGCGCGCTCGGGCGTGACGACCGCCGTCGACCTGGGCGGCGAGGTGCTGACCAACGGGGACGGGCTGCTGGTCGAGGGCCGCACGCTCTACGTCGTGCAGAACCGGCTGAACGTGGTCGCCGTGTTTTCCCTGGCCAAGGACGGGTCGAGCGGCACGCTCGTGACCAAGATCACCGACGCGCGGTTCGACGTGCCGACCACGGTCGCGTCGTTCGCCGGCCGGCTCTACCTGCCCAACGCCCGCTTCACCACACCGCCCACGCCCACGACGACGTACAACGCCGTTTCGGTGCCGAAGCCGTGAAAGTCAGGGGGCCGGTGTCGAGAAGTTCACATCGGCCCCCTGTTCGCGGCATCACTCGACTGGGTAACCTCATCGTCGCGTCGCGCAAGTGATCGCTGTCTCTTCGTAATGATGATCTTTGAGTGTTACCGTTCCGTCGCCGATCGGGTGAAGAAGAGTCAGCGTTCCTAGTGCTGCGCCTGACCTGGCAACGGACGAGGCTGCGGAGCGCTGTGAAGCAGAAGAGCACCACGGAGACGAACTACAAGACGATCCGCTCACGACTCACCGGTGTCGTCGTCGTCCCCAGCATCGTCCTGCTCATCATGTGGGCGCTGTTCTCGTCGTACACCCTGTTCGACGGCTTCTACCTGCGCGCTGTCGCGTCCGGCGTGAAGGACGCTTCGATCCCGGCGGTCCAGACGTTCGCCGCGCTGCAGAAGGAGCGCGAGCTCAGCATGACCGCGCTGAGCCAGCCGGGCCTCGGCACCAGCAACCTCGAGGTGCAGCAGGCCGAGACCGACCGCGCGGTCGTGGGGATGCGCACGGCGTTCGACGAGCTGGCGTCCCAGGCGCCGCAGGAGATCGTCGACAAGATCAACGCGCTCAACGTGCTGCTGGACCAACTGCCGCAGCGCCGCGCCGCCCTCGAGGCAGAACGCGCCTCGAAGACCGAGATCTACACGTACTACAACAGCCTCCTCGACGCCGGTGACGCGCTGTTCAGCGTGCAGGCGCGCGTGGTGCCGGACCACGAGTCCGTGAAGGGCGCCATCACCGCCGAGGAGTACTTCAAGGCGGCCGACTGGATGTCCCGCGCCACGTCGCTCGCGTCGAGCGCGCTGGCCGCCGAGCAGTTCACGCCCGAGGAGCACATCGAGTTCGCCAACCTCGTCGGCGCCTACCACTCCTCCTACGACTCGATCGCGCCCTACGCCCAGCCGGAAGTGCGCGAGCACTACCAGTTCATGATCGAGGGCGACCAGTGGAAGCGGCTGGTCGAGTTCGAGGGCAGGCTGATCCAGAACGGCCCGGATCCGCTCAACGCCGGGTCGCTGCAGGAGTGGCAGAACATCAGCGGCCCGATCTCCGACGAGCTGGTCGCGCTGGTCAGCGAACAGGCGTCGAGCGCGGTGAACGTCACCATGGGCCGCGGCGAGAGCAAGTTCCGCACCGTGCTGATCGGCAGCCTGGTCGCGCTGCTCGCCGTGATCATCGGCATCCTGATCGCGATCCGCACGTCGAACCGCCTGGTCAACCGCGCCCTGATCACGCGCCTCACGGCGTTGAAGAAGGACTCGCTGACCCTGGCGCACGAACGGCTGCCCGACATCGTCGACCGGCTCCGCGAGGGCAAGCACGTCGACGTCGAGGTCGAGGTGCCGCCGCTGGACTACGGCAGCGACGAGATCGGCCAGGTGGCGGACGCGTTCAACGCCGCCCAGTACACCGCCGTCGCCGCGGCCGTCAAGGAGAGCCAGGCGCGCGAAGGTGTGAACCGGGTCTTCCTCGACATCGCGCACCGCAACCAGGGCCTGGTGCACCGCCAGCTGAAGATCCTGGACAAGCTGGAGCGCGAGGAGGAGAACCCCGAGCAGCTCGACGCGCTGTTCCAGCTCGACCACCTCGCCACCCGCGCCCGCCGCAACGCCGAGAACCTGATCATCCTCGCGGGCGAGCAGCCCGGCAGGCAGTGGCGCAAGCCCGTGCGCCTGCTCGACGTGCTGCGCGCCGCGGTCGCCGAGACCGAGCAGTACGTGCGGGTCAAGGTGAACCCCGTGCCGGACACCGCGCTGGTCGGCGCGGCCGTCGCCGACACCATCCACCTGATCGCCGAGCTCGTGGACAACGCCACCGCGTTCTCCTCGCCGAGGTCCCAGGTGCAGGTGCACGCCAGCGAAGTGCCGCAGGGCATCGTGGTGGAGATCGAGGACCACGGCCTCGGCATCAACCCCGAGGACCGCGAGCAGCACAACGCGATGCTGGCCGACCCGCCGGAGTTCGACGCGATGCGCCTGCGCGGCGAGTCGCGCCTCGGCCTGTTCGTGGTCGCCCGGCTGGCCGCCCGCCGCGGCATCCACGTCGAGCTGCGCGACTCGCCCTACGGCGGCACGCTCGCGCTCGTGCTCATCCCGTCCGCGATCGTCGCGGGCCCCACGACGGCGACGGAGCCCGCCGAGACCCGGCAGCTGCCCCGTCGCTCCTTCCACGACATCCCGGAGCAGGGCGACGACTCAGTGCGAGACGCCAGGTTTCCCGACGGTTCCCGAGACCTGGAAGGGTTCTGGGCCCAGGCCGAGGCCGCAGCCAACCAGGATTCCCTTCCAGAGGTCGAACGACTGAGCGGCGGGCTGGACCTGTCGCAGCGCAGCGGCGAGCTGGACCTGCCGCAGCGGAAGCGCGCCACGTCCGAGTGGCCCGCGGACGAGCCGGAGTCGGCCGGCACCGCCGACCGACCCGAACTGCCACGCAGGCGCCGTCAGCAGAACCTGGCGCCGCAGTTGGTGCGCAACGATTTCCACCCTTCGCCCGAACCGCTCCCCGAGGTCGACCCCGAGAAGTCCGCCGAGAGGGTCCGCAAGGGCCTGTCGGCGTTCCAACGGGGCACACGCGACGCCCGTCGGACACCCGCCGACGACCTCGAACCCTGATCAGCAGCAGTGGCCGGACGACTGGAAACCGGAAAGGCAACCCGATGAACGACATGACCAGCCAGCACAACGAACTGAACTGGTTGTTGGAGGACCTGGTCGGCCGGGTGGTCGGAGCTCGGCACGCGGTGGTCCTCTCGGCCGACGGTCTGCTGCTGGGCCGTTCGCCCGGGCTGTCGAAGGACGACTCGGACCACCTGTCCGCGATGGCGTCGGCTTTCCAGAGCCTCGCCCGCGGCACCGGGCGGCACTTCGGCGGCGGCGCGGTGCGGCAGACCATCGTCGAGATGGAGCACGCCTACCTCTTCGTCACCGCGGCCGGCCACGGCGCCTGCCTGGCCGTCCTGGGCGAAGAGGACTCCGACATGGGCATGATCGCCTACGAGATGAACATGCTCGTCAAGCGCGTCGGCACGTACCTGTCCTCGGCGCCGCGCGGCACCGCCGCGGCGAGCCTGCCCGCCGCCCGAAGGTCCTCCTGATGGCGGGCCGCGAGGACTGGTGGTACGACGAGGCCGCGGGCCCGCTGGTCCGCCCGTACGCGATGGTGCGCGGTCGGACGCGCCCGCTGCGGCCGGAGCTGCACCTGGTGACCCAGGTGCGCGCGATGCCGTCGCCGTCGGACCCGGACGCGCTGTCGGTCGAGCACATGGAGATCATGGAGCTGTGCCGGCGCCCGTTGTCCGTGGCGGAGGTCGCGGCGTACCTCGACGTGCCGCTCGTCGTCGTCAAGGTGTTGTTGAGCGATCTCATCCAGCGCGGTGACGTCGTGATCCGAGACCCCTCCCGAGTCCCGCAAGTGCCGGACCGGAACCTGCTCCAGGCGGTGTTGGATGGTGTCCGTGGAATCTGAGCGGCCGGGTGGGGAACTGCTCGTACCCACCCCAGTGAAGATCGTCATCGCCGGTGGCTTCGGCACCGGGAAGACGACGATGGTCAACTCGGTCAGCGAGATACCCCCGCTGCACACCGAGGAGCTGCTCACCGAGGCCGGTGTCGGCGTCGATGACGTGCTGGGCCTGGAGTCCAAGGAGACGACCACGGTCGCCCTCGACTTCGGCCGCATCACCATCAACCCGGAGGTGGTGCTGTACCTGTTCGGCACCCCCGGCCAGAACCGGTTCTGGTTCATGTGGGACGAGCTGGCCTACGGCGCGATCGGCGCGGTGATCCTGGTCGACACGCGGCGGCTGGACAGCAGCTTCCCGTCGATCGACTTCTTCGAGCGGCGCGGCATCCCGTTCATCATCGCGGTGAACTGCTTCGAGGGCGCGCACAGCTACGAGGTCGACGAGGTGCGGCGGGCGCTGGACGTGGACGCCGCCATCCCGCTCGTGCTGTGCGACGCGCGGGACCGCGAGTCGGCCAAGACCGTGCTGGTCAGCCTGATCCAGCACACCATGGACCGGCTCGACGCCATGGCCTGAACGCTCAACGGCCGCCGCAGGGGGGCGCCAGGCGACGCGCGTGCGCGTACGCCGGGTCTTCGAGCTCCGGCTCGTCGACGGTGAACGACACCAGCTCCACCAAGGCCAGCCGGAACGCCGCGGCGATGCCCTCGGGCGGGAACGTGGCGGCGTTCGCGGCGTACTCGGCCATCCTGGCCTGCAACGGGTCGATCGTGCGGCGGTACGCCTGCGCGATCGCGTCACCACCGGTGAACGGCGCCGGGGTCAGCGTGGCCACCTGCTGCTGCAACGACTTGAGCGTGCTGTCGACGTCGGTCAGGAGCGCGACGATCTCGGCCCGGTGAGCGCCGGGCGCGTCGCGCCACCCCGGCGAGATCCGGTTGTGGGCCCGGGACACCTCGATCAGCGCCTGGTCGATCCCGCACACCGTGGCCGCCCACGCCGTCTGCGCGTCGGACGGAGCGGGAGGCGCGCTCGACGACGTGGTGGTCGGTCGCACCTCGGACGTCGCCAAGGGCTCGTCCGAGGAGCAACCCACCGCGGTCAAGAGGATCGCCGTCACCGAGAGTCGACGCAGGTGTCCGTTCACGTCGCCCAACGTAGTGACGCGACCGGGGACCGGGACGGTGGGTGACCGGAACCGGTCACCCGTTCCGCCTACACCACCGGTTCGAGCCGGCAGTTGAAGTGCCGCAACAGCTTCGGCACGTGCGTCAGCCGGTACCCGGGCACCCGCTCGGGGTCCTTCGCGATCTCCGCCAGCGTCTCGCCGACGTACTCCAGGTGGCTCTGCGTGTAGACCCGCCGCGGGATGGCCAGGCGGACCAGTTCGTACGGCGCGGGCTTGAGCAGCTCGCCCGCGTCGTCCAGCTCGCCGAGGTACAGCGAGCCCAGCTCGGCGCACCGGATGCCGCCCGCCAGGTACAGCTCCGTGGCCAGGGCGAACCCCGGGAACCGGCTCGGCGGGAGGTGCCCCAGCAGGCGTCCGGCGTTGAGGTACACCGCGTGCACGCCGGTCGGCCGCACGCTGTCCACCCCCGCCGCCCGTGCCAGCTCGGCCACGTACGCGGTGGCGTCCGCCCGGGCACGCAGGTACTCCGGGTCGGTCACCTCCACCAGGCCCTGCGCCAGCATCTCCAGGTCACGGCCGGAGAGACCGCCGTAGGTGCGGAACCCCTCGGTCGCGATCAGCAGCAGCTCGCACTTGGCGGCCAGCTCCGGGTCGCGGATGGCGAGCAACCCTCCCATGTGGACGATCGCGTCCTTCTTCAGGCTCGCCACGCACCCGTCGGCCAGCCGGAACGCCTCCTCCGCGACCTGCCGCGGGGTGTGGTGCTCGTAGCCGGGCTCCCGCTGCGTGACCAGCCACGCGTTCTCCGCGAAGCGCGCCGCGTCGAGGAAGAACGGCACACCGTGGCGCCGGGCGATCCCAGCCGCCGCCTTGATGTTGGCCATCGACACCGGCTGCCCACCACCACCGTTGTTGGTGATGGTGAGCAGCACGATGGCGACGTCCCTCGGGCCGGACAGGATGGCTTCCAGCGCGTCCAGGTCGATGTCGCCCTTGAACGGCGCGTCGTCGTCGAGGTCCTTGGCGGCCCGGCACGGCAGGTCGACGGCCTCACCGCCGAGGATCTCGACGTTCGCCCGCGTGGTGTCGAAGTGCGTGTTGCTGACGCTGACCTGGCCCGGTTTGAGCAGCGCGGTGAACAGGATCCGCTCGGCCGCACGCCCCTGGTGGACGGGGAAGGTGTGCGGGTAGCCGGTCAGATCCTGCACCACGTCGCGGAACCGGTAGTAGGAGCGCGCACCCGCATAGGTCTCGTCACCGCGCAGTCCCGCCGCCTGCTGCTCGGCCGACAGGGCGCCGGTGCCCGAGTCGCTGAGCAGGTCGATCGTCACGTCGGTGGCGGCGAGGTTGAACGGGTTGTACCCGGCAGCGGCCAGCGCCCGCTCGCGGTGCGCGCGCGTGGTGATCGGGATGGGCTCCACGACCTTGATGCGGTACGGCTCCATCGTGGGCATGGGTGACTCCTAGCCTGCCAGGCTGATCGAACGCGGCGAGGCCACGTCGTAGGCCTCGGACGAGAGGTAGACGGTGACACCGGGGCGCGGCCTGCCCATGCGCAGCGACACGTGGGCGATCAGGCCGACACCCTCGTCCAGCGGACGTCGCGCGATGGTGCGCAGCGCGCTGTCGAACTGCGTGGGGTCGAGGTTGTACTTGTCCATCACCGCGAGCACCCGGCGACGGGCTTCTTCGTCGTCGGCCACGTAGTCCCGGATCGGCACGTACAGGGAATAGCCGCTCGGCGCGGCCGCGTCGCCGTCCAGGAACGTGTAGCTGGAAATGAGCGGGCGCTTGTCGAACGTTCCGGTGCTGCCGCCGGTGAGCAAGCAGAAATCGGGCACCCTGTCCACATCCACGCCCCGCGCGGCGTTCGCGGCACGCGTGACGTCCGTTACATCGGCGGCGTGGTGGGAGATGTAGACCTTCACCCGTGCCCGCCGTTGTTCGACCAGGTCGAGTGCGAAGAAGGAATACTTGTCAAGTCCCGATCTGGTCACCGCGTTGGCCCGCAGCGCCGGGAAACCGGCGGCGAAACCGGTCCGGTCGAGACCCTCACGCACCAGTCCCTCGGCGGCGGCCTCGCCGCGCACTTCCGGGTTGAAATAGACCTTCACCGCCGGTGCTTCGTCGCGGCGGAAAACCAGCGAGTACCAGAACGTGAAATCCCGTTCCGGGTTGGCCGGCAGGAACAGGTCCTTGACCGCGTCGAAACGACGGGTGTCCAGGCTGCCCCGGTCCCTCATCCGGTCGAGCGCGGCGAGCGCCGCCGACGTGTTGGCGACCCGGGAAGGCCTGGTCGCGGTGGGTTCGACGATCGTGCGGAGGGTGGGGGACTCTCCCGCCGCGAACGCTGTCGAGAACTCGACCGGGGTGTGGTCGTCGGCCACGTCGGATGGCCAGGCCGGGCTGGTGGAAACCGGCCGGAGACCGCCGGGTCCGAGGGCGTCCGCGAGCAGTCCCACGGAATTGACGCTATTTCCCGTGATGCCCAGCGAATGTAGGAGGGCGCTGAGCTGTCGGCCCGTGAAATCGCGTATGGATACTTTTTGAGGGTCCAAGGCGGGGTTCTCCTCGTGGGGGGCGAGTCGAAAGTTACGCTAGGCGAAGCAATCTTGTCCACCAGGCGGCCGTAGCGTGACGTAGGGCACTCTAAAGGCAGGTCACAGGTCCTGTCGATCAGTAACCCCGAGGAAGACGACGGTAATCAAGACTACTCCGAACGGCCTATTGACTAGACCTTCGTCAGTCTTTCGCACTAATCGCGCGGCCACGTTCGATGACGGATCGTGGCATTTTGTGCCCAGGCCGGCCCACGGTACGGTCGATCGTTTGCCGGCTAATGTTCTCCACCATTCGAGACGCTGCTGTTAATTGTTCGGGCAGTTGTTCGAGTGACGGCGGGCGCGGTGCTGTGGTAATGCGTCGGCGGACATGCGGACGGGGCCGCCGATCACAGGATCGACGGCCCCGCGGACGCCCCGGCCCGGGCGGTGGGTCGGCTCAGGACGCGTAGTTGTGGAACCCGCGCCCGCTCTTCTTGCCCAGCAGCCCGGCGTCCACCATGCGCAGCAGCAACGGCGGCGGCGAGTACAGCGGCTCCTTGAACTCCTCGTACATCGACTCGGCGATCGCCTTGGTGGTGTCCAGGCCGATCAGGTCGGTCAGGCGCAGCGGACCCATCGGGTGCGCGCAGCCGAGCACCATGCCGTTGTCGATGTCGTCGGCGCTGGCGAACCCGGACTCCAGCATCCGGATCGACGACAGCAGGTAGGGGATCAGCAGGGCGTTGACGACGAACCCGGCCCGGTCCTGCGAGCGGATGACCTCCTTGTGCAGCACCCCGGTCACGAACGCCTCGGCCCTGGCCTTCGTCTTGTCGCCGGTCAGCAGCGACGGCACCAGCTCGACGAGCTTCAACACCGGCACCGGGTTGAAGAAGTGCACGCCGATGACCTGCTCGGGACGGCTGGTGGCCATGCCCAGCTTCATGATCGGGATCGAGGAGGTGTTGGACGCGAAGATCGCGTCCGGGTCCACGACGATCTTGTCCACCGCCGCGAACACCTCGGTCTTGACCTGCTCGTTCTCCGCGACGGCTTCCACGACCAGGTTCCGGTCGGCGAAGTCGGCGAGGTCGGTGGTGAACCGGAGGCGCTCCAGTGCGGCGTCCCGGTCCTCGGCGGACAGCTTGCCGCTGCGCACACCCCGGCCGAGCGAAGAGGCGATCCGCCCCCGCGCGGCCTCAGTGGCGTCCGGGCTGACCTCGGCCACCAGCACGTCCAGCCCGGCCCGCGCGCAGACCTCGGCGATGCCGGAGCCCATCAGGCCCGATCCCACCACTCCAACACGTTGAATGTCACTCACGCCCCGATCCTGCCAGGGGCCCCGGCCGGGGGCACATCACCACTGGGGTTTTCCACAGCCGACCCGGTGGCGCTCCTCATGGTCGGCCGCCGCGGCGGTGCCTAGCGTTGCCCACGTGATGATCAACACTGCGATTGCCGGCGTCGTGCTGGCCGTGACCAGCACGTTCCCCGCACTGGACGGGTGGGTGGAGCAAGGCTGGGCGTCCGGTGCGCTGCTGACCGTCGAGGACTCCACCGGCACCCGCGCGGACGCGGCGGGCGAGGCGTCGGTCGGCGGGCACTTCCGGATCGGCAGCGCCACCAAGACGTTCGTCGCCACCGTCGTGATGCAGCTGGTGGACGAGGGCCGGGTGGGGTTGGACGACCCCGTCGACCGGTACGTGGCCGGTGCGCCGAAGGGCGACCTGATCACCGTGCGCCAGGTGCTCAACCACACCAGCGGCCTCTACGACTACGCGCACGAGGCGGGCTACTCGACCAACCGGTGGCGCGGCGCGGACCGGTTCCGGACCTACCAGCCCCGGGAGCTGCTGGACGTGGCGTTCGCCGGGACGCCCTACTTCGACCCCGGAGAGGGGTGGCACTACTCGAACACCAACTACATCGTCGCCGGGATGCTGATCGAACGCGTGACCGGGCGGACCTACGGCGACGAGGTGCGCTCACGCATCCTGCGCCCGCTCGGCCTGACCCGCACCACCGTGCCGGGGCAGTGGCCGGGCCTGCCGCACCCGCACGCCCGCGGCTACACCGAGGTCGGCGGACGGCTGGTCGACGCGACCCTGATGAACCCGTCCCTGGACTGGGCGGCGGGCGAGATGATCTCCACCGCCGACGACCTCAACCGGTTCTTCGACGCGCTCCTGAGCGGCAGGCTGACCAGCGCCGCGTCCCTCGAAGCCATGCGGCAGACGAGGAACGACACCGGCACGATCTTCGCTTACGGCCTGGGGTTGCAGCGGTTCGACCTGCCGTGCGGCCGTTCGGTGTGGGGTCACGGCGGCGAGCTGATCGGCTACCTGACCTACGCAACCCGCGCGGACGACGGCACGCGGGCCACGTTGTCCTACAACCCGTTGCCGACCGAGGTGCCCGCGGCCGCGGTCGTGGGGCTGTTCAGCTCGGTCTACTGCTGACTTTCACCCGAACCCCGCACCCGTCGGCAACGGCGGGTGCGAGGCTGTGGGCATGGGCATCGAGATCGCGCTGATCCCGTTGGGCGCGTCGGTGGTCCGCAGCGCGCTCAAGCTGTGGCTGGGGGACAAGTCGGTCACGGCCGCCGTCGGCGGCACCGGGGTCGACCTGCTGGAGAAGCGGCTGACCGGCGCGCTCGACCAGCGCAAGCTGCGGCGGATGGGCGAGCAGTTCACCGACGCCGTGGTCGAGCGGGTCCAGCCGATCATGGACGCCGAGTACCGCCGATTACCGGAGCACGAGCGGCTCGCCGCGATCGAGGCCGTCCGCGAGACGTTCGACCGGGCCGCGCTGGACGACGACGACCTGTTCGCCGCCGACCTCGACGCCCGCCGGCTCGACCGGCACCTGCGCGCACGTGCGGCCGACGCCACCAACGGGCTGTCCACGGACGGCGCCCAGCTCTACGGCCTGCTGCTGCGCGAGTGCGCCGGGTACGTGATCGAGATCGCCCGCAAGCTGCCGCCGTTCGGCCCGAGCGCGCTGACCGAGATCCTGCGCCGCGAGACCGAGGTCATCACCGGCATCCGCGACGTGCTGGCCCGGCTGCCGCAACGGCGCAGCTCCACCGACTTCTCCTACGACTACCGGCAACTCGTCGCCCGCACGCTCGACCAGGTCGAGATGTTCGGCGCCACGCTGTCCGAGGCGAGCCGCCGCTACCCGCTGTCGGTGGCCTACATCAGCCTCACCGCCGACGGCGCGGCCACCGACTACCTCACGCCCGGACGCCGGGTGGAGGACCTGCTGGCGTCCGGCGACCGGATCTTCGTCCGCGGTGAGGCGGGCCTGGGCAAGACCACCCTGTTGCAGTGGATCGCGGTCCGCAGCGCGCAACGGGACTTCCCCGAGCCGTTGACCAGGTGGAACGACACCATCCCGTTCTTCGTGCCGCTGCGCCGTTACGCCGACCGCGACCTGCCTCCCGCCGAACGGTTCCTGGACGAGGTCGGCCGCCACATCGCCGACGAGATGCCGCCGGGCTGGGTCCAGCGGCAACTGCGCTCGGGCCACGGCCTGATCCTGGTCGACGGCGTGGACGAGCTCGCGCCGCACCGCCGCCAGGAGGCCCGCGAGTGGCTGCGGTCGCTGGTCCTCGCGTTCCCCGCGGCGCGGTTCGTGGTGACGTCACGCCCGAGCGCCGTCGACCCGGACTGGTTGGCGGCCGACGAGTTCGCCGTGGCGTCCCTGCAACCCATGACGCCCACCGACGTGCGGGTGTTCGTGGAGCGCTGGCACGACGCCATGCGCTCGCAGCTGTCCGACGACCTGGCCCGCGCCGAACTGGCCGGCTACCAGCGACGGCTGCTGGAGCAGTTCGGCGCGCGGCACCACCTGCGCAAGCTCGCCGGCTACCCGCTGCTGTGCGCGTTGCTGTGCGCCCTGCACCGCGACCGGCGCGGCCACCTGCCGGACAGCCGCATGGAGTTGTACGACACCGCGTTGCAGATGCTGCTGGAACGCCGTGACGCCGAGCGGCGCATCGAGCCGCTGCCGGGGTTGACCCGGACCCGCAAGGTCCTCCTCCTCGGCGACCTCGCCTACTGGTTCATCCGCAACGACCTCACCGACGCGCCGGTCGACCGCGCGATCGGCCAGGTCGAGCGCCGGTTGACGTCGATGCCGGAGGTCGGCGCGTCCGCCGAGGACGTCTACCGGCACCTGCTGGAACGCAGCGGCCTGCTGCGCGAGCCGGTCGAGGGCCGGGTCGACTTCGTGCACCGCACGTTCCAGGAGTACCTGGCGGCGGCCGCCGCGATCGACGTGGACGACATCGGCACGCTCGTCTCCCACGCGCACCTCGACCAGTGGCACGAGGTCGTGGTGATGGCCGCGGGCCACGCGTCGAGCGGTCGGCGCGACGAACTGCTCGACCGGCTCCTGACCCGCGGGGACGCGGTCAAGGCGCACCGCGCCGCCCTGCACCTGCTCGCCGTGGCGTGCCTGGAGACGGCGCCCGAGCTGACCCCCGCCATCCGCGACCGCATCCAGGACCGGGTCGCGCGCCTGCTGCCGCCGCGCTCGGTCACGGCGGCCAAGGCGTTCGCCTCCGCGGGCGCGTTCGTGCTCGACCTGCTCGCCGCCTCACGACCGCGCACCGAGGCCGAGGTCGCCGCGACCATCCGCGCGGCCGCCGCGATCGGCCTGGACGACGCCCTGCCGCTGCTGGCGGGGTACCGGTCGGACACCAGGGCACGCGTGCGGCAGGAACTGGTCCTGGCGTGGAACAACTTCGACCCGGAGGCATACGCGTCCACCGTTCTCGCGGACGTGCCGGTCCAGTCGGTCAGCCTCACCGACCCCGACATGGCGCGCGGTCTGCGCCACCTGAAGCACGTGCAGCGGGTGCAGTGCGCCGCGCCACCGGGTGCGCTGGACTTCGTGCCGCCCCAGGTCCGGGTGCTGGACCTGCTCGCCAAGGGCGAGGTGGACCTCGGCACGTTGGACACGCCGGCGTTGACGCACCTGCGGGTCGTGCGCCCCGGCAGGCTGGACGTCGCGCCGCTCGGCCTGCTGCCCGCGCTGCGCTCGCTCCGCGTGACGGCCGTGGAGACGACCGGTCTCGACGGCCTGCGCCGCCAGTCGGACCTGTCCCGCTTGAACCTCATCGGCGGCTGCGACGTCACCGCGCTGGCCGCGCTCAGGCGTGGTTGGGGGTTGCGGGTGCTGAAGCTGTACGGCATCCGCGGACTCCACGACCTGCACGCGTTGACGTTCCTGACCGGTCCGGGCGAGCTGCGGGTCGAGGACGCGCGCCTGCTGAACATCGACGCGGTCGAGCGGTGGGCCGGGACGCTCCTGCACCTGGTCCTGCGCAAGTGCGGCACCCTCGACATCGGGCCGATCGCCGCGTTGCGGAACCTGGTGAAGCTGGACCTGGCGCACACGACGGTGTTCGACCTGCGGCCGTTGGCCGGGCTGTCGCTGTTGGAACGGCTGGTGGTCAGCTCCACACGGGACCCTCGGGCGCTGGCGCCCATCGCGGGCCTGCCCAACCTGAAGGAGATCGCCTTCACCGAGGGCAGTCCGGTGAACCTGGCCGCGTTCGCCGGGCGTCGCGGGCTGCTGGTGAAGGTGCAGGGGCTGATGACCAAGGTGGTCGGCGCGGAGCTGCTGGGCGAGGGCAGCGCCGTCGAGGTCGTCTCGACGGTGTCGCAGCGGGTCAGCCCGTGACGCCGAAGTCCTGCGTCCAGTAGGCCTTGTTGTTGCCGTCCACGGCGTGGGCCACGCCGAGGTCGCGCAGCTCGCAGTTCACGATGTTGGCCCGGTGGCCCTCGCTGTTCATCCAGGCGCGCACGACCTCCTCGGCGGTGCCCTGACCGGCGGCGATGTTCTCCGCCATCAGCCGGAAGGGGTACCCCGCATCGGTGACGCGTTGCCCCGCCGTGCTGCCGTCCGATCCGGTGTGGCTGAAGTTGCCGGTGCGCGCCATGTCGTCGGTGTGCCGGCGCGCCGCGGCGGCGAGTTTGTCGTTCGGCACGAGGTCCGGACAGCCCGCGGCGGCGCGTTCCCCGTTCGTCAGCGTCAAAACCCGGTCTTCGTAGGTCGGCGCGGCGAGGGCCGGAGTGGCCGTGACCAGTAGCGCGGCGGCGGCCAGACCGGCCGTGAACGTCCTGGATCCCATCGCTTCTCTCCTCCTCGTGTCGGCGTCTCGTTGTCAAGGGGTTCCCACTCCCGGGAAGACCTGTATTCCACGATCGGTGGAACCGGTGGTGACGTCGTGTCAACCGACCCCGAGGGTCACGTCGTCTGGGGGGTGGAGGTAACGATGCGCAGTGATCCGGGGTCCCCAGAGGGGTTCGCCGAGTTCGTCGCCGAACGGTCCGACTCGCTGGTCCGCGCGGCCTGGTTGCTGACCGGTGACGAGCACAAGGCCGAGGACCTGGTCCAGGTCGCGCTGGTCCGGCTGTGGGAGCGCTGGTCGAAGGTCGACGAGCCCGGCGCCTACGCCCGGCGCGTGCTCTACACGACGTACGTGACCTGGTGGCGGCGGCGGTGGCGGGCGGAGACGCCGTCCGCCGCGGTGCCGGACACCGTGACGCGGGACGACGTGGCGGGTGACGCGGTCGTGCGGCTGGCCGTGCGCGCCCGGCTCGCGCGGTTGAGCAGCCGACAGCGGGCGGTGGTGGTGCTGCGGTACTTCGAGGACTGCAGCGTGGAGGAGGCGGCCCGGGCGCTGGGCTGCTCCACCGGGTCGATCAAGACGCACACGTCACGCGCGCTCGCCGTGCTGCGGGAGGACGCCGTGCTCAGGACGTTGATGGAAGAGGGGGTAGTGCTGTGAAGGGATTGCGCGACCTGCTGGCCGACGCCGTGCCGGAGCTGCCGGAGGTCGACCGGGTGGCGGAGGTGGGCCGGCGGGTGCGGAGGCGGCGCAGGGCACGTGGGGTGGTGGCCACGGGTCTCGTCGTCGCGCTGACCGCGGGCGCGTTGGCGGGGGCACAGTTGTTCGGCTCCGTCCGGGAGGAGAACCCGGTCGCCACCCCGCCGCCGATCGTGATCGTGCCCACGCTCGACTGCCCGGCCGAGGTGCAGCACAAGCCGCCGCGGCAAGGAACGGAGGGTCCGGTGGCGGACGAGTCGGCGGTGAACGCCCTGCTCTGCGTCTACGGCGGGCCGCCGGGCGCTTACTACCGCGCCGAGATCCGGCACGACATCGCGACCGTGGTGCGGGCGATGAACGACTTGTCCGCCGAGTACCCCTACCCGTACAAGGTCGACGGCTGCCGGGCGATCGGGCTCGCGCACTACGCGATCGTCTTCGGCTACCCGGACGGGACGCGGCACCAGGTCCGCGTCGACCTGAACTGCGGCACGCTGTTCCGCGACGACGTCATCCGCTTCGGCGACATCACGCGGCCGGTGGAGGTGTTCGCCGCGATCGTGCGCGCCGACGGCGGCGAGCCGCCGTACCTGCCCGGCGACCGGTGACCGGGTGGCGGTGGAAGCCGCCACCCGACCCACCGGTCAGTCCTTCAACTCCTCCTCGGCCTGCGCGATGGCGGCGAACTCCTCCTCCGGCGCGGCGGCCACCAGGTGGTGCCTGCTGTAGAACCAGAAGTACGCCAGCGCCACCACGACGATGCCCGCGGTGATCCCGGCGGCCAGCTCGTCCACGAAGAACGTCGCCACGACCGCCGCCACCGCGAGCACCAGCGCCGCCCCGGTGGTGACGACGCCGCCCGGCGTCCGGTACGGCCGCGCCAACCCCGGCTCGCGCACGCGCAGCACGATGTGCGACACCATCATCAGCACGTACGACAGCGCCGCGCCGAACACCGCGATGTTGATCAGCGTCGCGCCGCTCTTCATGATCGCCGCGAGGACGAACCCGACGGTGCCGGGCACGATCAGCGCCAGGTACGGCGTCTTGCGCTTGCCGGTCTTCGACAGCCAGCGCGGCAGGTAACCGGCGCGCGACAGCGCGAACAGCTGCCGGGAGTACGCGAAGATGATCGAGAAGAACGACGCCACGAGCCCGGCCAGACCCACGTAGTTCACGATCCGCGCCAGCGCGTTGTCGCCGCCGTACGCCGCGCGCACCGCCTCGGGCAACGGGTTGCCGGACGACATCAACGCCGCCGAACCGGCGCCGCCCGGCGCGAACACGAGGATCGCCGCCGCGAACACCAGCAGCGCCAGCATCGCCCCGATGATGCCGCGCGGCATGTCCTTCTTCGGGTCGCGCGCCTCCTCGGCCGCCAACGGCACGCCCTCGACCGCGAGGAAGAACCAGATCGCGAACACCAGCGCGCCCATGGCCCCGGCGAACCCGAACGGCAGGAAGCTGCCGTCCCCGATGTCGAACAGCTTGGTCGAGTCGAACTTCGGCACCATCCCGACCACGAACGCGATCAGCGCGACCACCGCGACACCGGTGATCACGAACATCAGCCGCAACGCCTCGCCCACGCCGTACAGGTGCACGCCGACGAAGATCGCGTAGCAGACCAGGTACACCGGCCACGAGCTGGTGAGCCCGAACAGCCCGAGCGCCTGCACGTAGTCGCCGATGAACACGACGATCGCGGCGGGCGCGATGGCGTACTCGACCAGGATCGCGATGCCCGTCGCGAAACCGCCCAGCGGTCCCAGCGCACGGCGGGCGAAGCCGTACCCGGCGCCGGCCACGGGCAGCGCGGCGGCCAGCTCCGCCAGGCCGAACACCATGCACGTGTACATGGCGCCCATCAGGATCGTCGCGACCAGCAGGCCGCCCCAGCCGCCTTGGGCGAGCCCGAAGTTCCACCCGGCGAAGTCGCCGGAGATGACGTAGGAGACCCCCAGACCCGCCAGCAGCACCCAGCCCGCGGCGCCCCGCTTGAGCTGCCGGTGCTCCAGGTAGTCGCTGCCCACCTTCTCGTACTCGACGTGTTTGGCCATCTGCGCTCCCTAATGGGTCAGTCGCGCTCCTTTGCAGGGAGAGTGGCGCGCGTCACCGGATCGTGTCAACAGGCACTCCGGCGACGAGTTGCCTGAGCGGGGATGGCGGCCTTCACTCGAAGGTGTCAAGATGAGGCGTCCAATGGCTCGCTGACATACCTTTGGAGGTACTGCGGATGCTCGCCGTGGAGGAGTTGCGCGTGCTCGTGGACGCCGGGGAGATCGACACGGTGCTGGTCGCCGTGGTCGACATGCAGGGCCGCCTCCAGGGCAAGCGCTGCGCCGCCCGCTACTTCGTCGACGAGGTCCTGCCGCACTCCGCCGAGGGCTGCAACTACCTGCTGGCCGTCGACGTGGAGATGAACACCGTCGAGGGCTACGCCATGTCGTCGTGGGACAGCGGCTACGGCGACTTCGTGATGAAGCCCGACCTGGCCACGCTGCGCCGCGTGCCGTGGCACGAGGGCACCGCGCTGGTCATGTGCGACCTCGTCTGGGAGGACGGCGGACCGGTGGTCGCCTCGCCGCGCCAGATCCTCAAGCGCCAGCTCGACCGGCTCGCCGAACGCGGCCTGCGCGCGTTCGTGGGCACGGAGCTGGAGTTCATCGTCTTCGACAACACCTACGAGGACGCGTGGAACCGCGGTTACCGCGACCTCACCCCGGCGAACCAGTACAACGTGGACTACTCGCTGCTGGGCACCGCCCGCGTCGAACCGCTGCTGCGCGCCATCCGCAACCACATGGCGGGCGCGGGCATGGTGGTCGAGTCGGCCAAGGGCGAGTGCAACCCCGGTCAGCACGAGATCGCGTTCCGCTACACCGAGGCGCTCGCGACCTGCGACAACCACAGCATCTACAAGACCGGGGCCAAGGAGATCGCGGCGCAGCAGGGCAAGGCGCTGACGTTCATGGCCAAGTACAACGAGCGCGAGGGCAGCTCCTGCCACATCCACCTGAGCCTGCGGTCGGCCGACGGCGAGCCGGTGTTCGCCGAGGGGCGCGGCAGGTCCAAGCTCATGGAGCACTTCATGGCGGGGCAGCTGGCGGCCCTGCGCGAGCTGACCTACTTCCTCGCCCCGAACATCAACTCCTACAAGCGGTTCGCGCCGGGCAGCTTCGCGCCGACCGCGGTGGCGTGGGGCAAGGACAACCGGACGTGCGCGCTGCGGGTCGTCGGGCACGGCCAGTCGCTGCGGTTCGAGAACCGGGTGCCCGGCGCGGACGTGAACCCGTACCTGGCCGTCGCCGCGCTGATCGCGGCCGGTCTGCACGGCGTGGAGAACGAGCTGCCGCTGGAGGAGGAGTTCACGGGCAACGCCTACGCCTCCGACAAGCCGACCGTGCCCGGCACGCTGCGCGACGCCGCGTCCCTGCTGGCCAAGAGCGAACTCGCGCGTGACGCGTTCGGGGCGGACGTGGTCGAGCACTACCTGAACGCGGCCCGGGTGGAGCTGGCCGCGTTCGAGAAGTCGGTGACGGACTGGGAGCGGATCCGTGGTTTCGAACGGCTCTAGGGCACGGCCGTTGATCGGCGTGAGCACGTACCTCGAACGCGCGAAGTTCGGCGTCTGGGACGTGGAGGCGGCCGTGCTGCACCGCGACTACCTCGACTCGGTGGTGCGCGCGGGCGGCAACCCCGTGCTGCTGCCGCCGGTCGGCACGTGGGACGCGGACAGCGTCGCGTTCCTCGACGGCCTGGTGCTGGCGGGCGGCGCGGACGTCGACCCGGCGTTGTACGGGAGGCCACGCGACCCGCGCACGGGACCGGCGCGGCCCGAGCGGGACGCGGTCGAGCTGAGCCTGGCGCGCGCGGCGTTGAAGCTGGACCTGCCGCTGCTCGCGGTGTGCCGCGGCATGCAGGTGCTCAACGTGGCGCTGGGCGGCACGCTGGTCCAGCACGTCGACGGGCACAACCCGGCGCCCGCCGTGTACGAGCACACCGGGATCGCGGTCGCGCCCGGTTCGGCGCTCGCCGGCATCGTCGGCCTCGCCACCACCGTGTTCTGCCACCACCACCAGGCGTTGGACGTCCTCGGCGACGGCCTGCGCGTGGTCGCGGGCGCGCCGGACGGCACCGTGGAGGCGGTGGAGCTGCCGGGCTCGCGGTTCGTGCTCGGCGTGCAGTCGCACCCGGAGGCCGACACCGAGGACGACCGCTTGTTCGCCGCACTCGTCGGCGCCGTTCAGGACAGAGGAGTGAAGTGACCACGTTCGACGTCATCAACCCGGCCACCGAGGAGGTGGTCCGCTCGGTGCCGCTGGCGACGCTGGAGGAGACCGACGCGGCCATCGCCCGCGCGGCGGCGGCGTTGCCCGCGTGGCGCGCGGTGGCGCCGGGAGACCGGGCCCGGCTGCTGCGGCGGTTCGCCGAGGCGGTCGACGGCGCGGTGGAGGAGCTGGCGGCGCTGGAGGTGCTCAACGCCGGCCACACCATCGGCAACGCGCGGTGGGAGGCCGGGAACGTCCGCGACGTGCTGCACTACTACTCGGCCGCGCCGGAACGGTTGTTCGGCAAGCAGATCCCGGTGCCCGGCGGGCTGAACGTGACCTTCCACGAGCCGCTCGGCGTGGTCGGCGTGATCGTGCCGTGGAACTTCCCGATGCCGATCGCGGTGTGGGGCTTCGCGCCCGCGCTGGCGGCGGGGAACACGGTGGTGCTCAAGCCCGCCGAGCTGACGCCGCTGACGGCACTGCGGTTGGCCTCGCTGGCGTTGGAGGCCGGGTTGCCGCCGGACGTGTTCCAGGTGGTGCCTGGCGCCGGACCGGTGGTGGGGCAGCGGTTCGTCACGCACCCGGACGTGCGCAAGGTCGTGTTCACCGGGTCGACGCGGGTCGGCAAGCAGATCATGGCCGGCTGCGCGGACCAGGTGAAGCGGGTGACGCTGGAGCTGGGCGGCAAGTCGGCCAACGTCGTGTTCGCCGACGCGGACCTGGAGCGCGCCGCCGCCACCGCGCCGTACGGGGTGTTCGACAACGCGGGCCAGGACTGCTGCGCGCGGTCCCGGATCCTGGTGCAGGCGTCGGTCTACGACCGGTTCATGGAGCTGCTGGAGCCCGCGGTCAAGGGCGTGGTGGTCGGCGCGCCCGGCGACGAGGCCAGCGAGATGGGGCCGTTGATCTCGGCCGCGCACCGGGAGAAGGTCGCGTCCTACGTGCCGTCCGACGCACCGGTGGCGTTCCGGGGTTCGGCGCCGTCGGGCGCGGGCTTCTGGTTCCCGCCGACCGTGCTGGCGCCCGTCGCCCCCGGTGACCGCGCGGCCGTGGAGGAGATCTTCGGGCCGGTGGTGGCCGTGCTGCCGTTCACCGACGAGGAGGACGCGGTGCGGTTGGCCAACGACAGCGCGTACGGCCTGTCCGGGTCGATCTGGACCCGGGACGTGGGGCGGGCGCTGCGCGTGTCGCGCGCCGTCGAGGCGGGGAACCTGTCGGTCAACTCGCACTCGTCGGTGCGGTACTGGACCCCGTTCGGCGGGTTCAAGCAGTCCGGGCTGGGACGTGAGCTGGGGCCGGACGCCCTCGACTCGTTCACCGAGACCAAGAACGTCTTCATCGCTCACTGATTGGGAGAGACATGGTTCAGCGACTTGAGGGCCGGGTTGCCGTGGTCACCGGCGGTGGCAGCGGCATCGGTCTGGCCTCGGTGCGGCGGCTGGCGTCCGAGGGGGCGAAGGTCGTCGTCGCGGACGTGGACGCGGAGTCCGGCAAGGCGGCGGCCGACGAGGTCGGCGGGCTGTTCGTCCAGGTCGACGTGACCGACGAGGAACAGGTGTCGGCGCTGTACCAAACCACTGTGGACACCTACGGCTCGGTCGACGTCGCGTTCAACAACGCCGGGATCTCGCCGCCGGACGACGACTCCATCCTGACCACGGGCATCGAGGCGTGGGAGCGGGTGCAGAAGGTCAACCTGACGTCGGTGTACCTGTGCTGCAAGCACGCGATCCCGCACATGCTCTCGCAGGGGCGCGGTTCGGTGATCAACACGGCGTCGTTCGTGGCGACGATGGGCGCGGCGACGTCCCAGATCTCCTACACGGCGTCCAAGGGCGGCGTGCTGGCGATGAGCCGCGAGCTGGGCGTGCAGTTCGCCCGGCAGGGCGTGCGGGTGAACGCCCTGTCGCCCGGACCGGTGAACACGCCGTTGCTGCGGGAGCTGTTCGCGAAGGACCCGGAGCGGGCCGCGCGGCGGTTGGTGCACGTGCCGTTGGGCCGGTTCGCCGAGCCGGAGGAGATCGCGGCGGCGGTGGCCTTCCTGGCCAGTGACGACTCGTCGTTCATGACCGCGTCGAACTTCCTGGTGGACGGCGGTATCGCCGGTGCCTACGTGACACCGCTGTGATGCCGTTGCAGGACGCGTTGTTCCGCCCCGTGCGGGCGGGCAACGCGTTCGAGGAGACGGTGGAGCGGCTCATGCAGGCGATCCGGCTCGGCGTGGTAGGGCCGGGGGAGAGGCTGCCTGCGGAGCGTGACCTGGCGGCCCGGTTGGGTGTCAGCCGGGTGACACTGCGGGAGGCGATCCGGTCACTGCAGGACGCCGGGTACGTCGAGTCGCGGCGCGGCCGGTACGGCGGGACGTTCGTGAACTCGCCGTTGCCGGTGGCCGCGCCGGAACGCCGCGTCGACCCCGGTGAGCTGGCGGACGCGTTGACGTTGCGCGCGGCGGTGGAGACGGGCGCGGCGGAGTGCGCGGCGGGTCGCGCGCTGAGCCCGGTGGAGCGGCGCAACCTGCTCGCCCGGCTGACCGAGTGCCGTGACGCTTCGGTGGACTCCTACCGGCGCAAGGACTCGCGGCTGCACCTGGCGATCGCCGAGGCGACCGGCTCGCCGTCGCTCACCGCGGCCGTCGCCGACGCCCGGACCAGGGTGAACGCGCTGCTCGACCGGATACCGCTGCTGCCGCCGAACCTGGCGCACTCGAACGACCAGCACCAGGTGATCGTGACCCACATCCTGGCGGGCGACCCGGACGCCGCGCGGCGGGCGATGGCCGAGCACCTGGACGGCACGGCCCTGCTGCTGCGCGGCTTCCTGTCCTGAGGGGTCAGCGCTCGAAGTCGCGTCCCGGCACCCGCTCGGGGCCACGTTCGCCGCGCTCGCCCCACGGGCCCCGGTCGCCGCGTTCGCCTCGCTCGCCTCGCTCGTCGAACCGCGAGTGCCCGTGCCGGTCGGGGCCGACGCCGTAGCGGTGGTGGTGGTCGCGGTCGGCCAACGCCACGATCCCGCCGCCGAGGACGAGTCCGAGCAGGCCGACGGCGACGAGTTGGGTGGCGCGGTGCTTGACGACCCGGCCGACCGCCGCGCCCTTGCCGGGCGGTGGCGGGTAGTAGCCAGGGTGGGGCGCGCCAGGTGCGGGTTGGGCGGCAGCAGCCGGTTCGCCGGCGGCGGTGGCCTGGGCGGACGCTTGCTCGCCGGCGGGAGTGCCGGGAGCACCGGATTGGGTGCCGGGTGCGGTCGGGGTCTCGGGCGGGTCCGGATTGGCAGGGTTCGGGGCGGGGGTGGCCATCGGCGTGGTGGCGTCGGTGGGAGTCCGGTCCGCCGCGGGGTCGGGGCCTGGGGTGGCGCGTGGTGGCTGGTTCGGGTCTGACATGGCGGAACTCCTGCTCTCCCGTGCTGTTGTCCGCCATGGTGCGCGTTCGACCTGAGGAGATCCTGATGGCCGGCTGTCCGCCGGCTGTGAACCGTGCCGTCAGCATGTGTTGACGCCGTCCGATCGTCAGCATATGTTGACGACATGGCTGCGATCGCCGATCTCGACCCGGCCGCGCACGGCGCCGACCCGGACGCCGGGCTGCGCGCCGTGGCCCGCCTGCGCCGCCTCGTCGAACAACTGGAAGCCGAACACGTCGCCGCCGCCCGCCGAGCCGGCTGTTCGTGGCGCGACATCGCCACCCGCCTCGGCGTGACCAAGCAGACCGTCCACCGCAAGTACGGCCGAGAGGACTGACCGGTGTTCCGAGGCGACCACCCCGACCTGAACCGCACCATCGGCCGCGCGCTCGCGCTGGCACTGGACCTGGGCCACCCGCGCACCGGCAGCGAGCACCTGCTGGCCGCCCTCGCCGCTGGCCCGCTCGCCGACCGAACGGTCACCGGCGGCCCGTCCACCGGCGAAAACACGGCGAGCGCTCCGCCGGCCCGCCCGACCGCCGCCGACGTCCTCCGCCGCCACGGCGCGACCCCGACCGCGATCCGGGACGCCGCCCACCTCGCGGCCCCACTCGGCGCGGGCGGTGCGGCGGACCGTGCCGTCCTCGCCCCGATCGGCGTCGACCTCGACCGCCTCCTCGGCCGCAGCGCGCCCGCGCTGGACCGGCCGCCCGGCCGTGAGCCGCTGCTCCCGTTCGGCGCGGCGAAAGCACGTCGGCGCTGCGCCCGCCTCACCCCGCCGCTCGGCCTGGACGCCCAGGCGGCCTACTCGGCGTCGCTGCGCCTCGCCCTCGCCCGCCGCGAGCGCGAGCACCGCCCCGAACACCTGGCCCTCGCCCTCACCGCCCTGGACCCCGGCGTGGCGTGGGTCCTCAAGACCGCCCACGTCGACCGCGAGGCCCTGCTCGCCGACCTGGCCGAGACCTTCCCGCCCCCGCGCCGCAACCCGCTGCTCACCGTCGAACGCGCGCTCGGCCACCGCGTGCGCCACCGCGACCTCGTCCGCCGCTACCAGCGCACCACCGGACGTGCCGTGACCTCGGCCGACGCGCTGCCCGCCCTGATCCGCGGCTGACCGCCCACCCGACCGGGTGATCCGCGGGAAACGGGGGCGGCCGACCCGGTGCGCCGGAAATCGACTCGGTGAGCACCGATAACATCTCGGGCAAAGGACCGACGCACACCGAGGAGTCACCGTGTCCCAGCCACGTCCCGCAGCCGCCCAACTCCCACCGCGCGTGGTGGTGACGGCGGGGACCACCGCGGGGACGGCGGTGCGTGAAGCGGGACTCCCGGGCAAGGGTCCGGACGCCGTCGTGGTCGTGCGCGACCCCGAGGGCCACCTCCGCGACCTGTCCTGGGTTCCGCAGGTCGACGTCGAGGTGGAGGCCGTCGCCGCCGACACCGAGGCCGGCCGCAGCGTCATCCGGCACTCCGCCGCCCACGTGCTGGCGCAGGCCGTGCAGCAGCAGTTCCCCGAGGCCAAGCTGGGCATCGGCCCGCCGGTCAAGGACGGCTTCTACTACGACTTCCGGGTCGACAAGCCGTTCACGCCCGAAGACCTCCAGGCGCTGGAGAAGCGCATGAAGGCGATCATCAAGGGCGCGCAGCGGTTCAACCGCCGGGTGGTCGAGTCGGTCGACGCGGCCAAGTCCGAGCTGGCCGCCGAGCCGTTCAAGCTCGAACTGGTGGACGTCAAAGCCGGATCGTCCGACACCGCCGTCGACTCGTCGGAGATCATGGAGGTCGGCGGCGGCGAGCTGACGATCTACGACAACCTCGACCCGCGGTCCGGCGACCGCGTGTGGGGCGACCTGTGCCGCGGCCCGCACGTGCCGACGACCAAGCACATCCCGGCGTTCAAGCTGACCCGCGTCGCCGCCGCGTACTGGCGCGGCAACGAGAAGAACCCGCAGCTGCAGCGCATCTACGGCACGGCGTGGGAGTCGCAGGAGGCGCTGGACGCGCACCTGGAGCTGCTGGCCGAGGCCGAGCGCCGCGACCACCGCAAGCTGGGCGTCGAGCTGGACCTGTTCAGCTTCCCGGACGAGATCGGCTCCGGCCTGGCGGTGTTCCACCCGCGCGGCGGGATCATCCGCAAGGCCATGGAGGACTACTCGCGCGCCCGGCACACCGAAGAGGGCTACGAGTTCGTCTACTCGCCGCACATCACCAAGGGCAACCTGTTCGAGACGTCCGGTCACCTCGACTGGTACAAGGACGGCATGTACCCGGCGATGCACCTCGACGCCGAGTACGACGACGACGGCAAGCTGCGCAAGCCCGGCCAGGACTACTACCTCAAGCCGATGAACTGCCCGTTCCACGACCTGATCTTCAAGTCGCGCGGGCGGTCCTACCGCGAGCTGCCGCTGCGCATGTTCGAGTTCGGCGGCGTCTACCGGTACGAGAAGTCCGGCGTGATCCACGGCCTGACCCGCGTGCGCGGCATGACGCAGGACGACGCGCACATCTTCTGCACCCCCGACCAGGTGCAGGACGAGCTGAAGTCGCTGCTGTCCTTCGTGCTCGGCCTCCTGCGCGACTACGGCCTCGACGACTTCTACCTGGAGCTGTCGACCCGCAACCCGGAGAAGTCCGTCGGCTCCGACGAGGTCTGGGAGAAGGCGACCGAGGCGCTGCGCGTCGCGGCCGAGGACTCCGGCCTGGAGCTGGTGCCCGACCCGGGCGGCGCGGCGTTCTACGGGCCGAAGATCTCCGTGCAGGCCAAGGACGCGCTGGGTCGCACCTGGCAGATGTCGACCATCCAGGTGGACTTCAACCTGCCGGAGCGGTTCGAGCTGGAGTACACCGGCCCGGACGGCAACCGGCAGCGGCCGGTCATGATCCACCGCGCGCTGTTCGGCTCGGTCGAGCGGTTCTTCGGCGTGCTGACCGAGCACTACGCGGGCGCGTTCCCGGCGTGGCTGGCGCCCGTGCAGGTGGTGGGCATCCCGATCGCGGACGAGCACGTCGACCACCTGCTGGCGGTCGCCGGGCAGCTCAAGGCGAAGGGCATCCGGGTCGAGGTGGACGCCTCCGACGACCGGATGCAGAAGAAGATCCGCAACCACACCACGCAGAAGGTGCCGTTCATGCTGCTCGCGGGCGGCAAGGACGTGGAGCAGGGCGCGGTGTCGTTCCGGTTCCGCGACGGCACCCAGATCAACGGCGTGCCGGTCGAGCGTGCCGTCGAGACGGTCGTGGACTGGGTGGCGCGGCGGGAGAACGCGTCGCCCACGGCGGAACTCGTCCAGTGACGGACCGGTACGAGGAGCAGGACGGGGTCGGGGTCGACGACGCGTTGCAGCGGTTGTGGACCCCGCACCGCCTCTCGTACGTGCGCGGTGAGGGCAAGGCCGTCGGCGACGAGCCCGAGGGGTGCCCGTTCTGCCGGGTGATCGGGCTGGACGACGCCGAGGGCCTGATCCTGGCGCGCGGCGAGCTGGTGTTCGCGGTGCTCAACCTGTACCCGTACAACCCCGGTCACCTGATGGTGCTGCCGTACCGGCACGTGCCCGACTACACCGACCTGACCGTGGCAGAGACGGCGGAGTTCGCCGCGTTCACCCAGAAGGCGATGCGGGTGATCCGCTCCGCCGCCGGTCCGCACGGGTTCAACGTCGGCATGAACCAGGGCGTGGTCGCCGGCGCGGGCATCGCGGCCCACCTGCACCAGCACGTGGTGCCGCGCTGGGGCGGCGACGCGAACTTCATGCCGGTGATCGGCCACACCAAGGTCCTGCCGCAACTGCTCGGCGAGACCAGGCAACTCCTGTCCGACGCCTGGTCGGCCACCGACTGACCCGGACGGGTGAGGTTTACCCGGGACCGTCCCGTGCAACGGGACAAGGGTGACTTCACCCCACACGCCCGCCCCGGTCGCCCATCGGACGATGGAGGTCGACGGGACCGCCATCTTCTACCGCGAGGCAGGGCCACCGGACGCCCCGGTGGTGCTGCTGCCCCACGGTTACCCCTGCTCGTCGTTCCAGTACCGCAACTTCATGGCCGCGCTCGGCGACCGGTGGCGGCTGATCGCGCCGGACTACCCCGGGTTCGGGTACAGCGGCACGCCGGACCGGACGCGCTTCTCCTACACCTTCGACGGGTACGCCGAGTTCCTCCAGCGGTTCGCCGACGCGGCCGGCCTCACCCGGTACGCCCTCTACCTGCACGACTACGGCTCCCAGTTCGGGCTGCGGCTGGCCATGCACGCGCCCGAGCGGGTCACCGCCCTGATCATCCAGAACGGTGACATCTACGAGGACCAGCACGGCCCGAAGTACCGGCCGCTCAAGGAGTACTGGGCCGACCCGACGGAGGAGGGGACGTCCCGGCTGTACGCCGCGGTCAGCGCGGACGGCTTCCGCGACGAGTTCGTCGGCGAGCTCCCCGAGAGGCTGGTCGACCGGGTCGGCCCGGACCTCTGGACGTTGTCCTGGGCGCTGCTGGGCACGCCCGAGCGACGGCGGAACCTGGTCCACCTGCTGGCCGACCAGTCGAGCACGATCGACTGGTTCGAACGGCAGCAGGCGTACCTGCGCGAGCACCGGCCGCCGACGCTGATCGCGTGGGGCCCGCACGACGGCTACATGCCGGAGGGCGCCGCGCGGGCCTACCTCCGCGACCTGCCGGACGCCGAGTTGCACCTGCTCGACGGCGGGCACTGGGCGCTGGAGACGAACCTGGACGAGGTCGTCACCCTGGCGCGGGACTTCCTGGACCGGGTCCACCCGCCCGTCTCAGCCGGGTGACGCCGACGACCGGCTCGTTCGACTGTCCCACCCCGAGCGTTCGACTCGAATGTCCTGAGTGTCCGACACGCGCGTCCTGAGCGTTCGACACGCCGGTGCCGAGCGTTCGACACGCCGAGCCTGAGCGTTCGACACGCGGGTTGGGGAAAGTTCAACTTTTTTCGCGTTCGGCTTGAACGGACGGTGGGGCTGTCTCGTTCAGTCCGGGTGACCACGCCCGGCTGACGAGAGGTGCACGACCTGTGACGGCCACGACCGAGCCCGACGCTGTGCGAGGACTTCCTCCGGACGACCGCTCCCTGTTCCGGCGATTCGGCCGCGGACCGAGCGTGACACCACCGTTCCACCGGATACACCACGCCTTCGAGGCCCACGCGGCACGGTCGCCGCACGCGCGGGCGGTCGAGCACGAAGGCGCCTGCGTGACGTACGGCGAGCTGGACCACCGCGCGAACGTGGTCGCCGCCGAACTCCTCGCCGCCGGCGTGCGCCCGGGCGATCACGTCGGCGTCTTCTTAACGCGTTCGATCCACCTCGTCGTCGGCATCCTCGCCGTGCTGAAGGTCGGCGCGGCCTACGTGCCGCAGGACGTCCGGATCACCCCGAAGCCCCACCTCGACCACATCATCCGCACCGCCGACATCGACGTCGTCCTGACCACCCGCGAGCACCTCCCGCAGACCCGCGACCTCGCCGCGCCGAAGGTGCTCGCCCTCGACACCCTCCCGGACCGCCGCGTCGACCCACCGCGGGCGGAACACGGCGACACCGCCGTCGTCATCTTCACCTCCGGCACGACCGGCGTGCCCAACGGCGTCCGCGTCACCCACGCGAACCTGTGCAACGTCCTGCTCACCGCACCCGGCGACCTGGGCATCCGACCGGGCGACCGGGTCGCGCAGCTGCTCAACATCGCGTTCGACATGGCGGTGTGGGAGCTCTTCGGCGCGCTCGCGCACGGCGCCACGTCCGTCATCCGCGGCCGGGACATCGGGAAGACGGCCAAGACCTCGACTGTCCTCATCGCCACCCCAGGCGTCCTGTCCACAGTGGACCCGGCAGAGTGCCCCGACGTGCGAGTGGTCGCCGTGGCCGGAGAGCACTGCCCCAAACCCCTGGCCGACGCCTGGTCCGCCCGCGCCGCGTTCCACAACGCCTGCGGTCCGACGGAGGTCACGATCGTCAACACGATCCAGCGCTACGACCCGCGCACGGGCCGGCTCACCATCGGCCGTCCGGTCCCCAACACCACGGTCTACGTGCTCGACCAGGACCTGCGGCCGTGCCGGATCGGCGAGGTCGGCGAGATGTGGGCGGGCGGCGCCTGCGTCACGGCGGGCTACCTCGGCAACGACGTGCTGACCGCCCAGCGCTACCGCCCCGACCCGTTCCTCGGCGGCGACCACCTGATGTTCCGCACCCGCGACCTGGGCCGCTGGACGCCGGACGGCGAGTTGGAGCACCACGGCCGCACCGACGACCTGGTCAAGGTCCGGGGCTTCCGGGTCGAGCTGGACGCGGTCACCTCCGCCTTGGAGACGACCCCCGGCTGCGTCCGCGCGACCACCGTCCTGCACGACGGCAGGCTCGTCGGGTTCGTCAGCCCCGCCACCGTCGACCCACAGGCGGCCACGGACGCGGTGGCGCACGCGCTGCCCTACTACTGCGTGCCGTCACTGGTCGTCGCGGTGGACGACCTGCCGCTGACCGCACGCGGCAAAGTGGACCGGGCCGCGCTCTCGTCGCTGGTGACGGTCGCATGACCACCACGCGCAGCGACACACCGTCGGCGCTGGGGCTGAGGCTCCGGAAGCGCCCGTTCACCCACCACAACCGGCTCGCCGCCCTCGTCGTCCTGGCCAACGTCATCGCGGCGTTCGGTGTGGACGACGCGCACGACCTCGCGAACCTGGTCGTCGCGAACGTCGCCCTGGCCGTCCTGATCCGCCAGCAGCACGTGATCAACCTGCTGTTCCGGCTCGCCACGAGCGCGCCGACGACGTGGCCGCTGCGGATCCGCTGGACGTTGGGCAAGGTCTACCACTTCGGCGGCCTGCACGTCGGCGCCGCGCTCAGCGCCACCGCGTGGTTCACCGTCCTCGCCGTGGTCCTCAACGACCCGCTGACGTGGACGATCCTCGCCCTGATGGTCGGGATGGTGGTCTTCGCCCTGCCCGGCCTGCGCGCACGCCGGCACGACGTGTTCGAGCGCGTGCACCGCTTCGCGGGCTGGACCGTGCTCGCCCTGTTCGCCGCGCACTCGGCCCGGCAGCCCGGATTCCTCGGCTCGGCCCAGTTCTGGCTGCTCCTGCTGATCGTGGCGAGCGTCGTGCTGCCGTGGGCGCGGCTGCGTCGCGTGCCGGTGCGGATCTCCCGCCCGTCGCGGCACGTCGCGCTGGTGTCGTTCGACTACGGCGTGACGCCGTTCGCCGGCTCCTCGACCGCGGTGAGCCGCCACCCGCTGCTGGAGTGGCACTCGTTCGCCAACGTGCCGACGCCCGGCCAACCCGGCTTCCGGCTCACCATCTCGCGCGCGGGCGACTGGACCGGCTCGCTGATCGACGACCTGCCGACGCACCTGTGGGTCAAGGGCGTGCCGACCGCCGGCGTCGGCAACATCGACAAGCTGTTCACCCGCGTGGTGTGGGTGGCCACCGGCAGCGGCATCGGGCCGTGCCTGCCCCACCTGCTGTCGCGGGAGACGCCGTCGCGGCTGGTGTGGTCCACCCGCACGCCGCGCGACACCTACGGCGACGAGCTGGTGGACGAGATCGAGGCCGTGCAGCCGGACGCCCTGGTCTGGGACACCGTCCGCGACGGCAAGCCCGACCTGGTGGAACTGGCGCTGCGCGCGCACCGGGAGTTCGACGCCGAAGCCGTGATCTGCATCTCGAACAAGAAGACGACGTGGCACGTGGTGGAGGAGCTGGAAGCGCGGGGCGTGCCCGCGTTCGGCGCCATCTGGGACTCGTGAGGAGACTTCCGTGGACTACTCGACCTTGCTCATCGAAGAACAGGACGGCGTCACGACGGTCACCGTGTCCCGACCACCGGCGCGCAACGCGCTGTCCGTCCGGGTCCTGTCCGAACTCGACGACTTCCTGTCCGGCGTCCTCGTCGGTCGGGCGCCGCGCGGCATCGTCCTCACCGGAGCGCCCGGCCCGGCGTTCATCGCGGGCGCGGACATCCGCGAGATGGCCGCGATGACGCCGGACGAGGGCGAGCGGTTCGGGATGCTCGGCCAACGCGTCACCCGGCTGCTGGAGGAGGTCCCGTGCCCGGTCGTCGCGTGCGTGGACGGCTACGCCCTCGGCGGCGGCTGCGAGATGGTGCTGGCGTGCGACTTCGCCTACGCGACCAGGCGCGCGGTGTTCGGCCAGCCGGAGGTCGTGCTCGGCCTCATCCCGGGCTTCGGCGGCTGCGTCCGCCTCCAACGCCTGGTCGGACCCGCGGTCGCCCGGGAGCTGATCTACACCGGCAGGCACGTCGACGCGGCGGAGGCGGCGCGGCTCGGCCTCGTCAACGCGGTGTTCGACGACCGTGATGAGATGCTGGCCGCCGCACGCGCGGTGCTCGGCCGGATCGCGGGCAACTCGGCCACGGCGGTGTCGCTGGCCAAGGCCGCGGTGAACGCCTCGAACGGCACGACCGTCGCCGCCGGGCTGGAGTTCGAGCTCGACGCGTTCCGGGAGGCGTTCACCACCGACGACATGCGCGAGGGCACGGCGGCCTTCCTCGCCAAGCGCCCGCCCGCCTTTCCCAGTGCGACCGTGCCCGCCGACACCAGGGAACCGCTGCTCCACGACTAGCCGAGGAGGTGCGCGATCAACGACAGTCACATTGCCCTGCTGCGCTCCCTCCACGACGAGCACGCGCCCGCCCTGTGGCGGTACGTGCGCCGGCTGACCGGGGACGACGAGCTGTCGCGCGACGTGGTGCAGGAAGCGCTGCTGCGGGCGTGGCGCAACCCCAAGGTGCTCGACCAGGGTGCGGCGGCGGCGCGGGCGTGGCTCTACACGGTGGCGCGCAACGTGGTGATCGACGAGCGCCGCAGCGCACGCGCGCGCTGGGAGATCGGGTCGGAACGGCTGCCCGAACGGCCGCGCGACGACCACAGCGACTCCGCGCTGGACGCCTGGTTGGTGGCCGACGTGCTCACCCAGTTGACGCCGGAGCACCGCACCGTGATCGTGCGCGCGTATTACATGGGACAGTCCGTCGCCGAGCTGGCCGTCGCGCTGGACCTGCCGGAGGGAACCGTGAAGTCCCGGCTGCACTACGGTCTGCGGGCGCTGCGGCTGGCGCTGGAGGAGAAGGGGGTCACCGGACGTTGAGCTCGCCAGTCGATCCGTACCGGGACTGGGGCGCCGCGTACGTCCTGGGTTCGCTGTCCCCCGGCGAACGGCGGGAGTTCGAGGGGCACCTGGCAGCCGGGTGCCCGGAGTGCTCGGGTGACGTCGCGTCGTTCGCGGGCGTGCCCGGCATCCTCTCCGCGGTTCCACCAGCCGCACGCTGGCCGTCACGGGGCTGGGCAGGGTCTGGCGCATCACGACGTCGGGCTCGGGCGGTGGCTCGGTGGTCGAGGCGGTGGTGGGCACGGGGGGGGGGGGGGGGGTGGGGGCCGGGGCCGGCGCCCCCGCCTCCCCCGCCCCCCCCCACCCCCGCCCCTCCCGCCGTGCCCCCCACCGCCTCGACCACCGAGCCACCGCCCGAGCCCGACGTCGTGATGCGCCAGACCCTGCCCAGCCCCGTGACGGCCAGCGTGCGGCTGGTGGACGAGCCGTGGGGCACCCGGATCGACGTGCTGTGCTCCTACGCCGTGCCGGACGGGCCGCCGACGCCCGAGTTCGCCTACGCCCTGCACGTGGTCGCGGCCGACGGCGCCACCGTGCTGGTCGCGACCTGGACGGCCGGTCCCGGCTCGACCACCCGGCCGACCGCGACCACTCGGCTGAGCCGGTCCGACATCACCGGCGTCGAGATCAGATTGGTGCAGAACGACCTGGTCCTGCTCCGCGTCGAGTTCTGACCCGCCCGCGGACCGGCCGGAGGCGCCCGTCGTCGATCACCCGCAGGCCCCGGACCTGCTGCAAGCGCACCTGCACGGCCGGATGCACGTGCGCTCCCCGAAACGCCCGCCGACGTGTGCCAGATCACCCGGGGCGACCGGCCGCGGGCCCGCAGACACCTTCCTGGCCGATCGTCAAGAGGGGTGCGCGTCGATACGGTGCGTTGCATGACCGCACCTGAGCGTTCGCGGCTGGCCCGAGAACGGCTCTCGCGCGAGTTACGAAGGCTGCGCACCGAGGCCAAGATGACCGGCACGGCCACGGCGCGCGCTACCGGGATGAGCCAGTCCAAGCTGTCGAAGATCGAGAACGGCATGCTCCTCCCGTCCGTG
>NZ_LGED01000197.1 GCF_001280085.1 Saccharothrix sp. NRRL B-16348 | reverse complement strand
AACTGCGCCGCAACGAGGTTGGTTTGCACCGCGTTGCCCAGCGCCAGCCCTTCGGGATTGGCGAGGAAGCCCGGTGAGAGCGTGCACCACGGCATTGTCTGCACCGTCCGGGGGTCTGGGTGGGCGGCTCAGGCGTTGTGAGGGTCGGTGTCGGTGGGGTTGTTGAGTTGGCGTTGGGCGCGTTCGGCATCGATGTCGCGGCCCGACTACCGGTACATCTTCAGTGCCTGCCGCCGGGCCGCGACACCGCCACCGAACGCGCCCAACGCCAACTCAACAACCTCGACAGCCGAGCTGGAACCGCAACAACAACCCCGCCGACGAACCACCCTGCTCGACGGCAGGCTCTGCGATTCCCGGCGACCGACGCACCGAAAGCCCTGCCGATTGCCTTGCTGTCACCGCCAGCGGTGACAACGTGGGTGATCGGGACGCCGACAGGGCATGCGCGGTCGGCTGTCGCCGCGCCTCGCCCTCGCCCGCCTCGCCCTCCGCCCCACTATCGCCAGCGGCCGTGGCCGTCCCTGGCAGTCATCGCTACGAGCGGGGCCTCCGATGCTTCCGCGGCCACACCAGGACCGGGGGTAGCAGGCCCCAGGCCGCGTGCGGTCCTATCGATCTCCGCTACCGCCGCCCGCACTCGGCTATTCGACGCCCCGGTCGCCTTGATCAACGGACGCTGGCCTGGGCGTGGGCGGCCGGCCTGCTCGGCTTCCTCGTACAGTCGGCGGATCCGCTCGACTAGGTCCTCCATCCAGGGGGGTTTGACGGTCGCCTTGATCTCCGCCTGCGCAACATTCACCCGGTAGACCGACGCCCCGGTGGCCTTGGCCAAGGTCCCCCGGCTCGGGCGTTGGCGCCCGGCCTGCTCGGCTTCCTCGTATAGACGGCGGATCCGCTCGACCAGGTCGTCAAGCCAGGGAGGCTTGATGGTCCCATTGATCTCCGCCTGCGCCGCGATCACTCGGTGATCCGACGCCCCGGTCGCCTTGACCAAGACCCCTCGGCCTGGGCGTGGGCGGCCGGCCTGCTCGGCTTCCTCGTACAGTTGGCGGATCCGTTCGACCAAGCGGTCCTGGACGGTCTCCACCACACCCCCGGCGCGTAGCCACTCGGGCAGCGTGGACCGCCCGAGCCCGCCGTGACCCGCCCGATCCGGCTCGGTGACGGGCGACGAGCCGTCGCCCGTCACCGTCGATGCCAGTGGATGACGCTCACCGGTCATCGCCTGCAACGCCGTCGCCACCTCCTCGATGCCGGCCTTGACGTAGACCTGGGTCACACCGTGCAGGTTGAACTTCGGTACGGCGTGCCCGGCGTAGGCCCGGGCAACCGCGTAGCCGAAGTTGCGTTCCACCCACGTCAACGTGGTGTGCCGCAGCCAGTGGGTGCTGACGCCCAGCACTCGCACGCTCTCGACATATCTGCCCACACGCCTCCACAGCTTCTCGTAATGAGGCCTGGCCAGCGCAGTGCCATCGGCATAACGCAGCACCCCGTCGTCCTCGTCCCGGGCACCCCGGTCACGGGCATGGTGGAGCAGGTGCTCCATCAACGTCGGCGAAACGGGCTGCCACCGCTGCATCGAATTCTTCTCGTGCAACCGCACCAGCGACTGATCGGGATTCAGATCGCGCACCCGCAGTGCCAGCGCACCACCGGTGCGGGCTGCGGTCTCCAGATGGAACCGCAGGATCAGGGCGTCCAGCGTCGGATCGACGCCCGTGCCCCGTGCCGCGGCCAGGATGTCCGCAACCAGTTGCGGGGAGAGAGCATGACGCCGCGATTGGCTCGAGGGCGGCGTGGGTATCAGCTTGATCACGTTCTGTCGCGAGCTGATGAACTCGTGTTCCTCCGCATACCGGTACAACCACGACAGCGCGCGACGGGCGTGCTGCGCCGCCCCGCCGCCACCGGTGCCCGTCCGCCGCACCTGCGCAGTCTCCTGCGTATACGTCAGGAACCGCCTCGCCTCCTCGGCGTCGAACTCGTCCAGACGACGCGGCCCCCAGACCTCCAACAGCTTGTTCAAATAGGTGCGATAGGTTCGGCGGGACCCTTCCGGCATCGCCTCGATCGCCTTCGGCACCAACTCCGCGAATGTCGGCATCCTTCTCGCCGCCACGACGTCGACCAGGTCGGTCGGGGTCAGGTTCAGCTGGTCCAACAGTTGCAGCGCCACCCTCACGGCGTCGGGATCGGCACGGCCGCCGGTGGTACCCCTGGTCCGGTCCACCTCAACCATCGGCCACCTCCGAGGCACCGTCGGCTCCGACAGTGCCCGATACCCCGGCCGCCGGCGTCCGGGCCGCCGGCGGCCCTTCGCCGACCGGACGGGCCTCGGCCACGAGCCCTTCCGGGTAGGGCAGCAGGCGGTCCAGCGTCTCCTGGCCGTGGATCACGAGTGCCGACAGCGACGGCACCGCCACCAGCAGCACCTGCTCCCGTTTGTCGAGTCCGCACCACCGCAGGATCGGCGCCGGCACCGCGACGTGGGTCCGCTCGGTCAACGCGGACTCCCCGCGCGGATCACGGCGGACGACCAGGGCCCCGCTGTCGTGCACCCGGATCGACACCGGCATACGGCGATGCCACCCCAGCACGCCGAACAGGAGCCGGTCGCCGATCCGGCCCTTCTCGTCGAACGTGCGGATGGCGTGGCGACGCGGATGCGCCGTGCGCAGGATCGGCAGGGCACCGGGACCCGGGGCCTCGGTCCGTCGCAGATCCAGTTCCCGCCGCGGCAGGCGACGACCGTCGCCTGCGATACCGCCGGTGTCGGGATCCGGTTGCGGGGAGTGCGGGTCCGGCGGGGGAGACCCCGGGACGGGGTGGGTGCCGAACACGAGGCTGGGGACGATCCGGTCACCCACGGTGACCTCCTTCGGGGGTGGTGTCCCACCGAGGAGAGGTCGCTGGCGCTGGTCGCGACGCGTGTCGAGGGGTCTGTCGTGTCGTCGGATGCGGTGGGACGAATCCCACATCTGCGTGGTGGATACGCTCATCGAGCACCCCGCCGCGCTGACGCACCGCCTGGTGCCCGACACCGCGCGCGAGGCGTCCGGCGTCCCCGCCAACCTCCTCCGCCTCAGCGTCGGCCTCGAAGACGTCGAGGACATCTGGGACGACCTCGACCGGGCGCTCTCCGGGCACACCGAGCCCGACCAGACCCATTCGGGCCATGACCAGGCCCTTTCCGGACATTGTGAACAGGGTTACATCAAGTCTTCCTCAAGCGATTTCCGGGAGCCGGTCGTGAACCACTAACGTTTCGCCGTCACGGTGTGAACACCAGCGCGCGGAGTCGGTCGCCGTCGAGTGCCCCAATCGGGCCGTCCGGCTGCCGGACCTGCTACAACAGGCGTCGCGCGCCCGGTGTTCAGGCCATGTCGAGAAGCCGGTGAACGCGATGAATGCCGGGTTGCCCGCCGAAGTGGCGTGGCGCGATTCGGCTTTCCGATGCACCGACCGCCCATTCCCGTTCACGTCGAACGGGCCGTCGGGCGGATCGCGTTCCTGCTTCACGTGCTCGCCGCGCCGTCCTCCGCGGTGCGGGCGAGCCGCCCGAGCCCGTCGTTCGACCGCCCACCAGGCGGCCGAGCGGGTCGCGGTGCGCGACTGGCGCGTCGCGGGAGGACCGAACGGCCGGGCGGGTGCCACGAGCACCCGTCCGGCCCGGTCACCTAGGCTGGTGGCAGTTCACCTAGGAGGAAATCCAGTCGTGTCCGTCGTCGGTGTCCTCGCCCTGCAGGGCGACGTCCGTGAGCACCTCGTCGCGTTGGCCGAGGCCGACGTGCTCGCCCGTCCGATCCGCCGGCCCGAGGAGTTGGCCGAGGTCGACGGCGTGGTGCTGCCGGGCGGCGAGTCGACGACGATCAGCCGGCTGCTCGCCACGTTCGACCTGCTCGAGCCCCTGCGCGCCCGGATCAAGGAGGGCATGCCCGCCTACGGTTCGTGCGCCGGGATGATCCTGCTGGCCGACCGCGTCCTGGACGGGCGGCCCGACCAGCACCAGCTCGGCGGGCTCGACATCGTGGTGCGGCGCAACGCGTTCGGCAGGCAGGTCGATTCCTTCGAGGCCGAACTCGACTTCACCGACGTGGGCCAGGTGCACGCGGTGTTCATCCGCGCCCCGTGGGTGGAATCGGCGGGATCGGACGTGGAAGTACTCGCCCGGGTGCCCGAAACGGAAGACGCCGGAGAGGCCGCCGGTAGGATCGTCGCGGTTCGGCAGGGGCACGTGCTCGCCACCTCGTTCCACCCGGAACTGACCGGTGACGGGCGGGTGCACCGCCTTTTCGTGGACATGGTCCGTGCCGCGGGCTGAGTATTCGACGGAGGAAAGATGAGCGGCCACTCAAAGTGGGCGACCACCAAGCACAAGAAGGCCGCAATCGACGCCAAGCGCGGCAAGCTCTTCGCGCGGTTGATCAAGAACATCGAGGTGGCGGCCCGCACCGGCGGTAGCGACCCCGACGGCAACCCGACCCTGTACGACGCCATCCAGAAGGCGCGGAAGAACTCCGTGCCGCTGGACAACATCGAGCGCGCCCGCAAGCGCGGCGGTGGCGAGGAGGCAGGCGGCGCGGACTGGCAGACCATCATGTACGAGGGCTACGGCCCCAACGGCGTGGCGGTGCTGGTCGAGTGCCTGACCGACAACCGCAACCGGGCCGCGTCCGAGGTCCGCACCGCGATGACCCGCAACGGCGGCTCGATGGCCGACCCGGGCTCGGTGGCGTACATGTTCACCCGCAAGGGTGTCGTCATCGTGCCGAAGGGTGAGCTGTCCGAGGACGACGTGCTGATGGCCGTGCTGGACGCGGGCGCGGAGGAGGTCAACGACCTCGGCGAGAGCTACGAGGTCGTGTCCGAGGCCGGTGACCTGGTCGCGGTGCGCAAGTCCCTCCAGGACGCCGGCTACGACTACGAGTCGGCGGAGGCGAACTTCCTGCCTTCGGTGACCGTGCAGCTGGAGGCCGAGGGCGCGCGGAAGATCTTCAAGCTGATCGACGCGCTCGAGGACTGCGACGACGTGCAGAACGTGTTCGCGAACTTCGACGTGTCCGACGAGGTGATGGCCGAGGTCGACTGAGCCCGACCTCAAGGGCCCCGTGTCGGCAGCGCCGGCGCGGGGCCGTCGTCCGTCCGGGGCACGGCGGGGCCGCGCTTATGCGGGGTTGACGCGGGCAACGGGCACAATGGCCGGGTGTCGAACCCCTCCGCCCCCTCCGTCCAGGACATCAACCTGCGCAATTGGCTGTTGACGCAGGCCGAGCAGCACGGTCACGCCGTCGTCACCGTGCCCGAGGACGACGAAGGCGCCGGCTACTCGTTCTCCGTCGGCGCGTGGCGCCGGTTCGGTGTCGCCGAGGCCGTGGTGCTCGGCCTGCCGCCCGAGGCCGCGCAGGTGCTCATCCGCGCCTACGTCGACCGTGCCAGGCGTGGCGAGCGGTTCGTGCCCGGCCGGCTCTACTACGACTTCCTCGGCGGCGTGCCGGTCACGTTCGAGCGGGTCTTCAAGGGCTTCTACCCGGAGTTCTTCGGCAGCGCGTTCCTGCTCTACGGCAAGGGCGACTTCGCCGCGCTGCAGATCATCCTGCCGACCGCGGACGGCAAGTTCCCGTGGCACCACGACGCGCCGATGGGCTTCGGCGACTGGCAACTGCTGCTGACCGAGAGCGGCAGGCCGGAGAGCTGGGAACCGGGCGTCAACGGCCCGTGACGGCCTTCCCCTCCGCCTCCGACCACGACCTTCCGACACGCACCGGGCCTCGCCGCACCACGCGGCGGGGCCCGATGTCGTTGTCCGGGAAATGTTGTCAGGGCATCGTCCACCGACCGCTGACAACGCCTGAGGGCTATCAATGTCCTGTGCGTCGAGCCGTCGGGGGACTCCGCACGTTGTGAGGGGGAGGTGCGCCCCGTCCCGCGTAGTCGGGGAGCTGCGCGGGACGGGGCGTGCGCGACAGGCTTGGTCACGGGGGCCCCGCCCGTGCCAAGGAAACAGACCGTGGGGAGAGCTTCCGATGGGCTCTCCCCACGGTGTATCACCACTACACGCAGCACACCCACTACCGAGCGCACACCCGCTACGGCGTCCGGCCGAGCAGCGCGATGAGCCGGGTCTGCGGGTCTGCGTCGTCCGGCACCGGCACCGGAGGGTCGAACAGCCCACTTGCCGCCCACGCCTTCGCGTTCGGCTCGATGTGCTCCAGCACCGACTCGGCGAGGTCCGGGTCGATCCGCTCGTCCACCCCGATGGCGCGGGCCAGGTCCCAGGCGTGCACGGCCAGGTCGGACGTCATCTGCCAGCCGTACTCCACCGCCGTGGCCTTGCCGTAGCTCAGGTGCACCGGCTTGAGCAGCGCTTTCGGCGCGATCCACGCCTCACGCGCCGCGGCCGCCGCCAGCACCCACGAGTGCAGCGGGTCGTCGCCGAGCACGTCTCCGTCGAACCGGTCGCCGACCTGCTCGACCGTGCAGCCGGCGAGCAGTTCCGGCGCCCAGAGCTGCTCGTGGACCAGGTGGTTGACCAGGTCGTGGACCGACCACTCCTTGCAAGGCGTGCCCCAGTCCCACTGCTCCGGGCGCACCCGGCGCACCCGAGAGTCGAACTCCGTCATCGCGCGTCCGTGAGCCTCGATCAGATCCACCTCACGAGTGCACCAAACGTTGCACCGGACCGCACCCCGAGGCTGTGGAGTAGGCCACTCGGAGGTATCGGGATTTCATCCAGTACACCCGTACGGCGTAACGTGACCCGGTACGCCTGCGTTGACAACGTTGACATCAGGAGGACCACGTGAGCGCCACGAGCGCCGTCTCCACCCCGCAGCGGGGCTTCTTCGGTCACCCCCGAGGACTGTCGACGCTGTTCTTCGCCGAACTGTGGGAGCGCTTCTCCTACTACGGGATGAAGGCGATCCTCGCCTACTACCTGTACCGATCCGTCGACGAAGGCGCGCTCGGGCTCGACAAGAGCTTCGCGTTGTCGCTGGTCGCCATCTACGGCGCGTCGGTCTACATGTCCGGCGTCGCGGGCGGCTGGCTGGCCGACCGGGTGCTCGGCGGGCAGCGCGCCGTGTTCCACGGCGGCGTGCTGATCATGTTCGGGCACATCGCGCTGGCGCTGCCGATCGGCGTGACGGGCGTCTACACCGGTCTGATCCTGATCGTGCTGGGCACCGGCCTGCTCAAGCCGAACATCTCCACGGTGGTCGGCGGCCTGTACGACCAGCAGGACCCGCGCCGCGACTCCGGCTTCACGATCTTCTACATGGGCATCAACCTCGGCGGCTTCCTCGCGCCGCTGGTGTGCGGCTTCCTCGGCGAGACCTACGACTGGCACCTCGGCTTCGGCGCGGCGGCGGTCGGCATGGCGTTGGGCCTGGTCGTCTACCGGCTGGGCCGGCGCGGCCTGGGCGACTCGGCCGCCGTGCCGCCGTTCCCGCTGCCCGTCGAGGAGCGCGGCCGGGTGCTCGGCCGGATCGTGGCCGTGACCCTCGGGTCGGTGGCCGTGGTGGCGTTGCTGGTCGTGCTCGGGGTGCTCGGCGCCGAGGGCGTGATCAACCTGATCAGCCTGCTGTCCGTGCTGCTGCCGATCGGCTACTTCACGGTGATGATCCGCAGCCGGCGCACCACGCCGGTGGAGCGGTCGCGGGTGATCGCCTACATCCCGCTGTTCATCGCGGCGGCGATGTTCTGGCTGCTGTTCGAGCAGAGCGCGACGGTGATCGCCGCGTTCGCCGACACGAGGGTCGACAACTCGTTCCTGGGCCTGACGTTCCCGCCGTCGTTCATCCAGTCGATCAACCCGGTGATGATCATCGCGGTGGCGCCGCTGTTCGCGCTGCTGTGGGTGAAGCTGGCCAAGCGCCAGCCGTCGACGCCGCGCAAGTTCGGCTACGCGCTGCTGCTGGTCGGCTTGTCGTTCCTGCTGATGATGGTCGCCAGCCAGGGTGACCCGTCGGTGCGGGTGAGCTTCCTGTGGCTGGTGCTGATGTACCTGGTCATGACGTGCGGCGAGCTGCTGCTGTCGCCGGTGGGCCTGTCCGTGACGACGAAGCTCGCGCCGCGCGCGTTCGCCTCGCAGACCATGGGCCTGTGGTTCCTCGCCACGGCGGCCGGCTCGGGTGTGGGCGCGATCGTGGTGCGGTTCTACAGCGACGAGAACGCCGTCGCCTACTTCGGCGTGCTGGGCGCGGTGGCGATCGGCCTCGGTGTCGCCCTGGTCGTCGCGACGAAGTCGATCCACCGGTTGATGCGGGGCGTCGACTGACCTGACGCCGTGCGGTGAGGGGCGCGGCGTACGCCCCTCGCCGCACGGTCACCTAGACGCTGCGACACGACTGCTCGGCACTCTCGAGGAACTGTCCTGGGTATAGTGAGTACCTAAAGGATAGTAATGCGGAGGAGGCTTGGCGTGACCAGTGGCACGAGCCGGGCGGCGGTCGACCCGGAGCAGGCCTGTCCGATCGCGCCGGTGGTGGACATCGTGTTCAGCCGCTGGACGACCCCGATCCTGTGGGCGCTCAACGAGTTCGGGCGGCAGCGGTTCGTCGAGCTTTCGCGCCGCATCGCCACCATCACGCCCAAGGTGCTCACGCAGCGGCTGCGGCAGCTGGAACGCGACGGGCTCGTCGTGCGCACCTATCACGCCGAGGTGCCGCCGCGCGTGGAGTACGAGATCAGCGAACTCGGGCGGAGCCTGGCGCCGTTGTTCGCGCACCTGGCCGAGTGGGCCTCGGTGAACCTGGAGAAGGTCGAGCGGGCCCGGCAGGACCACGACGCCACGGAACGAGTCGGCGCCCGGCGCAACTGAGCACCGCCACCAAAAGATCGCGGCAACCGAGTGCCCGCCTGAAGAACTCCGCATCAGTGCGGAAAGGACGCAACGACCCGCCGCGGCGGCGGTGCGGCGGGTCGACGCGCGAGTACCAGCATGCACCACATTCCTGAGCCTCAGCTGATGGTTTGCACGATCGGGTGTTGTTTTTTCGCGCCAGTGGTCACCGGAAGCCTCGCCGCACCCCTGATGACGCGCGACGGACGGCGGCGCACCGGGCCCGCCGCCCTCAGGTCCGGGAACCGGCGGAACAAGCCGCGCAGCGCCGCCGCGCCCTCCATCCGGGCCAGTCCCGCGCCGAGGCAGTAGTGGATGCCCGACGAGAACGCGAGGTGCTCGCGCACGTCCGCGCGGCCGGGGTCGAACCGGTGCGGATCGGCGAACACCGCCGGGTCGCGGTTGGCCGCCGCCAGCATCAGCATGATCGGCGTTCCCTTGGGCAGCCACGTGTCCGCGACCTTGGTCGCCTTGAACGGCACCCGCACCGTGTACTGCACCGGCGGGTCGTGGCGCAGCGTCTCCTCCACGACGGCGTCGGCGTAGCCGGGGTCGGCGAGCAGCCGCTCGCGCACCTCGGGATGCCCGAGCACCTCCAGCACCGAGTTGCCGATCAGGTTGACCGTGGTCTCGAAACCGGCCACCAGCAGCAGTTCCGTCGTGGCGATCAGGTCCTCGCGGGTCAGGTCGTCGTGCGCGGCCAACGCGGACACGACGTCGTCGCCGCCGGGGTGCCGCCGCCGGTGCGCGATCAGGTCGTCCAGGAACACCTCGAACTCCCGCAACGCCGTCTGCAACGCCCGCAGCTCGCGCAGGTCGCGCACGCCGTCGAGCGCGTTGACCAGCGCGCTGCCCCACCGGGCGAACGTCGCGTGGTCCGCGCCGGGCACGCCGAGCAGGTCGGCGATCACCTGGATCGGCACCCTGGCCGCGAAGTCCCCGACGAGGTCGAACGTCCGCCGGTCCGCCACCTCGTCCAGGTACTCCTCGACGACCCGCTCCACGGTCGCCGCCTGCGCGCGCAGCCCGCGCGGCGTGAACCAGGGCGCGACCAGCCGTCGCAGCCGGGTGTGGTCGGGCGGGTTGCGCACCAGGAACGACTCCTCGACCGGGTTGACCAGCCGCCGCCCGTCGATCGTGACCGACGGGTCCACCGGCGACAGCTCGCCCGCGGACAGCGGGCCGAAACCGGGGTCGCGCAGCAGTTGTGCGCACAGCTCGTGCGAGGCGGTGAGGTAGAGCCCCATCCGCGTCTTCACCAGCACGCCCTGCCGGCGCACCGACTCGTACACCGGGTAGGGGTCGCTGGTCGGGTTCTCCCCGAGCAACCGGGCGGCGGGATCGCCGAGGAGGGCTTGCGCCCGGACGACGGTGCGCCCCAGGAACAGCAGCGTCGCGTTCTTCACCGTGGACGGCATGCCACCACGGTGGCCTGAACGCGAGAAAGGTTCAAGCTCGGGGCGGTGTCGTCCAGCGACGGCGGAAAACGGATCGCCGCACCGGGCCGGGCCGACTTACGCTCGCGCCCGATGACCACCGTGCTCTGGCTCCTCGGCCCGTCCGGCGTCGGCAAGTCGACGGTGGCCTGGCAGCTCCACCGCCTCCTCGACCGCGGCTCCTACGTCGACGCCGACCAGCTCGGCCTGTGCTACCCGTCGACCGCCGACGACCCCGAGAACCACCGGATCAAGGCGAGCGGGCTCGGCGCGTTGTGGCCGGAGTTCAAGGGTTCACCGCTCGTCGTCTCCGGCTTCCTCAACACCCCCGAGGAAGCCCGCCTCTACACCGATCGCCTGCCCGGCGCGGACATCACGCTGTGCCGGTTGCGGGTGAACCGCGCCGAGCTGCGCGCCCGTTTCCTGGGCCGGGGGTGGCTTCCCGAGCACGTCGACCAGGCGCTCGACGACGCCGACGCGTTGGAGCGCGCCGACTTCGCCGACTTCACCGTGGACACCGACGGGCGGGCGCCCGCCGAGATCGCCGCGGAGATCCGGGACAGGTGGCCCGCGTGACCGTCTTGTGGATCACCGGTCCGCGTGCCGTCGGCAAGTCGACGGTGGGCTGGGAGGTGTTCACCCGCCTCTTCGCGCACACGAGAGCGGCCTACGTCGACCTGGCCCAGATCACCTTCGCCGCACCGCCGCTGGACGTGGCGGCGAAGGGACGGCGGCTCGACGCCGTCCGGCGCGTCTACCGCGAGGCAGGCGCACAGCACCTGGTCGTCACCGGTGAGTTCGAGAACGCCCCGCCGGAGGCGAAGGTGTGCTCGCTGTTCGCGGGCCGCGACGACCTCGTGGCACGGCTGCTCCTGCGTGGCGCGGGCAAGGGGCCGCCGATCCCCGGCGACGAACTCCGCGGCCTGCCCGAGGAAGACCTGCGCCGCCTGGCCGTCCCCACCGTCGTGCTGGACGCCGACCTCGTGGTCGACACCGGCGGCCGGGCGGTCGGGGAGATCGCGGACGAGATCGTGGAGTGGTTCTTCCCCGACCTCGGCGCCTAAGCCAGAGACCCGTGACCACGCCGACCACGCGGACCGGCCACGACTTGCTGACCAGGGAACTCGACACAATCCAGACACCGGCGAGGACGTGTCCGCCGAGCCGGACCGCCCAGGCGGTGTCGTACGCGACGTCGTTGATCATCAGAATGCCGGCGAGCACGTCCAGCGCCACCCATCCGTAGCCCGCCGCCTTGGCCCACGGTGCCGCCGCCAGGCATGAGACGAGAAAGAGGATGGAGAGGTGGAAGAAGACTCCCAGGTACTCACCCCACGTCACGTTCGGATCCACGAAGAAGGCAGACCCCGATCGGTTCTTCGGCCGCCGCCCAGAGCCGCCTGTCGACCGCCGGGATCAACCCCGTCGGACGACCAGTGACGCCAACCGCCACGTGCCGCCGTCCGGCGTCCGCTGCGGCGTCTCCGCCAACGTCAGGTCCGGGAACCGGTGCAGCACGGCGGAAAGCGCCACCTGCGTCTGCACCCGCGCGAATGCCGCCCCGAGGCAGAAGTGCGCGCCGTGCGAGTAGCCGAGGTGGCCGACCGACGGCACGCGCGTGACGTCCAGCTCGTCCGGCGAGTCGTACACCCGCGGGTCGCGGTTGGCCGACACGATCGCCGTCATCACCCGCTCGCCCTTGTCGATCACCACGTCACCGAAGGCCACCTCCTCCCGGGTGAACCGCGGCACGGTGAGCAGCTGCGGCCCGACCCACCGCGTCAGCTCCTCCACCGCGCGCGGCATCAGGCCAGGGTCCGCCCGCAGCGCGGCGAGCTGGTCGGGGTGGGTGAGCAGCGCTTCCAGGCCGTTGACGATGAGGTTGCTGGGCGTCTGCCCGGCGATCACCAGCTGCCAGACCAGGGTCACCAGCTCCGCGTCGGTGAAGCGGTCGCCGTCTTCGTCGCGCACCCGCAGCAGCTGGGAGATCAGGTCGTCGCCCGGTGACGTCCGGCGCAGCTCGACGGCCTCGATCGCGCCCTCGATGATCCCCGGGATCGCGGCGAGGAACCCCGGGCCGTAGCCGCTCACCACGGCCACGCCGTACTCGCGCCACCGCGGCCGGTGCTCGGCGGGGATGCCGACGAGCTCGCAGATCACGTCCATCGGCAGCGGGCGGGCGAAGTGCTCCATGAGGTCCACCGCCTCGCCGTCCGGCAGGGCGTCGAGCAGCGCGTCCACGATCGCCTCGATCCGCGGTCGGAAGGCCTCCGCCCGACGCGCGGTGAACGCGGGCGCGGCCAGCTTGCGCAGCCGCAGGTGCTCGGGACCGTTCATCTCGGACATCGTGCGCAGGTAGGGCTTGCAGTGCTCCGGGATGCCGGGCAGGCCCATGAAGCTGCTCGGGCTCAGCTCGAAGCGCGGGTCGGCGAGCATCGCCTTGGCGTCCTCGTGCCGGGTCAGGACCCACATGTCGCCCATGCCGGGCAGGGGCATCCGCGCCACGGGGCAGCGCTCACGGGCCTCGCCGTAGGCGGTGAACGGGTCGAGCAGCACCTCGGGGTTGGTGGGGTCGATCTCGGGAACGGACAACTCGAGCCTCCAGATGTTCAGATCAGATGTTCTCATCATCTGAATGGTGACGGTATCTTGACTGCTCGACGCCTGGCAAACGGGGAGCGTGACGGTGCGGCTGAGCAGGGCGGAGGCGCAGGAGCGCAACCGAGCACGGGTGCTGGACGCCGCCCGCGCGGAGTTCGCCGACCGCGGCTTCCGGGACGCCAAGATCGACACGATCGCGCGGCGCGCCGAGCTGACCCGGGGCGCGGTGTACTCGAACTTCCCGGGCAAGCGCGCCCTCTACTTCGCCGTGCTGGCCGACCTGGCGGAACGCGCGCCGACGCCGTCGAACCCGCAGCGCGGACCGGACCGGCGGGCGGCGCTCGGCGCGCTGGCCCGCGCGTGGGTCACCTCGCTCAGCCACGACGCGCTGGCGCGGGACTTCCTGGCCGAGGTGGCCGCCGACGAGGTGACGCGGCGGCCGTTCACGCAGCTGATGAAGCTGGACGCGGTGCTGCTCAGCCTCGCCCTGGAAGCGGTCGACCCGGTCGCGCCGCCGCCCGGCTCGCCGGCCCTCCGGGTGGTCCGCCTCGCGGAGATCGTGCTCGCCACGCTGCACGGCGCGAGCGGCCTCGCCACCGCCGCGCCCGGCTTCCTGGAGCCGTTCGACGTGGTCAGCGCGTGCGAACAGCTCGCGGGCCTCGACCTGAACGACTGGTGGGCGCCGCCTCCCGGCGCGGTGGTCGTCCCCGACGACCGGCCGTGGGCGCCGCCCGCGGTGGTCGACCTCGTGCGCGGCGCCGAGGTGACGCCGGACGAGGACGGCGTGGTGGTGGTGCTGGGGCTGAACCGGCTGGCCGCGGTGGAGGAGGCGGTGCGGAGCGGCGCGCCGGTGACCCTCGCGATGGTGACCGGCACACCGGGGGAGCTGGCGCCGCTGGCCCGGCTGGTGCTGGCCCGCCTGTGCGTCAGCCTGCGGCAGGCGTTCCCGGTCGCGGCGTGGCCCCGGCTGCGGGTGGTGTGCGACGAGACCGGCGCGCTGGCGGGCGCGGCGGGCGTGCCGTCGGTGAGCGACGAGACGGAGACCGCGATCCGCGTCGAGGGCGGCCGGGTGGTGGCGCGGGCCGAGGGGTCAGGCGCGGGTCACGCGGTCAGCTCCGGGGCGCCGGTGCGGACCTGGTGACGGGCCTCGCGGCGGCCGGGCGGCGTTCCAGGACCTTGCGGAAGTCGGCCGGGATCGGGGTGCTGCGCAGTTCCGGCGTGCCGAAGGAGACGTACCGGTTCCAGCCGGTGGCCACCGGCGTGCCGTCCACGTCCGCGTCGAACCCCATGGTCAACGTGGTGGTGCCGAGCGTCCGCACCCGGACCGCGATGCGCAGCAGGTCGTCGAACCGGGCCGGGCTGAGGTAGCGGATGGAGGTCTCGGCCATCACGAAGTCGATGCCGTGCTTCTCCAACTCCTTGTACGAGCCCAGGAGCGATCGCAGCGTCTCCACCATGGCGGCCTCGAAGAACACCGCGTAGCGCGACGCGTGCACGATCCCCTGGCGGTCGCAGTCGACCGGGCGCACCCGCACCCGGTGCACGTGGGCAGGTCGGGCGTCAGCCATGTCGGCGATCCTATGGGGTCACCCGGGCGGTGCGCGTCGGCCTAGCGGTGACTGCTCCGAGTGACGCCCCGACCAGTTGGCCCACCGCCACCAGCAAGATCACCGACGTCGGCGACCACGTGGTGAGCAACGCCCCGCCGCCCGCCGCGCCGACCGCGTACGCCCCGATCTTCAGGCTCGCGCCCGTGGTCGACACCTGACCGAGCAGCGGACCCGGCGTGTACCGCTGCCGCGCGGTGATCGTGGCCGTCAGGACCGGTCCCTGCGCCAGGCCGCTGACCAGCGCCAGCACCAGCAGCGCCGGGAAGTGCGCGGCGAGCGGCCACAGTGCGAGCGTCACCCCGTACAGCGCGACGGTCGTGAACACGACCCGCTCCGGACGCCACCTCGGCAGCCACCGGCGCACCACCAGGATGCAGCCGATGGCGCCGACCTCGAACACCGCCCACACGACCCCGGCCTGGTCTCCGTCCACGCCGAGTCCGCCGACGTGCAGCGGCAGCGCCGTGGCGAGCATCCCGACCGACCCGTACCCGACCACGGACGCGACCGTCGCGCCGCGCAACGGCGGCGTGGTGACCAGGTGCCGCAGGCCCCGCTGGATCGCCGCGCGCAGCGACGGGTGCTCGCCGGGCGGGTGCGGCGGCACGCGCAACGTGAGCGTGCACAGCCCGCCCGCCAACGCCAGCCCGGCGACCACGGCCACCGCGACGGCGGGCGACGCGGCCGTGCTCAGCACACCCGCCAGCCCCGGTCCGGCGACCGCCGCCCCGTTGAACAGCAAGGCGTCCTGCGACGTGGCCCGGTGCAGGTCGGTCGCCAGGCGCGGGACCAGGCTGGTGAACCCGCCGCTGGTCATCGGCAACGTGATGCCCGCGACGAACGCCGCCGGCACGAGCCAGGGCGCCGGCGCGAACACCATCCCCACCGCCATCGCGGCCAGCACGAACTGGTTGGCCGCCAACGCCGCCACCGGCCGCCCGGTCCGGTCGAGCCACGCGCCGAGCAGCGGTCCGGACAGGATCGACGGCACGGTGTACGCGGCGATCACCGCGCCGGACAGCACGGGCGACTCGCCGCGCGAGAGGGCGAGCAGCACCACGGCCACGGCCACCATCTCGTCGGCCAGCCGGGCGAGACCGGCGGACCAGAGGTACCGGAGCATCAGCCCTTGCGGCGGTGCCGGCGGACGCTCTCCTCCACCAGGTCCAGCACGGGCTCCAGGTCGTCGGCGGGCAGGCCCATGGCCAGGTGCGACACCAGACCTTCCAGCACCAGCTCCAGGAACGACGTCAGCACGTCCACGTCCACGTCGTCACGCAGGTTCCCGGCCTCGCGCTGGCGCTCCAACCGCTGCCGGGTCGCGTCGGTCAGCTGCCGCGAGCGCTCCGCCCACCTGGCCCGGAACTCCTGGTCGGTGCGCAGCCGCCGGGACACCTCCAGCCGGGTGCCCAGCCAGTCCGCCGGGTGCTCGACGTCGTTGGGGTCCGGCGGGTACAGCAGGTCGCGCATCACCTGCACGAGGCCCTGCTGGGCGACGACTTCCGCCATGCGCAGCGCGTCGTCCTCGGCGAGGGCGAGGAACAGCGACTCCTTGTCCCGGAAGTGGTGGAAGATCGCGCCCCTGGACAGGCCGGTAGCCTCTTCCAGACGGCGCACGGTCGCGCCTTCATAGCCGAAACGCGCGAAACACGCACGAGCGCCGTCGAGGATCTGACGGCGACGGGCATCGAGGTGGTCCTGGCTCACCCTGGGCACCTGTCGATGTTGCCAGGGCCGCCAGGCGAAATCCAATCAGTACGTACGGCTTGCCCCGTCCACTTTGGGGTGTACTTCGACGTCTCGGCTCGAAACCCCAGGTCACCGTCACTACGGTGGCGCACCGTGACCGCAGGTGAGGACATTCGTCCGCCGCTGAGGCTGGTGCCGGGTTTGGGCTGGTCGAACCGACCGTCCACGGTGGACCGCAGTCGGCACGGCCCCGACTTGATCGATCTGATCAGGCTCGTCGGCCGCCGTCCCGCCGACGCAGCGGAGGGGCCGGCCGGGTGCGCCATCGTGGTCTTCGAGGCGTTGTGCGTCCCGGAGCCGCTGCGCACGCCCGCCTACGCCCTGGCGCTCGGCGACGACGGCGGCGGCATCGGGGTCGACCGGCTGCCGCACACCGCCGCGCGGTTCTTCGTGCACGAGGCCGCGTTGCACGTCCGCGTCGGCGACGAAGCGGTGATGGCCGACCAGTTCGACGTGCTCGCTAACCGGACCGACGCGCCGGTCCGCCTGGTGCCGTTCTCGGCGGGGCACGTCGGCGTGCTGCGGTCGTCGTTCGCCCTGCCCGAGGGCCGGCGCCAGGCGGACGTGCTGGACCGGATCGCCCTGGACGTGCCGTCGTCGCGGGCCGAGTTCCGCCGCCAGGCCGCGCGCTACCGGAGCCGGTGAGGAGACACCCATGGGATCGCACGCACGGGGATCGCGGCGGGCGCCGCACGCGCCGAGACGGCGGCTCGCGGTCGCCGCGGTGGCCGCCGCGACGACGCTGTCCCTGCTCACCGCCTCCGGCGCCGCGCAGGGGCTGGTGGAACACCAGTCCGAGGCGGCGACGATCTCGCGCGGCGCGGTCGAGTCCGAGCACGTTGGATTCACCGGCGCCGGGTACGTCGACTACGACAACGCGTTCGGCGGCTACGTCGAGTACGCCGTGACCGCGGCCCGGGCGGGCACGCACGCGCTGGTCTTCCGCTACGCCAACGGGAGCGACGCCGACCGACCGCTCGCGCTCACCGTGGACGGCGCGCGGGCGGGCACCGTCTCGTTCCCCGGCACGGGCGCGTGGACCGCGTGGCGCGACGTCACGGCGTCCGTGCGGTTGCGGGAGGGCGTGAACCGGGTCCGGGCCACCGCCACCACCGAGGACGGCGGCCCGAACGCCGACCGGCTCACCGTGGACGACACCGACACCGAGCCGCCGACCCCGCCGCGCGACCTGCGCGCCGCGGGCCGGTCCCAGACCAGCGTGTCGCTCGAGTGGGACGCGGCGTCGGACGACGTCGGCGTGGTCGGCTACGACGTCTACCAGCACGGTCAGCTCATGACGAGCGTGTCCGGCACGACCCTGTCCGCCACCGTCACGGGCCTGCGCCCCGACACGGCCTACGACTGGACGGTGTTCGCCCGCGACGCCGCGCCCAACGTCTCGCAGGCCAGCAACAACGTCGTCGTGCGCACCGACGCGCCGCCGCCGGACAACGAGGCGCCCACCGCGCCGGGCCGGTTGCGCGCCACCGGCAAGTCGTCGACCAGCGTGTCGCTGGCGTGGGAGGCGTCCACCGACAACGTCGGCGTCACCGGGTACGTGGTGCACCGCGACGGCGCGCAGGTGGGCACGACCGACGGCTCGTCCGCCACGATCAGCGGCCTGGCCACCGGCACCGGCTACCGGTTCGCCGTGCGGGCGCGGGACGCGGCGGGCAACCTCTCGGCGTTCAGCGACGAGGTGATCGTCGCGCCCGGCGGTGAGGTGCCGCCGGGCGCGCCGGGACCCGGCCTGGTGACGACCCTGCTGGAGGGCACCGACGTGCCGTGGGGCCTGGCGTTCCTGCCCGACGGCTCGGCGCTGGTGTCCGAACGGGAGAGGTTCGTCCTCTACGTCCTCTCGCCGGACGGCACGCGGACCGACGTGGGGCGGGTGCCGGGCGCGCAGGGCACCAACGGCGAGGGCGGCGTGCTCGGGGTCGCGCTGTCGCCCACGTTCGCCACCGACGGGCACGTGTTCATCTACCACACGGCGGCCGGCGGCAACCAGGTCGTGCGCGCCAGGCTGGTGGGCGAGACGCTCACCGGCTGGACCACGATCCTGGGCGGGGTGCCGAGGAACCGCTACCACAACGGCGGCGGGCTGCGGTTCAGCCCGGACGGCCGGTACCTGTTCGTCTCCACCGGCGACGCCCAGAACGGCAGCTACGGGCAGAACCTGGACACCAACGCGGGCAAGATCCTGCGCATCCACCCGGACGGCTCGATCCCGGCGGACAACCCGTTCCCGGGCAAGGCGATCTGGAGCTACGGGCACCGCAACGTGCAGGGCCTCGACTTCGACTCGCAGGGCAGGCTGTGGGCGACGGAGTTCGGCAACAACTCGCAGGACGAGCTGAACCTGATCCAGCGCGGCGGCAACTACGGCTGGCCCGGCTGCGAGGGCACGCAGGGCTACTGCGAGGGCAGCATCCCGCCGAAGAGGACGTGGCCGACGTCGGCCGCGGGGCCGAGCGGGTTGGCGATCGTCAACGACCACCTGTTCGTCGGCACCACCGTCGGCAAGCGGCTCTACCGGCTCCGCGTCGAGGGCTCCGAGCTGGTGGAGCAGGAGATCTACTTCCAGGGCGAGTACGGGCGGCTGCGCACGGTCAGGGTCGACCGCGAGGGCGACCTCTGGCTGACCACGTCTTGGGACCTGGACGACGAAGTCGGCAACGACCGCGTGCTGCACGTGGACGTCGAGTACCGGGGTTCCTGACCGGTCACCCGGATGCCACGAGTTGTTCACGCCGTGCCCGGATTGTCCGTTCGGACCGCGGGAAACGCCCACTCGGAGCAACGGGGAGACCGCCGGAACGCAGTCAAGCACCACCCGACCGGCCGCCGGCGCGGTCCGCACCCCCCGACATGTCGTTGATCCGCAAGGGTTTTCCATAGCTGCGAGTGTCGGTGCCTGCGTGTAGCGTCGAACGGACGAGATTTGATCACGGGGAGTGCCACAAGTGACTGCTGTCCGTAACGCACCGGCTCCGGGGCCCACCCCGGCGGTGTTCCGGGACCGAGCGGAGGCCGAGGCCTACGTCGCCTCGGTCTGCTTCAAGCACGGGCCTCCGAGGCTGCTCGGAGTCGAATTGGAATGGACCGTCCACCACGTCGAAGATCCCAGCCGACCGCTCGACGCGAAGACCCTCGCGGCCGCGCTCGGCGGGCACGCGCCACCGACCCTCGTCCCCGACAGCCCTCAGCGGCCACTGCCCTCCGGCACCCCGCTGACCGTGGAACCGGGTGGCCAGGTCGAGATCTCCACACCGCCGCGCGATTCGCTGACGGATCTGCTCAAGACCGTCGCGGCGGACATCGACCACCTCCACAGCCTGCTCGAACCGGCCGGTCTTCGGCTCGGTCAGCACGGCGCCGACCCGTTCCGCCCGCCGCGCCGGATGCTCCAGGTCCCGCGCTACGCGGCCATGGAACACGCGTTCGCCCCGATCGGGCCCGAGGGCATCACGATGATGTGCAGCACCGCGGGTCTGCAGGTCTGCGTGGACTTCGGGCTGGCCGCCGACCTGCCGAAGCGCTGGGCCGCGGTGCACGCCCTCGGCCCCGTCGTCACCGCCCTGTTCGCCAACTCGCCGGGGGTGAACGGCCGCCGGACGGACTGGGCCAGCGCGAGGATGCGCACCCTGTACGCCACCGACCCGGTGCGCACGCGTCCGGCGGCGGTGTGCGCGAACCCGGCCGACGCGTGGGCCAAGCGCGTGCTCGACACGCCGGTCATCGCGGTGCGCAGACCGGGGCCCAACTGGCTGCCGCCGCACCCGTTGACGTTCGCCGACTGGATCGCGGGCGCGCTGGACCGCCCGCCGACGGCCGACGACCTCGACTACCACCTCACCCTCCAGTTCCCGCCGGTCCGCCCGCGCGGGTACCTGGAGATCCGCTACCTGGACTCGCCGCCGGACGGCCAGTGGCTGCCGCCGGTCGTGCTGATGGCGGCGTTGTTCAGCACGTCGAAGCACGTGGACGGGGTGCTCGCGGCGACCGAGGGCGCCGCGAACCGCTGGCTCGCCGCCGCGCGGTACGGCTTGGCCGACCCGGTGCTCGCCCGCGCGGCGCGCGACGTGGTCGAGCTGGGCTGCGCCGCGCTGTCCGACACGGACCTGTCGGTCGGCCAGACCGACGCGATCGCCGAAGAACTGCACCGCACGCTCGCTGAGAAGACCGGAGGGGGCCGTTCATGACCAGCACCGAGAACCTTCGCGACCGGGTCGCCGCCCAGCTCACCAGGGCACGTGACCGCAGCAGGCTGCTCACCGACGCGGTGGACGACCACGACCTCGTCCGCCAGCACTCCAAGCTCATGTCACCGCTGGTGTGGGACCTCGCGCACATCGGCAACCAGGAAGAGCTGTGGCTGGTCCGCGACGTGGGCGGCCGCGAGCCGGTCCGGGCGGACATCGACGAGCTGTACGACGCGTTCAAGCACGCCCGGTCGGTCCGGCCGGAGCTGCCGCTCCTCGGGCCCGCCGAGGCGCGCAAGTACGTCGGCGAAGTCCGCGACAAGGTCTTCGACGTGCTCGAACGCACCCCGCTGGAAGGCCATCGGCTCCTCGACGGCGGCTTCGCGTTCGGCATGATCGTGCAGCACGAGCAGCAGCACGACGAGACGATGCTGGCCACGCACCAGCTGCGCGTCGGCGACCCGGTGCTGGACGCGCCGCGGCCACCGCGCGGCGGCCCGGTGGGTCCGGCCGAGGTGCTCGTGCCCGGTGGCCCGTTCACCATGGGCACGTCCACCGAGGCGTGGGCGCTGGACAACGAGCGGCCCGCGCACCAGGTGGTCACCGAGCCGTTCTTCATCGACACCACGCCGGTGACGAACGGCGCGTACGCGGCGTTCATCGCCGACGGCGGCTACCGCGACCCGAGGTGGTGGAGCGAGGCCGGGTGGGCGCACGTGCGGAAGGCGTCGCTGGTCGCGCCCCGGTTCTGGGAACGGGTCGGCGACCAGTGGTACCGCACCGCGTTCGGCCGCACCGAGCCGATCGAGCCCGATCAGCCGGTCGTGCACGTCTGCTACCACGAGGCCGAGGCGTACGCGAAGTGGGCGGGCAAGCGGCTGCCCACCGAGGTGGAGTGGGAGAAGGCGGCCCGGTTCGACCCGGCGACCGGCCGGTCCCGCCGCTACCCGTGGGGCGACGAGGAGCCGACCGAGACGCACGCCAACCTGAACCAGCGGCACCTGACGCCCGCACCGGTCGGCGCGTACCCGGCGGGCGCGTCGGCGCTGGGAGTGCACCAGCTCATCGGCGACGTGTGGGAGTGGACCAGCTCCGACTTCCACGGCTACGCCGGGTTCGAGGTGTTCCCGTACGCCGAGTACTCCCAGGTGTTCTTCGGTCCGGACTACAAGGTGCTGCGGGGTGGGTCGTTCGGCAGCGACCAGGCCGCGGTGCGCTCGACGTTCCGGAACTGGGACTACCCGATCCGGCGGCAGATCTTCGCCGGCTTCCGCTGCGCGCGGGACGCCTCGCGAGACGAATCGGCCTGACATGTGCCGCCACCTGGGTTACCTGGGCCCCGCCCTGCCCGTCGCCGCGCTGCTGTACGACTCGCCGCACTCGTTGATGCGGCAGTCGTACGTGCCGAGGGACATGCGCGGCGGCGGCACGGTCAACGTGGACGGCTACGGCGTCGGGTGGTACCCCGCGCCGGGCGGCCCGGCGGTGCGCTACCGCCGGGCGGGCACGATGTGGTCGGACGAGAACCTGATCGCGCTGAGCCGGGCGACGGTGTCCGGTGGGGTGCTGGCGGCGGTGCGCTCGGCGACGGTCGGCATGCCGGTGGCCGACACCGCGTGCGCGCCGTTCACCGACGGGCAGTGGCTGTTCAGCCACAACGGGCGGGTCGTGGACTGGCCGGAGTCCGTGGTGGACGTGGCCAAGACGTTGCCGGTGGCCTCGTTGCTGACGTTGGACGCGCCGACCGACGCCGCGCTGCTGTGGGAGTTGGTGCGGTCACGTCTCGCTTCGGGCGCCGCGCCGCGCGCCGCGGTGGCCTCGGTCGTGTCCGAAGTGGCCTCCGTCGCGCCCGGTTCGCGGCTGAACCTGTTGCTCACCAACGGAACCGTGCTCGTCGGCACGACGTGGAGCCACTCGTTGTGGGTGCGCTCCGGCGACGGCGCGGTGACGTTGGCCTCCGAGCCGTTGGACGACGACCCGCGCTGGCGGGAGGTGCCCGAGGGGCACGTCGTCACGGCTGATGTGTCCGCTGTGGACGTTCAACCGATTGGACGAGGATGACCGAGCCTGTGCTGGACGTGCACCTGACCCCGGAGGACGCGGCGATCGCGCTGCGCGCCGAGGCGCGGGCAGGGCTGACCGCGCGGCCGAAGTGGGTGTCGCCGAAGTGGTTCTACGACGCGGTCGGCAGCGACCTGTTCGAGGAGATCACCCGGCTGCCGGAGTACTACCCGACCCGCGCGGAGCGGGAGATCCTGGTGGCGCGGGCGGCGGAGATCGCGTCGCTCACCGACGCGCACTCGTTGGTGGAGCTCGGTTCCGGCTCGTCGGAGAAGACCCGGTTGCTGCTCAGCGCGCTGCGCTCGCACGGCACGTTGAAGGAGTTCGTGCCGCTGGACGTGTCGCCGTCGGCGTTGACGGACGCGGCTCGGGCGATCATGGCCGCGTACCCGGGGCTGGGGGTGCACGGCGTGGTCGGCGACTTCACCGAGCACCTCGGCCTGCTGCCCGGCGTGCCGCCGCGGGTGGTGGCGTTCCTGGGCGGGACGATCGGCAACCTGATCCCGGAGGAGCGGGACAAGTTCTTCGCCTCGGTGCGCGACGTGCTGGAGGCGGGGGAGTGGTTGCTGCTCGGCACGGACCTGGTGAAGGACCCGGACGTGCTGGTGCGCGCGTACGACGACGCGCAGGGCGTGACGGCGGAGTTCAACCGCAACGTGCTGCGGGTGATCAACCGGACGTTGGACGCGGACTTCGACCCCGCGGACTTCGAGCACGTCGCCCTGTGGAACGCCGAGGAGGAGTGGATCGAGATGCGGCTCCGCGCCCTCCGCCCGGTCAAGACCCACGTGGCCGCGCTCGGCCTGGACGTCGAGTTCACCGAGGGCGAGGAGCTGCGCACCGAGGTGTCCGCGAAGTTCCGCCGCGAGGGCGTGGAACGCGAGCTGACCGCCGCGGGCTTCGCCCTGCACCGCTGGTGGACCGACCCGGCGGGCCGCTTCGCCCTGTCCCTGGCCCGCGCCCTGCCCTGACCTGACGGCGCTCCTGCGCGGAGGACCGCGTCAGCCGCAGCCATCCGGTGTAACCGCTTGACCACACCGGATGGCTGCGCCTTCGGGACCCCGGACAGGCCGCGCCTCCGGAGGGTTCGCGCCACGTTCGTCGATCGTAGGGTCTGCCTGCGCCGCGGTGTCCACCCCGCCGGCCGGCATCCGTCCCACCCACGTCGACGTACGAGGTCAGGAGCCGCCGCATGAACGAGTACTCGGTCCAGGGCATAGGCATAGCCGAACTGGTCGACCGGTTCGACACCCCGCTGTACGTCTACGACGGCGCGGGGATCGAGCGCGCGTACCGCGACCTGCGGGCCCGCCTGCACGAGGCGATCGAGATCTTCTACTCGCTCAAGCCCAACCCCAACGTCAGCGTCGTCAAGGTCCTGCGCCAGGCGGGCGCGTCGGCCGAGGTCTGCTCCATGGGCGAGCTGAGCAGCGCCCTGCGCGCGGGCTTCCGGCCCGCCGACGTGCTGTTCACCGGCCCCGGCAAGAGCGTCGACGACCTGCGCGAGCTCGTGGCCCTCGGCATCCGCGCCATCATCTGCGAGTCGTGGGGTGAGCTGCGGCACATCGACGAGCTCTCCGCCGCCGCGGGCAGGCGCACGCCCGTGCTGCTGCGGATCAACCCGGCGTTCGGGGTGCGCGGCGGCCGGTTGTCGATGGCGGGCAAGCCGCGCGAGTTCGGCATCGACGAGGACCAGGTGCTCAGCGCGACGGATGTCGTGCAACGCCACCCGAACGTGCGTTTCGTCGGCATCCACGTCTTCACCGGCACGCGCATCCTGGACGCCCAGGTGGTGGTGGACAACACCGAACGCATCCTCGACCTCGCGGTGAAGGTGTCCGAGTCGCTCGGCTTCGACCTGGAGCTGGTCGACATCGGCGGCGGCATCGGCATCCCGTACTACCCCGACGAGCGGGAAGTGGACCTCGACGTCCTCGCCACGGGCATCAACAAGGCCGTGGACGCGTTCCTGCTGCGCCAACCGTCCGCGAAGCTCGCCATCGAACCCGGCCGGTTCCTCGTCGGCCCCAGCGGCGTCTACGCGGTGAGCGCCCGCTACGTGAAGGAGTCCCGCGGCGAGCGCTTCGTCATCACCGACGGCGGCACCCACCAGAACATGTCGGCGGTGGGCATGGGCACGTACCTCAAGCGCAACTTCCCCATGGCCCTGCTGACCGACCTGGACCGCCCGGTGACCGGCCCGGCGACCGTCACGGGCCTCCTGCTCACCCCGACCGACATCATCGGCCAGGACATCGACCTGCCCGACGTCGAACCCGGCGACGTGATCGGTGTCTTCCAGTCCGGCGCCTACGGGCCGAGCGCGTCCATCACCTACATGAACGGCCAGGGCTTCCCCGCCGAGGTCCTCGTCCACGAGGGCAAGGCCCACCTGGTGCGCAGCCGCGACACCGTGGAGGACTTGTTCACCCGCCAGATCGTGGCGGAGTTCGAAGCCGACACCGCCGCTGCGGTCCCCGACGAGGACCTGTCGGCGGGCGTCCGCGAGGAGATCGCGCGCCTGGTGGGTGAGGCGGAGATGGCCGACGACAGCACCCTGTTCGACGACCTGGCGCTGGACTCCCTGTCCGTGGTGAACCTGCTGGGCAGGCTGGAAGGCCGCTTCGGCGTGCACGTGGACCCCCACGAGGTCAACGGTGAGACCTTCCGGACCGTGGGCTCCCTGACCCGCTTCGTGGCGGACAGCCGTCGTGCCCGCTGAGCACCCGGTGCCACGCCTGCTGCACCACTTCCTCGACGAACGAGCCGCCGCCACCCCCGACGCGCCGGCTCTCACCACGGCTGACGGCACCCGGACGTACCGCGAGGTGCACGACGCGAGCCTCCGCCTGGCCGGCTGGCTGACGTCCCGAGGCGTCCGTCCCCGGGACCGCGTCGTGATCGCCCTGCCGACGACGATCGACGTCCCGCCCCTGCTCCACGCCGTGTCCCGCGTCGGCGCGGCGTTCTGCGTGCTGCACGAACAGGTCCGGGCCGCCGGTCTGACCCACGTCCTGGACGACCTGGAACCCTCCCTCCTGATCACCGCGGACGACGGCGCGTCGACCCAGGCCCGCCGACGGGGCATCCCCGTGGCCACGGCCACCGAACTGCACACGGCCGCCGCCACGGCCGAGCCGGTGACGTCGTCCGAACCGTCCCCCGACGACATCGTGTGCCTGAGCTACACGTCGGGCAGCACCGCACTCCCGAAGGCCGTGATCTCCGAGCACCGGCAGTTGGTCTTCGCCGCGACGGCGATCCACCACGAGATCGGTTACGGGCCCGGTGACGTGGTGTTCTGCCCGCTGTCCCTGTCCTTCGACTACGGCCTCTACCAACTGTTCCTGGCGGCCCAGGGCGGCGCGCACCTCCGGCTCGGCTCCGTCGTCGAAGGCGGTCCGGGTCTGCTCAAGGCACTGGTCGACACCGACGCCACCGTGCTGGCCGCAACACCCGCCATGACCGAGACCCTGGTGTGGCTCCTGGAACGGACGACCGTGGTGCCGCAGCGCCTGCGCCTGCTCACCACGACGGGTGCGGCGATGAAGCAGCACACCGCGGCCGCACTGCGCGCGGCACTGCCCGCCCTCCGCCTGCAGATCATGTACGGGCTGACCGAGTGCAAACGGGTCTCGATCATGCCCCCGGACGAAGACCTGACCCGTCCGGGAGCGTCGGGCCGACCCCTGCCGGGCACCGAGGTCCACGTCCAAGGCCCGACGGGCGAGCGGCTGCCCGCGGGCGAGACCGGCGAGTTCGTCGTCCGCGGCCCCCACGTGATGCCCGGCTACTGGCGCCGTGAAGACCTGACCGCCGACCGCTTTCCCGTGGCGGCCGACGGAACCCGGGAGCTGCACACCGGTGACTACGGCCGGTTGGACGAGGACGGCTACCTCTACGTGGACGGCCGCCGGGACGACATCTACAAGGAGCGGGGCTTCCGGGTGAGCACGACCGAAGTGGAAGCAGCCGCCCAGACAGTCCCGGACGTCCGCTTGGCGGCCGTGATCCCACCCCGGGACGCACCGGACTCGCACGCGGTCCTGGTGGTGACCGGCGACGTGCGGCCGACCGCCGTCCTGAAGGCCCTCCGCGAGCGCATCGAACCGTACAAAGTCCCCCGGGAGTGCGTAGTGCTGGACGAGATCCCGTTGTCCGGCAACGGCAAACTGGCGCGAGCCGCCCTGGCCGACGTGCTGGCCGCCCGCTCCGCCGCGGGGGCGCACTGACACCCCTGGTGGACCTCAACGCCCCGGCGGCAGGTCGGGCGTGCCGGCCGAACGCCCGGCCGCGCCCGGTGCGGTCGTCGTCGCGAAGGCGACGGCCGCACCCGCCAGGACCACCAGCTCCGTCGGCACGGGCGTCGTGCGCAGCCAGGTGAGACCGAGGTAGACGACGGCCGTGAGCAGCATGATCGGGCTGTTGCGCCGCCAGGACCACACGGCCAGCCCGACCGCGACGACGATGGCCAGGAACAGCTCGTCGTAGTCGACCCACGGGCCCACACCGGTGCTCACCCCGTAGATCACCACCATGTCGTTCGGGCCGCCTGGCGCGTCCGCGAGCATCGAGGGGAGCTGCGACGCCAGGACCAGCCGGTCCACGACCGGCCACACCACCTGGCCGATGCCGACCAGCAGCAACGGGTACCACGCGCCGGGACGGCGGGCGTTCAGGTCGTAGGCGGCGACCACCACGGCCGCGCCGAGCAGCGCCGCCGCGCCGTAGTGCCACAGCGAGCCGAGCAACCCGGCGATCGCCACCACGTGCCACGGCCGCACCCGCCCCGACCCGGCGTGCGCCAGCACGGCGCCGGCCACGATCACCAGTTCCGGGTACGGCAGGCCGCCGGTCACGTCGAGCGTGGCGCCCGGGTTGAGCAACGGCGCTTCGTCGATCGGCTCGTTGATCGGCGCGTAGGACATCCAGCCGAACGCCGCGACCGGCATCGACAGCGGCTGGAAGTACCAGACCGCGGCCAGGTATGCCGCGGCCGTGCCGGCGACGGTGTAGCTGCGCGCCCGCCACGCCCAGGCGCCCAGCCCGAGCGCGATCGCGAGCCCGATCAGGAACCGCACCAGGCCGAAGTAGGTGGACCCGATCGAGAGCCACCACCCTGCCGCCCACCCGCCGGACAGCGCGAACGCGAGCACGAACGCGGTCGATCCCGTCACCAGCAACGGGAACCAGGCGCCCGGCCGCTCGGCGTGCGCTTGTCGTGCCTTGAGCAGCAGACCGGCGATCACCAGCGACACCGGGACCTCGGACGGCGGCTCGTCCTCCCACAGCGGGAGGACGAGCCCGACCAGCACCGGCAACGCCCACAAGGTCTTCGACCACACGGTTCTCGTACCCACGACGGCCCCCATAAGGGCGCAACCTTAGCGGCCCTCGGAGAGACCGAATCGGGTGTGTGCCCGGCGCAGCCACGTCGGCGCCCACCAGTTGGCACGTCCGGCCAGCCGCATCAACGCGGGCACCAGCACGGCCCGCACGAACGTCGCGTCGACGATGATCGCCACCGCCAGCCCCGCGCCCAACATCTGCAGGTACATCACGCTCCCGGTGGTGTACGCGGCGAACGACAGGGCGAGGATCGCGGCGGCGGCCGTGATCAACGGCGCGCTGCGCTGGATCCCGGTGGTGACGGCGGCCCGTTCGTCACCGGTGCGGGCGTACTCCTCGGCGATGCGGGACACCATGAACACCTCGTAGTCCATGGACAGGCCGTACGCGATGCAGAACATCAGGATCGGGATGCTCGGCTCGACCGTGCCGGTCGGCGTGAACCCGAGGAGGTGCGCCAGGTTGCCGTCCTGGAAGCCCCACACCACCACGCCGAACATCACGGCGAGGCTGAGCAGGTTCAGCGCGGTCGCCTTCAGCGGCAGCAGGACGCTGCCCGTCAGCAGGAACAGCAGCACGAACGTGACCGCCAGGATCAGCCCCACCACCAGCGGCACGCGGTCGGTGAGGGCGTCGCGGAAGTCGGCGAGCTCGGCCGGGTAGCCGCCGACGAGGTAGTCGGGTTCGAGCGCGCGGACCCGCGCCACCAGGTCCGGCACGTCGCCGGCGAGCGCTTCCTGGGACGGGATCGCCGACCACGTCGTGCCGTAGCCGTTGGTCGTGACGTCGACCTGCACGATGCCGGGCACGTCGCCGAGCCGTGCCGCGTAGTCGTCGTCGCCTTGGACGTCCCGGGCGATCACCCGGATGGCGTCGGTCTGCTCCTGGCCGAACCCGGCGCGGATCTGGTCCTGCACGACCCGGCTGGACGCGTCCGGCGGCAGGATCCGGTCGTCGGGCAGGCCGAACCGCAGGCCCAGCACCGGCGCGGCGAGCAGGAGCAGCAACGCCAGCACCGCGCCGCCGACCAGCAGCGGCCGGTTCATCACGGCGTTCGCCGTCCTGGCCCAGAAACCGGTGGCGCGTTCGGCGGCCGGGTGCGGTTTCAGGCACGCCAGGGCGGCGGGCAGGACGGTGAGCGCGCCGAGCACGGACAGGCCGACCACCAGCACGCCCGCGTAGGCGAAGGAACGCAGGAACGGGAAGGGGAACAGCACCAGCATCGCCAGCGACGCGGCCACCGTGAGGCCGCTGAACAGGACCGTGCGCCCGGCCGTCGCGACCGCCCGTTCGACGGCCTCGGGCACGGTCGCGCCGCCGGCGAGTTCCTCGCGGTAGCGGGCGATGACGAACAGGCAGTAGTCCACGCCCAGCGCCAGGCCCATGACCAGCGTGATGTTCGCGGCGAACGTCGACACCTCGGTGAAGTACGTGAGCCCGCGCAACGCGGCGAGCGTGCCGACCATGGCGAACAGCCCGATGCCGATCGTGGTCAACGCCAGCGACACCCGCCGGTACAGCAGCACCAGCAGGAGCAGCACCACCGGCACCACGATCAGCTCGGCTCGCACGAAATCGCGCGCGGCCTGCGCGCCGACCTGGCGGAACACCTCGTCCTGCCCGCCGACGCCCACCGCGATCACGTCGTCGGCGCGGGTGAACCGCTCGGAGAGCACGGCGATGGCCGCCCGCGCGTCGGTGGCGCTGCCCGGCACCCACGCCAGGATCAACGCCTGGCGGCCGTCCTCCGATCGCAGGGCGGGGCTGCGACGGTCCCAGTAGGACTCGACCTGCCGCACGTCCGCCGCCAGCTCGGCGGCCAGCGCACGGCCCCGTTCGGCGGTCCGCGGGTCGTCCACGTCGCCGTCGCGCGCCGTCACCAGCAGGGTCAGGTTGGGGTTGCCGGTGTCGAACTCCTCGGCCAGCACCTCGGCCGCGCGCAGCGACTCCGTGCCGGGCGCCTCGAAGCGGGACAGCGACAGCGCCGACATCGCGCCGCTGCCCACGACGGCGGCGGCCACCGCGATGACCGCGGCGGCGACCAGGACCCAGCGTCGCCGGCGCACGGCGAAACGCCCCAGCAGGTGCACGGGGTTCTCCTCGACTAGGTGCTGCGTAGAATGCGAGCGACTGCTCGTGTTTCAAAAGTACGAGTGATTGCTCGTGTTTGTCAACGGGTGAGAAGGTGGTGCCGTGGAGCCGAAGGTGGTGCGCCGGCAGGCGCGGGGCGAGCGGCGGATGGCCGAACTGCAGGACGCGGCGGCGGCGGTCTTCGCGGAAGTCGGCTACGAGGCCGCGACGACCAACGCCATCGCCGCGCGGGCGGGCGTGTCGCCGGGCACGCTGTACCAGTTCTACGGCAACAAGGAGGCCATCGCGCAGGCGTTGGCCGACCGGTACCTGGAGCAGCTTCGGTCGGCGCACGGCGCGTTGACGCCCGAGCTCGCGCACCTGCCGCTGGACGAGCTGATCGACCGGATGGCGGGCCCGATGGTGGCGGTGAACGTGGCCAACCCGGGCTTCAAGGCACTGTTCGGCCGGGCGGACATGCCCGAGCAGCTGGCCGCGCCCACCCGCGCCGTGCACGCCGCGGTGTTCGGGCGGATCGACGCGGTGCTGGCCGCGCGTCGCCCCGACCTGCCCGCCGCCGACCGCGCCCGCACCGCGCAGGTGACGATGCGCCTGTTCGGCGGGCTGGTCCCGATGATCGTCTCCGCCGACGAGGGCGAGCGCCCGGCGTTGGTGGAGGAGCTGAAGAAGGTGCTGCGCGGTTACCTCGGGCCGATCGTGGGCTGAGCACGCCCGCGAGGGGCGCCCCGGGTGTGGACGCCCCTCACGGTCTGGTCGCGAACCGCTACTTCGGCGGCGGCGGGACCAGGCAGCTCACGGGAGCCGACTTGTTGCCGGACGCGTCCACGCCGTAGACGAGGGCGTCGCCCTTGAGGGTGATGCGCCAGTCGATGTCACCGACACCGGGCTTCTGGTTCGGCGTCGCGCCCGGAGCCTGCACCAGCTTGATCTTCGTGCCGCTCGGGAACCCGCCGAAGACGGCGGAGCTGGCCGAGTCGGAGACGAAGAGCTGCGGGTCCGGGTCCACCGCGTCGGTCGCGGAGAGGATGAAGAACCCGTCCTCGTTGTCGGCGGGCGGCACGTTGCCGCCGCCCGGGTTGTTGGTCGGCTCGCACGTCACGACCGGGGGAGTGGTGTCGACCCAGTCCTTCAGCACGTCGTCGCAGACCAGCTGGCCCCCGGCGTGCGTGAAGCAGCCGCGGATGGTGTCCTGGCCGAGGCCCGCGAGGCCCTGGGTGGCCGGGTAGGTGAAGTCGACCGTGCCGGCGGCGGAGGTGTTCCCGTTGCCCGTCGCGCCCGCGTTCGGGCCGGCGAGCACGGAGAAGTCGACCGCGGTGTTCGGCACCGGGGCACCGAAGTCGTCGGTGACGGTGGCGGTCACGGTGTGCGTCTGGCCGGGCGTGCCCAGCTCGTTGATTTCGGTCTCGGGTTCCACGTCGATGGCCGCGGCGCACCCGCGCACGTTCACCGTCGGGTTGCCGAACGTCACGACGTGGCCCTCGGCGTCGGTGTAGGCGACGGTCGGGTTGACCGCCAGCACGCCGCCACCGGTGGCCGGGAGGTGCGTCGCGGTGAACGTCAACGTCACCGTTTCGGTGCTCAGCTCGGAGATGGTCCAGGTGAGCTGGTTGGCGTTCTGGGCGACCGAGCCCTTGGACGCCGCCGCGCCGCTGACCGTGAACTGCGGCGACACCGTGTCGACCACGGTCACGCCAGTCGCCGCGGGCACCACGATGGCCGCGCCGATCGCCTCGAAGACCTCCTGCAACTGGGCCGGGCTCGGCGCCTCGTAGTAGTGCGTGGCGTCGGGATCCGTGGTCCAGTCCCGGATCTCGGCCGCGTCGACGGAGCCGAGGCCGATGCCGAAGATCTCGGTGCCGGCCGCCTTGGCCGCCGCGGCGGCGGGGCTCGCGTCGGGGCCGACGGTCGTCTGGCCGTCGGTCATGATGACCATGACCTTGTCGTTGCCGGGCACGGAGCCCGCCAGCTGCGCCTGGCCGGTGGAGATGGCGGCGGAGTGGTTCGTGCCGCCGGACGCGTTGAGCGCGTCGATGGCGGTCTTGGCGGCGTTCGCGTTCGACGAGAGCGGCGCGTCGACCGTGGCGCCGTCGGCGAAGCTGACCACGCCGATGCGGCTGCCGTTGGCGACCACGCCGTCCAGCGTGCCGTCGGTGGCCTCGTCGATGATGTCCACGAACGACTTGGCGGCGGTCTTCAGGGCGCCGATCGCGCCCTGCATGCTGCCGGACCGGTCGAGGACCAGTTCGATGTCGACCGGGTTGCCCGCGATGCCGGTCTGGGCGTCGAGCGTCACGGTGACCGGGACGGACCCGCCGCAGGCGATGTCCGTCGCCCCCAGCGACTTGCTGCCGGCGACCGTGCCGTCCGCGGCTACCGCGCCGGTGGTCGTGGCGAGTGGGGCCGCGAGTGCGGCCAACAGGATCGCGGTCACGCCGCAAGCCCGTCTTCGAGTGGTGATGTGCATTCGGTTTCGCACCTCCTCGTGCGCGCCGACGAGACGTGAAATCCCCTCTGGAATCACGTTCGCGCATTCCGGTGAAGCCGGGTTAGTCAGTCCCCGAACAGGTGCGGACCAGCGAAGATCCCACCGAATGACACTTGCCGTGCGACTCGGATGCGTCGGCATGAAGAGGTTAAACGGAGATTTTGACAGAGAGCAATCGGTTCACCCGTTCGGTGGAATAAGAATCATCGTTCGTTTTCGATCTGCGGATCGTTACGGGTGAAACTTCAATTGTGACGACAATGCGGTGGCGGGGCGTCCTCGCAGGCGTGCGGCGCGGCCGGCACCATGCCGTCATGGCGCGGATCGAGCTCGTCCTCGGTGACCTCACCGAGCAGCACGTCGACGTCGTGGTGAACGCCGCGAACTCGTCCCTGCTCGGCGGCGGTGGTGTGGACGGCGCGATCCACCGCAAGGGCGGCCCGGAGATCCTCGCCGCGTGCCGCGAGCTCCGCGCGGGCCACTACGGCGGCGGCCTCAAGACCGGCCAGGCGGTGGCGACGACGGCGGGCCGCCTGCCGGCCGAGTGGGTCGTGCACACCGTCGGCCCGGTCTGGTCGGCCACGGAGGACCGCTCCGCCCTGCTGGCCGACTGCCACCGCAACTCGCTGCGCGTCGCCGCCGACCTCGGCGCCGGCACCATCGCGTTCCCGGCGATCTCCACCGGCGTCTACCGCTGGCCGGCCACCTCCGCCGCCCGGATCGCCCTGGCCGCCGTCGCCGACGCCCCGGCCGGCCTCACCACCATCCGCTTCGTCCTCTTCGACCGCGCCACGTACGACGCCTTCCGAGTCGCCACCGGTGAGTGACCAGGTCGGCCCGTCGAACGGCGAAGGGCCGCCCACCCGGAGGTGGACGGCCCCGTCACGCGACGCTGACTAGCTGCGCACCATCTTGCGCAGCACGTACTGCATGATGCCGCCGTTGCGGTAGTAGTCGGCCTCACCCGGCGTGTCGATGCGGACCACCGCGTCGAACTCCGCCTTCGAGCCGTCCGCCTTCGTGGCCACCACGTGCACCGTGCGCGGCGTGTCGCCGTCGTTCAGCGCGGTGATGCCGGTGAAGTCGTAGGTCTCCGTGCCGTCCAGCCCGAGCGACGCCGCCGTCGAACCCTCGGGGAACTGCAGCGGCAGGACGCCCATGCCGATCAGGTTCGACCGGTGGATGCGCTCGAACGACTCGGCGATCACGACGCGCACCCCGAGCAGCGAGGTGCCCTTCGCGGCCCAGTCGCGGGACGAGCCGGAGCCGTACTCCTTGCCCGCCAGCACGACCAGCGGGACGCCCGCCGCGGCGTAGGCCTCCGACGCGTCGTAGATCGTGGTCTGCGGCGCGCCCTCCTCCAGGAAGTTGCGGGTGAACCCGCCCTGCACGTCGTCCAGCAGCAGGTTGCGCAGCCGGATGTTGGCGAACGTGCCCCGGATCATCACCTCGTGGTTGCCGCGCCGGGAACCGTAGGAGTTGAAGTCCTTGCGCTCGACGCCGTGCTCGGTCAGGTACTTGCCCGCGGGCGAGTCGGCCTTGATCGCGCCGGCCGGCGAGATGTGGTCGGTGGTGACCGAGTCGCCCAGCAGCGCCAGCACGCGCGCGCCGCCGATCTCCGTCACCGGGGCCGGCTCCATCTGCATGCCCTCGAAGTACGGGGGCTTGCGCACGTACGTCGACTGCGCGTCCCACTCGAACGTCTTGCCGGTCGGCGTGGGCAGCGACTGCCAGCGCTCGTCACCGGCGAACACGTCGGCGTAGCCCTTGGTGAAGCCCTCCGGCGAGATCGCCGACGCGACGACCTCCGAGATCTCCTGCGGCGACGGCCAGATGTCGGCCAGGTACACCGGCTTGCCCTCGGCGTCCGTGCCCAGCGGCTCGGTGGTGATGTCCTTGTCCATCGAACCGGCCAGCGCGTACGCCACCACCAGCGGCGGGGACGCGAGGTAGTTCATCTTGATGTCCGGGTTGATCCGGCCCTCGAAGTTCCGGTTGCCCGACAGCACCGACACCGCGGCCAGGTCGCCCTGGTTGATGCCCGCCGAGATCTCGTCCTGCAACGGGCCCGAGTTGCCGATGCACGTCGTGCAGCCGTAGCCGACCAGGTGGAAGCCCAGCTTCTCCAGGTACGGCAGCAGCCCGGCGCGCTCGTAGTAGTCCATGACGACCTTGGAGCCCGGCGCGAGGGTCGTCTTGACCCACGGCTTGCGCTCCAGGCCCTTCTCCACGGCCTTCTTCGCCAGCAGCGCCGCGCCGAGCATCACCGACGGGTTCGACGTGTTGGTGCACGACGTGATCGCGGCGATGGCCACGGCGCCGTGGTCCAGCTCGAACTCCGCGCCGTCCAAGGTCACCTTCACCGGCTTGGACGGCCGGCCCTCCGCGCCCTCGGCGGCGGAGTGGAACACGTGCGGTGCACCGCCCGCGTCACCGTTGCTCAGCGCGGCCGGGTCGCTGGCCGGGAACGACTCCTCGGACGCCTCGTCGACCGGCGAGTTCTCCACGCCGTCGGTGTGCGCGACGTACGCGCCGAGCGCCTGCCGGAACGCCTCCTTGGCGTTGGTCAGCTCGATGCGGTCCTGCGGGCGCTTCGGGCCGGCGATCGACGGCACGATCGTCGACAGGTCCAGCTCCAGCGTCTCGGAGTACACCGGCTCGGCGTCCGGGTCGTGCCACATGCCCTGCTCTTTGGCGTAGGCCTCGACCAGCGCCAGCTGCTCGGCGGAACGGCCGGTCAGCTTCAGGTAGTCGATGGTCTCGCCGTCGATCGGGAAGATCGCGCAGGTCGAGCCGAACTCCGGGCTCATGTTGCCGATGGTGGCGCGGTTGGCCAGCGGCACCGCGCCGACGCCCGAGCCGTAGAACTCGACGAACTTGCCGACCACGCCGTGCTTGCGCAGCATCTCGGTGATCGTGAGCACCAGGTCGGTGGCGGTCGCGCCGGCGGGCAGCTCGCCGTGCAGCTTGAAGCCGACCACGCGCGGGATCAGCATGGACACCGGCTGGCCCAGCATGGCGGCCTCGGCCTCGATGCCGCCGACGCCCCAGCCGAGCACGCCGATGCCGTTGACCATCGTCGTGTGGCTGTCGGTGCCGACCAGCGTGTCCGGGTAGGCTTGGCCGTTGCGGACCATCACCACGCGGGCCAGGTGCTCGATGTTCACCTGGTGCACGATGCCGGTGCCCGGCGGGACGACCTTGAACTCGTCGAACGCGGTCTGGCCCCAGCGCAGGAACTGGTAGCGCTCCTTGTTGCGCTGGTACTCCAGGTCCACGTTCAGCTCGAACGCGTCCGGCCGGCCGAAGATGTCGGCGATGACCGAGTGGTCGATGACCAGCTCGGCGGGCGCCAGCGGGTTGACCTTGGTCGGGTCGCCGCCCAGCTGGGTCACCGCCTCGCGCATGGTGGCCAGGTCGACCACGCACGGCACGCCGGTGAAGTCCTGCATCACCACGCGGGCGGGCGTGAACTGGATCTCGGTGTTCGGCTCGGCCGACGGATCCCAGCTGCCCAGCGCACGCACGTGGTCGGCGGTGATGTTCGCGCCGTCCTCGGTCCGCAGGAGGTTCTCCAGCAGGATCTTCAAGCTGTACGGCAGGCGCTCGGCGCCCTCGACCGCGCTCAGCCGGAACACCTCGTACGAGGCGTCGCCGACGGTGAGCGTGCCGCGGGCGCCGAAGCTGTCCTTGCTCGCTGGTGCAGTCACGTGAAACTCCATCTGGTGACGCGCAAAGTCGGTAGGGGAACTACTGCTGAGTCTCCCGCACCCGCGGGTGCGATGCCCTCTCACCCTAAACAGTACGCGTGTCCTGTATTCCGCTTCAACCCGGCCCTACCTTGATCGGGGCATCATCACACCTGTGGTGCGTCTTGATCGAATCGGCAAGCGCTACGGCCGCGGCCCCTGGGTGTTGCGCGACGTCTCGCTCGCCGTGGAGCCCGGTGAAGTGGTCGTGCTGAGGGGTGGCAACGGCGCGGGGAAGTCGACGTTGCTGCGCGTCGCGGCGGGCGTGACCGCGCCGACGAGCGGCCGGGTGACCCGCGGCGCGTCGGTCGGGTACGCCCCGGAGCGGTTCCCGACCGGGGTGAAGCTGTCCGCCCGCGACTACCTGCGCCACCTCGCCGCCGTGCGCGGCACGCCCGTGCGGTGGGAGCTGATGGAGGCGCTCGCGTTCGTCGGCGACCCGGACGCGCCGATGGCCACCCTGTCCAAGGGCAACACGCAGAAGGTCGCGCTGGCGCAGGCGCTGCACGCGACCGACCTGCTGGTGCTGGACGAGCCGTGGTCCGGGCTGGACGCCGCCGCGAGCGCGGTGCTCGGCGAGCTGGTGACGTCGTCACGGGCCGCCGTCGTGCTCACCGACCACCACGGGCACGACCTGCCGGGCGCTCGTGAAGTGGCGCTCGGCGCGTCACGACCCGGCGGCGTGGTGATCGAGCTGGACCGGGTGGGGGAGGCGTTCGCGCTGATCAGCGCGCTGGACGGGGTGTTCGCGGCGCACGAGGTCGGCGAGGGCGCGCGGGTCGAGGTGCGGGCCGGGTTCAGCGACGGCGTGCTCGCCGAGGCGCTGCGGCTGGGCTGCTCGGTGCGGAGCGTGCGGTCGTGACGGCGCTGGTGCGGTACCTGCTGGTGGACGTGCTGCGTACGCAGCGCTGGCTGCCGCCGTTGCTGCTGCACGTGGCCGTGCTCGGGATGCTCTACGCCTCCGACGCCGGCCCGCCGCTGCCCGCGTACGCCGGCACGTGCGTGCTGGTCTACCCGGTGTCGGTGTGGCTGACGGTGGTCATCGCGACCGCGGAGGACCCGGTGCGCCGCACGATGACCGTGGTGACCGCGGGCGGCTGGGCGCGTGCCCAGGCGGCCGTGACCGCGCTGGCCGCCCTCGCGGCGCTGGGCGTGGCCCTCGTCGCCGCGTTGGTGCCGGTCGTGACGCAACCGCGCCCGTACCCGCCGGGCACGGTGGCGCAGGGCTTCGCGGCGCTGGCGGTGTGCGCGCTGGTCGGCGTCGGCGTGGGCGTGCTGTGCAGCCGCCCGGTGATCACGCAGGCCGGCTGGTCGGTGCTCGCCGCGACCGCGCTGGTCGTGCTGGTGTTCCTGTTCGGCCGCACCCCGCCCGTCGGCAACGTGCTGTGGGCGCTGTCCCACGACGACGGCGTCACGTCCGCGTTGGCGGTCTCGGGGGTGGTCGCGGTGCTGTTCGTGGCCGCCGCGACCTGGCTCGGCACCGCGGTCGGCCCCCGCCGCGGCTAGTTCCCGGGCCGGGTCGTCACCACTGCCGGCGGACGGCGGCCTTGGCGCCGGTCACCAGGCTCGCCGGCGGCACGTCGTCGGCCACGACCGCGCCCGCGGCGATCACGGCGTCGCGCCCGATCGTGACGCCGGGCAGGATCGTGGCGCCGGCGCCGATCCACACGTTCTCCGCCACGTCGATGGGCCCGCCGCTCAGCCAACCCCGGCGCTCCCTGGGGTCGACGGGGTGACCGACGGTGATGAACGTGGCCCTCGGCCCGATCATCACGCGCTCGCCGAGGCGGATGCCGGCGTAGTCCAGGAACGTGCAGTTCTGGTTGATGAACACGCGTTCGGCGAGCTCCAGGCGCAGGCCGTGGTCGGTGTAGAAGGGCGGGTAGATCGTGACCTTCTCCGGCAGCGGCCGGCCGAGGATCCCGGCGAACAGCTCCGCCTTGCCCGCCTCGTCGTCGAACGGCAGGACGTTGAGGCGGGAGGTGAGTTCGGTGGCCCGCAGGACCCGCTCGGACATGGCCCGGAACTCGGCGCTGTGGATGCGCAGGAGGCGGTCGTCGCGCATGACTCGGTCGTTTCCCCTCATCGTGGTGTCATGGGTGGTGTCGGGGGTGCCGTCAGCGCCACGACGGTCGCCACACGGCGCCGGGGAGCGTGGGCAGGCCGTGCAGGTGGTCGATGATCGGCCGGAGTCCCGGGTGCGGAGTCGTGCGGGGGAGCAGCAGCGAGAGCGGGTAGGCGATCGTCGGCTCGACGATCGGGATGCGGCGCAGGTCGTAGTGCGTCGGCCAGGTGTACCGGTCGCGCGCGCCGACGAGGGTCGCCACGTCCGCGGAGTCCGCGAGGGTGTCCTGGAGGACCTCGTTGCCGAAGTTCGGGCCCGCCGCGTCGACGCGGAGGTCGAAGTCGGTGGCGAGCTGGTCGTAGAACTCCGCCCATTCGCTGCGCGGCGCGATGCCCGGCACCCAGATCCGGTGCTTGCGCAGCCGGGCCGGCGTCAGGGTGCGCGCGGAGGCGAGCGGGTGCCTCGGGCCGACGAGGAGTTCCAGCGGCGAGTCGAACGCGTGGATCATCCGCACGTCGCGTGGCAGCGAGGCCTGGTCCGTGACCGCGCGGAACGAGGCGTCGATCTCGCCCGCCTCGACCGCGGCGACCGCGAGGCGCGGGTCGTCGACCCTGAGGGTCACCACGTCGAGGTTGGTGCCGGGGTGCGAGCGCCAGTAGTCGTGCAGCACGACGGCCTGCGCGCTGCGCAGCCCGAGGACGTCGATCCGGAGGGCCCGGGAGCCGGGTCGGACCGCGGTGACGGCGCGGTCGGCACCCGTGACGACGCTCCGGGCGTGCGGGAGGAACGCCTGGCCGTCGAGCGTCAGCTCCACCCCTCGGGCGGTGCGGGTGAACAGGCTGACCCCCAACTCGCGCTCCAACCCGGCAACCCGCTTGGAGACCGCCTGCTGCGTGACGCCCAGCTCCGCGGCGGCGTGCCGCAACTGCCCGAGCTCGGCCGCCCGGACGAACGACCGCAGCGCTTCCGTGTCCACCGTTCGAGCCTATGGGCGCACAACCGAACGTTGTGGCTCGCCGGGAGCGGGTTGTGTCTTCGCACTCCGGCGCGGTCAGCCTGGGTCACGTGGTCAACGGCCGGTTGTCCGCGGAACCGCGGCCAGTGCACGCGCCAGGTCTCGCAGGTCTCGCAGGTCTCGCCAGGTCTCGCAGGTCTCGCAGGTCTCGCCAGGTCTCGCAGGTCTCGCCAGGTCTCGCAGGTCTCGCCAGGTCTCGCAGGTCTCGCCAGGTCTCGCTGGGTCTCGCTGGGTGTTGCCTGACCTCGCCGTGGTCTCGACGGGTCTTAGCGGAACCTCGGCGGGTCTTGGCGGCCGGAATTGTCGGACCCCGCCGGCAAAATAAAAGCAGGGGTCCCCTTGGCGAGGACCCCTGCGGAGCGTGCGGTGGTGCTGTGCGGTGGTGCTGTCCGACTTACTTGATCGCCTTGATCAGCTCGTCGATGTCCTTCGGCTCCAGACCGCGCATCAGCGTCAGGAACAGCTCGCTGTACGTGCGGAACGGGCTGACGAACCACTTGCCGTCGACCTCGGTCGCGACCACGCCGATGCCGTCCTTCAGCACCTGCGCGCCGATCCGGGCGATCACGTCGATCGCGGCGGGCGGGATGTTGCGGCCGCCCTGCTGCTCGACCAGCTGCGTGATCTGGTCCGCGCACAGCTGCTGCGTCTCGCCCTTGACGGTGGCGCTGTAGCAGTCGCCGTCCCGGCTCAGCTCGACCGTCTCGCCCTCGGCCTCGACCACGAGCTTGCGGATCGTCAGCAGCTTGCCGCCGGAGACGTCCTTCGCGTCGGTCTCCAGCTCGATCAGCTTCGCGCCCGTGGCGGGCGTCTTGCCGATCTGGTCCAGGATCACCGGGCCGACGTCCTGCAGCACGCCCATCTCGTCCGGCGGCAGCAGCGCGATGACGCCCTTGACGTCACCCTCGAGCGCCTTCTCCACCATCTGCTTCGCGGCGTCGTTCGCCGAGCCCGCGCCGGCCGGCGCGATGCCCTGGGCGGGCCACTTCAGGTCCTCTTCCTCCAGCGCCGCGTTCGCGAGGGTGTAGAAGAGGCTCGGGTACCACTCGTCGCCCACCTTGATGGTGGCGATGCCGATCGGCTTGCCGCCGCGGTCGGCCTTCTCCTTGGCGAAGTCCAGCGTGTCGGTCTCGGTGCCGGCCTTGTCCAGCTCCGCGCCGAGCGCGTCGACCAGCTTGTCGGTCAGCGGGATCTGCTTGACGTCCGAGGTGATCGTGATCTTGCCCTCGACCACCTTGTTGATCGTCAGGTGGTCGTTGACCTTCTCCGCGGCGGCGTCGTCGAACTTGATGCCCTCGCTCTTGATCTGGACGCCGCTGAGCTTGTTCGGGTCCGCGTCCTTCTTCAGGATCTCCAGCCGCTTGGCCTCGCTGATCGTGGCCTCGGTGTAGTCCTTGCTGAGCTTCGCCTCGGCGGGCGCCAGACCGTTCATGATGCCGAGGACGTCACCGCTGCCCAGCGCGCTGAGCAGGTTGTTCGCCGCGGTGGACGGGCTCTCGGAGCCGGCGGCCACGTCGTCGGAGCTGCGCAGCGCCCACACCGTGGCGACCGTGCCCGCGGCCAGCGCGAGGACGGCGACGACTGCGGTGATGACCAGGCCGGTGCGCTTCTTCTTCGGCGGCTCACCCGAGAAACCGGCGGGCGCCTGGCCGTAGGGCTGGCCGAAGTCCTGCTGGTAACCCGGCTGCTGCGGCTGCGCGAAACCCTGCGGGCCGGTCTGCGGGTAGCCCTGCTGCTGCGGCTGGGGACCGGTCTGCGGGTAGCCGCCCTGCTGGGGGTAGCCCCCCTGCTGCGGGTAACCGCCCTGCTGCGGGTAGCCCCCCTGCTGCGGCTGGCCCTGCTGCGGCTGGCCGTACGGGTTGTTCTGCGGTGGCCATTCGCCTCCGCCGCCACCTGGGTACGTCACGGTGCTCCTCCTGGAGTGCTGATCGCTGTGCGGGAAGTCGCGGTGAGCACGGTGATCGCCCCGGCGATCCCCAGCACAGCACCACCGAGGGTCGCCACCGGTCCGGTCAGGCTGATCCCGACCAGTGCCGCCTCGTTGCCCCCTTGGACGGCGGCAAGTGCCGCCACCGTTCCCGCAATCGTGCCAAACACTAGTGCGAGCCATGACGCGAACCGGTGAAAACCCGCGACCCACAGCACCACGCAGCACACCGCCAAAGGGGTGAGCGCCACCCACACACCGCGCACGACCTCGCCCGGCACACCGTTCAACCCGGCGAAACCACGCAGAGCGAGCACCTCGTAACTGGTCCTCGTGACGGTGCCGGAGCGCAGCCAGGGCAGGAAGAAACCCGTCACCGCCGTGACCAAACCGATAACTCCGAGCGCCGCGCCCGTCCAGTGTCTGAATGTCGGCCTCGCCGACGGTGTCCCGCGCACGCACCCATGCTCGCAGGCGTGTGGGACGGTGGTGCCATGAGTGCACGGGACGTGATGGCCCTCGCGCGGCGCATCACCGCGCTCACCGGCGCCGGTGTCTCGCTGGAGTCGGGGGTGGTGCGGTTCCGGTTCGACGCGTCGGCGTTCCTGACGTCGGCACGCGTGCGGCGGGAGGCGTGGGAGTCCTGGCTGGACGATCCGATGTGGACGGCCGAGCCGAATGCCGCGCACCGCGCGTTGACCGGGTTGCAGCGGATCGGGCGGCTGCGGTCGTTGCTGACGCAGAACGTCGACGGGCTGCACCAGCGGGCCGGGTCGTCCTCGGTGATCGAGCTGCACGGGTCCATGTCACGTGTGGTGTGCGTCTCATGCGGCGCCGTCGGAGCGATGAGCGAGGCGCTGGCGCGCGTTCGCGGCGGTGAGCTGCCGCCGGATTGCCAGGTGTGCGGCGGGGTCCTGCGGCCCGCGGCGGTCGCGTTCGGCGAGCCCCTGCACGACGACGTGCTGCGCGCGGCGCGGATGGCGGTGCTGGACTGCGACGCGATGCTGGTCGCCGGGACGTCGCTCACGGTCGAGCCCGCCGCGCAGCTGGTGCCATTGGCGGCGAAAGCGGGCGCGGCGGTGGTGATCTGCAGCCTCGACCCGACGCCGTACGACTCGCTGGCGGCGGCGGTGGTGCGCGAGCCGGCCGCGTCGGCGCTGCCCGCACTGGCCGCCGTGCCCGTGGTGGCGACCGGCCCGATCCGAACGTGGGGCGACCCCAGCACCTGGTGAACCACTCGTTCGTGGCAGGCAACCACCCGAACGTGACCGCGTCGCGGTGCAAGGGTGACCGCATGGGGAGTCTGGGGAGTCAACAGTCACCGATCAACCTCCGGGACGCGGTGGTGGTGCCCCGGCTGGCGGACGAGTTCGACGTGCGCTGGCGGGCCGACCAGTTCGTCGCCCGGGACGAGGGCCACGGCTGGCGGTTCCGGCCGAGGGGCGAGCACCTGGTGTGCCTGGGCGGGCAGGAGTTCCGGCTCGACAACCTCCACTTCCACCGGCCGAGCGAGCACTGGGTGCGCGGCCGGGCGCGGGGCGCGGAGCTGCACGCCGTCCACCTGAGGGCGGACGACGCGTTGCGCGCGTGCGTGGTGGCGGTGTTCGTCGACCTCGGCGAGCCGGGCGCGTCGGAGGGGAAGCCGCCGAGCGGCATCGACCTGCCGGCGCTCTTCCCGGGCGGCGGGTTCCACCGCTACGAGGGCTCGCTGACCACGGGCGAGTTCGACGAGATCGTCAGCTGGGTCGTGATGAACGAGCCGGTCCAGGTGGAGGACCCGGCCCTGCGCGCCTTCGTCCGCACGCACGCCGACCACCCGCGCCCCGTGCAGCCGGTGAACCGGAGGTTCGTGCTGGCGACCGGGTGACGTGGAGGTAGCCGGGGCGGTGGCGGGTAAATAAGGTCACCTCGTATGCGCGTACCCCTGACCGTCGCCGATTTCCTCCACCGGGCGGAGCAGGTCTTCGCCGACACCACGGCCTCCGTCGACGAGCCCGTCCAGCCCGCCGCGCCCGTGCCGACCACGACCTACGGCGAGTTCGCCACCCGCGTCCGCGCCTGGCAGGCCGGGTTCGACGCGCTCGGCGTCGGCGAGGGCGAACGGGTCGCCGTGGTCAGCCACAACTCGGCCCGGCTGCTCGAACTGCTGCACGCGGTGCCCGCCTCCGGCCGCATCGCGGTGCCGGTGAACTTCCGGCTGCGGCCCGACGAGGTGTCCTACATCGTCGAGCACAGCGGCGCGTCCGCGCTGCTCGTGGACCCCGAACTGGAGCTGGACGGCGTCACCGCCCGGCACCGCTTCGTGCTCGGCGAGCAGACCGAGACCGAGCTGATGCGCTTTGACACCGAGCCGCGGCCGTGGCGCGAGCCGGATGAGGACGCCACCGCCACGATCAACTACACCTCCGGCACGACCGCGCGCCCCAAGGGCGTCCAGCTGACCCACCGCAACGTCTGGCTCAACGCGGTCACGTTCGCCATGCACGCCCGCGTCTGGGAACGCGACGTCTACCTGCACGTGCTGCCGATGTTCCACTGCAACGGCTGGGGCATGCCCTACGGCCTGGCCGGGCTCGGCGTGCCGCAGGTCGTGCTGCGCAAGGTCGACGGCACCGAGATCCTCAACCGGGTCCGCGACCACGGCGTCACGCTGATGTGCGGCGCGCCCGCCGTGTGGAACGCCGTGCTGGACGCCGCCCAGGACTGGGACGGCGAGATCCCCGGCCGCGACCGGGTCCGCGTCATCTGCGCGGGCGCGCCGCCGCCCAGCCGCACCATCGCCCGCGTGGGCGAGGAGCTCGGCTGGGAGTTCCTGCAGCTCTACGGCCTGACCGAGACGTCGCCGCTGCTGACGTTCAACCGCACCCGACCGGCCGACGACGAGCTGCCGCCGCTGGAGCGGGCGCGCAAGCTGTCGCGGGCGGGCGCGCCGGGGCTCGGCGTGCGGCTGAAGGTGTCCGAGACCGGCGAGGTGCTGGCCCGCGGGAACGTCGTCATGGCCGGCTACTGGGAGAACCCCGAGGCGAGCGCCGAGGCGCTGGAGGACGGCTGGTTCCACACCGGCGACGGCGGCGAGCTGGACGACGAGGGCCACCTGACGATCTCCGACCGCAAGAAGGACGTGATCATCACCGGCGGCGAGAACGTGTCGTCCATCGAAGTGGAGGACGCCCTGTTCGGCCACCCCGCGGTGGCCGAGGCGGCGGTCATCGGCGTGCCGCACGACAAGTGGGGCGAGACGATCAAGGCGCTGGTCGTGCGGGCCGAGGGCGCGGAGGTGTCGGAGGCGGAGCTGATCGCGCACTGCAAGGCCAGGCTCGCCGGGTACAAGGCGCCGACCTCGGTCGAGTTCCGCGACGCCATCCCGCGCACCGCCACCGGCAAGGTGCAGAAGTTCAAGCTGCGCGAGCCGTACTGGGCCGACCTCGACCGCAAGGTCAACTGACCGTGATCCCGTCACCCGGCTGAGGGTGGTTCCCCGCGTCTGCTGTGACCCGTGTGGCTGATGTTCACGCCGGGTCGGTTGGAAACAGTGAGGCACGAGTGGCAGAGTCGGCCTGCGTAGCGCCGTTCGGCGTAATGCCGATCGGCCGAGTGCGCGGGGAGGGCGGCAGTCGTGACTCGCTGGGTGATCCCGATCGTGATCGCGTTGACCACCGCGACGGGCCTGGGAGGCGCGGCGCACGCGGTGCCGCCGCCACCGCCCAACCCCAGCGACGCCGAGATCAGCGCCGGCAGGCAGGAGGCCGACGCCAAGGCCGCGCGCGTCGGTGAGCTGACCGGACGGCTCACCGACGCCGAGGCCCGGCTCCGGGACCTGACCGACGACGTCGCGTTCAAGCTGGAGCTGGCCAACAAGGCACGGGTCGACCTGGAGACCGCGCAGGGCGAGGCCGACCAGGCACGCCGGGACGCCGACGCCGCACGGGTCGAGGCCGAGGCCGCCGGCCGCGCCGTCGAGGACGCCCGCGTGCGGCTCGACGAGTTCGCCGCCGCCAGCTTCGAGCAGGGCAGCCTGGTCGGCTCCGTGTCCGCCTACTTCGGCGCGACCAGCCCGCAGGACCTGCTGGCCCGCGCCCAGTTGCTCCAGGCCGTCAGCGAGTCGAGCCTCGACGCGCTGGACGACGTGGAGCGCACCCGCGCCGAGCAGGCGAACAAGGACTCCGCCGCGCGTGCCGCGCTCGACCTGGCCGACCGCAAGCAGGACGCCGCGGACCAGGCCAAGAGGGACGCCGACGCGGCGCAGGCCACCGCCGTGCAGGCCCAGCAGGGCCAGGCCGCCGCCGCGCGGGACATCCAGGACGACAAGGCCCGCGTGGAGGGCGAGCTCGACCAGGCGTTGAACGCGGTCGAAGGGCTGGAGGGCCAACGCGCCCAGTACGACCGGTGGCTGGACGACAAGCGCCGCGAGGAGGAGGAAGCCGCGCGCCTGGCCGCCCTCGCCGCCGTGCAGGCCCCTCAGGCACCGCAGGCGCCGCGACCGCCAGTGGTGACGGCGCCGAGCAGCAGCGGTGTGGAGACCGTCGTCGCCCGCGCCCTGCAGCAGCTCGGCGTGCGGTACTCGTGGGGCGGCGGCAACTACGACGGCCCCACCGTCGGCATCCGGGACGGCGGCGTCGGCGACGCGCACGGCGACTACTACAGCGTCGGCTTCGACTGCTCCGGGCTGATGATGTACGCGTTCGCGGGCGTCGGCGTGTACCTGCCGCACTACAGCGGCTACCAGTACCACGCCGGCCGCAAGGTGCCGCTCGCCCAGGCCCGGCGCGGCGACATGCTGTTCTGGGGACCGGGCGGCGGCACCCACGTCGCGCTCTACCTCGGCGACGGCATGATGGTCGAGGCGCCGTACTCCGGCTCGCACGTCCGCGTCGCCCCGGTCCGGTACGGCGGGATCATGCCGTACGCCACGCGCCTGCTGTAGCCGTCGCCGGCGTCTCCCCGGTCAACGGCGGTCTCCGACGGGCTCCAGCCGCAGCGCCCGGACCTCCTCGCGCAGCGCCTTGATCTCGTCCAGCAGCCGGTCGTCCGGTGCGCTCGGCGGCGCGGCCTCGGACTCCATCGCGCTGCACACGACCGCGATGAACAGGTTCAGCATGGTGAACGTGCCGACCAGCAGGTAGACCACGAAGAAGATCCAGGCCAACGGCTGGGTGGCCATCAGGTCGCGCATCACGTCCGACCAGCCGTCGCCGGTGGTGAGCTGGAACAGCGTCAGGATGGTCGCACCGAGGTCGCCGAACCGGGGGTCGCCGCTGGCGCGGAACAGGTTGATGGCGACCACGCTGCCGACGTACAGCATCAGCACGAGCAGCCCGGACAGCGACAGCAGGCCCGGGACGGACTTCACCAGCGCGGTCACCACGCGGCGCATGCTCGGCACCATCGCGACCAGGCGCAGCGCGCGCAGGATGCGCAGGGCCCGGACGACCGACAGCGGACCGGCCGCGGGCAGCAGGGCGACGCCGACCACGACGAAGTCGAAGCAGTTCCAGGGGTCGCGGAAGAACCGGAGGCCGTGCGCGTACAGCCGCGCGGCCAGTTCCAGGACGAAGATCGCCAGGGCGGCGTGGTCCAGCGCGTCGAACACATCGCCGTAGGACGCGACCAGTGCCGTCGACGTCTCGCAGCCGAGGGTGATCGCGTTGACCACGATCACCGCGATGACCATCCGCTGGAAGCGCCTGCCGTCCACGACATCGCGGACGCGGTCGCGCAAAGCCATGCCGAACTCCTCCTGCACGCGTCGGGGATCTTGCTCGATCGAGCACCGCCCCATCGGCGTGCCGGCTGTACGGCTTGAGCGAATTCACCCCGTCGAGCGGAAGAATTCCGATTTCGCGCGGGTGTAGTCGTCGTAGTCGTCGTCTCCGGCGTGCGCTTCGGCCGCACGGAGTTTCGCGGTCTCGTACGCTTCCCGCACGGCCGGGTCGGCGCGCAGCCGGTCGCGGAAGTCGATCGTCCGCCGGTGCCACGGGTTGCCGAGCTGCCGCACGTGCAGGATCGCGGGCGCCTCCGGGTCGTGCCGGACGTAGAGCCGCTTCCGGTACAGCGCCTCCGGCACCTCCGGGTCGGTGTGCCAGTCGTGGGTCACGCCGGGGGAGTCCGGGCGGGCGCCCGTCTCGGCGCGGAATCCCAGCGCGGCCAGCGTGTACTCGTCGTCGGGGTCGGGCAGCAGGGGCACGCCGAGCTGGAGGTCGATGAACCGCTTGGCGCGCAACCCCGGCACGGCGGTCGAACCGATGTGGTCGTACGTCCGCGACCGCTTGCCGAGGGCGTCGCGCAACCGGTCGAGCAGGCGGCGCGCGAGGACGGGCAGCCGCGGGTCGTGCTCCTCCAACACGGGCGGTGTGCGCGGTGGCGGGTCGATGCCCGCGAACCGACGTGCGAACGGCTCGATCCGCTCGGTCCACAGCGCGTCCGCCTGGGTGGAACTGTTCACCACGACGTCCGCCCGCGGGTCCTCGAGACCGCTCACCACCAGCGCGGCGGGCCCGGGCGAGGTGGAGTCGGCCACCATCGCCAGCCCGGTCACGTCCAGCGCGCGCAACCGGTCCGCGACGGCCGCGGCGGACAGCACTTCGACGATCAGTCGACGATCTTCCATGGGTCCATGATGGCGCGGACCCCCGACAAACCGGGGGCCCGCGCTCCTCATCAGCGGTCCATCAAGGCGAACACTCCCCAGCCCATGTACTCGCGTTGGTAGCGCGCGTACCGGACCGGTGCGGCCGCGAGTTCGGCGCGCAGCACGGGCGCCAACTCGTCGTCCGGGTTCCGGTCGAGCCACTGGCGGGTGTTGAGCCACTGCGCCGCGACGTAGCGGTCCCAGCTGTCCTGGTCGGCCAGCACCATCTCGACCACGTCGCAGCCCAACCCGTCGAACTGCGCGAGCAGCCCAGGCAGGGACAGGAAGTCGTCCCGGCTGGTCGCGTGGCTGCCTTCCACCGCGGCCTGGTCGGGCGGGTCGACCCGCCAGAACGGGTGCCCGATCAGCAGCAGGCCGCCGGGGCGCAGGCTGCGCCGCAACAGCTCCACCGTGCCGGGCACGCCGCCGCCGATCCACGCCGCGCCGACGCACGCGGCGATGTCCACCGGCTCGTCCGCGACGTGACCCGACGCGTCGCCGTGCGCGAACTCCACCCGGTCGGCCACGCCCAGCTCGGCCGCACGTGCCCGCGCCGAGGCGAGGAACGCCGGGCTGAGGTCGACGCCCGTGCCGGTCAGCCCGTGGTCACGGGCCCAGGTGCACAGCATCTCGCCCGAACCGCAGGCGAGGTCGAGCACGCGCCACCCGGGTTCCGGGCGCAACGCCCGCCCGAGGACGGCCAACTTGGCTTCGTCCAGCGGGTTGTGGATGCGGTGGGTGCTTTCACGGATGGTGAAACCACGAGGTATGTCCACTTCCGGTCGTCCTCACGTCAAGGGGAAAGGTCGGCGTGATCGGCCGCTCGGCGGCCGGGACCCGGACGGGCATGCAATGCACCTCGTTCGCACACGTGAGGACAGGGGACGGTGAGGTTAGGCATGATGGCGAGAGGCTGTCCACCGGTTTACCGGATCCGTCTCACTTGGCCTGTCCACAGTGGACTACGGGTGGATATGAACCCCTATTCGGCGTGATCGCGGAATTGTGACCCCCGAAATGCGGAGAAATGCCCGTGATCACCCGAATGCGCCGCGCGGATTCGGTAGCGTCAGTGGTCTGAGGGAGGAAGTCAAGTCCAGGGGGGACCATGACGGCCGGCCGCTTGATTCTCGACGACGGCGAATTGACCTATCACAGACGTGGCGACGGGCCACCGGTCGTGCTGCTGCACGCGGGCGGGCTCGGGGTCGCCATGTGGGACCGTCAGTACGACCTGCTGGCGCGGGACCACACCGTGATCCGGTACGACGCGAGGGGCCACGGCGAGTCTTCGCCGGTGACCGGCCCGTTCGCGCACCACGAGGACCTGAGGGACCTGCTGGACGGTCTCGACCTCGACCGGCCGACGCTCGTCGGCCTGTCGATGGGCGCCCGCACCGCGATCGACTTCGCGGTCACCCACCCCGACCGGGTGGCCGGCTTGGTGCTCGTCGGGCCGGGCGTGAGCGGGATGAAGTTCGAGGACCCGTTCGTCCTGGACCAGTTCGCGCGGATGCGGGCTTCGACCACGGTGGACGAGGTCGCGGAGTGCGTGCTGCGGATGTGGGTCGACGGTCCACACCGGTCACCGGACGAGGTCGACCCCGAGGTGCGGGAGATGTGCCGCGTGCTGACCGTCCACGCCGTGACGAGCGGGGTGTTCACGATCATGGGGGACGAGGTGCACGCGGTGGACCGCCTGCACGAGCTCACCGCGCCGACGCTGGTCGTCGTCGGCGACCTCGACTCGTCGGACATCCACGTGGTCGCCGACCTCGTGCTCGGCGCCGCGCCGCGGGCCGGGAAGGTCGTCGTCGAGGGCGCCGCGCACCTGGTGAACCTCGACCGGCCCGACGAGTTCGACCGCGCCCTGCTGCGGTTCCTCAGCGCGTCGCGATGAACGGCGGCTTCCACCAGGCGGTGCTCGACCGGGCCGACGCCGCCGTGCTGGTGGTCGACCCGACCGACCTGGGCGTCCGCTGGGCGTCCCCGGCGGCCCGGCGGTTGTTCGGCGCCGCGTCCGGCCTGCTGCCCGACCTGGTGGCGAACGGCGACGCGGCGGCGGTCGGCACGTTCCTCCAGGCGGCCGGCCGCACGGGCGCGTCGCGGTTGACGTGCGCGGTGCCGGTGGAGGGCTCGGTGCACCGGCGGGTCGACCTGATCGCCCGCGACCTGAGCGAGGACCCCGACGTGCGCGGCCTGGTGGTGGTCGCGCTCGACGTCACGGGGTGGGCGGAGACGGCCGACGAGCTGGGCAGCCGGCTCAACACCGACGCGTTGACGGGCCTGGCCAACCGCACCGGCTTCCTGCCGCGGCTGGAGCAGGCCGTGCGCGGCGCGCCGGGCCCGGTGCTGGTGTTCCTCGACCTCGACCAGTTCAAGGACGTCAACGACCTGCACGGGCACGCGGCGGGCGACCACGTGCTGCGCCTGGTCGCGTCCCGGCTGGCGGCGGTGGTGGCCGGCCGCGGCACGGCGGCCCGGCTCGGCGGCGACGAGTTCGCCGTGCTGCTCGACGAACTGGACGAGCAGCAGGCGATCGCCGCGGCGCAGGAGATCCTGGCCGTGATCGCCACGCCGGTGACGTTGGACGAGGGCGTGGTCCGGGTGACGGTGTCGGCGGGCATCACGTTCGTCCGGCCCGGCCACGGCGCGGAGGACCTGCTGCACCAGGCGGACCTGGCGATGTACCGGGCGAAGACGATCGGCCCGGTCGGCGTCGCCGTCTACGACCAGGACCTGGAGGACTGGGCGCTGGCGCGCAAGCACCAGGTCGACCGGCTCGCCGAGCGGCTGGAGGAGCTGCACGCGGAGAACCGGGCGCTGGCCGAGGCGGCGACCATCGACCAGCGCACGGGCCTGCCGAACCCGGCCACGTTCGACGCCGACCACGCCCGCCGCAACCGCGCCGGCGAGCCGTACAGCCTGCTGCTGGTCGACATCGACCGCTTCCACAGCTACAACACGCTGTACCGCTACCTGGCCGGGCACGAGACGTTGCGCAAGGTCGCCGAGGCCATCGACCGCACCACCCGGGCGGGTGATCGCGCGTACCGGTACGGGGGCGAGGAGTTCACCGTGCTGCTGCCGGGCACGCGACTGGACGGCGCGCTGGCGTCGGGCGAGCGGATCAGGCAGGCGGTGCAACGGCTCGGGCTGGAGCACCGGGGCAACACCGGCGGCGTGGTGACGGTGTCGATCGGCGCGGTGGAGGTCGTGCCGGGCGCGTCCGTGACCGACGCGGTGGAGGAGGCCAGCGTGGCGGTGCTGGAGGCCAAGGACGCGGGCCGCAACCGGGTGGTCGGCCGCCGTGCCGGTGGGGTGGGCGTGCCGCACGACGTGACCGCGTAGGACGGCCACGGGCGCGGCTCACCCTCACGGTGTTCCGAGTCGTCCATTTAGCCTAGCTAAAGACTACGCTCGGTAGAGAAATGGCCCAGGTGCATTGCGAATCAATGAATTCACCTGGGCCGTTCTGGTGAACGTGATCACCGTGAGTTAGTAATTGGGGTGTGGACCACGACTCGATGCAGCACTTCTCCGACGGCCTCTCCACCCTCGTGCTCGCCTACGTCGTCTCCGTGGTCGGCTCCCTCATCGGCCTCGCCTGCATGGCCCGCGCCCAGGCCGAGCCGAGCCGGGCCGCCAAGGCGCGCTGGACCGTGTTCGGCGCGTTCGCCATCGGCGGCGTCGGCATCTGGCTCATGCACTTCATCGCCATGCTCGGCTTCGACGTGCCCGGCGTCGTGGTCAAGTACTCCGTGCCGCTGACCGCGCTGTCCGCCGTGGTGGCCATCGCGGTGGTCGGCGCCGGGCTGTCGCTGGTCACGCTCGTCCGGTTCACCAGGATGCGGCTGCTCATCGCGGGACTGCTGGCCGGGCTCGGCGTGGCGGGCATGCACTACCTGGGCATGTCCGCCATCCGGTTCCGCGGCGGGATCTCCTACGCACCGGCGCTGGTCGCGTTGTCGGTGCTGATCGCGGTGGTCGCCGCGACCGCCGCGTTCTGGTTCACCCTGGTCGTGAAGACGGCGCTCGCGCGGATCGCGGCCGGGCTGATCATGGGCGTCGCGGTCACCGGTATGCACTACACGGGCATGGCCGCGGTGCGGGTCGACGTCGACCCGACGATCGCCGCGCCGCTGGGCACGGCCGCGTTCGACCTGGTGTTCCCGGTGTTCGTGACGAGCGCCCTGGTGGTGGCCGCGCTGCTGTGGCTGCTCTTCACCTCCGACGACGACGCGCTGGGCGAGCCCGTCTAGCGGCTACGGTTGGCCCGTGGCGTCCTGGACGGCGGTGGTCCTCGCGGGTGGTCGGGGCAGCAGGCTGGGCGGCGTGGACAAGGCGTCGGTCGTGGTCGGCGGCCGCACGCTGCTCGACCACGTGCTGGACGCGGTCGCGCTCGCCCGGCGGACCGTCGTCGTGGGCCCGCGCAAGGACGACGTGCCCGGCGTGACGTGGGCACGGGAGGACCCACCCGGCGGCGGACCGGTCGCGGGACTGGCCGCCGGGCTCGCGCACGTCGCGACCGACCTGGTGGTGGTGCTCGCGGTGGACCAGCCGGGCCTCACCCGGTCCACGGTGGACCGCCTGCTGGCGGCCGTCGGCGACACCGGCGCGGTCCTCGTGGACGACGAGGGCCGCTCGCAGTGGCTCATCGGGGCGTGGCGCACCGGTCCGCTGCGCCGAGCCGTGCCCGCCGACCCGCGCGACGTCTCGCTGCGCTCGGTCCTCGGCCCGCTGAACCCCGCGGCCGTCACCGCCCTGCCGGGCGAGGCACGGGACGTGGACACGCCGCGCGACCTGACACCCTGACGGGTGACCAAGATCGGGTGAGATGGGCGTGAGCTGCACCGCTGCCCGATTCCGGGGTCCGACCCCCTTCACAAGAGCCATACCGTCGGCAGGGGAGACTGGGCCACAGTCGTACAACCCTGTCGAGGAGGACCTTTGTCCGAGCCCGCCGCCGAGGCGCCCAACACGCCGGCTCGTGACGCCCAGTTGCTCGAACGCACCGTGTTCGAGGTCAAGCGGGTGATCGTCGGCCAGGACCGGCTGGTCGAGCGGATGCTCGTCGGCCTGCTGGCCAAGGGCCACCTGCTGCTGGAGGGCGTGCCCGGCGTGGCCAAGACGCTCGCCGTCGAGACGTTCGCGAACGTCGTCGGCGGCTCGTTCTCCCGCGTCCAGTTCACCCCCGACCTGGTGCCCGCCGACATCCTCGGCACCCGCATCTACCGCCAGGGCAGCGAGACCTTCGACGTCGAGCTGGGCCCCGTGGTGGCGAACTTCGTCCTCGCCGACGAGATCAACCGCGCGCCCGCCAAGGTGCAGTCGGCGATGCTCGAGGTGATGGCCGAGCGGCACGTGTCGATCGGCGGCAAGACGTTCCCGATGCCCAACCCGTTCCTGGTCCTGGCCACCCAGAACCCGATCGAGAACGAGGGCGTCTACCCCCTGCCCGAGGCGCAGCGCGACCGGTTCCTGTTCAAGATCCAGGTCGAGTACCCGACGGCCGAGGAGGAGCGGGAGATCGTCTACCGGATGGGCGTCGAGCCGCCGGTGCCGAGCCAGGTGCTCGGCCCGGACGAGCTGGTCCGCCTGCAGGGCGTGGCCTCCCGCGTCTTCGTGCACCACGCGCTGGTCGACTACGTGGTGCGGCTGGTCATCGCGACCCGCGCGCCCAAGGAGCACCAGCTCACCGACGTGGCCGGGTGGGTCGCCTACGGCGCCTCGCCGCGCGCCAGCCTCGGCATCATCGCCGCGGCCCGCGCGCTGGCGCTGGTGCGGGGGCGTGACTACGTGCTGCCGCAGGACGTCGTGGACGTGGTGCCGGACGTGCTGCGCCACCGCCTGGTGCTGTCCTACGACGCGCTGGCCGACGGCGTGCCGCTGGACCACATCATCACCCGCGTGCTGCAGACCGTGCCGCTGCCGCAGGTCTCCGCACGTCCGCAGACGCCGCAGCCCGCGGGCAGGCCGTGACCGAGCCGAACCCGACGGGCGCCGACCGGCCGAGCTGGGCGCCGCCCGTGCTGCACGGCGGCCGGATGGAAGCGGCGCTGCGCACGCTCGAACTGGAGGTCCGCCGCCGGCTCGACGGGCTGCTCCAGGGCAACCACCTGGGCCTCGTCCCCGGACCTGGCTCCGAGCCCGGCGAGGCGCGGCCCTACCAGCCCGGCGACGACGTGCGGCGGATGGACTGGGCGGTCACCGCGCGCACCACCGTGCCGCACATCCGCGAGACCGTCGCCGACCGCGAGCTGGAGACGTGGCTCGCGATCGACCTGTCCCCGAGCCTCGACTTCGGCACGGCGGCGTGCGAGAAGCGCGACCTGGTGGTCGCCGCGACGGCCGCGGTGGCGCACCTGACCCGCGGCGGCGGCAACCGGATCGGCGCCCTCGTCTCCACCGGCGAGGACCTCGTCCGGGTGCCCGCACGCGGTGGCCTGGCGCACTCGCGCGGCCTGATCCGCAAGGTCGCCGAGACGCCGCGCGCACCCGAGGGCACCCGCGGCTCGCTGGCGGAGGTGGTCGAGCAGCTGCGTCGCCCGCCGCGGCGTCGTGGCCTCGTCGTGGTGATCTCCGACTTCCTCGGCGGCACGGAGTGGCAGCGCCCGCTGCGCGCGTTGTCCGCCCGGCACGACCTGGTGGCCATCGAGGTGATCGACCCGCGTGACATCGACCTGCCCGAGGTGGGCACGGTCGTGCTGGCCGACCCGGAGTCGGGCCGGCAGCGCGAGGTCGTCGCGTCACCGCTGCTGCGCCGGGAGTTCGCCGCCGCGGCGGCCGAGCACCGCGCCGAGGTGGCGGCGGGTCTGCGGCGGGCCGGGGCGGGTCACCTCGTGCTGCGCACCGACTCGGACTGGATCGCGGACACCGTGCGGTTCGTCGTCGCGCGCAAGCGCCGCTGGTCGGGAGGGGTGGCCTGATGAGCCTGTCGGGTTTCACCGCGCCGTGGTGGTTCTTGTTGCTGGCGGCAGTGGTGGCGATCGCCGCGTTCTACGTGGTGCTGCAACGCGTGCTGCGCAAGCGGACGCTGCGGTTCGCGAACCTGTCGATGCTGGAGAAGGTCGCGCCCAAGCGGCAGGGCTGGTACAAGCACGTGCCGGTGGCGGTGCTGATGGTCGCGTTCATCGCGCTGACCGTGGCGCTGGCCGGGCCGACCGCCGAGCAGAAGGTGCCGCGCAACCGCGCCACCGTGATGCTGGTGATCGACACGTCGCTGTCGATGAAGGCCACCGACGTGCAGCCGTCCCGGTTGGAGGCCGCGCAGGTGGCCGCCAAGTCGTTCGCCGACGGGCTCACGCCGGGCATCAACCTGGGGCTGATCTCGTTCGCCGGTTCGGCCACCGTGCTGGTCGCGCCGACCACCGACCGCGCCGCGGTCACGCAGAGCATCGACGGGCTGAAGCTGGCCCAGTCGACCGCGACCGGTGACGCGATCGTGGCGGCGCTGGCGGCGATCGACTCGTTCGGCAAGGTCGTCGGCGGCGCGGACGGGCCACCGCCCGCGCGGGTCGTGCTGATGACGGACGGCAAGGAGACCGTCGGCACGCGTGACGCGTTCGATGCGGCCGAGGACGCGAAGAAGGCGGGCGTCCCGATCTCCACGATCTCGTTCGGCACCGAGGAGGGCGTGGTCGAGATCGAGGGCCGGCAGCAGGAGGTGCCGGTGGACGACGACTCGATGAAGGAGATCGCGAAGCTGTCCGGCGGCGAGTTCTTCAAGGCCGCGAGCGCCGAGGAGCTGCGCCGGGTGTACGACACGCTGGGCGAGCAGATCGGTTACGAGAAGAAGCAGGCCGACGCGTCGCGGCCGTGGGTGGCGCTGGGCACCGTGCTGGGGTTGATCGCCGTGGCGGGCGCGCTGCTCTTCGGGCAACGTCTGCCGTGAGCGGGCAGTATGTCGCCCGTGGTGGTGGCGGAGAACTGGCGGGAGATGGTCGACTGGTCCGTGGCGCTGCTGCGCCGCGGCACCGGCGAGGGCGTGCCCGAGTGGAATCGGCGGGTGCTGTCGTCCGGTCTCGACAACGAGTGCGACCTGCGGGTTTGGCTGCGTGAGCAGGGCGTGACCGGCTACCCGCAGATGCTGCTGGTGATGGAGCGGTTCGGGTACCCGGACCTGCTGAGCGCGTCGTCGGACGAGCTGGTGGACGCCCAGTACGCCGACCGGCCCGAGCTGCGGCCGATCCTCGACCGGCTGCTGGCCGAGGCGGCGTTGCTGGGTCCGATGCACGTCCGGGCGCGCAAGACGTACGTGGCCCTGGTGACGCCGCGCCGGACGTTCGCGATCGTCAAGGCGAGCACGCGGGCGCGGGTCGACCTGGGCCTGCGCCTCGCGGGCCACCCGCCGACCGGTCGGCTGGAGCCGGCGGGCTCGCTGGGCAACGACACCATCACCCTGCGGATCGGCATCAGCAGCGCCGACGACATCGACGACGACACCCTGACCCGCCTCCGCCAGGCCTACACCGCCAACACCTGACCTCTCGCGTGTCGAACCTTCAGGTCGCGCGTGTCCTACGTTCGCGTCACGCGTGTCCTACGTTCAGAACACCTGAATTCAACGCTCAGAACACGACCGGCCGTCCTGAGCGTTGAATTCGGAGTACCGGAACGTAGGACACGCGCGACCTGAACGTAGGACACGCGCGTTCTGAACGTTCGACACGCGCGGGTTGGAGGTTCGGCACGCGTGGGTTGAGTGGTTAGCCGTGGAGGTTGCGGTAGGTGGTGGCGGCGCCCGGGTGGAGGGGGAGGCCGGCGGTGCCGATCAGGCTGCGGACGTCGAGGAACTGGGTGCCCAGGGTTTGGCGGGGGACCAGGGCGGCGGCGCGGGAGATCAACGTCCGGGTGACGGCGGCGGCCACGTCGTTCGGCAACGAGGCCCGGCACACGAGCAGGTTCGCCACCCCGATGGTCGGCACCTCGCGGGTCGCGCCGTACACGCCGACCGGCACCGGCACCTGCTCGTACACCGAACCGTGCGCCGCACGCAGCCGCGGCACCAGCTCGGCCAACGGCAGCAGGCGGATGCCGGGCAGGTCGTCCAACGCCGGCGTCGGCACGCCACCCGACCACAGCAGCGCGTCGACCCGCCCGGCCGCCAACGCCTCCGCCGCGTCACCGAGCCGCAAATGCTCCACCCGCACGGAGTCGCGAAGCCCGAGCGCGACCAACATCCGCTCACCGGACAGCGACGCGCCGGAACCCTCCGCGCCCAGCGACACGGTCCGCCCGGCCAGGTCGGCGGGCGCCCGCGCCGGGTCGTCCTCGCGCACGACCAGCTGCAGGTAGTTCTCATACACCCGGCCCAACGCGCGCAGCTCCAGTCCCGGATCGGCCACGAGCGCGGAGTCGGCCAACGCCAGCGCGACCTGCGCCCCGCCCGACGCCAGCAGCGCCAGGTTCGCCAGGCTGCCCTCCGTCTCCAGCGCCCGACCCCGCACGTCGACCAACTGCTCCGCGAGCAGGGTCGCGAAGTCGAAGTACATGCCGCCCCGCTCACCGGCGGCGATGGCCACCTCGCCCGACGGCGCGCCGCTCGTGCACCCGGCGGCCAGCAGCCCGAGCAGGAACACCCGCCGGTTCACAGCGCCGGCTCCAACGGCAGCGTGACGCGGGCGGTGAACCCGTCCGCCGACGACAGGCCCAGCACCCCCTGCCGCGCCCTGACGAGCTGGTCCGCGATGGCCAGCCCGAGCCCCGTGCCCGGCTGCCCGGACCGCCCGCGCCAGAACCTCGACGTCGCCAACGCCAACTCCTCCTCGCTCAGCCCGGGCCCGTCGTCGTGCACCTCGACCCAGCCGACGCCCGCCGCGCGGTCCGCGCCGAGCGACACCCGCACCGCGCCGCCGTACTTGACCGCGTTGTCCAGCAGCACGTCCAGCACCTGCGCCAGGTCCGACTCCGGGCAGCGCACCAGCACCGCCAACGCGGGCGTCCGCGGCAGCGGCACCTGCCAGAACCCGGCCCGGTCCACGGCCACCGCGCCGACGTCGGCCAACTCCGGCTCACGCCCACCGGCCGCCACCTCGGTGGCCGCGCTCTCCGCCGACGCCAGCGCCAGCAGCCCGTCCAGCAGCGACTCCAGCCGTTCGATCTCGGCCACGCCCGCCGTGTACGCGCGCATGCCCTCCGGCTTGACCTGCCCGCTCAACGTGTCCATGCGCAGCCGCAACGCCGCCATCGGGTTGCGCAACTGGTGCGAGGCGTCGGCGATCAGCCGTCGCTGCTGGTCGGCGGCCTCCGTGACGGCGTCGGACATCCGGTTGAACGACTCCGACAGCTCCCGCACCTCCGGCGGCCCGCTGCTGCCCGCCACGTGCGCCCGCCGTTCGCCCGCGGCCACCGCCCGGACGCCGATCGCCAGCTCCGCCAGCGGTTTGAGCAGCCACCGCGTGACGGCCAGCACCAGCAGGATCGAGATGACGGCCGCCGCCAGCGCGCCGCCGAGGACCAGCGCCCACCGCCTGCTCACGTCCGCCGCCGCACGGTCAACCGACGCGCGCAGCACCACCGCCCCGGCCACCCGGGTGCCCGTGCCGACCGGCCGGGCGAACACCACGTGCCCCGACGACCAGGGCGTCACCGTCGGCACCGACGACGCGGGCTGGTTGCGCAGCGCCGCGTCCAGCACCCGTGCCAACGCGGGGTCGTCCGCGGTCAGACCGGCCTGGGCGACCGGCTGCCTGCGCGCGTCGACCACCACCACCGGATCCCCGTACAGCTCGACGTACGCGGTGACCTCGTCCTCCAGCGCGGCCTTGTCGCGGGTGGTCTCGGCCTGCTGGGCGAGCGCGGCGAACCGGTCCAGGTCACCGGTGCGGGTCAGCACGAACCGCTGCGTGCGCTCGGCGGCCGTGGACGACAGGAGCGGCACGGCGAACGCGGCCACCGCGGCGGCGGAGAACAGCAGCAGCACCAGCAGCAGGCGACGACGCATTCACTCACCGAGCCGATAGCCGAAACCGCGGATGGTGGTCAGCAGGCCGGGGCGGCCCAGCTTGGCCCGCAGCCCCGCCAGGTGCACGTCCAACGACCGCGACACGGCGAGGTACGCGTCGCCCCACACCTCGTCCATGAGCTGCTGGCGGCTCACCGCCGTGCCCGCCCTGCTGGCCAACGCGGCCAGCACCTCGAACTCCTTCGTGGTCAACGAGACCTCCGCGTCGCCGACCACCACGCGCCTGCCCTCCAGGTCGATCTCCACGTCACCGACCCGGACCGTGCGGTCCTTCGGCCCGGTGAGCGCCGCGCTGCGCCGCGCGACCGCGTCCATCCGGGCCAGCAACTCACCGAGGCGGACCGGTTTCACCAGGTAGTCGTCCGCGCCGAGGCGCAGACCACGCACGATCGACCGCTCGTCGCCCCGGGCCGTGAGCACCAGCACGGGCACCGGCGACACCTTGCGGATCTTGCGCAGCACCTCCAACCCGTCGGTGTCGGGCAGTCCCAGGTCGAGCAGCAGCAGGTCGAAGTCGCGGTGGACCAGGAGCGCGTCCGCGCCGCGGGCCACCCGGCTCGGCCGGTGGTCGTTGGCCTCCAGCGCCTCGACCAGGGCGTCCGCGACCCCGTCGTCGTCCTCGACGAGCAGCACGCGCACCCGTCCACCCCCTTTGGTTGGGGCGATTATGGCCTCATGGGTGTAAACAAGTGGCTGTGAGCATTGAGGAACACGTGCCGGCGTCCCTGCTGGACGAGGCCAGCGAGGCGTTGGAGGAGCTGGCCGGCGTGCTGGCCGACGGCCAGACCCTGAACGACGCCCTCCAGCAGCTGGTCGAATCGGCGTCGCGGGTCATCCCGGACGCGGAGAACGTCTCCGTGACCGTCATCGGCGCGGAGGGCGCGTCCACGGTGGCCTGGACGGACGAGAAGGTCGTCGCGATCGACCGCGACCAGTACGCGGCGGGCAACGGACCGTGCCTGGAGGCGGCCAGGACGCAGCGGCCGGTGCGGGTCACCGTGGACGGCGGCCGGGAGAAGTGGCCCGAGTTCGCCGCCGTGGCCGAACGTGCGGGTGTGCGGGCGTACCTGTCCGCGCCGATCTCCGTCGAGGACGACGTGCTCGGCTCGCTGAACCTCTACAGCTCCGACGTCCGGGCGTTCGACCCGTTCGACGAGGCGTTGTTGCGGCTGTTCGTCACCGCCGCGTCCACCTCGATCACCGGGTTCCGCCGGTACGAGCGGTCCCGCCGGCTGGTCGAGCACCTCCAGCGGGCGCTGGAGTCGCGTGCCGAGATCGACCAGGCCAAGGGCGTGCTGATGGCCGCGCACGGCGTCGACGCCGGCGAGGCGTTCGCCCGGCTGGTGACCGAGTCGCAGCAGCACAACACGAAGCTGCGCGAGGTGGCCCGCAACCTGCTCGCGTCGGTGCGGAGACCGTGATTGTCACGGCCCTGACAAAAGTCGTATTCGAATTTTGGTTTTGGCAACAGGCGTGAATTGACCGGTTCGAATTCTTCGGAGTGCGGTTAGAGTGGGTCGGCAGAAAGCCTGATTCCCATTCTGGTCCGAGGAGGGGCATGCGCTCCAACCGTGTCGCCGCGGCGGGATTCGCCGTCGTGGTCTCCGTTGTGCTGTCCGCGTGCGCCGACGACCCGTCGTCGACGATGAGGACGTTCGACACGCCGCAGGCGTTGGCGGAGGCGAACCGGGTGGCCGCCGAGGGCAAGGGGTCGGTCACCGTCGACCTCGACCTCGCGACCAACGGCAAGGGCAGCTGCGGGTTGCGCACCGACGACTTCGCCGCGTCGTGCCGGATCTCCATCGCCGACGCCGAGGAAGTCGCGTACGTGATGGTGCCGGACGGCATCTTCGTGCGGATACCGCAGGGCCAGGCGCCGCAGCCGGACAAGCCGTGGCTCAGGATCGACCCGGACGACCCGGACAACGCGCTGGCACGGGCCATGGCGGACGTCGCGGTGCACATCCGCGACACCGCCGACATCCGCAAGGCGTTGCCCGAGGGCGCGCGAATCGTGGAGAAGGCCGAGGAATCGTTGTCCGGCAAGCAGACCGTCCGCTACACCGCGCACGTGACGGTGGACGGGCGGGCGTCGGTGCTGAAGCTGTGGGTGGACGACCAGGACCTGCCGGTGAAGACCGAGGCGCGCACGCCGGTCGAGGGCGGTGAGGCGGTGCGGGTGGTCGCCCACTACCGCGACTGGGGCAAGCCGGTCGACATCACCCCGCCCACGCCGGAGCAGCTCAGCGAACTGCCCGCGCTGCCGGGCTGACCGCACGGCGATCGGCCCCCTCCGGCGGTTCGTCGGAGGGGGCCGATGTCGTTGGCGGGCAAGGGGTTCCGGCCGGCGTTCGTCAGGCGCGACGGCGGGTGTGGCGGAGGTATAGGAGCACCCCCACGCCCACGGCCAGCAGCGCGCCGCCCAGGACGAGCGGGCCCGTGATCGAGGAGCCGGTGTTGGCCAGCTTGCCGTTGCTGTCCGGGTAGTTGACGACCGGGACGACGGCCTGGGTCGTTGTCGTTGTGGTCGTGGAGGTCGTGGTCGACGTCGTGGTGCCGGCGCTCGTGGTTGTGGTGCTGGTGGGCGCGCTGGTGGTGGTGGACGTCGGGGTTGTCGTGGTGGTCGTGGACGTTGGAGTGGTCGTCGTGGTGGTCGGCCGAGTCGTTGTCGTTGTGGTTGTGGTGGTGGTGGGACTTGTGGTGGTGGTCGTCGGCTGAGTGGTGGTCGTGGTGGTGGTTGGCGATGTGGTGGTGGTGGTCGTGCTGGTCGGGTCCGTTGTGGTCGGATCCGTTGTGGTGGTTGTGGGATCCGTGGTCGTGGTCGTCGTCGTGGTGGGCTCGGTCGTAGTCGTCGTGCTGGTCGTCGTGGACGTCGGAGTTGTCGTGGTGGTGGTTTCCGGCTTCACGGTGAACTGGTAGAGCTGCGTCGACTGGCCGGGTTTGAGGGTGCACGGTGAGGTGAACGTGCCCAGCCCGGTCAGCGAGCCGTCGGACTTGCGCGGCGTCAGCGTGGTCTCGAAGTCGCCGATGCTGATCGTGGTGCTGCCCGCGTTGGGGAAGCTCACCGGCGGCGTGGTGCCCGAGGCGATCGTGTCGAACGCCCCCGACGGCGGCACCGGGGTCTTCGCCACGGTCAGGTTCGGCACGATGTCCAGCGCGAAACCGGCGTTGTCCACCCGGGTCTGCGCCTTCGCCGTGCCCTCCACGGTCGCTGCGCCGACCAGCGCCAAGCCCTGCGTCGCCAGGTCCGGCACGGTCGCGGTGGCGGTCACCCGCCCCTCCGGGATCGGGCTGCCCACCACCGCCTCGTCCGGCAGGTCGTCCACCACGATCTTGACGCTCATATCTTGCGCCCCGATCAGCGGGAACGGGCAGTTGTAGACCAGGGTGAGCGTCGCCGTCGCGGCACTGCCGACGCCCGCGCCCCACAGGGCCGCGCCGCCGACCAGCACCGCGCCGAGGCCGAGCGCGGCCACCCGGTGTCGCAATCTCATGTCAGGTTCTCTCCTGGGGAACGCCCTTCAGCGGGCCGGCGACGACGCCGACCCGCTGCGGGGGAGTGGGGTCACTGCTTGGCGATCTGGAGGTCGAGCGTGTTGCCCGGCCCGGGGATGGTGCCGTTGACGACGGCGGTCACCAGGCCGCACCGGTCGAACTCGCCGATGCTGTACGAGCCGGTGAGGCCGCCGCCGTTGAGCGGGTCGAAGCCGGGCTTCGAGGTCAGGTCGACGATGCTGGGCGCCACGGTCTGGCACCAGTCGGTCGGCCGCACGACCTGGATGCCGAGCACCCGCACGTCGGTCAGCTTGATGCCCACGGCGGTGCGCGCGGTGACGGCGCCCGCGGTGATCGTGCCGTGCGTGCGCATCTGCGGGATCAGCCGCACCTTCGCCGTGGTCGGCATGAACCCGAACAGCTTGAAGGTGCCGGACGTGTCGGGCAGCGCCAGGTCGCCCTCGAACTTCCCGGCCATCAGGTCCACTTCGGTGGCCAGCGTGCCCGGTCCGAGCGGCAGGCCCGAGTTCAGCTTCTTGATGGTCGACGACCCGTTGACGCCGTAGGTGATCCGCAGCGGGTCGTTCGGCGCGGTGGTGGTGGTCGTCGTGGTCGTCGGCGGCAGGGTGGTGGTCGTGGTGGTCGGCGCGGTGGTGGTGGTCGGCACGGACGCCGGCGACACCGTGAACTGGTAGAGCTGCGTGTTCTGGCCCGGCTTGAGCGTGCAGTCGGAGGTGAACGTGCCGAGGCCGGTCTCGCTGCCGTCGGCCTTGCGGGGCGTCAACGTGGTGCTGAAGTTCCCGACCGTGATCGTGGTGAGGCCCGCGTTGGCGAGGGTGAGCGGCGGCGTGCCGCCGGTGGCCACGGTGTCGAACGGGCCGGAGGCGGGCACGTTCGTCTTGGCGACCACCAGGTCCGCCACGACGTTGTGCGCCGCGCCCGCGTTGTCCACCAGCGTGTTCGCCTTGGCGGTGCCCTCCACGGTCGTGGCCCCGACCAGCGTGAGGCCCTGGGTGGCGGTCGCCGGCACGGTCGCGGTGGCGGTCACCTTGGTCGCCGGGATCGGCTGACCGGCCACCGCCGAGTCGGGCAGGTCGGTCACGTCGATCTTGACGCTCATGTCCTGGTTGCCGATCAGCGGGAACGGGCAGTTGTAGACCAGGGTCAGGCTCGCGGTGGCGGCCGTGCCGGTGCCCGCGCCGGCGAACGCCACCGTGCCCACGACCGCGGTGGCGATCGCGAGCGCGCCGACGACCGACCGACCAGTTCGTTTCAGCATGTGCGTCTCCTCGTCGAGAGCAGTGCGGAAAACAGATGCTACTGGTGAGTAAAGTAGCCAGGTCGAACAGTCGCGGCAAGTATTCTTTCGTGTTTCCCCTGGCCATGTCAGAGGTGCGACAAAAGCGCCGGAAAGCTTTGTCACGCGCGTGACAAATCATTGATCGGCGCTTGTGCGCGCCAGGCCGGGGAAAGTAGTTTCGAAGAATGAGCGGAGCGGTGCGGTGAGGATCGCGGTGGTGCTGGCCGCGGTCGCCGCGCTGCTGGGCGCGGCGCTGACCCCCACGTGGGTGGTGCGCCACGCCGAGGTGCGCGCGCCCGTGCTGACGGCCGGCATCAAGGTCGTCTACCGGGTCGAGGGCGTGAGCCGGATCCACAAGCTCCAGTCCGACCTCGCCATCGGTCCCGGCGTCCTCGAAGCCGAGATCGACCTCGCCAACGGCACCATCACCGGCGACCTGTCGCTGCCGCCCAGCCTCGGCTACTTCATCGTGTTCGGCTTCGTGCCCAACACCGCGCGCACCGAGCTGATCCCGGTCGCCCGGGTCACCGGCACGATCAAGGACGGCTACGTCAAGGCGAACGCCAAGCTCCTCATCAAGCTCGACGAGGTCGCCGTGAACGAGCAGCCGCTGGACGTCGGGCAGGCGTGCCAGACCGTCGAGCCCGCGTCGATCGACCTGGGAGGGCCGTTCGAGCTGGCGAAGATGCGGATGACGGGCGTCTACACGATTCCGCCTTTCGGTGGCTGTCAGGGCCGCGAGCGGCTGGACCCGCTGCTGACCGGCCTGATCTCCGGACCCGGCAACACGATCGACCTCACGCTGACCTTGCTCCCGACGGTCCCGTGAACCCCGGCGGGCCCGCCGGACCGAGCCGGCGCGGTTGCCCGGCCGCGCCGCCCAGCAGCCGCAGCGCCCGCAGCGCGATGCCCATGTCGAACAACGCGTCCGGGTCGTGCAGCTTCGCCCCGAACAGCTCCTCCAGCTGCCGCAAGCGGTAGCGCACCGTCTGCGGGTGCACGGCGAGGCTCGACGCGACCTCCGGCGCGCTGCCGCGCGTCTCCACCCACGCGGTCATCGTCTCCCGCATCCGCTGCTGCTGCTTGGGCGTCAGCCCTTCCAGCGGCGCGAGCGTCCGCTTCACCAGCTCCCGCACCAGCTCCTCGTCACCGAGCAGCAGCAGCGTCGACAGGTGCTCGGTGGTGTCCACCATCGGCCGGTCGGCGATCACGCCCGACTGGATCAGCGTGATGGTGCGGCGCGCCCAGCGCAGCGACTGCCGCGCCGACGTCAGCGGCACGACCGGGCCGACGGCCGCGCGCCACCCGCCGAGCTTCTGCTCCAACGCGACCAGCTGCCGTTCCGGGTCGGTGAGCAGCAGGCACGGCTCGCTGCCCTCCAGGTCCATCAGGATGTCCTCGTGCAGCGCCGGTATCGGCAGCTGGTGCTGGTCGGTGCGCCGTTCCAGCGCCACCACCAGCACCTTGTCCGGCAACGGCCAGTGCGCGGCCTCGGCCAGCTCGGCCAGCGCGTTCGGGTGGTAGCCCGGCTCGCCCAGGAGCAGCTCCAGCAACCGCTTGCGCCGCCGCTGCAACGCACCCGCGTGCCGGGCCTGCGCCTCGGCGTAGCCCTCCATCGACCGCAACGACAGCTCGTCGATGTAGGCGAAGATCGCCTCGGCGATCAGGCACATGGTGGCCAGCGGCACGCGCTCGGTCTGCCCGAACTCGGAGATCCGCCGCCACGCCACCCGCGCGCCGATCCGGTACGCCGTCTGCAGCAGGTCGAGGCTGCGGCCCGCGCTGACCTCCAGCTTGCCCAGCAGCCGGAACAGCTTGGCCCGGTCCTCCCGCTGGGCGGTCGGGTCGACCATCCGGTCGATGAACTGGTGGATCGCCTGCTCCACCCCCTCGACCACCACTTGGCCGAACATCCCCTCCAACTTCTGTGAATACTCGGCGATCTGGTCCTGGATTTCCCGGACCATGTCCACGGCCACGTCGCCCGCCCTGGCGCGGAACTTCGGCGCGAGGTCGGCGGGCAGTTGCTCCCACAGGTCCGCGTTCCCGATGAGCGGTAACTCGGAGGCTCGGAGTTCTCCGGTTCTGTTCATGCTGTTCGCCCACCACCAAACGGTTGGGTGTGATTCCGAACACTGTATTTTTGATCATGAAAAGTTGTCAACCAGGGCGCACTCGCATGACAAAGTCGCCAGTGTTGTTGTGCGCGGCGTGACAAAAACCGGCGCTAGCGGAGCTGCCGGCGCAGCACCTTCCCGGTCGCGTTGCGCGGCGGGCGGCCGACCGTGCCCGGCGCCTCGCGCAGGTCGGCCGGCGTGGCCACGGTCGCCACCGCCCCGGAGCTGAGCACCACCCGCAACGCCGACAGGTCGTGCGACTCCAGTTCCAGCGGACCGAGGTCGAGGATGCGCTGGAGCATGGTCGGCACGAGCATCAACGCGGTGGCCCGGTGCCGTGCCGCCGACTCCACCGTCCGGCTCGCGTCGAACCTGCGCGCCAGCACCACCGCCGAACCCGGGCCCAGCGCGAGCACCAGGTGCGCGAAGCCGATGCCGTGGAACATCGGCGCGGCGATCACCGCCGTGGCGTCGGGCTGTTCGCGCACGGCACGCCGCACCGACCCGAGCAGTGGGCGCCGGGCGCGCACCTCGACCAGCGAGCGCAGCGCCCGATCGGGCCGGCGCGCCTGGACCACCCCGGCGCGGTGGAGCACCCGAACGCAGTGCGGCAGATGTGACACGCGTGCACCCCCCGATTCTCGACAACGCCCATCATTGGTAGCCGCACCGCGGGCCGGGGCGCCAGGCCCCGATCGGCTTTGTGCATCCGGGTGAGTGTTTCGCGAACCGACTTTGTCACGTGCTTGACAAGGATTTCCGGTTGCTTGTGCGGTGGGACGTCCGTTAGTAACGTACTCGTCGGTAACGTCATTTCGGTTTATTCACACCGCACCTTTCGGAGAATACCCGTGGCATTGCGCCGTCGCCTGCTGGGGCTGCTGTTCGCGGCCCTTCTGGTCGCGCTGTGCGGTTTGTCCGTCGCGGCGTACCAGAAGGTGTTCACGTCCCGGGTGACCGTGCTGCTGCGCACCGACCACGTCGGCAACCAGCTCCAGGCGGAGTCGGACGTGAAGCTGCTCGGCGTGCTGGTCGGGGAGGTGCGGGAGATCCGCTCGCACGGCGACGGCGCCGAGATCGAACTCGGCCTGCACCCGGACCAGGTCGGCCGCATCCCGGCGAACGTGTCCGCCCGGCTGCTGCCGAAGACGCTGTTCGGCGAGCGGTTCGTCAGCCTGGAACTCCCGGACGACCCGACGGGCGCGCTCGACGACGGCGCCGTGATCGAGCAGGACCGCACGTCCGGCGCGATCGAGCTGGAACGGGTGCTCGGCGACCTGCTGCCCACGTTGCAGGCCGTGCGGCCGGACAAGCTGTCGTCCGCGCTGACGTCGATGGCGCAGGCGCTGGACGGGCGCGGCGCGACGCTCGGGCAGACGATCGTGGCGCTGGACGCGTACCTGCGCGAGCTGAACCCGCAGCTGCCCGTGCTCAAGGAGGACATCACCAGGTTCGCCGACGTCACCGGCCTGTACGCGGACGCCGGACCGGACCTGGTGGCGGCGTTGAAGGACGCCACCGCGGTCAGCCGCACGCTCGCCGAGCAACGCGCCGACCTCGACGCCGTCTACTCCAGCCTCACCACCGCGTCCGCCGACCTGACGGGTTTCCTGCGCGCCAACGGGGAGACGGTGGTGGCGCTGGCGGACCGGTCGCGGCCGACGTTCGAGCTGTTCGCCACCTACTCGCCCGAGTTCGGCTGCGTGCTGAGCGCGGTCAACGCCATCCGGCCGCGGATGGACCAGGTGCTCGGCAAGGGCACCGACCAGCCGGGCCTGCACGCGGAGATCACCGTCGTGCCGCCGGGTGACGCGTACGTGCCCGGGCGGGACGACCCGGCGCACCGACGGGGCGGCGGTCCGCACTGCCCGTCCGGGCCGCTCAACGCCGTCGCGCCGGACCAGCTGCCCGAGTGGGCCGGGCTGCTCGTGGACGGACCGACGACGGGGCGCAGATGAGAGGGAACAGATGAGGGGGCGCAGATGAGGAACGTTGCCGCGCCGTTGACCAAGTTCCTCGTGTTCGTCGTGGTCACGGTCGCCGCCACCTGGTTCCTCGCGGCGACCATCGCGGGCAGCCAGGTGGGCTCCACGGCCGTCTACCAGGCGCGGTTCACCGACGTCACGGCGTTGGCCGAGGGCGACGACGTGCGCATGTCCGGGGTGAAGGTCGGCCAGATCGAGTCGCTGGAGCTGGTCGACGACGAGCTGGTGGACGTCGGGTTCTCCGTCGCGGACGGCCGGTCGCTGTCCGCCGACGTGACCGCCACCATCAAGTACCGCAACCTGGTCGGCCAGCGGTACGTCGCGCTGGAGCAGCCCGCCGGACGGCTGGGGGAGAAGCTCGCGCCCGGCGGCCTCATCCCGGTCGAGCGGACCACCCCGGCGCTGGACCTGACGACGTTGTTCAACGGGTTCAAGCCGCTGTTCCAGGCGCTGAACCCGGAGGACGTCAACAAGCTGTCGCACGAGATCGTCCAGGTGCTGCAGGGCGAGGGCGGCACGGTGGAGAGCCTGCTCGCGCACACCGCCTCGCTCACCACCACGTTGGCCGCCAAGGACGACGTCATCGGCAAGGTCGTGGAGAACCTGAACGCGGTGCTGGAGACGGTGAACTCGCGGGACGACCGGTTCGGCGAGCTGCTGACCTCGCTGCGGCGGCTCGTGTCCGGGTTCGCCGCCGACCGGGAGCCGATCGGCAACGCCATCACCGGCCTGGCCGCGTTGAGCGACAGCACGGCGTCGCTGCTGGAGCAGGGCCGCCAACCGCTCAAGGACGACATCGCCGCGCTCGGGCTGCTCGCCGGCAACCTCGCGAACGCGCCCGAGCTGGAGCCGTTCATCCGGAACCTGCCGGTGAAGTTCGAGGCCGTCGGCCGCACCGCGTCCTACGGCTCCTGGCTCAACTTCTACCTGTGCTTCGCCTCCTCGCAGGCGCCGCCCGCGCCCGGCGGACCGCCGGTGGGCATCCCCGTCACCGAATCGAGGTGTCACCGATGACGTCCGGAAGGCCGGCACGCAGACCGGTGTTGCTGGGAGCCGTCGGCCTCCTGGTCATCGCGGCCACCGCCCTGCTCACCTTCTTCCTGGAGGACCTGCCGTTCTTCGGCGGCGGCGCCAAGCACACCGCCGAGTTCACCGAAGCGGCCGGCCTGCGCGTGGACGACGAGGTCCGCGTGGCGGGCCTGAAGGTCGGCACGGTGACCGACGTCGAGCTGCACGACGGCCGGGTGCGGGTGACGTTCCGGGTCAGCGGGGTGGAGCTGGGCGACCGCAGCCGGGCCGAGATCCGGATCAAGACCCTGCTCGGGCAGAAGTACCTGGCGCTGGACTCCGAGGGCCGCGACCCGCTCACCGGCACCATCCCGGTCGAGCGCACCACCTCGCCGTACGACGTGATCGAGGCGTTCAGCGGGCTGTCTACCACCGTCAGCGAGATCGACACCGACCGGCTGGCGCGGAGCTTCGAGGTGCTCTCGGACACCTTCCGCGACTCGCCCGAGCACGTGAAGCAGGCGTTGGACGGGCTGTCGGCGCTGTCGAAGACCATCTCCTCGCGCGACGAGCAGCTGGCGTCGCTGATCAAGGGAGCGAACCGGGTCAGCGGGGCGTTGGCGGAGCGCAACAACGACTTCGCCGCGCTCATCACCGACGGCAACCTGCTGCTGGCGGAGATCGGGCGCCGCCGTGACGCGATCGCGGCGCTGCTCGACGGCACGCGGGAGCTGTCCCGGCAGCTGTCCGGCCTGGTCGCGGACAACAGCGAGCAGCTGCGGCCCGCGCTGGAGCAGCTGGAACGCGTCACCGACGTGCTGCGGAACAACCAGGACGCGCTGGACCGGGGCCTCGCGCTGGCCGGGCCGTACTACCGGGTGCTGAACAACTCCCTGGGCAACGGCCAGTGGGTCGACACCTACCTGTGCGGGCTCGTGGTCGACCCGGGCGCGCGGCGCGACTGCCCGACGGGAGGCCGCTGATGTTCGTGCGCACGCGTGGTCGTCGCCGGTTGGTGGTGGCGTTGGCGCAGGGGTTCGTGCTGGTGCTCGTGGCGGCGGCCGCGGTGTGGTGGATCTTCCTGCGGCCGTCGTCGACGCGGGTCGCCGCCTACTTCACCGCCGCCGTCGGCGTGTACGAGGGCTCGGACGTGCGGGTGCTCGGGGTGCGGGTGGGCCAGGTCGTCGGCGTGCTGCCCGAAGGCGGGGCGGTGCGGGTCGACCTCGAACTCGACCACGGCGTGGACGTGCCCGCGGACGCCCGTGCCGTGGTCGTGTCGCCGAACATCGTGGCCGACCGGTACGTGCAGCTCACGCCCGTCTACACCGGGGGCGACAAGATCGCGCCCGGCGCCGTGATCACCAGTGCGCGCACGGCGGGCACGGTCGAGCTGGACGAGCTGTACTCCAGCCTGGACGCGCTGCTGACCGCGCTGGGGCCGAACGGGGCCAACCGCAAGGGCGCGCTGTCCGACCTGCTGAGCACGGGTGCGGCGAACCTCGACGGGAACGGCACGGCGCTGGGCGAGTCGATCCGGCAGCTCGCCGACGCGGCGAAGACGTTGGCCGGATCGCGGGACGACCTGTTCGGGACCGTGGACAACCTCCAGTCGTTCACGTCGATGCTCGCGGCGAACGACGAGCAGGTGGGGCGGTTGGCCGACCAGCTGGCCGACGTGTCCGGCTTCTTCGCCGCCGAACGGGAAGACCTGGGCGCGGCGTTGGGCGAGCTGGCCACGGCGCTGGAGCAGGTGCGGGGATTCGTGCACGACAACCGGGACCGGGTGAAGTCCAGTGTGGAGGACCTGGCGGTGCTGACCGGAACCCTTGTGCGGCAACAGGAGTCGTTGACCGAGATGCTGGAGGTCGCGCCGGTCGCGTTGCACAACGTGGTGAACGCCTACGACCCGGCGACGGGGACGTTGAACGCGCGGGCCAACCTGAGCGAGTTCGTCACCGACCTGCTGAGCGTGCCCGGGGGTGCGCGGTGAGGCGGCTGGCGGCGGTGGGGCTCGTGCTCGTGCTGACGGGGTGTTCGGCGATGCCGAGCGCGTACGACCTGCCGCTGCCCGGCGGCGCCGACCTCGGCGACCGGCCGTACCGGGTGACCGTCGAGTTCGACGACGTGCTCGACCTCGTGCCGCACGCCGGCGTGAAGGTGGACGACGTGGCGGTGGGCAAGGTCGAGGACATCGGGCTGTCCGAGGACGGCGCCACGGCGTTGGTGCGGGTCGCGGTGCGCGGTGACGTGCTGCTGCCGTCGAACGCCCTCGCCCGGCTGCGGCAGTCGAGCCTGCTGGGGGAGAAGTACGTGGAGCTGGCCGTGCCGGACGAGCGGTCGGCGTCGCCGTTGGTGGACGGCGCGGTGATCCCGGTGACGCGCACCAACCGCAACCCCGAGGTGGAGGAGGTGTTCGGCGCGCTGTCGATGCTGCTCAACGGCGGCGGCATCGCGCAGATCCGGGACATCTCGCGGGAGCTGAGCGCGGCGTTGTCCGGCAACGAGGCCGCGGTGAGGTCACTGTTGTCCACTGTGGACTCGTTCGTCGGTGCGATGGACTCGCACAAGGGTGAGATCACGCGTGCTCTTGAGGGGATGGACAAGCTCGCGTCGTCCCTGGAGTCGCGCAAGGGGGACATCGGCGAGGTGCTGGACGGGTTGGAGCCGGGCCTGCGGGTGCTGCACGACCAGCGCGGGCAGCTCGTCGGGCTGCTGAACGCGTTGCGGGAGCTGTCCGACGTCGCGGTGGACACGGTGAACCGCAGCCGTGACGACCTGGTGGCCGACCTGCGGGCGTTGGAGCCGACGTTGCGGCAGCTCGCCGAATCCGGGCAGAACCTGCCGCAGTCGCTGGAGATGCTGCTGACGTTCCCGTTCACCGACGCCGTGCTCGACGGCATCAAGGGCGACTACCTCAACACCTACCTGACCCTGAAGCCTGGAGCGCGGTGATGATCACTCGACGGATCAGGGTGCAGATCGCGTTGTTCGCGGTCGTCGCGCTGCTCGGCGTCACGTACGTGAGCGCGAAGTACGTCGGGCTCGTGGTGGTGGACGACGGCTACGTGGTCCGGCTGGAGCTGGCCCGGACCGGCGGCCTGTTCACCGGCGGCGAGGTGACGTACCGGGGCGTGCCGGTGGGTCGGGTCGGGCCGATCCGGTTGGGCGACGGGCAGGTCGAGGTCGAGCTGCGCATCGCGGCGGGCGCGCCGCCGATCCCGGTCGACCTGGAGGCCGTGGTCGCGAACCGCTCGGCCGTGGGCGAGCAGTACGTCGACCTCCGGCCGCGCCGCGACAGCGGGCCGCACCTCGGTGACGGTTCGGTGATCGAGCGGTCGCGGACCAGGCTGCCGCTGCCGGTGGAACAGGTGTTGACCAGCCTGGACGACCTGGCGCGTTCGGTGCCGGTCGAGTCGCTGCGGACCGTGGTGGACGAGCTCGACCAGGCGTTGCGGGGTACCGGGCCGGACCTCCAGGTGCTGCTGGACGCGACGACGGAGTTCATCGGGACGGCCGGCGCGCACCTGCCGCAGACCACGCGGCTGCTGAACGACTCCGTGGCGGTGCTGCGCACGCAGCTGGACCACTCGGCGGCGATCAACTCGTTCGCCGACAGCGCGCTGCTGGTGGCGTCGCGGCTGCGTGAGGCGGACGGCGACCTGCGGCGGCTGATCGGGGCCGTGCCGGGCGCGTCGGCGGAGGTGAGCGCCTTGCTGCGGGAGTCGGGGCCCAACCTCGGCGTCGTGCTGGCCAACCTCCTGACCACGGCGGACGTGCTCGTCACCCGGCAGGGCGCGCTGGAGGAAGTCCTGGTGACGGTGCCGGACGCCGTGTCGGTGGGCGCTTCGACCGTCGCGTCCGGCCAGGCGCGGTTCGGGCTGGCCCTGACGTTCTTCGAACCCCCGCCGTGCCACGCGGGCTACGAGTCCACCTCGCGCAAGTCCGGCCTCGACACGTCCGCCGGCCCGTTCAACACGGCCGCCGCCTGCACCCTCCCGCGCGGCTCCGCCACCGGCGTCCGCGGCTCGCAGAACGTCCCGCGCTAGTCGGAGTCGCCGTCCGGTTCGTCGTTCTCGGTCAAGACGGCCATCATGTCGTGCGGGATCTCGAACCCGACCAGCTCCACGCCGCTGAACACGGGGGTCAGCGCCGATGCGACACCTCGCGCGACGACGCCCCGGCTCTGCAACATGCGGGTGATGCGGTGGACCGGATCGGTGAAGTCGTGCGGTATCCCACCGTCGTAGGTCCCGCTCAGGCCGATCGTCCTGTTGTCGATGAACCCGCCGAGCCGGGCCGCCTGACGGATGATCTCGGCCTGCGGCCGTTCCTCGAAGTCGAGGAGGCGGAGCAGTTCAGCCACGCCGGCGGCCGACCAGGTTGCCTGCTCCCGGTTCTCACTCACCCGCGCGACGTCGCTCACCGATTCGCTGCGCACCTCGACGTCGAGCGCGGACGCCCGCCTGAGGAGGTCGACGGGCCGCATCATGTAGAGCTGCTTGCCGGACTCGGCGGCGAACTGCTCCACCAGTTCGACGCGCGGACCGAGGAACTCCGACCGGTAGCGCCACCACCAGTCCTCCTTCTCGTCGCCGGTCACGAAGAGCAGGTCGGTGTCGCGCCGTGCCGCCTCCTGGACCGCCTGCGCCCAGACGAGGTAGTCGCCCGCCGCTCCTTCGGGCAGGCTCGACTCGTCCTTGCCCGCGTCGAGGTAGCCGGGCGGCTCCTTCGCGGCGGCACGTCGTTTGCCCTCCTTGACCAGCTCGGTCCACCGGGTGGGCTCGGGCTTCGCGCCCACCTTGCCGCCCAGGAGCGCTTCCAACTGGTCGAGCACCGGCTCGCGTCCCGGCATTCCCGGCGAGTCGGGCGACGGCGGGGTGTGCGAGCCGATGGCGTCCACCAGTTCCTGGTGCAGCGCGGCGACCTGGCCCACGAGGTCGTCGCGGACCGCGTCGGCCAAGGCCGTGGTCTTCGCCCACTGGTGCAGCGCGGCGTCAGCGGCTCTCTGCTGTTTGGCCAGAGCTTCGAGCACCTGGTCGGTGGCCGTCGCACGGCCCGCCAGGACCGTCAGCCGGTTGCGCCAGAACTCGCGCATCACCTGGTGCGGCACCCACAGCCGGTCGCCCACCCCGCGCAGCAGGCCGAGCAGGTCGTCCCGGGTCGACTCGTTGTACCGGTAGAGGTTGAGCAGCACGTTCGCGTCGACCACGACCAGCGCGGAGCGGAGGGCTTCCGCCAACTCGTCCTCGGACGGACGCCGATAGCCGGGGAAGGCGTCGTAGATGCCTGAGTTGCCCTCTGCCTGCTCGACCATGTCCGGTAGATCGTCAGGGCGGCGGTCGGTGTTTCAGGCGGGGGAGACGTAGAACCAGGCGCCGTCCTCGCGGACGAAGCTGCTGTTCTCGTGCAGCACGTCCCGGTGGCCCTGCCAGCGGTAATGGGCGCGGAACTCCACGGTGCCCGTCGTCTGGAACGGCGTGCCGCCGGTGTGCGAGAGGATCTCCAGGTGGGTCCAGCTCTGGTCCGGGTCCAGGTCCAGGGACGCCGGGCGGGTGCTGGGGTGCCACGTGGCCAGGAGGTAGTCCTCGTCGCCCACCGCGAACGCGCTGTAGCGGGAGCGCATGAGGGCTTCGGCGGTCGGCGCCTGGCGGCGGCCCCGGTGGAACGGGCCGCAGCACGCCTCGTACGGCTCGCCCCGGCCGCACGGGCAGCGGTCGGGCACGCTCATTCCGGCCGGTCGCACGCGGTGCGGCCGGAACGGTCGTAGCGCACCCACGCCAGCGCGTTCTCCGCCTCACGGTCACCGGCCGCCGCCTCCGCGGACAGCGAGGCGTGCACCTGGTACCGCAGGTCGGCGGGCACGGCCGGGTTGGTCAGCAGGTTCGCGCGGATCGCCGGGCGCGGGTCGTCGGCCAGCAGCGCCAACGCCTCGGCGGGCGCGGTCGGGTCGGTCGACAGCGCCTCGCGCACCGCGTCGTCCGGGTCGCCGGCCAGGGCCACGCCCCGGGCGACGGACATCGGTTCGGTCACGTGCACAAGGATATAAGGAGAGCGGCTCCCCTCCCGTTGACTGCCAGTCGGGGAGGGGAGCCGCATGAGGGCTGGGCTACGGCGTCAGCCGCACGCCACACCGTTCAAAGTGGGAGAAGTGAACGGTGGGGTACCGCCGCTGAAGCTCGCGTTGTACCCGATGGTCGCGGTACCACCGGTCGCGAGTCCGCCGTTCCAGGCCGCGTTGCCGACGCGGACGATGTCGCCGCCGTCGGTCCACGTCCCGTTCCAGCCCTGGGAAACGGTCACACCGGGCGCGGAGAACGTCAGGGTCCAGCCGTTGAGGGCCGCGCCCCGGTTCTCGATGACGATCTCACCGGTGTAACCGCCCGACCACTGGCTCACCACGCGGTGCGTCACCCTGCATCCGTCCCCTGGAGGCGGAGTGGTGGTCGTGGTGGAAGTGGTCGTGGAAGTAGTTGTAGTGGTGGAGGTGGTGGTCGACGTCGAAGTGCTCAAGGACGTCGTGCTGGTCGGACCCGCCGCGATCGCCATGTCGTACGCCCGCTGCGGCACGAACTGGCCCGCACCCGCGATGCAGCCGTCGGCCTCACCGGGGAGCTTGATCCACAGGAACGCGTCGATCTGCGAGTCGCCCGTGTTGGTGGTGCTCGCCGTGCCGATCGCCCGGCCCGCCGGGTCGCACCACTCGTCGCCCAACGGCCCGTTGCCGTTGCGGCTGGTGTCGATGACCGCCTTGAACCGCGAGTCGCCCAGGTTGTTGAGCACGGCCTTGGCGAACGCCACCTCGTCACGGGTGTGCCGGTAGTTCGACACGTTCGTGGAGATGCCGTCGGCGCTGTTGGCGATGTCCGCGCCGCGGAGCCGCTGCCCGGCCTCGGCCGGGGTCAGCCACGCCGAGTGGCCGATGTCGAAGTACACCTTGGTCTGCGCGGAACCGCTCTTGAGCTTCTTGCCCGCGTAGGCCATCGACGCCATCGTCTCGGCCTGCTGCGAGGAGCTCTGGCAGTTGGTCATGATCGGCAGCACGTCGGGTTCCAGGACGATCGACGCCGGCCGGCCCGCGATGCCCGCGGCGACCTGGTCGACCCACGCCCGGTAAGCCGAGTGCGAGGGCGCGCCGCCGCCGCTCGCGCCCCCGCAGTCTCGGTTCGGCACGTTGTAGACGACCAGGATCGGGATCTTCCCGGCCGCCGCCGCCGCGCCGACGAATGCGTCGACCTGCCCCCTGACCTCGGAGGTGTTGGTCGTGGTGAACCACCGCGCCTGCGGCGTGTTGACGATCCGGTCGCGGATCACCGCGGCCCTCGAGTCGTTCGGGTTCTGCGCGACCCACCTCGCCGCTGAGGTGTTCGGGTCGACGTAGAACGCCGAGTCGGCCGCCTGCGCGGTCGTCGCGCCACCGCCGAGGACCAGTGCGACGGCACTGGCGACCAGTGCGCTGGAGAGCGCGCCCGCCGCGGCCAGCCTCGTCTTGTGACGTGGCCGGCGTACGTCGGAGCCGGAGTCGTGGGCCTTGTGTGCTCGCATCGGAAGGTCCTCGCAGCGTCGGTGCTGAACGGGGGCTGACTTCGACTGGGAGCGCTCCCAGGTGGCAGGACTGTAGCCAGTGGGAAACGGTGAAGAAAAGAGGGCGTGATCAACTGATGACCCCCACCGCTTCTTACGGTCCGTGAAGAAAACGCCGGATGAACCGTGCCTGAGACGGGCCGGCCGCCGATGAACAGGGTGTTCACCACTGAGGGTAAGCATTTTGGCGGTCGACTAGCCCGATCAGGTGACTGAGATCCAGGTCACGGCGGAGTCGAAGTTGATGTCCGAAATTCGTCGAATTGCGCCGTGCGGCGGCATTGTCGTTACGCCGAAAAGTCGAACTCTGGTGCTTTAAACCGGACATTCCTAGTCTGGGAACGCTCCCATACCCCTCTCCGACCCTGTTCTCGACCCGGAGGCAACGCAATGACGCGCACTCCCTCCCGACCTGTCGCGGTGGCGGCGACGACGGCCCTCCTGGCGGCCGTCGCCCTCGCCGCCACCGTGCTGGTGCCGCACCTGCGACCGGTGGCGACCGCGCAAGTGGCGGCCCAGGCCGACCCGCGGGTCGAGCAGCTGCTCGCCCGCATGTCGCTGGACGACAAGGTCGGCCAGATGACCCAGGTCGACCGCGGCGCCCTCGACTCCACCGCGGACCTGGCCACCTACCGGATCGGCTCGCTGCTGTCCGGCGGCGGCTCCGCGCCGACGCCGAACACGCCCCAGTCGTGGGCCGACATGTACGACAACTTCCAGCGCACGGCCCTGTCCACGCCGTTGGGCATCCCGCTGATCTACGGCGTGGACGCGGTGCACGGGCACAACAACGTGCGCGGCGCGACGATCTTCCCGCACAACATCGGCCTGGGCGCCACGCGTGACCCGGAGCTGGTCAAGCGCATCGGCGAGGTCACCGCGAAGGAGGTCGCGGGCACCGGCATCGACTGGAACTTCGCGCCCTGCCTGTGCGTGGCGCGCGACGACCGGTGGGGCCGGACCTACGAGTCGTTCGGCGAGGTGCCGGAGATCCCCACCGCGATGACGACCTACGTCGACGGCCTCCAGGGCGCGACCCTCGGCGGCACGCCGAGTTCCGTGCTCGCCACGGCGAAGCACTACATCGGCGACGGTGGCACCGCCGCGGGCGACGACCAGGGCGACGCGCGGATCACCGAGCAGGAGCTGCGCACGGTGCACCTGCCGCCGTTCAGGGCCGCCGTGGACCGGGGCGTCGGCTCGGTGATGATCTCCTACAGCAGCTGGAACGGCGTCAAGGCGCACGGCCACCGCTACCTGATCACCGACGTGCTCAAGACCGAGCTCGGCTTCACCGGTTTCGTGGTCTCGGACTGGGCGGGCGTCGACCAGATCGACGGCGCGACCGGGTTCACCGGCGCCGAGGTCGCCGCGGCGGTCAACGCGGGCATCGACATGGTCATGGTGCCGACCGACTACCGGCGGTTCATCAGCCTGCTCAAGGCCGAGGTCCAGGCCGGGCGCGTGCCGATGGCCCGGATCGACGACGCCAACCGCCGCATCCTGACCAAGAAGTTCGAGCTGGGCCTGTTCGAGCGCCCGCTCACCGACCGGTCGCTGACCTCGACGGTCGGCTCGGCCGCGCACCGCGACCTGGCCCGCCAGGCGGTGCGGCAGTCGCAGGTGCTGCTGCGCAACGACGGCGTGCTGCCGCTGGCCAAGTCCGGCCGGTACTTCGTCGCGGGCAAGTCGGCCGACGACATCGGCCACCAGAGCGGCGGCTGGACGATCTCCTGGCAGGGCGGCAGCGGCAACGTCACGCCCGGCACCACGATCCTCCAGGGCATCCGCGACCTGGTCGGCAACGGCGCCGCGATCACCCACGACCGCTACGGCGCCGGGGTCGACGGCTCGTACGACGCGGCCATCGCGGTGGTCGGCGAGACCCCGTACGCCGAGGGCCAGGGCGACCGCCCGTACGGCCTCGGCATGGACCGCGAGGACCTGGAAACGATCAACCGGCTGCGGTCGGCGGGCATCCCGGTGGTCGTCGTGCTGGTGTCCGGACGCCCGATCGACTTCATCGGCCAGGAGGGCCACTGGAACGCGCTGCTCGCCTCCTGGCTGCCCGGCACCGAGGGCCGCGGCGTGGCCGACGTGCTGTTCGGCGACCACAACCCGACCGGAAAACTGCCCGTGACCTGGATGAACAGCGGCGCGCAGCAGCCGCTCAACGCCGGTGACGGCAAGGCCGCCCTCTACCCGCTCGGCCACGGCCTGAGCTACCGCCCGATCACGACCAGCACCACCCCGACCAGCACGACCAGCAGCACCACGACCACGACCCCGACGTCGACGAGCACCACGACGACCACCGCACCACCGCCCGGCGGCTGCGTGGCCACCGCGCGCCTCACCGGCTCCTGGCAGGGCGGTTTCCAGGTCGAGGTCACCGTGACCAACGCCGGCGCCGCCCGGCTGAACGGCTGGACCGTCACCTGGGCGAAGCTCGGCGGCCAGACGATCAACAGCCTGTGGAACGGCAAGGTGACCGAGACCGGGACGTCGGTGTCCGTGGACGACGTGGGCTGGAACGGCACGCTCGCACCGGGGACTTCGGGGTCCTTCGGGTACACGGCGACCGGTTCGGCGGCCACGCCCGAGCTGACCTGCCGGGCGAGGTAGCGCCGAGCCGTGGTCACGTTCTGGGAGCGCTCCCCCACGCTGGGTCATTCGGCCCAGCGCCGGCCAACGTTCGGCCCAGGGGTCGGGGGCCCGCAAGCCGAATTTGTCAAGGCTTTGTGGCTGAACCCTCTTTTCACGGTGTTTCGTTGCCGTTACAGTCCCGGACTGGGAGCGCTCCCAGAAAACCTCCACCGCCCTGCCCCTCGGAGGCACCGCATGCGACGACGCATGTCCGGAGCACTGGCCGGCACGCTAGCTGTGCTGGTCAGCGCCTTGACGCTGACCCCGTTCCAGCCGTCCGCGACGGCCGCGCCCGCGTTCAACTACGGCGAGGCCCTGCAGAAGTCGATCTGGTTCTACGACGCCCAGAGGTCCGGGGACCTGCCCGCGGACAACCGGGTGAACTGGCGCGGCGACTCGGCCCTGCGCGACGGCAGCGACGTCGGCCTCGACCTGTCGGGCGGCTTCTACGACGCGGGCGACCACGTCAAGTTCGGGCTGCCGTTCGCGGCCACGATGTCGATGCTGGCGTGGGGCGCGGTGGAGAACCGGGACGCCTACGAGAGCTCGGGCCAGCTGCGGCACCTGATGGCGAACCTCAAGTGGGGCACGGACTGGATCATCAAGGCGCACCCGTCGCCGAACGTGGTGTACGGGCAGGTCGGCAAGGGCGACGACGACCACAAGTGGTGGGGCGCGGCCGAGGTCATGCAGATGGCCCGCCCTTCGTACAAAGTGGACGCGTCCTGCCCCGGCTCCGACCTCGCGGGCGAGTACGCCGCGGCGATGGCGTCGGCCTCGATGGTGTTCAAGGCGACCGACCCGACCTACTCGGCGACGCTGCTGACTCACGCCAAGCAGCTCTACAGCTTCGCCGACACCTACCGCGGCAAGTACAGCTCCTGCATCACCGACTCGGCGAACTTCTACAACTCGTGGAGCGGCTACCAGGACGAGCTCGTGTGGGGCGCGATCTGGCTGTACCGCGCCACGGGCGACGCCAGCTACCTGGCCAAGGCCAAGGCGGAGTACCCGAAGCTGTCCACGGAGCCGCAGACGACCACGCGGTCCTACCGGTGGACCATCGCGTGGGACGACAAGTCCTACGGCGCCTACGTGCTGCTGGCCAAGCTCACCGGTGAGGCCGAGTACGTCGCCGACGCCAACCGGTGGCTGGACTACTGGACCACCGGCTACAACGGCAACCGTGTGCGGTACTCGCCGGGCGGCCAGGCGCACCTCGACACCTGGGGCTCGCTGCGGTACGCGGCCAACACCGCGTTCGTCGCGCTGGTCTACAGCGACTGGCTGCGCGAGCGCGACGCGGCGAGGGCGACCACCTACCACGACTTCGGCGCGCGGCAGATCAACTACGCGTTGGGCGACAACCCGCGCAACGCCAGCTACGTCGTCGGCTTCGGCGCCACGCCGCCGCGCAACCCGCACCACCGCACCGCGCACGGCGCGTGGGCCGACACCATGCAGGACCCGGTGACCAGCAGGCACGTCCTGTACGGCGCGCTGGTCGGCGGCCCCGGCACGAACAACGACGCGTACAAGGACGACCGCACCGACTTCGTCGCCAACGAGGTCGCGCTGGACTACAACGCCGGGTTCACCGGCGCGCTCGCCCGGCTCTACAAGGAGTACGGCGGCACGCCGCTGGCGAACTTCCCGGTCGCCGAGGCCACCGACGGTCCCGAGCTGACCGTGCAGGCCTCGGTCAACCAGAGCGCGCCCGGCTTCACCGAGGTCAAGGCGTTCGTCCTCAACAAGACCGCGTGGCCCGCCCGGATGTTCAACGGCTCGCTGCGCTACTACTTCACCCTCGACGGCGCCACCACGCCCGAGCAGATCACGGTCACCACGAACTACAACCAGTGCGGCACGCCCAGCGGCGCCAAGCAGCACAGCGGTTCGGTGTACTACGTGGACGTGCCGTGCCCCGGCGTGTACCCCGGCGGCCAGTCCGCGCACCGGCACGAGGTGCAGTTCCGCATCACCAGCGCGGGCACGTGGGACCCGACCAACGACTGGTCGTACGAGGGCCTCGGCACCGGCAACACGGTCGCGTTGACCGACCGCCTGGTGCTGGCCCAGGACGGCCAGGTGCAGTGGGGCAAGGAACCCGGTCCGGGGGTGGTGGACCGCGAGGCCCCCACCGTCCCGATCGGACTGCGCGCGTCCGGCGTCGGCGCCTCCAGCGTGACGCTGACCTGGACCGCGTCCACCGACAACGTCGGGGTGACCGGCTACGACGTGCTGCGGGCGGACGGCACGCTCGTAGGTGCCACGGCCACCCCGACGTTCCAGCTCACCGGCCTGACCCCGGGCGCGCACAGCTTCTCGGTGCGCGCCAAGGACGCCGCGGGCAACCGGTCGGCGGCGAGCACGCCGGTGTCGTTCACCATCGTGGTCGGTGACGACGACGAGCCGCCCACCGCGCCCGGCGGCCCGGTCGTGGGGTCCATCACCAGCACCGGCGCGACGTTGACCTGGACCGCGTCGTCGGACAACGTGGGCGTCGCCGGCTACGACATCGTCCGTCCGGACGGGACGGTCGCGGCCACCACCACGGGGGTGCGCCACCAGCTGACCGGCCTGACCGCGGACACCGCGTACACGTTCACCGTCCGCGCCAGGGACACCTCGGGCAACGTCTCCACGCCGAGCGCCGCGGTGACGTTCCGGACCACGCCGGGCGGCGCCACCGGCCCGGTCGTCGTGCAGCAGCGCGGCGGCGGGTCCGCGAGCGCCAACCAGATCGGCGCGACGCTCGCCGTCGTCAACCGCGGCACGACGGCGGTCGACCGGTCGACGATCACCCTGCGGTACTGGTTCACCGGCGACACCGCCAACGCCAACTACCAGGTGTTCTGCGACTGGGCGGTGGTCGGCTGCGCCAACGTGCGCGCCACCGTCGTGAAGCTGCCCACCGCTCGACCGGGCGCGGACGCCTACCTCCAGGTGTCGTTCGCCGCGGGGTCCCTCGCCGCGGGCGCGAGCACCGGCGACATCCAGTTGCGGGTGGCCAAGTCCGACTGGTCGACCTTCAACCAGGCCGACGACCACAGCTACCGGGTCTCCTCGACCCTCACCGACTTCGACCGGGTGACCGCCTACGCGGGCGGCGCCCTCGCCTGGGGCACGGAGCCCTGACACCCAGACTCGGCACGGGGCGTTCTGCGCGCCCAGGCGTCCCGTGCCGACTCCACTCTCCGCCACGCCCTTTCAAGCTCGCGGGTCAATGGCTGATCCGTGCAGGAGGAGGACGCATGAGGTACCGCACCAGAGCGGGACGGTTGCGCACCGGACCGCTCGCGCTGATAGCCGCGGCGGCAACTGCCGCGGGTGTTATGCCGTTCGTCGCGCCGGTGGCGAACGCGGCCGTGGCTTGCACGGTCAACTACCAGGTCACGAACCAGTGGCAGGGTGGCTTCGGCGCCAACGTGTCCATCCGCAATGAGGGTGACGCGGTCAACAACTGGCGCCTCACGTGGACCTTCCCGGACGGCCAGCGCGTGCAGCAGGGCTGGAACGGCACGTTCTCGCAGAGCGGCAGCGCGGTCACCGTGGCCGCACCGGGTTGGGCGCCCAACCTCGGCACGGGCGCCAGCGTGACGCCGGGCTTCAACGGCTCGTGGACCGGCCAGAACCGGCCGCCCACGGACTTCGCCCTCAACGGCACGCGGTGCACCGGGCCGAACGTCAACGTCGACCCGACGGTGTCGCTGACGTCGCCGACGCCCGCGCAGACGTTCCAGTCCGGCCAGGCGGTCCCGCTGGCGGCCACCGCGGCCGACACCGACGGCACCGTCTCCAAGGTCGAGTTCCTGGCCGACGGCGTGGTCGTCGCGACCGACACGAGCTCCCCGTACACGGGTTCGTGGACCGGTGCGACCGTGGGCGAGCACGCGATCGTCGCCCGCGCCACCGATGACAAGGGCGGGATCGGCAACTCGAGCATCGCCAGCATCCGCGTCATCGCGGGCCAGGCGATCCAGGCGAGCCCGCCGTCGCTGACCGTGCGTCAGGGCGGCACCGGCACCTTCGGCGTCTCGCTGGCCACCGCGCCGACCGCGAACGTGACGGTCACCGTGGCGCGGTCGGGCGGCAGCACCGACCTCACGGCCGGCCCCGTGTCGCTGACGTTCACGCCGACCAACTGGGCGACCAAGCAGAACGTCACGGTCAGCTCGGCGGCCAACGGCGGCGAACTGGCCACGGCCACGTTCACCGCGAGCGCCACCGGCGCGGCCGCGGCGACCGTGGAGGTCCGCGAGACCAGCGCCGACACGTCGCCGTTCGAGCAGGAGTTCCTGGACCTCTACGCCAAGATCAACGACCCGGCGAGCGGCTACTTCCGCACCTTCTCCGATGGCCTGAAGGTGCCGTACCACTCGATCGAGACGCTGATGGTCGAGGCGCCGGACCACGGTCACCAGACCACGTCCGAGGCGTTCAGCTACTACCTGTGGCTGGAAGCCAGCTACGGCAAGATCATGGGTGACTGGGCGCCGTTCAAGAAGGCCTGGGCCTCGATGGAGAAGTACATCATCCCGGCCAAGGCGGACCAGCCGACCAACGACAAGTACGACGCCTCCAAGCCGGCGACGTACGCGCCGGAGCACCCGCGGATGGACCAGTACCCGTCGGTGCTGGACTCCGGTGTGCCGGTGGGTCGCGACCCGATCGCGGCCGAGCTGCGGTCGGCTTACGGCAACGCCGACATCTACGGCATGCACTGGCTGCTCGACGTCGACAACACCTACGGCTTCGGCCGGTGCGGCGACGAGTCGGACGCGGCTCCCGCGTACATCAACACCTACCAGCGCGGTTCGTCGGAGTCGGTGTGGGAGACCATCCCGCAGCCGTCCTGCGACACCTTCGCGCACGGTGGCCCCAACGGCTTCCTCGACCTGTTCACCAAGGACGCCAGCTACGCCAAGCAGTGGAAGTACACCAACGCCCCGGACGCCGACGCGCGTGCGGTGCAGGCGGCCATGCTGGCACTGGAGTGGGCGACCGAGCAGGGCAAGGCCGCCGAGATCGCGCCCGAGCTGGAGAAGGCCGCCAAGATGGGCGACTACCTCCGCTACGCCATGTTCGACAAGTACTTCAAGAAGATCGGCAACTGCGCCAGCCCCAGCTGCCCGGCCGGCACCGGCAAGGACAGCGCGCACTACCTGATGTCCTGGTACTACGCGTGGGGTGGCGCGACCGACACGTCCGCGGGTTGGGCGTGGCGCATCGGTGACGGCGCGTCGCACCAGGGTTACCAGAACCCGTTGGCGGCCTACGCGTTGGCGAACGTGCCCGCGCTGAAGCCGAAGTCGACGACCGGCCAGCAGGACTGGGCCACGTCGATGACCCGCCAGTTGGAGCTGCTGCAGTGGCTCCAGTCGGCCGACGGCGCCATCGCCGGTGGTGTCACGAACAGCTGGGAGGGTTCCTACAGCGCGCCGCCTTCGGGCACGCCGACCTTCTACGGCATGTACTACGACCCGCACCCGGTGTGGCGCGACCCGCCGTCGAACCGCTGGTTCGGCTTCCAGGCGTGGCAGATGGAGCGCACCGCGGCGCTGTACGAGAAGACCGGCAACGCGACGGCCAAGAAGATCCTCGACAAGTGGGTCCCCTGGGCCATCGCGAACACCACGGTCGGCACCGGCGGCCAGTTCCAGATCCCGAACGACCTGACCTGGACGGGCGCTCCGGACAACTGGAACGCCACCAACCCCGGCGCCAACGCGGGCCTGCGCGTCACCGTGGACAACCACAGCCAGGACGTCGGCATCGCCGCGTCCTACGCCAAGACGCTCCTCAACTACGCGGCCAAGTCGGGCAACGCCCAGGCGAAGACCGTCGGCGAGGGCCTCTTGACGGCGATGTTGTCGCACAAGGACGACAAGGGCATCGCGGTGCCGGAGCAGCGCAAGGACTACAACCGCTTCGACGACGTCTACAACACGTCGACGCGTGAGGGCCCTTACGTTCCGACGGGCTGGACGGGCGACATGCCCAACGGCGACCAGATCAAGCCCGGTGTGTCCTTCGTGGACATCCGCTCGATGTTCAAGCAGGACAAGGACTGGCCGAAGGTCCAGGCATACCTGGACGGCGGCCCCGCGCCGACCTTCACCTACCACCGGTTCTGGGCGCAAGCTGAGATCGCCACGGCGTTCCAGCTGCACGTGGAGCTGTTCGGGTAGACCTGGGAAGGTCGCCGACACCCCCCTCACGACGTGGTGAGGGGGGTGTTCGGCGTGTCCCGGAACGTCTCGATTGTCGAATGCGATCGACGCCGCTGAAACACCCCTGAAACTTCGGTGTTGACTCCGGTGAGAGAGCTGTGCCACATTTCTGGCACCCCGCCCCGCTGACTCCGGTCGGCGTTGTTGTCGCAGCGATCGAAACGATTCGATTCAGTGAGCTGCAGCTTCGAACAATTCGACGACCGCGAGAGGTGTGCCGTGGACCCGCTGCCGTTCCGCGATCCGGGTCTGCCGGTCGAGGACAGGGTGACCGACCTGCTCGGCCGGCTGACCGACGAGGAGAAGGTGGAGCTGCTGCACCAGCACCAGCCCGCCGTGCCGAGACTGGGGTTGGCGGCGTTCCACACCGGCATGGAGGCGCTGCACGGCGTCGCGTGGCTGGGGCCAGCCACGGTGTTCCCGCAGGCGATCGGGTTGGCGTCCTCGTGGGACCTCGGGCTGGTGCGGCGGGTCGGCGAGGCGACCGGCGTGGAGGCGCGCGGATTCCACCACCGCGACCCGGTCGCGCACGGGCTGAACGTGTGGGCGCCGGTGGTGAACCCGCTGCGCGACCCGCGCTGGGGCCGCAACGAGGAGGGCTACGCCGAGGACCCGACGCTGACCGCGGCGATGGGCACGGCGTACGCGAGCGGCCTGCGCGGCGACCACCCGCGCTACCTGCGGACCGCGCCGACGTTGAAGCACTTCCTGGGCTACAACAACGAGACCGACCGCTGCGTCACGTCGTCCGACCTGCGGCCGCGGGTGCTGCACGAGTACGAGCTGCCGTGCTACCGGGGCCCGATCGAGGCGGGCGCGGCGGTGGCGGTGATGCCGTCGTACAACCTGGTCAACGGCCGTCCCGCGCACCTGAGCCCGTTGCTCGACCAGGAGTTGCGGACGTGGGCGCCGGACGGTGTCGCGGTCGTCAGCGACGCGTACGCCCCGTCGAACGTGGCCGGGTTGCAGGCCTACCTGCCGACGCAGGCCGAGGCGCACGCGGCGTTGCTGAACGCGGGCCTGGACAGCTTCACCGACCAGGACGCCGACCCGACGTTGATGATCGAGAGCGTCACCACGGCGATCAAGGACGGCCTGCTGGACCGGGCCGTGGTGGAACGGGCCGTGGGCCGGGTGCTCGCGCTGCGGTTCCGGCTCGGCGAGTTCGACCCGCCCGAGGGCAACCCCTACGCCGCGATCACGTCCGACGTGATCGGCACGCACGGCGGGTTGGCGCTGGAAGCCGCACGGCAGGCGGTCGTGCTGCTGCGCAACGAGTCCGCGTTGCCGCTGGCGCGCGGCACGAAGCTCGCCGTCATCGGCACGCACGCCGACACGGTGTTCGAGGACTGGTACAGCGGCACCCTGCCGTACCAGGTGACCGTCCGAAGGGGACTGGAGGAGTTCGCGTCCTCCGTCGCCCACGCCGAGGGCGTCGACCGGATCGCGCTGCGCGCGGCGGACGGCCGCTACCTCGGGGTGCGCGGCGGCGTGGTCGGCCTGGGTGAGCGGGCGCTGTTCGACCTCTTCGACTGGGGCGACGGCGTGTGGACGTTGCGCGACGTGGGTTCCCGCCGCTACCTGGGGGTGGCCGAGGACGGCTCGCTGGTCGCCACCGCGGCCATGCCGGGCGGCTGGGACGTGCGCGAGCTGTTCGAGCCGCGGCTCACGGACGGGGGTGTGGTGCTTCGCAACAAGGTTAGGGGGAGCGACACCGTCCCGTTCCAGGTCGAACGCGTGGTGGACGGGATCGCGGCGGCGGTCGAGGTGGCCGCCGACGCCGACACCGTCGTGCTGGTGCTGGGCAACGACCCGCACGTCAACGGCCGCGAGACCGAGGACCGCACGACGCTGCGCCTGCCGTCGCTGAACCTGGTGCGCGCGGTGCGGGAGGCCAACCCGAACACGGTGCTGGTGCTCGTGAGCAGCTACCCGTACGCGCTGGACGGCGAAGAAGAGCACCTGCCGGGCATCGTGTGGACCGCGCACGGCGGGCAGGAGCAGGGCCGGGCGGTCGCGGAGGCGTTGTTCGGCGCGTTCTCGCCGTCGGGCAAGCTCACCCAGACCTGGTACCGGTCCGACGACGACCTGCCGGACCTCTTCGACTACGACATCATCCGCACGGGCAGCACGTACCTGTACTTCACCGGTGAGCCGCTGTTCCCGTTCGGCCACGGCCTGTCCTACACCACGTTCGAGTACGCCGACCTCGCGTGGGCCGACGGCGTCGCCACGGTCTCGGTCACGAACACCGGTGCCGTCGCGGGCGCGGAGGTTGTGCAGCTGTACTCCTCGGCGCTCGACTCGCGGGTGCGCCAGCCGGTGCGCAAGCTCCAGTCGTTCCACCGGGTCCACCTCGAGCCGGGCGAGACCGCGGTGGTCGAGCTGCGGTCCGACCAGCTGTGGCACTGGGACGTCACGACGGGCCGTCGGGTGGTCGAGGCCGGGCGGTACGAGCTGCTGGCCGGCGCGTCGTCGCGGGACGTCCGCGCCCGGCTGGTGGTCGACGTGCCGGGGGAGACCGTCGCGCCACGCGTGGGCGCGTTGCCCGCCTTGGACTTCGACGACTGCGACGGCGTGCGGCTGGTGGACGACGAGGTCGTGTTCACCCGCGAGGGCGCCTGGATCTCGTTCCACGACGTGACACCCGGGTCGCGGTCCGCGCCACCGGACACCCGGATCACGGTCGACGGCACGTCGTTGGTGCTCACCGCGCAAGCGGCGGGCGTACGCGTTCGGGAGGTGCGCTGACATGGTCACGATCGCCGATGTCGCGAAGCACGCCGGGGTCGCGCCCAGCACGGTGTCCTACGTGCTCACCGGCCGCCGTTCGATCTCCACGGCCACCAAGGCGCGGGTCGAGGCGAGCGTGCGGGCGTTGGGCTACCACCCGCACGCGGGCGCCAGGTCGCTGGCCAGCAACCGCGCCAACGTGCTCGCGCTCGTGCTGCCGATGCGCGAGGGCATGCACATGCCGGTGTTGATGCAGTTCGTCGTCGCGGTCGCCAACGCGGCCCGCCGGCACGACCACGACGTGCTGCTGGTGACCGCCGACCAGGGCGCGGCGGGGCTGCGCCGGGTGGCGGGCAGCGCCCAGGTCGACGGGCTGCTGGTGATGGACGTGGAGATGCACGACGAGCGCGTGCCGGTGCTGCGCGACCTGGACCGGCCGTCGGTGCTCATCGGCTTCCCCGCCGACGCGGCCGGGCTGACCTGCGTGGACCTCGACTTCGCCGAGGCGGGTTCGCGGTGCGTGGACCACCTCGCCGACCTCGGGCACACCTACGTCGCGCTGGTCGGCGCGCCGCGCGCGGTCTACCAGCGCGACACCGGGTTCGCGCACCGCACCATGGCCGGGTTCAGCGCGGCGGCGATGCGTCGCGGCGTCTCCTCGACCACGTTGCCGACCGACACCGACCACGAGTCGGTGCGGGTGGCGATCACCGGTCTGCTGGAACGCCACCCCGCGGTGACGGGCCTGGTGGTGCACAACGAGGCCGCGTTGCCGTCGGTGGTCGAGGTGCTGCGGTCGTTGGGCCGCAAGGTGCCCGACGACGTCGCGGTGATCGCGATCTGCCCGGACGACCAGGCCGAACGGCTGATGCCGCCGCTCACCTCGGTGGCCGTGCCCGCCGAGCAGTTGGGCCACCACGCGGTGGCGCTGCTGATGGCCAAGCTCGACCGGACGCCGACGCCACCGCTGACCCTGCTGCCGCCACGGCTGACCGAACGGGCCAGCACGACCCGCTGACCACCCGCGCGGCGTCCGGGGTCGCGGCCCCGGCGCCGCCGCTACCCTCCGGTGGATGAGCGACAACCACGTCGTGGTCATCACCACCACGGACAGCGAGGACGCGGCCGGCACGTTGGCGAAGGCGATCGTGGCGGCGCGGTTGGCGGCGTGCGTGCAGATCAGCGGCCCGATCCGCAGCGTCTACCGCTGGGAGGGCGCGGTCAACGACGACCGCGAGTGGCAGCTCTGGATCAAGACCGCCTACGACCGGGTGGACGAGCTGACCGAGTTCGTGACGGCGCGGCACACCTACGACGTGCCCGAGGTGCTGGCCCTGCCGGTGCTCGGCGGCAACCCCGACTACCTGGCGTGGCTCACCGAGGAGACCCGGCCGGCCGGGTGACGGGTGGCGGCCCGCGGCCTCTCGGACCGCCACCCGGCGCTCACTCGGTCCCGGTCGTCGCCCGGGCGCGCTCGTCGGCGCGGTCCCGGGCCAGCGACGCGCGGAACGCGGTCAGCTCCCGCTTCACCACCGGCGCGAGCAGGTACAGGCCGATGATGTTGAACAGCGCCAGCGTGAACAGCACCGCGTCGGCGAAGTCCAGCACGCTGCCCAGCGTGAGCACCGAGCCGACCACGGTGAACGCGCAGAAGATCACCCGGTAGGCGGTCTCGCTGCCCTTGCTCTTGCCGAACAGGTAGACCCACGCCTTCTCGCCGTAGTAGCTCCACGTGATGATCGTGGACACGGCGAACAGGACGACGGCCACGGTCAGCACGTACGGGAACCACGGCAGCACGGTGCCGAAGGACTCCGAGGTGACCGTGACGCCGTCCGGTCGCGGCCCGCCCGCCGCGACCGTGGCCTGGGCGTCCTTCCAGAACTGGGTCTGCGCCACGACGATCGTCAAGGCGGTCATCGTGCAGATGACCACGGTGTCGATGAACGGCTCCAGCAACGCCACGTAACCCTCGGTCACCGGGCGGCGGGTCTTCACCGCGGAGTGCGCGATGGACGCGGAGCCGAGGCCGGCCTCGTTGGAGAACGCGGCCCGCTGGAACCCGACGATCAACGCGCCGACAGCGCCTCCCGCGACGCTGTCGGCGCCGAACGCGCCCGAGACGATCTGGCCGACCGCGGCCGGGATCGTGGTGATGTTCAACAGGATCACGATGAGGCACGCCGAGACGTAGAGGATCGCCATCGCGGGCACCAGCTTGCCGGTGACGCGGCCGATGGACTTGATGCCGCCGATGATGACCGCGCCGACCACCAGGGCGAGGACGATGCCGAAGACGAGCGCCGCGCCGTCGCCGCCGAGGAAGCCCTCCGGGCCGCCGGTCACCGAGCGGAGCTGCGCGAACGTCTGGTTGGCCTGGAACATGTTGCCGCCCGCGATCCCGAAGAACAGGATCATGATCGCGGCGCCGGCGGCGAGCACCCGGCCCACGCCGCGCCCCGCCGTGCCGGGGAACCGCTCGGCCAGGCCCTTGCGCAGGTAGTGCATGGGACCGCCGGACACCGAGCCGTCCTCGTGCACGTCCCGGTACTTCACGCCCAGCGTGCACTCGACGAACTTCGTGCACATGCCGAGCAGGCCGCACACGATCATCCAGAACGTCGCGCCCGCGCCGCCGATGGTCACCGCGACACCGACACCGGCGATGTTGCCGAGGCCGACGGTGCCCGACACGGCGGAGCTGAGCGCCTGGAAGTGGCTGATCTCGCCGGGGTCGTCCGGCTTGCTGTGCTTGCCGCGCACGATCCGCAGCGCCGTGCCGAAACCGCGCAGCTGGATGACGCCGAAGTACGCGGTGAAGACCGCGGCGGCCAGCACCAGCCAGCCGACGATCCACGGGAACGTCACGCCGAAGACCGTGACCTCGGCGAAGATGAAGCCCGAGACGGCCTCCGAGACCGGGGTGAAGGCGCTGTTGATCACCTCCTCGACCGTGGACAGCGTGCCGCCCTCGGCGGCGAGCACGGTGGGCGGCGGTGACAGGGGTGGACTTGTGGTCATGGGCGAGTAGTTGACCGGATGCGAGGAGCCGGCAGAAAGTGCACTTGAGCATTTCTTTAGGTTCGGTTCACCTCCGGGCCGCCTGGCGGCTTCCCCCCGCGTGACGCGGCCGGGTGGTTTGGCGAGCCGTTCCGGGGCCACCCCTCAGCCATGGTCTCCACCTCAGCGCACGACCTGTACCGGCGGTGGCTCGACGAGCTGTGGAACGGCGGCCCGGACGCCGCGGCGCGGCTGGTCGGCGCGGACTTCGTCGGGCACTGGCCGCACCGCGACGTGACCGGCCCGGACGGACTCGCCGCCGCCGTCGGCGAGACCCACGCGATGTTCACCGACCTGTCGTTCACGCTCGACGTCGGTCCCATCGCCGAAGGCGACCTCGTGGCGGCGCGCTGGACCGGTCGCGGCCGGACGGCCGAGGGGCCGACGAGCTTCTTCGGCAACGACATCCTGCGGGTCCGGGACGGCCTGTTCGTCGAGTACTGGGTCGCCACCTGGGCCGGGACCTGACGCGCGTGGGGCTCACCCGCCGTTGAGGAAGGCCGTGATCAGCGCGGCTCCGGTGGCGGCCAGCCAGGCGCGCAGGTCGAGCAGACCGGGGTGCAGCCGGCGGGTGGCCGCCACGTCGGCCCGGTAGCCGCGCTCGTTCAGCCACTCGTTGGCGTGCGCGAAGTCCTCGCTCACCTGCCTGATGGCGTCGAGCGGGATCTGCTCGTACGGCAGCTCGCGCCCGGTCGCCGCCGAGATCGCGGCGGCGATGTCGACCGGGGTGAGCTCGTCCCCGGCCAGGTCCTCCGTGCGGCCGATCCACTCGTGCGGCTCGGCGAAGGCCATCGCGACGAACGCGGCCACGTCGTCCACCGCGATGAGCTGCTGCGGCACGTGCGGTGCGAGGCCGGTGGACACCGTGCCGCCGCGCAGGGCGTAGCCGCCGGTGAAGTTCTCCATGAACGACACCGGGCGCAGGACCGTGGCGGGCAGGCCGAGGTCGGCGACGTGCCGTTCGACCCGGTGCTTGCTGACGACGTTGACCGGCAGCACCTCGGCGGCGTGCCTGCCCGCGCCGGCGACCGAGCTGAACACGAAGTGCCCGACACCGGCTTCCCGGGCGGCTTCGGCGACGTTGACGCCCCAGCGGACCTCGTCGTCGGCGCCGAAGTCCGGTGACGTGCCGGGTGAGCCGACCGTCGGCTGCACGCTGAACACGCCGTGCGCGCCGTCCATCGCGGCGACGAGCGAGTCCACGTCCTCCATGTCGGCACGCACCAGCGGCGCCCGTGACTCGGCCCCCGCCGGGTCGCGGGTCAGCGCGCGGACCCGCCAACCGTCCGCCAGCAGCCGTGCCGTCACCGCGCGGCCTTGCGTTCCGGTCGCCCCGACCACCGCGATCGTCTTGTCCACAGCTCTCCTCGAACCGATAAACGGGGTGACCCCCCGTTTGCTGGTCGGTACGATAGGGAGGACCACCCCACTTAGTCCAGTGCCATTCGGGAGAGGGAGTCGTCCGATGCGTGCCGACGCGCGCCGGAACCGGGAGCGGATCGTCGACGTCGCGGGTGTCGCGATCGCCGAGCAGGGCGCGGACGCGTCGCTGGAGGAGATCGCCCGCCGGGCCGGGGTCGGCTCGGCCACCCTGCACCGGCACTTCCCGACTCGTCAGGCGCTGCTGGAAGCGGTGTTCACCGGCCGGGTGGAGGCGCTGTGCGACCAGGCCGGCGCCCTGGCCGCCGACCTGGCGCCACGAGCCGCGTTGACGGACTGGCTGCGTGCGGTCGGCAGGCACGCGGCGGCCAACCGGGGTTTGGCCGCGTCACTGCTGCGCGGCGCGGACCCGTCCCTCGGCCGCACGTGCCACGCGATGATCACCGCGGCCGGCGACGAACTGCTGGCGGCGGCCCGTCGTGCGGGCGACGTGCGCGCCGACGTGTCCATCGTGGACCTGCTCACCCTCGCCAACGCCGTCGCCCTGTCCACCGAGGGCGACCCGTCCGAAGCCGACCGCCTGCTCACCCTGGCCCTGACCGGCATCCACCCCGAGAGTCCTACCTCCAGCACGCGAGAGTCCTACGTCCAGCACCCCTGAATTCAACGCTCGGCACGAGCCGCCGTGTCGTGAGCGTTGAACTCAGGGGTCGCGAACGTAGGACTCTCGAGGCGTGGACGTAGGACTCTCGGCGGTCAGAGGCCCAGTTGCCGCCTCAGCAGGGTGGCCGTGTGGACGGGGTCGGCGGACGAGCCGTGGCGGACCTGCGTGCGGCAGCTGAAGCCGTCCGCCACGACCGCGGTGCCGGGGTCGGCGGAGCGGACGGCCGGGAACAGGGTCTGCTCGCCCACCGCCATGGACACGTCGTAGTGCCCGCGTTCGAAGCCGAAGTTGCCCGCCAGGCCGCAGCAGCCTTCGAGCAGCGAAGCGCTGACACCGGACTTCGCCAGCAGCTCACGGTCCGCGTCCAACCCCAGCTCCGCGTACTGGTGGCAGTGCGGCTGCACGACCGCCCGCGCGTCACCCGCCACCGGCTCCAGCAGCGGCGACACGTGCTCGGCGAACGTGCGCACCGACTCCGCCAGCCGCACCACGTCCGGGTCGTCGCCAGCCACCTCCAGCGCGTCCGACCGCAGGAACGCCGTGCAGCTCGGCTCCAGCCCCACCACCGGCACGCCGTCCCGCGTCCACGGCCGCAGCACCCGCGCCGTCCGCCGCACCACCCGCCGCGCCACGCCGAGCTGACCGGTGGAGAACCACGTCAACCCGCAGCACACCGCACCGCGCGGCACCTCGACGCCCTGCCCCGCGTGCCCGAGCACCGCCGCCGCGTCGAACCCGATCCCCGGCTCGAAGTGGTTGGTGAACGTGTCCGGGAACAACAGCACCCGGTCACCGCCGCCGACCGGCGTGAACCGCGACTGGAACGACCGCACCGGCGTCGGCAGCGGCCGTTCCGGGGCCACGCCGCCGAACCGCCCGAACCGCGCGGTCAGCCCGTTCACCAACCGCAGCCGCAGCCACAGCGGCAGCCAGCCCATCGAGTAGTGCGCCGCCGGCCGCACCCGTCCCCGGTAGTGGTGGTGCAGGAACTCCGCCTTGTAGGTGGCCATGTCCACGTCCACCGGGCAGTCCCGCTTGCACCCCTTGCAGCCCAGGCACAGGTCCAGCGCGTCCCGCACCTCCTCCGACCGCCACCCGCCGCGCACCACCTGCCCGCCGAGCATCTCGAACAGCAGCCGCGCCCGGCCCCGCGTGGAGTGCTTCTCCTCCTTCGTCACCCGGTAGCTCGGGCACATCACCCCGCCGGACGTGTTCAGGCACTTGCCGACGCCGACGCACCGCCGCGTCGCCGCCGCCAGGTCGCCGCCGTCGGCGTGCAGCGCGAGCTTCGCCCGGGTCGGGATCACCGGGGGAGCGACCAGCACGCGCAGGTCCTCGTCCAGCTTCGCGGGCGCGACGATCCGGCCCGGGTTCATCCGGTTGCCGGGGTCGAACGCCGCCTTGAACCGCCCGAACGCCTCGATCGCGGCCGGCGGGTACATCCGGGGCAGCAGCTCCGACCGCGCCTGCCCGTCGCCGTGCTCGCCGGACAACGACCCGCCGTGCGCCACCACCAGGTCCGCCGCGTCCTCCAGGAACGACCGGTGCCCGCGCCGGAAGTCGAAGTCGATCCGCACGTGCAGGCAGCCCTCGCCGTAGTGCCCGTACGTGACGCCACGCCTGCCGTGCCCGGCCAGCAACGCGTCGAACTCCCGCAGGTAGGCGCCCAGCCGCTCGGGCGGCACGGCCGCGTCCTCCCACCCCGACCACGCCTCGCCGCCGTCGGCCATCCGCGTCGCCAGCCCCGCGCCGTCCTCCCTCACCCGCCACAGCGCGCGCTGCCGTCCCGGATCGGTCACCACCACCGAGTGCGGCGCGAGCGCGGCGGCCCGGTGCGCGACCGCGTCCTCCGCCGTCTCGACGAACAACCAGCTCTCGCCGCGCGGCAGCAGCCGCCGCGACTCACCCGCCGCCCGCGCCAGCTCGACGTTCAGGCCCTCGATCGTGAGCACGTCCAGCTCGCGCAGCTGCGGCGCCAGGTCCGCGGCGTCGTACGGGCCGTCGAAGCCCAGCACGGCCAGCACCCGGCGCGGCGGCGCCTCCACCAGCTCCACGGTCGCACCCAGCACGGTCGCGCACGTGCCCTCCGAGCCGACCAACGCCCTGGTCAGGTCCGGCAACGCGTCCAGCCGGTAGCCGGACACCCGCCGGTCCAGCGCCGGGAACCACGCCGGGTCCACGTCGGGCAGGTCCAGCGGCGGGGGAGTGCGGGTGTCGAACCGGCGGCCGTCGGCCAGCAGCACGTCGAGCGCGCGCACGTTGTCGCTGGTCTTGCCCCAGGCCACGGAGTGCGCGCCGCACGCGTCGTTGCCGATCATGCCGCCGAGCGTGCAGCGCGAGTGGGTCGACGGGTCGGGGCCGAACACCAGCCCGTGCGGCCGGGCGGCGTCGTTGAGCCGGTCCAGCACCACCCCCGGCTGCACCACCGCGACCCGCTCGACCGGGTCCACCGAGATCACCCGGTCGAGGTACCGGGAGAAGTCGATCACCAATCCCGCGCCCGCCGAGTTGCCCGCGATCGACGTGCCCGCACCCCGGTTGGTGATCGGCACGCCGTGCGCGACCGCCACCCCGACCGCCGCCACCACCGCGTCCACCGACCGCGGCCGCACCACGACCTCGGGCACGTGGCGGTAGTTCGACGCGTCGACGGAGTACAGCGCGCGGTCGGCGGGGTCGGCGAGCACGTCGCCGTCCACCGCGGTCCGGAGTTGTTCGACGAAACCGGTCACCGCCCGATTGTGATCCACCCCCGGCCAATGGTGGCGTACTTGGGGGTACGAGATAGCCTCGCCCCGCATCAACCAGCAGCGATGGGAGCAAGCGTGTCGAGGTCCGTTCTGGTCACCGGCGGCAACCGGGGCATCGGTCTGGCGATCGCGCGGGCGTTCGCGGCTCAGGGCGACAAGGTCGCGGTGACGCACCGCGGGTCCGGCGCGCCCGAGGGCCTGCTCGGCGTCAAGTGCGACGTGACCAGCTCCGCCGAGGTGGACGCGGCGTTCACCGAGGTCGAGGCCGCGCACGGACCCGTCGAGGTGGTCGTGGCCAACGCGGGCATCACCGACGACACCCTGCTGCTGCGGATGACCGACGACCAGTTCACCCGCGTCCTCGACGCCAACCTGACCGGCGCGTTCCGGGTCGCGCAGCGCGCGTCCAAGGGCATGCTGCGCAAGCGCTACGGCCGCATCGTGTTCATCTCGTCCGTCGTCGGCCTCATGGGCGGCGCGGGCCAGGTCAACTACGCGGCCAGCAAGGCGGGCCTGGTCGGCGTCGCCCGCTCGATCGCCCGCGAACTCGGCACGCGCAACATCACCGCGAACGTCGTCGCACCCGGCTTCATCACCACGGACATGACCGACGCGCTGCCGGAGGACCGCAAGAAGGCGATCCTCGCCCAGGTGCCGTCGGGTCGGTACGGCACGACCGACGAGATCGCCGCCGCCGTCACGTTCCTGGCCTCCGACGCCGCCGCCTACATCACCGGCGCGGTGCTGCCGGTCGACGGCGGCCTCGGCATGGGCCACTGAACCGCCGGACCACTGTGCCGCCGAACCACCGGGCGGGCACCACTACCAAGCACAACATCTCGGAGGACGGGTTTCAGTGACGGGACTGCTCGAAGGCAAGCGGCTGCTGGTCACCGGCGTGATCACGGACGCGTCGATCGCCTTCCACGTGGCCAAGGTCGCCCAGGAGCAGGGCGCCCAGGTCGTGCTCACCGGCTTCGGCCGGATGAGCCTCGTGGAGCGGATCGCCAAGCGCCTGCCGCAGGCCGCGCCGGTGGTCGAGCTCGACGTGCAGAACCAGGAACACCTGGACACGTTGGCGGACCGGCTGCGTGAGCACGTGGACGGCCTGGACGGCGTGGTGCACGCGATCGGCTACGCCCCGCCGTCGTGCCTGGGCGCGCCGTTCATGGACGCGCCGTGGGAGGACGTCGCCACGGCCATGCACGTGTCGGCGTACTCGTACAAGGCGCTGGTGAGCGCCGCCCTGCCGTTGCTGGGCAGCGGCGCGTCGGTGGTCGGCCTCGACTTCGACGCCCGCCAGGTGTGGCCCGCCTACAACTGGATGGGCCCGGCGAAGGCGGCGTTCGAGTCGATCAACCGCTACCTGGCCCGCGAACTCGGCCCGCAGGGCATCCGGATCAACCTGGTCTCGGCGGGCCCCGTGCGCACCATGGCCGCCAAGTCGATCCCCGGCTTCCCGGCACTCGAGGCCATGTGGGGCGAGAAGGCGCCGCTCGGCTGGAACGTGGACGACCCGGAGCCGGTCGCCAAGTCCGTGTGCGGCCTGCTGTCCGACTGGTTCCCCGCCACCACCGGCTCGATGGTGTTCGTCGACGGCGGCGTGCACTTCCTCGGCCTTTAACCTCCGCTCCGGCACCCGACTCGCACCTGCTCCGGCCCGACTCTCGCACCCTCGCCGGTAGCCGATTCGCGCCTATTTGACATGGGTTCGGGTGCTTTAGGCTGGTCGAAGCCGGGCAGGCTTGGCGGGCGCTCTTTCCGCCAGGCCTGCCCGGCTTTGGCCTGCCTGGAGTGCCCGTAAGGGCCCCATGTCAAATCGACGCGAGTCGGCGTGCGCCCAACCCAACCCGCCCACCAACC
>NZ_LGED01000196.1 GCF_001280085.1 Saccharothrix sp. NRRL B-16348 | reverse complement strand
GTTGGACGTCGGAGAACCCGACTTCTTCACGTTCCGGACCGTCACGTTCCGGATGATGATGTTGCGCGACTCCCGGATGTGGATGCCCAACTGGTCGAAAACGGCTCCGCCGCCCACGCCGATGATCGTGACGTTGCTGATCCGCTTGAGCTCGATCACGCCGGCCGCGGTCTCACAGCTGTTGCCCGAGACCTTGGCGGTGTTGCCGTGGTTGATCGTGCCCTCGACCTCGATGATGATCGGGGTGGAACTGCCGGCCCGACCGCACAGCGCCTGGTGGATCTTGGTCCCCGTGTTGGCCCGGACCGTCGCCCCGCCCTGACCACCGGTCGTCCCGCCGTTCTGGGACGCGTAGCCGGTCGCGGCGCCGGCCGCCGCCGACGCCGGTGACATCGCCAACAGCACACTCGTCGAGGTCGCGACGGCGAGCGCGGCCACGACCGCGGAGAATCGCCATGCGGCTGATCGTTTCATTTCGTCCCCTGCGTCGTCGAAGGTTGGATGGCGCTGTCGCATTCGCCCGTCGTCGTCCCCCGCGGTCGCGGTGGGCATTGTTCGAGAACGTCGATGTGCCGTCGACGTGCTCTACGACAACCGTCTCGGCGAAGTGGTGCGTGCCGCCGGGCTCGACGCGGGCGAGCGGCGAGTCCGAGTTCCGACCGGGGGCATCGTTGCCTCCGTTGATTCGTGAGGTCACGTACCGGAAAGCGCTTGCCTCACGCTAGAGGCCGATCTTGGTCGTGTCAATCCGCGCCCGTTCCATTCACAAATGTGGACAACACCTCGCGAGCGATAACCCGGACAATCACGTACCTGAACGACCGGTTCCGGTACGTGAACTCGCGCATCACTCCCACAGGCCGATGTCGAACTATTTCCACGGCGCGCGGAGAAAGTCCGGTCGGGCGGCCGGGGCGCAACCCGGCTGGTAGACGCCGCTGAACGCGGCACCGCAGCGATGCCCGGACACCGGCGTCACGCGTCGGGCGACTACAGCCGATCATGACATCCACTCGCCTGGGTGCCCTTGCGGTACTGAGTGGGTGATTCGGTCGTCCGGTGCCGCCTGAGCGGCCGGAGGGATGGCATCGTCCCCCGCGGCGAGATTCGCCGGTCCCCCGTTCCCGTCGACGACACGGTCCCGCACCCGACCACCGAGGACGATTCCCATAAACGACATGGATCCCACGTGCACGCGGTTCGCCGCCTTTCGGCAGATGGCCGGGCCGCACCTGTTCTTCGCTCGATCGTCCTGGTGGAGGTATGCCCGCGGTGTCGTCTGACGTGGCGTTGTCGGAACTGGGCGTGCCGGGCCCGTTCCCCAGATCGGAGTTCCACCACCCGTTGGACCGCCAGTGGCTGCACTACGCCTTCCTGTCCCCGGGCAGCGGCCACGCGGTGATCTCGAACCTGTCGGTGCTGGGCGCGGAGCACCAGGTCGTCGGCGCGCCGGAGGGCTGGGCGCCGCAGCGGATGGCGATCCTGCTGGTGCACGACCCCGTGCACGGCTGGTCGTCCAGCCAGTTCAACGCGGTCCAGCCGGACCGGCCCTGGTCGGCGTTCCGGCTGCCGCACCCGCACGCGACCCCCGACGGGTTCGCGGTCGCGGCCGCTGCCGGCAGTCCTGCGGTGGACCTGACGCTGTCGCGCACCAGCAGGCCGTGCACCTCGCAGTGCGCACCGTTCGCCGGCGACCAGTTCCTGCGCTGGCAGTCCGAACCCGGTGTGCGCGGCCGGGGAACGCTGCGCACGCCCCAGGGCGAGGTGGTCCGCGACGTCGTGGGCTACCACGAGCGGGTCCGCGGCCGGTGGAGCTGGCCGGACCTGGGCGGCTGGGTGTTCGGGTTCGCCAACGCCCCGTCCGGTGGCGAGGACGCGGAGTCCGGTGACGAGCAGGGCCCGCCACCGTGGTCCGTGGTGTTCACCCTCATCCAGCCCGAGCGGCCGGTCGACGCGGTGACCGGTTCGGTGATGCTGTGGCGGCGAGGCCGGATGGTGCGGCACTTCCCGCGCCGCCGCCTCGAAGTCGCGGTGCACGGCGAGCTGGACCGGGACCGGGTGGTGCTGGTCCCACCGCTGGCCGCGGTGCTGGCCACCGCGCCCGCGCCGGTGGTGCCCCGGCGGCTGGTGATCAGCGCGTGCCTGGGCGCGGACCGCCTGCTGCTGGACTTCGAGGCGTTCACCGCGGCCCGGATCGCCAACCCGTCGGAGACGAGCCTGCGGCCGTTCAGCGTGCACGAGCTGCTGGGCCCCTGCACGGTCCACGGCGTGGTGTCCGGCGAACCGGTGGACTTCCGCGCGGACGGCATCGTCGAGTTCGCCGGAGGCGCCGGTGACTGAGAGCACCGTCGCCCACACGGGTGCGCGACTGCTGGCCGACACCGTGACGGCGCTGTCGCAGCGCGCGCCGGCCATCGTCGCGGCCGCCGCCGACCACCTGCGGGACATCGTGCTGGGCCTGCACTTCCACGACGGCAGCCAGGCCACCATGAGCGTGCGCCACAGCCGCCTGCTGGTCGAGCAGGAGCTGGTGGGCGCGCCGGACGTCGAGGTGGTCTTCGACCAACGGGCGATGAACCTCCTCTTCGACGCCCAGCGACCGCCGGTGGAGCAGGTCCTGCCGCACAGCCTGGACGTGCGCGGCAGGCAGGAGCAGGTGCTGGCCGTGTGGCGGGCGTTCACGCTGCTGGCCCAGCGCTCCTCGGGCCTGCGGTACGTCCAGCAGCTGTGGCGCGAGTACCGCGAGCAGGCACCCCGGTTGTGGGGGCGGATCGCCGGGGACGCGGCGCCGGCGGTGTCGCCGCACGGCGCCGTACCCACCGGCTGGCGCGCCACCGACTTCCTGGCCACCCGACGGCCCCTGGAGGCCGACGAGGCGGGCGCGGCGACCATCGGTGGCACGGTGGACACCACGCCCCGGCTGCTGTGGGACGGCCGCCGCAGTTCCTCGTGGTGGGACGTCCGTCCCGTCGGCGACGCCGACCTGGTGGACACCATGCTGGCCTGCCGGGCGCGCACCAACCGCGAGATCGACGACATGCTGCCGGACCGCGAGCCGAAGCCCGACCTGTACGACCTCATGAAGTCCTACCCGGCCCGGCAGGGCAAGGGGCTGCGGCCCACGCTGACCTTCGCCACGTGCGCGGCGTTCGGCGCGAAACCCGAGCACGCGGCACGCGCCGCCGCCGCGCTCGAGCTGTTCCACAACGGTTTCCTGGTCCACGACGACATCGCCGACGAGTCCACCCACCGCCGCGGGCTGCCCACGATGAACGCCGAGTTCGGCAACGGGCTGGCGGTCAACGTCGGCGACGGGCTCAACCTGCTGGCGGTGGACGCCGTGCTGGCGAACCTGGAGACGCTCGGCCTGGCCCGGACGCTGGGGCTGATCCAGGAGGCCATGCACATGTGCCGGGAGTCCATCGAGGGCCAGGCCATGGAACTGGGCTGGATCCACCGCCGCGTGGTGCCCTCGCGGGACGAGGACTACTTCACCATGAGCACCAAGAAGACCGGCTGGTACACGTGCATCAGCCCGTGCCGGATGGGCGCGGTCTGCGCCGGGGTCACCGATCCCGCCGTGCTCGGCCGGTTCGACGAGGCGTTCCGGCTGATCGGGATCGCCTTCCAGATCCAGGACGACATCCTCAACCTCGTCGGCGACGAGGCGCTGTACGGCAAGGAGGCGTTGGGTGACCTGCTGGAGGGCAAGCGGACCGTGATGCTGATCCACCTGTTCCGCACCGCGAGCGCCCGTGAGCGCGAACGCCTCGGGCAGCTGCTGCACCGGCCGCGCAGCGCCAAGACCCAGGACGAGGCCGAGGAGGTGCTCGCCGCCATGCGGCGGCACGGCTCCATCGACTACGCCATCGCCCTCGCCGACCGGCTCGCCGCCGCCGGGATCACGCACTTCGAGAACGACCTGGACATCATCCCGGAGAACGAAGGAAAAGCAGTGCTGCGCCAGATCGCCCACTACGTCACCACCCGTCCGCTGTGAACCCCGACACCGGGTCCGGGTCCGGCGAGCCCGTGCTGCTCGACCGCGACCTGGCGATGCTGAGGCTCGTGCGCAGGACCAACACCAGGCTGCGCGAGGTGTTGTGCACGTTGGCCCGGCGGGGCGTCGCGATCCGCCAGACCACTCCGCGACGAGCCCGTGCCATCCTCGACGCCTTGGCGCCGTGGCCGTTCTACAAAGGCGGGCAGTTCCTGTTCGACCTGATGGAGTGGGAGGACATGATGATCGACGGCGAGCCGCCGCCGGTCCTGTCCCACGCCGAGCTGACCGGTCTGCTGCACCTGCCGATGCGGTGGTTGACCGCCACCGTGGACGCGGCAGGCTCGTCGCCCTCCTCCCCGCTCCGCCAGACCTCCGCCGCGGTGAACCTGCCGATGCGGTGGCTGGCCGCCACCGCGAGCTCCGTCGTGCAAGGCGCCCTGCGCGACCTGGGCCAGGTGCTGGCACCGCCCACCGCGCCGGCCGACCGCGATGACTTCGAGGACGTCGCGCTGCCGCCGCTCGAAAGTGGTTTCTACCTCTACGAAGACGTCGTGCTCGGCCTGTTCGACCTCCTCGGTCCGCTCGCTCCCGACTCCCCCGCGGACGCGGACGACGACGCACCGACCGCCCCACCCGACACCACCACCGAGCCGGAGGTGTCCACCGCCGTCTTCCCGATCCGCGAGACGTTCCAAGTCGACGACGTCGCGGACCTGGAGCACGACTGGACGCTCCTCGGCGATGCCGCGCTGACCGACGAGCACTGCCTGCAACTGACGCCGAACGACTACAACAAGGCAGGCACGGCGCTGTTGAACACGCTCTTCCCCTCCACGGCGGGCGTGTCGATCGAGTTCGACTACTGCACCTCGGGCGGCGGCGCCGACGGGTTCGCGGTGTACCTCGTGGACGGCGCGCACGAGAGCGGCCTCGGTGGCTACGGCGCGGGCCTGGGGTACGCGCGCGGCCCCGACGGCAACGGGCAGGGGGTGCCCAAGGGCTACCTGGGCATCGGCTTCGACACCTACGGGAACTTCTCCACCACGTGGGGCGGCCCCGCCGACCGCGAGGACACCCGTCAACCGGACCACATCGTGCTGCGCGGCTCCGGGGACCGGGACCAGGGGTTCCGCTACCTCGACGGCGTCGCCGTCACGGGCGGCCTCGCCGCGACCTGGGACGACCAGGCGCACGTGCAGGTCACCATCGTCAACGCCGTGGTCACGGTCGTGCTGACGCGTGGCGGGCAGGCCACCACCGTGTTCGACGGCATCGACCTGAAGTCGGCGCCGGGCCAGGCCACCATGCCCGAGACGTTCAAGCTCGGGCTGTCGGCCAGCACCGGCTCCGTGACCGCGCAGCACTGCCTGCGGAACCTGGTCATCGCGATGCCCGCGGACATGCCGCTCCAGGTCGACGGCCCCGAGGCGGCACCTGCCGGCGGCACGGTCAGCTACGCGGTCACGGTCCGCAACGACGGCCCCAACGACGCAACCGACGCCGTGGTCACCGGCACGCTCGACCCCGCGCCGGCCGCGGTCGACGTCTCCGTCACGAGCACCGACGGCGGCGCGCGGGCCGGCCGGGGCAGCACCGGGACGGGCACGTTCACCCAGCCGCTGACGCTGCCGGTCGGCGCCGGCGCCACGATCACCGTCACCGCCGTGACGGACCGCGACTTCGCCGGGGACGTCACCTGCACGGCGACCGTCGACTCGGTGAAGAACAGCAACACCGCCAAGGACAAGTCCGCCTCGCACACCACTCGGCTGAGCGCCCCGCAGGAGAACTTGTAGGTGTCCCAGGAACGCGGCCTCCCGTTGCGACCGTTGCGCCGCCCGTCCACTGTGGACGAGCTCGGAAAGCGCTTACCAGCCACTTCCTGGTAACGCTCCCAGAAGAATTGCGCGGTCGCACTAGTCCATCCGGAGTCAAACGGCTGCTCCTACTCGCCAGCACGCCTCCCAGGCCACCGTCCACCAACGCCACGCGCCCACCGGCCGACGCCGAAAGATTTCGACCAAGCCGGTTGACACGGGGACGCGGCCGTTCGTACGGTCTAACCCACTGCCGCCGGTGCGGTTAAGCGATTAAGCACCAACGAGATGCGGCGGCAGCCCCAGCACGACGAGCAGTCTCGCCGACTGCAGGACCCTTCACCTGGATAGCGCTTTCCAAGGAGGCTGTCAGGCGTATGGTTGAATCGTTTCATCGACGCCGCCGACACCACCATCCCGCCTCCACGACCACAGGACACATCAGGGCATCTCTGGGAGCGCTCCCAGAACGGTACGAGCGAATGGAGCAACGGTGCTCATGAACTCGCGGGTGCGTGTGGTCGCCGCCGCGACGGCGATCAGCGCACTGACGGGCGGCCTCGCGGTCGCGGGAGTGGCCTCGGCCGCACCCGGCTGCAAGGTCGACTACACGGTTCAGAACAAGTGGCAGGGCGGGTTCACCGCCAACGTGACCATCACCAACCTGGGCGATCCCGTGGACGGGTGGCGTCTCGGCTGGACGTTCCCCGGCACGGAGCGCTTCGCGCAGGGGTGGAACGCGACGTTCGACGCCTCCGGCGCGGGCGTGACGGCGTCCAATGTGGACTACAACAGGCAGATCGCGACCGGTGGCACGGCGTCGTTCGGCTTCAACGGCACCATGAGCGGCACCGACGTCGGCACGCCGTCGACGTTCAGCCTCAACGGCACGGCCTGCACGGGCGGTGTCGACCCGACCACCACCACTACGACGACCACAACGACCACGACCACCACCACGACCGACCCGGGGCCCGGTCCCGAACCGGGTGACCCGACGGGCCGCAAGCAGGTCGAGCGGCTGGACCGCGGTGTGATCAGCGTGCGGTCGGGCAGCGGCAACCTGGTTAGCTGGCGGCTGCTGGCGGGCGACCCGCAGAACGCCGGCTTCAACGTGTACCGGGGCGGCGCCAAGCTGAACTCCTCCCCCATCACCGCGTCGACCAACTACCTGGACAACGGCGCGGCGGCGGACGCCTCCTACACCGTGCGCGCCGTGGTGAACGGAGCCGAACAGCCGGCGTCCCCGGCGTCGCTGGCGTTCGGCTCCGGCTACCGCGACGTGCCGATCCAGTCGCCGGGCAGCGGGTACGTCGCGAACGACGCGAGCGTCGGCGACCTCGACGGTGACGGCGACTACGAGTTCGTGCTCAAGTGGGACCCGACCAACGCCAAGGACAACTCGCAGTCGGGCGTGACCGGGAACGTCTTCATCGACGCCTACACCTTGCAGGGCACCCGGTTGTGGCGCATCGACCTGGGCCGCAACATCCGGGCCGGTGCGCACTACACCCAGTTCCAGGTGTACGACTACGACGGCGACGGCAAGGCCGAGGTCGCGATGAAGACCGCCGACGGCACGCGTGACGGCCGCGGCACGGTCATCGGCAACGGGTCCGCGGACCACCGCAACTCCGGCGGTTACATCCTGACCGGGCCGGAGTTCCTGACCATGTTCAACGGTCAGACCGGCGCGGCGATGTCCACGGTGAACTACGACCCGCCCCGCGGCAACGTCTCCTCCTGGGGCGACAGCTACGGCAACCGGGTCGACCGGTTCCTGGCCGGCACCGCCTACCTCGACGGCGCCCGCCCCAGCCTCATCATGGCCCGCGGCTACTACACGCGTGCCGTCATCGCGGCCTGGGACTTCCGCAACGGCACGTTGACCAAGCGGTGGACGTTCGACTCCAACGCCTCCGGCAACGGCACCTACGCGGGCCAGGGCAACCACTCGCTGACCATCGGCGACGTGGACGCCGACGGCCGGGACGAGATCGTCTACGGCGCGGCCACGATCGACGACAACGGCCGCGGCCTGTGGAACACCCGGTTCGGCCACGGCGACGCCGCCCACCTGGGCGACCTCGACCCGTCCCGGCCGGGCCTGGAGTACTACAAGGTCTCCGAGAACAGCAGCCAGCCCGGCTCGTGGTTCGCCGACGCCCGCACCGGCCAGGTGCTGTGGCGGACCGAGCCGGCGGGCGACAACGGCCGCGGCGTGTCGGCCGACATCTACGCCGGCAACCCCGGCGCGGAGTCGTGGTCCTCGGCCGACAGCCAGCTCCGCAACACCCGCGGCACCGGCGTCGCCCGCAAGCCGTCGTCGGCGAACTTCCTGCTCTGGTGGGACGGCGACCCGTCGCGCGAGCTGCTCGACGGCACCCACGTCGACAAGTACGGCACCGGCGGCGACACCCGTCTGCTCACCGGCTCCGGCGTGCACTCCAACAACGGCACCAAGTCCAACCCGTCGTTGAGCGGCGACATCCTGGGCGACTGGCGCGAGGAGGTCGTCTGGCCCACCACCGACAACCGGGCCCTGCGCGTCTACTCGACGCCGAACCAGACCGACCGCCGCATCCCCACGCTGATGGGCAGAACACGGCCTACAACCAGCCGCCGCACCCGAGCTTCCACATCGGGAACGGCATGGTCACCCCGCCGTGGCCGGACGTGCACTACGCCGGCTGACCGGATCCGGGCAACCCGGTCGCGTGTGCCCGAGCCGGTCGGTTCGGGCACACGCGCGGGCGTCTTGACAGTGCTCGCACCTCTCCGGAGAATCCCGGAAAGCGCTTTCCGCCCCGTCACGACCCGGGCCTCCTCCGGGCGCCCCCACCAGCCGGCCGGCCATCACCGGCCACGAAGGGAGACCTCCCGGTGACCTCGTCCGACACACCGCGGGGACACCACGACCCGGGCGAAGGCGCCGTGCGCGCCCTCGGCCGCCTGTTCCGCCCGCACCGGTGGCGGCTGAGCGGCGCGCTGGCCGTCTTCGTCGTCAAGCACAGCCCGGTCTGGCTGCTGCCTCTGGTCACGGCGACCATCATCGACACCGTTGTGCTGCGCCTGCCGCTGGCCGGGATGTGGGTCGCGACCGGCGTGATCATGCTGATCCTGGTCGTCAACTACCCGCTGCACCTGCTCTACGTCCGCCTCCTGCACGGGAGCGTGCGCCGGGCGGGCACCGCGCTGCGGTCGGCCCTGTGCACCCGCTTGCAGGAGCTGTCCATCGGCTACCACAACCGGACCAGCGCCGGCGTGCTCCAGGCGAAGGTCGTCCGCGACGTCGAGACCGTCGAGCAGATGGTGCAGCAGACGACCGACACCGGGCTGAGCGCGATCACCGTCCTGATCGGCGGCTTGACGATCGTCGGCGTCCGGGCGCCGCGGTTCCTGCCGCTGCTGGTGGTGATCGTGCCGCTCGCGTCCCTGGTGGTGATGCGCCTGCGCACGAGGCTGCGCGACCACAACGAGGTGTTCCGCCAGGACGTGGAGCACCTGGCCGCCAGGGTCAACGAGATGACCCAGCTGATCCCCGTCACCCGCGCGCACGGCCTGGAGGGCCACGCCCTGGGACGGATGGACGACACGTTGCGGCGGGTCCTGGCGTCGGGCCTGCGGCTGGACCTGCTCAACGGTCGGGTCGCCTCGCTGTCGTGGGTGTTCCTCAACATCCTCGGCGTGGTCTTCCTGACCGCCTCCGCCCTGGTCGCCTACCAGGGCGTCTGGGGCATCACCGCGGGCGACGTCGTCATGCTCAGCGCCTTCCTGACCACGTCCACCACCTCGCTGGCCACCCTGATGACCCTGGCGCCGGTGATCTCCAAGGGGTTGGAGTCCGTCCGCTCCGCGAGCGAGGTGCTGCGCAGCCCCGACCTGGAGGACAACACGGGCAAGGCCGAGGTCGCCGAGGTCCGCGGTGCGGTGGAGTTCCGGTCGGTCGGCCACGCCTACGACGGGTCCGGGCGGTCGGCCGTGCGGGACTTCACCCTCTCCGTCGCACCCGGCGAGACGATCGCGCTGGTCGGCCCGTCGGGTGCGGGCAAGTCCACGGTGCTCAACCTGCTCATCGGCTTCATCCGGCCGCGGTCGGGCCGGATCCTCCTCGACGGCGTGGACATGGCCGACCTCGACCTGCGCACCTACCGGCGCTTCATCTCGGTGGTGCCGCAGGAGCCGATCCTGTTCGACGGCACCGTCCGCGAGAACGTCGCCTTCGGCATGCCCGACGCCGACGACGCCGCGATCAGGACGGCGCTGCGCGACGCCAACGCCCTGGAGTTCGTCGACCACCTGCCGGACGGGCTGGAGACCTCGGTCGCCGACCGCGGCTCCCACCTGTCGGGCGGCCAGCGACAACGCCTGGTCATCGCCCGCGCCCTGCTGCGCAACCCGCGCGTGCTGATCCTCGACGAGGCCACCTCCGCCCTCGACACCCACTCCGAGACCCTGGTCCAGCAGGCGCTGGCCCGGCTCGTCCGCGGCCGGACCACGTTCGTGGTCGCCCACCGGCTGTCCACCATCCGCGACGCCGACCGCATCGTCGTCATGAGGGACGGCGGGATCCAGGAGATCGGCTCCCACGACGAGTTGCTGCGCGGCGGCGGCGCCTACGCCCGCCTCCACGCGGGCCGGCCCGCCTGATCCCGGGCCGGCCCGCCGCGGGCTAGTCCGGGGGCTCCATCGCGCCGGTCATGATCGCGACGGCGTCGGACATCGAGACGGTCTTCGGGTCGACCACGGCCTTGCGGCGGCCGAGGCGTTGGATGTGGATGCGGTCGGCGACCTCGAAGACGTGGGGCATGTTGTGGCTGATCAGGATCACCGGCAGGCCGCGGTCGCGGACTTGGAGCACGAGGTCGAGCACGGCGCGGGACTCGCGCACGCCCAGGGCCGCGGTGGGTTCGTCCATGATCACTACCCGGCTGCCGAACGCGGCGGCACGGGCCACCGCCACCGCCTGCCGCTGGCCGCCCGACAGGGTCTCCACCGCCTGACCGGGGTTCTGGATGGTCATGATGCCCAGCGCGTCGAGCTGCCGGCGCGCCTCTTCGCGCATGCCGTTGCGGTCGAGCATCCGGAACACCGTGCCGAGCACGCCCTTGCGGCGGCGTTCACGGCCGAGGAACAGGTTGCTCGCGATGTCCAACGACGGCGAGACCGCCAACGACTGGTGCACGGTCTCGATGCCGGCGTCCCGCGCGTCGATCGGCGAGGAGAACGACACCGGCTCGCCGTTGAGGAGGATCTCGCCCTCGTCGGGCACGACCGCGCCGGACAACGCCTTGATCAGGCTGGACTTGCCGGCCCCGTTGTCGCCGATGACGGCGAGGATCTCGCCGGGCAGCAGCTCCAGGTCGGAGCCGGCCAGCGCGGTGACCCGGCCGTAGCGCTTGACCAGCCCACGGGCCTGCAACACCGGGGTCGTCATGGCTTCACCTTCCGAATCCACTGGTCCAGCGACACCGCGACGATGATCAGGACACCGACGGCCAGGGTCTGCCACAGCACGTCCACGCCGGCCAGCGCGAGGCCGTTGCGGAACACGCCGACGATCAACGCCCCGATCAGCGAGCCGATGATCGCGCCACGCCCGCCGAACAGGCTGGTGCCGCCGATCACCACGGCGGTGATGGAGTCGAGGTTGTCGAGCTGCCCGGCCTGCGGGCTGGCCGAGGCGATGCGGCCGATCAGGACCCACGCGCTCAACGCGTACACCGCACCTGCCGTGGCGTAGACGCTGAGCAGCACGCGCGCGGTGCGGATGCCGGACAGGCGCGAGGCTTCGGCGTCGTCGCCGGTGGCGTAGACGTGCCGTCCCCACGCGGTGTTCTTCAACGCGAACGCCATGGCCGCGACCAGGACCACCATCATGATGGAGCCGTAGGTGACGCGGGTGCCGAAGACGTTGATCGTCTGGCCGGTCCACAGCAGCAGCGACGGCATGTCGGTGCCGCGGATGGTGGCGCTCTCGGAGTACCAGAGGTTCAGCGCGAAGAACACGTTCAACGTGCCGAGGGTGACGATGAACGGCGGCAGTTTCAGCCGGGTCACCAGCAGCCCGTTGAGCAGGCCGCACAGCGTGCCGACCAGGAAGCCGAGCAGCAGCGCGGGCAGGCCGGGCAGCCCGGTGTCGGCGGCGACCTTCGCCATCACGATCGAGGTGAGCACCATGATCGCGCCGCAGGACAGGTCGATGCCCGCGGTGAGGATGACGATGGTCTGGCCGACGGCGAGCGTGCCGATGACCGCGACCTGTTGCAGGATCAGGGAGATGTTGCCCGGCGTGAGGAACCGGGGCGACAGCACGGCGAACACGACGACCGCGACCAGCAGCACCACGGCGGGCCCGATGGTGGCCTGCGAGTGCAGCAGGTGCTGGAGCCGGGCGAGGGGCGAGCGCCTGGTGTCACCGCCGACGGGGTTGCCACCAGGTGAGTGACTTGTGGACAGCGTGGTCGACATGGGTCAGCCCCAGCAGTTCTGCAGGCCCCAGGCCGAGTCCTTCGACTCCACCCCGGCCGCCGGCTGGTCGGTGATCAGCGTGACCCCGGTGTCGACGAACGCCTTGCCCGGCGTGTTCTGCGGCTTCGTGCCGTCCTTCGCGAACTTCGCGATCGCCTCCACCCCCAGCTGCGCCATCTTCAGCGGGTACTGCTGCGAGGTGGCGCCGATGATGCCCGACTTGATGTTCTCCACACCGGGGCAGCCGCCGTCGACCGAGACGATCGTGACGTCCTTCTCCTTGCCGACCGCCTTCAACGCCTCGTACGCGCCCGCCGCCGCCGGCTCGTTGATCGTGTAGACGAGGTTGACGCCGGGGTCCTTCTGCAGCAGGTTCTCCATCGCCGTCCGGCCGCCCTCCGGCGCGCCGTCGGTGACGTCGTGGCCCACGATCCGCGGGTCGCTCTCGTCACCGATCTTGTTCTTGTCCTTCACGTCGACGCCGAAGCCCTCCAGGAAGCCCTGGTCGCGCTGCACGTCCACGGACACCTGGTTCGGGTTGAGGTCCAGCAGGGCGATCTTCGCCTGCTTGCCCTCGGCCTCGAACTTCGCCTTGGCCCACTGCCCGATCAGCAGCCCGGCCTGGTAGTTGTCGGTGGCGAACGTCGCGTCCGCCGCGTCGGCCGGTTCCAGCTGGGTGTCCAGGGCGATGACGAGCAGACCGGCCTGGCGTGCCTTGTCCACGGAGGGGACGATGGCCTTGGAGTCGTTGGGCGTGAGCAGGATGCCCTTCGCCCCGGCGCCGATCAGGTTCTCGATCGCGTCCACCTGCGACTGGTTGTCGCCGTCCTGCTTGCCGGCGAACGACTGCACCGTGGCCCCGGCGGTGCCCGCGGCCTGCTGCGCGCCCTCCTTCATCTTCACGAAGAACGGGTTCGTGTCGGTCTTGGTCACCAGCCCGACGAGCGTGCCGCCGCCTGCCGTGTCGCCGCCGTCCCCGCATCCGGTGACCAGCGCCAGCAGTGACGCCGACACCAGAGCCGTGAACCTGACGCCAGTACGCGCCCGTCCGGTCATGTCTTCTCCTACGTCAACGTTGACGTAACGGGCCACCGGACACGGTGTGCTGCTGGTCGGGTTCGGCCTGTTACGCGAAACAACCTGGGAAAAGCCGCGCTTCCGGACCCCGTGTGGACCACTTGGACAGCGGGACTTTTATTACGTCACCGTTGACGCTAGCTTCGTGGTCCAAGTCACGACAAGCCGCCGTTACGCAAGCGTTACGCGGGATGGAGCAGAGGACCATGGACCCTCGGGGCGCACGGCGCGAGCCCACCATGCGGGACGTCGCCGCACTCGCCAAGGTCAGCACGAAGACGGTGTCGCGGGTGATCAACGACCTGCCCGGCGCCGGCCCCGACGTCGTCGAACGCGTCCGTGCCGCCGCACGCACCCTCGGCTACCGCCCGAACCTGACCGCCAGCAGCCTGCGCCGCTCCGACAAGCGCAGCGCCACCATCGGCGTGCTGTTCGAGGACCTGTCCAACCCGTTCGACGCCGCCCTCCTGCGCGCGGTCGAGGACCGGGCGAGGCAGACCGGCGTGCTGGTGCTGGCGGGCAGCAGCGAGGACGACCCCGACCTGCAGCGCGAACTGCTCACCTCACTGGCCACCCGCCGCGTCGACGGCATGGTCGTCATGGCCGTCGGCGGCCACCAGGACGCGCTCCAGCAGGAACGCGAACGGGGCACGCCGATGGTGCTGGTCGACCGACCTCCGACGTTCGGCGGCACCGACAGCGTCACCACCACCAACCGCGACAGCTCACGCGACGCCGTGCTGCACCTGGCCGCTCTCGGGCACCGGCGCATCGCCTTCCTCGGCGACCGGCAGACGCTGTGGACCAGCCAGGAGCGCTACACCGGCTACCTGGAAGGGCTCGCCCACACCGGCCTGACCCTGCGCGAGGAACTCGTCCGCACCGACCTGCGCGGCCCCGACGCCGCCCAGGCCGCCACCACGGCCCTGTTCGACCTCGACGAACCGCCGACCGCACTGTTCACCGCGCAGAACCTCGTCACGGTCGGCGCCATGCGGACCCTGCGCCACCACGGCCTGCACCGCAGCGTCGCGTTGATCGGCTTCGACGACTTCCCCCTCGCCGACATGCTCGAACCCGGCGTCACCGTCCTGCGCCAGGACGTCCCCGCCCTCGGGCGCAGAGCCGCGGAACTGATCTTCGCCCGCATCGACGGCGACCAGTCGCCACCCACCCACGCCGTCATCCCGGCCGCCCTCATCCAGCGCGGCTCGGGCGAGATCCCGCCGCCGCACGACCAGGTGGGCGCCGGGCGCGGTGCCGCCCGCACGGCGCGGTCCCGCTCGGACACGGGTCCGTAACAGGTCGTTGACACCCGCTCGATGCTGATGAATCCTTCACCGCACCAAGTGCCCAAACGATTTGGCAGGTCACCGTGAAGCGCATCGGGATCAAGGACGTGGCGGCGGCCGCCGGTGTTTCCGCGACCACGGTCTCCCACATCCTCAACGAGGTCGAGGGCAAGCGGATCAACGCCGACACCCGGGCGACCGTGCTCCGCGTGGCCCGTGAGCTGGGGTACCGCCCGAACAGCATGGCGCGGGGTCTGCGGACGAGCCGCACCTACACGGTCGGCTTCGTCGGCGACGAGATCGCCACGACACCGCACGCGGGGCAGATCATCCAGGGCGCGCAGGACGCGGGCGCCGAACGCGGCCTGCTGCTGCTCATGCTCAACACCGGGGGCGACCCGGAGCTGGAGCGCAAGGCGATCACCCTGCTGGTCCAGCACGGCGTCGACGGCATCCTCTACGCGTCGATGTACCACCGGGTCGTGCAGGTGCCGCACCAACTGCGTTCGGTGCCCACGGTCCTGGTGGACGCGAGCGCGGAGGACCCCTCGGTCCCCTCGGTCGTGCCCGACGAGGAACAGGGCGGGGCGACCGCCACCCGGGAGCTCCTGGCGCACGGCCACCGCCGGATCGGGTTCGTCACCAACACCGACGACATCCCCGCGTCGCGGGGCAGGCTCGCCGGGTACCGGGCCGCGCTGGCGCGGGAGGGCATCGGGTTCGACCCCGCGCTGGTCGTCGCCGACCGCTCGGACGCGCCCGGCGGCTACCGCGCGGCCCGCGCCCTGCTGGGGTCGCCGCACCGGCCGACGGCCCTGTTCTGCTTCAACGACCGCATGGCGATGGGCGCGTACCGCGCGGCGGCCGAACTGGGCCTCGCGATCCCGGCGGACCTGTCCGTGATCGGTTTCGACAACCAGGAGCTGATCAGCGAGAACCTGCACCCCGCCCTGAGCACGGTCGCCCTGCCCCACTACGCGATGGGCGCGCGGGCGATAGCGCGCCTGCAAGCCGTGATCGACCTGTCGGAGACCGGGTCCGCTCTCCAGGAGGTGCTGCACTGCCCCCTGGTCAGCAGGGACTCGGTCGCCCCGCCGCCCCGGTCTTGACCACCGGGACGACGGAGCGACACCAAGTGGGCGGCCGCTTGCACCGGCCGCCCGACGAGAACCAGCCAGCACGATGGAGGAACCATGAATGCCAAGACCAGACGTCTCGTCGCGGCGAGTCTAGTGGCCGTCACCACGACGGCCGTGCTCGCGGGCTGTGGCGCCGCCGACGGCGGATCGGGCGCCGAGGGCGGGGTCCTGAAGCTGTGGACCCACAACGCCGGCAACGCCGCCGAGTACGACGTCGTGGAGAAGGTGGTCAACGACTTCAACGCCGGCCAGTCCAAGTACAAGGTCGAGATCGAGGCGTTCCCCCAGGGCTCCTACAACGACGCGGTCGTCGCTTCCTCCTCCTCGAAGAAGCTGCCCTGCATCCTCGACGTGGACGGCCCGAACGTGCCCAACTGGGCGTGGGGCGGGTACCTGGCGCCGCTGGAGCTGTCGGGCGGTGAGGTACCCCTGGACGACCAGCTGCCCAGCACCGTCGGCAAGTACCAGGACAAGGTCTACGCCTTCGGCTTCTACGACGTGGCGCTGACGATGTTCGCCCGCAAGTCGGTGCTCGCCGAGCACGGCATCCGCGTCCCCACCCCGGACCAGCCGTGGACCCGGGCGGAGTTCGCCGCCGCGCTGGCCGACCTCAAGGCCTCCGGCAAGTTCGAGCACCCGTTGGAGATGGGCACCGGGGGCAGCGGCGAGTGGTGGCCCTACGCGTACTCGCCGCAGTTGCAGAGCTTCGGCGGCGACCTGGTCGACCGCTCGTCCTACAAGACCGCGGAAGGCGCGCTCAACGGCCCCGAGGCGCTCGACTGGGCGAAGTGGTTCCGCTCGCTGGTCACCGACGGCTACATGGCCCAGAAGTCGGGCTCCAGCCCCAACGACGACTTCCTCAACGGCAAGTCCGCCATCGAGTGGGACGGCAGCTGGGACGCGGCCAAGAACGTCGAGAAGCTCGGCGACGACCTGCTGATCCTGCCGCCGGTGGACTTCGGCCGGGGGCCGAAGATCGGCGGCGCCTCCTGGCAGTGGGCCATGAGCGCGCACTGCGCGAAGCCGGAGGGCGCACGCGCGTTCCTGGAGTTCACCCGCAAGACGAAGTACTTCACCGAGTTCGCCAAGGCGACCGGCACCATTCCCGCCACGGACGCCGCCGCGGCCCAGATCCCCGGCTACGAGCCCGGTGGCCGGTACGAGTCCTTCGTCCGCTCCGCCAGGGACTTCGCGGTGGTGCGTCCCGTGACGCCCGCCTACCCCTACCTCGCGTCGGTGTTCGAGAAGACCGCCAAGGACATCGTCGCGGGCGCCGAGCCCGAGGCCGCCCTGGACGAGGCCGTCAAGCAGATCGACGCCAACCTCAAGCTGAACGACTTCTACGCCGGCTGACGGCTCCGCCCCGCCCGCCTGGTGGAGACCCGTCGTCGCCACCAGGCGCGCCCGCTTCGCCCGGAGGTCTCGTTGACCGCCGCTGTTCCCCCTCTCCCCCGTCCTCGACGCGCCCGCGGCGGCACCCTGAGCACCGCCCGCCGCCGGGAGGGCGTCATCGCCATCGGCATGGCCGGTCCCGCGGTCCTGCTGCTGCTGGTCTTCTTCGTCATCCCGGTCGGCCTGGCGTTCGCGCTGGCCTTCACCAGTGCCCGCCTGATCTCGCCGACACCCGCCCGGTTCGTGGGGCTGCGCAACTTCGCGATGCTGGCGGAGGACCCGGTGTTCCTCCGCTCGGTGCTCAACACGTTCGCCTTCGCGGCCGTCGTGGTGCCCGTGCAGGCGGGGCTCGCCCTCGGCCTGGCCCTCCTGGTCAACGGGCGGTTCCGCGGCACGAACTTCTTCCGCACCGTCTACTTCATCCCGGTGGTCACCTCCATGGTGGTGGTGTCGATCGTGTGGACGTTCCTGTACCGGAAGGACGGTCTGCTCAACAGGATCATCGACGCGGTCACGTTCGGCCACGTCCAGGGACCCGACTGGTTGAACGACCCGTCGACGTCGCTGGCGGCGATCGTGTTCATGTCCGTCTGGCAGGGCGCGGGCTTCCACATGATCATCTGGTTGGCCGGGCTCCAGACCATCCCGGCCGAGCTGCACGAGGCCGCCTCCATCGACGGCGTGAGCCGGTGGACGCGGTTCCGGTTCGTCACCTGGCCGGGCCTGCGGGCGACCCGCACGTTCGTGCTGATCACCATCACCATCTCGGCGTTCAGCCTGTTCACCCAGGTCAACGTGATGACCCAGGGCGGGCCGCTGGACTCGACCACCACGCTCGTCTACCAGGCCGTGCGCAGCGGGTACCAGCAGCAGCAGACCGCGTACGCGTCGGCGATCTCGCTGGTGTTCTTCGTGCTGGTGCTGATCGTCTCGCTCGTCCAGCGCCACCTCACCAGGGAGAAGGACTGACATGACGACCGAGTCACCCCGGTCCGCTCCCCCGTCGGCGCGGCGCGGGTTGCCCGGCCACGCCCTGCGGGTCGTGCTCGTGCTGTTCTTCTCGTTCCCCGTGGTGTTCATGCTGGTCTCGTCGTTCAAGCCGGACCAGCAGATCTTCGGCGACCTCGGCAGCCCCCGCGCGTTCCTGCCGGTCGGCAGCCTCTCGCTGGAGAACTACACCGCCGTGTTCGACCGCGTGCCCGCGGTCCGGTTCCTGCTCAACTCGGTCGGCGTCTCGGCGGTCACGATCGTGCTGGGCATCCTGGTCAACAGCCTGGCGGCGTTCGCCCTGTCCCGGATGCGCTGGCCCGGCCGCAAGCTGCTGCTCACGGTCGTCATCGCGACCCTGATCGTGCCGTTCGAGACGTTCGCGCTGCCGCTGGTGTGGTGGGTGAGCAAGCTGCCCTGGCTGGAGCTGAACGGGTTCAGCCTCACCCTCACCGAGGGGTGGTTGGACACCTACCGGGTGCAGGTGCTGCCGTTCGTCGCGAACGCGTTCTCGATCTTCCTGTTCCACCAGTACTTCCAGAGCATCCCCAAGGAGCTGGACGAGGCCGCGCTGATCGACGGCGCGGGCTGGTTCGGCATCTACCGGCGGATCGTCATGCCGCTGTCCGGCCCGGCGATCGCGACCGTGGCGATCCTGACCTTCCTGCCCGCGTGGAACTCCTACCTGTGGCCGCTGATGGTGGTGCAGGACGAGGAGCTGCGCCCGGTCATGGTCGGCATCCAGTACTTCTTCCAGCTCAACGTCTCCTGGGGGCAGATCATGGCGTACTCGTCGATGATCACCGTCCCCGTGCTCGCGCTGTTCCTGGCCTTCCAGCGGTCCTTCATCAACAGCATCGCCTCCAGCGGCGTCAAGGGCTGACCGCTCCGACCTCGAGGACTCCGTTGTCGACTACCGACACCCACCTGCCGACGATCCACCCGAGGCCACCCCGGAACTGGATCAACGACCCCAACGGGCTCACCTTCCACGACGGCCACTACCACGTGTTCTTCCAGCACAACCCGAACGGCCCGGACCACACCGGCATCCACTGGGGGCACCACCGCAGCGCGGACCTCGTCACGTGGGAGGAACTGCCGGTCGCGCTGGCGCCCACACCCGGTGGCGACGACGCCGACGGCTGCTTCTCCGGCAACGCGATCTCCGACGGTGACCGGATGCTGGCGTTCTACTCCGCCTACCGCACGGATCGCTGGTGGCAGCCGATCGCCACCGCGGAGTCCGCGGACGGGGGGCTCACCTGGCGCAAGCACCCCGGGCTGGTGATCCCGACGCCACCCGAGGGCACGTCGATGTACCGCGATCCCTACGTCTGGCGGCACGGCGACCGGTGGCGGATGCTCGTCGGCGCGAGCGTCACCGGTGAGCGCGGCGCGGCGCTGCTGTACGAGTCGTCGGACCTCGCGGACTGGCGGTACCGCGGGCCGTTCTTCGCCGACGGGTCGGGCGCGGACGGCTGGACCGGGTGGGAGTGCCCCCAGTACGCCACCTTCGGCGACCGCGGGGTGCTGGTCGTCAGCCTGTGGGACGCGGTCGCGGGTCCACGCGGCACGCGCGTCTACGTGGGCGGCGAAGAGGCCGGCCGGTTCACGCCCACGGGTCACCGGCCCCTCGACCACGGTCCGGACCTGTACGCGCCCGCCCTGCTGCACGCGCCCGACGGCCGCCGGCTGCTGTGGGGCTGGTCGTGGGAGGCCCGCGACCAGGAGTGGTCGCGGGAGGCGGGCTGGGCGGGCGTCCTCACCGTGCCGCGTGAGCTCTCGCTCGCCGAGGACGGGACGGTGCGCCAGCAGCCCGCCACCGAACTCCTCGGGTACCGCGGGCGCAAGCTCGTGCACGCCACCGGCTGGTCCGCCGCGGACCACCTCGGCGCGGTCGGCACGGCCTTCGACCTCACCGCCCGGGTCCGGCCGCGCTCGGACGCGCCGTGCGGCCTGCGGTTGGAGACCGCCGCCGGCGAACACCTCGACATCGTCGTCGACCCGGTGGCGGGCGAGCTGGTCGTGGACCGCGACCACGCCTCGCTCGACCCCCGTGCCCGGACGGGGCGCTACGCGGTCCCGCTGTCCGGGCCGCGAAACCCGGTCGGGTTCAGGGTGATCGTGGACGGCTCGATCGTGGAGGTGTTCCTCGACAGCGGGGAGTCCTTGACGGTGCGCTGCTACCCGACCGGGCCCGCACCGTGGCGGTTGCGGACCGTGGGCGGGCCGGACCACGTCGTCGACGTCTGGGAGCTCGACGCCGGCGGCCGACGCACGGCCGTCGGCCACGACGAGCTGCGCACGACGGCGAGCTGACCGCGCGGGTCCGGTCGGGGACGACGCGTTCCCGACCGGGCCCGTTCAGGGGCGCGGCGCGGCCACCGATCCGCGTTCGCGCAGCGGCATCGCCACCCGGTGCACCCCGGAGCCGTGCGCTTCCCCGTCGAGCACCAGCTCCACCGCGCGACGTCCCATCTCGTAGTGCGGCAGGGCCAGGGTCGTCAACGCGGGCCGCAGCCACGAGGCGATGTCCTGGTCGTCGAACGAGATGATCGAGACGTCGTCGGGCACCGACAAGCCCGCTTCCGCGAGCGCCTGGTACGCGCCGAACGAGACGCGGTCGGTCGAGCACACCAGCGCCCGCGGCGACACGCCCGAGGTGAGCAGCGCGCGGACTTCGCGGTACCCGTCCTCGGCGTTCCACTGGCACTCCACCACCCCGTCGAGCATCGCCCGCTCCGCCCGCAGCGCCTCCTGCAGGCCGCGCATGCGCTCGTTGCCGGCGAAGATCCCCTCCGGGGTGGCGGGCACGGCCTGGTGACCGCCGATGGCCCAGATCCCGGACCGGTGGCCCGCGTCGAGCAGTACCCGACCGGCCGCCCGGCCCGCCTCGATCTCGTCCGGCACCACCGACGGCGCGTCGAACCCCGGCGCCAGGCAGTTGAGCAGGACGACCCGGCGCCCGTGCAGCTCCTTCGGCGGCACGACGTAGCGGGTGAACATGGTCGCCAGGATCACCGCGTCGGCCTGCCGGTCCAGCAGCACGTTGACCACCGCGGACTCGGAGGAACCCGCGCCGTCGGTCTCGGTGATGATCAGCAGGTGGTCGCGCTCGGCCGCCGCCTCCAGCGCGCCGCGGACCACGTCGCCCGCGAACGGGGTCGTGGTGATCCCGTCGGAGACGAAGCCGATGGTCTTGGTGCTCTTGGTGCGCAGGCTGCGTGCCGTCGCGTTGGGGCGGTAGCCGAGCGCCTCGGCCGCCTCCCGGACCCTGGCCCGGGCCGCCTGGGAGATCCGCACGCCCTCCCGCCCGGACAGCACGAACGACGCCGTCGTCGGCGACACGCCCGCGCTGCGGGCGACATCGGCCATGGTCACCCGTCGTCCAGTCGTCATCGTCACCCCTCGTCCACTCGCGGACGGCGAAGCCCGAGCGCGGCCTCCCGCCTGCGACAACAGTACGGTCCCGGTGCGCGGGTCCGGCACCGCGCGGCGGGTGCCACGCGGTGCCGGACGGTCGGATCACCCGGTCATGGCGCCCATCCGCCAGACGGTCATGGACTCGATCACCGCCCCGTCGCCGAACAGCCTCAGCCCGAGCGAGTCGTCGCGGTGCGGGTACGCGCGGGTCGTGATCGACTTGTGGGAGTTGGCGAAGGCCTCGACCGACGACCGGTCGACGAAGACGTCGAGCGTGAGCACGCCGCCCGCCGACACCAGCGGTCCGCTGTGGACGCCGAGGTCGGCGTCGAGGCTGGACCGGTTGCCCGAGCGGGTCCGGTCCACGCCGAACTGGCCGCTGCCGACGTCGTGGAACAGCCTGGTGCGCTCTTCGTCGCCGGGGCTGCGCAGCACGTCGAGGCCGAAGCGCTGGGCCGGGCCCGGCTTCATGGTCAGCCGGACGTGCAGCATGTCGCCCTTGACCGCGGCCAACTGGCTGTTGACGGCGTCGATGCCCGTCGGCGTGCGCACGTCCAGCAGTGGCGCGCCGGTGTGCAGGGCGGACACCTCGCGGACCGGGTTGATCGCCAGGTCGCCGTCGGGACGCACGCCCAGCTCGACCGGCAGGCCCGCGTTGTGCGCCCAGCCCGCGTCGTGGTGCGCCTGCTCGGTCCGGCGGTCCTGGGTGATGCTGAACAGCAGGGACCGGCCGTCCGGGCCCACCGTGCCGCTGGGGCCGGTGAAGTGCTCGCCGTAGTCGAACAGCTTCGGCGTGGTGGTGTCGGGCGTCCAGCGGCGCGCGTTCGCGTCCCAGGTGCCGACCCAGTAGAAGGTGTTCTTGCTGCTGTGCGGGCTGGCGCTGGTGAAGGCCGGGTTGACCACGAACGCGTGCTTCTGCCTGCCCGAGGCGTCCTTGCCGATCGGCAGCAGCACCGGCAGTTCCCACACCTGTCCGGTCTTGGGGTGGGCACCGACGTCACCGGTCATGAGCGGACCGGCGTAGGTCCAGTCGGTGAGGTTGGTGGAGGTGTACAGCAGCGCGGTGCCGCCGACGTCGGCGCCCGCGGTGGTCTGGACGCCGGAGCCGACCAGCTGGAACCAGGTGGAGCCCTCCTGCCACACGTACGGGTCGCGGAACTCGCCGAACCGGACCTTGCGCCCGGCGCCGACGTCGAGGTCGGCCCGCTGCTCGGTGACCAGGCGGGGCTCCATCCGCCACTCCACCAGGTCGGGGTCGTCCGGGTTCACCGGGCGGGCGATGCCCGTCGCCTGGTTGGGGCGCTTGGAATCATCGCCCGCGGTGATGAACAGGACCGGGTCGCCGTTCTGGTCCAGCGTCGCGCCGCCGGACCACACGCCGTCGGGGGCGACGCTGCCCGCCGTGGGGGCCAGCGCGACCGGGAGGTCACGCCAGTGCACCAGATCCTTGCTGACCGCGTGGCCCCAGCTGATGTTGTGCCAGTACGGGCCGTGCACGTTGTGCTGGTAGAACAGGTGGTACTGGCCGTTGGCGAAGATCGGGGAGTGCGGCTCGTTCATCCAGTGGTTGGGTGCGGTGAAGTGGTACCCGGGGCGGTACTTGTCCCCGTCGTAGCGTGAGCGGTCCTGCACCATGTCGGCTGCCGGGATCGTGCCGCCGGCGAAGGTCGCCAGGGCGGCGGCGTGATCGGCGGCGACCTGGGCAGGGGTCAGCGCCTTGCGGTGGAGCTTCACCTCGTCGATGAGACCGCTGAACATGTTCACCGCGAAGGTGCCGTTGATGATCACCGGCTGGTTGTGCTTGCCGATCAGCAGCGGCACGCCGGACTGCTGGAGCCGGGCGCCGGTCGGGATGGCGGTCTCAGCCACCTGCGCGCCGTTGAGGTAGAGCCGCAGCCGACCCTGGGCCGGGTCGAACGTCGCCACCAGGTGCGCCCACGCGCCGGTGCGCAGCGCGGCCGACGCGGGAGTGGCCACTTCGCGCCAGGCGTCACCCGTGCCGATCCCGAACTTCAAGGTGCCGTGCCGTCCCACGCCGAGGGAGAAGCCCCGGTTCGCGGTCTGCTCCTGCTGGTTGACGATCGCGGAGACCTTGCCCTCGTCACCCCACTCGAAGCCCTGCGGCGCGACCCACGCCTCGACCGTGAGGGCGTTCTGGTCCAAGGGCACCGCACCGGCGGCGCGGCTGACCCAGGTCGAGTAGCCGTCGAACAGCAGCGCCTTGGACAGCACGCCCTTGCCGTCGTTCGCGGGCTGCCACAGCGGATCGCTCTTGGGCTTGTAGACGGCCTGGTTGAACACGTAGCTGATCGGGTCGGCCTGGCCGCTGACCCGTTCGACGGTCGACGCGCCCGAGCCCTCCTGGAAGTCCCAGTGCGCGGCGGTGTCGCCGACGGGCTGGTCGAGGCCGACGCGGACGTCGTCGAAGTTCAGGTGGCCCCACCCGCCGGTGGACTGGTCGACCAGCTTGATCCGCAACTGCTGGCCGAGTCGGTCACGCACGTCCCAGGTCACCCTGTGGTACGCCTCGCTGTCCGCGCCGGTGGCCTTGTGCAGGACCGTTCCGTCGACCGTGGTCAGTGCCGCGTACAGGTTGGCCTCGTTCCGGCCGCCGCCGACGAGGACGCTGACCACGCCGGTGCCGGACACGGTGAACGGGTCCGAGGTGAGCGTGCCGGTCGCCGCGTCACCACCGCTCTTGAAGCCCCACAGGTGATGGGTCCCCTGCTGGTTGAAGCAACAGCCCCAACCCCAGCCCGTCTCGGTGGTCAGCCCGGTGGCGAACGCCTGGCCTTCGGCTGTCCAGCCGGACAGGTTCCCGGCTTCGAAGCCCGGGTTGGTGAGGCCGCTGTTCGGCGGCGGGTTCGGCGGTTGGTCGAGCCCGACGCGGACGTCGTCGAGGTTGACGTGGCCCCAGCCGCCGGTGGACTGGTCGACCAGCTTGATCCGCAACTGCTGACCCAAGCGGTCGCGGACGTCCCAGGTGACCCTGCGGTACGCCTCGTCGTCGGCCCCGGTCGCCTTGTGGATCACCGTGCCGTCGACCGTGGTCAACGCCGCGTACAGGTTCGCCTCGTCACGGCCGCCGCCGATCAGCAGGCTGACCACGCCGGTGCCCGACACCGTGAACGGGTCGGAGGTGAGCGTCCCGGTGGCCGCGTCACCACCGCTCTTGAAACCCCACAGGTGATACGTCCCCTGCTGGTTGAAGCAACAACCCCAGCCCCAGCCGGGATCCGACGACACGGCGTTCGAGAACGCCTGTCCCTGAGCCGTCCACCCGCTCAGGTTCCCGGCCTCGAACCCCGGGTTGATCAGGACACCGGACACCGCAGCGGCCCCGGTAGCCGGTGGTGGACCGAGCGACGCGCACGTGATCAGGGCGGCCAGCAGTAGCCCGGCGCGACGCACCAAGCCGCCGGCGGCATGACGTGCCATCTGACGCCTCCTCGACGTTGAGGTGATAAATCGAACTAGCTTGAGGCGCCGATGCTGCGGGCAGGCGTTCGAGGTAAACAAGGTGGTAACGAGGCAACTTTACCGTTTCGTTACACGAAATCGTCCCTTGTTCGCTCAGGTAATTCGATTTACCATCTCGGCCAACACCGCTTCCCCGAGCAGAGACGCAGGGCAGCCCATGACAAGACGGTTGATGACCGCTGTGCTGACCGCCGTGACGCTCGTCGTCGCCACGAGCCCCGTCCTGGCGGCTCCGGCGACCGAGCCGCACCGGCCGCGGTTCCACTTCACCCCGGAGCGGAACTGGATGAACGACCCGAACGGTCTCGTCCACCACAAGGGCGAGTACCACCTCTTCTACCAGCACAACCCCAACGGGAACTCGTGGGGCGACATGTCGTGGGGCCACGCGGTCAGCCGCGATCTCGTGCACTGGCAGGAACTTCCCGTCGCGATCGCCCCACGACGACGAGGAGATGGTGTTCTCCGGCAGCGCGGTCGTCGACCACGCCAACACCTCGGGCTTCGGCACCCCCGACGAGCCCGCGATGGTCGCCGTCTACACCAGCGCGCCCAAGTCCGGCGGCAGGCAGGCGCAGTCGCTGGCCTACAGCACCGACCGCGGTCGGACGTGGACCAAGTACGCGGGCAACCCCGTCCTGGACATCGGGTCCGCCGAGTTCCGCGACCCCAAGGTGCGGTGGCACGAGCCCACCAAGAGCTGGCTGATGGTCGTGGCCCTGGCCGCGGAGCGCAAGATCCGGTTCTACTCCTCCAAGGACCTCAAGTCGTGGGAGGAGCTCAGCGACTTCGGGCCGGCGGGCGCGGTCGGCGGCGTGTGGGAGTGCCCGGACCTGTTCCCGCTGCCCGTGGACGGTGACCCGGCCAAGACCAAGTGGGTGCTGGTGGTCAGCATCAACCCCGGCGGCATCGCGGGCGGTTCGGCCGCGCAGTACTTCGTCGGCGACTTCGACGGCACCCGCTTCACCGCCGACGACGACGGCAGCTACACCCCGCCCGCCGGCGTGGCCGTCGAGGACTTCGAGTCCGCCTACGGCCGGTGGACGACCACCGGCGACGCGTTCGGCGACGCACCGGCCACCGGCCCGTTGGAGGGGCAGCTCCCCGTGGGCGGCGTCGAGGGAACGGGCTACGCCAGCAGCTTCCACGGCGGCGACCGCGCCACCGGCACCCTCACCTCGCCGCCGTTCACGGTGGACCGGCCGTACCTCAACTTCAAGGTCGGCGGCGGCAGGCACCCGCACGACCCGGCGGCCGTGACCGGCGACGTCCCTGCGCCGGCGGGCGAGGTCCTGGCCGACTTCGAGAACGGCGACTACGGCACGTGGACCGTCACGGGCGAGGCGTTCGGCGACGCGCCCGCGACCGGCACGCTCCCCGGCCAGCAACCGGTGTCGGGGTGGCAGGGCGGCGGCCTGGTCAACACCTTCCTGCGGGGTGACGCCACGGTCGGCACCCTGACCTCGCCGGAGTTCACCCTTTCCGCGCCGTACCTGAACTTCCTCATCGGCGGCGGCAACCACCCGGCCGACTCCGAAGCGCCCACCGCCGCGCGGCTGGTCGTGGACGGCGAGGTCGTGCGCGGCGCCACCGGCAAGGACTCCGAGGCGCTCAACTGGGCGTCCTGGGACGTCCGCGACCTGGCCGGTCGGCGGGCGCGCTTCGAGGTCGTAGACGAGCACACCGGCGGCTGGGGGCACGTCCTGGTCGACCACGTGGTGCTCGCCGACGCGCCGGCCAAGCCGCGTTCCACCGAGACGTCGGTCAACCTCGTGGTGGGCGGCGAGGTCGTGCGGTCGGCCACCGGCGCGGACAGCGAGACCCTGGACTGGGCGTCCTTCGACCTCCGGGAGCACCTCGGCCAGGAGGCGCGGATCTCCGTGGTGGACATGAACACCGCGGGCTGGGGACACGTGATGGTCGACCGGTTCACGCTCGCCGACGCGCCTGCCAAGTCCACTGTGGAGCGAGCGGACTGGGTCGATCACGGCAAGGACTACTACGCGCCGGTGTCGTGGGAGAACGCGCCGGACGGCAAGCGCTACACGATCGGGTGGATGAGCAACTGGCAGTACGCCGGCAACGTCCCGACCTCGCCGTGGCGTGGCGCGGCGAGCGTCCCCCGGCAGGTGGGGCTGCGCACCGTCGGCGGCGAGGTGAGGCTCGTCCAGGAACCGGTGCACGCCCTCGACCGCCTCCACCGCGGGCGGCCGTTCGTCCTGCACGGCAGCACCGTCCGCGAAGGCTCGCGATCACTCGGCGAGCACGCGGCAGGTCAGGCGCTGGACATCGAGGCGACCTTCGCCCTCCGCGACGCCGAGCGGTTCGGCCTCAAGGTGCTGGGCGGTGCGGGCCAGGAGACGGTGATCGGCTACGACACCACGACCGGGGAGCTGTACGTGGACCGCACCCGGTCCGGGCGCACCGACTTCAGCACCGAGTTCCCCGCCGTGCAACGCGCGCCGCTGGCCGCGGTGGACGGGAAGGTGACGTTCCGGGCCCTGGTGGACCGGTCGTCGGTCGAGGTCTTCGGTGGCGTGGGCGAGGCCGTGATCACCAGCCTGGTCTTCCCCGACCCGGCCGGCGACGCGGTCGAGGTCTTCGCCAAGGGCGGCCGAGCCCGGATCGACCGCCTCACCGTCCGGGACATGGGCGCCTACCGGCGTTGACCACTCGCGGCGGTAGGCGCCCGCCCGGGCTCCTACCGCCGCGGCCACTCTCGCTCCGACCAGGGAACACGACATGATCATCGTTGGTGGCGAGGCACTCGTCGACCTCGTGCCCGACCACGCCGGCGGCTACCGCCCCCTCCCGGGTGGCAGCCCCGCCAACACCGCCGTCGGCCTCGGCAGGCTCGGCGCCCCGACCGCGCTGCTCGCCCGGCTGGCCGACGACCGCCTCGGCGCCCTGCTGCGCACGCACCTGGAGAACTCGAACGTCGGCTTGGCCTACGCGGTGCGCTCCACGTCCCCGACCACGCTCGCCGTCGTGGACGTCGACCGGGACGGCGCGGCCGACTACTCGTTCTACGTCGACGGCTGCGCGGACGGCGGCTGGCGGGTCGCCGACCTGCCGACCGAGCTGCCACCGGACGCGGCACTGCACGTCGGCGGCTCCTTCGCGCTCGCGGTCGAACCGATGGCCGCGGCGTTCGACACCCTGCTGTCCCGGGAACGCGGACGCCGCCTGATCACCTTCGACCCCAACATCCGCCCGTCCCTCGTCGACGACGACGCCACCGTGCGGGCCCGGCTGCGCCGGTGGCTCGGCATGGCGGACGTGGTCAAGGTCAGCGCCGACGACCTGGAGTGGATCGCACCGGGCCGCTCCCCCGCCGACGTGGCGGCGGAGTGGCACGAGCTGGGACCGGCGCTGGTCGTGGTCACCCGCGGAGCGGACGGCGTCTACGCCTCCGGGCCGGCGGGCGGGCTCCGGCTCCCCGGTGTGCCCGTCGACGTCGCCGACACCGTGGGCGCGGGGGACGCCTTCACGGCCGGGCTGCTGGCCGCGCTCGACCGCGCCGACCAGCTGACCCGGACCGCCGTGGCGACGTTGATCGGAGCCGAGCTGGCCGCCGTCCTCGACTACGCCCAACGCGTCGCGGCCATCACCTGCACGCGTCCGGGCGCGGACCCGCCGTGGTTCGACGAACTGCTCCTCGCCGAGACCACCCTCGCCTGACCCGCGCTCGCGGCCGACGGCGGACCCCGCCGTTGTGGGAAGATCGAGTCCCGTGACGACACCAACGCCACCCGCCGCGGTCATCGACGTGGCCCGCCTGCCCGAGGACGTCGTCGCGCTCATCGACGCCCTCGGGCCGGGCGAGAGCCTGGTCATCACGCGGGACGGCGTCCCGATCGCGGCGGTCTCCGGCGCGGCGCGCGTGGACGCCGGGCCGGGACCGGCGGTGCACGACGTGACCGTGGTCGCCACCGCGATGACGCTGTCGAGGTCGGCCCGGGCGTCGCTGTCCGCCGCGCTCGGCGGGGACTACATCGTGCTCGACCTGCACGCGGCACCGGCCACGGCCGACGTGCTGCTGGTGCCGCCGAGCAGCCCGCAGCTCATCGGGCTTCTCCGGGAGAAGTTCCCGAAAGCCCGCGTGATCGTCACCGAGGTCGAGGACAACGGCCTCGGGGTCAGCTACCGCGGTCCGGTCCGGCGGATGCTGGACGCGGGCGCCGACGACTACCTGCCGTCGACCACCATCCGGCGCCTGGCCCGGCAGCTCGACCACAACCTCACCCGGCACCGCGAACTCTCCGCCGGCGCCACGACGAGGGTTGAGATCGACTCCCCCGCGAGCGAGCCGGACCTGCCGTGACGATCACCGCCGTGCTGCCCCACCGGGAGAGGATCGCGCCACCACGACGTCTTGAGCCGTCGGAACGCCGGACGTCCGGCCGACTCACACCCCGGCGGCGGGCCGGGGACGCCAGCGCTTCCACAGCGCGGTGGCCTCGGCGCGCGTCTTGCCGTCCCACACGAGCGACACGTCCACGGTCATCTGCGCCTCGGACGCTTCCCGCACCGTGGCCCGCAGCTCCACCTGGTCGGTCAGCGGCGACGGCCGCAGGTAGCGCACGTCCAGACCGGCGGTCACATAGGACAGTGCGGCGTCACCGAGCGGCTCCCACCCCCGCGTCTCGGCTTCGAGCATCACGGCGGCGGCGCTGTGGCAGTCGAGGACGGTGCAGATGATGCCGCCGTTGAGGAAGCCGAGGCCGTTGTCGTGCTCGGGCCACGGCGTGAACGCCGCGGTCACCAGCCCGTCGCCCGCGGGGTAGCTGCGCAGTCGCAGCCCTTTGGGGTTGGCGTGGCCGCAGCCGAAGCACGGCAGCGCGGGGTACAGACGCTCCTGGATGCTGGTCACGGTGTCCACAGTAGGCGAGGCATCCGGTGCGACCGGCGGGCCGCACGTCGTCCACAAAGGACGTCGGATCCCACGGCGCGAGGTCCCGCCCGGCGGGACACGGTGTCGACGTCCGCGGATCGCGGCATTGCCGCGCGGACGCCGCACCGGACCGGTATTAGTGCTGAATACGACGGTGCACGAGGAAAGGTTGTCCTCGTCTTTGTTTCGTTACCATGACGAGGGTCACCTGCCTTTACGCTTGCCCCCTGCTACCTTCCGTCGCCATGAGAGTGATCAACAAAAGAATGATCGTGACCGCGCTGGTCATCGCCGCCGGCCTCACCCCGTTAGCCGCTCCGGCGGCCGGTGCCGCGCCTACCGGCGCCTCCGTCACCGAGGCTTACGCCAACCCGGCCGCCACCGCGCGCTTCGACTGGAAACTGCAGAACCGAATCCGCCGGGCGAACGCCTACGCGGAAAGCCGTCCCGGTTTCGCCGGAATCGTGGTGCGCGACCGGAAGACCGGCGCCGTCTGGCGCAATGCCCACTCGAACACGCTCGTCTGGGCCTGCTCCACGCCCAAGCTCGCCATGGTCGTGGACCTCCTGCTGCGCGACGACGCCGGCGCCATCAGCCTCACCGCGGAAGACCGCGACCTGATGCACCGCATGCTGAACTCCAGCGACGACGCCGCGGCGCACACGCTGTGGACCCGCTACGGCGGCGAGCAGGAGTTCGCGGCCCGCTTCCCGTCCTACGGGATGACCGACATGCGGTTCACCGACGAGCACCCGCACCACTGGGGTTGGATCCTCACCACGGCCGACGACCTCGACCGGCTGATCAACTTCGTGCTGACCGAGCTGCCGCCCGCCCACCGCGACTACATCGTCGACGAGATGCGCTCGGTCGACGTCAACCAGCAGTGGGGTGTGTGGGGAGCGGGCGCCGCCGCCCGTCCCGGCAACAAGAACGGCTGGTCCGACGACAACGACGACGGTTCGTGGCTGATGAACTCGGTGGGCTTCGTCGGTCCCGGCGAGCGCTACACCCTCTCCATCATGAACAACACCCAGGTGGTCGAGAACGGTTTCGACGTGGGCATGGAAACCACGACGGGAATCAGCCGGATCATGTTCGACGGTTACTTCGGCTGAGCACGTGCCTCGGGGGTCGACCCACCGTTCCCGCGCGACGCCCGCGGGAACGGTGTCGACGTTTCCCGACGGACGCACCACCCTCAGAACGGGAAGCGCGCGGACTGGTCGGGCCGCGGCCGGACGAAGATCGACTCGTCGTCGTCCGGGTCGTAGAACACGTCGACCACGCCACCGACCACCGGCGCGGCGAACATCGACGTGACCACGGTGGTCACGGCGGTGCGCGGGCCGGCGGTTCCGGGGTAGGAGACGCGCACCCGGAACCGCGGGTTCCCCGATCCCCAGTCGTAGGTGAACTCGACGTGGTCGATCCGCCCGGTGACCCGCCAACCCCGGTGTTCGAGGTCGGGAGAAGGCACCTCCGGCTTCGCGGTCCTCGCCTTCCGCGCCGCGTGCACCAGCAGCGCACCGACCACCACCGTGAACTCCGCGAACACGCCGGGCAGCAGGTACGGCTCGTAGTAGACGACCCAGTCGACCAGTGCCCACGGTTCCGCCGGCCGCCCGTCGGACACCGGCAGTCGCTCACCGATCGCCTCGGGAGCCGTCCAGGACGGCGCCGCGAGGGCCGTGCCGGCCGCCAGGCCGAGGACCGTGGCGAAACCGCCGACGCCGACCCCCGAGACGGGCCACCCGGGGCCGCTGAAATCGTTCCACCGCAGGGCGAACCCGAGCATGGACGCGATCGTGACGAAGACGCTGAAGATCATCACCAGCGATACCGCCGGGCCACCCTCGTCCCAGGCGCCGACCCGGTTGAGGGACATCAGCCGGAACCCGTCGAGGATGCCGAGCGAGCCGGACCACCCCGCTACCGCCCAGCTCACCGCGGTCGGCACGCTGAGCAGCCACGCCTTGCGGCGTGCCTCGCGCTCCCGCTGGGGGTCGTCCGGCAGGCCCAGGGCGGCCGACCACAGCTTCCCGTAGGGGAACACGAGACCTCCTCGTTCGACGTCCTCGGACGGCCGGTCGATCAGTCGACGAGACCGAACACCCCGACGTTGGCCGGGTCGGCGGGGTCGATCCGGGCCTCGTGCTTGGTGCCCGGGGTGTACTGCGAGAACGCCATCGTGGGCACCAGGTGCGTGATCGTGGTCCGGTAGGTCGTGCCGTCCACGCGGGTGACGTCGATCGCCGAGGTGTACTGGAGCTGGCCGGCGACCGCCGCCCCGGTCGGGTCGAGCGTGCGGATGACGGCGGTGGCGGGTTCGCCGGACTCGTGGAGCCTGCGCAGGTTCCGGCCGTACGCGTTGACCTCGCGCTGCTGGCCCAGCTGCTCCTCGCCGGGCAGCGCGAGGAACGCGGCCATCGCCGGGTCGTCCGTCATCGTGCCGAACGCGTGCGACACCATGCCGAGCGTCGGCAGCTGCGGCCGGATGTCGTGGCCCTCCGCGGCGGCTTCCCGCTGGAACTGCGCCGCGTGCTGCTGGAAGTCCTGCTCGGCGCGCGCCGTCGCCTGCTGCGTGGCCGCGTTGATCTGGTCGCGAATCTTCTTGAACACGGTGTCCTGCCTCCCGAGCCGCTGACGTGGTGATCACATCGTGTGGCGGGCGAGGGCCCTACCGGTCCCAGGTTCGGCGGTTGCGGAAGCCGAACGTCCGCAACCGCGGTTAGCCTGCCGCGCATGACCGACGACACCTCGCTCCGCGCACCGAGGGCCGGGGCGCCGGGGCCGATCACCGAGGGGCAGGTGCGGGTCGTCCCCGCCAACGAGGCGTCGTGGGACGACCTGCGGGACGTGTTCGGCGCCTCCGAACCAGGGCAGTGCCGGTGCCAGCGGCTGAAGGTCGCCGGCTGGTTCTGGCGCGACACCACCCAGGAGGAGCGCAACGCGATGCTGCGCGAGCAGACCGCGTGCGACACGCCGGACGCCGAGGCCACCAGCGGTCTGGTGGCCTACGTCGACGGCGAGCCGGCGGGCTGGGTCGCCGTCGAGCCGCGCACGGCGTACCCGAAGCTGCGCACGTCCCGCATCCCGTGGAAGGGGCGCGACGAGGACAAGGACGACGCCACCACCTGGGCGGTGACATGCTTCGTGGTCCGGAAGGGCTTCCGGGGCCGCGGTCTGACCTACCTGCTGGCCCGCGCGGCGGTCGACTTCGCCCGCGCCCGCGGCGCCCGCGCGCTGGAGGCCTACGCGATGATCACCGAACCGGGCCGGGACGTGATCTGGGGCGAGCTGCGCGTCGGCGCCCGCCAGGTGTTCGAGGAGGCCGGGTTCACGCAGGTCAGCCACCCGACCCTGCGCCGGGTGGTGATGCGGTGCGACTTCGAGCGCTGACCGGTGTCCGCTCGACCGTGCTTGCCTTGGTTCAGGTGGTGTTGACGGTGACGTCGTGGCGCCGGTGTCCTCGACGGCGGTCAGCCGCAGGGTCACCGAGGTGCCCGCGTAGGCCGACACCTCGACCGCTCGATCGAACGAGGTCACCAGCAGGCGCCTGTCCCACATCGACCGGATGACGTCCCTGGAGACACCCGGTGGGTCGTGGCCGAAGCCGATGACCATGCCCGCGGGGCTGAGCCGAGACCATCCACCCGGCGATCGGGCGACATCAGCCATCAGGCCGCCGGCGGGGAGCCTGTCCGGCCCTCCGCTCTTCGAGCACCCCGACGAAGGCCGTGGCGACGAGGGCCACCGCGTGGTCGTCGTCGTGGGCCAGTCGGCGCAGGACGCCCTCCGCGGTGGTCCCCGACAGCTCGACCAGCGCCTGGGTCAGGCGGATCCGGATCGCGGAGTCCGCCGTGGGCGCGGCGAGCGCGGCGACCAGCGCGGTCGTGATCCGGTCCGCGCTCCCCGGGTCTTGGGACAGCGTGCCCAGGACTTCCGCCGCGTCGACGTCGTTGAAGCCGTCGACCACCATGCCGACGAGCGCCGGCACGGCCTCGGTGGAGCCACGCCTGCCCAACGCCAGCGCGGCGTGACCGCGCACGGTCGGGTCCGGGTCGCCGAGCGCGTCCGCCAGCACCTCGGTCGGGACCTCGGGCAGCTCGGCGATCGCCTGCACGGCGCGCCGCCGGACCTCGACGTCCTCCGCGCGCACGCCGGCTGCCAGCGTCGCCAGGCCGTCGCCGCCGGAGCGGGCGAGCGCCCAGCGCAGGGCGCCCGCGACGTGGGGGTCGGCCTCGGCCAGGACCGCCTTGGCCAGCAGCTCGGCGGGCACCGGCTCGCCATCCGGCCGGGTCAGGACGGCCTGCTGCCTGCGGGCGGCGCTGGTCGAGTCGAGCCCCTGCATGAGGTCGACCACGCGCAGGACGTCCTGCCAGCCGGCGGGCGCCGACGCGTCGATCGCGCGGAGCCGTTCGAGCAGCTCCCGGTCGCGCGCCAACCGGTCCTCCGTCCACCGGATGAGGTCGCTGACCAGGGCGGACGGCGGGTAGGCCCGGTCTTCCAGCACGCGCCCGATCTGCTTGAGCGAGAGCCCGAGGGACCGCAGGCCCTCGACCTGGAAGATCCGGCGGACGTCCTCGGCGGAGTACTCGCGGTAACCGCCGACGGTGCGACCGGTCGGGCGCACCAGCCCGAGGGCGTCGTAGTGCCGGAGCATCCGGGTGCTCAACCCCGAGCGCCGGGCCACTTCGCCGATCAGCACGGTGTGGTCTCCACCTCGTTCGCGGCCTCGGCCGACTCGGCGGGCTCGGTCCGAGCGGCCACGGTCGACTGGGCGGGTTCGGTCTGAGCGGTCTCGGCCGGTTCCGCGATCTCGGCGGCGGCGGCTCGCTCCAGGCCGAGCGCGACGAGTCGCGTCGCCTCGTGGACGGCCGCGTCGAACCCGGTCTCTGGGTCCTGCCGCAGCAGCTCGGTGGCCCGGGCGTGCGCGGCCACCTCCGGGTCGGGGTTCGCCGCCGCCGCCTCCACCGCGGGCTCGATCACGTCGCCGAGGTCCACGAGGGCCCGGCTCAGGCTCAGCCGCACGTCGCGGTCGCCGCGTCCGAACTGCGTGACCAGCGCGTCGACCAAGCCTTCCTTCTCGTCCTCGGGCACGAGGGCGACCGCGACGCGCCACGCCGTCCGCGCTACCTCGTCGTCGGCGTCAAGCAGCATGTCACGGCTGATCCAGGCCCACGTGCTCTTGTCGCCGATCTTGGACAGCGTGTGCAACGCCTGGCTGCGCGCCTGCGTGCGCTCGGCGTCGAGCTCCCGGCGGATCCGGGGCAGGGTGACCTCCGGCGGGAGGCGGGTCAGCGCCCAGGACAGCATGTCCCGCACGAAGAAGTCCGGCTCGACCACGCACCGCTCGACAAGCGTCTCCAGCAGGCCGGGATCGGGGTTCGTGCCCACCGCCAAGGCCGCCTGGAGCCGGACCGACGAGTCGTCGGCGCCCAGGGCGGCGACCATGCGGGCGTGCTGCGGTGTTCCGGTTGTCGTAGTGATCGGGACCACCTCCTGCGCCCAGTGGACACCTTGTCACGATGTCAAGGTCAAGGGAGGCGCGCCTCCGCAACGGGGTGGACGGGGCCAACGTGTACTGCGACGTCGGCACCACGCTCCGTGCACGGATCCCTTCGGCGTGGTCGCGCCGGACGCGGTGATCGGGTCGTGCCGAGGCCGACCTCCGCCCTCGGCAGGACGCGGGCAGCCGGCATCATGCGAGTGCCGATCGGGGCGCGGTCCGGGCGTTGACCTGCGGTCCGTCGATCGAGGCGCGGGTCGACGCCCGCCGGACGAGCCGGGCGCCGCCGCGGGGACCGGGCCTCGCCACCGGACCGGTGGCCGTAGTCTTCCCTGGCCGACCCACTGCACAGCGCGGGGTCGGCCCCGGTAAGAGTGTGGACGCGACCTGAACCAGCACCGCACGCTCGAGGGCACGTACAGAAGGGAATGGCCGGTCGGATGTTCCGCCGTATCGCGATCGTCAACCGAGGAGAAGCCGCGATGCGGCTCATCCACGCGGCCCGGGAGTTGGCCGAGGAGACAGGCACCGCGATCGAGACGATCGCCCTGCACACCGACGTGGACCGCGGTGCCGCGTTCGTCCACGAGGCCGACATCGCCTACGACCTGGGGCCCGCGTCCACCCGCCCCTACCTCGACCTGAAGGTGCTCAAGACGGCGCTGGTGGAGACCGGCGCGGACGCGGCCTGGCCCGGTTGGGGCTTCGTCGCCGAGGACCCGGCGTTCGCCTCCCTCTGCGAGGAGATCGGCGTCACCTTCGTCGGCCCGAGCGCCGAGGCCATGCGCAGGCTCGGTGACAAGATCGGCGCCAAGCTGCTGGCCGAGGAGGTCGGCGTCCCGGTCGCGCCGTGGAGCCGGGGCCCGGTCGAGTCGCTGGACGCGGCCCTGGCCGCCGCGGCGCGCATCGGCTACCCGCTGATGCTGAAGGCCACCGCGGGCGGCGGCGGGCGGGGCATCCGGGTGATCACCAGCGACGCCGACCTGGCCGACGCCTACGAGCGGACCAGCCAGGAGGCCGCGCGGGCGTTCGGCAGCGGTGTCGTGTTCCTCGAACGCCTGGTCACGGGCGCGCGGCACGTCGAGGTGCAGGTCATCGCCGACGGCCAGGGCACGGCGTGGGCGCTGGGCGTGCGCGACTGCTCCGTGCAGCGGCGCAACCAGAAGATCATCGAGGAGTCGGCGTCCCCGGTGCTCGGCGCCGACCAGGCCGCCGACCTCAAGGCTTCCGCCGAACGGCTGGCCAACGCGGTCGACTACCGGGGCGCGGCCACCGTCGAGTTCCTGTACCACCCCGGCGACCGCGCGTTCGCGTTCCTGGAGGTCAACACCCGCCTGCAGGTCGAGCACCCGATCACCGAGTCCACGACCGGGTTCGACCTGGTCAAGGCCCAGCTGTGGGTGGCCTCTGGCAACCGGTTGGAGGGCGAACGGCCGGTCGAGCGCGGGCACGCCGTCGAGGCGCGGCTCAACGCCGAGGACCCCGACCGGGACTTCGCGCCGTCGCCGGGGCGCATCGACCGGCTCTCCCTGCCAGCGGGGCCCGGCATCAGGGTGGACACCGGGGTCCGGGAGGGCGACACCATCCCGGCCGACTTCGACTCCATGATCGCCAAGATCATCGCCCACGGTCGCAACCGGGCCGAGGCGCTGGGCAGGCTGCGCCGGGCCATGGCCGACACCACCGTGGTCATCGACGGCGGCGCGACCAACAAGAGCTTCGTCCTCGACCTGCTCGACCAGCCCGAGGTCGTCGACGGCAGCGCGGACACCGGCTGGATCGACCGGGTCCGGGGCGAGGGCAGGCTCGTCGCGCACCGCCACTCCGCCGCGGCCGTCGCCGCCGCCGCGATCCAGGCGTACGAGGAAGAAGAGGGCGCCGAGCGGCAGCGGCTGCTGTCCACCGCGTTCGGCGGCCGTCCGCAGGTACGCCACGAGCAGGGCCGCAGCCTGGACTTCAAGCTGCGGGGCGTCACGTACCGGGTCCGGGTCACCCGGGTCGGCGCGCAGCGGTTCCGGGTCGGCATCGAGGCGGGCGCCCAGGTCCGCACCGCCGACGTCGAGCTGGAGCGGTTCGACCGGCACACCGGGCAGATCCGCGTCAACGGGACCCGCCACCGCCTGCTCCTGGGCGCCACGGGGCCCGTGGCGCTGGTCGAGGTGGACGGCGTCGCGCACCGGGTCAGCCGGGACGAGGGCGGCGTGCTCCGCTCCCCCGCGCCCGCGCTCGTCGTGGCGACCCCGGTTGGGGTCGGCGACGAGGTGGAGGCGGGCGCGCCGGTGCTCGTGCTGGAGAGCATGAAGATGGAGACGGTGCTGCGCGCGCCGTTCGCCGCCCGGGTGAAGGAATGCGCGGTCACCGTCAACAGCCAGGTGGCGAGCGGCGCCCCGCTGCTGCGGCTGGAACCCCTCGCCGAGAACGACGTCGCCGACACCGCGGCCGACCAGCCGGTCGAGCTGGACCTGGCGCCGCTCCCGGACGCGTCGAACGCCGACCTCGTCCGGCGCGGCGTGCAGGAGCTGCGCGGGCAGCTGCTCGGCTTCGACGTGGACCCGGTCGACGACGGCCGGGTGCTGCGGGACTACCTCGCCGCACGGCGGGAGGCCACCGCGGCGGGTCGTCGGCCGCTGGCCGACGAGGTCGCCCTGCTCACCGCGTTCGCCGACCTGGCCGAGCTGAGCCGCAACCGCCCGGCGGGCGAGGACGCCGGCGTCGGTGGCCACGTGCACAGCGCCCGCGAGTACTTCCACACCTACCTGCAGAGCCTGGACGTGGAGCGCTCCGGCCTGCCGGAGCGGTTCCAGCGCAGGCTCGCCAAGGCGCTCGCCCACTACGGCGTCACCAGCCTGGACCGCACGCCGGAGCTGGAAGCCGCCGTGTTCCGGATCTTCCTCGCCCTGCAGCGGGCCACGGCCGACGCGGGGGTGGTGGCGGCGATCCTGCGGTCGTGGCTGACCGAGGCACCGCCGGACGACGCGCTGCGCGACACCGTCGGGCTCGCCCTGGAACACCTCGTCTCGGCCACCCAGGTGCGGTTCCCCGCGGTCTCCGACCTCGCGCGCGGCGTCGTGTTCGCCTGGCTCGGCCAGCCGCTGCTGCGCCGCAACCGGGCCCGCGCCTACGCCGAGGTCCGCAGGCACGTGCGGTACCTGACCGAGCACCCGGACGCCGTGGACCGCGACGAGCGGGTCGCCCGCATGGTCCGGACGACCGAACCGCTCGTGCGGCTGTTCAGCCAGTACCTGGAGCGCAGCCCGATGGACGACGCGCTGATGCTGGAGGTGCTGACCCGGCGGTACTACGGCAACAACCGCCTGGTCGACGTCCGGACCAGCACGGTCGGCGAGCGCACCCTCGTGATCGCCGAGCGCACCGACTTCACCGTGGTGTCCACCGCGACCGGCCACGACGACCTCGGTGAGGCGCTGCGCGCCCTCGGCACCCTGGCGGCCGGCACGGGCACGCTGGAGGCGGACGTCTACCTGGCGTGGCGCGACCAGCCGGAGGACGCCGCCGAGCTGGCCGCCGCACTGGCCGCCGTGGTCAGCGCGCACCCGCTGCCGGAGCAGGTCCGCAGGCTCACGCTCACCGTCGCGGGCCGCGGCGGCGCGGTCGGGCACCAGCACGTGACGTTCCGCCCGTCCGAGGCCGGGATGGCCGAGGACCGGCTGATCCGGGGCCTGCACCCGTACATCGCCCAGCGGATGCAGCTGGAGCGCCTGCGCGAGTTCGACCTCACGCGGCTGCCCTCGTCGGACGAGGACGTGTACCTGTTCCACTGCGCCGCCCGGGACAACCGGGCGGACGAGCGGATCGTGGCGTTCAGCCAGGTCCGGGACCTGGTGGCGCTGCGCGACCACGACGGCCGCCTCGCGGCGCTGCCGACCGCGGAGAACGCGCTGGCCACCTGCCTGGACTCGATCCGGCGCGCCCAGTCGCGGCGGTCGTCGTCGGCCCGGTTCGACACCAACCGCATCGTGGTCTACGTCTGGCCCGCCAGCGACATCACCCGCGACGAGCTGGAGATGCTGGCGAAGCGGATCCTGCCCACCACGGCGGGCGCGGGCCTGGAGGAGATCGAGTTCATCCTCCGGCAGCGGCTGGAGACCGGTGAGCTGGTGCGGGTCGCGCTGCGGATCTCCTTCGACGCCACCGGGACGCCGGCGCTCACCATCGGCGAGCCGTCCGCCGCGCCGATCCCGCCGCTGGACGGCTACCGGCAGAAGGTGCTGCGGGCGAGCAGCCGCAACACGGTGTACCCGTACGAGATCACCGGCATGATCGGCGAGTTCACCGAGTACGACCTGGACGAGACGCACGCGCTGGTGCCGGTGGACCGCCCGAAGGGGCGCAACACCGCGGCGATGGTCGCGGGCGTGGTCAGCACCCCGACCGAGCGGCACCCGCAGGGCGTCACCCGGGTCGTGCTGCTCGGCGACCCGACCGGCTCCCTCGGCGCGCTGTCCGAGCCGGAGTGCCGCCGGGTGATCGCCGCGCTGGACCTGGCCGAGCGGCTCCGGGTGCCGGTGGAGTGGTACGCGTTGTCCGCCGGCGCCCGGATCTCCATGGAGTCCGGCACCGAGAACATGGACTGGGTGGCCGCCGCGCTCAAGCGGATCGTGGAGTTCACCCAGGGCGGCGGCGAGATCAACATCGTGGTCGCGGGCATCAACGTGGGCGCGCAGCCGTACTGGAACGCCGAAGCCACGATGCTCATGCACACCAAGGGCGTGCTGGTCATGACGCCCGACTCGGCCATGGTGCTCACCGGCAAGCAGTCGCTGGACTACTCCGGCGGCGTGTCGGCGGAGGACAACTTCGGCATCGGCGGGTACGACCGGGTCATGGGCCCGAACGGGCAGGCGCAGTACTGGGCGCCCGACCTGGCCTCGGCGCGTGACCTGCTGATGACCTACTACGACCACACGTACGTCGCGCCGGGTGAGGACGGGCCGCGGCGGGCGCCGACGACCGACCCGCACGACCGCGACGTGACCGGCTACCCGCACCAGGCGCCGGGCAGCGACTTCACCAGCGTCGGGCAGATCTTCTCCGCGCTGGACAACCCGGACCGCAAGAAGCCGTTCGACATCCGGGCCGTCATGCGCGCGCTGTCCGACCAGGACCGCCCGGTGCTGGAGCGCTGGGCGGGCATGGCCGACGCCGAGACGGCGGTCGTGCAGGACGCGCACCTGGGCGGCATCCCGGTCTGCCTGGTGGGCATCGAGTCGCGTCCGGTGGAGCGGCGCGGCTTCCCGCCCACCGACGGCCCGGACACCTACACCGCGGGCACGTTGTTCCCGCGGTCGTCGAAGAAGGTGGCGCGGGCGATCAACGCGGCCAGCGGCAACCGGCCGGTCGTGGTGCTGGCGAACCTGTCCGGGTTCGACGGCTCGCCCGAGTCGATGCGCAAGCTCCAGCTGGAGTACGGCGCGGAGATCGGCCGGGCGGTGGTGAACTTCCGGGGGCCGATCGTGTTCTGCGTGATCTCCCGGTACCACGGCGGCGCGTTCGTGGTGTTCTCCAAGGCGCTGAACCCGAACATGACCGTGCTCGCGGTGGAGGGCTCGTTCGCCTCCGTGCTCGGTGGCGCACCCGCCGCCGCGGTCGTGTTCACGCGCGAGGTCACGGCCCGCACCGCGGCCGACGCCCGGGTCCGCGACCTGGAGGCCAGGAGCGCCGCCGCGACCGGCGCCGACCGGGCCGCGCTGACCGCCGAGCTGGACGAGCTGCGCGCCGCGGTCCGGACCGAGAAGCAGGGCGAGATCGCGCGCGAGTTCGACCGGATCCACAGCATCGAGCGCGCGGTCGAGGTCGGTTCGGTCGACGCCGTCGTGCCGGCCGTCGAGCTGCGGCCGCGGATCATCCAGGCGCTGGAGTCCCGTCCGGCGTAACGGGAACGGCTGACGAGGGGCGGGTGCCGCGGCACCCGCCCCTCGTCGCGTGTCGAGCCACTTCGCCCAGGTCTACTTGCGGGACGAACGTGGTTGCGGTGCGAACTCGGAGACGGACCAGAAGGTCTTGGGGTGCCAGACTTCCCGCGCCTTGTGCTCCAGCAGCAGGAGTCCCGGCACCATCTTCCTCCACCGAAAGCGGTGGGCTGCGCGGGCGTTCATCTTTGCCGCGCGTGGATTCGGGGTGAGGATGAAGCCCCGGTCGCGCAGTGCCCGGGCCGCACCGTCCAGCGCCCGGGTGAGCCGATCGCGATCGGCCGGGGGCAATGCCTCGAACGCCCGGGTGATGCGCTCGGCGTGCTGTTCGGCGTGCTGGTGAACGAGGTCGCGCAGTGCTCGCCTTCGTACGTCCTCGCTGCCGTCGACCTGTTTCGTCAGCTTGGGATCACGCTTGCGCCGACCCCGCCGGACCAGTTCGTGGACGACGCTCACCGCGAGCGCGGCGGCCGTGACGACGACCCAGACGACGTCGACCCCGATGTCCTGGTCGACCCGCCACACCATGAGCGCGATCGTCGGCACGCCCATGGTGATGGGCAGGCCGGCCAGCCCTTTCCCGGGCGGGATGCCCGGCCGCGAAGGGAGCCCGTACAGCATGTCGGCGACGACGCCGAGGGTGAACAGGGCGGACGACAGGATCACCAGGTACTGCCAGACCGATGCCTCGATCTCCGCCGCACCGCCCGATCGCCCGCCGACCGGGAACATGACCGCGAACGCACCGACGACGCCCAAGATGCCGGTCCAGAAGAGGGCCACCCGCGACGGCGGGCGCCGACCGTCCCCGGCACCCGAGTGCCTCTCGTCGTACCGCTCCCTGGAACCCGCGACCGCCTCCGCGAAGTGCTGGAGCTCGTCGTCGATGGTCTGGCGGTAGGAGGGGACCAGGCCGACCACGAGGGCGTCGAGTTCGTGCCGGCGCTTTCGGTAGCGGCGACGGCTCACGGTGGTCGCCCACGTCGCCGCGGCAGTCACGGCTACCTCATCGGGCGCGCTCATCGCCCTACCGTAGACAGAACTCGAACCGGCCCTAAGGAGTTTCATGCGTTTCTCCTCCGGCACCGAAGGAACATCCGCCGCACTGATCAGGCGGCTCACGGCAGCCGCGACCGCCGTCGTCGCCACCCTCGCCCTCACCGGGCCGCCCGCTTCCGCTGAACCGGTGGCACCGGACGACTGCTCGTTGTCGGCCCTGGGGCGGACCGGTCTGCGCGCCGCGGACCCCAGCGTGATCCGCGTCGGCGGCACCTACGTCTCGGCTCAGGTGGGCGGCGGCGGCATCCAGGTCCGCCGGGCGTCGTCCCCGGACGCCCTGGCCGCCGCACCCGCGCGCCTCGTGTGGCGGGACACGCGCAACCTCGGCTCGGTGTGGGCGCCCGAGATCGTCCGGGACGGCGGCCGCTACTACATCTACTTCACCGCGGGCAACGACGCGGCGCACCGCATGTACGCGATCAGCTCGGCCTCGCCGGACACCGGCTACACCGGCGAGGTCGCGCTCGCCCTGCCGGGTGACCGGTGGGCCATCGACGGCGTGCCGGTGACGTTCAACGGTCAGCGCTACTTCATCTGGTCGGGCTGGGAGTGCGCGACCAACGTCGAGCAGAACCTCTACATCGTCCGCATGTCCGGCCCGCTCACGCCGGTCGGCGACCGCTACGTCATCTCGCAGCCGCGCGAGCCGTGGGAACGAGTGGTCGGCAACCCGTTCATCAACGAGGCGCCCGAGGTCATCAAGGACCCCAACGGCCAACTGCACGTGGTGTACTCGGCCAACGGCAGCTGGAGCGAGCAGTACTGCCTGGCCGACCTGCGGCTGCGCGCCGGCGGCGACCCCACGCACGTGTGGGACTGGTACAAGTCCAACGGCTGCCTGTTCGGCTCCAACCGGGCGACCATGATGACCGGCTGGGACCCGACCCTGCACGTCAACGGGCCAGGCCACCACACGTTCGTGCTGCTCGACGGCGACATCGCGACCAGTCCGCCGGCCGGCCCGAAGTTCCCGATGATGTACCACGCGGTGCCCAAGGGCACGCCCTACCACTGGGACAACCGCTACTGGTACACCGGCACGTTCGCCTGGTGGGGCAACACGACCTACCGCCGCGCGAACGTCCCGGGCCCGACCGCGGACACCGGCTGGAGCTTGAAGTTCTTCGAGTAGCGGTCCGGCGGCTCGCCCGGCCCGCGGAGATCGCGGCCCGGCGGTAGCGTGCCGGTGAAGGGCGTCGACGGACGGAGGTTGAGTGCCATGGCCGAGGTCAGCGCGGTGGACGTGCTCCTGGACGGGTTCGGGCGCGTGCGGGAGTCCGTGGAACAGGTGCTGGACGACCTCACCGGACCGCAGCTGACGTACCGGGTGGGTGGCTCGGCCAACTCGATCGCGTGGCTGGTCTGGCACCTGACCAGGGTGCAGGACGACCACGTGGCGGACGTCGCGGACACCGACCAGGTCTGGACCGGCGACGGCTGGGTCGAGCGCTTCGACCTGCCGCTGCCCGCCACCGACACCGGTTACGGCCACGGCGGCGACCAGGTCGCGGCCGTCGACGCGCCCGCCGACCTGCTGCTGGACTACCACCGGGCCGTGCACGACCGGACCGCGGCCTACCTGGAAGGCCTGCGGGCCCGTGACCTGTCCAGGGTGGTGGACGAGTCGTGGGACCCACCCGTGACGCTCGCCGTGCGGCTGCTGAGCGTGGTCGAGGACGACCTCCAGCACGTCGGGCAGGCCGCCTTCGTGCGCGGTGTGCTGCGGACCATGCCGGTGTAGCGGTCGTTGAGCTGGGCGGTGCTGAACACCTGCTCGTAGGCGAAGAACTGGCCGCTGGGGCTGTACTCGTGGCCGGGGTCGCCCGCCGAGGCCGCCGTCGACCTGCTGCGGCGGCGCGTGGGGACCGCCGGTTTGCCGCCGGAGCGGGTGCGGACGCCGTTCAGGCTGGAGGTCCGGGAGAGCGCCGGCGGGTGAGGCGGCGTGCCGCCGACATCGTTGCGCTACAGGGAATTCCACGTCGGGGGGCATGCCGAAGTCACGGCGTCGGCATTCGTTGACACCGCGTCCGGCGCGTCGGCATGATGACGGCCAGCCACGACGGCGGTGTCCGCGGCCAGGGCTGTCAAGATCGACCCGAACGTCTCTTCCTGGGGTGGAAGGCTTCACAGTGATCGACGACAGACCGGTGGACCCTGCGCGCTACTCGACGCATCGCGACTTCTTCGACGCCACCCGGCCCGAGACGCCGTGCCTGCTCCTCGACCTCGACGTCGTCGCCGCCCGGTACCGGGAGCTGCGCGCGGGCCTGCCGGACGCCGCCGTCTACTACGCCGTGAAGGCCAACGGCGACCCGGACCTGTTGCGGCACTTGGTGGAACTCGGCTGCGGCTTCGACGTCGCCAGCGTCGGCGAGCTCGACGCGTGCCTGGCCGCGGGCGCCGATCCGGCGTCGATCTCGTTCGGCAACACGGTGAAGAAGGAGTCGGCGATCCGCCACGCGCACGAGCGCGGCGTCCGGCTCTACTCGATCGACTCGGCGGCGGAACTGGAGAAGGTCGCGCGGGCCGCGCCCGGCGCGGAGGTGTGCTGCCGCTTCATCGTCCGCACGACCGGCGCGCAGTGGCCGATCAGCCGGAAGTTCGGCTGCACCGAGGAGGACGCGGTCACGCTGCTGCGCGACGCGGTGTCCCTCGGGCTCCGGCCGCGCGGCACGACGTTCCACGTCGGGTCGCAGCAGCGGGAGCCGGACAGCTGGGCGACCGGGGTCGCGACCGCCGCGCGCGTCGCGGCCAAGCTGGCCGCCGAGGGGATCGAGCTGGACCTGCTCAACCTCGGCGGCGGGCTGCCGGTCCGCTACGAGGCCACCGTGCCCGCGCTCCAGGACTACTTCACCGCGATCGAGCGGGCCGTCGCGGAGTCCTTCGCGACCCGGCCCGCGCTGATCGTCGAGCCGGGCCGGTACCTGCCCGGCGACGCCGGCATGATCCGGTCCGAGGTCGTGCTGGTGACCGAGCGGGAGCACGGCCTGCGCTGGGTCTACCTCGACGTCGGCCGGTACAACGGCCTGGTCGAGACCGAGGGCGAGGCCATCGCGTTCCCCGTCGTGGCGGTCCGCGCCGACGGCCGGTTCGCCGACGAGGCGGCGCCCGTCGTGCTCGCGGGGCCGACGTGCGACAGCACCGACGTCCTGTACGAGCGCACACCGGTGTCGCTGCCCGTCGACCTGCGGCCGGGCGACCACGTCGACATCCTCGCGACCGGCGCCTACACGACGCCGTACGCGTCCGTCGGGTTCAACGGCTTCCCGCCGCTGCCCAGCCACTGCTTCGGCGCCACCGGCCACTGAGACCGGTGCGCCACAACGGAACTCCGTGGGAGAGGAGCCGCTGATGTCCGATGAGTACACCTGGGCGTTCGACGGGAAGCGCTACCGGATGTACCGCTTCCCGAAGGAAGTCGAGAGCGGCATCAAGGAGCTCAACCGCAGCGACAACTGGCACGCCCTGCTGGCCTGGCTGGAAGACCTCGTGTGGATGGCCTTCTGCACCTGGCTGTGCGTCGGCGTGTCCTACTGGTTCTACCCGTTGGCGGTGCTCGTGATCGGCGCGCGCCAGCGCGGGCTGTCGACCATCCTGCACGACTGCGCGCACGGCATCGGGGCGTCCAACCGCAAGGTGCAGCTGTTCGTCGGCACCGTGCTCACCGCGTACCCGATCTTCCAGCAGCACTACGCGTACAAGATCTCCCACGTCTTCACGCACCACCCGAAGCTGGGCAACCCCGAGGGCGACCCGGACCTGCGGTTCTTCATCGAGCAGCGGGCCTACGAGATGTCCTCGCCGCGCGCGTACGTGCTCCGCACGGTCATCATGCCGTTGTTCGGCACGCAGACGTGGGCCTACCTGAAGTACTTGGTGCGCAACCGGTACCGGCTCCTCAAGCAGGGCCGCGTGCGGTCCGCGGACACACCGCAGACCCCGATCGGCAAGCGCAAGCGGGTGCTCGACCGCGTCGGCTTCTGGGCGTTCTGGACGACCGTCGTCGCGGTGTGCGCGTCGCAGGGCTGGACGCTCGAGCTGCTGCTGTTCTGGGTGGTGCCCTACCTGACCAGCTTCCAGATCCTGGGCTGGTACATCGAGCTGTCCGAGCACACTCCCCTGGTGCGCGACTCCAACGTGGACCTCTACATGACGCGCAACCGCAAGAGCCGCACGTGGGAGAAGTTCCTCACCGGCATCCACAACGACAACTACCACCTGGAGCACCACCTCGACCCGCGCACGCCGTTCTGGAACCTCGGCAAGGCGCGGCGGGTGCGGCTGGCCGACCCGAACTACGCGGCGGTCGACCGCCAGTTGGGCGGCCTGTTCACCAAGGGGCCCGAGGGGCAGCAGAGCGCGATCGGCGCCATCGTGGAGTCGATGACCTACAAGCCGGAGCAGCCGCATGTCGCCGCCTGAACGGCCGCGGTCGGCCAGGAAGGTCTACCGGCGGGTCGAGTCGGGCGTCGTGCACGGCGGCGCCGAGCTGCGCCTGGGCATCACCGACCCGGTGGTGACGCCGATCTTCCAGACCGCGGCGTACGAACTGCCCGACGCGGCCACCGCCGCCGACATCTTCGACCTGCGCGTCGACGGCCACGCCTACACGCGGTTGAACAACCCCACGTGCGACGTGCTCGAAGCCAGGATCGCCGCGGTAGACGACGCCCCGGCGGCCCTGGCCGTCTCCTCCGGGCAGGCGGCGATCACCCTGGCGCTGCTCAACATGTGCCAGGCGGGCGACAACGTGGTCAGCTCCAACGAGCTGTACGGCGGCACGTGGAACCTGCTGGCCAACACGTTCGCCCGGTTCGGCATCGAGACCCGGTTCGTCAGCCCCGACAAGCCGGAGAACTTCGCCGACGCCACCGACTCGCGGACCCGGTGCTACTTCGGCGAGACCCTGCCCAACCCGAAGCTGCGGCTGTTCCCGATCGAGGAGGTCGCCGCGATCGCCGAGGACGTCGGCGTGCCGCTGGTGCTGGACAACACCATGCTGCCGCTGGTGTGCCGCCCGCTGGAGTTCGGCGCGCACATCCTGGTCTACTCGGCGACGAAGTACATCGGCGGCCACGGCAGCGCGCTGGGCGGCCTGATCGTCGACTCCAACCGGTTCGACTGGGCGCGGCACGCCGAGCGGCACCCGCTGCTCACCGAGCCGGACCCGGCGCACGGCAACGTGGTGTGGACCGAGGCGGGCGCGAACCTCGACAGCGCGCTCGGGCGCAGCCCGTTCCTGCTCAAGGCCCGCGAGACGCTGATGCGCGACCTCGGGCCGTGCCTCAGCCCGTTCAACGCGTTCCTGCTGATCCAGGGCATCGAGACGCTCCCGCTGCGGATGCGGGCGCACGGCGAGAACGCCGAAGCGGTGGCGCGGTACCTGGCCGCCCAGCCCTCGGTGGTCGCGGTCCGGCACCCCGGCCTCGGCAACGCCGAGGAGGTGGCGCGGCTGCGGCGGTACACCGGCGGCAACGGCGGTCCGCTGGTGCAGTTCGAGCTGGCGGGCGGGCTCACCGCGGGCACCCGGTTCATCGAGGCGCTGCGGATGATCTCGCACGTGACCAACATCGGCGACGTGCGCTCGATGGCCACCCACCCCGCGTCCACCACGCACGCCCAGGTCCCCGAGCAGGACCGGCTGGCCGCGGGCGTGTCGCCCGGGTCGATCCGGCTGTCCATCGGCCTGGAGCACGTGGACGACCTCATCGCCGACCTGGCGGGCGCGCTGGCGGTGGCCGGGTGACGGGCAAGCCGCTGGTCGCCCTCGCCGCGGCGGCCGAGCAGGTCGGCGGCGTGCGGCACGTGGCGGTGCGCGAGGTGTACGCGCGGGCGTTGGAGCAGGTGTCCGGCTGCGACGTCGTGGTGATCGGCGGGCCGGCGCCCGGTCTGGCGGACGTGGTGGACCGGTTCGACGGCGTGGTGTTCGGCGGCCACGAGAGCAACGTGCTGCCGCGGTGGTACGGCGGCGAACCGGGTCACGGGCCCGCCGACCGCGACCGGGACGAGCTGGCGCTGAGCCTCATCCCCGCCGCGTTGCGCGCCGACGTCCCGGTGCTCGGCATCTGCCGGGGCCTGCAGGAGCTCAACGTCGCGCTGGGCGGCACTTTGCGCGACGTCCCCGGGCACACCGAAGACCTCTCGCTGCCCCGCGACGAGCAGTACCTGCCCGCGCACCCGGTGCGGCTGATCGAGGGCGGCGTCCTGCGCGGGCTGCTCGGCGCGCCGGGCGTCGAGGTCAACTCCTTGCACCACCAGGCGATCGACCGGCTCGCGCCCGGCCTGCGGGTCGAGGCGGTGGCGCCGGACGGCGTGGTGGAGGCGGCCTCGGCCGAGGGTGCGACGTTCTGCCTCGCCGTGCAGTGGCACCCCGAGTGGTACGCGGCGACGGACCCGGTGTCGGTGGCGTTGTTCAGCGGTTTCGGCGCCGCCGCCGCGACCCGTGCGGCGCGGCGCGCGGTGGTCTGACGGTAACCGGCGGTGTCACGCCGCCGGCGCCTCGGCCACGCACAGCAGTCGTGGCGAGAACAGGTCGTAAGGTCGGCCGTCGTAGCCGCCCAGCGTGCGCAGCGGGTCCAGGCCGCCGGCCCGCAGCACGGCGAGCAGTTCGTGCAGGCTGTACATCCGGTAGTCCACCACCACGTGCTCGCGCTCCGCGCCGACCGGCCGGCACGTCCAGCGCAGGCGGCTCGTGCGCGGGTCGAACACGTTCTGGTGCAGGACGACCTCGCCGTCGACCTCCTCGTAGTCGCGGACGACGAACCCGTCGTCGCCCGGCGCGAACTCCGAGGGGAAGAAGTTGCGGACGAACCAGTCCCGGTTGACCACGTCGACGAGCAGCCGCCCGCCGGGCCGCAGCACGCGCGCGATCGCCGCCGCCGAGCGGACGTTGTCCTCGTCGCGGTCGAAGTAGCCGAAGCTGGTGTACATGTTCACGGCCGCGTCGAACGACCCCGCCGGCAGGGCGGTGAGGTCGCGCATGTCGGCCCGCACCGCGTCCACCGCCACGCCCTGCCCGACCGCACGCCGCCGGGTGGCGTCCAGGTAGTCCTCGCTCAGGTCCACGCACGTGACGTGGTGCCCGCGGGCCGCGAGGGACACGGCGTGCCGCCCGGTGCCGCAGGGAACGTCGAGCACGCGGGAGCCCTCCGCCAGACCCAGTTCCCGCTCGATCAGCGCCACCTGATCGGCCGTGGCGTCCGCCGCCTGCTCGTGCAGGCGGAGCAGGCCGCGGTCGCTGTCGAACGCCGTCGCCCACCAACTCGCCACGGCGCGTCAGCCCGACTCGTCCGCGCCGCGCACGACCGGCTGCCGGGCCAGCACCTCCGCGACACCGTCCAGGTACGACGGGACGTGCAGCAGGAACGCGTCGTGGCCGCGGTCGGTCGTGTGGTCCTGGTGGTGCTCGGCGGGCAGCCCGCGGGCCGCGAGGTTCGCCTGGATGTAGCGCGCGTGGTCGGGCCCGTACAGGCGGTCGGAGTCGAAGCTGAACAGGTGCACCCCCGGTCGGCGTCGGAACGGCGCGCACGGGCGGTCGTCGGCGAACGCGTCGAAGCTGTCCATCGCGTTCATCAGGCACAGGTAGCTGTTGGCGTCGAACCGGTCGACCAGGCTCGCGGCCTGGTGCTCCAGGTAGCCCTCGACGGCGAACGGCCCGGTGGCAGCCGTCGGGCTCGTGCCGTCGTCGGCGCGCCGCTCGCGGCCGAACTTCCGCGCCAGCAGGTCTTCGGACACGTACGTCAGGTGGCCGACCATCCGCGCCGTGCCGAGACCGGCCGCCGGTCCGCCGCCCGGCGGGTACCGACCCGCGCGGAACTCCGGGTCGGACCGGATCGCGGTCCTGGCGACGGCGTTCCAGGCGAGGTTCTCCGCGGTGTGCCGGGCGGTGCCCGCGGCGATCACGAAGTCCTCGGCGTCGTCCGGCGCGCGCAGCAGCCATTCGAGGACCTGCATGCCGCCCAGGGAGCCGCCGATCACGGCGCGCAGCCGTTCGACGCCCAACTCGGCCAGGAGCGCGCGGTGCACGGTGACCATGTCGGTGATGCCGATCGCCGGGAAGTCCGGGCCCCACGGCGTGCCGTCCGGGCCCGGCGAGGTCGGGCCGGTGGTGCCGGAGCAGCCGGCGAGGACGTTGGCGCACACCACGAAGTGCCGGTCGGTGTCGACCGGGCGGCCGGGTCCGACCATGTCCCGCCACCAGCCGGGCCGGTCGTCCGGGTGGTGGGCGGCCGGGTGCGAGTCGCCGGTCAGCGCGTGGCAGACGAAGATCGCGTTGGACCGGTCGTCGTTCAGCTCGCCGTAGGTCTCGTACGCCACCGTGACCGGTGCGAGCGTCCGACCGGACGCCAGCTCCAGCGGGTTCGCGTCGTCGAACAGCACCACCGTCCGCACGTGGCCGTCCGCGACCCGCGGGCTCGGCGCCGGGCGGCGCCTCCGCACGACCAGGGCGGCGAGCAGCAGCCCGCTGAGCGCGCCGATCACCAGGAACGACACCCGGCCGGTCAGCTCGTACAGCGCCACGCCCAGCAGCGGGCCGAGGATGTTGCCGATGTCGGACACCAGGCCGAACAGCCCGAACGCCTTGCCCTGCCTGGTCATGGCCGACCGCAGCTCGACGACGCCCCGGCGCGCGGTCAGGTACAGCGCGGCCTGGCCCACCATCAGCACCACGAAGCACGCCGCCACCGGCCACACCTCGGCGCTCGCGTACAGCCCGACCGTGCCGACGGCCGCGAACGCCAGGCCGATCCGGGCCAGCGCCACCAGCCCGATCTGGCCCGCGAAGCGGCCGAGCAGCCAGCTGACGACGCCGAACGCGGCCAGCCCGACGGCGAAGACCAGCGAGATGGCGCCCCGCGCCGACTCCTCGCCGTCCGCGCTCAAGTACAGCGGCAGCACGGGTTCGAGCGCCGAGTAGGTGAGGTTGGTGAACAGGTCGAGCGCGCCGAGCGCCAGCACCCAGGTCCACCACCGGCCGGTCGCCGCGCCGGTCGGGGTGTCGTCCGCCTGCTCCTCCTCCACCGGCGCCGGCACGTCGCGCGGCACGGCCCACCGCAGCCCGAACGCGGTCACCGCGGTCACGGCCGCGCCGAACAGGAACAACGCGTCCAGGCCGAACGGCGCCGCGATCCCGGCCGCCAGCGGGCCGAGCAGGAAGCCCGCCACCGCGAAGGTCCCGAAGTTGCCCATCATCCGGCTGGTCGGCAGGTCGTAGCGGCGGCACAGCGCGGCCATGCCCGCGTACAGGGCCGGTGTGACCAGACCTTCGCCGACGCCCCAGAGGGCGCGCCCGGCCAGCAACGTCGCCGGGTCACGGGCGATGGCCGTGACGACGATGCCCGCCGCGGCGATCAGCAGCGCCACGCACCCGACGTCACCCGGCCGCCACCGGTCCACCCACATCCCGCCGAACGGCTGGGCCGCCGCCTTCGCGCCCGCGAAGATCGCGAAGGTCAACGCGACGACGGTCGGGTTGGCGCCCGCCCGTTCCTCCAAGTCCGGCACGAACGGGATGAGCAGCGTGTAGGAGGCGTTGACGCTCAGCAGCGCGCCGAACAGCAGCGCGGCGCGGCTCCGGCCGGGGTGTCGACCTGATCGGGTGCTCATCGGCGATCCAGAGTCCTTCTCCACCGAGGTCTTCGGGTGCGAGTGGGTGATTGGGCGGTGGCGCGCACACCGGGCGGCCGACGAGGACCGAGCCGGCCATCGCGGGTGGGCGGCGGTCGGTGGAGCAGGACGAAGACCGGCGAGGGATCGCTGGGATCCGCGCGACGGCTCATCCCCTGCCCTCGATGTAGGCCGCCATCACGCGGTGCATCCCGGCCAGGGCCGCACCCAGCGCCGGCGTCGGGTCCGGCGAGTGCACCAGCGCCCACAGGTCGGTCCCGACGAGCCCGTGCCGCTCCTTGAACCGGTAGTTGTCCCGGCCCCACTCGATGCGCCGGAACTCGTTGGCGTAGGCCCATTCGGTGCAGCGGTACATCAGCGCCACGTACGTGCTCAGCTCGGTGAGGCCCGAGTAGTCGACGCCGCCGCACAGGAACGTGACCTCGGCGTCGTGCCGGAAGCCGAAGAACACGCCGGCGACCCGGTCGTCCACCCGTGCGACGGCCAGCAGCGCGCCCGGCGTCCTCAGCAGGGCGTGGAGGGTGTCCTCGTCGTACAACGCGGGCCAGCCGTGCTCGTCGGTGGTGCCGACCACCAGCGGCAGGGCCGACGGCACGAGTTCGTGCGCCTCCGGTCCTTCCACCATGTCGATCCGGAGCCCGCGCTCGTCCGCGCGCCGCAACCGCCGCTGCACGTCCATGCGGAGCTTCCTGGGCAGCCGGCCGAGGTGGTCGTCGAAGTCGCCGGACAGGTCGGAGCTGTACGTGCGGTCGAGCAGGACCCGACCGGCCGGCGGGCCCACCGCGTCCTCCCACGTGGCCGCGGCGGCGGCGGTGAGGTTCGGCGCGATCAGCAGGTCCGCGTCGCCCGCGGCGATCCACTCCATCGCGGTGGCGTGGGCGCCGCGGGCCAGGGCTTCCGGGAACGCGTCGCGCTTGGTGTACATCGAGTAGGTGGAGCCCGCGAAGACGTGTCGGCTCCCGAGCTGCGCCTGGGCGGCCTGGGTGACGTACCCGTGCCAGAAGGGCGAACCGCTCAGCGCGTAGAGCGGGAGCACCTGCCCTTCGGCGTGCACGTAGCCGTGCCGCACCCGGCGTTCGACGCCGGTCGTCTCCCACATGCGCAGCCAGCCGGCCGAGTCGTACAGGCAACCGGACACGACCCGCTCCGGCAACTCGCCGAGCAGCGACCAGCCCGCCTCGGTCCTGGTGGTCGTCACGTCCGGGCCCTCCGCCCGGCCCGCGGTAAGCCCAGGTCGCTCCGCCGTAGCGTCACCACACGCAATGTTCCCCCACGCGTTTGTTCGGTCCCGTGCACCACTGCTGAACCGGTCGTTCGGTGGCAGTGGGCGAGCCGGCTCGCAACCGTCGCAGACTACAGGCGACACCACCGCAATGCCTGCGCGCGCAACGGAAACACTGCGGTGCCGCACTCGTTCGCCGGCTGCCGCTACGGGGTCGTCCGGTCGCCGCGCGGGTGGAATCGTCTGGATGGCCGGTGGAGCGGCTCTGCACGCTGTGCCACGATGGGGTCACGCGTCGTGTCGGTCGGCTTGATGGGAGCGGTGGGTGCTGGCCGTCCAGGTGCTCGGCCCGATCAGGGCCTGGCGCGACGGCGCCGCGCTCGCCCTCGGTCCGGCCGGCCGCAAGGCTGTGTTCGCGTTGCTGGCCCTCGCGCACGGCAAGCCGGTGACCCGCGCCGAACTGGTCGACGCGCTGTGGGGCGAACGCCCGCCGGCCAGCGCGGCCAACGTCATCCACACGCACGTCAAGCACCTGCGGCGGTTGCTCGAACCGGGGCGCGGCGCGCGTTCGCCGAGCACGACCATCCCCACCGTGGGCGACGGGTACGCGCTCGACCTGCCGCCGGACGCGGTGGACGCGTTCCGGTTCCGCTCGCTGGTCGCGCGGGCCACCTCCCTGGCACCCGACGAACCGGTGCGGGCCGCGGACCTCCTCACCCAGGCCTTGGCGTTGTGGCACGGGCGTCCGCTGGCCGACGTGCCGTTGCTCGCCACCCACCCCGGCGTCGTCACGCTGGCGGGCGAACACCGGGCGGCGCTGGCGCGGCACGCCGAGCTGATGACCGCCGTCGGCGCGGCGCGCGACGTGCTGCCCGCGCTGGTCGAGCACGTCGCGGCGCACGGGCTCGACGAGGCGGTGCACGCGTTGCTCATCCGCGCGTACACCGCGGCCGGGCAGCGGGACCTGGCGTTCGACACCTACCACGGGATGCGGCGGCGTCTCATGGAGGAGCTCGGCGTCGGCCCCGGACCCGAGCTCACTGCCGCGTACCTCAACGCGCTCGAAGAGACACCCGTCGAGGACGCCGCCGCACCGGCGGAGGTCCCGCTCGCGTCGTCCGGCGTGAACCAGCTGCCCGGCGACGTGTCCGGCTTCACCGGACGGCAGGCGGAACTCGCCGAACTCGGCCGGGTGCTGACGTCCGAGCGGACCGGGGTGCCCATCGTCGTCCTGTGCGGCACCGCCGGGGTGGGCAAGACGGCGCTCGCGCTGCACTGGGCCCACCGGGTCCGGTCCCACTTCCCCGACGGGCAGCTGCACGTCGACCTGCGCGGCTACGACCCCCGGTCGCCGATGGCGGCGGAGGACGCCCTGGCCCGCCTGCTCGACGGCCTCGGCGTCCCGGGCGCGGACGTGCCGCTCGACCCCGACCAGCGGGCCGCCCGCTACCGGGCCGAACTCGCGGACCGGCGGGTGCTGATCGTGCTCGACAACGCGTCGTCGGTCGACCAGGTGCGGTCGCTGCTGCCCGGCACGTCGGGCTGCCTGGTCCTGGTGACCAGCCGCAGCAGCCTGTCGGGCCTGGTCGCGCTGCACGGCGCCCACCGACTCGACGTGGACCAGCTGCCCGCGCCGGACGCGTTGGCCCTGCTGCGCACGCTGATCGGTGAGCGGGTGCGGCGGGAACCCGCAGCGGCGGCGGAGCTGGCCGCGCGTTGCGGTCGGTTGCCGCTCGCGCTGCGCGTCGCCGCCGAGCTGGCCGCGTCCCGCCCGGCCTGCACGCTGGCCGAGCTGACCGGTGAGCTGGCCGACCGGCGGCACCGGCTGCGCGTGCTCGACGCGGGTGACGACGCCCGCGCCGACGTGCGGACCGTGTTCTCCTGGTCGTACGAGCAGCTGCGGCCCGAGGTCGCGCGGGCGTTCCGGCGGCTGGGCCTGCACCCCGGGCCGGACGTGACGCCGTTCGCGCTCGCCGCCCTGACCGGCGCCGACCCGGACGAGGCCCGCCGGTCCCTGGAGGTGTTGGCGCGCAACAGCCTCGTGCGGCGCGAGCCCGGTGGCCGGTTCGTCGTGCACGACCTCCTGCTCGCCTACGCCGAGGAGCTGTCGGGCGAGCACGACCCGGCCGCGGAGCGGACCGCCGCCGTCGACCGGCTGCTCGCGCAGCACCTGGCCACCGCGGCTTCGGCGATGGACCTGCTCTACCCCGTCGACCGACCGCACCGACCCGACGTCACCGCGACGCCACCGTTCCCCACCGCCGACGCCGCCCGCGCCTGGCTGGACGCGGAGCGGCCGACGCTCGTCGCCCTGTGCCGTGCCGCGGAACGCGACGACCGGGCGGACTACGTGGTCGACCTGGCGAACACCCTGTACCGGTACCTGGAGAGCGGCCACTACGCGGACGCGTCGACCATCTACGGGTGCGCGTCGCGCGCCGCCCGACGTGCGGGCGACGACGCCCTGCTCGCCGTGGCGCTGACGAACCTGGGCGCGCTGCGCCGGATCCTCGGCGACTACGACCAGGCGGCCGGGCACCTGCGGGAGGCGATCCGGCTGCACCGGCGGACGGGCGAGCAGCGTGGCGTGCCGCGCGCGTTGTCGCACCTGGGCATCGTCCAGGAACGGCTCGGCGAGTACGAGGAGGCGGTGTCGCTGCAGCGGGAGGCGCTGGCCGTGCACCGGCGGCTGGGCAACCGGCACGGTGAGGCGGCGGCGCTGCTCAACCTGGGCAACGCGTACAGCCGCCCCGGTCACCACCACCGCGCCGCCGAGTACCTGGAACGCGCGCTCGACCTGTTCCGCGGTCTCGACGACGCGGGCGGCCTGGCCAGCGCGCTGTCCAACCTCGGCGACGTGTGCGCGACCCTGCGGCGCTTCCCGGACGCCGTCCGGCACCTCGACGAGGCCCGGGAGTTGTTCCGACGCCTCGACCACAGCTACGGCGTGGCGGTGACCCTGAGCAATTTGGGCAACCTGCACGCCCTGCTCGGCGACTGGTCCCAGGCCCAGCGCTGCTACACCTCCGCCCTCGAAACGTTCCGGGACATCGGCCACCGGTACGGTGAGGCGAGCACCCTCAACGGCCTCGGCGAGGCACTGCGGGCGGCGGGCCGGCCGGACGAGGCCCTCGCCGCGCACGCCGACGCCCTGCGGATCGCCACCGAAACCGGCGACCGCGACGAACAGGACCGCGCCCGAACGGCCCTGGGCACCACCCACCGGCAGGCCTGAGCACGTGATCGCCGAACCCCGGAGGAACGGGACGCGCCCTCGGACCCGGATCACGCACCCGGATCACGTACTCCTGAACAGCCGGTCCAGCTGCACGTCGATCGCGGCGAGCGCGTCCTGGGGCTCGATCACGTCGAGTTCGATCAGGGGGGTGAAGCCGGTGAGGGCGAGGAGCAGGTTGGTCTCGGTCGCCGGGTCGCGGCCGGAGTCGATGTGCCCGTCGGCGATCGCCTGGCGGACCACCTGCTCGACGAGGGCCCGCCCTTGGACGAGGCCGCGGCGAGCCTGCTCGTGCACGGCCTCGTCGTGCAGCGCCTCCAGGACGTAGGCGGCGCTCATCCGGCTGGTCGCGCGGGCGTCGGCATGCAGGGGGAGCATTTCCGCGAGCGTCAGTCGCAGCACGTCACGGGGGTGCGGACGGTCACCGAGCTTTTCGAGCCCCTGGTGTACGCGTACTGAGGTCCGCTCGGACGCGAAATCCATGGCGAAGGTGAGCATGGCGGTCCGGGAGGCGAAGTAGTGCTGCAGCTGCCCGAGTGACATGCCCGCTTCCTGCGCCACCACGCGCATCGTCAGCTGCGTGACGCCGCGCTGCTCCACCACCCGCCACAGTGCGCGGGCGATCGCTTCGCGGCGTCCGCGGTGATCCACCTGTTTCGGCATCGCCGGCCCTTCCCCCGTACCCCGGAACCGTTTCAATACAGTTGACATAATACACCTGACCTATACCCCTGGGACCACTTGAGGGAAGGAATCGTCATGTCCGAACAGCCGAAGGTGCGGACCGCGGAAGGCGTGGTGCAGGGTCGCCGGCGGCAGGGACACGCGGTGTTCCGCGGCATCCCTTACGCCCAGCCCCCGGTCGGAGCGCTCCGCTTCGCCGCGCCCGCGCCACCGCACCGCTGGGAGGGGACGAGGCAGGCGGTCGAGTTCGGCCCCGTGGTGCCGCTGTCCCTGCCGATCGACGTGCACCCGCAGGGCACCGACTGGCTGACGCTCAACGTCGGCACTCCGGATCCCGGCGCGGCGGGACTGCCGGTGCTGGTGTGGCTCCCCGTGGGCGGCTACCTCGCGGCGGCGTCGAGCGACCCGATGTACGACCCCGCAGCGCTGGCCGAGGCGGGAGTCGTCGTGGTGACCGTCAACTGCCGCGTGGGCGCGGAGGGATTCGCGTTCCTCGACGACGTGCCGCCCAACCGCGGATTCCTCGACCAGATCGCGGCGCTGGAGTGGGTGCAGCGCAACATCGCCGCCTTCGGAGGCGACCCCGGCCGGGTCACCGTGGGCGGGGTGTCCGCCGGGGCGGGCTCGGTCGCCGCCCTGCTGACGATGAAGTCCGCGCGCGGCCTGTTCCGGCGGGCCATCGCCCATTCGGTGCCGGCGCTGCACAGCACCCCCGCGCTGGCACGGCAGGTCACCGCCGTGTTCGCGGACCGGCTCGGCGCGGCGGCCCCCACCGCCGAGGCGCTGCGCGACATCGACCCGTGGCACCTGGCCGCCGAGCTCACCTCCTTCAACGCCGGCCTCCACGCGCACCGGGAGAGCTGGGGACGCCTCACGGAGACCGGCACCGCGCTGTGCCCCGTCGTCGACGGCGAGGTCCTCCCGGAAACGCCCTGGCCCGCGCTGACCGACGCGCGCGCGAGCGGGACCGAACTGCTCGTCGGCCACACCCGGGACGAATTCCGGTACTTCAGCGTCACGAGCGGACGGCGCGGCACCTTCACCGAGGAGGACGCCCACGCGGCCCTGGAACTGCTCGCCCCGCAGCCGGACGGCGCGCGGGCCTACCGTGCCGCGTTCCCGCAGGCAGGCCCGGAGGAGCTGGTGGAGGCGGTGTACTCCGACGCCCTCTTCCGGATGCCGTCACAGCAGCTGGCCGAGGCGAACGCCGCAGCCGGCGGCACCTCGTACCTGTTCGAACTGTGCTGGGTCGCCCCGGCCCTCGGCGGCATCCTTGGCGCCTGCCACAGCCTCGACGTGCCCTTGGCGTTCGGCACGCTGGACAGCCCCGTCGGCACCCAGCTCATCGGCGAGGAGCCCACTCCCGAGGCCGTCGCGCTCTCCCGCGAACTCCGGGAGGCATGGGTCCGCTTCATCACCACCGGCGACGCGGGCTGGTCCGCTCACCGGCCCGGTGGGCACCTCACCCGCGTCCTGGACACCGAGTCGAAGACCCTGCCCTACCCCGAACAGGCATCCCGCCAGATCTGGGCAGGCCACTCCCCCGCCCCCTTCGACCTCCCGTAATCGTCCGGATCGGCTCCTACGCCATGCGCCGCACCAAAACCCACTACCGGCACCCCGAACCCCCGGAGGAACGGTCCGGGAGTCGTGCGGTTTCCCAACGGACCAGACGCCGGTGGCCTCCGGTGGTCGAGCTGTCCACTCGCCGTCCAGACCTCGTCCAGAGCCGTTGTCGAGACTTCCGTCGTCGACACGTGACGGCCGGGCCCGGATGTCCGCCCGGCGCCGTCACCCGCCGTCCACTCTGGGGAGAGTCATGTCAGTTCGGCTGGACCGCGTCGCCCACGACTGGTGCGCGGTCGAGTCAGGGCGGATCACCGCGCTGCTCGAACGACGCGGGCAGGATGCCGGGCCGGTGGTGTTCGGCGCCGGTTTCGGACCGTCCGGCATCCCGCACATCGGCACGGTGAGCGAAGTCGTCCGCACGTCCTTCGTCCGGCGGGCGTTCGAGGAGGCCACCGGGCGGGGCACCCGGCTCGTCGTGGTCGCCGACGACCTGGACGCCTTGCGCAAGGTGCCGGACAACGTCCCGGCCCACCGCGCGTTGGCGGCTCATCTCGGCATGCCGCTGCACCGGGTGCCGGACCCGTGGGACCAGGCGCCCAGCCTCGCCGAGGGCATGGTGGACCGGCTGCGCCGGGTGCTCGACCTGGTGGAGGTCGACTGCGAGGTCGTCCGCAGCTCCGACCTCTACCGGGCGGGCCACCACGATTCGACCATCCGCGCCTTCCTCGCGGACTTCGCGGGAGTCAACGCCCTCGTCGGCCGTTCGGTGGGAGCCTTGAGGCGGAAGTCGTACAGCATCCTGATGCCGCTGTCGCCGACCACCGGCCGGGTGATCGAGCACACGCGCGTGCTCGCCGTCGATCCCGGGCGGGGCACCCTCACCTACGAGATCCCGAAGGACGTGATCATCCAACGCCCCGGCTTGGACTACGGCCTCGAACCGCACGAGTACTACGCGGACGAGCCGATCGGCGAGCCCGTGACCGTGTCCGCGCTCGGCGGCGGGTGCAAGTTCCAGTGGAAGGCCGACTGGGCGCTGCGCCTGCTCAGCGGCGACGTCGCCTACGAGATGCACGGGCAGGACCTGGCGGACTCGGCCCGGGTCGTCCGGCAGGTGTTCGCACGGCTGCGCCGGGAACCGCCGGTCCTCTTCGAGTACGGGCTGTTCGTCGACGAACGGGGCCGGAAGATCTCGAAGAGCGTCGGCAACGGCTTCGCCCTCGACGACGCGCTCGACTGCCTCACCCGCGACGGTCTGCGGCTGCTGCTCTACGGCAGGCCCCGCCGACCCCGCCGGTTCGACCTGGCGTCCGTGCCGCGGATCAACGACGCGGTGCACCACGAGACGCGTGCCGCCCGCGAACCGCGCCGCGGGGCGGGCGCCCGGCTGCGGCTGCGGCGGATCGGCGCGACGACACCGCCGCGCGGACCGCGGTTCGGCTCCGTGGTGCGGCTCCTGGCCGCCTGCGCGCCGCTCGACCACGCCGGCGCGGTGGCGTTCGTCGAGCGGGTCTTCCCGCCGGACCGCCGTCCGGACCCGGAACTGGTGGCGCGGGCGTGGCGCTTCCACGAGCGCGCCCGACCGGCGCCCGAGCCGGTCGACCTCGACGCGGCCGCGACCACCGTGCTCCGCCGCCTGGCGTACGCGCTGGCGTCGGCGCCGCACGCCGATCCCGGCGTCCTGCTGCACAAGGCGCTCGAAGGCGATCCCGGCGCGTACCGCGTGCTGTACCTGGCCCTGCTGGGCCGGCCGCGGGGCCCGCGGCTGGCCACCTGGCTGCGGATCACCGGGTCGCGGCGCTCGCTCGCCCTGGTCCGGGACGCGCTGTCCCGCACCGCTCCCCCGTCCGTCCGCTCCGAAGGTGGTTCGTCGTGACCCGCTCCGCAGTCCGCTCGGCCCTGGTCGACTTCCCCGCGGTGCGGGACCGGGCACGTGCCTTCGCCGCGACCTTGCGCGAGCGCACCCCGGAGATCGTGCGCGGCCTGTCCGGCTACCAGTGCGCGAACGTGGCGGTCGACGAGGTCGAGCGGTCCGTCGACCTGCTGGAGAACCTGCACCTCAACCGGGAGCACTTCCGCGAGAAGGTCGGTGGGGTGACCACGTTCCTGCCGCTGAACCAGCCGCTCTACGCCACCGTGTGCTTCGGCGTCGTGCCGTCGTTCATGGCCGAGGACACCGCGCTGCGCCCGCCGACGGCCATGCACCCGCACTACCGGGCGTTGGCCGAGGTGCTCGACCTGTCCGCCCGGTTCCCGGAACTGCACGTGTCCTACGACGACAAGGAGGAGTTCGTCGCGGAACGGGCGCACCGCACGGACGCGGTCGTGTTCACCGGCACACCGGAGAACGCGGCGAAGGTCCGCCGGTCGTTCCCGCGGCGAACCCTGTTCATCCTCAACGGTTCCGGCCACAACCCGCTCGTCGTCACCGAGACCGCCGACGTCGAAACGGCCATCGCGAGCGCGCTGCGGGTCGTGCTGTACAACCAGGGGCAGGACTGCGCCGGCCCGAACGCGATCCTGGTCCACCGCGAACGGCTCGTGGAGTTCCGCGAGGCGTTGCTGGCGCGGCTGCGGGAAGTGGAGCCCCGCGTCGGCCCGTACGCCGACCCGGCCAACGTGGTGGGGCCGAACACCGACCCCGACCACGCCGTGAAGATGGTCCGCAGGTTCCGCGACGACCGCGGGTTCTGGGTCTACGGCGGCGAGGTCAACCCGGCCAGCGGGATGATCAGACCCACGGTGTTCGAGAAGGACCTGGCGCTGGGCGGCAACTTCCGCGAGTTCTTCGCGCCGGTGTTCTTCCTCCAGCCCTACGACGACGACGCGGACCTGCGCCGGTACTTCGAGGACCAGCGGTACGCCGCCAACGCCATGTACGTCTCGGTGTTCGGCGACAGCCCCTACGTGAAGTCGCTGCTCGACACGCCGTCGCACGACGCGGACTCGATCCTGTGGGACACCGACCTGCACCTGACGGAGCGCGGGTACCTCCCGTACGGCGGGCAGGGGCCGGCGGCGTCCTGCCTGTACGTGGACGGCGTCCGGGTGCCGGGCGCGACCCTGCCGCAGCGCGACATCCACCGGCACCTGGTCGCACGGCGGGGCAGTCCGTGCTGAGCAGGCGCTGGGAGCCCGTCGCCGCGATCTGCACCGTCGCCGTGGTCGGTCTGGTCACCGGCCTGACCGTGCCGCTCGTGTCGTTGCGGCTCAGCGGTGGTGGCGCGGCGGCCGCGCTGATCGGCGCGGCAGCCGCGCTGCCCGCCGTGGGCATCCTCGCCGCCGTGCTGTGCCTCGGCCCGTTGACGTGGCGGTGGCGGATCAAGCCGCTGCTGGTCGTCGGGATGGCCGGTTCGGCGGTCAGCACGGGGCTGCTCGCGGTGACCGGCAGCGTCCCGGTGCTGCTGGTGCTCCGGTTCGCCGTTGGCGTGTTCGCCGGGCTGCTGCTCGTGCTGGGCGAGACGTGGATCAACGCCATCACCGCGGAGGCCACCCGGGGCCGCTGGATCGCCGTCTACACCTCGGTGTTCACGCTGTGCCAGGTGTCCGGCCCGGGGTTGCTGGCCCTGTTCGGCTCCGCCGCCCAGTGGTCGCTGGTGGTCGCCGTGCTCACCCACGTGCCCGGGATCGCCCTGCTGGTCGTCAGCTCGTGCGAGATCGACGGGTTCAAGGCCGGGAAGCCGATCGCGTCCTTGAGGTTCGCGCGGTCGGCGCCGACCATCGCGCTCGCGGTGCTGATGTTCTCGTTCTTCGACAGCGCGGTGCTGGCGTTGCTGCCGCTGTACGGCATCGCGCACGGGCACACCGAGGCGATCGCCGTGCTCATGGTCGGCGCGGTGTTCGCCGGCGACGCCCTGCTGCAGGTGCCGCTGGGCTGGTGGGCCGACCACGTCGACCGCCGCCGACTGCACCTCGGGTGCGCCGTGGTCGTGCTGCTGCTGGCGTTGGGCATGCCCGTGCTGCTGGGCGTGTCGGTGTTGATGTGGCCCGCGCTGGTGGTGCTGGGCGCCGCGGCGGGTGGCGTCTACACGCTCGGGTTGGTGCGCATCGGCCAGGACTTCACCGACGACGAGTTGGTCGACGCGAACGCCGGCGCCACCGTGCTGTGGGCACTGGGCAGCCTCGTCGGCCCGCTGATCGGCAGCGCCGCCCTGAACCTGCTGCCGCCGGACGGCCTGATGCTCGCCCTGGCCGCCGTCACCGCCCTGTTCCTCACGGCCGCCGTCGCGGACTTCCGGGCGCGGGCGCCGCTGTCACGTTGAGGGGTCTGGTGGGGAGGCGCGCTCGGGGGAATGTCGGTCGCGGTGCGGGCTGCCTGCCTCGTACGCTCGACCGATGATCGTTCCCGACGACGGCACGCGGGCCACGGGGCTGTTGCGGGCACGGCTTGGCGTGGTGCTGGCGTCGGTGACCGAGGAGTGGCACTGGCACCAGGGCCGGCCGACCGGGCTGACGGTGTTCTGGTTGCACTTCGCCGGCAACCCCGTGGTGGAGTTCAGCGGTTGCGGTGAGCTGCTTCTCCTGGCGGAAGCCGCGCCACGCCCCTCCTACGACATGGGTGAGCACGGCGAGGGCAGGGTCGGTCCCGCCCGGGAGCCGAGCCTGCTCGCCGGGTTCGTCGGGTCCCGCCTGCGCGACGCCGCCCTGATCCGGGGGTACTCCACGGAGCCGTTGGTCGGTGGCGTCCTCTTGCGGTTCGACACCGGTGACCTGGCCGTCTCCTCGTCGGGCGACGAATGGGTGATCGCCCGGGACGCCTTGCCGCCCGATGCCACGCCGTACCACCGGATCGAGGCCAGGACCATCACCGGAGCCCTCACACGCAGCTTCTGACAGGCAGCGCACACCGCTGATCCTCTGGACGTGCAACGGGCAGGCCAATCAGAAGTGGACGCGTGCGTGGCACCACGGGCGACGAGCCGACGGCATCGACCATGCCACGCGTTGGTACGCTGACCGGCCATCGTCGAGCGGTCGGGAGGTGTCGATGGGTGGAGCGGATCAGGCGCGCCGACGGGTCGGCATCGTCGACGTGGCGGCGGCGGCCGGGGTGTCCCGGCAGACCGTGTCGAACGTCCTCAACGGCCACTCCGAGTACTACTCGGAGCTGACGTACGAGAAGGTCACCGCGGCGATGCAGTCGCTGGGGTACCAGCCGAACCGGGCGGCGCAGACGTTGCGGTCCCGGCGCACGATGCAGATCGGCTACCACATCTTCGGCGAGCAGTTGGACCTGGTGCAGGGCTTCACCCTGCACTTCCTCCAGTCGCTGGTGAAGGCCGCCGCCGACGCCGACCACCAGGTGCTGGTCTTCACCCACCGCCACGGCGACCCGCTCGGCGTGTTCGAGGACCTCGTGGCGCGGCGCACCGTGGACGCGGTGGTGCTGTCCGAGTCCCGGGTCGACGACGAACGCGCGCGGTTCCTCGCCGACAACGGCGTCCCGTTCGCCTGCTTCGGCAGGCTCGCGCCCGACCTGCCGCAGCACTGGGTGGACGTGGACAACGTCGCCGGCATGCGCGCCGTGGTGGACGTGCTGGTCGCCGACGGGCACCGGCGGTTCGCCTACCTCGGGTCCGACGGCGACCAGTACTGGAAGGCCGAACGCCTGGAGGGGTTCGCGGAAAGCCTGGCCGGTCACGGCCTCCGGGTGCCCAAGACCTCGGTCTACCGCGGTTCCGACCAGGGCATCCGCCGCCGGGCCCGCCAACTGCTCACCGGCCGGAACCCCCCGGACGCGATCGTGACGAGCAGTGACGCGGTCGGCGCGGTGGTCGTGAACGTGGCCCACTCCCTCGGGTTGAAGGTCGGCACGGACGTCGCCGTCACCGGGTTCGACGGCGGCGCGGTGGGCCTGATGACCGAGCCGACGCTCACCGGCGCGCGCATCCCGGTCGAGCGGATCTCCCGCGAGCTCGTCGCCCGGTGCGTCCGCCAGGTCGAGCACGGCCCGGACGGCGGACCCGGCCTGCTCGTCCCCACCGAACTGGTCCGCGGCGGCAGCGCCTGATCCGCCCGTCAGGACACGAGGCGGGCGTGGATCGGTCCGGTGAGGTCGGTCAGCGGGAGTCCCGTCGCCCGGTTGCGGTGGGCGACGATCTCGGCGGCGATGGACAGGGCGGTCTCCTCGGGTGTGCGGGCGCCCAGGTCGAGCCCGAGCGGTGACCGCAGGCGGGCCAGCTGGTCCGGGCTCACGCCGGCTTCCACCAGCAGCCGGGCGCGTTCCTCGTGGGTGCGACGAGATCCCATCGCGCCCACGTAGGCCAACGGCATCCGCAGCGCCGCGGTCAGCACCGGGATGTCGAACTTCGGGTCGTGGGTGAGCACGCACACGGCCGTGCGCTCGTCGACCTCCGCGCGTTCCAGGTAGCGGTGCGGCCAGTCCACCACCACCTCCGCGGACGGGAAGCGGCGGTCGGTGGCGAACACCGGCCGCGGGTCGCAGACGGTGACCCGGTAGCCGAGCAGGTTCCCCACGTCGCTGAGGGCGGCGGCGAAGTCGAGCGCGCCGAACACCAGCAGGCGCGGTCGCGGTGCGGCGACCTCGACCATGACCTCGACGGACGCCCCGGTCGCCCGATCGGTGGCGCGGACGACCCGCGTCGTCCGGGACGCCGTGACCTCGGCGTCCAGCGCCGGGTCGCCGAGGGTTCCCGAGACGACGCCGTCGCGGGCGGTCAACGTCCGGCCCGGCGTCCCCGGTGGGCCGGTGAGGACCCGGGCGAGGACGACGTGGTGGGCCGGATCGGGCAGCGGTGGCATCGGGTGGACGAACACCTCGATCGCCCCGCCGCAGGTCAGTCCCACGGCGAAGGCGGACTCGTCGGACCAGCCGAACCGGTGCACCCCCGGTTCGCCGGTGTCCAGCGCCTCGCGGCACAGCTCGTAGACCGCTCCTTCGACGCAGCCGCCGGAGACGGTGCCCACCACCTCCCCCGTGTCGTCCACGGCGAGCGCGGCGCCCGGTGGACGTGGCGCGCTGCCGCTCACCGACACCACGGTGGCCACCGCGAAACGGCGTCCAGCACGTCGCCACGCCGTCAGTTCCTCGACCAGTTCCAGCACTGCGCGCTCCTCTACAGCAGCTTGTCGCGCGTGATGGGCAGGTCCCGCACGCGTCGGCCGGTGGCGTGGTAGACGGCGTTGCCGATGGCGGCGGGCACCCCGGTGATCGGGGTCTCGCCGAACCCGCGCGCGCCGAGGGCGGTGCTGTCGGGGTCCTGGTGGTCGACGAAGTGGCTCTCGACCGCCGGGGTGTCCGCGCACACGGGCACGAGGTAGGTGGACAGGTTCGGGTTGACCACCCGGGCGGTGCTTCGGTCGTAGGCGGTGTGCTCCATGAGCGCGTGCCCGATGCCCCACGTCACGCCGCCGAGCACCTGGCCGCGCGCCGTGCGGCGGTTCATCACCCGGCCCAGGTCGTGCGCGGTCACGACGCGGGTGACGCGCACCGAGCCCAGCCTGGCGTGCACCCGCACTTCGAGGAACACCGCGCCCCACGAGTGGCCCGGTGCGTTGAGCAGGGTCCCGGTCGTCTCCACCGGCCTGCCGTGCCTGCCGACGACGGCGCGGTAGCTGTCGCGTCGCTCGCGGTCGCGCGCGTGGAACAGGTGGCCGTGCGCGGTCACGACCTCCGCCGCCGGCACACCGACCAGGGGTGACCGCGGGTCGGCCACGGCCAGGGCCACCACCGCGTCACGGGCGGCGCGGGCGGCGCGGTCCACCGGGCCGGTGATGCTCGCGATGGTCGCCGAGCCCGCCGACACGCCCGCGTACGGCAGCGCGGAGTCGCCGATGACGGCGGTGACGGCGTCCAGCGGCACGCCCAGGGCGTCGGCGGCGATCTGGCCGATCACCGTGTACGTGCCGGTGCCGATGTCCTGGGTGGCGATGCGCACCACCGCCCGGCCGTCGGCGCCGATCGTGACCGACGCGGTGACCGGCGGGGTGGCCGGTGCGGCGGCGAAGGTGTGCGCTTCGGTGGCCATGCCCCAGCCGACGTACTCGTCGCCGTCCTTGGTGGCGCCGGGCCGCGGCGCGCGCCGGGACCAGCCGAACGCCTCGGCCGCGATCCGGTAGCAGTCCAGCAGGCGCTTGCCCCTGATCGGCGAGCCGGTCTCCTGGTTGACCGCGGTGTGGTTGCGCCGCCTCAGCTCCACCGGGTCGACGCCCACCTGCCAGGCGAGTTCGTCCAGCGCGGTCTCCAGGCCGAAGTGGGCGGTGGTCTCGGGTGAGCGCATGTAGCTGGACGAGGCGAGGTCGAGCGGCACGCCTTCCTGTCTGATGTGGACGTTCGGGCAGTCGTAGAGGGTGCTGGTCGAGTCGCTCTCGTTGAAGATCGACTCCTCGGTGCGGCTCAGCTGGGCCGTGGTCGTCTCGACCAGGGCGGTGAGCTTGCCCTGGCGGGTGGCGCCGATCCGCAGGTGCTGGCGGAACTCGGCCCGGTGGCCGGTCAGGGTGAACATCTGGGCGCGGGTGAGCACCAGGCGGACCGGTCGCCGGGCCAGCCGCGCGGCCGCGACGGTGAGGATGGTGTGCGGCCAGACCGGTCCCTTCGAGCCGAAACCACCGCCCAGGAACGGCGCCAGCACGCGGATGCGGTCCGGTGGCAGGCCGAACGCGGTGGACAGGACCGACCTGGTGAGGTTGACCCCCTGCGCGGTCTCGTGCACCGTCACGCTGTCCCCGTCCCACTGCGCCGTGGTGGCGTGCGGCTCGATCGGGTTGTGGTGGCGCGGCGGGCTGGAGTAGCGGGCCTCCAGCCGGACCTCCGCGGCCGCCAGCGCCGCCGCCGCGTCGCCGCGGGCGATCTCGTTGGGCCGGTTGCGGAAGGGTTTCGGCAGGTGGGGCGGCTGGGGAGCGTCGTCGATCGACGCCGTCGGCGGTTCGGCGCGGTAGTCGATGCGCACCAGGTTCGCGCCTTCCCCCGCCTGCTCCACGGTCGTGGCCAGGACGATCGCCACGGGTTGGCCGGCGTGGTGCACGGCGGTGCCCTGCAACGGGATGAACCCCTTGATGTACGGGAACGTCGGCACGGTCAGGCGAGGCAGGTCGGCGTGCGTGTACACCGCGACCACGCCGGGGTGCGCCAGCGCCGCCGACTTGTCGATGCCCACGACTTCGCCGCGGGCCACCGTGCTGGTGACCAGGAAACCGTGCAGCGCGCCCGGGACCGGGTCGTCCGCCGGGTACCGGGCGGCGCCGGTGACCTTGGCACGGCCGTCGACGCGCATCACCGGACGTCCCACCAGGCCGTCGTTCACCGCGAACCTCCCCATCCGCTGAGCAGTTCCACCAGCGCGCGTTGCACCAGCTCGACCTTGAACCCGTTGTGCTGCCGCGGCACGGCGTCGCGCACGAGCGCGCGACCCGCCCGCTCGATCGCGTCCACCGTGAGCGGCGCGCCCCTCAGGACCGCCTCGGCTTCGGGCGAGCGCCACGGGGTCGTGCCGATCCCGCCGAACGCCAACCGCACGTCACGCACCCGGCCGCCGCGCAGGTCCACGACCGCCGCGATCGAGACGACCGCGAACTCGAACGTGGCGCGGTCGCGCAACTTCAGGTAGCGCGACCGCGCCGCCGGCCGCGGCACCTCGACCGCGGTGATCAGCTCCGCGGGCCGCAGCACGGTGTCGACGTGCGGCGCGTTCCCCGGCCGGAGGTGGAACCCGTCCACCGGGACCTGCCGCGGACCGTCCGGGCCGAGCAGGTGCACCACCGCGTCGAGGGCGAGCAGGGCGACCGCGAGGTCCGAGGGGTGGGTGGCGATGCAGTGCTCGCTGCCGCCGAGCACGGCGTGCCCGCGGTTCCAGCCCTCCAGCGCGGAGCACCCGCTGCCCGGCGCCCGCTTGTTGCACGCCGAGGCCGCGTCCCGGAAGTAGCCGCACCGGGTGCGTTGCAGCAGGTTCCCGCCGATCGTCGCCATGTTGCGCACCTGCGGTGACGCGGACGCCTCCAGCGCCTCGGCCAGCACGGGGTAGCGCTCGCGGACCGACCGGTGCTCGGCCACGTGCCGCATCCGGGCCAAGCCGCCGATGCGCAGGCCCTTCGACGAGTCGGCGACCGACGCCAGGTCGAGGTGATTGATGTCGACGAGGTGGTCGTGGTGCTGCGCGCCGTCCCTCATGAGGTTCAACAGGTCCGTGCCGCCCGCGATGAACGCGGCACCCGGCGTCTGCCGCGCCGCCCGCACCGCTTCCGCCGGTTCCCGGACCTGGCTGTAGCCGAACGCCTTCACCGGCGCACCTCCCGGGCCGCGTCGGCGACCGCCGCCACGATGTTCTGGTAGCAGGCGCAACGGCACAGGTTGCCGCTCATCCACTCGCGGATCTCCGCCTCCGTGCCGGCGTGCCCCTCGCGGATGCACGCGACGGCGGACATGACCTGCCCGGACGTGCACGCGCCGCACTGGAAGGCGTCGTGCCGGATGAACGCCTCCTGGACCGGGTGCAGCCGGTCACCGTCGGCCAGCCCTTCGACGGTGGTGATGTCGCTGCCCTGCCGCATCACCGCGAGCGTCAGGCAGGACTTGACCCGCTCACCGTCGACCAGGACCGTGCAGGCGCCGCACTCGCCCCGGTCGCAGCCCTTCTTCGTGCCGGTCAGCCCCAGCCGCTCGCGCAACGCGTCCAGCAGCGTCACCCTCGGCTCGACCGCCACGACCCGGTCGCGACCGTTGACCGACAGGGTGATCTCCGCGCTCTCCCCCGGTGCGATCGTGCCGCGGGAGAGGGCGGTGGGCTCGGCGCGCGCGACGGCCGGCAGGAACGCGGTGCCCGCCGCGGTGACCGCGGTGGACTTCAGCACCGTTCTCCGGGTGTGCGCCCGCGCGGGGCGTGATGGCTCCGGCACCGCATCCTCCTCGACTCGGGTATAACGACGCTATAGCGCCGCCTGTAACAGGGTCAGGTATACCCGGCCTGGTGTAACGATGGCAACCCCTTCCGTATATCGTCGTTACATGACCGGATCGACGCGGCAGCACATCCTCGACGTGACGGCGGACCTCCTCCGGGACACGGCGGTCGAGTCCGTGTCCGTCCGCGACGTGTGCCAGGCCGCCAAGATCACCGCGCCGACGCTGTACCACCACTTCGGCGACAAGCGGGGACTCCTCGACGCGGTCGCGGCCGAGGGCTTCGCCCGCTACCTGGCCGAGAAGCAGGGCCACGAGCCGTCCGAGGACCCGCTCGACGACCTGAAGGCCGGGTGGGACCGCCACATCCGGTTCGGCCTGACGCACCCGGTGTTCTACGTGCTCATGTACGGCGGCACAAGGGCGCGCGAGCACCCTTCGGCACGCGAGGGGTTGCAGGTGCTGCACGGCATGCTGGTCCGCCTCGCCGAACAAGGTCGGCTGCTCGTCACGCCCGACGACGCCGTGCCGACCATCCACTCCGCGTGCGTCGGCACGACGTTGACGCTCGTCGCCGAGCCGGACGCGCCCGCCCACGCCGGCCTGTCCCGGCGCGTCCGCGACGCCGTGCTCGCCGCCGTCGTCAAGCAGGAGCAGCCGGCCGGGCAGGGCACCGACGCCGCCCTCCCCGACACGGCACGGGCACTGCTCGCGACCCTGAGCGCCCACCGCGAACCGCCCCTGTCGGCGGGCGAACGGCTGCTGCTGACCGAGTTGCTCACCCGATTGGCCTCCACCCCCACCGGAGGTCCGGCAGACTGAGCGGCGAGTGGCCGGTCCCGGACGCGGCGCGCTCCAGGTCGACGGTCCACAAGGGACTGGACCGCTGCTGGAGGACCGATGAGCACCGCCGTGCACGACGGCCGGGCGGCCCGTGCCGTCGCGAGGGTCGGCCGGGTCTGCGTCCGACACCGGTTCGTCGTGATCGGCGCGTGGGTGCTGCTGGTGCTGGCGCTGGTGACGGCCGCGAAGGTGATCGGCACGCCGACGGACAACGACGTGAGCCTGCCGGGCACCGACGCCCAGCTCGTGCGGGACCTGACCGCGTCGCCCGAGAGCCCGCTCACCTCGGGGACCGTGATCGTGGTGGCCGCGGACGGCAGGCTGGACGACAGCGCCCACGCCGGTGTGCTGGCCGCGACGGCGGCCTCCTTGCGCGAGGCCGGGCACGTGACCACCGTGAAGCCACCGTCGACGCGGGACGGGTCGCTGTCCGCGGACGGCCGCACCGGCTGGTTCACGGTGGGGCTGGACGTCCGCCGGGCGGAGCTCACCAAGGCGATGGCGCACGCCGTCACCGACGCCGCCCGGCCCGCCGCCGACGCCGGCCTGCGCGTCCTGCCCGGCGGTGCGCTCGCCCAGGTCGTCGACGGCTCGGGCAGCACCGGCGACGAGTACTTCGGCCTGGTCCTGGCCGCCGTCGTGCTCTTCCTCGCGCTCGGCGGCCTGGTCGGCGCGGCGCTGCCGCTGCTGACGTCGGCGCTCTCCGTGCTCGCGACGCTGGGGACCGTCGGGCTCGCCGGGAACCTGACCTCGATGCCCGCCGTGGCGACGACCCTGGCGCTCATGGTCGGCCTCGGCGTCGGCATCGACTACTCGTTGTTCCTGCTCAGCAGGTTCCGCACGCTGGCGCGGTCGGGCCTCACCGTGCCGGACGCCGTCGAACGCGCGGTCGGCGACTCGGGCACGGCGGTGGTCGTCGCCGGGGTGACCGTCGCGGTCGCGCTCGCCGGACTGGGCCTGACCGAGGTGCCGCTGCTGCGGACGCTCGCCTGGACGTGCGGGATCGCGGTCCTGTTCGCGGTGCTCGCCGCGCTCACCCTGCTCCCCGCGCTGACGTCGCTGGCCGGTCGCAGGCTCGCCCGCGGCGGGGCGCTGCACCACCGGCTGGCCCGCCGCTCAGGCTCCGGTGGCCGCTGGGCGCGCCTGGCCGACCTGGCGACCCGCCGGCCCTGGGTGGCGGGCGGGTCCGCGCTCGTGCTGCTGGCCCTGCTCGCCGCGCCGGCGACCGACCTGCGGCTCGGCCAGCTGGACGCCGGGTCCTCGCCGGAGTCCACCGCGGTCCGCCAGGCGAACGACGCCGTCTCGGCGGCGTTCGGCCCGGGCACGGGCACGCCGCTCACCGTGCTCGGCCGACCGACGACGCCGATCACCGACGTCGACGACCCCCGCGTGCCGCCGCTCGTGGCGATGGCGCGGGCCCAGCCGGGCGTGGCCGCCGTCGGGCCGGCGACGCCCTCCGCGGACGGGCGGGTCGTCACGGTCCAGGTCATCCCCTCGACCTCGGGCGGCGACCCGGCGACCGCGGACCTCGTCCGCCGCCTGCGGGGCCAGTCCGTCCCGGACATGACCGTGCACGTCGGCGGCGGCACCGCCGCCCGGCTGGACCTCGCCGACCGGGTGACCGACAAGCTGCCGCTCGTCATCGGGGTCGTGCTGCTGCTGTCGGTCGCGGTCCTGCTGCTCGCCTTCCGCGCGCCGCTGCTCGCCCTCAAGGCGGCGGTGATGGACTTCATCTCCGTCGGTGCGGCCTACGGCGTCCTGACGGCCGTGTTCACCTGGGGCTGGGGTGTGACGTGGATCGGGCTGTCCGGTCCGGTGCCGATCCCGAGCTTCGTGCCGCTCATGCTGTTCGCCCTGCTGTTCGGGCTGTCGATGGACTACGAGGTGTTCCTGCTGAGCGACGTCCAGCGCCGCTGGAAGCTCACCGGGGACAACCTGCGATCGGTCCGCGAGGGCCTGGTCGGCACCGGCGGCGTGATCACCGCGGCGGCGGCGATCATGGTCGGCGTCTTCCTCGCGTTCGTGCCCAACGACGACCCGACGATCAAGATGTTCGGCGTCGGCATGGCGGTCGCGATCGCGGTGGACGCGACCGTGGTCCGCTGCCTGCTCGTCCCGGCCACGATGGCGCTGCTCGGCGACCTCACGTGGTGGACGCCGGGCCGCGAGCGCGCCGCCGTGTCGCGGCAGCCGTCGTGACCTGACCGCTCACCGTCCCTTCACGGGTGCGGACAGGCCTTGCAGGTCGAGCAGGAGGTCGCGCACGTCGGTGGCGGCGATCCGGCCGGTGCGCTCGACCCCGTCCGGCGCGGCGGGGTCCGAGCACAGCAGCACCGGCCCGTCCTCCGCGCGGTCGGGGAGCCTGCCGTGCGTGCCGCGCACGCACGACGGGTCGAGCGGCACGACGTTCATCGCGTATCGGAGGCCGAGCTTCTTGCGCGCCAGGTTGAGCCCGGCCTTGGCCTTGACGAACGGGTCGTCCGGGTCGAAGAACAGCTCGGCCGGGTCGTAGCCGGGTTTGCGGTGGATCTCCACGCCACGCGCGAAGTCCGGTGCGCGGTCGTCGTCGGTCCAGTAGTAGTAGGTGAACCAGGCGTCCGGTTCGGCCACGGCGACCAGTTCGCCCGACCGTTCGTGGTCGAGGTGGACGCCGGCCTGCTCAGCCCGGTCGAGCACGACGTCCACGCCGGGCAGTTCGGACAGCACGGCCCTGGCGCGCGGGACGTCGGCCGGGTCGGCGACGTAGACGTGGGCGATCTGGTGGTCGGCCACCGCGAACGCGCGCGACGTCCACGGGTCCAGCAGCTCCATGCCGGCCTGGGTGTAGACCTCCAGCAACCCGGCCCGCCGCAACGCCCGGTTGATGTCGACGGGCGTGCGTGCCGGCGTGATGCCGTACTCGGACAGCGCCACGACGGTCGCGCCGGCGGCTTCGGCGTCGGTGAGCAGCGGGGCGAGCGCCGCGTCCACGTCGGCCGCCGCACGCGCCGCCTCCGGGCCGGCCGGACCGAACCGCTGGAGGTCGTAGTCCAGGTGGGGCACGTAGACCAGCAGCAGGTCGGGTCGCTGCGAGGCGAGCACGCGCCGCGCCGCGCCGACGATCCACTCGCTGGACTTCAAGGCCGCGGTCGGTCCCCAGTACTGGAACAGCGGGAACTCCCCCAGCTCGGCGACCAGCTCGTCGTGCAGCGCGGGCGGTCGCACGTAGGCGTCGGGCGACTTGCGGCCGTCGGCGTGGTAGATCGGCCGCGGGGTGACGGTGATGTCGGTCGAGGCGCCCATGGCGTACCACCAGCAGACGTTCGCGGCGGTGTAGCCGGGACGGGCGCGGCGGGCGGTCTCCCACAGCTTCTCGCCCTGGACGAGCCGGTTGTGCTGGCGCCACAGGTGGACCTCGCCGAGGTCGCGGAAGTACCAGCCGTTGCCGACGATGCCGTGCTCGGCCGGCGTGAGCCCGGTCAGCAGGGTGGACTGCGCGCTGCACGTCACGGCGGGCAGCACGGTGCCCAGCTCGGCCTGCCAGCCCCGCCGCCCGAGGCGGGCGAGGTTCGGCATGTGCGGCAACAACGCCGGCGTCAGGCCGACGACGTCGATGACCACCAGCGGGTTCATACCGTGCCTCCGATGTGCTCCGAAGCCCAGCGCAGTTCGGCGGCGATGCCCGCGGCCAGGTCGTCGCCCGCGCCGGGCAGGACGGTCCACGTGTAGGTCTCGACCTCGACGTGCGGCATGGCGTCCGCGGTCGACCGGACCGCCTCGACCGCCGTCAGCAGCACGTCCGTGGTGGAGGTGAGCGGGGCGGCAGGCCGGGCGTGCAGGGGTACGTGGAAGTGCACCCGCCACGGGTGCGTGGCGGGCAGGTCGGTCAGCGCCTCGGGCAGGTCGTCGGCCGCCAGCACGCCGGCGGGCGCGTTCTCCCGGACCTGGTGCAGGTAGCGCGGCTCGACGAACGCGCCGATGGCCCGCCTGCCCTCCTCCGTGCCCGGTTCGGCGACCTCCAGCGCCGCCGACGCCTGCACCTTGACCACCGAGAGCCCCGACTCGTGGATGCCCTTCACGGCTGCCACCGGATCGGCGAACGACACCGCGAGGTGGCACGTGTCCAGGCAGATCCCGATGTGGTCGTGGTCGACGCGGTCGGCCAGCCACGCCACGGCGTCGGCCACGGTGTCGAGCACGCAGCCCGGTTCCGGCTCGACGGCCAGCTTGATCGGCCTGCCCTCCCGGGCCGACTCGGCGCGCAGGAAGCGGCTGACGACGTCGAGCGACACCCGGGCCCGCACGTCGTCGTCGCCCGTCCACGGCTCCCGCCAGGCCAGCGGCAACGTCGAGATGCTGCCGTACGCGGCGGAGTCCGGCAGCAGGTCCGCGAGCACGGTGGCGCACGCGAGCGTGTAGGAGGTGCGTCGCGGGTCGGTCCACCGCGGGCGGTAGACGGCGTGCTTGACGACCTCGTGGTGGAACCCGCCGTACGGGAACGCGTTGAGGGTGCTCACCTCCAGTCCCCTGGCCCGCAGGTCCGCCGCCAGGCGCCGCCTGGCCGTCGCGTCCTCGGCGAGGCCGCGGGCGACCGGTTCGGCCAGCCACAGCCCGAGCGCGAGGGTGTCGGCGCCGAGCGCTTCCCGCACCGGGACGGCGTAGCGGTCGAGCTGGGCGACGACGCCGGCCAGGTCCTCGGCCGGGTGGACGTTGGTGCAGTAAGCCGGGATCACGAGCCACCGCGCAGGATCGAGTTGCCCTCGAACGTCGGCGACGCGTCCGGCTCGTCGAGCGCCAGCCGGCCGCTCTGGCCGTAGAACTCGACCGGGTTGCGCCACAGCACCTTGTCCACGTCGGACTCGTCGAACCCGGCCGCCAGCATCGCCAACCCCGTCTTGTGCGTCTTGAGCGGGTCGGACCGGCCCCAGTCGGCGGCCGAGTTCACCAGCACCCGGTCGGTGCCGTACTCGACCAGCAACGCCACCATCCTGGCCTCGTCCATCTTCGTGTCCGGGTAGATCGAGAAGCCCATCCAGCAGCCCGAGTCGGCCACCGCGCGCACCGTCATCTCGTTCAGGTGGTCCACGACCACCCGCTCGGGCGGCAGACCCGATTCCCGGACGAGGTCGAGCGTGCGTGCCGTGCCCGCGGCCTTGTCCCGGTGGGGCGTGTGCACCAACGCGGGCAGGCCGTGCCGCACGGCGAGCTCCAACTGCCGGGCGAACACCTCGTCCTCCTCCGGGGTCATCGAGTCGTAGCCGACCTCGCCGACCGCCACCACGCCGTCCTTGGCCAGGTAGCGCGGCAGCACGTCCAGCACGCCGGCGCAGCGCGGGTCGTTGGCCTCCTTGGGGTTGAGCGCGATGGCGCAGTGGTGCCGGATGCCGAACTGCGCCGCCCGGAACCTCTCCCAGCCGATCAGGGCATCGAAGTAGTCGGTGAACGAGCCCACGTTCGTGCGCGGCTGGCCCAGCCAGAACGCGGGCTCGACCAACGCCCGCACCCCGGCCGCGTGCATCGCCTCGTAGTCGTCCGTCGTCCGCGAGGTCATGTGGACGTGCGGGTCGAAGATGCGCATCAGGTCTCGCTCCTCAGCAGTTCGAGCGCGTCGTCGGGCACGGCGCGGCCCGCGGCACGGCGTTCGGCGGCGAACGCGCCGACCATGCGCCGCAGTTCCTCGTCCGCGCGCCGGTCCAGCCCGGCCACGGCGGCGAGGGGGATCTCCAGGAACAAGCACTTCAGCACGCCGTGACGCCACGTGTGGGCGTCGAGGTGGTCGGCCGCGAACGGCCCGAGCGCCGCCGCGACGAGCCTGGTGTCGTTGGTGCGCAACGCGTCCTTGACGAGTTCGACCCCGGCCGTGACCGCCTGGTGCCCGACGGAGGCGAGCGCGCGCAGGACGCCTCGGCGTTCGGCGTCGTCACCGAAGCGGTAGAGCGAGGTCAGCTCGGCCGCCAGCTCCTCCGGGCCGGTCGCCGCCGCGAGCGCGGCCAGCAGCCGGGTGCGGCCCACGTCGTCGACGGTGCCGTGCACGACGCCGAGCGGGTCGGACTCGCCCCGCACCGCCTGCCTGCCCACCACTCGACCGACCGCCGGGAAGAACGTCCGGATCGTCTGCGGATCGGCCCGCACGGCGCGCTCGGCCTCGGCCAGCCAGGGGTGCTCCGCCTCCGGCCCGGACGCCTCGCGCAAGGCGCTCACCGGCAAGTGCGACGCCCCGTGCAGCGGACTCGTGCCGTTGGGCGAGTCCTCTCGCAACACGCCCACCGGCAAGTGCGACGCCACGTGCAGCGCGCCCTTGGGCGAGGCCTCGCGCAGCGCGCTCATGGCCCTGCTCGCCACGTCCGGTGCGGCGTGGCTGTGGCGGGGCAGCTCGACCCCGGCCAGCCCGGTGTAGCCGATCTCGTCCAGCGCGGCGAGGGTGGCGGCCAGGTCCAGCTCGCCCTCGCCGAACTCCAGGTGCTCGTGCACGCCGGGCAGCATGTCGTCCAGCTGCACGTTGAGCAGGAGGTCGCCCGCGCGGCGGACGCAGGCGGCGGCGTCCTCCGGCTCCACCGCCACGCAGTGCCCGACGTCCAGGGTGATCCCCAGCAGAGCGGGCGAGCCGAGTTCCGCGCGCAGCCGCAGTGCCTGGTCGAGCCGTTCGACGAGCATGCCGGGTTCGGGTTCCAGCGCGATCGGCACGCCGCGTCGGGCCGCGCCGTCCAGCACCTCCGTGACGCCCGACCGCATCCGCCGCCACGCCTCGTCGTCGTCCACGCCCGCGGGCACGATCCCGGACCAGAACGACACGCAGTCGGCGCCGAGGTCGGCCGCGATACCCACGGCCCGCAGCAGGAAGTCCACCCGGACCTCCTGCGCGTCGCTCACCAGCGTCGGGTGGTGCTTGCGGCGCGGGTCGAGCAGGAACCGCGCGCCGGTCTCCACCACGACGCCCAAGCCGAGGCGGTCCAGCCGCGCGGCCACCTTCTCCACCTGCCGCGGCAGGTCGGGGGCGAACGGGTCGAGGTGGTGGTGGTCGAGCGTGAGCGCCACCCCGGTGTACCCGAGGCCGGCGATCACCGCGAGCGCGTCGTCCAACCGGTGGTTGGCGAACCCGTTCGTGCCGTAACCCAGGCGGAACGTCATGTCGGCCCCACTTTCCGCGCCAGCTCGCGAGCCAGCGGCAGCACCAGCGCGAGACCGGCGGCGACGCCCGGTGACCCGCTTCGCGCCACGAGGGCGCACTGCAGCGGCACCATGCCGTGGATGCCGGTCTTGGTGGCCGACCTGACCGTGCCCGCGCCGGGGTCGCGCACCGCCGCCCACTGCGCGCGGCCCACCGTGGCCGCGTAGGTGGCCACGCCGGCGAGCGCGCCCAGCCGGTGCCGCCAGGTCCGCCCCGGCCGGGCGATCGTCGCCAACGCCGTCGCCGCCGTGCCGCCGAGCACCGCCCTCGCCGCGCCGGCGGACGCACCCCGCACCTCGCCACGCGACAACGCCGTCACGCCGAGCGTGTGCCCGGCCATCACCGCGGCGGCGGGCAGGGCGCTCACCGCCCGTTCCCGGCCCGCACCCAGCAGGACGTCCAGCCCCCGGCACGCGGCCATGGCCAGCGGCCCGGCCGCGGTGTCCTTCAGCACCGTGTCGTAGGACCACACCGCCGCCGCCACCGGCACCGCGACCGCCAACGCGTCCCGCCCGCCGGCCACCGCGGCGAGGCCGAGCCCGGTCGCGCTGAGCAGCACGGCGGCGGTCAACGCGGCACGCGGGGTCACCCGGCCGGACGGGATCGGCCGCTCCGGGCGTTCCACCGCGTCCAGCTCGCGGTCGGCCCAGTCGTTGAGCGCCATCCCGGACCAGTACAACGCCACCGACGACAGCGGCAGCAGCAAGCGCCTGCCCCGCAACGGCAGCCCGGCCGCCGCGGCGCCGGCCAGGGTGTCCCCGAGCACGGTCAGTGCGGCCGGCGCCCGCACCAGCTCCGCGTACGCCCTCACCCCAGCTCACCCGCCCACCGGTGCAGCTCGCGGGTCTGCTCGGCGAACCGGTGCTCGTCACTGCCCAGCGGGTCCTTGAAGAAGAACCCGAGCGCGCCCAGCGCACCCACCTGGCCGGCCGCGTGCGCCGCGGCCACCAGCCGGGTCAGGTCCAGCACGAGCGGCGCGGCCAGCGAGGAGTCCAGCCCGGTCCACGTCAGCTGCAACGACATGCGCGCGCCGAGGAACCCCTCGAACGACACGTGGTCCCACGCCGTCTTCTGCTCACCCAGGTCGGGCACGTTGTCGATGTGCAGCGGCGCGGTGACGTCCTCGCCCAGCAACGCCGCCAGCCCCCGTGCCTTCGACTCCAGCTTGCTGCCCGCGTGCGCCGGGTCCTCCAACGTCGCGCCGTCACCGCCGCCGAGCAGGTTCGTCCCCGCCCACGACCGCACCCGCAACGCCCGCGCGGTGAACATCGGCGCGAGCACCGTCCGCAGCAGCGTCTCCCCCGTCTTGCCGTCCCGACCCGCGTACGGCAGCCGTTCCCGGTGGGCCAGCTCGTCCAACGCGGGCAGCGCGACGCCGGTCGACGGGGTGAAGTCCACGAACGGGCAGCCCGCGCGCAGCGCCGCGTACGCCGCCACCGAACTGGGCGGCAGCACCGCGCGTGCGGGGTCGGTCAGCGCTTCCTCCAACGCGGCCAGGTCGTCGTGCTCCGGCGTGGCGGGCACGGGCGGTTCGGTCGAGGACACGTTGACCACCACGACCCGCGCCAGGCCGTGCCGCTCCCGGAAGCCGGTGATGTCGGCGGCGAGCCTTCGGGCCGCGTCGGCCTGGCTGCCCCGGTGCGTCACCGGGTGGTAGCCGGGTCGGACCTCGGCGTCGGCCGCGTGCAGGCCGTCCACGATGGCGCCGAGCAGGCGGTGCGGCAGCACGCCGCTGTCCACCAGCTGTTCGGCGCGCTTGACCAGCGGCGTGTCGACGACGTCGTGCCCGCCGACCACCAGGTCGCGCCAGCCCGGCAGCGGGACGCCGGCGAACTCGGGTCGTTCGGTGACGCAGCCGGTCGGCGGCGCCAGGCCCGCGCGTAACGCGAGCAGTCCGCCGATCGCCGTCGTCGCGACCGACCCGCGTGCCCCGATCAGCCACAGCCCGGTGGGTTCGTCCGTCATTGGCCACCCTCCTTCGCCCGCTCACTCACGATCCGGTCAATCCGGTCACCGACCGGCGCCGGGACGCGGACGTCCCGGCACCGGTCGGGCGGGGGCGCGGTCCGGCAACCGCCCCCACGCGCGTGGTGGCCGGAGCACCACGGCTCCGGCCCCCGCGATCAGCTACCGCTCGACTGCCCGCGCAAGGCCGCGATCACCACCTCGGCGTCGGCGACGAGCAGGTCGCGCACGGCCCGGTCGCCCACCTTGCGGGAGACCGCGTTCCGGAAGCTCTCCAGCTTCTCGATCGCCTTGGCCGGTTTGCCGTCGAACAGCAGCCGGCGGGCGTCGTCCAGGTCCCGGTCGAGGCCCCGTGCGGTGGACGACGGGATGCGTCGTTCCGCGGCGAACCGGTCGACCATCGCCTGGAGGTCGGGCAGCGAGGTGGTGACGGTGAACGACACCGCCACGTCCCGCTTGTTGCCCGCCTTGTCGGTCGCGGTCAACGCCAGCGTGTGCGCGCCGAGCGCGAGCGCGTGCATCGTGACGCTCGTGCCCGACGTGATCGGCCGGCCGTCGAGCGTGGCGGTGACCGACGCGATCCCGGAGGCGGCGTCGTCGGCCTGCCAGGAGACCGCCTTGTCCTCGGAGTGGCCGTAGCTCACGCCGTCGTGCAGGCCGGTGACCTTCACCGTCGGCGCGCTCGCGTCCACCTTGACCGTCACCGAACCGGGTTCGGAGGCGTTGCCGCGCACGTCCGTGGCCCGGTAGTGCACCGTGTGCGTGCCGTCGCCGCTGACGGGGAACGGCGCGGTGTACTGCGCCCATTCGCCGTCACCGACGCGGTACTCGGTGCGTGCCACGCCGGACCCGGCGTCCACCGACGTGATCGTCACCGTCGGCGGTGCGGTCCACCAGCCGTCCGCGCCGTTGGGCTCGGCCGGGTTGACGGTCGCCGTGACCTCCGGCGCGGTCGTGTCGATGCCGGACACCCGGAAGTAGTCGAAGTCGACCGTGACCGGGCCCCTGGTCTGCGACGGACCGATCGCCATCAGGCCGAACTTCGCGTTCGGCACGTCGTTGGTGACCGGGTCGCCGAGCGACGTCCAGTTGGTGCCGCCGTCGCTGATCTCGCCGCTGTAGGTGTTGCCCACCTTCTTCAGCCGGAGGTGCCACCAGCCGCTCTCGGGTGTGCCGATGGTGATGCCCCGGTTGCCGCCGTTGCCGAACTCGCCGTTGTTCTCGGCGACCAGCTCCGCGCCCAACGTCACGGCCTGGCCGGGCGCGTTGCGCGCCACGACGTCGAACTTCACGTAGTCGTCGTCGTTGGCGTACACCATGAACCCGGCCAGCTGCCACTGCTCGACCACCGGCGCGGCCATCCGCGTCTCCAGCGTCCAGTCGCCCTCGGGCGCGTTCTGGAGCACGAAGTTGCGCGGGTCGTCGTTCGCCGAGCCGTTGATGTCGCCGGGCAGGGTGTCGATGCTCAGCAGGCCGTCGCCCATCCGCATGGACGGCAGGTCCGGTCGGACGACGGCGTCCCAGCGGCAACCGTCGAGCCGGTCACCGTCGAACTCGTCGTTCACCGGGATGTCCGGGTTCGGGGTGTCGCAGGTGATCGGCGGCATCGGCGGGTTGCGCACGACGACCGGGGTGGACACCTTCTTGGACCGGCCCGCGGCGTCGGTGACCGTCACCGACGCGTGGTAGGTGCCGTTCTGGGCGTAGGTGTGCTCCACCGCGGGGCCCGAGGCGGCGGTGCCGTCGCCCAGGTCCCACGCGTAGGTGAACGGCGCGTCGTTCTCCGGGTCGCTCGCCGTCGCGGTGAGCTTCGTGGTGAACGGCGCGGTGCCGGTCGCCGGGTCGGCCGTGACGACCACGTGCGGCGCGGCGTTGACCGACACGCCCTTGCCGATGAACGTGAACGAGTCGAGCGTGAACTGGTTCGCCGGGCCGCGGAACACCGCGACCAGCTTGACCGTGCCACCGGGGTTCGTGACCGCCACGTCGGGCGCGGTCGCGTACCGGTCGAGGCCGCCGGTCTCCGGCACCGCGATGGTGGCCAGGAGGTCGCCGGTCGGCGAGTCCTCGCGCAGTTCGATCGAACCGCCGGCGCTCGCCGACGCCACCCGTGCGGTGACGCGGTCGATCTGGTGGAAGTTCACCGGGGTGAAGGCGATCCAGTCGCCGTCGCCGAGGTCGCCGACCCGCTTGCCCGACTCGGCGGCGGCGTCGGACCCGACGGTGACGCCCGAGGACTCCTGGTGGAACTCGGCCTGCTTGTGCTTGGGCTGGATCACCGCGAGGTCGCGGCCGACCAGCGGCGGCAGCGTGCCCGAACCGGCGTCGGTGTAGGACGCGTCGACGGAGTAGAAGATGTCCGCGTCGGCGTGGCCCTCGTCGATCAGGGTCGCGAACTCGCCCTCGCACGCGTTGATCGGGTCGATCGGGTGCGCGTGCGCCTCGTGGCCGAGCGCGGGTTGCAGGACCGCCTTCGCGCAGTCCGGCTCGCCGTCCTCGGGGTCGGTGATGTCGAGGTCGAACGCCACCTTGTCACCGAAGTCGAAGAACCCGCCGTCGACCGGCGACGTCATGGTCACCGACGGCGCGGTGTTGCCCACCGTCACCCGGACGTTGGTCACGCCGCTCTTGCCGGACGCGTCGGTCGCGGTGAGCTGGGCGTTGTAGACGCCGTCGGCCTGGTAGGTGTGCGTCGGCTCGGCCTCGGTGGACGTGTCGCCGTCGCCGAACGTCCACGCGTAGGTCAGCGCGGTGCCCTCCGGGTCGCTCGACCCCGCGGCGGAGAACGTCACCGGCAGCGGCGCCCGGCCCGAGGACGGCGTCGCCGTCGCCTTCGCGGTCGGCCGCCGGTTGCCCTGCGTGTAGTCGATCCGGTACACGCCGGAATCCGGGTTGTCGCGGCCGTAGCCGCCACCCCACTCCACCACGTAGAGGGCGCCGTCCGGACCGAACTTCATGTCCATCGGCGCCAGCGGCGCGGCGCTCTTGAACCACTCGTTGATCTTGAGCAGGCCGCCCTGGTCGTCCTGCGAGAACGTCCAGAACTTGTTGCGCGCCCAGTCGTAGTAGAACGGTTTGCCGTCGTAGTACTCCGGGAACTTGACGTCCGAGGCCAGGTTCGGGTCGAACTCGTAGCGCGGGCCCGCCATCGGCGCCTCGCCGCCGGTGCCCATCTCGGGGAACTCGTCGCCCTCCGCGCCGTTGCCGTACCAGACGGTCGCGGCCTTGGCGGCGGGCAGGGTGGTCAGGCCGGTGTTGTTCGGCGAGTCGTTGACCGGGTTGGCGCAGTCGAACTTCGCCTTGGAGGTGTTCGTGGCGAAGTCGAAGTCGTTGAACGGGGTGTTGTTGCCGACGCAGTACGGCCAGCCGTAGTTGCCGGGCTCCTTGATGACGTTCCACTCGACCAGCCCGCCGGGACCGCGCGACGGGTTGTCGCCGCCCGCGTCCGGGCCGTAGTCGGCCAGGTAGAGCGTGCCGTCGGAGGCGACGTTGAAGCGGAACGGGTTGCGGAAGCCCATGGCGTAGATCTCGGGCTTCGTCTTCTCCGTGCCCGGCGGGAACATGTTGCCCGCGGGCACGGTGTAGGTGCCGTCCGGCTCCGGGTGGATGCGCAGGATCTTGCCCCGCAGGTCGTTGGTGTTCGCCGCGGTCTTCTGCGCGTCGAACAGGTCGTGACCGGGACGTTCGTCGACAGGCGCGTACCCGCTGGACTGGAACGGGTTGGTGTCGTCGCCGACACCGACGTAGAGGTTGCCGTTCGGCCCGAACTCCAGGTACCCGCCGGTGTGGCCGGGTTCCTCCCGGCGCGACGCGGGCACCTCCAGCAGGACCTTCTCGCTGTCGGGGCGGATCACGTTGCCCTGCGCGGTGAACCGGGACAGCCGGTTGATCTCGGCGGTGCCCGCCGGGGAGTAGTACAGGTAGACGTGGTTGCTGGTCGCGAAGTCCGGCGCGAGGGCGATGGACACCAGGCCGTCCTCGCCGCCGCTGTAGACGGGCAGGGACAGCGCCGTCGAGGTGGCGCCGGTGGCGGGGTCGTGCACCCGGACCTCGCCGAGCAGCTCGGTGTAGAACACCCGCCCGTCCGGCGCGATGTCCAGCGTGGTCGGCGCGCGGGTGGCGTCGTCCAGCGTCACCTTCTCGAAGCTGGTGTCGACCGTGGCGCCGCAGTCGGACGGCACGGCGCCGGCGGCGGTGCGGATGCCGCCCAGGACGTGCGCGACGAAGTTCGGCTCGGTGTAGTCGGCGGCGTTGTGGCCCATGCCGGTCGCCCAGACCCGGCCGCCCTCGGCGTCACGGCACCACGTGATCGGGTGGTCGTGGCCCATGGCCTCGGAGCCCGGGTCGTAGGTCTTCTCGTCCACCTCGACCAGCGGGTGCACCTTGCCGCGCATGCCCGGCTTGAAGTTGTACCACTCCTCCGCCTTCTGCCAGCGGTCCGGCAGGTGCTTGGTCGACTCGTGCACCTCGTCGACCTGGTAGGCGGTGGCGGTGAGGCCGTTGGCGGAGTGCGCGGTCATGTGCGCGCCGCCGTTGACGAAGTCGTCCCACCACGGGAACGACGACTCGATGTTCATGTCCGTCGCGTTGTGGACGGCGACGATGCCGCCGCCGTCGTTGACGAACTTCCGCACGGCCGCGCGCTGGGCGTCGGTGTCCCAGACCATGCCGCCGTTCTGGAGCATGATGACGACGTCGAAGCCGGCCAGGTTCTCGTCGGTGAACTGGGTGGCGTCCTCGCTGTGCACCACCTCGAAGTGGTGGTCGGCGGCGAGCTTCTCGACCATCGCCACACCGGCCGGGATCGAGTCGTGCCGGTAGGCGCCCGCGGCGGTCTTGGTGAACAGCAGGGCTCGGAACTCGGCCGGCGCGTCGTGGCCGGGGTGGGCCGTCGCGGTCGCCGGCAGCAATCCGGCCACGACGAGGAACGCCAGCACGATGCCGAAGACAGGGCGCAAGCGGGAAACAGGGGTTCTCACGATCCTCCACACGCTTTCTGTTCCGCCCGGCGTGCCGGCGCCGGTGAGTTGTGGGTGACGCGCGTTCAGCTGGTGCCGACCACCCCCTTCAGGAACTTCAGCCCGTCCACGGCGAGCGCGTCCTGGGTCGGCGCGAGCGGTCGCCAGATGGACGCGGCGGTCGCGATGCTCGCGTTCTCGCCGGTGAACGACTCGATGCACAGCGGCCCGGTGTAGCCGGCCACGGCCAGCGCGGCGAGGATGTCGGGCCAGTCGAGGTGGTCGTCGCCGGGTGTGCCCCGGTCGTTGGCGCAGACCTGGACGTGCGCGATCCGGCCGGCGGCCGACCGGATCGCGTCGCCGACGTGCTTCTCCTCGATGTTCTGGTGGTAGACGTCGACCGCGACGCCGCACCCGTCGACGGGCAGCCCGTCCAGTGCTTCGAGGGTCTGCCCGATCGTGTTGAGCAGGCTGGTCTCGTAGCGGTTGAGGGGTTCGACGGCGACCCGCACGCCCGCCGACCGGGCGTGCTCGACCACCGGCGCCAGGTTGTCGCGCAGCTCGATGATCCGGTCGTGCCGCTCCCTCGCCGACATGCGCCACGTGCGGCCGACCGACGCGTACGCCGGGCCGCCGATGACGGGCGAGCCGACTTCCGCCGCGACGTCGACGACGTGCCGCAGGTAGTCCTGGGTGGCGGCGATGGTCGGCCGGTCGGCCGCGACGAGTTCCCGGCCCGGTGGCATCACCAGGCAGACGGTCGCGTCGAGGCCGTGGTCCGCGAGCACCCGTGCCGCCCTCGCCGGGTTCCAGTCGCCGACCTGCTCGACGGGCAGTTCGAGCACGTCGAAGCCCCACCCGGCGGCGCGTGCGGCCAGGTCGGCCAACGCGTCGTCATCCAGCGGTGACGTCCATACCCAGCTGCTCACACCGATGGCGTGCACGGGTGCCTCCGTTCTCGGGGTTTAAGCCGTCACTTCCAGGGCGCGGGGTAACCCGGCATCGACTCGCAGCCGCACATCGCGTAGTGCAGCGGCGGCATGTCCTGCTTCAGGAAGCTCTGGAGGGTGTCCTGGGTGACCTTCGGCTGCGGCAGCACCCACTCCTTCGGCACCTGCTGGCCGTTGAGCACCTTCAGCGCGGCGATGACCGGGGTGCGCCACTGGTAGGTCGGGTAGGTGGGCGCGACGGCGGTCATCTTCTGGTCGGCCCACATCCGCAGGAAGTCCTGCTGGTCCTCGCCGACGAACGGCGGGATCGGCGCGCCCGCGTCCTGGAACGCCTCGACCGCGGCGACGGCGGTCGCGCCGGCGTCCATCCACACGCCGTCGATCTGGCCCTCGCGCTGCAGGTAGTCGTTGACGATGGTCTTGGTCTTGGCCGCGTCACCGTCGGTGAACTCGACACCCACGATCTTGAGGTCGCTGCCGGCGAAGATCTCGTTCGCCGCGGCCCACCGCTGCTCCAGCACGTCCACGCCCGGCAGGATCCGCAGGGCCAGCACCTTGCCGCCCGACTTCACCTTCTCCTTCAGGAACTCCGCACCGTCCGCGCCGAACGCGAACCCGCCGATCGGGTGGATGAACGTCACCGGGCAGGCGGTGTTGACGCCGCGGTCGAACACGATCACCGGCACGTTGGTCTTGCACGCCGCCTCGATCGCCGGGGTCAGCGTGGCGGTGGTGTTGGGCGACACGACCAACGCGCTGCAACCCTGCGACGCGAACGACTGGATGTCGCTGATCTGCTTGTCGTCCTTGGCCTCCGCGTCCAGCACGGTGAACTTCGTGATCTCCGGGTGCAGCTTCACCTCCTCCTGCATGGTCTTGAACCCGACCTGCCGCCACGGGTTGTCCACCGACGCGTTGGAGAAGCACAGGTGGTAGCCGCCACCCGGCTTGGCGAGCTTCGCCGTGTCGACCATCGCGGGCGAGATCATCTGCTCCCACGGCTTGTCGGCCGGCCCTTCGGGGGCGGTCGACCGGAACTTCAACTGCTGCTCGTACCGCGCCTGGTCGAAGAACTCCGACTTCGCGCCGGCGTCCTTCGACGCGCCCGTCGTGCCGGTCATGCCGGTGTCGACGGGCAGGTCGCTGCTGCAGCCGGCCATGGCCAGCAGGCCCGCGACGGCCACGACGGACCACTTCCTGTTCATCGGTTCTCCTTGTGCGGCGGTTACTGGCGGGGAGCGGGCTCTGGTGTCCCGGCACGGCGCCGGAGCCTGAGCCGGGTGTTGACGCCGAGGGCGGCGTAGGCGACGGCGGCGATGATGATCACGCCCTGGACGGCGGACTCCAGCGCGCCGGAGACGCCGAGCAGGTTGAGCAGCGAGAAGAGGGCTTCGAGGGTCAGCGCGCCGGCGGCCGCCGCGACGACGGAACCCCGTCCGCCGCCGAGCAGGACGCCACCGAGCACGACGGCGGTGATGGCGCGGAACTCCAGTCCCTGGCCGACCTGCGCCGACACGCCCGCGAACCCGCCGAGCAGGATCGCGGCCAGCGCGGCGAGCAGACCGGACAACATGAACGCCAGCACCTTGAGTCGGTCCACCCGACCGCCGGCCAGCCGCACCGCCTTCTCGTTGTCCCCCACCGCGACCAGCGTGCGGCCGGTGCCGCCGCGCATGAACAGCACCGCGGCGACGAGGACGACGAGCAGGATCACCACCGACCACGGCAGGTGGCCGAGGACCGGCAGGTCGACGCCGCCGCGACCGAACACGCGGAACGACGGCGACAGGGCGCCGCGCGGCGCGCCACCGGTCCACAGGAACACCGCGCCGTCGAGGATGAGCAGCATCCCCAGCGTCACGATGAACGACGGCACCAGCAGCTTCGTCGTGACCAGCCCGTTGACCAGGCCGACCAGCAGGCCGAAGCCGAGCAGCAGCACGATCACCCAGCCGGTGGCCGACTCCTGACCGTCGATCAGCCGGGCCGCGATCACCACCTCGGCGGTGACCAGCGAGCCCACCGACAGGTCGAACCCGCCGGACACGATGACGAAGTACTGCCCGATCGCCAGGAGCACCAGCGGCGCGGCGCGCTTGAGCAGCGCCAGGTACCCGGTGGGCTCGGAGTAGGCGGGGCCGGTGAAGGCCAGCGCCACCAGCAGCACGGCCAGCACCGCCAGCACGGGCGCGGTGCCGTCCGCCAGGCGGGGGCGCCACGTGGTCGGCGTGGTCACGCGGACCTCCTGGAGACCTTGCGGCGGGCGTAGAGCGCCACCGCGACGATGAGGACGACACCGCGCACGACGTCCTTGAAGAACGGGTCGACGGCGAGGTCGTCGAAGATGGTGTCGAGGGTGGCCAGGATGAGGACGCCGCCGATCGTGCCGACGACACCGCCGCGACCGCCCGCCAGCGCCGCGCCACCGAGCACGACGGCCGCGATGGACTCCAGGTCGTACCCGGCGTCCGTGCCGACGTACGGCGCGCCGGACCCGAGCCGGCTGGCCAGGAACACCCCGGCGAGCCCGGCGGCGACGGCGCACAGCACGTGGGCGATGACGATCGTGCGGCCGGTGCGCACACCGGAGAGCCGCGCGACGTCCACGTCACCGCCGACCGCGTAGGTGTGGTAGCCGCCGCGGGTGCGCCTGAGGTACCACCACGCCGCCGCGGCGACGAGCAGCATGAGCAGCACACCGACCGGGACGGGGCCGATGCGGTCGAACCCGAGGTGCTGGAACGCGCGCGGCACGCTGCCCGCCGGCCCGGTGTAGTTCTCCTCCAAATAGCCGCGCAGGATCAGCGCCACACCGAGGGTGGCGATAAACGCGTTCACCTTGAGGACCGTGACCACCAGGCCGTTGACCAGGCCCACGACGGCGGCGACGCCGAGCGCCAGCAGCACGCCGGGCACCATCATCCCGTCGCTGCCCGCCATGGTCTCCGCCGCCACCAGCGAGCACAGCCCGACCAGGTACGCCACCGAGAGGTCGAGCGACCCGGCGACGATCACGATGGTCTGCCCGACCGCGACCAGCCCCAGCACGGTGCTGCGGGTCAGGATGTTGAGGATGCCGCCCTGGTCGAGCAGCACACCGCCCTGGACGCCGACCAGGACGCTGCCGACCACGAGCAGCGCCACCAGTGCCAGGTAGACGGTGACGGTCGGCGTGAAGGTGAACCGCCGGGAACGCCCGCCGGTCGCCCCGCGCGCCACCTCGATCTTCTGCTGCACCACGCTCACGCCACTTCCCCGATCCCGTGCCCGGTGGCGAGCCCCATGACGGCCTCCTCACTGGCGCCCGCGGGCAGTTCGCCCGCGATCGCGCCTTCGTGGACGACGAGGATCCGGTCGCTCATGCCGATCAGCTCCGGCAGTTCCGACGAGATCATCAGGACCGCGACCCCGGTCCGCGCCAGCTCGCGCAGCAGCCGGTGCACGGCCTGCTTCGCGCCGACGTCGATGCCCCGCGTCGGCTCGTCCACGACGAGCACGCGCGGTCCGACGGCGAGCCACTTGGCCAGCACCACCTTCTGCTGGTTGCCGCCGGACAGGTAGCGCACCTCCTGGTGCTCGCCCCGCGCGACGACCGCGACCGACTCCAGCAACGCCGTCAGGTCGGACCGCTTGCGCCCCCGGCTCCCCGGCAACGCGGCCCGCCGCACCAGCAACGCGTTGTCCCGGATCGACTGCCGCAGGGCCAGCCCTTCGCCCTTGCGGTCCTCGGTGACGTAGCCGATCCCCAGGCGGACCGCGGCGCGCGGGTCGGTGACGCGCCGCGGCACGCCGTCGAGTTCCAGCGTGCCGGTGGTGAACGGCTCGACGCCCCAGATCGCCCGCGCGATGGCCGACCGGCCGGAGCCCTGCAGCCCGGCGATGCCGACGACCTCACCGGAGCGCAGCTCGAACGTCACGCCCCGGACCCGGTCGTTGCCCGCGCCGCGCAGCGCCAACCGGACGTCGCCGAGTTCGGCCTCGGTCGCACGGTCGGGGTAGAGGGCGTCGAGGGAACGCCCGACCATGTGGCGGACGAGCTGGTCCGACGTCAGCTCGGCGGTCGGGGCGGTGGTGACGAACGCGCCGTCCTTGAGCACGGTGATCCGCCGGCTGAGGTCGAACACCTCGCGCATCCGGTGCGAGACGTAGAGGATCGCGATCCCCCGCGCCCGCAACCGATCGACCAGGTCGTACAGCAGCTCCACTTCCTGGTCGGCCAGCGCGGCGGTCGGCTCGTCCATCGCCAGCACCTTGGCGTCGGTGGACAGCGCCTTGACGATCTCGACGACCTGCTTGCGCGCGACCGACAACCCGCTGACCGGCGCGGCGGGGTCGATGCCGTCCTCACCGAGCCAGTCGAGCAGCTCCTTGGTGTCCGCCTCCATCTTCCGGCGGTCCACCTGGCCCCGGCGGACCGGTTCGCGGCCCAGGTAGACGTTCTCGGCGACGGTGCGGTGCTCCAGCAGGGTGAACTCCTGGTGGATGATCGCGATGCCCGCCTCCTGCGCCTCGCGCGGCGTCGAGAACACGACCGGCCTGCCGGCGACCTCCACCTGGCCCGAGTCCGGCCGGTGCACGCCCGCCAGCACCTTGAGCAGCGTCGACTTGCCCGCGCCGTTCTCGCCCATGAGCGCGTGGACCTCGCCGGCGCGCAGTTCGAGGTCCACGCCGCGCAGCACCGGCACGCCGAGGAAGCTCTTGGTGATGCCGGTGAGCCGGACGACGACCTCACCGCCTGCCGTCACCGGTCCACCTCGATCCAGGCCCCCGCCGACGCGGCGGACAGCAGGACCGCTTCGGTGATCCGCACGGCGCGCAGGCCGTCGGCGAAGGTCGGCAGGCCGTCCGGCCGGTCCTCGCCCAGCACGGCGCGGTAGGTGTCGGCGACGAAGGCGTCGAAGCAGTCCTGGTAGCCCTGCGCGTGGCCGGCGGGCAGCCGCGCGTACCGGGCCGCCGAAGGAGACAGGGTCGACGGGTCGCGCAACAGCACCTGGTTGGCGTCCCGGCCGCCGACCCACAGCCGCTCCGGGTCCTCCTGGTCGAACGCGAAGCTGGACTCCGTGCCGGAGACCTCCAGGTGCAGCCGGTTCTTCCGACCGGCCGCGACCTGCGAGACCACCACCGTGCCCAGGACCCCGGACGCGGTGGTGAACTGGACGACCGCGGCGTCCTCGGTCGGCGTGGCCGACGGCCGCGGTCGCGGCTGGACGGTGGCCGTCTGCGCGGACAGCCGGTGGATGCGGTCGCCGGTGACGAACTCGACCAGGTCGCACCAGTGCGAGCCGATGTCGGCGAACGCGCGGGAGGGGCCGCCGACCGCCGGGTCCACCCGCCAGTCGTCGTCGCCCGGCCGGGACAGCCAGTCCTGCAGGTACCCGCCGCTGACCGTGGACACCACCCCGGCCTGACCGGTCGCCAGCCTGGCCCGCAGCTCGCGCACCATCGGGTGGAACCGGTAGACGAATGGCACCGTCGCCACCCGGCCGGCGGCCACCGCCGCGTCGGCCAGCGCGGTGGCGTCCGCGACACCGGTGGCCAGCGGCTTCTCGCAGATCACGTGCGCACCCGCGGCCAGCGCGGCCTCCACCGCCTCCGCGTGCCGGGCGTTGGGCGTGCACACGTGCACCACGTCCGCCCCGGCCTCGGCGAGCAGCGCGTCGAGGTCCGGGTACCCGCGCTCGGCGCCGGTGGTCCGCGCGGCGTGGTCGGAACCGTCCGGCGTGCTCGCGACCGCGGCGACCACCGAGGCACCGGCCCGCCGAGCCGCTTCGGCGTGCACCCGGCCCATGAAGCCGGCGCCCACCACGGCCACCCGCGGTGTCCGAGGCACGGCACGACCGCTGTCGGCCGCTGGAGTTAGGTGGGTCACAGTCATGCGGCGAACGTAAGATGACTAATGGCGGATGTCAACCAAAAGTCTGGGATGTTTCGGTGCGTGACGCCGTATGCCCGCAACCTCTGGTTCAATTGAAGGGTGAAAGAAGACGTATCCCCTGTCGGCGCCGCGTCCCCGGGAGAGCTGCTGCGCCTGCTGCGCGACGGCGTGCCCCGGACCCGCTCCGAACTGACCACGGTCACCGGGCTGGCCCGGTCGACCGTGCGAGCCAGGTTGGACGCGCTGCTGGACGCCGGCCTGGTCAGCGACGGGGGCAGCGAGGCGTCGACCGGTGGTCGCCCGGCCGGCCGGTTCGTGTTCAACGCCCGCGCGCGGGTGGTCCTCGCCGCCGAGGTGGGCGCGACCCACGCCACCATCGCGGTGACCGACCTGACGAGCACGCCGCTGGCCGTGCGCCGGTTCGAGCAGGACATCGCCGAGGGCCCGGACGTGGTCCTGCCCAGGCTCGTCGAGGCCTGGCGGGCGATGCTGGAGGAGACCGACCTCCGGTCGCAGCGCGTGGCGGGCGTCGGCATCGGCCTGCCCGGCCCGGTCGAGCACTCCACCGGCCGGCCGAACAACCCGCCGATCATGCCCGGGTGGGACGGCTACGACGTGCCGGGCCGCATCGGCGCGGAACTCGGCGTCCCGGTGCTCGTCGACAACGAGGTCAACCTGATGGCCCTCGGCGAGCACACGAAGTGCTTCCCCGAGGCCGAGCACCTCATCGTGATCAAGGTGGCCACCGGGATAGGCGCCGGCTTCATCAGCAACGGCAGGCTGCACCGCGGCGCGGTCGGCGCGGCGGGCGACCTCGGCCACATCCTCGCGCCGCACGCCGGGGACGTGCCGTGCCGCTGCGGCAACACCGGCTGCCTCGAAGCGGTCGCGAGCGGGTCCGCCATCGCGGCGGCGTTGCGCGCCAAGGGCGTCGAGGCGCACACGAGCACCGACGTCGTCACGCTGGTCCGGGCAGGCAACCTCGAAGCCGGCCAGGCCGTGCGGCAGGCGGGCCGCAACATCGGCGAAGTCCTCGCCGCCTGCGTGAGCATGTTCAACCCGTCGCTGATCGTCGTGGGCGGCACCGTCGCGCTCGCCGGCGAGATGCTGCTGGCCGGTGTGCGCGAGGCGATCTACCGGCGTTCCCTGCCGCTGGCCACCGGGAACCTGCGCATCGTGCCGTCGCAGGCCGGTGACGACGCCGGTGTCCTCGGCGCGGCGGCGATGGTCGTCCAGCATGTCCTCTCGCCCGACGTGGTCGACCGGCAACTGGCCTGACCCGGCGCCGGCGCCCGACCCGACCGACCAGGAGGTGCGTCGTGCCACCGGAAACCACCACCCGTGCCCGACCGGTCCGCGAAGTGCTGGCGTGGAGCCGCGGCATGGTCCAGCCGGCCCTGCGTGCCGCCGTCGACGGCTTGCCCGCCTCGGTGCGGCACGTCGCCGGGTACCACCTGGGGTGGTGGGACGAGCACGGCGACCCGACCGACGCGGGCGGCGGCAAGGCGATCCGCCCGGTGCTGGCCCAGCTGGCGGCCGAGGCGGTCGGCGGCGACGCGACCACCGCCGTGCCGGCCGCCGCCGCGGTGGAACTGGTGCACAACTTCACGCTGCTGCACGACGACGTGCTCGACGGGGACCGGACCCGGCGGCACCGCCCGGCGGCGTGGCACGTCTTCGGCGTGCCGGACGCCATCCTGACCGGCGACGCCATGCTGGCGCTGGCGTTCGACGTGCTCGCCGCGAGCGGGCACCCGGCCGCCCTGTCCGGCGTGCGGGTGCTCAACGCCGCGGTGCTCGACCTGGTCGGCGGCGAACAGGCCGACCTCGCGTTCGAACGACGGCACGACATCGGCGTGGCCGAGTGCGTGGCGATGGTGGAGCACAAGACCGCCGGTCTCCTCGCCTGCGCCTGCGCCCTGGGCGCGATGTTCGCCGGCGCCGGCCCCGCCGAGGTCGCGGGCCTCCGCGACTTCGGCCTGCGCCTCGGTGTGGCGTTCCAGCACGTCGACGACCTGCTGGGGATCTGGGGCGACGCGACCGTGACCGGCAAGCCGGTGCACGGCGACCTGCGTGCCCGCAAGAAGTCCCTGCCGGTGGTCGCCGCCCTGACCTCCGACACGCCGGCGGGCCGGGAGCTGGCCGCGCTGTACGAGGGTGACGGGCAGCCGGTGGCCGCCGACCCGGCCCGCGCGGCACGGCTGGTCGAGGAGGCGGGCGGTCGCGCCTGGAGCGAGCGGCAGGCGGAACTGCTCCTGGACCAGGCGTTGCGCCGGCTCGACCCGATCGCGTCGTCCGCGCCGCGCGCCGCGGCGGAACTGGCCGCCCTGGCCCGGACGATCGTGCGCCGCGACCATTGACCGGGCCGGCATCATGGACCGGTCAGGCGCACTGCCGGCATGCGCCATATGGTCGTTCCAGGATGTAAGTTACTCCTGAGCTGGGCTCGCTTCTGTTGCTCGACCACCAAAAGCCGGTGGCCGAGCCTCGACGCCCCGCACTGTCGGCACAACGCCGTTGACGCCATCCGTGAAAGCGCTTACCACCGCCCGGCCGTCTGCGCGGACCTCCCGCCCGCCACACCCTTGACACCCGCATGGTGTTGCTCACACACTATGACCCGGCCGCAATGTTAGCGCAAACATCCTCCTGCACCACCCACTCGACGGCGACGCCACCACGACTGTCCGGATCGGACGGTCACGCCGTCGTCCGCGCCAGGGCAACGGCCGTGATCAGGCAGTTCCAGGCACCGCCGGGCGCGATGATCCGCTCCGAGGAGAGACAATGACGTCTACCCGCGCGTTCTCCGCGCACGCCGCCATCCCCCACCACCACACCGACGCCCGCCACGGCGTCGGCAGCCGGGCATGAAGGTCATGAGGCGGGGCGCCGCGGCGGCGTTCGCGCTGACCACCGTGGCCGCTTCCCTGCTGGTCCACCAGCCCGCGGCCCACGCGGCCGGTCCCGTGCCGCACTACGTGATGACCGCGTTCACCAACAGCAGCGAGTCGAACATGCACGTCTACGACTCGCCGAACGCCACGGACTTCACCGCCGTCCGGGCCAACGCCTACACGCCGCCGTCCGGCCTGATCCGCGACCCCAGCGTCATCCGGCACACCGACGGCTACTACTACATCGTCTACACCACCAACTGGACGGGCAACACCATCGGCTTCGCGCGCAGCGCCGACTACACCACCTGGACGTTCCTGCGGAACGTGACCGTGGGGCTGAACGGCTCCACCGGCAGCACGTGGGCTCCGGAGTGGTTCAAGGACACCGACGGCAGCGTGCACGTGGTGTTCTCCGCGTCCACCGCGGGCACCGCGGGCCAGTTCCGGCCCTACCGGATCACCGCGACCAACAGCTCCCTGTCCGCGTGGACCTCGCCGACGCCGCTGGGCATCCCGGCCAACTACATCGACAGCTTCATCGTCAAGGTCGGCGGGACCTACCACAACTTCCTCAAGAACGAGACCACCAAGTACATCGAGCACGCCACCGCCACGTCGCTGAACGGACCGTGGCAGTTCGTCGGCACCGGCAACTGGGCGGGTTGGGGCTCGGGCCTCGAAGGACCCGCGCTCGTGCAGCTGCCCGACGGCCGCTGGCGCCTCTACTTCGACCAGTACGGCAACAAGCGCTACTACTACGCCGACAGCTCCAACCTGAGCGCGTTCGGCGCCAAGGTGGAGCTGCCCGGACTGTCCGGCACGGCCCGGCACTTCACCGTCCTGCGCGAGAACGTCGGCGACAGCACCGCCGTGCCCACCGGCAGGCGCTCCCTGCGGTCGGCCAACTTCCCCGACCGCTACCTGCGCCACCGCGACAACCTCGCGCGCGTGGACCCGATCGGCACCGCGACCGACCGCGCCGACGCCACGTTCAGCGTCGTCGCCGGGCTGGCCAACGGGAACTGCTACTCGTTCCAGTCGGTCAACTACCCCGGCTACTACTTGCGCCACAACAACATGCGACTGGCGTTGCACAACAACGACGGTTCGGCGGTGTTCCGGGCGGACGCGACGTTCTGCGGACGGGCGGGGCTCGCGGGCGGCGGCACGACGTCGTTCGAGTCGTTCAACTTCCCCGGCCGCTACCTGCGCCACTACGCCTACGAGATGCGGCTGGACCTGCGCGCGTCCGACGCCGCGTTCGCCGGTGACGCCTCGTTCACCGTGACCTCGCCACTGGGCTGACGACCGCCGCACGCCACCGGCCACTTCCGACAAGGAGAACTCATGATCAAGCGCAGGACGGTGCTGGCCGCGGCCGGCGCCACGGTCGGCGCCGCCGCCGCGAGCGGCGTGCTCGGCACGGGTGTCGCCGGAGCCGACGCGACCATCGGGGTCAGCCCCGGCGTCAACTACGGCACGTGGGAGGGCTGGGGCACCTCGCTCGCCTGGTGGGCCAACGTGTTCGGCGACCGGGACGACTTCGCCGACCTGTTCTTCACCACCAAGACCGTGAGCTACAACGGCGCCTCGCTGCCCGGCCTCGGCATGAACATCGCCCGCTACAACCTCGGCGCGTCGAGCTGGAACGCCGTCGGCTCCGAGCGCATGGTCGCCTCGCCCAACATCCCGCGGTTCAAGCAGATCGAGGGCTTCTGGCAGGACTGGAACAACGAGGACCCCGCCTCGGCGGCGTGGAACTGGAACGTCGACGTCAAGCAGCGCGCGATGCTGGTGAAAGCGACCCAGCGCGGTGCGATGAGCGAGCTGTTCGCGAACTCGCCGATGTGGTGGATGTGCTACAACCACAACCCTTCCGGCGCGGCCGACGCCTCCGTCACCAACCTCCAGTCGTGGAACCACCGCCAGCACGCGCACCACCTCGCCGTCACCGCGCGCCGGGCCCGCGACCAGTGGGGCGTCAACTTCCGCACCGTGGACCCGTTCAACGAGCCGTCCTCGAACTACTGGCACGCCAACGGCACCCAAGAGGGCTGCAAGATCGACGCCACCACCCAGCGCAGCGTGCTGGCCCACCTGCGCACCGAGCTGAACCGGCAGGGCGTCGGCGGCATCGGCATCTCCGCCTCCGACGAGACCAGCTACGACCTCGCCCGCACCACCTGGAACAGCTTCGACGCCACCACCAAGGGCTTGGTGCGCCAGGTCAACGTGCACGGCTACCAGGGCACCGGTGGCCGGCGGGACCTGCTCGGCAACGACGTGCGCGCGTCGGGCAAGGTGCTGTGGAACACCGAGCACGGCGACAGCGACGGCAGCGGCCTGCAGACGGCGCGCTGCCTGCTGCTCGACTTCCGCTGGCTGCGCCCCACCGCCTGGTGCTACTGGCAGGTCATGGACCCCACCGCGGGCTGGGGCACCATCAAGTACGACGGCGGCACGCTGCGGGCGGGCGCGGTGGAGACCAAGTTCTACGTGCTGGCCCAGTTCACCCGGCACATCCGACCCGGCATGCGCATCCTGGAGACCGGCAGCGACCTCGCCGTCGCCGCCTACGACGCCACCGCGCGCCGCCTGGTCGTCGTCGCCGCCAACACCGGTTCCGCCCAGACCCTCACCTTCGACCTGTCCCGCTTCGGCCAGGTCACCGGCGGGACGAACGGCCTGGTGCCGCGCTGGTCCACCACCACCGCCGGCAGCGGCGACCGCTACACCCAGCGCCAGGACACCCGACTGGACGGCAAGACCCTCCGCGTCGCGTTCGCCGCCGGGCAGGTGCAGACCTTCCAGATCGACGGGGTGGTGGCCTGACCTCTCGACGCCGGATGTTAGCGCTAACAGACGCACTTCTCGCCGACACCACGCACCGCGTCGCCATCGCCTGGCAGAACACCGCCTACAACCAACCGCCGCACCCCGGCTTCGCGATCAGGTGATGACCGCGAAGGCGCCGAGCCGACCGGACGGCCGGGGACGCGATCCGCGTTCCCGGCCGTCCAGAGGCTCCGCGGACGTCCCCGCCCTCCGGCACTTGGAGTTGACCATGCGTCGTCGAACACGCGCCTGCGCCGTGCTGTCCTGCCTCATCGCCGCGACGATCGCGGTGCCACCACAGGCGTCCGCGGACGTGCTGCCGACCGGGGCGCGTTCGCTGGAGTCGGTGAACTACCCCGGCCGCTACCTCCGGCACCAGGACTACCTCGGCCGGTTGGACGCCGTGACGTCGGCCAGTGCCGCGCAGACCAAGCTGGACACGACCTTCACCGTGATCTCGGGCCTGGCCTCGCCGTCGTGCTACTCCTTCCAGGCCAAGAACGGCATGTTCCTGCGCCACCTGGACTGGCGGCTGCGGCTGGAGGCGAACACCGGCGACGCGCGCTTCCGCGAGGACGCGACGTTCTGCGCGGTGGCCGGGTCGACGGCCGGCTCGGTGTCGCTGGTGGCGTTCAGCCACCCGGACCGGCGGCTGCGGCACCGGAACTACGAGGTGTGGCTGGACACCTACCAGGACACGGCGCAGTTCCGGGCGGACAGCTCGTTCCGCCTCACCGCGCCGTGGAGCCCGAAGACCACCAAGGGACCGGTCATCCCGGGCCTGTACGCCGACCCGCACATCACGAACTTCAACGGCCGCTACTACCTCTACCCGACCACGGACGGGTACGCGGGCTGGGCTTCGCCCTACTACAAGGCGTTCTCCTCGACGGACCTGGTGAACTGGACCGACCACGGCGTGATCCTCGACCACGGGCCGGACGTGTCGTGGGCCGACAACTCCGCCTGGGCGCCCGCCGTCGTCGCCAAGAACGGCCGCTACTACCTGTACTTCAGCGGCGGCGCGGCGTCCGGTGACACGGCCAAGCACCTTGGTGTCGCGGTGTCCGACTCGCCCACCGGGCCGTTCCGCGACGCCCTCGGCAAGCCGTTGGTCCGCGCGGGCGCCTACTCCGGGCAGGCCATCGACCCCATGGTGTTCACCGACGACGACGGGCAGTCGTACCTGTACTGGGGCAACGGCACCGCCTGGGTCGTCCCGCTCAACGCCGACATGACGTCGTTCGACCCGGCGAAGGTCCGCAACATCACCCCGACGGGGTACCGCGAGGCGTCGTTCGTGTTCAAGCGCAACGGCACCTACTACTTCATGTGGTCGGAGAACGACACGCGCGAAGAGGACTACCGGGTCGCCTACGCCACCGGGACGTCACCGCTCGGCCCGTGGACCAAGCGGGGCGTGGTGCTGCAGAAGCGCCTGGAGCTGGGCATCAAGGGCCCCGGCCACCACTCCGTGGTCAAGGCTCCGGGGAGCGACACCTGGCACGTCGCCTACCACCGGTTCGCGGTGCCCGCCGGCAACGGCACGAACCGCGAGACCACCGTGGACCGCATGACGTTCAACGCCGACGGCACCATCGCCCCGATCGTGCCCACCCTCTGATCGGACGGCCCGGTGGGACGTGGGCGCGCGGGTCGGGCAACAGGCCCGCGCGCCCACGGGCTCAGAAGTCGAACTGGTCGATGTTGCCCTGGTCGAACACGGTGGGCGGGCCGAGCACGACGACGCCGTCCTTCCCGATGGTGTACTCGCCGAGCTTGCCCGCCTTGAACTTCTCGCCCTCCGCGCCGGTGATCTGCCCCGACGCGAGCGCGGCGCCGGCGTAGGCGGCGAGGTAGCCGAGGTCGGCGGGGTTCCACAGGGCGAACGCCTTGACCGTGCCGTCCTTGACGAACTCGCGCATCTGGTTCGGCGTGCCGAGACCGGTCAACGCGACCTTGCCCTTGTACTCCGAGCCCGACAGGTAACGCGCCGCCGCGGCCACGCCCACCGTGGTGGGCGAGACGATGCCCTTCAGGTCGGGGTAGGAGCGCAGCAGGCCCTGGGTCTCCTGGAACGACTTCTGGTCCTCGTCGTTGCCGTACGCCACCGTGACGAGCTCGATCTTGCCGTGCTCGGGCTTCTTCAGCTCCGCGCGCATCAGCTCGATCCACGCGTTCTGGTTGGTCGCGTTCGGCGTCGCCGACAGGATCGCGATCTTGCCCGCGCCGCCGATCTGCTCGGAGATCAGCTTGACCTGGTTCTCCGCGATGCCCTCGGCGGTCGCCTGGTTGACGAACACGTCCCGGCACTCGGGCTTGGTGTCGGAGTCGAAGGTGACCACCTTGGCGCCCGCCTGCCGTGCGCTGTTGAGCGCGCCGCAGATGGCGTTCGGGTCGTTGGCGGAGGTCGCGATGACGTCGGTCTGCTGCTGCGACAGCGTGTTGATGTAGCTGACCTGGGACGACGCACTGGCCTCGGAAGGACCGACCTCCTTGTACTTGCCCTTGAACTCCTCGGTGGCGCTCTTGCCGCCACCGTCGGCCACGGTGAAGTACGGGTTGTTGACCTGCTTGGGCAGGAACGCCACGTCGAGCCCTTCGACCAGCGGCGCGTCGGGGTTCGCCTGGCCGGTGGCCTGGTTGCCCGAGGGGTTGGCGTTGTCCTCGGACCCACGGGTGGTGCCGCCGCACGCCGCGCCGACCAGCACGGTCGCCATGGTGGCGGCGATCAGGCCGAGGCGCAGCGTGCGCTTGGGCTGGGTGGACATGGTTCTCCCTTTCTCCGCGGGGACTTCGTTGTCACGAGTGGCGTTCGGGGTCACGCGGTGCGGCTTCGCCGTCGCCACAGGGCGCGGGTCAGGGTGATCACGTTGGGCACCACGACCGAGGCGATGAGCAGTCCGCCGGTGACGACGTTGAGCGTGTCGGCGGCGACGTCGGCGAGTTGGAGGGCGTTGCGGACGGCGCCGAGCAGGAGCACGCCCAGCAGGACTCCGAGCAGCGTGCCGCGACCTCCGAAGATCGAGACGCCGCCGAGCAGGACGGCGGCGACCACGGCCAGTTCCAGGCCGGCGGCGTTGTCGGCCCGCGCGCTGGCGAACCGCAGCGTCCAGTACACGCCGGCCAGGCCGGACACCGCGCCGGAGGCGACGAACAGCCAGAACTTCGCGCGGGCGACGCGGATCCCGGCGAACGTCGCCGCCTCGGCGTTGTTGCCCATGGCGTAGAGGGACCGGCCGAACGGGGTCGCGTGCAGCACGACGCCGAACACGATCGCGAGGACGGCCGTGATCACCGCCGCCCACGGCACGGCGCCGTCGCCGACGGTGCCGCTCGCGGCCTCGGTCCAGCGGAACGGGAAGTCGGCGACGGCCTGGTCGCCGAGCACCACGAACGCCAGGCCGCGGTACGCGGCCAGGGTGCCGATGGTGACCGCGAGCGACGGCAGCGCGAACTTGGTCACGAACACCGCGTTCACCGCGCCGAGCACCGCGCCGAGGCCGATGACCAGCACCACGATCAGCTCCAGCGGCAGGCCCGCCACCCACAGCTGACCCATCGCCGCGCTGCACAGCCCGAGCGTGCTGGCCACCGACAGGTCGATCTCGCCGGTGATGACGATCAGCGTCAACGGCAGCGCGATCAGCGCGATCGCGATCACGTCCAGCAGGAGGAACTGGAGGTTCCGCCCGCTCGCGAACCCCTCGACCAGCACCCCGGCGATCACCACGACCGCGACGAGCACCACGAGCAGCGCGGTGTCCCAGCGGACCAACGCGGAGCGCAGCACGCCCGCGGCCGGTTCCGCCGGCGCGCCCGGAACGTCCACCGCCACCGTGTCACGCGCCATGGGACGACCTCCCTCGCAAGCGGTTCGCCGCGCGGACGGCCAGCAGCCGGTCCAGTCCGATCGCGGCGAGGATGAGACCGCCCACCACGGCCTGCTGCCAGAACGGGTTGATCCGCAGCACCGCCAGGGAGCTGCCGATGGTGGTCAGCAGCACCGCGCCGAGCGCGGCGCCGTACACGCTGCCGCTGCCGCCGAAGATGGCCACGCCGCCGACCACGGCCGCCGCGACGACCTGGAGTTCGATGCCCGTGCCCACGGTGGCGTCGACGGTGCCGAAGCGTGCCGCGTACAGCACACCGGCGAGCCCGGCGAGGGCGCCGCAGAGGACGAACGAGGTGAGCACCCGGCGCCCGACCGGGATGCCGGACAGCCGCGCGGCGGCGGGTTCCGAGCCGATCGCGTACAGCTCGCGCCCGCTGCGGTAGGACCGCAGGTAGAAGCCGACGACCGCCATCACCACGACGGCGATGACGGCGAGCACCGGGATGCCGAGCACGGTCCACGTGCCGAGCCGGAGGAACGAGCGCGGCATGTCGGAGGCGTTGATCTGCTGACCCTGCGCCCACGAGTGGTCGATGCCGCGGAACGCGTAGAGCGTGCCCAGGGTGATCACCAGCGCGGGCACCCGCGCCGCCGCCACCAGCACGCCGTTGACCACTCCGCACACCGCGCCCAGCCCGACGCCGGCCAGGATCGCGACCACCGCCGGCGTGCCCGGCGCCGTGCTGAGCAGCTTGCCGGTCGCGAACGCGACCAGGCCGAGCACCGCGCCGACCGACAGGTCGATGTTGCGGGAGATGATCACCACGGTCTGCCCGACCGCCAGGACCACCAGGATCGCCGCTCCGAGCAGCAGGTCACGCAGGCTTTGCGGCGACAGGAACGCGGGGTTGTCCAGCGTGGTCACCAGCACGAGCAGCCCGAGCGCCACGACGATGCCGAACTCCCGCGCCAGCCACAGCTTCCGGACGAACCGGGTCCGGCTCTCGTCCGCCTCCGCCGGCGGCACGGCGGGCGCCGCCAACCGGGCGCTCACGCGACCGCCGCCTTCCGGCCCGTGGCCGCGAACATGACCGATTCCTCCGTCGCCTCGGCGCGGCTCAGCTCGGCGGTGATCCGCCCTTCGTGCACGACGAGCACGCGGTCGGCCATGCCCAGCACCTCGGGCAGCTCGGACGACACCATGACCACCGCGACCCCGTCGGCCGCCAGCCGCGAGAGCAGCCGGTGGACCTCGGCCTTCGTGCCGATGTCGATGCCGCGCGTCGGCTCGTCGACGATCAGCACCTTCGGGCCGGTCGCCAGCCACTTGGCCAGCACGACCTTCTGCTGGTTGCCGCCGGACAGCGTGCCGACCGCGTCCGCCAACCGCCCGTACTTGACCTGCAACCGCTTCGTCCACTCGCGAGCCGAACGGCGTTCACGCCCGCCGCCGAGCAGGCCGAGGCGGGACAGCGGCTTCAGGCGGGTGAGCGTCGCGTTGCGCTCGATCGACAGCTCCATGACCAGGCCCTGCTGGCGGCGGTCCTCCGGCACCAGCGCGATCCCGGCGGCCACGGCGGCGGCAGGTGTCCCGGCGGGCAGCCGCTCGCCCGCCACCCGGACCTCGCCCGCGTCGTAGCGGTCGATCCCGAACACCGCGCGCACGACCTCGCTGCGGCCGGCGCCGACCAGCCCGGCGAGGGCGACGATCTCGCCCGCCCGCACCGAGAACCCGATGTCGGCGAACACGCCGTGCCTGGTCAGCCCGGCGACCTCCAGCACGACGTCACCCGGCTCGACGTCCTCCTTGGGGTACAGCGTCGAGACGTCGCGCCCGACCATGCGCCGCACGACCTGGTCGACGGTCAGGTCGGCGACCGGATCGGTGGACACCCACGTGCCGTCGCGCAGCACGGTGAGCCGGTGGCACAGCGAGAACACCTCGTCGAACCGGTGCGAGATGAACAGCACCGCCGCGCCCTCCTCGCACAGTGCCCGCACCACCGCGAACAGCCGCTCCACCTCGACGCCGGACAGCGCGGCGGTCGGCTCGTCCATCACGAGCACGCGAGCCCGCAGCGACAGCGCCTTGGCGATCTCGACCAACTGCTGGTCGGCGATCGACAGACCGCGCGCGGGGCGGTCCGGGTCGAGGCGGACGCCGAGCCGGTCGAACAGCCGCACCGCCTCGGCCCTCATCGCCGCCCGGTCGATGCGCCCGAACCGGCCCAGCGGCTGGCGGCCCATGAAGATGTTCTCCGCGACCGAGAGGTCCGGGAACAGCGTCGGCTCCTGGTAGATGACCGCGATGCCGGCGGCCCGCGCGGCGGCGGGACCCGCCGGCCGCGTCTCCTCGCCGTCCAGGACGATCACGCCGGTGTCCGGCTCGTGCACGCCGGCGAGCACCTTCACGATCGTCGACTTGCCCGCGCCGTTCTCCCCGACCAGCGCGTGCGCCTCACCGCCGTGCAGCGGGAACGACACCTCGCGGACGGCCGCCACCGCGCCGAACGACTTGGAGACACCCCGTACCTCCAGCAGCGGAGCCGCGTGTTCTCGGTCCATTCGGCATCTCCTTCACTGAAATGTTTCAATGCGGTGATGATGCGCGAGGCTAGGGGCTGCTCAGACCCACCGTCAACGACGGTCCGGCAACTTTGCCGAGATGAGACGGTCATCGTTAGGTCATCGTGCTCAAGCGCGCGGCCCGTCGGGCACGCCGACAGATGGCACGTTTCAAACGATTGCGCAAAGATTTCGGAACACCGACCGCGCCGGACGTCACCGGATCAGGCGACGCCGTCCAACCGGCGCATGCTGGTGGACTCGCGCACCACCAGTTCGGGCTCGAACACCCGCTGCTGGTGCACGTGCCCCTTCGGGTGCCGCGCCTCGGCCAGCAGCAGCTCCGCCGCCGTGCGGCCCAGGAGCTGGCGCGGCTGGGCGACCGACGTCAGCGGCACCGCCGCCGCGGCCGCGAACTCGATGTCGTCGTAGCCGACGATCGCCAGGTCGTGCGGCACGCGCAGGCCGAGCCGGACCGCCTGCTGGAGCAGGCCGAGCGCGAGCATGTCGTTGGCGCAGAACGCGGCGGTGGGCCGCCGGGCCGCGGGCAGACCGGCCAGGCGCTCGCCCGCCCGCCTGCCCTCGGCGACGTCGAGGCGTGCCGTCTCCAGCACGGTGAGCGGCTCGGCGCCTGCTCGGGCGAGGGCCTGCTCGGCGCCCGCCAGGCGGTCGGCCACCTGGCCGATCGAGCGCGGCCCGCCGACGAAGGCGATCCGGCGGTGGCCGGCGTCGAGCAGGTGCGACGCGGCGAGGTCCCCGCCGAGCACGTCGTCCACCGACACCGAGCAGCGGTCCGGCCCCGCGCCGCGGTCGACGACCACGACGGGCGTCCCGCGACGGGCCAGCGCGGCGAGGCTCGGGTCGTTCGCGTCGACCGGCGTGATCAGGATGCCCTCCACCCGCTGCTGCTCGAGCAGGTCCAGGTACCTGGCCTGGCGGGTGGGGTCCTCGCCGCCGTCGCACAGGAACATGGCGAGCCCGGCGTCCTCCGCCACCTGCTGCGCGCCGGCGGCCACGTCGGTGAAGAACGGGTTGCGGGTGTCGAGCACCACGTAGGCGAGGGTGCGGCTGGTGCCGCCGCGGAGCTGGCGGGCCGACTCGTTGCGCACGAAGCCCAGCTCGGCGATCGCGTCCAGGACCCGCTTGCGGGTGCTCTCGGCGACCAGCTCGGGGTGGTTGAGCACGTTCGACACCGTGCCAACGGCCACGCGCGCGTGCGCGGCGACATCCTTCATGCTCGGCGCGGACACCGCCCACCCTCCTCCGTGATCGACGCGACCGGGAGATGAAACGTCCAAGCAACCGCGTCCGGCCGAAGCGTAGCAGGGAGAAGAAGGTGTGCCGGATGACCGACGCCACCCCGTGAACCTCCGTTGTGAAACGTTCCAAGGTCGGCTACCGTCGGCCCCACACCGGTTGACCCGCTGCCGAGAGGAACGACGTGTGATGTCCTTGCAGGAGGTGCTGTCGGAACTCGACGGGTTCACCATCGAGGTGCCGAGCTGGGCGTACGGGAACTCCGGGACCAGGTTCAAGGTGTTCAGCACACCGGGCACGCCGCGCGACCCGTTCGAGAAGATCGCCGACGCCGCGCGGGTGCACGCCCTGACCGGGCTCGCGCCGCGGGTGTCGCTGCACATCCCGTGGGACCGGGTCGAGGACTTCGGCGCGCTGGCGGCGCACGCCGAGGAGCACGGCGTGCGGATCGGCGCGATCAACTCGAACCTCTTCCAGGACGACGACTACAAGCTCGGCTCGCTGACGCACTCGGACCCGCGGGTGCGGGCCAAGGCCGTCGCGCACCACCTCGACTGCGTGGCGGTGATGGCGAAGACCGGCTCGACCGACCTGAAGCTGTGGCTGCCCGACGGCACGAACTACGCGGGGCAGGCGTCGCTGCGCGCCCGGCAGGACCGGCTGGCCGAGTCGCTGACCGAGATCTACGCCGCGCTGGGACCCGACCAGCGGCTGCTGCTGGAGTACAAGTTCTTCGAGCCGTACTTCTACGCGATGGACGTCCCCGACTGGGGCACCGCGCTGCTGCACTGCCAGGCGCTCGGCGAACGCGCGCAGGTCGTGCTCGACACGGGTCACCACGCGCCGGGCACGAACATCGAGTTCATCGTCATGCAGCTGCTGCGGGCGGGCAGGCTGGGCGCGTTCGACTTCAACTCCCGCTACTACGCCGACGACGACCTGATCGTGGGGTCGGCCGACCCGTTCCAGCTGTTCCGGATCATGGCCGAGATCGTCGCGGTCGGCGCGCACCGCCCCGACTCCGGGGTCAACTTCATGCTCGACCAGTGCCACAACATCGAGGACAAGATCGCGGGCCAGCTCCGGTCGGTCCTCAACGTCGAGCAGGCGTTGGCCAAGGCACTGCTCGTCGACACCGGGGCGCTGGCCGCCGCCGAGGAGGCCGGTGACGTGATCGGCGCGCACGACGTGCTGATGGACGCCTTCCACACCGACGTGCGCGGCGCGCTGGCCGACCGCCGCGAGGCCAAGGGCCTCCCCCGCGACCCGATGGCCGCCTACCGCACGTCCGGCTACGCCGACGGGATCGCCGCCGCCCGCGTCGGCGGCACCCAGGCCGGCTGGCTCTGACCCCTCGCCACCGCTCGTCCACGAGGAGTTTCCGCAGATGACCGACAACACGACCGCCGCGGCGCTGGTCGCCCGCTCGAACCGGCTGGGCGCCGATCCGCGCAACACCAACTACGCGGGCGGCAACACCTCCGCGAAGGGCAGCGACACCGACCCGGTGACCGGTGACCGGGTCGAGCTGCTGTGGGTGAAGGGCTCGGGCGGCGACCTGGGCACCCTCACCCCCGCCGGCCTGGCCGTGCTGCGCCTGGACCGGCTGCGCGCGCTGGTGGACGTCTACCCGGGCGTGGAGCGCGAGGACGAGATGGTCGCCGCGTTCGACTACTGCCTGCACGGCAAGGGCGGCGCGGCGCCGTCGATCGACACGGCCATGCACGGCCTGGTCGACGCGCCGCACGTGGACCACCTGCACCCCGACTCGGGCATCGCGCTGGCGACGGCGGCCGACGGGGAGAAGCTGACCGAGCGGTGCTTCGGCGACCGGGTGGCGTGGGTGGACTGGCGCCGGCCCGGTTTCCAGCTCGGCCTGGACATCGCGGCGATCAAGGCGGCGAACCCCCGGGCGATCGGGTGCGTGCTGGGCGGGCACGGGATCACCGCGTGGGGCGACACGTCCGAGGAGTGCGAGGCGCACTCGACGGAGATCATCCGGACCGCGGAGGAGTTCCTGGCGCGGCACGGGTCCGCCGAGCCGTTCGGCGCGGTGGTGCCGGGCAACGAGCCGCTGCCCGAGGCCGAGCGGCGGGCCAAGGCGGCGGCGATCTTCCCGGCGATCCGCGGCCTGGCGTCGACCGACCTGCCGCAGGTGGGCCACTTCACCGACACCGACGTGGTGCTGGACTTCCTGTCCCGGGAGAGGCTCGCGCCGCTGGCCGAGCTGGGCACGTCGTGCCCGGACCACTTCCTGCGCACCAAGGTCAAGCCGATGGTGGTCGACCTGCCCGGCACGGCGGGCGTGGACGAGATCATCGCGCGGCTCAAGGACCTGCACGCCGCCTACCGGGAGGACTACCGCGCCTACTACGAGCGGCACGCGACCCCGGACTCCCCGGCGATGCGCGGTGCGGACCCGGCGATCGTGCTGGTGCCCGGTGTCGGCATGTTCTCGTTCGGGCGCACCAAGCAGACCGCGCGGGTGGCGGGCGAGTTCTACGTCAACGCGATCAACGTGATGCGCGGCGCCGAGTCGGTGTCGACGTACCGGCCGATCCCCGAGTCGGAGAAGTTCCGCATCGAGTACTGGGCGCTGGAGGAGGCCAAGCTGGCCCGGATGCCCGAGCCGAAGCCGCTGGCCACGCGGGTGGCGCTGGTGACCGGCGCGGGATCGGGCATCGGGAAGGCCATCGCCGAGCGGTTGGCCGCCGAGGGCGCGTGCGTGGTCGTCTCCGACCTCGACGGGGAGAAGGCCGCCGCGGTCGCCGACGGCATCGGCACCGCGGACGTGGCGATCGGCGTGGCCGCGGACGTGTCGGACGAGGCGGCCGTGGAGCGGGCGTTCGCCGCGGCGGTGCTCGCGTTCGGCGGGGTGGACCTGGTCGTGAACAACGCCGGCTTGTCGATCTCCAAGCCGTTGCTGGAGACGACCGTGCGCGACTGGGACCTCCAGCACGACGTGATGGCGCGCGGGTCGTTCCTGGTGTCGCGGGCCGCCGCGAAGGTGATGATCGAGCAGGACATGGGCGGCGACATCGTCTACATCTCCAGCAAGAACGGGGTGTTCGCCGGGCCCAACAACGTCGCCTACGGCGCGACCAAGGCGGACCAGGCGCACCAGGTGCGGCTGCTGGCCGCCGAGCTGGGGCCGCACGGCATCCGGGTCAACGGCGTCAACCCTGACGGCGTGGTGCGCGGGTCGGGCATCTTCGCCGGCGGCTGGGGCGCGCAGCGAGCCGCCGTGTACGGGGTCAAGGAGGAGGAGTTGGGCGCCTACTACGCCAAGCGCACGCTGCTGGGCCGTGAGGTGCTGCCCGAGCACGTCGCCGCCGCCGTCTTCGCGCTCACCGCGGGCGACCTGTCCCAGACCACCGGGCTGCACGTGCCGGTCGACTCCGGCGTCGCCGCCGCCTTCCTGCGCTGATGGGCCGGGGTGCGGTCCGGGTCGCGGCGGTCGACCTCGGCGCGTCGAGCGGACGCGTGATGGTCTTCGACATCGCGCCCGGTCGGGTGACCTTCGCCGAGGCGCACCGGTTCCCCAACGGGCCGGTGCGGCTCGGCGACACGCTGCACTGGGACGTGCTCGGCCTCTACCGGGGCGTGCTCGACGGCCTGCGGGCGGCCGGGCCGCGGCTGGACGCGGTCGGCATCGACTCGTGGGCGGTCGACTACGGCCTGCTGGACGCCACCGGCGCGTTGCTCGGCAACCCGGTCCACTACCGCGACCGGCGCACCGACGGCGTGCCCGAGGCCGTGCACGCGCGCGTGCCGGCGACCGAGCTGTACCGGGTCACGGGGCTGCAGGTGCTGCCGTTCAACACCGTCTACCAGTTGGCGGCGGCCCGCGGCACGCCGCAGCTGGGCGCGGCGGAACGGTTGCTGCTCATCCCGGACCTGCTCGCGCGCTGGCTCACCGGCGCGGACGTCGGCGAGGTCACCAACGCCTCCACCACCGGCCTGCTCGACGCGCGGACGCGGACGTGGTCGGCGGAGCTGGTGGCGCGCCTGGGTCTCGCCGACGGGTTGTTCCCGCCACTGGTGGAGCCGGGCACAGAGGTGGGCACGCTGCACGACCACGTGCTGGCGGAGACCGGTCTGACCGGGCCCGTCCCGGTGGTGGCCGTGGGGTCGCACGACACCGCGTCGGCGGTCGTCGGGGTGCCGGCCGCGACGCGGGACTTCGCCTACGTCGCCACCGGGACGTGGTCGCTGGTCGGGGTCGAGCTGGACGCGCCGGTGCTCACCGAGGCGAGCCGCGCCGCGAACTTCTCCAACGAGCTGGGCGTGGACGGCACGGTCCGCTACCTGCGCAACGTGATGGGCCTGTGGTTGTTGCAGGAGTGCCTGCGCGAGTGGGGCGACCCGGACCTGACGGCGTTGCTCGACGCGGCGGGCGCGGAGCCCGCGTTGGCGGCGGTGGTCGACGCGGGTGATCCGACGTTCATCCCGCCGGGCAACATGCCCGCCCGGATCAGGGAGGCGTGTGCCCGGACGGGCCAGACGCCGCCGTCGACGCCCGCCGCGATCGTCCGGTGCGTGGTGGACAGCCTGGCGCTGGCCCACCGCCGGGCGGTCCGGCAGGCCGCCGACCTGTCCGGACGGCGGGTCGACGTCGTGCACGTGGTGGGCGGCGGCGCGCGCAACCGCCTGCTGTGCCGGCTCACCGCGGACGCCTGCGGGCTGCCGGTCGTGGCGGGACCGGTCGAGGCCGCCGCCTACGGCAACGCCCTGGTCCAGGCCCGCGCGTTGGGCGTGGTCACCGGTGGTCTGGCGGAGCTGCGGGCCGTGGTGCGGTCCTCGACCGAGTTGGTCCGGTACGAGCCGAGCGGTGAGCCCGGGGCGTGGCGGGCCGCCGAGGAGCGCCTGGCCGGGTGACGGCCTGGAGGCCGGTGCGGCGAGCGTCCACACCGGCCTCCTCCGGGCACTTCAGTCGGCAGCGGGGTGTGCGCCCGCGCCATGCGGGGCGGGACATCGCGGCACCATCAAGCAGTCGGGCCGGCGTGAGGGAACTCCGGTGACGTCAAGCGCTCGGGCCGTCCTGGAGTCGGCGTTCGGCGTCGCCGGCCAGCACGAGGTAGGCGCTCGCGGTCCAGGTGTAGGCGCGGTCGCGCAGGCCCTGGCCGGTGAGCGCGTCGAAGTTCTCGGCGAAGCCCGACTTCTCGCACACGGCGCGGAAGCTCGCGCTGACCTGGTCGGCCAACGCCACCGCACCTCCGCGCCGCAGGCCGTCCTCGACCAGCACGGTCGACGGCGCCCACACGGGTCCGCGCCAGTAGCCGTCGGCTTCGTACCAGGGCGAGTCGGGCAGCTCGGTGGCCAGGCCCACCGACGTCAGGTGGCCGGCCACGGCCTCGGCGACCGCGCCGTGCACGTCCGGCGGCAGTTCCGCGCCGAGGACGACGGGCACGAGGTCGAGCAGGCTCGCCGTGGCGCGCGGTGCGCCGTCGAGCCCGCGGCCGGCGAACCTGTCGCCGTTCCACAGCCGGTCGACCATCGCGGCGAGCATGGTGTCGGCTTCGCTCGTCCAGCGCGTCGCGGCGGCCGGGTCGCCGATCTCGCCCGCCAGCCGGGCCAGTTCCCGCAGCTGCAGGACGAGGAACGCGGCGAGGTCGGCGGTCCGCACGAGCGGATCGCCGCGGAACGCGGTGGAGTTGTCCCAGCCGCTGTCGTTGCCGTGCTCGTAGTGCGGGAAGGGCTCGCCCGGCACGCGGCGGTGGTCGAGCCAGAAGGTCGTCCACGCCGCCAGCTGCCGGTACAGGCGTGGCAGCTCGGCCGCGGGCAGCCCGCCGGGCAGGAGCTCGCGCAGCCTGCTCACCGCCCAGCCGTGGATCGGCGGCTTGACGAAGTTGTGCAGCACCTCGGAGTGCGTGATCGAGTCGGGCAGGGCGCCTTCCTCGGTCTGGTGGTCGAACACCACCTGCAGCTGGTCCCACGCCAGCTCCGGCGCCCCGGGCGCGAGCGCGAGGGCGTTGAAGCAGTGGTCCCAGCTCCACACCTTGTCCATCCAGTGCTTGGACATCAGCACCGCCGGGCGCTTGATGAACCCGGCCGGCGCCACGGTCGCCGACCACAGCACGTAGCAGGCCAGTTCGGCGGCCGGCGTGCGATCGCCGCGCCAGGGCGCGACCGCGTCGGTGAAGTCGGCGAACGACCGCCGTGCGGCCGTCACCACCTCGGTGAACGTCGCGTCGGACGTGAAGGCGCGGCGGGCCGTCGTCAGCTCCTCCAGCGCGAGTTCCCACTCACCGCCGTCCTCGCCGATCACGACGGCCCGCTCCGCCGTGCCCAACGCGCCGGCGCCCACCGCCCCGGCCTCTCCGGAGAGGACGGTCACGCGGTAGCGGTGCCCGGTCTCGTAGGAGGTGAACACGTACGACGACGTGACCGGGTCGTGGAAGAAGTACGTCCCGGTGAACGGCGTCAACGTCGGGTCCGCGGCGGCGATGCGCAGGCCGACGCCGTGGCCGGTGATCCGCAACGCGGAGGGCGTCTCGAAAGCGGCCCTGGCTCTCCCCCGCCCCGCCGTCCACGTCAGCAGCGCGGGGTCGGCCGTCACGTCGACCGCGCCGCCACCGCCGACGACCAGCGACAGCACCGCGCGCATCCCGTTGCGGTGCGACACCAGGTGCAGGTCGTCGGCGTACGTGGCGAGCGCGGTGACCGGGGAGAGGCCGAACCACGCGCCCGGGTGGCTGAACGGGATCTCGCGCACCGAGAAGTCGTCCACAGGCTTCCCTTCAGTCCTTGACCGCGCCCGCCGTGATGCCCGCGGCGACGAAGCGCTGGGCCAGCACGAGCAGCACGGTGGCGGGCACGGACGCGACCACGGCGGTGGCCATGATCGCGTTCCACTCCTGGTTGTTGTTGCCGATGTAGCGGTAGATGCCGAGCGTCAGCGGTTTCAGCGCGCCGCCGCTGTCCAGGGTGGTGGCGAACAGGAAGTCCGACCACGCCCACAGGAACGCGAACAGACCGGAGGTGACCAGCCCGTTGCGGCCGGCGGGCAGCACGACCGACCAGAACACGCGGAACGGGCCCGCGCCGTCGATCCGCGCCGCCTGCACGATCTCGTCGGGCACGGCCGACAGGAACGAGGTGAGGATCAGCACGGCGAACGGCACCGCGATCGTGGAGTCGGCGAGGACCAGGCCCCACACCGTGTTCGTCATGCCGAAGCGCACGAACATCCCGTAGAGGCCCAGCGCCATGACGATGCCGGGGATCATCTGCGCGACCAGCAGCACGAACATCAGCGACCCCCGGCCGCGCGGGCGCAGCTTCGCCAGCGCGTACGCGGCGGGCGCGGCCAGCGCCAACGTCAGCACGACGGTGCCCAGCCCGACCAGCAGGCTGGTGCCGAAGTACGGCAGCTGCTCGTCGAGCACCCGCGCGTACCCCTCGAACGTCGGGTCGACGGGGAACAGGTCCGGCGGCGACTTGCGCATCCGGCTCGCCGGCGTGAGCGAGACGTTGACCATCCAGTAGACGGGGAACAGCATCACGGCGGTGAGCAGCACGCCCACCGCGGTCCGCCACCACGACCGCGTCACGACGCCTCCTGCTTGCGCTGCGCGCGCACGTACACCAGGCCGGCGACCAGGGCGATCAGGATGAGCACGTTGCCCACCGCGGCGCTGGGCCCGAAGCGGGGCAGCGCGTTGCCGAAGCCCAGCTCGTAGGACCAGGTGGCCAGGGTGGTGGACGACCCGCTCGGGCCGCCGCGCGTCATGATCCAGATGATGTCGAACACCTTGAGCGTGTAGACGAGGCCCAGCAGCAGCGTGACCGTGGAGACCGCCCGCAGCAGGGGGAAGGTGACGTGCCGGAACGACTGCCAGGAGTTCGCGCCGTCCAGCGCGGACGCCTCGTGCACCTCGGCCGGGATGTCGCGCAGGCCGCTGTAGAGCACCACGAGGTTGAACGGGATGCCGATCCAGATGTTGGCGATGGTCACCGACACCAGCGACCAGTCCGGTGACGTCAGCCAGTGCACGCCGTCGACGCCGACGAAGCGCAGGACCGCGTTGACGACGCCCGCCTCGCTGTTGAGCAGCCACGCCCACGTCGAGGCCGACACGATCAGCGGCAGCAGCCACGGCACCAGGAACAACGCCCGCAGGGTCGCGGACAGCCGGAAGTGGCGGGAGAAGAACACCGCCATCGCCAGCCCGATGCCGTACTGGAAGACGAGCGACACGACGGTGAAGAGCACCGTGTTGAGCAGCGCGGTCCGGAAGGTCGGATCGGCGAACACGGTCAGGTAGTTCTCGAACCCCGTCAGCGGGGCGCCGCCGCGCACGAACGACCGGACGGTGTAGTCGCGGATGCTCAGGTCGACGGTCGTCACCAGCGGGTACGCGTAGAAGAGGAGCAGGTAGGCCACGATCGGGCTCAGGAACGCCCAACCGACGAGGTTCTTGCGCATCGACCGCGGGCCTACTTCGCCGTGGCCGCGGCGGCCTGGGCGTCCTTCAACGCGTCCGCCGGCGCCTTCGAGCCGGTCAGCGCGGCCTGCACGGCGGTCCACAGCGGCTGGGAGATCCGCGGGTAGCGGGTGCCGAGGCCGTCGCCGGTGCGGCCCTTGGCCGACTTCACCGCGTCCACCCACACCGCGAGCTCCGGGTTGGCGGCGACCTGCCGCTCGCGCACCGACTCGACCGCGGAGACGTAGGTCAGGGCCGTGTCGGTCGCCAGCACGGTGTCCGCGCCGGTGAGGCAGCCGGCGATCTTCGCCGCGGTCGCTTCCCGGCCCGTGTCGTCCTGGGCGGGCACGGTGACGACCTCGCCGCCGGTCGGGGCGGGCGCGACACCGCCGGCGCGGGACGGGATCGGGATCACGCCGTACTCGAACCCGGCCTTGCCCAGCTGCCACGTGCCGTTCTCGGCGAAGGCGTACTCGCCGGTGGCGAACTCCTGCCAGCTGGTGGTCTGCGTGTTGCCGATGACCGAGTTCGGCGCGTACCCCTTGTCCAGCCAGGACTTCCACAGCTCCACCGCGGCCACGGCCTGCGCCGACGACAGGTCGGTGAGCTGCGCGCCCGCGCCCCAGAACCACGGCAGGAACTGGAACGTGCCCTCCTCGGTGCCGATCGCGGAGAACGTGATGCCCTTCTTGCCCGCCGCGACGACCTTCGCCAGCGCCGCGTCCAGCGCCGCCCAGTCGGTGATCGACGCCGGGTCGACGCCGGCCGCGGTCAGCACCGCCTTGTTGTAGTAGAGCGCCAGGGTGTTCGCCCCGATCGGCACGCCGTACGCCTTCCCCTCCGACTCGGCCGCCGCCATGAGGTTCGTCGACGCCTGCGACGCGTCCAGACCGGTGTCCTGGTTGGCCTTCAGCACGCCCGCCTCGGCCAGCGTGGACACCACGGGGTTGTCCACGACCAGGACGTTGGGCGCGACGCCCTGCTGCGCGGCGAGCAGGACCTTGTTGGTCAGGTCCGACGTGTCGTACGCCTGGCGCTCGACCTCGACCCCGGCCTGCCGCCCGCAGTCCTCGATCACCTTCACCCACTCGGAGCCGCCGTCGAACTGCGGGTACGGGTCCCACACGGCGAACTTCCCGCCCGCGGGGCCGCCGGCATCACCGGTGGACGAGGAACAGGCCGACAGGGCCAGTCCCGCCGCGACGAGGGCGACGGCGAACCGGTGGGTGATCGGTGCGGAGTTCATGGGGGTCCTTCCTGGCGGCTGCGCTGACGACCCGTCAGACCCTCGGGTCGAACCGGTTCGACCCAGGTGAGGTTCGGCCAACGTAACGTCCCGGAGGAACCCGTGCAAGACCTTGCCGACTATCATCGACACCCTGTCGAACCGGTTGATCGGAGTGCGCATGAACATCGGCGAGATCGCCAAGCGGGCGGGGGTGTCGCGCAGCACGGTGTCCTACGCGCTGAGCGGGAAGCGGCCGGTGTCGACGGCGACCGCCCGGCGGATCAACGAGGTCATCGACGAGCTGGGCTTCCGGCCCAACGCCAGCGCGCGGGCGCTCGCCGAGGGGCGGACCCGCACGTTGAGCCTGGTGATACCGCCCGCCAGCAGCCGGCTCACCGACGCGCAGCTCGGCTTCGTGGCCAGCGTGGTAGAGGCCGCCGCCACGCACGACCTCGACGTGCTGCTCTCACCCAGCGGCGGTGACCACGACCGGTCGTTCGAGCGGATCGTCACCGGTCGCCGGGTGGACGGCGTGATCCTGATGGAGATCCTGCTGGACGACGCGCGCGTGGCGCGGTTGGAGCAGGCCGGGCTGCCGTTCGTGACGATCGGCCACGTCGAGCACCCCGGCGCGTCGTGGTGGGTCGACGTGGACTACGCGGCGCTGATCCGGCGCTGCGTGCACCACCTCGCCGACCTCGGCCACCAGGACGTGGTGCTGATCAACCGGTCCGACGAGCTGGTGGCCGCCGGCTACGGACCCGCGCTGCGCTCGTCGGCCGGCTTCCTGGAGGCCGCGGACGCGCGCGGGCTGACCGCGCGCACGGTGTGCTGCGCCGACGAGCCCGCGGCGGGGCTGGCGTGCTTCGAGGACATCCGCGCCCGGTGGCCGGAGGTGACGGCGGCCGTGACGATCAACGAGGCCGCGCTGCCCGGCCTCCAGCAGGCCCTGCACCGGGCGCGGCTGGACGTGCCGCGCGACTTCTCGATCACCGGCGTCGTCGCGGGCCGCCTCGCCGAGGGCTTCCACCCGCCGCTGACCGCGGCCGACGTGCCCGCCGAGGAGATGGCCCGACTCGCCGTCGACCTGCTGGTCGAGCAGATCGCCGACCCCGCCGCGACACCGCGCAACGCCCTGCTGGAACCGGCCGTCACGTTGCGGTCGAGCACCGGGGCCCGCTTCCGCTAGTCGCGCGAACCGGTTCAACGGGCACGGCCTCCGCCACCCGGCCACGCTACCGCTCGGTTACGGTTGCGAACCGGTTCGATGACCATCTAGCGTGACGTCTCGTCGTATTCGTACCGTGCGGCCCGCCGGTGGTCGAACCGGTTCGACTACCGTTCAGAGGCCGGCGCGCACTTCCTCGTGTTTCCAGGACAGGCTCGCGGCCTGCCCTGCGCACGTCACGCCCATCATTCTGGTCAAGGAGTCGATCGTGCACCCCAAGCCCCGAGGACGAGACCGCGGCACCCCCGGCCCTACCGCCCAGGCCCCGGACGAGTCCCTCTCCGTGGACTTCTCCGTCGCCGGCGGCGCCCCGACCCACCGTGCCTCCGGGTGGATCTACGGCATGACCGAGGACGGCACGGGCCCCGCGGACCACTTCTTCCGCGACGTGGGGTTCCGGTACATGCGCGCCGGCGGCGCCCAGCTCGACGGCCCCGGCGGCTGGGTCGCGGGCAAGTACGACCGCCGGTGGAACTCGACCCGCGCGCAGCTGCTGCGCACCCGGTCGCTGGGCGGCGAGTTCATCCTGCTCGTGCACGACCTGTGGGGCGCCGACAGCTACCCGATCACCCGCTTCCCCGGCGACGACGGCGACTGGGCGGACTACGACGCCTTCCTGACCCGCCTGATCGCCGACGTGCGGGCGACGGGCGCGCCCGTGCAGTGGGACCTGTGGAACGAGCCGAACATCACCCCGTTCTGGAACCGCCCGCAGGCCCGGTACTTCGAGCTGTGGCGGCGCACGTACCAGCGGGTGCGGGCCGCGTTCCCGCAGCAGCCGATCGTCGGCCCCAGCTTCGCGGGCGTGCCGACGGCGGACGGCGCGTGGTGGAACCAGTACCTCGACTTCGTCCGCGGCAGCGACACGGTGCCGGACATCGTCAGCTGGCACTCGTTGCCGGGTGACCCGGTGGCGAACGTGGCGGCGGCGGACGCCACCCTCGACGCGCGCGGCATCCCGCACCCGCGGCCGTACCAGATCAACGAGTACGGCGCGGCCAACGAGCAGAACCCCGGTGCCGGCTCCTGGTACGTCGCCCGCCTGGAACGCGCCGGGGCCGACGGCCTGCGCGCCAACTGGGCCAGCGCGGGCAACCTGCACAACGACCTCGGCAACATGCTCGTCCGGGACTCGTCCGGGCAGCACCTGCCGAAGGGCGAGTGGTGGGTCTACCGCTTCTACGGCTCGCAGACGGGCCAGGTCGCCTCGGTGACGCCGAGCCGGTCGTACGACGCGTTCGCCACGAAGGCACCCGGCTCGGCGAAGGTCCTGGTCGGCGGTGGTGGCGACACCACGAGCGACGTCGCGGTCGCGTTGCGGCGCCTCGACACCACCAGCGGGATCGTGCTGGACGACCAGGTGCGCGTGGTCGTCCAGCGCATCCCCTACAACGGCGGCGGCGCGGTCCAGGGACCGGTGACCGTCCGGAACTCCGTCGTGACGCTGTCCGGCAACGCCACGACGGTCACCCTGCCGCACACCACCGCCGAGGACGCCTTCACCATCACGCTCCTGCCGCCGTCGGACCACAGCTTCCAGACCGTCGCCCAGCGCTGACAGCAGTGCCTGGACAGCACGGACCCGAGCACCGCACCGCGGCGGGTTCGCACTGCCACCGGCAGCGGACGTGCGGCGGGACGGGTCACGCCACGGGGTGGCCCATCCACCAGTTGCCCGGCGCGTCCGGGTCGGTGCTGGACCAGAACTCCACGCACGCGCGCGTGAACTCGTCGGCGGTGAGGTAGCCGTCGCCGTCCGTGTCGAGGTGCGCGAACGCCTCGGCGGCCTGGTCCTCGGTCAGGCCGGGGAAGTGACCGCGCTGGAACACGAGGTACTCGGCGGGGCTCACCCGGCCGTCGACGTCGGTGTCGGCGATGGCCAGGAACGCCTCGGCCAGCGCGCCGACGCTGGCCCGCGCGGCGTCCGGGTCGTCGGCGAGGGAGCCGGTGGAGTCGAGGAACTGCTCGCGCGAGATGGCCGTGCCGCCGCCGGGGATGTGCGGCAGGTGCAGGTCGTGCCAGATCCGCAGGTAGGCGTCGATGATGCGCTGCTCCTGCGGCGAGTCGGGGGCGTGCCCGAGGGATTCCGCGGCCCGCCTGCCCATCAGGACGTGGTCCTGCTCGGTGAGCAGCCCGTCGCCGTCGACGTCCAGGTAGGCGAACCCGTGGTTGATCTTTGCCTTGAGCATGTCGGTGACCGGCACGAACCCTCCGCACGTACGTGTTCGGTTGACGCGGACGGCACACAGGATGGTGCCGCCGGGAAGGGCCGGACAACATCCGAACGGGTCTCCCGCCGCCTCGATCGGGTGGTGGCCCGCCGTGATCGAACACCGGAGAGGTGTCCTGAGTGGTCGGTCCGGGCCGAGGGCATCGGCGTCCGATAGCGGTTCGATACCGTCGTGCCGGATCGTCGCACGGGGGCGCCCACCGGGCGCAGAGGGAGGGAACAGCATGAGGGCAGTTCGATTCACGGCGGCGCTGGCGTTCGTCCTCGCGTTCATCGCGGCGCCCGCGGTCACGGCGTCGGCGTTCGCGGACGGCGCGCACCCCGGTGCGGGCACTTCGGGCCACTGCCCCATCACCAAGTGCGGATAGCGGCGTCCGTGCCGCCGTTCTCCCACGCCACAGCCGCCGCCGGCGGACAATGGCCGGATGGGGAGGAGAACCGACGGGGTCGAGTTTCGGCTGCTCGGCCCGTTCGAGGCGCTGGTCGGCGGTCGGCGCGTCCCGCTGGGTGGCAGCCGCCAGGAGAAGCTGCTCGCGGCGCTCCTGCTCCGGCCCGGCCGGCTCGTGACCGCGGCACGGCTCGTCGACGCCCTGTGGGACGAGGACCCGCCGGACACCGCGCGCAAGCAGGTGCACAACGCGATCGCCGCGGCACGTCGGCACCTGGGTGCGTTCCGTGATCTCCTGATCACCGACGGCACGGGCTACCGGATCGACGCGACCGCCGACCAGGTGGACGCGCACCGGTTCCGGCTGGCCGTCGCGACGGCGGAGGACCAAGTCGGGCGGGGCGAGCCGGGCCTCGCCGTCGCGACGCTGTCGGAGGCGCTGCTGCTGTGGCGCGGCCCCGCGCTGGACGGGCTGACCGGCCGGGCGCTGGAAGCGGAGGCCGCGGCGCTGGAGGAGCAGCGGCTGGCGGCGCACGAGACCTTGATCGGGCTCCGGCTGGACCTGGGCGACACGTCGACCCTCGTGCCGGAGCTGGTCCACCTGGTCCAGGAGCACCCGTTGCGGGAGCGCCTGCGGCACCACCTGGTGCTGGCCCTGTACCGGGCAGGGAGGCAGCCCGAAGCGCTGCTGGCCTACGAGCGCACCAGGGCGGCGCTGGCCACGGAGCTGGGCGTCGACCCGGGCCCCGAGCTGCGCGAGCTGCACCGGCGGATGCTGCGGGACGAGCCCGCGCCATCACCCGTGACGCCGCGCGAGCCGCCCGCCGCAAGCCTGAGCCAGCTCCCGCACGACATCGCCGACTTCACCGGCCGCGCGGCCGAGCTGGACCGCGTCCTGGGGCTGGTGTCGCCGACCGACGGGACGGCGGTGGTGATCACCACGCTCGACGGCATGGCGGGCGTCGGCAAGACGACGCTGGCGGTCCGGGCCGCCCACCTGCTGCGGACCGCGTTCCCGGACGGCCAGGTGTTCATCGACCTGCACGGCCACACGCCCGGCCAGGAGCCGCTGACCGCGACCGCCGCGCTGGACCGGTTGCTGCGCGGCGTCGGCGTGCCGCCCGAGCAGGTGCCCGACGGCGTCACCGAGCGGTCGAGCCGCTGGCGGTCCGAACTCGCGGGCAAGCGCGTGCTCGTGCTGCTGGACAACGTGGCCGACGGCGGTCAGCTGCGACCGCTGCTGCCCGGCGGCGCCACCGCGGGCGTGCTGGCCACCAGTCGCCGCCGCCTGTCGGACCTGGACGGCACGGTGTCGTTCTCGTTGGACGTCATGGACCGCGACGACGGGATCGCGCTGTTCCGCGCCGTGGTGGGCGACGAACGCGTCCTGGCGGAGCCGGCGGCGACCGCCGAGGTGGTGGCCCACTGCGGGCTGCTGCCCCTGGCGATCCGCATCGCCGCGTCCCGGTTGCGGCACCGTCCGACCTGGACGGTCGCGCACCTGGCCGACCGGCTGCGCGACGAGCGGCGGCGGCTCACCGAGCTGGCGGTGGGCGACCGGAGCGTGCCGGCCGCGTTCAACGTCTCCTACCACCACCTCGACGCCCGGCAGCAGCGCGCGTTCCGGCTGCTCGGCCTGCACCCCGGCCCGCTGTTCGACCTCCACGCCGCCGCGGCACTGCTGGACGTCCCGCCCGACGAGGCCGAGCGGTTGCTGGAGGGCCTGCTGGACGTGCACCTGCTGATCGGGCACGCGATCGACCGCTACCGCTTCCACGACCTGCTGCGGCACCACGCGCACTCGCTCGCCGGCCGGCTGGAGTCCGCGGCGGACCGGGAGGCGGCGTTGCGCCGGCTCGGCGAGCACCTCGTCGACCTGGGCACGGCCGTGGAACGGGTGATCGACCCCGGCCGCGACCTCAAGGTGCCCGCACCGCGACGGCGTTCCTCGTTGCCACCGCTGCGCACCGCGACCGACGCCCGCCGGGTGGTCGCGGCCGTGCAGCCGAACTTCCAGCCGACCATCCGCGCCGCCCTGGACCACGGGCTGCACGACCTGGTGTGGCGGCTGGCCGTGGTGTTCGGCACGGGCCTGATGCGCCAGGGGTACGTCGAGGACGCCCTGTCCGGCTACGAACACGCCCTGGACGCGGCGCGCCGGGTGGACGACCTGGACGCGCTCGCCGTGGTCTACCGCGACCTCGGTGTCGCCCACCTGGGCGCCGGCCGCTTCGCCGCGGCCCACCGGACCTTCGAGCTCGGCCTGGCGATCGAGGAGGCGCGGGGCGACCGGCGCGGCGCCGGGCGGATGCTGTCCAACCTGGGCATCGCGTGCATCCGGTCGGGGCGCTACGACGAAGCGGTCACGGCGCTGTGCCGCGCGCTGGAGTTGGCGGAGGGGTTCGGCACACCCCGCGACCTCGCCGCCGTGCTGTCGAACCTGGGCGTCGCGCACGCCAAGACGGGCCGCTACGACGAGGCCGCGCACCACCACCGCCGGGCGTTGGCGATCAACACCGAGCTGGACAACCCGTACATGATCGCGTCGAGCCTGCTGAACCTGGGCTGGGTGCACACCAGGTCGGGCGACCTCGTCGTGGCGCTGGACCACCTGCGGCGCGCGTTGTCGCTCGGCGGGCGGATCGGCGACCGGGAGATCGAGGCGCGCGGCCTGCACTTCCTGTCGGACTGCCTGCGCCGGCTGGGGAAGCTGGAGGACGCGCTGGACGCGGGCCGGTCCGCGCTGGTGCTCGCGCGGGAGATCGGCAGCCCGGACGTCGAGGGGCAGGCCCTGTGCGCGCTCGGGGAGGTCCACTACGACCTGGGCGCGCCGGACGCCGCCGGTGAGTGCTTCGCCCGGGTGGTGGCGCTGGGCGACCAGGACGTCAAGTCCGCCCTCGCGCACGACGGGTTGGCCAGGGTCGCGGCGCTGCGCGGGGACTACGCGGTGGCGCTGGACCACTGGGAGAAGGCGTTGGCCATCGCGACGCGGGCGTGCCTGCCGGAGACGGCCGACATCCGCAGGCGGCTGGCGGAGGTGAGCGGACGGGCGTGACGGCGGTCAGTTCGGCTTGCCGATCGCCTCGACGACGGTCCGCACCAGCTCCACGTCCGCCGGCCGCGGCGCGGTGACCTTGCTCGCGTAGGACGCGGTGATCGCCACGACCCGGTCGCCCACGTTGACCCGGGCGTCCAGCGCGTTGGCCTCCGTGACGATCACCCTGGCGCCGTCGCCTATGTCGGCGTGGGTGATCTTGTCCGGCGCGACGGCCATCTTCTCCGCCCGGTTCGGGTCGGTCAGCAGGGTGACGTCGAGGTTCCCGTTGCCGCCGCTGAAGTAGCAGCTCAGGCCGCCGCTGTCGGACACGACCGACCGGGCCATGGTGAACTTCGCGCCGACGGCCTCGGCGGCGGGTTCGAGGTCGATGTCCGCGCACCGGCCCTCCGGCGTCCCGTCGGGGATCGTCACCTTCGCGGGCAGCCGGCTCAACGCCTGCACGAGGATCACCGCGGCGGCCGCGCCGTCGGCCTTGGGCATGGCGCCGCGGTCGTCGGCGTAGGTGTAGAACAGGTGCAGTCCCCGGTCACCGGCGATCGTCCGGACCTCGATGAAGTGGGTCGAGGTGCCGTTCGCCTTGTACGCCACGGCTTCGGCGCGGTCGCCCAGGTTGGGGATCGTCTGGATGTTGCGGAAGTTCTTCGCGAACGGCGCGAAGAACCGCTCGGGGTCCGTGTCCGCCACCGTGCCGATCTGGAGGCCGAGCAAGCCCGGCACGTTCTCCGGGAAGTACGTGCAGACGGCGCGGCGACTGCCGTCGGACTGCGTCATCGCCGAACGGGAGGTGACGTGCATGGCGCTCACCCCGATCGCCTTGGCGACCTCGCCCGGCTCGGCCAGGCCGCACTCGTCGAACCCGGTCCGGCGCTCCTCCCCCGCGGTGTCCGTCGCCTTCGCACCGGACCCCTCGGGCGTCGCCACTCCCGTGACCGCTTGGGTGCAGCCACCCGCGACCAGCAGTGCCGCGACCCCCAACGCGGCGACCGGGTGGCGAACCCACGGCTTCATGCATACCCCTCGTCCGACTGTGAAGATGGCGGCGCCGCGCTCGCCGCCCCTCAACAACGAGTGCGCGCGGCCCACCGTTGCCGATCAGGCTAGGCGGACCGCAGGGCCCGTGATGTCAGGTGAACGCCTTACAGCCCGGGCCGTCGCGGACGAACTCGACCGCGGCGAGAACCCGCCGGCGCCCCGAGCCCGTCGTACGGGTAGGGGGACGGAAGGAGCACGATGCAGGCGGCGTTGGAAAGGGAGTACGTGGCGTACGTGCGGGCCAACCTCGACCGGCTCCGCCGGTCCGCGTACCGGCTGTGCGGGGACGCGCACCGCGGTGACGACCTCGTCCAGCAGGCGATCACGAAGCTCTACGTCAACTGGCGGCGAGCGCGTGCGGCCGACAACACCGACGCCTACGTGCGGCGGATCCTGGTCCGGGTGTACCTCGACGAGCGCCGGCTGCGCTGGGCGGGCGTGTCGTTGTTCGCCTCCGCGCCCGACGCCGCCGTCGAACCGGACCGGCGGGTCGACGACCGGGCCACCCTGCGCGCCGCGCTCGACCGGCTGCCACGCCGGTTGTCCGTGGTGCTGGTGCTGCGGTTCCTGTTCGACATGTCGGTCGACGACGTCGCCGGCACGCTCGGCTGCAGCACCGGCACGGTCAAGAGCCAGACCGCGCGCGGGCTGGCCACCATGCGGCGGCTGCTCGACGAAAACCCGCTGCCCATCACCGCGAAGGAGGCCTGATCGTGGACCGACTGCTGGACCCGCTCCGTGACGAGGACCCGTTGCCGCCGTCCGAGGTCGACCTCGACCGGGCGGTCCGGGTGGGGCGCAGGCGGGTGCGGGCGCGGTGGGTCGGCACGGGCGCGCTCGTGGCCGTGGTGGCGCTCCTGGTGCCCGTCCTCGGGCTGCCGGGCGGCTCCGGTTCCACGGTCGAGCCGGCCGCCACGTCGCAACGGGCCGTGGAGCCCGCGGACTTCGACCCGATGCGGAGGGTGGTCACGGTCGGCGACGTGCCGGGGGTCGTCGCCGGTTCGTACACCACCGCGCGGCGCTGGCAGCGGATCAGCGTGCAGAGGGGGCACACCGGGATGGGGTCGGTGACCGCGTACGCGCCGGGCAGGCCCGTCACCGGTTCCGACGGCGTCGTGCTGCGGCCGGAGACCGGCACGCTCACCGAACCCGTCGACGGCCGGCCCGCCTACTGGGTCGGCACGCCGTCCGGTGACCGGCTCGCCTGGCAGTGGACCGACGGCGCCTGGGCGGTCGTCCACTTCCGGGACCACCAGGTCGGGGACGAGGCGAACCGCGACACCACGCGCCGCATCGCGACGGCCGTGCGGGTCGGCGACGGCGAGCCGGTGACCGTGCCGTTCACGGTGCCGCGGCCCGCGCCGTACCGGCTGGTCGGCACCGCCACGCAGCTGCGCCCGCCCGGCGACCCGTTCGTGCGCACCGAACTCCTCTTCGGCACCGAAGACCTCCCCGACGCGGGCAACTACGCCGACGCCCTCTCCGTGGGCGTCGAGAACGGTGGGAGGGTGGTGGCGCTGCAGAGCGAGGTGAACCAGACCGTGGACGGTCATCCGGCGATGGTCGCCGAGGGCAAGGTGACCATCTTCGGGTTCACCGCCGGGTTCGCGGTCGACGTCGGCGGCGCCGCCGACGCGCTCGCCATCGCCCGGGGTGTGCGACTGGTGCCGGACCCTGACGACAAGTCGACGTGGACCGCGCGTCCCCTCGGCTGACCGCCACCGCTGTGGACGGGATCGCGGTGGATCACCGTGCGAGGATCCGCACGTGGACCGAGAGAACAACGTCCCAGGGGTGCACTTCCTGCTCTCGTCGGTCGATCCGGCCGACGCCGCGACGGTGCGGCGGCGGCTCGGGATCGGCGAGCCCGAGGTGGAGCGCGCGGGGTGGTGGGCGTGGCGGCTGCTGCAGCTCCGGGCGCCGCGGTCGGTGCTGCTGTGGATGCTGGAGCGGGACGACCCCGCCACGAACGCGCTGGCGTACCACCACCCGAACGTCACCGACGCGATCAGGCGCGACATCGTCCGCGGCGTCCCGTTCGGCACGGCCCGCGGACCGCTGCCGGTGGTGCGAACGTGCGTGACGCCCGGCTGCGTCCACGACGAACCGCGGCTCGTCGTGAGCCCGTTCGGGCTGGTAGGTGGACTGCGGCGGGCGCGTTCCATGGCCACGGCACGGGCGGCGGCGGGTGCGGTGGGCAAGGCCGACTGGCCCGAGGTCGCCGAGGCGGACCGGGTGGAACCGCTGCCGGGGTACGCGCGGTGGGTGCTGTCGACCCGGGTCGACTGCCCGCCGGAGGTGCGCGCGCAGTTCGGGTCGCACCCGAAGTTCACCCACCGGCTGAAGCGGGCGGGCATCGTCGCCGACGCGCGCGAGTACGCCGACCACTGGGGGCCCGCGCGGTCCGTGCTCGACGTGCTGCGGCTCGGCACGGCCCTGTTCCCCGCACGCGCCCGTGAGGCCGCGGAGCTCCTCGGGCCTCTCGTGCGCCGTGAACTCGGGGCGAACCTCGACGCGTGGGCTGCGCTGGCCCGGGTGTTGCCGACGTTCTCGGGCACGCCGACCGAGCTGGTGCGCACGTGCGGCGAGGTCGCCTCGGTGTAGGTGACGGGCGGCTGGATTCGAACCAGCGTGTTCTGCATTGGCTATGCGGTGCGCCTGCCTCTGCGCTACGACCCGTCGCGCCGATCGTAGGGCACGCACATGACCGGCCGGCGGCTCAGGGCAAGCCGGGCGATGGCTGCCGGATCAGGGCCGGCCGGGGGTGGCTGCCGAGCCCGCGCCGCGCCGACGATGGCTGCCGGGATCAGGGCCAGGCCGGGGCAGTGGCTGCCGACCCGGCGCTGACCGGGCCGTGGTTGGGCGGATCAGGGCTGACCGGGCGGTGGCTGGCGGTGCACGCTGCGCACGGCGGACACGTCGGCGTGCGGAGTGGGGTGGTCGGGAATGTCCGTGCTCAAGGCGTCCAGCCGGCGTCGGACGCTGGTGGCGATGCCCTTGCCCAGCACGAAACGCGTCGGCGTGATCGCGCGCGCCGCGCCGTCGAGCAGCCGGTGCGCCTCGCCGCTGCGCATCCCGGTGTCGCTGAGGACGAGGTGCCGCAAGCGGTGCGGGCGTTCGGCGAGCGCGGTGGCGATCGAGGACGTGGCGGTCTCGTCCAGCCGGTTGTTCGGAGCGCCGAGGACGCCCGCCGCTCGCACCCGGCCGATGTCGCACGCCTCGACGTCCGCCGCCACGGCCGCGACCACGAGCCGGGTGGCGGCGGTCGGCCCGATGCCGTTGCTCGCGACGGACAGCCGCCGCAGCCGCCCGCCCGGCACGAGCGCGTCCGCGATGGTCTCCGCGCCCCGGTCGCCGAGCCGTGCCGCGGACACGTACAGCTCGCTGATCACGTCGGCACGCAGGAGCGTGGCCAGGTGCGCCGCGCCCTCCGCGCCGAGCGGGTTGCCGCCGACGTAGAGGCGTTCGACCCGACGACCGGCCGCGGCGGCGGTGACCAGGGCGTCCACCAGGACGGCGAGGCCCGGCGCGTCCAGGCCGGTCTGGACGAGGTCGAGGGTGCGCAGCGAACGGGCGGCCTCGACGATCCCGGCCGCGGCCTCGCCCGCGCCGTCGCCGAGCGGGTTGCGCTTGAGCCAGATCCCGGTGACGCGGGCCGCCTGCGGTGACGCGCGCAGGTTGTCCGCGATGTCGCAGGCGCCACCGGCGGTGATCCCGTTGCAGCCCAGGTACAGCGTCTCCACCTCGCGTTCGACGGCCCGGCCCGCCACCGCCACCGCGCCCTCGTCGCCGAGCCCGTCGGTGCCCAGCAGCAGGTGCCGGACGACGCCGGGCCGCAACGCGTCCGCGACCAGCCGCGCCCCGCTCGGCCCGAGCGCCTGCTTGCACAGGTCCAGGCGACCGTCCGGGAGCGCGGTGCCGGCCGGGAAGTCCAACCGCCGGTCCGTCGTGCCGCCGGTGCGCAGCCAGGTCAGCAGCGGTTCCAGATCGCCTGCCGGACGCGGTGGGCTCACCACTCCACCTCCCGGTAGTCCTTGAGGAGCACGCCGGCGACCGGGGTGCCCGCCTCACCTCGCACGATCGGGTCGTAGACGCGCGCCGAGCCGTCGACCACGTCCAGCGGCGTGCGGAAACCGAGCCCGGCGAGCCGCGCCTTCTTCGGCGCCGGGTTCTCGTCGGTGATCCACCCGGTGTCCACCGCGCACATGTAAACGCCCTGCCTGGCCAGGTCCGGGCCGCTGGTGCGGGTCAGCATGTTGAGCGCGGCCTTGGCCATGTTGGTGTGCGGGTGGCGTGCGGTCTTGTTCCGCACCGCGAACCGGCCCTCGACCGCGGAGACGTTGACGACGTAGCGGCGCGGGAAGGTGGACGCCAGCAGCAGCGGCAGCAGGCGGTCGCACAGCAGGGTCGGCGCGAGCGCGTTGACCAGCTGGGTTTCCAGCACCTCGGTCGGGTCCAGCTCGCCGATGCGCGCCGACCAGGAGTTGGCGGGCGCGGTGTCCGGGAGCAGCCCGGCTTCGTCCACGGTCCCGTCCGCCGCGGACGGCACGAGGGTGAGCGGCCGACGGCCGCCGCCCAGCGCGGGCATCGGCCGGAAACCCGGTGCGAGGTGGACGTTCGCGGGCAGCACACCGGTCTCGCCGCCGACCAGGGCCGCGTAGGACTCGGGCGGTCGGCGCACGGTCTGGGCCGCGTTGTTCACCAGGATGTCGAGCGGCCGGCCCTCGGCGCGCAGCGACTCGCACAGGCCGAGCACCTGGCGCGGGTCGCACAGGTCGATGCCGACCACCGTCAGCCGGTCCGACCAGGCCGAACTGCCCGGCGCCGCCCGGAAGCGCCGCACCGCGTCGTGCGGGAAGCGCGTGGTGACGATCAGTTCCGCACCGTCGCGCAGCATCATCAGCGCCAGGTGGAAGCCGATCTTCACCCGGCCACCGGTGAGCAGCGCGCGGCGTCCCGTCAGGTCCGTGCGCGCGTCCCGGCGTTCGGCGTTCTCCGCCGCGCACGTCGGGCACAGCCGGTGGTAGAACGCGTCGGCCAGCCGATAACCCGCCTTGCAGACGTAACAACGGCGCGGCCGGGCGAGCGGACGTGCCGTCGCGGCCGGCTCGACGTGCAGCGGCGCGTCGTCACGACGGTCGAGCCCACCGGTGGCGGTCGTGGCGTCGATCGCCGCGTCGGCCGCCGCACGCGCGGCGTCACGGGCCTTCCGGCGCCGCTGCTTGCCGTCCCGCACGAACGACTCCGCGACCCGTTCCGCGCGCAGGCGCACCGGATCGTCGACGGGCAGGGCGCGCAGCCGGGACACGACCGCGTGGAACACCGCCTGCTCGTCGTCGTCCATCCCGCCGATCTCCCCCGGTTCGCGTGGTCCCGGCAGGATTCGAACCTGCGTCTCCGCCTTGCGAAAGCGGCGCGTCTGCCTCTGCGCTACGGGACCCCCGACAGCCGCCAAGGCTGTGCACGGCATCCTATCCACCGCCGAACCGGCCGTGCCCCGGGGCGCGTCGCGCTGACGGCGCTCGCGCCTCTCACCCGACGTCCACAGTCCTCAGTGGACGGACCATCAGGGTGACCGCGACGCCGAGCGCGGCGAGCACACCGCCGACCACCAGGTCGTTGATCGTCGCGGCCGTGTGGTCGACCTGGTCCCGGTAGCCGACGAGCAGCGGCGCGGCGGCGAGCCACGCACCCGCCGCGGCCGTCACCGGCCCGGACCACCTGGCGTCCGCGGGCGCCATCGCGCCGGTCAGCGCGACCACCACGACGACGACCCCGGTGACCACCTCGTTGCTGTGGCCGGTGAACCAGGCCCCGACGACGCCGTAGCCCAGGGCGAACGGTGACACGACCAGCCACAGCCCGAGCAGGAACGCGCCGGAGCTGAACCAGGCGGCGATCGCGTGGCGCCGCGGCGTCCGCGCCGGTCGACCGTCCACGACGCGGAAGGAGTGGTCGAGTTCGTGGTCGATGGTGACCTCCAAGGTGCGGTGTTCCGGTCGGCACGCCCGACCGACGTGATCGGGTGGTCGGAGGTCAGTCGAACGGCACCTTGGCCCACACGGTCGTGCTCGCCGCCGCCGAGACGACACCCCACTGCCCGACCAGGCCGTCGACGATCAGCAGCCCGGCTCCGAGGGACCACTGCGCATCGTGCCGGGGCGTGTGGTCGCGGACGCGGATCGTCAGCGTGTCGGTCCACGCGTCCATCGTCAGTTCCAGCACGTAAGGCGGCTCGCCGTGCCGCCAGGCGTTGTCCAGCAGCTCGCCGACGACCACGCACACCCGCAGGACGTCCTGGTCGGGCCGGCCGTCGACGCGGTCCCTCAACCACGACGCGACCTCGGGTCCCGGCGGGGAGTCGTGGTCCACGATGACCAGGGCGACGGTGTCGTGACCGCGTGCCGGGTCACGAGGTTGGCGCTCGAAACACACGTCCCAGCATCCCGTGATCCGGCCTCGGTGAACCTGACGATCGCCTTGCTGTTGCCGGCCCTGCCCGCCACCGCGTTCAGCCGGCGCAGTGCGGGCACGAGCGCGGTCCGATCACACGGTCGGGGGTCCGGAGAGTGGTCGACTCGCGTGGGTACCGCCCCCGCGAGTCGCCACATCATCATGCCCCGGACATCGCCCGCCGAACCTGACGAACACCTGACGATCCACGTCCGGCGCGACCCCCGATGCGACCAGTCGTTAAAACGCTTTCACTGGTCGGCCGAAACGCAGCTCATCACCAACGATGGTGCTGCCGAACGGAGTCACCGCGTCCTCCGGATATTGACATCCCCGCAGACCGCCTGGTTCCCTACCGAGCGGGGTAACCGTTTTCACGGACCCGCAGCCGCCGGGCACAACTGAACTGTCCGATCGTCGGAGTGCGCGCCACACCGACACGTCAAGGGACCATCATGAGACGACCGACAAAGACGTCCGCAGTCGTTGCCGTGACCGCAGTCCTGGCCGGTATCGCGGTGGCGGTGGTGTCCGCGCCCGCCGTGCACGCCGCGACGACCCGGTACGAGGCCGAGTCCTCGCCCGCCACCTGCGACGGGACCGTCGCGGCGAACCACTCCGGGTACTCCGGCTCCGGGTTCTGCGACTCCGCCGGCGCGGTCGGCGCCGCGGCGCGGTTCACCGTCAACGCGACCGGCGCCGGCGCCGCGACCTTCGCCATCCGGTACGCCAACGGCTCCACCAACCGGCCGGCGGACATCAGCGTGAACGGCGCGGTGGTGCAGGCCGGCTCCGCGTTCGACGGCACCGGCGCGTGGAACACCTGGGCGACCAAGACGCTCACCGTGCCGGTGACCGCGGGCGCCAACACCGTGCAGCTCGCCGCGACCACCGCGGGCGGGCTGGCCAACATCGACTACCTCGACGTCACCACGGGCGGCGGCGCCGAGGGCGCCCGGCGGATGGAGAGCCTGGGCCGCGGCGTGGTGGCGGTGCGCTCCAGCAACACCGAGGTGCTGGTCAGCTGGCGGCTGCTGGGCCTGGACCCGACGGGGATCGGCTTCAACGTCTACCGGTCCACCGACGGCGGCGCCGAGGTCAAGCTCAACTCCTCCGTGCTGACCGGCGGCACCAACTTCGTCGACGCGACGGCCAACGCCACCCGCGCCAACAGCTACCGGGTGCGCCCGGTCGTCAACGGCGCGGAGCAGGCGCCGAGCGGCGCGTTCACGCTGGCCGCCAACCGCGCGGTCGAGCCGGTGGTCCGGGTGCCGTTGCGCGCCGGCGGCGCGGTGAAGTTCCTCTGGGTCGGCGACCTGGACGGCGACGGCGAGTACGACTACGTGCTCGACCGCCAGACCTCGCCGCAGAAGATCGAGGCCTACCGCCGTGACGGCCGGTTCCTCTGGCAGGTCGACATGGGCCCGAACAGCACCGACCAGGACAACATCGAGGGCGGCTCCGCGACGATCGACGTCGGCCACAACGACGGCGTCACCGTCCAGGACCTCGACAGCGACGGCCGCGCCGAGGTCGCCGTCCGCATCGCCAACGGCGTCACGTTCGGCAACGGGACCAGGTTCACCAACAGCGACGACAACCGCCAGTTCATCGCCATCCTCGACGGCCTGACCGGCGCGCCCCGCGCCACCGCGCCGGTGCCGACCGACTACCTCGCCGACGGCCCGCTGTACGCGCGCTTCGGCGTGGGCTACCTCGACGGCGTCAACCCGAGCCTGGTGGCGTTCATGAAGAACCGGATCGGCAGCGGCGACTTCAACCTCATGTTCACCGCCTGGCGGTTCACCGGCAACGCGCTGACCATGCAGTGGAAGTTCCTGCGCGGCAACCAGAACCTGCCGGACGGGCACAACACCCGCATCATCGACGTCGACGGTGACGGCAAGGACGAGATCGCCGAGATCGGCTTCGTGCTCAACGGCGACGGCCGCCTGCGCTACTCCCTCGGCCCGGCCGGCGTGGTGCACGGCGACCGCTTCCACATCGCCGACCTGGACCCGGGCCGCCCCGGCCTCGAAGGCTACGGCGTGCAGCAGGTCAACCCGAGCGGCCTGCGTGACTACTACTACGACGCGGCGAACGGCAACATCATCTGGCGGCACACCGAGCCCGGCACCGCCGACGTGGGCCGCGGCATGGCGGGCGACGTCGACCCCCGTCACCCCGGCATGGAGGTCTGGGCGTTCTCCGGTCTCTACAACGCGTCGACCAACCGGCTCACCCAGTCGAGCACGTCGTTGCAGCCGTGGCCGCAGCTGGGCCTGTACTGGGACGGCGACACCACCATGGAACTGCTCAACGACGGCAAGTTCGAGAAGTGGAACCCGACCAGCCCCACGCCGACCAACAGCGTGCCGCGACTGCTCACGACGTCGCAGTACGGCGCGGTCGACGCGGCCCAGGGCAACTCGCCGGTCATCTACGGCGACGTCCTCGGCGACTGGCGCGAAGAAGTCCTCTACACCAACGCCGCCTTCAACGAACTGATCATCTTCACCACCAACCGACCCAGCAGCACCAGGCTGTACACGCTCGCCCACAACCCCGCCTACCGCAACGCCATGACCCTCAAGGGCTACCTGCAGTCCCACCACGTCGACTACTTCCTCGGCGCGAACATGGCCACACCGCCCCGCCCGAACATCACCTACCCGCCGAGGTAGGCGTGTCCGGCACCGCCGCGTGACGTGAACCGAGAAGCCCGCCCGCCATCCCACCGGCGGCGGGCGGGCTTCTCGGCGGATGTGCAGACGTCGGCAACCACCTCATCGGGTCAGGAGTGTGCACGGTGATCTCCAGTGACAAAGGCGTCACGTCGGCGGACGACACGAGCAAGGGCGTGAGCAGGCGGAGCGTGCCGGCCGGCGCGGTCGCGGGCGCCGTTGGCGGTCGGCGCGACGCCGTTGCTGCGGGAACGGCCCGCCGAGGCGGCGACGGCGAGCAGCCGGGTGGTCTACAACCTGAACCCGGACTGGCGGTTCGCCCAGCGGGACGTGGCGGGCGGCGAGGCGCCGTCGTTCGACGATTCGGCCTGGGCGACGATCAGCGTGCCGCACACGTACAACGACGTGGACTCGGTGGTACCGCAAGCGGTTCACGCTGCCGGCGGCGCACCAGGGCATGAAGGTGCTGGTGGAGTTCGAGGGCGTGCGGCAGGCCGCCACGGTCTTCGTGAACGGCAGGCAGGTCGGGCTCTACGAGAACGGCGTGGCCCCGCCCAGCTCGACCAGCCGGACACCGTCGGGGAACGCCCGGCCCAACCCGGCGGCGGCGTGCAGCGCCAGCCGCGTCTTGCCGACCCCGCCCATGCCCGTCAACGTCAGCAACCGGCCGCCGCCGAGCGAACGGCGCACGTCCGTGAGTTCGCGCCGGCGCCCGACGAAGCTCGTCAACTCCGCGGGCAACGCGCTCGCAGGTCGGCACGGCATCGGTGGCCCCCTCGCCTGGCGAGCCCGTCGGCGGACTCCTACGACACCCGGCCGACACACTTTAAGCCAGTCGGAGCAGCCTTGGAGTACCCGTTCGGGGGTAGCCGGTCACCCGGTGCGACGTGTCACCGGCCCGCGGGGGCGACGTCCCGCGCCACCAGCCGCTGCCCGTCACGCAGACCGGCCACGACCGTCCCCCACAGCACCGCGGCGCCGCCGAAGCCGGGCACCAGTCGCCACGCCCACTCCAGCCCGACCGCGCCCAGCACGACGGCGAACACGGCCGTGCCGCCGAGCAGGGCGGCCAGCAGCAGGTACCGGTTGGAGCCGAAGAGCTTGGCGAACGGCGCGAAGTGCGCGCCGACGACGAACAGGACCCACGCCGGGGTCGCCTGTGCGAGGTCGAGGGACGCCAGCAGCCGCGAGCCACCGAAGATCCCCACCAGCATCAGCAGCACCGCGATGCCGTACCCCTTGCCGAACGGGCTGTCGGACCGGCCGCCGCCAGGGGCCAGCCCGGCGCCGGAGCGGCCGAAGCGGAACACCCAGCCGGCCAGGCCGAGGGCGATCACGACGCCCACCACGGCGAGCGCGGTCGCACCGCCGGTCACCGACGCCACGCCGGAGAACCACCACCCGACACCGAACCCGACGCCGATCAACGAGGTGATCATCAACGTGATCACGTGCCCCTTGGTGAACTGCCCGTCACCCATGCCGCCCCCTCAGCCGTGCTTGCTCGGACAATTACCTCACGCCCGGACACGGCCGTTCGCGGCCGGGGTGGCATCGCGATTCGCCCAACTGCCGGAACGCCCGCGTCGGACCGGATATCCTCGCGCCGCCGGCACGGTCCGACCCTGGGGGAACTCGAGTGAGACGCGCGGCGTTGTCGGCGATCCTGCTCTGTGCCGCCCTGCTCTGTGCCGCGTGCACCACCGCACCGACCCCTCCACCGACGCCTGCCGCCACCGACGCCACGGCCGCCGCGACCACCACCACCGCCTCACCCGGCGAGCTCGCGCCCCGACGGGTCAAGGCCGCCACCCTCCCGTCCGACGCCCTGGCCGCGATGGGCGCGAAGGAAGTCGCCCCGGAAGTGCCGTGGACGCGGTGGGGTCTGCCCACGCCGTGCGTGACTCCCCGCCCGGACAGCCGGGACGAGTTCGGCTACTACATCAACCACAACCGGAGCTGGGAAGGGTCGGACTACGTCGTCCACCACCTCGTGACGTGGTTCAAGAAGGGCGACGGCACGACCGCCCTGACCAGGATCCGGACGCACGCGGAGTCCTGCCGGCAGTACGTGGAGCCGGAACTGTCGGGCTCGGACCAGCCGATCACCGTCACCGCGTTCGACCTGGCGCCGGAGCCGGGGACGGACGCGGCCTACGGCTTCTGCGAGGGCAACGACACCTTCTCCCTGTGCTGGGCCCTGCTGTCCCGCGGCGACCTGATGTCGATCACTGCGGTCGGCGGCATCCCGTACCAGGACGAGTCCATCGGCATCCTGCTCGACCTGGTGCCGGCCGCCGCCGACCTGCTGGTGAAGGCTTAGCTTTAGACAACACTGAAGTCATTGAGACCACAGGGGCCGCTACGCCAGGGTGTTCACCCTGTCGGGGCCGCCCCGACTAGCGCGGGCGCACCGCCCTGATCCACAGGTGCCAGGGGAACGTGTCGTCGCCGATCCGCGGTTCCCGCAGGGCCTCGATGAGCAGCCCGGCGTCCTCCAAGGCCTCGGTGTAGGCGCTGAGCGGGTGGTTCCACCCGGTGAACCTCATCGGCAGCCCGTCCCGCTCGACCTCCTCCTCGAAGCGGTGCCGGCCGAAGTAGGGGCGGTCCAGGACGAAGACGCCGTCCCGGCGGCTGCCGGTGTTGGTGATCGGGTGGGTGATCGACAGGCAGAGCCTGCCGCCCGGTTCGAGCACCCGGCCGATCTCGCGGACGGTGCCCGGCAGGTCGTCGACGTCCATCAGCACGCAGTAGGCGATGACGAGGTCGAAGCTGTCGGCCGGGAACGGGAGGTCCGCCGAGTCGGCCGTCAGGTACCGGCTCTCCGGGTCGGCCTGCCGCGCCGCTTCCACCAGCGTGGGCGAGGCGTCGACGCCGGTGACCCGGTGCCCTCGCCCGACGAGGTCGCGGGCCACCCGGCCCTCGCCGCAACCGAGGTCGAGGGTGGCCCGGCCGGCGTCCGGCACGAGCGCGAAGAACGCGTCCCGATAACGCCAGTACGAGTCGAAGCCCGGTTTGCGCACCCAGGCGATCCAGTTCCGCGCCTGCTCTTCCCAGTCCTGCCCGGCCGTGGTCAACGCCTTCTCGGTCATCGGCCGCACCCTAGCGAGAGCCGAACGCGGGGCAAATCGACTTATGGCGGCCCGAAAGAGACCGGCGCGTCAGTCGCGCAACGGGAGCCGGACGGTGAACGTCACCCGGCGTGACCCCCGTGGTGCGTCTCCTGGTGGTCACCTGCACTATCGGGGCATGCGCAGCTCACTGTTCAACCACGCCGAGCGGTCCGTCGAGCCCGGCAGCTTCCAACTGCAGAACGACCGCATGCTCAAGGTGGACCTCACCGGCAGCGGCGGGTTCTTCTTCGCCAAGCAGGGGTCGATGGTCGCCTACCAGGGCGATGTGGACTTCGCCTACGAGGGCAGCGGCGGCATCGGCAAGATGTTCAAGAAGGCCTTCACCGGTGAGGGCATGTCGCTGATGAAGGTGTCCGGCAGCGGCGACGTGTTCCTCGCCCAGGACGCCGACGAGGTGTTCGTGCTCTACCTGGAGAACGAGGGCGTGACCGTCAACGGCAAGAACGTGCTCGCGTTCGAGAGCACGCTCACGTGGGACATCAACCGCGTCGAGGGCGCGTCGATGCTCAGCGGCGGCCTGTTCAACACCACGTTCACCGGCACCGGGGCGCTCGCCGTCACCGCCTTCGGCACGCCGGTCGTGCTGAACGTGGACGTGCCGACGTTCGTCGACATGCAGTCCGCCGTCCTGTGGTCCACCTCGCTGCAGTCCTCGATCCGCCGGACCGCCAAGCTGGGCGCCGCCATCGGTCGCGGCTCGGGCGAGGCGTACCAGCTCGCGCTGGCCGGCCGGGGCATCGTCGTCGTGCAGGCATCCGAAGGACACCCGCTGCCGCCCAAGCAGTGACGTGCGCCGAGGCGGGCTTGATCACCACACTGATCAAGCCCGCCCAGGCGGTCCACGAAGGACCGGTGTGCTCGCGCTGCGCGTTTGGCGGCCTTGCGGCCCTTGGGCTTTCAGCTCCTTGCGTGCGCGACGACGCCTCGCACGTCACCGGTCGGCCCGGTCGCCCGCCGGCACGAACCGCGCCACGGCGTCCGGCACGCCCGCGGCGAACACGGTGTCGGCGAAGTCCGGGCACAGGACCGCGTGCCCGTCGCCACCGCCGTCCCGCTCGCCGAAGGTCGCGCCGTCGAACCAGGCCGGCCCGGTGAAGGTCGCCCGGTCGAACGCCGCCGTCCCGGCGAAGGTCACCCGCTTGAACGACGCGCTGCCGCCGAAGACCGCCTCCGGGAAGTCCGCGGCGGCGGCGAAGAGGGCGTCGGTGAACCAGCTGTCGCCGGTGAACGCGGCCCGCGCGAACGACGCCCGCCCGGTGCACGTGGCGAGGCTGAACCACGCGCCCTCGGCGAACACCGCGTCGCTGAAGTCCACCTTGCCGGCGAACGTCGCCGCGCTGAACCTGGCCTGCCCGGCGAACCTGGCCCGCTCGAAGCAGGCGTCGGCGGCGATCTCGGCGCGGATGAACGAGGTGTCGCCGGTGAACACCGCACCGCGGAACCGCGCGCTGCGCAGCCGGCAGTCGGTGAGGTCGAGCGCGAGCAGGGTGGCGCCGGCGAGGTCCAGGTCGATGTCGGCCCAGTACGCGCCGGGCGGTGCGTGCGGGCGCAGGTGGTCGGCCAGGATGCGTTCGGCGGCGACGCGGACCTCGTGCTCCTGCCGGCGGTGCTCGTCGGCGCGGTTCACCGACGCGGCGGCACGGCACGTCGGCGCGGGGCGGGCGCGGACGCCGATCCCGCGCAGGCCACCGAGAGCGGGCCGCGGCGCGTAGGGCACCCGCAGGTAGGCGCAGAGCACGTTGACCGTGGTCTGCCGGTACTGCGGGTTGTCCTGGGCCAGGCGTTCCAGCGCGTACAGGCCGCCGTAGCGGACCGGGACCTTGTCCGAGCCCAGGTGCTCCACCGCCCGCGTGAACAGCTCGGTGGTGCGCCGTTCCGTCGCGTCGTGCTCGGCGGCGGTGGCGACGAGTTGCTGGTGCGCCAGCGCGAGTTCGGTGGCCCGCTGGCGGCGCGCGTTGAGCAGCAGCGCCGCGCCGCCGCCGCTGCCGATCACGATCGTGCCCGCCGTGCGGAGCGCTTCAAGACGTTCCGCGGGCGCGCCACCGCCGAACGCGTCGAGCAGCAACGCCGCCGCCGCCGCGGAGATGCCCGTCAACGCCAGCGCGCCCAGGACGATGGCGCGCGCGGACAGCGGCCGCACCTCCAGCGCGTCCGCGTCGGAGGAGTCGCGCTGCCCGGTCAGCAGGAGGCCGGCCGCGATCAGCAGGGCCGCCACCGGCAGCGGCCACCACCGGACCAGCCACGACCACACCGGTTCCCACAGGGGCTGGGTGGTCCACAGCGCCACCAGCGCGCCGGCCACCACCGCGCCGCGGCCCAGCAGCGCCCGAGCGCCGCCGGCGGCCGGCGGTCGTCCTGCCGGTTGCCGGGGCTCCGATCGCGTCGCCATGTCGCTCCGATCGCCGAGGGGCCCCTGCTGCCGCGGTCGGGGTCGCGGCAGCAGGGGGTGGTTCGGCCGCTCCGGACCTGGCCGAGCACGCGGTCGTGGCGGCTCGATGACCTCAGGTCCGCACGGCGGTGACGGTGTCGCCGCACTCGCGGCTCGACCGCACGACCGTGACGTGCGCGGCGAACCCGGTCAGGCCGCCGAGGCCGTCCACCTCGTCCGGGCGCCTTCGCGGTCGCCGAACCACTGGGGTTCGTCGGTCGTTCGGGATCCGGTCAGGTCGACGTGTGGCGTCCTCGACAGGTGAGGGCACGCTTCCTCGGGGTGGGCGGCCCCGTCCCGGGAGGTCGACGGGAACGGGGCCGCCCAGCGGCGCTCCGCGATCGGCGCGAGGGCCGACCGGTCGGGGTGCGGAGGCCGGTCAGATGGCGTTCAAGCGCCAAAGCTGGTTGTGCTTGTGGTCGACCTCGAACTTGCCGCCGGAGTAGTCGGTGCCGGAGTACTCGGTCACCGAGAGCTTCCCGCCGCTGAAGCCGAGGGCCTTCTTCCACGCCCGCACCGGCTGGAGGCTGAACAGGTAGCCGCGCTCGTCCACGGCCTCGGGGATGACCATCCACTGGTGCGTGCCGCTGGTGTCGTGGCCGGCGGCCCACACGCGCTCGCCGCGACGGGCGACGTAGCGGTTCTCGGCCGAGCGGTTGTTGTTCTCCAGCAGGTAGCCGCCGTCCTTGATCGGCACGAGCGTCCACCGCTGGTGGTCCTGGTCCTGGTCGGGCGTCACGTCGAGGCCGCCGCCGGCGGTCAGGTCGAGGAGGTGGTCGTTGGCGGCGTTCTGGAGCTCGTAGGTGCCCGACAGGTCCGCCTGCACCAGCTCGACCACGACCTTGTTCTTCTTCGTCCGCTTGCCTCCGATCAGCAGCTCGACCGCACCCGTCAGCGGGCCGTAGGTCCAGTCCTTGGTCTTCGCGGGAGTGGCGTTCTCCGACGTGTACGGCAGGTTGACGTTGAAGTTGACCTGCCGCGACCCCGTCGCCGGCGGGATGGCGGAATCCGGCGTCGCGGTGACGTTGTAGCGCGCCAACTTCGGCTCGGCCTTCAGCGACAGGCCGCCCATCTTGCTGATCTGCGCCTTGCCGAGGTCGATGATCCGGTCGACCACCTCAGCGGACGTGAGGTTGTCCGCCATCGTGCCGCCGGTGGCGTCGGCGATCCTGTTGGCCTGGCCCGGTGCGCCCTTGCCCGCGTACGACTCGCCGTTGGCGACCGGGTCGCCGTTGAGGCCGGGGTTGCTGCCCTCGACCACGCTGATGGCGATGACGCTGATGTCCTGCGCCTTGAGCGAGTCGGTGACGACCTGCTCGGTGATCGCGAAGTCGAGCCCGGAGAGGTGCTCCGGGATGGGGTCGTTGCTCGGCGCGTCGCCGACCCAGATGATGATCCGCTTCGCGTCCTTGCGCCAGCCGATCTTCCCGTCGGCGTCCTCGGCGATCTGGTGCAGCCCGTAGAACGCCGCCTCCGCGTACGCGACGCTGGAGTGGCTCGTGGTCCACTCACCGAGCGCCTTGACCGCGTCGTCGGCGTTCTCGGACAGCTTCTGGTGGTTCTTGAAGGGCAGTTCGCCGTTGAAGTCCCAGTAGGCGCCGACGCCGTAGTGGACGTCGGCGTTGACCTCCTGCGCCCGCTTCCGCAGGTCGCGGAGGATCTCGTTGGCGCGCTTGTTCACCTCGTCGATGGTGCTGCCCATGCTGCCGGTGTTGTCGGCCACGAAATAGATGTCGAACTTGGCCTGCTCGAACGTGAAGCCGGCCGGCGCGGTGACCGTCACCTTCGGCGAGTACGAGCCCTTGTTGGTCAGATACGCCTTGAGGCGATCCGGGGCGAACGTGAAATCGGAAGCCATGATCGGCTCGACCTTTCTTTGCGCTGCCGTCGACGCGGCAGGTACACGACAGGAATCACCCGGACTTGCCGGGTCGAAAGCGATCCCACCGGACCGCTACCGACGCGAAGGCCGGTCAGAGGGCGTTGAGCCGCCAGAGCTGGTAGTGCTCGTGGTCGACCTGGAACTTGCCACCGGTGTAGTTGGTGCCCACGTACTCGCCCAACGTGAGCTTCCCGCCGCTGAAACCGATGGCCGTCTTCCACACCCCCAGCGGCTGGATGCTGAACAGGTAGCCGCGGCTGTCGACGCCTTCAGGGACGAACACCCACTGGAGTTCGTCGCCGGTGCCGTGGGGGGCGGCCTTGATGCCCTGGCGACGGATGCGCGCGACGTAGCGGTTCTCGGCCGAGCGGTTGTTGTTCTCCAGCAGGTAGCCGCCGTCCTTGATCGGGACGAGCGTCCACCGCTGGTGGTCCTGGTCCTGGTCGGGCGTCACGTTGAGCCCGTTCACGGTCAGGTCCAGCAGGTGGTCGTTGGAGGCGTTCTGGATCTCGTAGGTGCCCGACAGGTCCGCCTGCCGCAACTCGACCACGATCTTCTTCTTGTTCTTGGTCTGCTTGCCTCCGATCAGCAGCTCGACCGCACCCGTCAGCGCACGGTAGGGCCATTCCCTGGTCTTCGCCGGAGTGGCGTTCTCCGAGGTGAACGGCAGGTTGACGTTGAAGTTGACCTGCCGCGACCCGGTCGGCGGGATGGCGGAATCCGGCGTCGCGGTGACGTTGAAGCGCGCCAACTTCGGCTCGGCCTTCAGCGACAGGCCGGCCATCTTGCTGATCTGCTCCTTGCCGAGGTCGATGATCCGGTCGACCACGTCGGACGCCTTCAAGTTGTCGGCCATCGTGCCGCCGGTGGCCGTGGTGATCCTGGTGGCCTGGCCCGGCTCGCCCTTGCCGGCGTACGGTTCCGCGTTCTTGACCGGATCGCCGTTGAGGCCGGGATTGGTGTCCCCGACCACGCTGATGGCGATGACGCTGATCCCCCGGTCGGTGAGCCGGTCGGTGACGACCTGCTCGGTGATGTCGTCGGCGAGACCGGACTTCTCCTTGGGGATGGGGTCGTTGGCGGGGGCGTCGCCGAGCCAGATGACGATCCGCTTCGCGTCGTCGCGCCAGCCGATCTTCCCGCCCTTCCCGTCGGTGTCCTCGGCGAGCTGGTGCAGCGCGAAGAACTGCGCCTCCGCGATCTTGCCGCCGCCCGAGGCGGACCAGTCCGCGAGCGCCTTGACCGCCGGGTCGCTGTCCTCGACGAGCGACTGCTGGTGCTTGAAGACAACCGACTCCGAGAAGTCCCGGTAGAAGCCGACTCCGTAGTGGACGTCGGCATTGACCTGCTTGGCCCTGTTCCGCAGCTCGCTGAGGATGTCGTTGGCGCGCTTGTTCACCGCGTCGATGCTGGGGCCCATGCTGCCGGTGTTGTCGGCCAGGAAGTAGATGTCGAACTTGGCCCGCTCGAACTTGAAGTCGTCCGGCGCGGTGACCGTCACCTTCGGCGAGTACGACCCCTTGTTGGTCACGTATGCCGTGAGGCGATCGGGAGTGAACGTGAAATCGGAAGCCATGATCGGCTCAACCCTTTCTTTGCTCTGCCACGCTGACCCGGCAGGTGCCACACCAGAATTGTCCGACCCGGCCTGAATGAACAGACAAAAACGCTTGAACCACTCGTCCGAGGCTATTCACGACACGCTTTCCGAGGTAGCGGACCGGGTTTTCTGGCGAATTGGTCACAAATAATGCGGGGCAACTCAACCGGACTTCGCCCACCGGGCTCGACAGGCACGGAGCGTCCGCCGGAAGTCTTCCCGGCGGACGCGGGCCGCCGCGGCGTCGACCGGCCGGTCGCGGACCTGTTCGGCGGCGATGGCCACGAGCAGTTCCAGCGCCTCGGCGGGCAGCGCCGGGCAGCCGAGCACGCGCCGGACGCGTGCCGCGGTGATCTCGCGGGCCATCAGCCACGCCAGGAGCAGCCGCCACGTCCGACCGGCGGCGACCGCCAGGACGGCGTTCGCCAGCAGGTCGCGGAGCGAGGCCGGCAACGGCGCGGCCGCGGTGGTGTCGGCCTCGACGGCCGCGTCGAACCTCGCCCCCTCCCACGAGATGATCAGTGGTTCCCGCCCGTCGCGGCAGCTCGCGGGGAAGCCCGGCAGCCGGGCCAGGGCACGCAGGACGTCGCTCGCGGTGCCCCGTTCGGCGACGCGGCTCCACCGGGTGACGACGCAGAACACCGGTCCGCCGCGCTGGTCCACGACCTGCCGGAGCGCGGCCAGCTCCTGCTCGAAGTGGTCGCCGGCGTCCCCGGCGAGCAGGGCCGCGACCCGGTCGCCGTCGAGGACGCACAGCACGGCGTCGGCCTGCGGAACACCGGCGGCGCCCAGCACGGCGACGCGGAGGACCGCCGCCTTCACGGCCGGCGCTGGAGCACGGCGATCGTGCCCGTGACGGTGACCGGGACGAACTCGCCGCCGCGGTCGAGCTCGAGCTCGTCGACGAACCGGAGGACTTCGGGCCACCGGACCTCGCGGTGGTCGTGGAGCACGACCAGGCCGCCGGGCACGATCGAGTCCCGGAACCGGGCGAAGTCCGCCCCGACGTCCGCGCGGTCGTGCGAACCGTCCAGGAGCAGCAGCCCGATCGGGCGTCCCCAGACGACGTCGGTAGAGCGGTCGCGGACCAGCTCCACCCAGTCGAGCAGACCCGCGTCGACCAGGTTGTCCCGGAACTCCGCGCAGCCAGGCTCCGGTTCGGCGGCGCGTTCGGATCCGGGTCGTTCCCCTTCGACGGGGTCGATCGCCACCAGCATGTCGCTCGGCCGGAGCGCGCGCATCGCACTGGCCAGCAGGACCGTCGACCTCCCGCAGTGGCGGCCCACCTCGACCAGCGCCGGGTCGTCCGGCAGCGCGCCCAGGACGTGGCAGGCGACGCGGTACAGCACGACACCGTCGTCCTTCGACAGCCCGCCCTCGATCGGGGCGACCCGCGCCCAGACCTCCTCGAAGTCCTCCGGTGCGGCGAGCGCGTAATCGTCGTCCATCTTCTCCTCATCTCGTGTTCCCCCGGCCCGCCACCCGTGCGTCCGGGAGTGGTGCGGACGAGGGTCGGAGTCCCGTTTCGGCGATCCGCCACGCGCCGCCGCCGTCAGGACGTCGGACCCGTACCTGAGCAAGGCGGCCGCGGTGAGCGCGATCGAGCCGACGCCGGTGTAGCCCAACATGGACACCGGGTTCTCCTCTGCCAGTGGATCGGCGCCGGTCCGCACCGCGCGGAACCGGCCGGACAAATTGGTCGCGCGGAGTTCACGCGACGGCCGCGACTTAACAGCGGCACCTGGCGAAGGTATGCCAACCAACCCGACCGACGCAATTCAGGAAACACCTGCTCCGGGTTTTCTGGATACCGCTCCATTTGCCCCACCGGGATTTGGATGCAAATCTCCAGGAAATACGGGGCAGCTAACCTGGACAAGTGATCCGCGCCAGTTCGACGGGGTGATTGCCCCGTTTCGGCGCTCCGGTCCGCGGCCCAGCCGGTAATTCTGGACGCAGTCGCAGCGTTCACGAGAGGTAGGTGACGGGGTGTTCATTCCAGCCGACGCCAGGGTGCGGGTGGGCAGCGTGGCCAGCGGGAAGGTGCTGGACGCCGGCGCCGCGCGGGCCGGCGACCCGGTGCGGCAGCGCTGGCCCGCCCACGACCGGCCGGGCCAGTGGTGGCGCCTCGTGCCGGTGACCGGCCGCAACCACCAGTACCGGCTGGTCGAGACCGGCGCCGGCCTCGCCCTGACCGGGCAGGACCGTTCCCCCGACGGGCGGACCGGCACGGTCGCGCTGGAGCCGGACGCGCGGGACCCGCGGGCCAGTTGGTGGGTGCTGCCCCAGGCCGACGACGAGTACGCCCTCGTCAACACCGTCACCGGGCTCAGCCTGGACCTGTGGGACGGGTCCGACCACGACGAGGCCCACGTCGGCCTGGCCGAGTTCTGGCGGGCGCCCCAGCAGCGCTGGCGCCTGCACACCGGCGTCGCGCCCGGCGGCACGCGCGCCGTGATGACCATGGTCTACAACGAGAACGTGCTGCTGCCGATCTGGCTGCGCTACTACAGCCGGTTCTTCGCACCCGAGGACATCTACGTCCTGGACCACGGCTCCACCGACGGCTCCACCGACGGACCCGGCTTCACCCGCGTGCCCGTCCACAACGAGGAGTTCGGCGTCGGCTGGCAGCGGGACGTCTGCCAGCGGCACCAGCACGAACTGCTCCGCCGCTACGACGTCGTGCTGCACACGGACGTGGACGAGATCGTGGCCCCCGACCCGCGATCAGGGGACCTCGGCGACTACATCGACCGCTTCGACGACGACTTCGTCACCTGCGACGGTTACGAGATCCTCCACATGAAGGACACCGAACCCCCCTACGACCCCACCCGGCCCGTCCTCGACCAACGCGGCACGTGGTTCCCCAACAGCAGCTACTCCAAGCCGCTGCTCGCCCGCGTCCCCATGGAGTGGCACGGTGGCTTCCACGAGCGCAAGGACCGCGCCACCCGCCGCGACCCGGCGCTGCGGCTGATCCACCTGCACCGCCTCGACTACGACTACGGCCTGATCCGCAACCAGGTCCGGACGCGGCGCCCGCGTGCGCGGATGGACCTCGACCGGGGCTGGGGTCGCCAGAACCGGCTCCTCGACGCCGAGAAGTTCCACCGCTGGTTCTACCACCCCGGCTCCGCGGCCAAGCCCGTGCGCACCGAGCCGGTGCCCGACCACTGGCGGCACGTGGTGTGACCCCGAGGGCCGGCACCCGGCCGTGTGATCCGGCCCAGCCCGGGCCCGGCGCACTGCCGGGTGATCCACGACCCACCTGCAGGGGGACCACACCCCTCCGGTCGTCACCGGCCCCACCGTCCACGCAGGAAAGCCCTTCGGCCCCTTCGACGCACAATCCTTGTCAAGTTCCGAATTCGCGTGTCGCGGGCGGTTTGCGCCGTTGACTCGCGCAGGTGAATTGTTTTGACCGCCGACCACCCGGTCCGCTTCTGTCTCCGATGTCATCGCGGTCGCCGTAGTCGGCTTTTAGGAGGAACGCCTGATGGCCACTGTCAGCAAGTACCCTGAAGAACTGCGCGCGCGTGCTGTGCGAGAGGCGATCGAGACCGGTCGCCCGATTGCCCAGATCGCCCGTCGGCTGAACATCCACCCGGAAACCCTGCGCGTCTGGGTGCGACAGGCGCAACAGCCGGCCGGGTGCACCGGGCGCAGGCCGGCGTCCGGGGCGAAGGACGAGTTGGACCGGCTGCGCCGCAAGCTCGCGGAACTCGAACGGGCCATCGAAATCCTCAAGGCGACCAAGGAGTACTTCCAGGTGGAGACCCGGCTGTCGCCGGACGAGGTCATCGCGCTCATCGACAACCACCGCGGCAGGTTCGGCGTCGAGGCGATGTGCCGCGCCTTGGACATCCCGCCGAGCACCTACTACGCGCGCAAGGCGCACACGCCGTCGGCGCGTCAGCAGCGGGACGCCGTGCTGCTGGAGCAGATCCGCCGCATCCACCGCACCAACCCGGAGCAGGGCGCGCGACGGATCTGGCAGCGGCTGACCGACGAGGGCGTCCTGGTCGCCCGCTGCACCGTCGAGCGGTTGATGCGGCAGAACGGGATCAAGGGCAGCCTCAACCACCGGACGGACGGGTCGGTCCACTTCAGCTTCGACGACCACGGGCGCGTGCCCAGTCCACGCACCGGATCGGGCTGACCGCGGACGGTGGCGTCCACCGGCACCGGAGCCACGAGAAGCAGCACGGTCGGCAGCCCGCCGGCGCCGACCGCCCATGCCCTACTCACGAATCGGGACGCAAGGTGCACAACCGCAAGACACCCCGCCGCGACCTTCCCCGCCGCACCGCGACACCGCACCGGCTCAGGCGACTCTGATGCGGCACGAAGAGCTGTGCGCCGACCGCGCGCCGCGACAGGACGCCGACCGTTCCCTCACCGTGTCGGTGGTCATCCCCGCGCACAACGAGGAGGCGACGATCCAGGAGACGGTGCGGTCCTGCCTGGCGCAGAGCTACCCGCTGGACCAGGTCATCGTGGTCGCCGACAACTGCACCGACGACACGGCCCGGCGTGCCCGGGAGGCGGGCGCGGTCGTCATCACCGGCCAGGGCGGCTCCAAGGCGGCGGCGCAGAACATGGCGCTGCCGCTGGTCGACAGCGACCTCGTGCTGGCGCTGGACGCCGACGCCACGCTGAGCCACGACGCCACCGCGCTCATGGTCGAGACCATCCGCGCCGGCGCCGTCGGCACCTGCCCGGCCGCGCTCCCCCGCGACACCGACACCCCCTACAGCCGGTACCGCACGCTCTACCACGCCGTCTCCAACGGGTGGGTGCGCCGGTTGCAGGACGTGCTCGGCAAGCAGATGGTGCTCAGCGGGATGGCCAACTGCCACCGCACGGACGTGTTGCGCCAGTACGGCGGTTACCCCGAGGACAGCATCACCGAGGACTTCAACCTGACCTGGCTGCTGCACCGCCGCGGGCACCGCGTGGCCTTCACCCCCGCCGCGTTCGTCTACACCCGCGAGCCGACGACGCTGAAGGAACTGCTGTCCCAGATGCATCGGTGGAGTTCCGGCTTCGCGCAGAGCATGGTGAAGCACCGTGCGCCGTTGCAGGGACCGTCGGCGTTCATCGTGGTCGTCACCCAGGTGGTCGACGGCGTCATCGGCGGCGCGGCCACGTTCTCGTTCCTGCCCTTCGTCCGGCGGCACGGCGTCACCGCGCTGTGGCGCTGGTGGGGCGCCCTGTGGCTGCTCGTGCTCGTGGCCTCGCTGGCCGTCGGCACGCGGGAGGTGGGCGCCCGGACGACGTTGCGGTGCTTCCCGAGCTGGTTCGCGCTGCAGACCCTGACCGGGCCGCTCACCACCTGGTGGATGCTGCGCGAGTGGGTGCTCGGCAAGCACCTGCTCACCTGGACCGGCCGGCACGGCTGCAAGGCGGACCTCACCCCGATGACGACGAAGCGCAAGGTGGTGCTCGCCGGCTGCGCCGCCGTGGCCGCGGTCTGCCTGATCCGCCGGCACACCCGGCAATGACCATCCACAGAGGACTCACTGAAGGAGCGGCGCGATGGTGTTCATCCCCGTGCGCACACCGGTGCGCTTGGGCAACGTGGCCAGCGGGAAGGTGCTGGACGCCGGTGACGTCCGGGCCGGCGACCGGGTGCGGCAGCACTGGCCCGCCCGTGACCGGCCGGGCCAGTGGTGGCTCCTCGATCCCGTGCCCGGCCGCGACTACCACTACCGCATCCTCGACACCCACAGCGGCCTCGCCCTCACCGGCCGCGCCGACGGGGTCGTGCTGGACTCGGACGTGGCGGACACCCAGGCCGTGTGGTCGGTGGTGCCCCTGGCCGACGACGAGTACCTCGTCCAGAACCTCGCCCACGACCGCGCGCTCGACCTGCACCGGGGGCAGCAGGGCGACGACACGCCCGTCAACCTGCACTCCTACTGGCACAACCCCCAGCAGCGCTGGCGCCTGCACACCCGCGTCGCGCCGGGCGGCACCCGTGCCGTCATGACGATCGTCTACAACGAGAACGTGCTGCTGCCGATCTGGCTGCGCTACTATAGCCGCTTCTTCGCACCCGAGGACATCTACGTCCTCGACCACGACTCCACCGACGGTTCCACCGACGGGCCCGGCTTCACCCGCATCCCCGTCCACCACGACGAGTACTCCGGGGAGTGGCAGCGGGACGTCTGCCAGCGGCTCCAGCACGAGCTGATCGGCAGGTACGACGTGGTGCTGCAGACCGACGTGGACGAGATCGTCGCGCCCGACCCGCGGTCAGGGGACCTCGGCGAGTACATCGACCGCTTCGACGACGACTTCGTCACCTGCACCGGCTACGAGATCCTCCACATGAAGGACACCGAACCTCCCTACGACCCCACCCGACCCGTCCTCGACCAACGCGGCACGTGGTTCCCCAACCACAAGTACTCCAAGCCGCTGCTCGCCCGCGTGCCCATGCACTGGGTCAGCGGCTGCCACCACCGCGAGGACCGCCTGGTCCACCGCGATCCCGCCCTCTACCTGCTGCACCTGCACCGCCTGGACTTCGACTACGGCCTGATCCGCAACCGCGTCCGCAACCAGCGCAAGCAGCGGCAGGTCGACGTCGAACAGCACTGGGGCTACCAGAACCACATCACCGCCGAAGGGTTCTACGCCCGGTGGTTCTACAACAAGAGCGCCCGGCAGAAGCCGATCTCGCTCGAGCCGGTCCCGGCGTGGTGGCGTGGGGTGATCTGACGGTCGGCACCGATTCCGGTCGCTCCCGCGCACGAAGGCCGAGTGGGCCCCCGTCGTCGATCACGTGATCGACGACGGGGGCCCACTTCGCTGGGCGCCTGCCGTCACACGACGTCCTTCCAGTGCGGTGGGATCTCCTCCAGGTTCTCGACCCGGTCGGTGGAGAACCAGCGGTCGAACTCGTCCGGGTCGGTGATCCGGTTCCCGGGTGCGTAGTTCCGGTCGATCTCGCGCTGCACGCGCTTGCGGGTGTTCTTGATCCGGTGGCGGGCCAGGCCGAGGTCGCGGTCCATGCGGTGCAGGTGGATCAGCCGCAGGAGCGGGTCGTGGCGGGCGACCCCGTCCTCCCGCCGGTGGAACCCGCCGCTCCAGTACATGGGGATGCGGGCGAGCAAGGGCTTGCCGTACCTCTCGTTGAAGAACCAGGTCCCGCGCTGGTTCAGCACCGGCCGGTCGAGGTCGAGGCCCGGTTCGCGGTCGCGCAGGTGGAGGACTTCGTAGCCCGTGCAGGTGACGAAGTCGCCGTCGAACCGGTCGATGTACTCGCCGAGGTCGCAGCAGCGCGGGTCGGGCGCCACGATCTCGTCCACGTCGGTCTGCAGCACCACGTCGTAGCGCCGCAGCAGCTCGTGCTGGAACTGCTGGCAGACGTCGCGCTGCCAACTGCCGCTCCAGTGGGTGTTGTGGGCGGGGACGCGGGTGAAGCCGGGCCCGTCGGTGGAACCGTCGGTGGAGTCGTGGTCGAGGACGTAGATGTCCTCGGGCGCGAAGAAGCGGCTGTAGTAGCGCAGCCAGAGGGGCAGCATGACGTCCTCGTTGTAGACCATGGTCACCACTGCCCGGGTGCCACCGGGGGTGCGGTCGGTCACCAGCCGCCACCGCTGCCGCGCGTTGTTCTGGTGCTTCACCAGCCCGATGTGCGCCTCGTCGTCCCCCGATCCGTCCCCCAGCTCCAAGCCGAGGTCGCTGACCTCGTTGACGATCCAGTACTCGTCGTTCGCCGTCGACAGCACCCACCACACCGCCCGCGGGTCCTCCGGTTCGGCGGTGAGCCGCACCTCGCCCCGGTCGGGGTGCCCGACGCCGGCCACCACCAACCCGCTGTCGACCTGCACCAGGTGGAACCGGTGGTGCCGGCCCGGCACCGGAGCCAGCCGCCACCACTGCCCCTGCTCCCCGTGCCCCGGCCACCCCGGCCCGACGCGCCCGCCCACCCGGCCGGCGCCCGTGTCGAGCACCTTGCCGTCGGCCGCACTCGCGATCCGCACCCGCACGTCCACCGGAACCGCCATCGCGCACACTCCCTGTTCCCAGGAAGATCCGTTTGCCCCATCAGCATGGCGACCTGGCACGGGGTCGAGGACGTGGCGCGGAGCGGACCACTCCGCAAAACCCGCCGAATCGCTTGCCCGGGCGAACCGCCCCGGCGTTCGTGCAGGATTGCTTCCAATCAGGCCGGTGTCGGCGTGCCCCGGTCCGCCCACCCGGTGCCGTACCAGTGGAGACCCGAGTCCCGCACCGCGGCGGGATCGAGGTGGTTGCGGACGTCCACGACCCCGGTGCCCTCCATCAGCGAGGCCACGCGTACCCAGTCGAGCGCCCGGAACTCGGGCCAGTCGGTGAGCACCGCGACCACCGCCGCGCCCTTCACCGCCAGCTCCACGTCGTCGACGACCGTGCCGCCCGCCAGCCGCGTGGTCGAGGAGCGGACGGCCGGGTCGTAGGCCACCACCTCCGCTTCGGCCGCGAGCCGTTCGGCGATCGCCACGGCCGGCGAGTCGCGCAGGTCGTTGGTGCCCGCCTTGAAGGTCAGCCCGAGGACGGCCACCCGCGCCCGCCCGCCCCCGGCGGCGAGGATCTTGGCCACCACCCGTTCGCGCTGCTCGCGGTTGGCGTCGGCCGCGCCGCGCAGCACCGCCAGGTCGACGCCGCGCGCGCTCGCCAGGTTCAGCAACGCCCGCGAGTCCTTCGGCAGGCACGACCCGCCCCAGCCCGGTCCGGGCGCGAGGTAGCGCGAGCCGATGCGCGGGTCGTGGCCCATGCCCGCGGTGACGGCGCCGATGTCGCCGCCCACCGCCTCGCAGAGCGCGGCGAGGTCGTTGACGTAGGACAGCCGCACGGCCAGGTAGCCGTTCGAGGCGTACTTGATCAACTCCGCGCTGACGGGGTCGGTCGACACGAGCGGCGCGTCGAGGCCGTCGTACAGCCGGGCGACCTGGGAGGCCGCGGCGGCGTCCGAGGCGCCGACCACGATCCGGTCCGGGTTCAGGAAGTCGTGCACCGCCGTGCCCTCGCGCAGGAACTCGGGGTTGGCCGCGAGCCCGACGTCGGCGCGGCCCAGCCGGTCGCCGATCCACGCGGTGGCGCCGATCGGCACGGTCGACTTGACCACCAGCACGTCGCCCGCGGCCAGTTCGCCCTCGATGTCGGCGAGGACCGCCTCGACCGCGCCGAGGTCGGCGCGCCCCTGCGGGTCGGAGGGCGTCGGGACGCACAGGAACACGACCCTGGGCTCCCCCGCGCTGTCCCGCATCGCCCGCCCCGCGCCGAGCGCGAACGCCAACCGCCCGGTCCGCCGCCCCTCGGCCACCAGTTCCGGCAGCCGGGGTTCGAGGATGTCCACCGCACCGGCCCGCAGCCGCTCGACCTTCGCCGGGTCCACGTCCGCGCACACCACCCGGTGGCCGAGCCCGGCCAGGCAGGCGGCGGTGGTCAACCCGACGTAGCCCGCCCCGATCACCACGACCCGTTCCGCGGCCATCGCCTCGCCCGCCCTTCCGAAGGGTGCCCGCGATCCGGCGGACTCGCGAGGCCGCGGTGCATCGATCACCGGGTCGATGCTACTGATTTCGTCCCGTTCCGCCCGGCCGCAGACGACCGTCCGCCATGCGCGTGACGTGCGTCCGTCCACGAAGGACTTGTTGCGCGCCAGCGCTTTTCCGCGTCCGCACAACCACTCGATCGTGTGCGGCACGGTCCGGCACGTCGAGCGGGAGGTCGTGCAGCATCGCGAGGTGGGTGGGCGAGCCGAGTGCGGGGCGGAGGTCGCCGACCGGGCGCCAACCCCAGGCGCGATACGCGGTGCGGAGCGGGATGTCGTCCGGTTCGACCACCAGTGCGGCACGCGGTTCCAGGCGGTCGGCGAGCAGCGCGTCGTGCAGCAGGTGCGCGTAGCCGCGTCCCCGGAATGCGGGCCGCACCGTCATGTCGACGCACGCGAAGGTGCGCCGTCCGTCCTCGGCGAGGAGACCGGGGTCGTCCGGTGGGGTGAGCAGGCCGTCCCACCACCGGGTCGCCCGCGGCAGGGTGTGCCCGAGGGCGTAGCCGACCAGGTCGTCGCCGAGGTGCGCGGTGACGAGCCGGAAGCCGGGTTCGGCCGCGTCCGCCGGCGCCACTGCCGTTCGGTGGAGCGCAGCGGGTTGGCCAGGTGCGCGGCGTTGCCCTCGGCGTACACGGCGAGCAAGGGCTCCCGCAACGCGTACGCGCCTTCGGGGCCGTGTGCCGTGATGGTCGGGTCATCGGCGTGGCTCCGTGGTGAGGGTCAACCCGACGGGGGTCAGCCCGCCGTTGGTGTCCAGGCGGTACGGCGTCGGCGACCGCGCCGTCACGTGGTGGTGTCGGACCAGCTGGGCGGTGACCACGACGAGTTCGGCGAGGGCACTTGTGAGTGACGCGCCTCCCCCGAACGAAGTCGCGGCGGACGGCGGCCGCACCACAGCGCGACCAGTCCAGCACCCGCCGTCCCCGGTGGGGTCCGGTCCCGCGGTCGCGCCGCCGCGGGACCGGACGGTCTCATTACCGGACGCCCACCGGTTCCGCCACGACCAGGTCGTCGGCGTTGGTGACGGAGATGCCGGCGCCGGTGAACGTGTCGGCGACGTGGTAGGTGCCGGGTGCCCGCACCAACAACGACATCCGCCACGTCTGCTCCGAGCCGGCCGCCACCGCCGCGGTGGCTGTGACGGTGCCGGTCAGGGCGCCGCCGTCACGGGTCAGCGTCACGCGTTGCCACGTGGCGCCGACCTTCAGCCGCAGCACGACGTCGCTCGGCGCCAGGCTCCGGTCGGCCGCGACGCGCACCGTCCAGGACAGGGGCCCGGAGTCGGCGGTGCCGCTGTTGGCCGCACGCACGTCGTACTGGGTGTGCACGCCCGGCACGAACGCGCCGCGCGTGTCCGTCACGGCCACCACGGCCACCGGCTCCGGCCCCACCCGCAGCCGGGCCTCGCCGGTGAGGTCGCCGGAGTAGCCGCCCGTGTCCACGTCCAGCGCCAACCGGTACGCCCCGTTCGGGGTGCCCGGTTCGACCGTGAACGCGTACGGCCGCGCGTTCCAGTTGATCGACCCGGCCCGCACGGGCGTGCCGTCCGGCGCGAAGAGGCGCAGCACCGGCTTCAGCTCGTTCGGCGCCGCCGCCCGGACCAGGCCTTCGACGTCCTCCAGCGCCGCGCGCTCGGGCAGGGTCAGGAACGGCCGCACGGCGGAGGCCACCACCGTCGCGAACGGCACGCCGTGCGCGTCGGTCACCGACCAGTCCACGGTGGCCTTGCCGTCGGCGCCGACCACGACGTCGCCCAGCGAGACCTTCGCCGCGCCGCCGAACGCGAACGGGACGTCGTACGGCGTGGTCCAGTCGAGCCCGGAGACCTTGGTGCTCGGCAGGAACCAGTCCTGCTCCAAGTGCCGCACCGAGTGCACGGTGACCGCCTCGTACCGGTCCAGCGTCGCCACCAGTGTGCCCGGTTCGTAGCGGTACCCGTGTGGCGCGGTGCCCGAAGGGCGCAGGAACACCGAACCGGTGTGCCGCGCGTCGGCGGCGTCGAGCGCAATGTCCGCCCGCACGGCGAAGTTCTCGCCGATCGCGGACGCTCTCGTGCCACCCGCGAGCACCCTGGGCGCGAACGAGATCACGTCGTCGTCGATCACGGTGATCTCGCGGTGCAGCAGGTAGGCGTCGCCGCCGCCCTCCGACGTCGGCTTGCGCACGACCAGCGTGTACCTGCCGACCGGGTCCGGAATCTCGAACGCGAGCTTGCCCGCGGCGTCGGTCTTGCCGAGCCCGCGGACCTGGCCGCCGACGATCAGCTCGACGACCGCACCGGCCAGCGGACCGACCGCGGCCGCACCCGGAGCGTCCACAGTGGACACCGAGAGGTCGACGCGCGGCGCGCGCACCCGGAACGAGCCGGTCAGGTGACCGACCTGCACCGTGAACGCGCCGAGCCGATCGGGGTCGACCGTCCACGTGACGGTCTTGGACTGGCCGGCCGCCAGCTGCACCGGCGTGGTCGCCTCGACCGCGCCGCCGACCTTGAGCGCCGCGTTGTAGGTGCCCGCCGCCGAACCGACGTTCTTGACCTGGACCGTCACCGTGACGTTCTCACTGGCCTTCACCAGCCCCGGCGACACCTTCAGGTCGTGCAGGGCGTAGTACGGCTGCTGCGGGTCCGGCGCGGGCGAGGCCCAGTCGATCGCGTTCAGGAACACGTCGGTCGCCTGCGGCGTCCAGTCGACGGGTCCCCTGGTCGCCGACGCGCCGTGCAGCGACAGCAGCACGTGCCGGTTGGTGGCCCGCTGGTCGACGCCGATGCCGCCGCCCATCACGCCGTCCACGGTCCGGCCGAGGCTCGCGATCGTCTGCCTGCCCGCGCCGGAGTACCCGTCGAACCACGCGACCCACTTGGCCTGGGTGCTGTCGTCGAGCGGGATGCGGTCACCCACCGCGTACCCGTCGAAGATCGGGTGCGCCGCGGTCACCTCGTAGTACGACACGGCCGACGTGCCGCCGCCCGTGTTGGACCCGGTCGACACCGGCTGCCCGGTGTGCTTCGACAGCTGCCGGAGGCCGTTGCCCGTCGTGTAGGCGTGGTCGGTGAAGATCACGCCGGTGCCGTTGGCGTCCGTCGCGTCCAGGAACGCCTGGAACACCGCCGCGTCGTAGTCCGACGTCAGCGTGCCGTAGCCGAGCACGACGGTCGCGTGCTGCGCCGCCTTGTCCAGCTCGTCCCAGCTGTAGTACGCGGTTTCGACGCCGCGCGGCGCGAACACGACGTCGCGGTACTGGTTCGCGCGCGTCTCCGAGCTGTCCACGATCGCCACCGAGCGCGGCGGGACGCCGAACGCGAAGTCCGCGCTGGCCGCCTCGCCCGCGACGACGGTCACCTCGACCTCGCCGGGCGCCCGGAACGTCGGGTACGAGGCGCCGATCCGGTAGGTGCCCGCGGGCACGCCGTCGATCGTGTACCGGCCGTCGGCGCCGGTCACCGCGGACAGGTCGGTCGGCACGCCGACCACCTTGACCGCGACACCGGGAATCCCGGCCCCGGAGGTGTCCAGCTTCGCGACACCGGTCACCCGGCCGAAGGGCGCCGGGGTGAGCACGACGTCGACCGCGGCGAAGGAGTCCGGCGCGACCGTGGCGTTGGCCGTGGCCTTGCCGAAGCCGAACGCCTCCACGGTGACGGTGTAGTCACCCGGTTCGAGCCTGCTGGTGAAGGAGCCGTCCGCGAGGGTGGTGAGGGTGCGGCCGCCCGGCTCGATCCTGACGGTGGCGCCGGGAACGGGCGAGCCGGAGGCGGCGTTGGTGACGGCGCCCCGCACGCCCGAGTTCAGCGCGACGAACCGGGTCGCCTCGTAGGCGTCGATCCGGCCCCTGCCGAACCGGGTGTCCGGCGGTGCGCCCGCGTACCGGTCGTCCCAGAACCCGGTGTCCGCCAGCACGTCCACGACCTCGGACACCGGCAGGTCGCCGGCGGCCGACAGCATCAGCGCGACGGTGCCCGCGGTGTGCGGGGTGGCCATCGAGGTGCCGGACAGGGTCCGGTAGCCGCCGCCGGGCGAAGCCGAGTACACGTCGACGCCCGGTGCGGAGATGTCCGGCTTGACCCAGCTGCCCGGCCAGTCGGCGGGCGGGCTGGTCCACTGGTCTTTGCGCACCACGGCACCGCAGGAGAACGACGCGACGCTGTCGGAGCTGTCGGTCGCGCCGACGCCGACCGCCTCGAACACGTTGCCGGGGCTGGCCGTGCCGATCGTGCCGCAGTTGTTGCCGATGGCGAAGGCCGGGAACGAGCCGAGGGCGCGGATGGCGCGCGTCGGCTGCACCATCGCGGCCTGGAAACCGGTGCCGCCCAACGACATGCTGACGATGTCCGCCGGCCGTCCCGCGGGGTTGCCCGCCGCGTCGACCGGCGCGACCGCCCACTGCATGCCGGCGGCGACCTGCGCGAACGAGCCGCTGCCGCCCGGGATCACCAGGCCGTGCATCATCTCGGCGGCGGGCGCGACGCCGATCGCGGTGCCGGAGGTCGCGCCGCCGTGGATGGTGCCCGCCACGTGCGTGCCGTGGTAGGCGGAGTCGCGCGGCGCCGAGGCGACGCGGTTGCCCGTCCCGTCGAACTCCATCCAGCCACCGGGGTGCTTGGCGTCGCCCGGGTCGTCGGTCACCATCTTCCCGGCGAGGTCCGGGTGGGTGATGTCGACGCCGGTGTCCAGCGTGGCGATGCGCACGCCGTTGCCCCGGACGCCGAGCTCGTCCCAGACCCGGGCCGCCCCGATCTTCTGCAGACCCCAGGTGAGCTCGGCGGACGGGGTGACGTCCGCGGTGCTCGCGACCGGATCGGGCGCGACCACGTCGAAGTTCGGGACGAGCTGCGCCACGCCGGGCACGGCCGCGAGCGAGTCGAGCGTGCCGGTGTCCGCGGGGAACTCGACCAGCAGCATGTTCGTGAGCCAGAACCGGTTCACCACGGTCGCGGTCTCGCCGATGGCCGCGGCGACCTCGGCCTGCGTGTCGGCCGCGTGGTCGCGGAGGGCGGCGAGGACTTCGTCCCGGTCGCCGGACAGCTCGGCGTTCGGGAGCATCAGCAGCGCCTGCACCGGCTCGCCCGGCGTGGCCGCCCGGACCTCCGCGACGAGTTCGGGCGCGACGGACGCGGGGGTGGACTCCGGCGGCGGGGCGGTCGGGGACAAAGCCGCGAACAGACCGACCGCGGTCACCACGGCCAACCAGGGTCTGGCCGACCGTCTCGCGGCACGTCTCAGCTTCGGCAGGGGCAAGTGGGGCATCCGGCGTCTCCTTGGTAAGATTTTTTTACCCCTATGACAATGATTGAAATTCACCGTCCGTCAAGCGATCGCATGGCTCCACGGTGGAAGCCGAATGCCGCACAGCGGGTAGCCGAAGTGGCCGGATGTCCCCGCACGCGTGGTGCACGTCGACGCCGACTTCGCACCCGAACAGGTGATTCTCGGTGCACTCGGACGGACCAGTCGGCGGCGGATCGGCGGGTTCCACTTGGTCTCGTCACCACGAAAACCGTTGGGGCACAAGCATTTCCACGAACGACGACGTCGGCCTGACGATCTTCGTGCGGGCTGCTCGATGGTCTAGGGTGCTGCCCGTTGACCTCGGGTCGAGGGGGCGGATTCGTGGACGGGTTCGAGCTGAGTCGTCGCACGTTCCTGGCCGGCGCCGGCGCCGGTCTGGCGGGGTTGGGTCTGCCGGGGGTGGCCTCGGGCAGCGGTTCGGCGGGCACGGTGGCGGTCCTCGGCGGCGGGGTCGCCGGGATGACGGCGGCGCACGAGCTGGCCGAGCGCGGGTTCTCCGTGACGGTCTACGAGCGGCGCGCCCTGGGCGGCAAGGCCCGCAGCATCCCGGTGCCCGGCACGGGCCAGGGCGCTCGGCGCGACCTGCCCGGCGAGCACGGTTTCCGCATCTTCTTCGGCTTCTACCAGGACCTGCCGGACACGCTGCGGCGGATCCCGTTCCCGGGCAACCCCAACGGCGTGCACGACAACCTGCTCCCCGCCTCCGAGTTCCTGGCGTCGTTCGCCGGCGGGCGGGAGGACCTGCGCATCCCGCTGACGCTCCCCGACGGCCTGGTGGGGCAGTTGACGCCGGACGTGCTGCTGCGCCAGGTGCGCGCCGTCGCCGAGACCGCCTTCCACCTGCCGCCGCACGAGGCGGCCGTCTTCGCCCAGCGCGTGCTGGTCTACCTCACCAGCTGCGAGGAACGCCGCCTCGGCCAGTGGGAGCACACGACCTGGCCGGACTTCCTGCGGGCGCGCGGGAAGTCCGAGGACTACCAGCGGATCTTCGTCTACGGGCCGACCCGCGCGCTCAGCGCGACCCGGACGGACAACGCCAGCGCGCACACCGCCGGCCTCATCATCGAGCAGATGGTGTTCAACCTCCTCGGGCGCGGCGGCGAAGGCCCGGTGGACCGGGTGCTGCACCTGCCGACGAACGAAGCCTGGATCGACCCGTGGGAGCGGCACCTGCGCGACCTCGGGGTCGAGTTCCGCCTCGGGTGGTCGGTCGAGGACCTGGCCGTGGACGGCGGGCGGATCTCGTCGGCGCGCACCCGCGACCCGGAGGGCAACGAGCAGACCGTCGAGGCCGACTACTACGTCTGCGCGCTGCCCGTGGACCACGCCCGGCACGTGTGGAACGCCGACCTCCTGGCCGCCGACCCGCGGCTGCGCGAGGCCGCGACGTTGGAGACGGAGTGGATGGTCGGCTTGATGCTCTACTTCGACCGGCCGACCCCGCTCGTGCACGGCCACGTGTACTACATCCACACGCCGTGGTCGCTCAGCTCGATCAGCCAGGCCGCGTTCTGGCCGGCGCGCGACTTCCCGGCCGACTACGGCGACGGCCGCGTCGCGGACTGCGTGTCCGTCATCATCTCGGACTGGGACGAGCCCGGCGTGCTCTTCGGCCGGCCCGCGAAGCAGCTGACCGAGCAGCAGATCGTGCAGGAGGTGCTGGCCCAGCTCAAGCAGCACCTCAACGACTCGGGCCGGACGGTGCTCGACGAGTCGTCCCTGGTCACCTGGTTCCTGGACCCCGCCCTGACCGGGCTCGGCGGGCCGAACCCCGGCAACGCCGACGAGCTCGTGGTGCAGCCGGTGGGTTCCTGGCGTCGCCGCCCGACCGCGCGCACCGCCGTGCCGAACCTCTTCCTCGCCGGCGACTACGTCCAGGCGCCGATCAACGGCGCCAGCATGGAAGGGGCGAACAGCGCCGCGCGCATGGCGGTCAACGCGCTGCTGGACGAAGCCGGGTCCGGCGCTCCCCGCGCGGTCGTGCGCCCGCTGTACCGGGCGCCCGAGTTCGAGCTGCTCAAGGCCCAGGACCAGGTGAACTACCGGCTCGGGCTGCCCAACGCGTTCGACGTGCTGACCCTGCCGGTGTGACGGGCGGGTCTCACCGGACCAGCGGCGCCGCCTTGACGCCGTCGAGGGTCGTGGTCCGCGACCGGTCGCCCGACTTCGCCCGCTCGGCCGACCCGGTGGCCGCCGCGGTCCGCCGGGTCCTGCGCGCCGGTGGCACGGGCACGGCGGGTTCTTCGGCGGGTGCTCCGGCAGGTTCGTCGGCGGCTTCTCCGGCGGGATCGTCGGCGCAGCCCGCCGGGCACCGCGACAGGTCCGCGCACCGCACCACCGGGCCGGTCGCCGAGAGCACCTGCAGGGTGCCGTCGGCACGCGTGGTCAGCGTGATCACGGCCAGGTCGGGCGCGGCGCCGGCGTCGGCACGTCGGGCGTGGTCCTTGGTGCGCCGGTGGAACGCGGTCACGGAGACGGAGCCGAACGCCGTCAACCACACCAGGCCCAAGAGGCAGTAGCCCCACGACGCCTGGTCGGTGAAGCCGGCGGTCGTGCCCGCCTGCATCGCGCCGAACGTCGGCACGAAGCGCACGATGCTCTGGTCGGACGACGGGTTGGTGACCGGGTTCTGCAGCATCACCTCGACCAGGCTGACCATGATGATCACGAACATGCCGGACAGCTCCGTGGACAGCACCAGGCCGAGCACGAACCCCAGGCCGCCGTAGGTCAGGCCGCTGATGAAGAGGCTGACCGCGATCAGCCACACCTGCCGGGGCTCCCAGTGCAGCGTCATGACGGCGGCGGCGTACACCGCGACCGCGCCGGAGACGAGCAGCAGCCCCGCCAGCTTCGCGAGCAGCATGGCCGACTTCGGGTAGCCGGCCAGCACGAGCCGCTGGTCGAACTCCCCGGACCGGCGCACCGCGGCGAACATCATGAACCCCACGATCAGCGTGACGGCGTTGATCGCGCCGGAGATCGTGATCAGCTCGTCCGCGGGCACCGACAGCGCCCGCCCGGCGACCTTCGAGTGGAAGTCGACCCTCCGGTCGGGCAGCACGGCCTTCACCAACCCGATCCACGCGGGGATGAAGAAGACCACCAGCGCCAGCGCCAGCCGGTTCCGCGCGTGCTGGGCGATGTCGAACACGACCGCCTTCGCCAACGCCGCCCGCCACGTCGTCCGGTCGTCCAGCGCTCCCCTGACCGCACCCAGCTTGGCCGACAGAGTTGTCCAGGCGGTCATCCGATTTCCCCCTCGTGGCGGATCTTTGGCTCGGCGGTGTCGCCCGCTCACCCGTTGCCGACGGGTGAGCCCAACGACGAGTCGATGTGGTCGGCCAGCTCGGCGGGCGACGGGTGCGCCCACACCTCCGCGGGGGTCAGGGCGACGTCCAGGTCGACGTGGAGCCTGCGGGTGAAGGCGACGGCGAGCAGCGAGTCCAGCCCGAGGTCGGTGAACTTCGCGTGCGCGGCGACCGCGGACGGTTGCGTGCCGAGCAGCGCGGCGAGGGTGTGCACCACCGCGTCGCGCACCATCCGCTCCCGCGCCGGTCCCGGTTGCTCGTTGCGCAGGTCGAGGGCGGACGTCGGGTCGCGGCGCGCGGCCTCACCGGTGCGCAGGTCGGCCAGGAGCGGGCTGTCCAACGCGTGCGGGAACGCGCGGAACAGCACTTCCGGCTGGTAGTCGAAGACGCCGGTGTTCACCCGCTGGTGCCGCAGGAGCGCGGTCAGCGCGACGAACCCGTCCGCGGTGGAGAGGGTGTCGAACCCGCGTGCGGCGAAGTCCGTCGCCCGGCCCGCCTCGCCCCAGGCGCCCCAGTCCACCGAGAGGGTGGGCAGCCCCCGGTCGTGCCGCCACCGGGCGAACGCGTCCACCCACGAGCCGGCCGTGGCGTAGTTCGCCTGCCCGACGTTGCCCAGCATCGACGACATGGACGAGAAGACGGCGAACCAGTCCAGCGGGAGGCCGTCGGTCGCGTGGTGCAGGTTCAGCAGGCCGGTGACCTTCGGGTGCCACGCGCGGGCCAGCTTCTCGTCGGTCATCGCGCTCAGCGGCGCGTCGTCCAGCACCACGGCGGTGTGCAGGACGCCGCGCAGGCCCTCCCCCGCCGCCGCGACCAGGCGCCGGGCCGTTCCGGGGTCGGCCACGTCGCCGCGCACCACCTCCACCCCGCACCCGGTGGCCTGGATCGCGGCCAGCACGGCGCCCGCGTCGGGAGCGAGGTCGCCGCGACCGCCGAGCACGACGCGGCCGGCGCCGGCGTCGGCCAACCAGCGGGCCGCCTCCAGGCCGAGGCCACGCGTGCCGCCCGTGACGATGTAGGCGGCTCCGGCGCGCACCACGTGCTCGGGTGTGGGCGCCTGCACGCGGATCCGCTGTCCGACCGGCGGGAACGAGAGGGCGACGCGGCCGATGAGGTCGCCGGAAGCCAGCTGCTTGAACGCCTCCGCCGCCTCGGTCAGCGGCACGACCGCGCTCGGCAGCAGGGGCAGCCTGCCCGCCGCCAGTTCGGCCAGCACCCGCAGCATCGCCGTGCGGAACACGACCGGCTGCTCGTTGGCGGTGAGCACCAGGTCCAGGGCGGTGAAGGTGTTGCCGTGCCGGAACTTGCCGAGGTCGACGCGCGCCCCGTCGTACAGGTCGCGCTTGCCGATCTCGATGAAGCGCCCGCCCGGCGCGAGCAGGTCGAGCGACGCGCGCATGGCGGCGCCGGACAGCGAGTTGAGGACGACGTCGACACCGCGCCCGCCGGTCGCCTCCAGCACCTGCTCCGCGAAGTCCAGGCCCCGTGAGTCGAACACGTGCTCCACACCGTGCTCGCGCAGGTGGCGGCGTTTCGCCTCGGTGCCCGCGGTGCCGATGACCTCCGCGCCGAGCAGCCGGGCGACCGCGATCGCGGCGAGCCCGGTGCCGCCGGCGGCGGAGTGCACCAGCACCGTCTCGCCCGCCCGCAGCCGCGCGAGGTCGTGCAACGAGTGCCACGCGGTGATGTAGGTCAGCACGGACGGGACGATGTCGACGGGGTCGAAGCCGTCGGGGATGCGGGCGGTCAGGTCGGCCCTGGTCAGGCAGTGCGACGCCATCGAACCGCGGCCGTCCGTGATCACGGTGGTGACCAGGTCGCCGGGCTTCAGGTCGGCCACGCCGTCGCCGACCGCCAGCACCACGCCGGCGGCGTCCGAGCCGAGGGCGGGCAGCGTGCCGTCGTCGGTCGGGTAGATGCCGAGGGCGACCAGGATCTCGCGGAAGTGCACGGTGCACGCCGCCGGGCGCAGCAGCACCTGCCCCGGTCCGGGCACGGGCGGCGGCGCGTCGGTCGCGACCAGCCGCAGCAGGTCGAGGCCGCCGTCCTCGTCGGGGCGCAGGACGAACTCGTCCACGCCGACGACCGCGTCGACCTCGCGGGTGGTCCGCGGTGGTCGGGCGGCCAGCGGCGCGCGCGCCATCCTGGCCACGTGGCGCTGCCCGGCCCGCCAGGCGACCTCCGTCTCGGGCGTGCCCGCGGTCAGCTCGGCCACGACGTCGGCCAGGTCCTCGGCCGTGCCGGTGTCGCCGTCGACCCAGCTCACGGCGGACTGGGGTTGTTCGACCGCGGCCACCCGCAGCAGCCCGCGCAACGCGCACACGCCGGGGTCGACCGGGTCGCCGTCGAGGACCGGGCGCGCGTTCCGGCTGACCAGCCACAACCGCGGCGGCGAGTCGTGCGCGCCGTGCTCGCGCACCAGCGCGGTCACCTTCGTCACCCGGTCCAGGTCGTCGAGGTCGCCGGTGGCGCACCAGACGACCGCGGCGGCGTCCGGGTCGGGGACGGTCGAGGTGTCGCGGTGGACCTCGGCCCGCGCCCCCGCCTCGGACAGCGCGGTCGCGACCCGTTCGGCGACGCCGTCGTCGTCGCCCGGCTCCTCGACCACGACCCAGCGGCCGGTCGGCGTGGTCGGCTGGTCCGGGAGGGGCAGCGGTCGCCAGGAGACCTCGAACAGCCTCGCGTTGAGCCGCGACCGGTCGGCCGCGGCCCGGGTGTTGCGGACGACGTCGACGTCCTCGATCGCGCCGACCCACTCCCCCGCGTCGTCGTAGAGGTCGGCGCGGCCGGTCGCGGACGTGCCGTCGCGGCGCACCTCGGCGCGGACCCACGTGATGCGGCCGGGGTCGGCAGGCAGCACGATCTCGCCGATCCGCGTGGGCACCCACGGCCCGTCCCCGTCGTCGTCGGCGGGATCCCCACCGCGGACCAGGCAGGCGGCCACCGACAGCACGCACCCGTCGAACAGCACCGGGTGCACGCGGGGCGCACCGGTGCGGATCTCCGCCTCGCCGGGCACGGCGAGCCGGGTGATCCCGTCGTCGGTGGTGGCGGTGATCGAGTGGAACGCCGGGCCGGTCTCCAGGCCGATCCGGCGGAACGCCGCGTACAGGTCGTCGGGCGCCGCGGGGTTCTCGGGCGGGCACAACGCCGGGTGGACGTCGACCGGCCCCTCGCACCAGGTCGCCGTCGCCGCGGCCACCCGGTCCCACCCGCCACCGGTGTGCTGGACGACCTCGACCTCCACCCGGCGACCGGTCCGGGTGGCCGCCACCTGCAACGGCACGGATGCCGCCGACGGCAGCACGCGCTCGAACCGCACGTCGGTCAGCCGGATCTCGTCCGGGGCGCAGTCCAGCACGGCGGCGGAGACGGCCAGGACCAGTTCGACGTGCGCCGCGCCGGGCACCAGGGGGATGCCGCGCAAGGTGTGCTGGGCCAGCCACTCGACGCGGTCCGTGCCGAGGTCGGCGGTCCACACGTGCCGCGTGCCGTCCTCGGCCTCCGGGTCCGGCACGGCCGACCGCTCGCCGAGCCACATGTGCGCCGCCGCGCCCCGCGACCCGTGCTCGTGGTCCTGCCAGTGCCGGGAGCGGTCGAAAGCCGTGGGCGGCAACGTGATCCGCTCGCCGCCGCCGTTGACCGCGACCAGGTCCACCGCCACGCCGGCCACGTGCAGCGCGGCGGCGGCCCGGCACACCGACTCGCGCCCGTCCCCGTCCCGCGTCAGGGAAGCCGCCGTCACCACCGGCACGCCCATCGCCAGCGCGGTCTCCTCCACCGCCTGCGTCAGCAGCGGGTGCGGCGACAGTTCCAGGAACACCCGGTGCCCGTCCTCGACCAGCGCCCGGCAGGCCCGGTCGAAGCGGACCGGCGCACGCAGGTTCCGCGCCCAGTAAGCGCTGTCGAACACCACCCGCTCCCGCGGGTCGACCGCGGTCGAGTAGAACGGCGTCGTCGCCGGGTTCCCCGACAACCACGACGTGCGGGCGGCGATCTCCGCCAGGATCGGCTCGACCTGCGGCGAGTGCGCGGCCACCACCACGGCGATCCGCTTGCAGAACACCCCTCGGTCCTGCCAGCGGCGCAGCAGTTCCGCGACGGCCGGTCCGTCGCCCGCGACGACGGTCGACGCGGGTGCGGTCACCACCGCGACCGACACGCCCGCGGTGTCGGCGATCTCGGCCTCGACCTGCTCGACGGGCAGCGCGACCACGGCCATGCAGCCACCCGCGACCCTTTGGAGCAACGACGAACGGGCGAGCGTGACGCGCAAGCCCTCCTCCGGGGTCAGCATCCCCGCCGCCACCGCCGCGGCGGCCTCGCCCATCGAGTGGCCCACCACCGCGGCCGGGCGCACACCCCGGTCCCGCCACAGCTCCGCCAGCGCCGTCTGCACCGTGAAGACGACCGGCTGGACCACGTCCATCCGCTCCAGGGGCTCGCCCTCGGCCAGCAGCCGCCGCACCGGGACACCCTCCGCCGCGGCCACCGCGTCGAGCCGGTCGACCATGCGGGTGAACGCGGGCTCCCGGTCCAACAGGTCGCGGGCCATGCCGGGCCACTGCGACCCGTGCCCGGAGAACACCCACACCGGCATGCCGGGATCCCCCGTCGGCCCGGTGACGACGGCGGGGTGGCGCCGACCCTCGGCCACCGCGCGCAGGCCGTCCACCAGGCCTGCCCGGTCGGACGCCACCACGCAGGCGCGCGTGGGGAAGTGGCTGCGGTGCGCGGCGAGCGTGTGCGCGACGTCCGGCAAGGGTGCGGGCGTGGCGTCCACGTGCTCGGCGAGGCGGCGTGCCGTGGCGGCCAGCCCGCCCGGCGAGGCACCCGACACCGGGCACACCACCGCCCGGTCGAGCCGAGCCCGCGGGCGGCGGGTCGGTGCCGGCGCGGGCGGCGCCTGTTCGACGATGGCGTGCGCGTTCGCCCCCGTGACGCCGAACGCCGACACCCCGGCACGGCGAGGTCGCCCGGGGCTGTCCCAGGCGGTGGTGGCGGTGGGCACGACGAACCGGGTGCCGTCCGCGTCGATCTCGGGGTTCCACCGGGTGAAGTGGAGGTTCGCCGGGATGGTCCCGTGCCGCACCGCCAGCGCGGCCTTGATGAGCCCGAGCACGCCCGCCGCGCTCTCCGGGTGGCCGATGTTGGTCTTGAGCGAGCCCAACGCGCAGGGACCGCCGGTCTTGCCGTACGCGTCGGACAGCGCGCCGAACTCGATCGGGTCACCCACCGGAGTGCCGGTGCCGTGCGCCTCCACGTAGCCGATGTCCTCGGGGGTGACGCCCGCCGCGCGCATCGCCGCCCGGATGACGGCGTGCTGCGCGCCGCGCGACGGTTGGGTGATGCCCTGCATCCGCCCGGCGTGGTTGATCGCCGTGCCCGCGATCACGGCCAGCACGCGGTCACCGTCCCGCCGCGCGTCGGCCAGCCGCTTCAACGCCACCATCCCGCAGCCCTCGCCGCGCACGAAGCCGTCCGCGCTCGCGTCGAAGGCCGCGCACCGCCCGCGTGAGGACAACGCGCCGGCGCGGGCGAACCCGATCAGGCCGGCCCACTCCAGCTGCACGGTCGCGCCGCCCGCCAGCGCGAGGTCGGACTCGCCGCTGTGCAGCGAACGGCACGCCAAGTGCACCGCGACCAGCGAGGAGGCGCAGGCGCCGTCCACCGCCAGCGACGGCCCGTTGACGTCGAGGATGTAGGAGATCCGGCCCGGCGCGCCCGAGGTGACCGCCGAGATGCCGTGGTAGACGTTGAAGTCCGCCAGCGTGAACCGCTTGGCGTAGTCGGCGCCGGAGATGCCGATGAACAGGCCGGTGCGGGAACCCGCCAGCGACCGCGGCGGCACACCGGCGTCCTCCAACGCCTCCCACGCGGTCTCCATCAGCAGCCGGTGCTGGGGGTCGACGCTGGGCGCGTCCCGGACGGGCACGCCGAAGAAACCCGGGTCGAACAGGTCGATGCCGTCGAGGAACGAGCCGCTGCGCAGGGCGGCCGGGTCCGCGAGGTCGGCGGGGACCACCCGCTCGTCCTCCGACCACCGGCGGCCCGGGTCGGAACCGGCCACGACGTCGCGCCGGTCCAGCAGGAGCTGCCACAGCTCGTCCGTCGAGGTGACGCCGCCGGGGGTCCGGCACGCGGCGCCGATGATCGCCACCGGCGTCTGCCGCCCGGCGTCCGGGTTGTCTTCGTCCATGCTGGGATCCCTCCTGCGTTGCCGGTCACCGGCTGGGTTTCGCTCGTCCGGGTCGGGCGCGACCTCCCGGAGGACTCAGGTGAACAAGCCGACCGCCTTGAGCGCCACGCGGGCGACCGGCGTGCCGAGCAGCGCCGGGATCGTGGTGTCGCCGCCGAGGTACGAGTCGACCCTGCGCCACACCGGTGGCACGGCGGTCAGCGCGGTGTGGACGATCCCGGGACGACGGGTGAAGACGTCCATGACCTTGCGCGAGGCGCGCATCTCGGCGCCCAGGGTGGAGAGCACCGCGGCGGTGTAGGTGTCGCGCGCCCGCCCCAGGTCCACGGGGTGCACCACGCGTGCGATCGCCGCGGCCGCCTCGCCCGCCCACGCGCCCGAGCGCAGCGCGAAGGAGATGCCCTCCCTCGACCACGGGTCGCACAGCCCGGCGGCGTCGCCCGCCACGACCGTGCGACCGCGGGCCAGCGGCGAGTCGGGGCGGCGGCACTTCGTCAGGTGGCCGGTGTCGTGCAGCGGTGTCAGGTGCGCCAAGCCGTGGCGTTCCAGGAACTCCCGCATGTACGCCCTCGTGGCGTCGCCCTGCCCGCGTGCGGCGACCACACCGGCCGTGCAGAGGTCGTCCTTGGGGAAGACCCACCCGAACGAGCCGGGCAGCGGTCCCCACTCCATCAGCATGCGGCCACGCCACTTCGCCGCGTCGCGCGGGTCGACCGGGACCTCGACCTCCAGCGCCAGGTCCACCTGTTCGCACGACACGCCGATGTGCCGGCTCACCCGCCCGGCGGTGCCGTCGGCGCCCACCACCGCCCGCGCGCGGATCCGTTCGCCGTCGGCGGTGCGCACGACGACCTCGCCGGCGCCGTCCTCCAACCCCGCCACGGTGGTCCGGTCGCGCACCTCGGCGCCTGCTTCGGCGGCCACTTTGGTGAGCGCGGCGTCCAGCTCGTCGCGGAACACCATCTTGCACCGCACCTCCGTGGTGGAGCTGACGGTGCGTTCGCGCTGCCCCCTCAACCCGAAGGTGACCGAGTCGATCTCGTCGCGGACCGTGACGCCGAGTCCCGGGGGCAGGTGCGCCTGCGCGCACCCGATCAGCCCGCCGCCGCACGTCTTGTACCGCGGCACGGCGGCGCGTTCGAGCAGCAGCACGCCACACCCCGCTTCGGCCGCCACCCGCGCCGCCGTCGCACCGGCCGGACCGGCGCCGACGACCACCACGTCCCACAGCTTCCCGTTGCCGCCGAACCGATCCGTTGACATCCGATCTCCGTTCGTGGACGAGGGGTCGGACGCGGCTGCGCGCCCTGCGGGGACGGTGATCGCCCCGAACGTAACAACGGAATCGAGGCGGACGCAGGGCGACGGACGCGATTGGGCCCGCACGGGTCACCGGGTCGCCCTGTCCGGGACCGCGCCAGTCACCATGGGTGATAAGGAAAGCGCGACACTTCCTACCGGACAGCCCGATCGCGGCAACTCGCCCACCCACGCGTCGTCGGCGCCGATCCGGCGAGCGTCCACCCTGGACGGACCTATCATCGGACGGGCGACGGTCGAGCGCTGCCCGACCAGGTGTATCGACTGCGCCAAACCACACTGACGTGGATCGCGTGTCACGCGGCGAGCACGGAGGGACGACCGCGATCGGTCGGCGCGGCGTTACACGAGCCGGCGTGGCGTTCGTCTCAGGATTGCGCCTTTGCGCGGGTGGATCATGCCGGTAGCGTCCGGCGGGGCCGCCTTCGGCCGTGCTCCGAAACCTCCCGACCATCGCCGAAGGCGCTTGCCCCAGGCCGTTTTCCAGGAGAGCACCACGTGGTCCTGTCCCTGCTGAAGCAGCCCGGGAAGCTCCTCGCCGTCGTCTCGCTCATGCGGGAGGCCAAGCGGCGCGGGGTCGAGTTCGACGACCTGCCCGACGAGGTGGTCGCGGCACGTCTCTCGGGACGGGTCGACGTCACCCGTTGGGGTCTGGTGCCCGACGTCGAGGTGGTCGTGCGGGGACCGGTCGACGCCGAGTTGGACGCCGCGTGCGCCGCGGCCGCCGAGGGCGGTTGGGAGCCCGGCGCGCGGCTGCTGTCGGCCACGCGGGGCGACTGGGAGCGCCGCGAGCAGGTCGTGCGGGCGCTGGCCGACCGCGCCGTCAAGAACGGCGCCTTCCTCCAGGAGTGGCACGACGCCGATCCGTCGAACGGTGATCTCGCCGTGCTGCACGCGCAGTCCTTGCTGCACCTGGCGTGGGAGGCGCGCGGCGCGGCACGCGCCGCGCAGACCGGCCCCGCCCAGTTCGCGGCGTTCCACCGCCTGCTGACCAAGGCGCAGGTCGCGGCACACCGGGCGGCGGAGGCGCTGCCCGAGGACCCCACGCCGTGGACGACGCTCGCGACGCTGGCCCGCGGCCTGTCCTACGACCACGACCGGTTCGGCCGGGTGTGGGACGAGTTGTGCGCACGGGAGCCGCACCACCGGCACGGCCACGTGCAGGCCCTGCAGTACTGGTGCCGCAAGTGGCGCGGGTCGCACGAGCTGATGTGCGACTTCGCCACGCGCGCGGCGAACGCGTCGCCGGCCCTGGCCGCGCTGCCGATCCTGGCCGCCCTCGAAGGCGTCGAGGACGACCCGAAGGTGTGGCGCTCACCGATGGTGCGCGACGCGCTGGACGTCCTGCTGCCCCGCCTGGCCGGTGAAGGTGCCGCCACGAAGGCGCAGCGCTCCGACCGCGGCCTCGCCATCGCCGCCCTGATGATGGCCGAGCGCCACGACGAAGCCGTCGACCAGTTCCGCGTCCTCGGCCCGCACGCGGACGGCGAACCGTGGCAGAACTACTTCCCCAACCCCCGCCTCGGCTTCCTCCAGACCCGCATCGAGGCGTGCAAGGGCGCGCGCAAGCCTTCCTGAGGCGGGCTCAGGCGGCGGAGTCCGCGGTCGTGATGGTGAGCTGGTCGTCGCCCGCGTCGACGCGCACGCGCGTGCCGGGCGTGACGCTCCCGTCGAGCAGCATGCGGGAGAGCCGGTTGTCGACCTGCTGCTGGATCGTGCGCCGCAGCGGTCGTGCGCCGAACTCCGGCTGGTGGCCGCGGCGGGCCAGCCACGCGACGGCGTCGGAGGTGACGTCGAGCTCGATGTTCTGGGCGTGGGCACGGCGCTTGGTGTGCTCCAGCATGAGTTCGGTGATGCGGTGGAGCTGCTGCTCCGCCAACCGCCGGAAGACGATGATCTCGTCGATGCGGTTGAGGAACTCCGGCCGGAACGTCTCGCGCAGCCGGCGCATCAGCCGCTCCCGCAACGGCTGCTCGGTGTCGCGCTCGTCGACCGGGGTGAACCCGAGCGCGCCCTGGGTGCTCGACGTGACGAGGTCGGAGCCGATGTTGCTGGTCATGATGACCACGGTGTTGGTGAAGTCGACCGTGCGGCCCCTGGCGTCGGTCAGCCTGCCGTCGTCGAGGACCTGAAGCAGGATGTTGAACACGTCCGGGTGCGCCTTCTCGATCTCGTCGAGCAGCACCACGGAGTAGGGGCGGCGGCGGACCGCCTCGGTGAGCTGACCGGCCTCCTCGTGGCCGACGTACCCCGGCGGCGCGCCGACGAGCCTGCTGACCGTGTGCCGCTCGCCGTACTCGCTCATGTCGAGGCGGATCATGTTGCTCTCGTGGCCGAACAGCGCTTCGGCCAACGTGCGCGCCAGCTCCGTCTTGCCCACGCCGGTGGGTCCGAGGAACAGAAAGCTGCCCGAGGGCCGGTCCGGCTCCGCCAGCCCGGTCCGGGAGCGGCGCACCGCCTCGGCCACCGCCTGCACCGCCTCGTCCTGGCCGACGACCCGGCCGTGCAGGTGTTCCTCCAGGCGCAGCAGCCGCTCGCGCTCCTCCTCGGCCAGCCGGCTGACGGGCACGCCGGTGAGCCGTGCGACGACCTCGGCGATGTCCTCGGCGGTCACCTCGGGCACGTCGGGCGAGTGGCCGTCGGAACGGGCCAGGTCGACGTCGCGGCGCAGCTGGCCGATGGCGTCGCGCAGCCGGGCGGCCCGCTCGTAGTCCTCCTCGCCGACCGCCTGGTCCCGGTCGCGCATGAGCTGGTCCAGCTCGTTCCGGAGGTCGCGCACCTTGGCCGGGCCGCGCCCCGCGCGCAGCCGCACCCGCGCGCCCGCCTGGTCGATCAGGTCGATGGCCTTGTCCGGCAGGAACCGGTCGGCGACGTACCGGTCGCTCAACGTCGCCGCGGCGTCCAGCGCCTCGTCGGTGAACCGGATCTGGTGGTGCGCCTCGTAGCGGTCGCGCAGGCCGTGCAGGATCGAGACGGTGTCCTCGACGCTGGGCTCGGGCACCAGGATGGGCTGGAAGCGGCGCTCCAGGGCCGGGTCGGTCTCGATGTCGCGGCGGTACTCGTCCAGCGTGGTCGCGCCGACGATGTGCAGCTCGCCGCGCGCCAGCGGGGGTTTGAGCATGTTCCCCGCACCCATCGCGCCCTCCGCGGAGCCCGCGCCGACCACGGTGTGCAGCTCGTCGATGAACACGATCAGCTCGTCCTGGTTGGTCCGGATCTCGTCCAGCAGCCGGGTCATGCGCTCCTCGAAGTCACCGCGGTAGCGCGTGCCCGCCACCATCGCGGGCAGGTCCAGCTGGACCACGCGGCGGCGGGCCAGGTTGTCGGGCACGTCGCCGGCGGCGATGCGCAGCGCCAGACCCTCCACGATCGCGGTCTTGCCGACACCGGCCTCGCCGATCAGCACCGGGTTGTTCTTCGTCCGGCGGGACAGCACCTCGATGGTCTGCTCGATCTCCCCGTCGCGCCCGATCACCGGGTCGAGGCTGCCCGAGCGGGCCAGCTCGGTCAGGTCGTTGCCGAACTGCTCCAACGTCGCCGTGGTCGACTTCGCCGCGCCCGCCGGGCGGGCCCCGCCGCGGTCACGCGCGGGCTCGTCCCGCCCCGCCAGCGTCTCCGGCGTCACCCGCGCCTCGCGCAGCATCCGGCCCGCGCCGGACTCCGGGTTGGCCGCCAGCGCCAGGAGCAGGTGCTCCGGCCCGATGTACGACGAGCCGAGGCCCCGCGAGACCTGGTGGGCGTCGAGCAGGGCGCGCTTGGCGGCCGGCGTCAGCCGCACCTGGCCCGGACGCGGCTCGCCGACCTCGGACTGCCGCTCGATCCGGCCGGCCAGCTCGTCCGGGTCGGCGCCGGCGCGCTCCAGGAGGGCTCTCGTGATGGTCTGCCGGGTGGCCGCCCACAGCAGTTGCTCGGTGTCCACGTCGGCGCGCCCCCACTCGCCGGTCTGCCTGACGGCGTCGGACACCAGGTCCCTGGCCTGGTCGCTCATCAGGCTGGTGATGTCGACCGGGTAGGAGCGGCGCCCCATCGGCCCGGCGCCGAAGAACTGCGCCAGGAAGTCGTCGAACGAACTCCTGCCCGGACCGGCGGGCCCGAAAAAGCCGGTCATCGCGCTCCCTCCGGCGAACGGCTCGTTCCTGGGGGCTTGCCGGCGTTCCGGGGAGGCAAACGTCCCGCAGGTCGCCCGTGTGGGTGGCACTCCGCTCCGGCTAGGGCGCGTTAAAGGGCGAGGTTGCCGGCGGCGTGTCGTTGGCCCCGGACGTGGCGAGGTCTCTGATAGACGGGTTGACGACCAAGAAAACCCGCATCACCGGAGCAGAGCCAACCGCGCCCACCTGCGCCGACGCGGGATCAAAGCCACCATCGCCCAACCACGTGACCAGGTCGCCCACCGCAAGGCCAAAGGCGCCCACGGCGGACGGCGACCCGCGTTCGACACCGAGGTCCACAAACAGCGCCACGCCGTCGAATGCGGCATCAACCTGCTCAGGCCGTGGCCACTTGGTACGACAAGCTCGCCGTCCGCTACCAGGCCACCGTCCACGTCGCCGCCATCAACATCTGGCTACGCCACAGCTGAAACACGCGCTAGTCCCAAGGAGTGTGGTTGAGCCGTAGCCACCGGTATCCCCGGCCGCGCACCTCCAGTGACAGCAGGTCGATGTCCTCGGGGTACTCGCCGTCGGCGGCCACCGACAGCGGCCGGTGCGCCTCGCCGGGTAGGGGCGGCACCTGTAACCGCAGGTCACGCTCGCCGAAGTTGTGCACGAACAGCACCACGCCGTGCTCACCGCGCGCGATGTGCGCCAGCACGTCCCGCTCGCCCACGTCGACGACCTCGTGGTCGCCGACGCCGATCTCCTCGCACTCGCGGCGCGTGTGGAGGATCCGCTCGAACCAGGTCAGCAGGCTGTCCGGGTCGCGGCGCTGGTCGAGCACGTTGACCAGTTGGTGGCGGTAGGGGCCGTCGGCGATGACCGGCGCGATCAGGCGTTCCGGCGGCGCGGTGGAGAAGCCGGCGTTGCGGGTGTCGGTCCACTGCATGGGCGTGCGGACCGAGTCGCGCTCGGGCAGCGCGAGGTCCTCGCCCATGCCGATCTCGTCGCCGTACCGGATGACCGGCGTGCCCGGCATGGACAGCAGCAGGCTGTAGGCCAGCTCGATCCGACGCCGGTCGCCGCACAGCATCGACGCCATCCGGCGCCGGATGCCGCGCTCGTACACCCGCATGTCCGGTTCCGGGCCGAACTCGCGGAACACGTCCTCCCGCTCCTCCGGGGTGAGCGCGGACAGGTCGACCTCGTCGTGGTTGCGCAGGAACGTCGCCCACTGCCCTTCCTTCGGCAGGCTGGGCAACGTGGCCAGCACGTCCCGGATCGGCGTGGCGTCGTGGCGGGCGAGCGCGAGCATCATGGCCTGGTTGAGGCGGAAGGCGAACAGCATCATCATCCGGCTCGCCTCGCCGTCGGCGTCGCCGAAGTAGTCGAGCAACCGCTCGGTCTCCACGTTCGCCTCGGCGAGCAGCACGGCGTCCCGGCTGCGCCAGGACACGACCCGGTGCATCCCGCCGAGCAGCTCGTAATCCGGCTCCGGCGGCGCCGAGCGGGACTCGATGACGAACGGGGTGGCGTCCACCCGGAACCCGGCCACCCCTAGACGCAGCCAGAAGCCCATGATCTTGCAGAACTCGTCGCGCACCGCCGGGTGGTCGGTGTTCAGGTCCGGCTCCCAGGAGTAGAACCGGTGCCGGTACCACCGGCCGGCCTCCTCCTGATAGGTCCAAGTGGCGTCCTCCGAGCCCGGGAACACCGCGCCGTCCCACCGGTCCGCGGGCTCGGCGTCCGACCACACGTACCAGTCCCGGTACGGCGAGTCACGGTCGGCGCACGCGGAGCGGAACCACGGATGCCGGTCGCTGGTGTGGTTGAGCACCAGGTCGATCATGATCCGGATGCCGCGCTCGTCGGCTTGGTGCAGCAGGTCCGCGAAGTCGCCGAGGGTGCCGAACCTCGGGTCGACCCCGTAGTGGTCGACGACGTCGTACCCGCCGTCCCGCCGCGGCGACGGGTGCAACGGGTTGAGCCAGACGGTGTCCACACCCAATCGGGACAGGTAGTTGAGCCGGCTCGCCAACCCCGGCAGGTCGCCGACGCCGTCCCCGTCGGAGTCCTGGAACGTCGAGACGTCGGCGGAGTAGATGATCCCGTTGCGGTACCAGCGTTCGACCATCCCGTTCAACCACATCTCTGCCGGCGGTGCGCCACGTGCTCCTCCTCGGGTCGGTGCCCGTAGGTACCCCCGCCCGGGCCGACCTATGCACGAGGCGCCGCGGGTGCGGACGGCCGGTGCCGCCCGCACCGCGGTCGAACCGTTGCGGCTACTGCCGTTCCGGGTCGCGCTCGCCGTGGCGGGTCAGTGCGAGACCTGCCAGTGGCTGTTCGCCGTCTGCAGCGTGAACGAGAGCCCGTAGCAGCCGAAGTCCGTGCTGGACACGCTGCCCGGCGGCGTCACCGACGAGTTGCCCGTGGTGAGCGCGGTCCAGGTGCCGTTGACCTTGATCTGGAGGTTCGCGGCGTGGAACTGGGTGCCGTAGGTCTCCGTGCAGTAGTAGCCCTCGCCGGTGGCGGGGTTGTACTCCGTGTAGACCTCGAACATGCTCCAGCCGCCGTGCGGGTCCACGAGCTTGATCGGGTCGGCGCTGGTGAACAGCGCGTCCCACGTCGAGGTCGTGTAGTTGTACAGGTAGGCCGTCCACGAGTTGGTCACGGGGTCGGTCTGCACGTCCAGCACGGTGTAGGCGGGCAGGCCCTGGAACGTCGTGGTGTAGGTGCTCAGGAAGGTGGCGTCGATCCAGGCCACGGCGGCGAAGCCGGGCGAGGCCGCGCACCAGTCCCACGCGCCGACGCCGTTGCCGCCCTGCCAGTAGAACGTGGTGACCTCGATGCAGGTCTTGCCGCTCGGCACGAGCGTCGGCGCGTACACCACGTCGGGGTTGCCCGGCGGGATGCTGATGCCGGGGTTGATGGTGTGGGTCGCCTGCGCGCCGTCGGAGACGACGGTCGGGAACGCGCCCCAGACGGAGTGCAGGGAACCGCTCCACGGCGGCAGGGTGACGGTGTCGGCCCGCCGCTGCTCGTGTCTCGCCTGGAACGCCTCGCCCCGCTGGAGGACCTGCTCGCCGAGCTTCGCGCCGGCGGCGGCTCTGGCCGCGTCACCGCGCAGCGCGGGCACCGCTTTCCCGCTGACCGGCGAGTCGGGCGTCGGTCGGCCGACCGCGACCGACTCGTCCGCGCCGGCCGACGCGGAGGCCGACCCGGGCAGGGCAGGCACCAGGAGCGCGCCGGCGGCCATCACCGCGACGGCGACCCGGCGGAGCGGCGAACGGTGTGACTGACGTGGTGAGGGCGTTGAGGACGGCAATGCCGTTTCCCTTCGACGGAGAGTGTTGGCGTGCCGCGGACGTGCGAGGGCGCGAACGACGCATGCCATGTCCCCCAGGACGTCGCGGCAACCGAAGCCTGCTCCTCGCCCGCGATCACGGCCATAGCGCGACGATGTTGCGTGCGGACGTCCGAACCGTTGCCCTTTGGTGTGCTTCGCGCCTTTGCCAAACCACAAGTGCGCTCGATGAAGGAACTCGCGTACGCGGACCTCGACTCCCGCGCTACGGGTTCCCGCTGGAGGACCGCCGCGACGGGATCGCCGGCTCCGCGTTGTGGCAGAACAAGGTGTACGCGTACCTGGCTTTGCCGGACGGCGTTCCGGTGGCGTGACGCCCTCCGCGCCGCCCACCGCCGGGCCATCCGTCGTCCGTCCGGGTGATCTTCGTCGTGGTGACGGCGGTGGGGTGGATCCTGGAGGCATGCGCAACGTGGTGGGGATCTTCTTGGCGGTCGTGGTGGGCGTCGGTCTGGCGCCCGCGGCCTCGGCCACGCCGGGCACCGGGGTCAGCGGGGTCACGCTGGTCCAGCGCGTGGTCGGTGACACGGAGTACGTCGTCCGGGAGGTCACCATCGCGCCGGGTGGCGCGACGGGGTGGCACTACCACCCCGGCTCGGTGTTCGGGCTCGTCAAGGAGGGGACCTTGACCCACTACCGCGCCGACTGCTCGGTGGACGGCGTGTACCACGGCGGTGAGGCGATCGCCGAGGAGGCCGGGCCCGGCTACGTCCACATCGGACGGAACCTGGAGTCGGGACCGCTGGTGCTGGAGGTGTTGTACGTGAACCCCGTCGGCAGCCCGCTGGCGGTGGACGCCCCGAATCCCGGCTGCCCGTTCGAGTAGCCCGCCGCACGGCACGGCGCGTGGTCACAGCAGGCCGGCCAGCTTGTAGAGCACCAGCGATCCGGCGACGGCGACGTTCAGCGTGGTGCCGTGGCCGACCATCGGGATCTCCACCACCTGGTCCAGCAGGTCGACGGCGGCGGGCTCGATGCCGTGCCGCTCGTGCCCGAGCACGGCCACGGTGCGCGCCCGTGCCGCGGGCAGGTCGGCGAGGCGGATCGACTCGTCGGCCAGTTCGACGCCGACGACCCGGGCTCCCTGCTCGCGTTGTCGGGTCAGCCAGCGCACCGGGTCGCCGGTGAAGTGCACGCACGTGCGGTGGCGCAGGGTGTTGCCCCGGGCCAGGGCTTCCGGCACCCAGGGCAGTCGCGGCACCGCCAGGCACGCGCCGACGGCGTCGCAGGTGCGCAGCAGCGTGCCCAGGTTCTCGCCGTGCATCGGCCACAGCGGCGCGGCGACGAGGTGTCCCCAGCACGAATGAGGTCGACGGCGGCGGGCGGCCCGCAGGTCCGCGCGGGTGCTCACCCGCACCGACGTCATGACGTGCGGGAGCGGTCCTCCCGCGGGACAAGGGAAAGGCTCATCGGTAGCGGGTGCTTCGCGGCGCACCCGAAGCCATCGAAGGCGAAGCGGTCGGCCACAGCATAGCCGTCGCCCGGGCCGTGCGGCGGCGCCTGGGACAAGCGCACGTCGTCACGCCTTGGCGGGCCGGCGCCGCCGCACGACCACCACCGCGCCGACGACCAGCACCAACCCCATCAGGATCAACGGCACCGCGGGCATCGGCCACGGCGAGCGGACGTACTCCTTGACGATCACGACCGCGCGGTGCGGCTCGTCGGTCGCCGCACGCGTGAAGCGGATGTCGTCGGTGATCTTCGCCGGCCGGAACTCGGCGTCGTAGCGGGTCAGGAAGCGCGGGCCGGTCAGCGTCGCGGACAACGTCGGGTACTGCGGGTCCGGCTTCACCTCGCCCGCGAACGTGAGGTCGGGCGCGCTGCTCGTCGGCGCCGGGTTGGTGATGTCCATCCGGTGGTCGGCCAGCACGTACAGGCGCAGCGGCTGCCTGCCCTCGGCCGTGGCGGACAGGCGCATCGGGTAGACCGGTGTGTCGGTCTCGAACGCCAGCCGCATCGGCGGCAGCCCGTCGGAGAGGCTGCCGGAGGTCGGCGCCAGGCGCACCGCGACGACGAGCCAGCCCTCCGCGAGGTACGGCACGAGCGCGCCACCGAGGGCCGGCGGCAGGGTGAAGTCGTTGGCGCCCAACCACTCCGTCACGGCGGTGGCGTCGGTGCCGGCGAGTTGGGCGACCTCGTAGGGACCGACCTCGACGTGGTCCACGACGGTGGCGCCGCGATCGGACTGCGGTGGCGCGCCCGCGCCGTCGCCGTCCACGACCACCCGCCGCACCTCGACGTCCGGGCGGCTGATCCGGTCGAGCTCGGTGAACAGCTCGCCCTCGGCCACCTCGAACCGGGCGCGCGCGGGCACCGGCATCAGGAACGCCGCCTGGGTCGCCTCGGACCGCGCCTGCACCGAGAGCGTGATCGACTCGGTGCGGCCGGTCAGCTCCACCAGCGCGGTCTCCTGCTGGGCGCGCAGCTTGTCGTTGGCGATGAACGCGCCGCAGGCGCACGCGCCGGACATCGCGGGATCGACCGCCACCAACGTGGCGGCGAGCGCGAGCACCACCGGGATCCTGGTCGCCATTCGGCCGATTGCCATGCCCCGTCCGACGCGCCCGCCCGCCGCCGGGTTCCGCCATCCGGCCGCCCGGCTCGATCGGCACGCCGACGGCCGACAGTTGACGTGCCCTCGGCGGCCTTTGCTATCGTCGAGGGGGAGAGCCGTGTGAAGGAGACCCGACGTGGCAGGTGAAGACGACATCTCCGGGTGAGCCCGGATGTGATCGGCCATCGGCGTTGCCGCTGTGGCCGTCTTAGTCGTCCACCTTTTCCTCTTGGGCACCGTGTTGCCCGCGTCACATCAGAGGTCTCACAAACATGTCCGAAACCTGCGTCGTCGTGTCCGGCCTGTCCTTCTCCTGGCCCGACGACACCCCCGTCTTCGACGGGCTGTCCTGCACCGTCCCGACCGGCCGCACCGGTCTCGTCGCGCCCAACGGCGCGGGCAAGACGACCCTGCTCAAGCTGATCGCGGGCGAGCTGCGGCCGTCGGCGGGCAGCGTCACGGTCGACGGCGTGCTCGGCTACCTGCCCCAGGACCTGCCGCTGACCGGTGAGCCGACCGTCGCCGAAGTCCTCGGTGTCGCACCCGTCCTGCGTGCCTTGGCGGCCGTCGAGTCCGGTGACGTCGCCGAAGAGCACTTCACCACGATCGGGAACGACTGGGACGTCGAGGAGCGCACCCGCGCCCAGCTCGACCGGCTGGGTCTCGGCGACCTCGCCCTCGACCGCCGCCTGCACACGCTCAGCGGCGGCCAGGTCGTCTCCCTCGGCCTGGCCGCCCAGCTGCTCAAGCGGCCGGACGTGCTGCTGCTCGACGAGCCCACCAACAACCTGGACCTCGATGCCCGCCGCAAGCTCTACGACGTGCTGGACGACTGGTCGGGCTGCCTGCTCGTGGTCAGCCACGACCGCGCCCTGCTCGACCGGGTGGACCGCGTCGCCGAGATCGAGGGCGGCGAGGTCCGCTACTACGGCGGGAACTTCACCGAGTACGAGCGGGCGGTCGAGGCCGCGCGGGACGTCGCCGAGAAGAACATCCGCAACGTCGAGCAGGAGCTCAAGCGCGAGAAGCGGGAGCTGCAGCAGGCTCGCGAACGGGCCGCGCGCCGGGCGAGCAACGCGGCGCGCAACCTGGGCAACGCGGGGCTGCCCAGGATCTTCGCCGGCACGATGAAGCGCAACGCGCAGGAGTCGGCGGGCAAGGCGAGCGGGACGCACGCGGCGCGGGTCGGCGCGGCCAAGGCCAAGCTGGACGAGGCCGAGCGGGCGTTGCGGGACGAGCAGAAGATCTCCCTGGAGCTGCCGCAGACCGCGGTGCCCGCCGGACGGACGCTCTTCCTCGGCGAACGCCTGCGCGCGGGCTACGGCGAGCGGCAGCTGTTCGCGGGCGAGGGCGCCGACCTGGCCATCCGCGGGCCCGAGCGGATCGCGCTCACCGGGCCCAACGGCTCCGGCAAGTCCACCCTGCTGCGGATCGTGCACGGCGACCTGGAGCCCGACGGCGGCGACGTCAAGCGGGCCGACGGTCGGATCGCCTACCTGTCGCAGCGCCTCGACCTGCTGGACGGCGGCCTCACGGTCGCCGAGAACCTGGCCGGGTTCGCGCCCGCGATGCCGCCGGCGCAGCGGATGAACCTGCTGGCGCGGTTCCTGTTCCGGGGTTCCCGGGCGCACCTCCCGGTCGGCGTCCTGTCCGGCGGTGAACGGCTGCGCGCCACGCTGGCCTGCGTGCTGTTCGCCGAACCGGCGCCGCAACTGCTGCTGCTGGACGAACCGACGAACAACCTCGACCTGGTCAGCGCCGGGCAGTTGGAGCGCGCGCTCAACGCCTACCAGGGCGCGTTCGTCGTCGTCAGCCACGACGAGCGGTTCCTCGCCGAGATCGGGATCGACCGGCGGCTCCGGCTGGAGGACGGCCGGCTGCGGGAAACCGCCGAGCCGACGGCGAGCTGAGCCATGGCCGAAGCAGCTCTGCTCGCACACGACCTCGTGCGCGTCCTCGGTGGACGGCGCGTCCTCGACGGCGTCTCGCTGACCGCGGCGCCGGGCCGCCGGATCGGGCTGATCGGCGAGAACGGCGCCGGCAAGTCCACGCTGCTGCGGGTGCTCGCGGGCGTGGACCACCCGGACCGGGGCCGCGTCGAACGGCCACCGGATCTGGGCTACCTGCACCAGGAGCTGTCGTTCGAGCCGGGGGCCGCGGTCGCCGACGTGCTCGACGACGCGCTGGCCGGCGCCCGTGAGGACGTCGCCGAACTCGACCGGCTCGCCGGCCTGCTCGCCGACGCGCCGGACGACGCGGACCTCCTCGCCGCGTACGCCGAACGCCTCGACCACGCCCAGCTGCACGAGGCGTGGGACGCCGACCGGCGGGCGAAGGTCGTGCTCGCCGGGCTCGGCCTGGACGACGTCGCGCACGACCGCACCCTCGGCTCGCTCTCCGGCGGGCAGCGGGCGCGGCTCGCGTTGGCGGCGCTGGTGGTCCGCCGGCCGTCCGCCCTGCTGCTGGACGAGCCGACGAACCACCTGGACGACGACGCGGCCGGTTTCCTGGAGGAGCAGTTGCGCGGCCTGCCGGGGGTCGTCGTGGTGGCGAGCCACGACCGGGCGTTCCTGGACGCGGTGTGCACGGACGTGGTCGACCTCGATCCCGCGCCGGGCGGTCCGGTGCGCTACGGCGGCAACTACACCGCCTACCTGGCCGAGAAGCGCGCCCAACGGGTGCGTTGGCAGGAGCGCTGGGCCGCGGAGCAGGCGGAACTCGCCGCCCTGCGCGACGCGCTCGGCGTGACCACGCACAAGGTCGCGCCGAACCGCGCGCCGCGCGACAACGAGAAGATGGGCTACGGGCACCGGGCGGGCCGGGTGCAGAACCAGATCGCGCGGCGCGTGCGCAACACCACGCGCCGGCTCGAAGAGCTGGCGCGGCGGCAGGTCCCCGCGCCACCGAGGCCGCTGAGCTTCGTCCCGGACACCCTCGTGGACGCCGTCGTGGACCCTGTCGCGGAGCAGGCGCCCGACGACGTGCTGGTGTCCCTGCGGGACGTGCGGGTGCCCGGACGGCTCGCGATCGACCGCCTCGACGTGCCTGCGACCGCGCGGTTGCTGGTCACCGGGCCGAACGGCGCGGGCAAGTCCACCCTGTTGCTCGTGCTGGCCGGCCTGCTCGAACCGGGCGGCGTGCGCCGGCGCGATGGGCTCCGGGTCGGCCTGCTGGGGCAGGACACCCGGTTCGACCGGCCCGGCCGCACCGCGCGGGAGACCTACGAGTCGGTGCTCGGCCCGGCGCGGGCCGAGGCCGTGCCGCTGCTCTCGCTGGGCCTGCTGCACGAGTGGGACGTGGACAAGCCCGTCGGTGACCTGTCGGTGGGCCAGCGGCGGCGGCTCGCGCTGGCGCTCGTCGTGGCCGACCCGCCCGGGCTGCTGCTGCTCGACGAGCCGACGAACCACCTGTCCCCCACTCTCTGTGACGAGCTGGAGGACGCGCTGGGCCCCGGGCCGGGCGCGGTCGTGCTCGCGAGCCACGACCGGAGGCTGCGCTCGCGGTGGCGGGGCGACGAGGTCCGCGTCGATGCCGTGACGTCCTGATCGCCGCAGATCGAGCGCCTGAACGTGGACGAGCACGGGTGATGTGGGAGTGGGCGGCCCGGCCGCACGTGAGGGGTCGCGGCCGGGCCGGGTGGTGCTCAGCGTCGCCAGTCGTTGGGACGGCCGGTGCGCCAGTCGTTGGGGCGGCCGTTGCCGGTGGTGATGGTGACGGTGCTCATGTGCTCTCCTGGGGTGCTCGACTCTGTGTGAGGGCTTGGTTACGGTGTCATCACCTGTGTGAGGCGGTGACACCCATATGGTCGCTGGGGGCCGACGACTGCGCGCATCCCCTCTGGGGTGGTGGCGCGGCTGGTCGCTGTGGCGGCTGCCGCGCGTCGTCCTGGTGTACGTGCTGGCGGTGGAAGTCGTGGCGGTGGCCGCGGTGGCGTCCGTGGCCACGTTGACGCCGGTCACGGGCCGCCATTGGGTGTGGTTCGCGGTGCTGGCCGGCGCGGCCGTGGTGCACTTCGAGGCGGCGCGCGGGCTGGAACGGGTGCGCGAGGTGGCGGCCGAGGGCAGCCCGTACGCGCATCCGCAGTCGATCTGGCTGTTCGCGGGCGTGCTGGTGCTGCCGCCGCCGCTGCTGGCCTGCCTGGTCGCGGTGAGCTACGGCTACGGCTGGCTGCGGATCTACCGGCGCAGCCCGCTGCACCGCAAGGTCTTCTCCGCCGCCACGGTGCTGCTCGGCTCCTGGTCGGCGGGCGCGATCCTGCTGGTGGTGCACCCCGATCCGGCGCTGCCGCACGCCGCGCAGCTGACCGGCCCGGTCGACCTGGGCGCCCTGGTGGCGGCCGGTGTCGCGTACTGGCTGGTCAACCTCGCGCTGGTGGTGGGCGCGATCCTGCTGTCCACGCCGGTCCGGCCGGGCCGCGACGTGCTGGGGCCGTTGAGCCAGCAGTTGGTCATCGCCGCGTCGATCGGGCTGGGCACGGGCTTGGCGGTGGTGCTGGTCACGGCGCCGTGGGTGGTGCCGGTGCTGGTGGTGACCATGCTCGGGATGCACCTGGGGCTGCTGCTGCCGGTCTACCGCACCGCAGCGCGGGTCGACGGCAAGACCGGCACGCTGACCTCGGTGGCCTGGACCGAGCGGGCCGCCGCCGAGCTGGCCCGTTCCGCGGCGACCAACGTGCCGATGGCCGTGCTGCTGCTCGACCTCGACCACTTCAGCGAGATCAACAACACCCGCGGGCACCTGGCCGGTGACCACGCGCTGCGGGCGGTGGCCGACGAGTTGCGCCGCCAGGTCCGCGACGGCGACCTGGTCGGCCGGTGGGGCGGTGAGGAGTTCGTGGTGCTGCTGCCCGGGACGGACCCGGCCGACGCCCGGCAGGTCGCCGAACGCATCCGCGCCGCGGTGCGGGTGCCGCTGACCGACGTGCCCGGCGCCGGGGTCGGCGTCGGCGGCGCGTTGCGGATCACCGCGTCGCTGGGCGTGGCGGTGTTCCCGGTCAACGGCGGCACGGTCGACGAGCTGCTGCTGGCCGCCGACACCGCCCTGTACCGCGCGAAGAACAACGGTCGGGACCGCGTGGAAACCGCGCCGTCCGGCACCGCCGGCTGACGGGATGGTCGACCAGGACGGCGGGCCGGTGCGGTACCGCGAAGTGTTCGCCTCCGCCGAGTTCCGGGCGTTGTTCGCCGCCCACACGATCTCCACCATCGGCGACCAGTTCGCCAGGGTCGCGCTCACCGTCCTGGTGTTCCGCGACACCGGCTCGCCCGCGTGGGCGGCGATCACCTACGCGTTGACGTTCCTGCCCGACCTGATCGGCGGTCCCCTGCTGGCGGGCCTGGCCGACCGGTACCCGCGGCGCGCCGTGATGGTGTGCTCCGACCTGGTGCGCGCCGTGCTGGTCGCGCTGATGGCCGTGCCGGTCCTGCCGTGGCCGGTGGTGTGCGGGCTGCTGGTGCTGCTGCAACTGGCCGGGGCTCCCGCGGTGCCGGCCCGGACCGCGCTGCTGCCGCACGTGCTGCCCGGTCCCGCGTTCCGCGCGGGCGCCGCCGCGCTGTCCACGGTGAGCCAGGCCGCCCAGGTGGCCGGGTTCGCCGCAGGCGGTGTCCTGGTCATCGCGGTGGGCACGGGCGGTGTGCTGCTGCTGGACGCCGTGTCGTTCGCGGTGTCGGCCGCGGCCGTGGCCTCGTGGGTGAAGAGCCGTCCCGCGCCCGGTGGCGCCGGTGTGGCACGGCCGGGGTGGTGGCGTGCGATGACGGCCGGCGCGACCCTGGTGTGGCGTGACCGCAGGCTGCTCGCGCTGATCTGCTTCGCGTCGCTGTCGGCGTTCTACATCAGCGGTGAGGCGCTGGCCGTGCCGCTGGCCGACCAGTTCGGCGGCGGGCCGGTGGCGGCCGGGCTGCTGTTCGCCGCCTACCCGGCGGGCTGCGCCCTGGCGAGCCTGGTCGTGGCCACCCGCCCGGAGGCGACCCAGCTGCGCGCCCTGCCGGTGCTGGCGGTGGCCACCAGCGCGCCGCTGATCGTCTGCGTCCTGCACCCCGGCCTGCCGGCCCTGGTGCTGCTGTTCGTGGCGTCCGGCGCCGCGTCCAGCTACCACGCCATCGCCTCGCCGACGTTCGCCCTGTGGACACCGGACGAGGCCAGGGGGCAGGTCTACGGCCTGGCGGTGACCGCGCTCAAGATCGCCCAGGGCCTCGGCGTCGCCGCCGCCGGGCTCGCCGCGGAGCACGTGCCGCCGCACCAGGTCGTGGCGGCGGGCGGCGCGCTGGGCGTGCTGGCCGCCCTGGGCGTCGGCGTGCTGTGGCGGCGCAGCGGCGCCACTCGGGAGGGACGGGCCGTCACCCGGTGAGGATCTCGTCGATGCGGCGCCCGGCGGCGTCCAACCCGTCCGCCACCTCGACCTCGCCCGCGACGATGTCCCGGATGGCCGGCTCGAACACGTCTTCGTAGATCTTCGCGAACTCCACGGTGCCCGGCATCAGGGGTCGGGCGATGCGCGCGTCGTCGGCGAACTCGGCCACGAACGGGTTGCCCGGCAACGAGTTCTGGTCCAGCCGGATCGACGGGTAGCCCGATCCCTCCATCCACCCCTCCTGCGCCCGCTCGCTGACCCAGTAGGTCAGGAACTCGTGCGCGGCCTTCTTCTTGGCCGGGGTGAGCCGCGCGTTGAGCGCCAACGACGTCGTCGCGCCGAAGGTGGCCTGGCGGACCGGACCCGGTGGCACCGGCGCCACGTCGAAGTCGACGCCGGCGGACTGGAAGCCGGCGGTCGCCCACGGACCGGTGATCATCATCGCGGCCTTGCCGTCGCGGAACAACGCCTCGGCCTCCTCCCCTGTGAGGCCGATCGGCGAGACCTCCTCCTCCCGCAGCAGGTCCACCCACGTCCGCACGGCGGCGATCGACTCGGGACGCGTCAGCGCGGACTTCGTGCCGTCGGCTTCGAGGAGGTCGCCGCCACCGCCCCAGAGCGCGATCGGCCACGTCGGCGTCGTGTCGTGGTCGGGCAGCACCATGCCGTAGCGCTCGGGCGTCCCGTCGCGGTCGCGGTCCTTCGTCGTCCTGGTCATCGCGTCCCGCCACTCGTCCCACGTGGTCGGCGGCTGGTCGGGGTCGAGGCCCGCCTCGGCGAACGCCGTCCGGTTGTAGTGGAGCTTGAGGCTGGTGAACGTCATCGGCACGGCGTACTTGCGGCCCTCGTAGGTCACCGCCTCGGTGGCGGCCGTCACCAGCACGTTCGACTCCGGGTTCGCCGCGAACCAGTCGTCCACCGGCGCCAGCACGCCCTTCTTCGCGTACTGCGCGAGCCGGGTGCTGTCGAACGCGGCGAGGTCGGGCCCGCCCTCGGAGGAGTACGCGGGCAGGAGGCTCTTGAAGAAGACGTCCCACGGCATGAAGTTCATCTCGACCCGGATGCCCGGGTTCGCCGCGTGGAACTCGTCGACGATCTCCTCCAGCGCCACGGCGTTCGGCCCGGCGTAGCCGCTCCAGAACGACAGCCGCACCACGGAGTCCGCCGCCGCACCCTGGTCGGTTCCGCAGCCGGTCAGCAGCGCGCCGACCACCGCGGCGACCGCGAACGCGTGTCGGGAACGGGTCGGCGTCGTGCGGCTGGCGGCCGTCATGGGCACCTCGCTCTCAGGGAAGTGTGAACGTTAACAGCGGACGTTCGGAAAGCTCAATACCTCCTTTCGAGACAGTGGCGATTCGTATAGCAGGAGGTGGGTTACGGCTGCCGGAGGCGTTCGACGTGAGTCTGTTAGCGGTAACAACCCCGTCAGCCGGCACGCCGTTCGGCGGCGATGATCGCGTCCAGGTTGCCGCGGGTCGCCTCCAGCTCGTCGATGGCCTCGCCGATCCGGTCCCGGTGCTTGACCAGCTCGTCGACCAACTCCGGGCAGCTCGGCAGCAGCAGGCCGTCGTCGTCCACCATGCACGGCAGCGCGGCCACGATCTGCGCGATGCTCAGCCCGGCCGCGAGCAGGACCCTGATCCGCCGCACCGCGGGCACGTCCGCCTCGCGGTACACGCGATAGCCGCTCGGCCGCCGTTCCGGGCGCAGCAAGCCGTGTTCCTCGTAGTACCGCAGCGCGCGCTCGCTGACGCCGGTCCGTCGCGACAGTTCCCCGATCCGCACCACGGCTCCCGGCTTGACTCTGACATCAACGTCAAGGTTTAGCTTAGCCGCCATGACACCCGTGACCGTCCTGGGACTCGGACCGATGGGCCGGGCGCTGGCGACCGCGTTCGCCGCCGCCGGCCACCCCACCACCGTGTGGAACCGCACGCCGGGCAAGGGGAACGACCTCGACGCCACCACCGCGGCCACCGCCGCCGAGGCGATCGCCGCCAGTCCCCTCGTCGTCGTGTGCGTGCTGAACTACGAGGCCGTGCAGTCGATCCTCGACGCCGACGCGCTGAAGGGCCGCACCCTGGTCAACCTCACCGGCGGCTCGCCGCGGCAGGCCCGCGAGATGGCCGAGTGGGCGGCGGGGCACGGCATCGACTACCTCGACGGCGTGATCCTGAACGGGATCGTCGGCGGACCGGACGCGGCGTTGCTCTACAGCGGACCGGACGCCGTCTACCGGGCGCACCGGGCCGCGTTGTCCGCGCTCGGCGAGAACGGCGTGCACCTGGGCGAGGACCCCGGCCGGGCCGCCGGGTTCAACGTGTCGCTGCTGGACCTGTTCTGGACGGCGATGTTCGGTGTGGTGCACGCGTTCCGGCTGGCCGCCGCGGAGCACATCGCCCCGGCCGACCTCGCCGGGCACGCGAAGGTGATGACCGGCCTGCTACCCGGCCTCGTCGACGTGGTCGCCGAGCACGTCGCCGCGGACCACTTCCCCGGTGACGCCTCCACCCTCGACTCGGCGGCGGCGATCCTGGACGACGTCATCGACACCGTCCGCGCGAACGGCCTGGACGACAGCGTGCTCAGCGCCGGACGTGCAGCCGTGAGACGGGCGGTCGAGGCCGGGCACGGGTCGGCCGGGTTCTCCCGCCTCGCCGCGCCCTGAGCCGCTCCCCCTCTGTCGGTTCGTCACCGGCCGTTCGCCTTATCGTCCGCGGTGTTCGGCTGAATAACGTCGAACCACCACCGAGTGGCTTATCCGCAGAATTGCGTGTCCAGGCCCCGGTGAAATCCCGGCAGGCCGGTCAGCAGGGCTGATCCCCGAATCCGGCTCGTCGGGGTGGCAGCATCCCGGCAAACGGGACTTCAGTGTAGAAAGGCTCGTGGTCGATTCGCACAACGACGTGAGCGGCACCGTGGCGGGTTCGCTCATCCAGGCGCGGGACGTGTTGTTCGCGTCCCAGGTGCCGCACGCGCGGGCCGGTCTGCCGCCGGTCGGGGTGGTGACCGGGCGCGAGCCGGAGCTGGCGCAGCTCGCCGCGGTGCTGCGCGCCGACACCGCGCCGGGCGCCGTGGTGTCGGTGGTCGCCGGTCTGGCGGGGGTCGGCAAGACGACGCTGGCGGTCCGCGCCGCGCACGACGCCGCCGGGTCGTTCCCGGGCGGTGTGCTGTTCCTCGACGTCCGGGGGTACGACCCGCAGCAGCAGGTGCTGCCCGAGGTCGCGCTGCTCGTGCTGCTGCGCGCGATCGGCGTGCCGTCCGAGCACATCCCCGCCGACCAGGCGGGCCGCGAAGTGCTGTACCGGTCGAGGCTGGCCGAGTCCGAGCGCACGCTCGTGATCCTGGACAACGCGTCGTCCGCGGCACAGGTCCGGCCGCTGCTGCCCGGCACGCCGCGGCACCGCGTGCTGGTCACCAGCCGCCACACGCTGGCGGACCTCACCGGCGCGCGCCTGATCGACCTCGGCGTGCTGGCCCGCGACGAGTCGGCGTCGCTCGTCGACCAGGTCCTGCGGGCCGCCCGCCCGGACGACGACCGGGTCGTGGAGCAGCCGGAGTCGGTGAAGAAGCTCGCGCGGCTGTGCGGCAACCTGCCGCTGGCGTTGACCATCGTGGCCGCGATCCTGGCGAGCGACCCGGACCAGCCGGTGGACGAGTTGACCGAGGCGCTCAGCGACAACGTGACCCGGCTGAGCGAGCTGTCCTACGGCGAAGGACTGGGCGTGCGTGCCGCGTTCGACCTGTCCTACGACCGGCTCACGCCCGAGGAGGCGCGGCTGTTCCGCCTGCTGTCGTTCAACCCCGGCCAGCAGGTCAGCGTGGGCGCCGCCGCCGCGCTGGCCGCCCGCAACGAGCGCCAGACCGCGAAGCTGCTGGAGTCGCTGCGACTGGCGCACATGATCGAAACCGGTGAGCCGCGCGGCTGGTTCCGCTTCCACGACCTGCTGCGCCTGTACGCCGAGGAGCAGGCGGCGGACGACGGCGACCGCGAGGGCGCGATCGTGCGGATGCTCAACTACTACATCACCGCCATGGACCAGTGGGACGACGTGCACGGCACGGCGTCCGAGCACGCCAGGTGGTTGGAGACCGAGCGGTCCACCCTGGTCAAGGTGGCCGTGCTCGCGCACGAGCTGGGCGAGGCCACGTACGCGATGCGCCTGGTGTTCCGGCTCGCCGAGTTCCTGCTCGGACGCCGTCACCTGGACGACTGCGACGTGCTCTTCCCCATCGCGCTCGCCGCGGCACGGCGCGTCGGCACGGGCGTCGACCTGGCCTACGCGGTGGGCAACAGCGGCGAACTGGCGTGGGAACGACGGGACTACGCCGCCGTCCGGGCGCACTACGGCGAACTGGTCGAGCGGTGCCGCAGGTCGCGGGACCGTCGCGGCGAGGCGTTGGCGCGGCGGCGGCTCGGGGTCGGCGTCCAGCGCGCGGGCGACCTGCGGGGCGCGCGGTTCCAGCTGGAGGCGGCGCTCCGCCTGGACCTGCGCCTGGGCGACCGGACCGGGCGGATCGACACGCTGCTGTTCCTGGGCGCGCTCGCGCGGGAGGACGACCGCGACGAGTCGGCGTTGGCCCACTACCTCGAAGCGCTGCGGCTCGCCGTCGACAGCGGTGACCTCACCCGGGAACGGCGGGTGCTCGCGGCGACCACGACGTCGCCCGGCCGGCGGTCCGCGTTCAGGCGGTCGTGGTGGGACCAAGCGGCCTCGGTCTACATCGCGCGGGGGCGAGCCGACCGCGCCCGCGTGCTGATCGAACTGCTGGGCGGCGCGCACGCCCGGCCGCGCGGGCAGGTGGCCTGGAACACCCCGGACCGCGCCGGGACGTAGCACGCGGGTGAGGCAGGATCGTGGCATGAACCACGGTCAACCGCGGGCAGCGGTGCTCGCGCTGCACTGGCAGGTCAACGTCGTCAAGCCGGAGGGTTTCTTCGGGCCGATGCTCGCCGAGCCGGTGGCCCGCAGCGGCGTCGTCGAGCGGGCGGCGCGTTTCCACGGAGCGGCCGGGGTGCCGGTGTTCTTCACCAGGTTCACCGTTCCCGAGGGCGAGGGCGGGCTGGTGCGCAACACCGCCTTCATGCGGGCGGTCGGCGACGCGCAGGAGGCGTTCCGGCCGGACGCGCCCGGCGCGCTCCTGATCCCGGAGATGGCGGGCGGCACGCCGACCGTGGTCGACAACCAGAAGCTGTCCGGCCTCGCCGGCAACGACCTGGCCGCCCGTTTGGCGGAGCAGGGCGTCGACACGCTGTTCGTGACCGGCGTGGCCACCAACCTGACCGTGGAGCAGACCGCCCGCCACGGCACGGACCTCGGCTTCACCGTGCACGTGATCAGCGACTGCGTGACCGCCGCCGACGACGCCACGCACACCGCCTCGCTGGCGAACCTGGAACTCGCCACGGCCGGCTGCCTGACCGCGCGGGAGGCGCTGGCACGCCTCCACGCGCGGTCGTGAGCCGGGGTCAGGACGCGGGCAGCGACACGAACCCCTCACGCACCAGCCAGTCCCGGGCGACGGTGGCCGGATCCCGGCCGTCGACGTCCACCTCGGCGTTGAGCGCCCGGACGGTGTCGTTGTCGAGCTTCGCCACGACGGGCGCCAACACCTCCCCGACCTGCGGGTGCGCGGCGTGGAAGTCCTGGCGCAGCACGACCGTGGCGTTGTACCGGGGGAAGAACTTCTTGTCGTCCTCCAGCACGACCAGGTTCAGCGCGACGATCCGGCCGTCCGTGGTGAACACCTCGCCGAAGTTGCACAGCCCCGTGGACGTCGCCGTGTAGATCGTGCCGGTGCCGAACGTCTTGACCTCGGCCGACGCCGGGTCGAAGCCGTAGGCCTCCGCGACACCGGGGAACCCGTCGTTGCGGCTGACGAACTCGGTCTCCAGGCAGAACACCGCCTTGTCCGGCGAACTGCTGATCAGGGCGGCCATGTCCGACGTGGTCCGCAGGCCGTTGGCGCGGGCGAACTCCTCGGTGACGGCGAAGGCGTAGGTGTTGTCGATCGCCGAGTAGTCCAGCCAGACGAGGCCGTTGCGGGCCAGGTCGGCGTCGCGGACCGCCTCGTACTGCGCCTGCTCGTCCGGGATCGGGTCCGTGTTGCCCAGGTAGCTGATCCACCCCGTGCCGGTGTAGTCCCAGGACAGGTCGATGTCGCCGGTGAGCAACGCCTGGCGGGAGCTGTTGGAGCCCTGGATGTTGGTCATGTCCCGCACCTCGGCGCCCGCCGCGACCAGGGCGACCTCGGCGATGTAGCCGAGGACCTGGTTCTCGGTGAAGTCCTTGGAGCCGACCGCGATCTCCAACCCGGCCAGCTCGGGCACGGGACGGATCGAGCCGGGCCCCACGTCGAACGGCAGCGCGAACGACGACTCCAGCCCGCAGCCGGTCGTCAGCAGCGCCATCGCCGCGACCGCCAGTCGAGTCCTCCGCCTCATCGCAGCCCCTTCGGTCCCAGGTAGGTCTCCACGAGCGCGCCGAGCCAGTCCACGAGCAGCGCGAGACCGACCGCCAGCACCGCCCCGGTGATCAGCACGGGCACCCTGGCCAGCTTGTAGCCGGTGTCGATCAGCAGCCCGAGGCCGCCGCCGTTGACGAACACCGCGAGGGTGGCGACGCCGACCGCGTGCACCAGGGCCGTGCGCAGCCCGGCCAGGATCAGCGGCACGGCCAGCGGCAGTTCGATCCGCCGCAGCACGGTCGCGGCGGACATGCCGATGCCGCGGCCGGCGTCGACCAGCGCCGGGTCGACGCCCTGGAGCCCGACCATCGTGTTCCGCAGCACGGGCAGCAGCGTGTAGAAGGCGATCGGCAGCACCGCCGCCCACAGCCCTTCCATGCCCGACACCAGGAAGAACAGCACCAGGATGCCGATCGCCGGCGACGCCTGGCCGATCGTGGCGATGCCGAGGAACAGGGGCGCGGACCGGCGGGCCCACCGCCGGGTCAGCACGATGCCGAGCGGCACGGCCACGACGAGGACGAGCCCGGTCACCACCAGGCTGATCACCAGGTGGTCCCAGGTCGCGGACACCAGCGCGGACGCGTTGAGGCTCTGCCGCTCGATCGAGTCGAGGTCGCGGGTGAACGCCCAGAGCAGCACGCCGCCGACCAGCGCCACCACGACGACCGGCTGGACCAGCAGGCGCAGCCGCTCGGCCCGCTGCGGCGAGGCGGTGGTCGTGGCGGTGGAGGTCGCGGTGCGGGCGCCGGTCGCCGCCGTCACGCGTCCGCCTCCGCGTGTTCGTCGCGCAGCTTCTGCACCGTGCCGATCACGGCGTCCATCTCGACCAGCCCGACGTACTCGCCGCGCGAGCCGGTGACGACCGCCGCGCCGCCCTCGGTGAGGATGGCCTCCAGGGCGTCCTGGAGGGTCGACTGGAGCGTCACCGAGTCACCGACGGGCTGCGGCTGCCCCAGGCCGTGCACCCAGCTCACCGGCCGGTTGCGGGCGTCCAGCAGCAGCGCGTAGCGGTGCTCGGACGCGGCCAGCCTGCGCACGACGTCGGCGGGTCGGTCGGTCACCGGGGCGGTCAGCGCCCCGCTCAGCCCGACCTCGCGCACGCGGCGCAGCCTGAGCTGCTTGAGCGACGCGCCGGCGCCGACGAACCCGGCGACCGTGTCGTCGGCCGGGTTGGCCAGGATCGCCTCCGGGGTGTCGTACTGCAGCAGGCGCGACCGGGGGCCGAGCACGGCGATCCGGTCGCCGATCTTGACCGCCTCGTCGAAGTCGTGCGTGACGAACACGATCGTCTTGCACAGCTCGGACTGCAGCCTCATCAGCTCGTCCTGGAGGTTGCCGCGGGTGATCGGGTCCACCGCGCCGAACGGCTCGTCCATCAGCAGCACGGGCGGGTCCGCGGCGAGCGCGCGGGCGACGCCGACGCGTTGCTGCTGGCCGCCGGAGAGCTGCCGCGGGTAGCGGTCGCGGAACTCGGCCGGGTCGAGCCCCACCAGGTCCAGCATCTCGTCCACCCGGTCGGACACCTTGGCGCGGCCCCAGCCGAGCAGGCCCGGGACCGTGCCGACGTTCTGGCCGACGGTCAGGTGCGGGAACAGCCCGGCCTGCTGGATCGCGTACCCGATGCCGCGGCGCAGCTCGTCGGGGTTCAACGACAGCGTGTCCTCGCCGTCGATGGTGATCCGACCGGACGTCGGCTCGATCAACCGGTTGATCATCCGCATCGTGGTGGTCTTGCCGCACCCCGACGGGCCGACCAGCACCACGGTCTCCCCCGCCGGGATGGTCATGCTGACCGACTCCACCGCGGGCGTCGCGACGCCCGCGTAGCGCTTGGTCACGTCGAAGAGCTGGATCTCACTGGCCACGGATCCCCCTGGAAACGGTGTACCGGCCGATCAGCGCGAAGATCCCGTCCAGGATCAGCGCGAGGACGACGATGCCGAGCGTGCCCGCCACCGCCTGGTTGGTCGCGTTCGCGCTGCCCGCCCTGGTCAGCCCGGCGAAGATCTCCACGCCGAGGCCGGGGCCGCGGACGTAGGCGGCGATCGCGGCGATGCCCATCAGCATCTGGGTGGCGATCCGCGTCCCGGTCAGGATCGCGGGCCACGCGAGTCTCAGCTCGACCTTGGTCAGCACGCCGAGCCGGCTCATCCCGACGCCGCGGGCCGCGTCGCGCACGGCCGGGTCGACGCCGCCGAGGCCCACGATCGTGTTGCGGACGACCGGCAGCAGCCCGTACAGCACGAGCGCGACCACGGTCGGCGGCACGCCGAGCCCCAGCACCGGGATCAGCAGGCCGAGCAGGGCGAACGACGGGATGGTGAGGATCGCGCTGGTCAACGCCGTCGCGGCGGTCGACCCGAGAGGGCTGCGGTACACCGCGACCCCGATCCCGACACCGATGAGGGCGGCCAGCACGGCGCACTGCACCACGGCGCTGACGTGCAACAGGGCTTCGACCAGCAGCCGGTTCCACCGGTCGACCACGAACTCCCAGAAGTTCACGACGCGACCCCCGGTCCACGGGCCACCACGGTCACGGTCCACACGGGCAGCACAGTCCACACAGGACGGATAACGCAACCCCCTTCTTCGAGACGCGCGGTCTGTCCGAAGTGCACAGCCGCGCGTCATCGCGGCAGGCGCGACGTCAGGACAGGGCCAGGACGCGCCGAACGGTCCTGGCACCGTACCGCCATCCTGCCCCGAGGTGGCGTCGGCCGTCCTGCCGATCACCTGACGATCTCGGACGGCGCCGGCGCCGGTGGTGCTTCCGGTGCTTCGGAACGCGACACCCATTCGGGCTTCCTCCAGCTCTCGGACGTGCCCGAATCACGGATGCCTGCGGCCGGCGCTGACGGCGACGTGAGCCACCACCCGTGGGTCGGAGTGGACGCGGACCGGGGGTGCACAGTGGAGCGTCGCGCGGTAGCACCAGGACGTTCTGTGTCGGTTCAGGTCCAGACCGTGTCACCCGTTCGGCGGAGTACGGAGGCCGCCGAGTCGACCATCGCGGGGCACGTCCCGGGTACGGACGGGCAGACCTGCCCCGACGGGCTTCCGACACACCCGTTCCGCGTGGTGGGCTCAAGCCGGCTCCCTGCCGCCGGGCGGACGGGGGTTCCGGAGGACCGGTACCGGCCCCGGTGCCGGTGCGGAGGTGCGAAGGCGATGTGGTCCGACGAGGGCGGAGGTCGCGTGGCGGACGGTTCCACGCCCGAGAGGTTCGCGGGCGACCTGTTCCTGGACCTGGCGGCCAAGGGGTGGCTGGTGGTGCAGCCGCAGGAGGCCGCGCGGGTCATCGCCGGGTTGGAGCGGACCCTGGAGGTCGTCCGGTCGCGCGCGCACCGGATCGAGGTGTCGCGGCGGCTGCGGAACGCGGCGGGCGACGACATCGACCCGGAGGTCGACCGGCTCGTGGTCGACACGGTGTTCGCCGAGCAGATCATGGCGGGCTCGTGGGAGCGCGCGCTCGTCGAGCTGCCGAAGTACATCGAGGCGTTCCGGATGGCGGCCCGCAACTCGCCGACGCGTGAGCCGTGAAGCCCGCGGCCGGCGACATCGCGTCGTGCGACCTGCGGTTCGAGCTGGCCGCCGCCGTCGAAGACCTCCGCTACTACCGGGAAACCGACGACCACGCCACGGTCGAGCTGATGCACGCCTGGATCGACGCGCTGCTCGACGAGTGGAACCGCCGCACCCGACGCCGGTGAGCGGAGCGGAGGCGTTCGGGAACCTCGCCGTACCCCCGACCTTCGCCACGCACGAGTTCGCCGCGCACCACAACGGGTGCGCGGCGGTAACGGGGTTCAGCGGGCGATGTCGCCCATCTCGCCGCTCACGTTGAGCAGCTGCGCGCAGTTCGGCGCCTGACGGCCGCTCGCCGGCGTGCCGGGTCGGGCGCAGTCGACCGTCACGGTCACCGTGCCGTTCTCCGGGATGTCGATCGGCGTCACCCAGTGGTAGTCCTGGTTGCGGAACGTCTCCAGCGCGATCACGGTGATCGTGCGCTCGCCGAACGCGATCGTCAGCACGCCCTCGTCGCCCTGGTGGTTGGCCAGCACGATGTCGGTGATGTGGAAGACCTTGCCCTCCGGCACGACGTAGGTGCCGGTCGCCCGCTGGCCGGCGTTCGTGCGGACCTCGACGGTGCCCGAGCTCTGCTCGCCGCCACCACTCGTGCCCTGGCCCTGACCTTGGCCCTGCCCCTGTTCCCCGGCGGGCTGCTGGTCCGGCGCGCCACCCGGCTCCTCGGCGGGCGCCTGCGGTTCGGCGGCCTGCGCGATCTCCTGGGCGCGGCCGTCGGCGGCTTCCCGTGCGGCGCTGAGGACCGCCGGGCGCACCAGCAGCAGCCACGCCAGCAGCAGCGCCAGCAAGGCGCCGAGCAACGACAGGAGCCACTTGGACAGGATCGGGAGCTGCACCAGCTCACCGGCCAGCTCGTGCTCGTGCCGCTCCTCCGCCGCCAGCGCCACCGCGTCCAGCCGCACCGGCCACACCGGCCACACCGCAGGCTTGCCGAACCACAGCGTCTTCGCCACGCGGGCCCGCAGTTCCAGCTCGGCCTTCGCGCCGGGGTCCACTGTGGCCGGTGCGGTCGACACGGCGATCTTGAGGTGGTCGTCGGCTTCCGGCAGCGAGAGCGTCACGACGGTCGGCGTGTTGCCGTCGTTCTGCACCTCGACGCGGTAGCGCGCGCTGCGCCACGCGCGACGGCGCTTGGGGATCAGCCGGGCCCGTTGCTTCGCGAACGGTTCGACGATCACGGTCGTCTCGGTCACGACCACCGACTCCGGTCGTTCCGCGGGCAGCACCCGCACTCCCAGCGGCACTTCGCCCGCCCGCACGTCGGGTGATCGTGGTGGCCGCAGCACCACGGCGACCTGCTCCGAGGTGCCGGGGTACAGCGACAGCCGTGCCGGTTCGACGGTGGTCCAGGGGGCGCACCCGCCCACCACCTCGAACTCGTACGCCTCGACGATGTCGCTGTCGTTGCGCACCGTCATCGTCGTGCTGGTCTCCTGACCGGGCGTGACAACCACGGTGGGGAGACCGAATTCGGTCGTTGTGGTCACCCGACGAACGGTAGGGACGCCTCCACCGCCCGGGGCAGGGAGAAAAGGGCACCATACGGGCAAACCCGTGCACCGAAGGTCCCACGCCGGTGCCCCGAAGCGCCGCCGCGCCCCACGATGGTTCACATCGAGGTCGCCGACCACGCGGGCCGGCCGTTCCACAGGAGGGGTTGTCATGACCAGGATTCCGGTGGCCGTGTACGCCGAGGACCCGGTGCTCAGGGCCGGGATCACGCACCAGTTGCGGCCCCGCCCGGAGGTCGAGGTGGTGCGGCCGGACGAGGAGCCGCGCGCCGTCGTGTCGCTCGTGGTGGTGGACCGGGTCGACGACGAGGCGGCCCGCTTGTTGCGCCGGTTGCGGCAGTCGTCCGGCACGCGCATCGGCCTGGTGGTGGGTCGCTTCGACCAGGACGCGCTCCAGACGACCATCGACTGCGGCGTGACGGCGGTGATCCGGCGGTCCGAGGCGCACCAGGACCGGTTGGTGAGCGTGATCTCCGCGCTGGTCAAAGGAGAAGCGGTGCTGCCCGGCGACCTGCTCGGCACGCTGCTCGACCACGTGGGCCGGTTGCAGCGCAGCGTGCTCGACCCCAACGGCCCGTCGCTGTCCACGCTCACCGCGCGCGAGGCGGACATGCTGCGGCTGGTGGCGGAGGGCTTCGACACGGGCGAGATCGCCGCCAAGACGTCGTTCTCGGAGCGCACGGTGAAGAACGTCCTGCACGAGGTCACCACCCGGCTGCAACTGCGCAACCGCGCGCACGCCGTCGGCTACGCCATGCGGCACGGCCTGATCTGAGTTGCCCGAACGGCCCGGAGTCGTGCCCCGGCCGTGCCCGCCGGGACCTCCGCGCCGGGCGGTCCGCCGGCCGACGATTCTCCGCACATGCCCCAGACGGAGGTGGACACCTTGTCGAGCTGGTTGCCGACCCGGCCCCTCGCCACGATCGGCGCGGCGCTGGCGCTGAGCGCCGCGGTCGTCGTGGTGCACGACGTCGCCACGTCGGTGTCGGCGGCGGTGCTCCAGGACGACCCGGTGTCCGGCCGGATCGCCTACGCGGGCACCGGGCACCGCAGCCTCGGCGCGGTCTCCGGTCCCGTGCCCGAGCAGCTGCGGCCCAGCGCGGCGCTGTTCGGCGCCGGACCCGCGCACCACGACGACCACGTCTCGGCGCGCGGCGGGCTGCTGGTGTTCACCAGCCTGCGCGACGGCCCGAAGCCCCAGGTGTACGTGCGCGCGGCCGACGGTCCGGTGCGCCGGCTCACCGAGGGCCTCGACGCGGGCCACCCCCGGCTGTCCCCCGACCTGCGGACCGTGGTGTTCGACTCGCGCGAGGACGACGGGCGCGACCTGTGGCTGGTCGGCGTGGACGGCACGGGGCTGCGCCGGCTGACCGACACGCCGTCCGACGAGACGTGGCCGACGTTCGCACCGGACGGCGCGAGCGTCGCGTTCTCCGGCGACCGCGACGGCGCCCGCGAGCTCTACCGGATCCCGGTGGGCGGCGGCCGGGCCACCCGGCTCACCGACGAGCCGGACGGCGACGCGGGCGAGCCGGACTGGAACCCCCGTGACGGCCGCATCGCCTACACCCTCGACGTCGGCGGCGTCCCGCGGCTGCGCGTGCTCGACGGTGGCCGGGTCGGCGCGCCGCTGCTGGGCGGCGACCAGGCCGGGTGGCGTGGCCGGTGGCCCGCCTGGAAGCCGGACGGCACGGGTCTGCTGTTCCTCAGCACGGACCAGGTGTGCTCCTGCCCGGCCGACCCGGACGTCGAGAAGGTGTACCAGGTCGACACCGGCCCCGGGCTGCCCGTCACGGCCGCGCCCGGCCTGATGCTGGCGGAGAACCGCGCGGTCGGCTCGCCGACGTGGCTGGTGGACGCCCGCGGCGAGCACCTGGTGGTGGCCCGCACGTCCGCCGAGACCTTCTTCACCGCGACGCTCCAGGACGTCCGGCCGGACGGCTCGGACCCGCGCGACCTCGGCGTGCCGGTGCTGCGCGAGGACCCGGGGGTCGCCGACGACCCCAACCTGCTGTTCCGCCCGCGGGCCGGCTTCGACCCGTGGACCCAGCGGCAGTCCTACTCCCCCGACGGCCGCACCATCGCGCTGAGCCGGTTCGAGGACGTCGACGGCCGGCGGGTGCAGCGGCTGTGGCTGGTGGACGCCGACGGCGGCAACGCGCGGCGGCTGCCGGTCGCCGACCGGCAGCCCGCGGACTGGGAGTTCGACGCCGTCTGGTCGCCGGACGGCCGGTTCCTGGCGTTCGCCCGCCGCACGCCCGGCGGGGTGCGGCCGGACGGCGGTGCGAGCCGGATCGTGGTGGTCGAGGCGGCCACCGGCGCCGTGGTGGGGCGGTTGACGCCACCGCCGTCCGCCGCCGACCAGGAGGACACCCAGCCCGCGTGGTCGCCCGACGGCACCACGCTGGCGTTCACCCGCGGTCGGGTCTTCGACGGCCCTGCCGGCGAGGTGCGCGACAACCACGTGTGGACCGCCCGCGCCGGGACGCTCGACCGGCAGCGGGACGTGTCCGCGGCGGTCTGCGGGTTCGACTGCGAGGTGACCGACGACAGCTCGGTGTTCAGCCCGGACGGGCGGGCGCTGGCGTTCAACCGGGAGGCCGACGGCGTGCTGCTGGTGTCGTTGGCGGACAACGGGTGCCGCGTGCTGCTGCCCTCGGGGGCGACCACGTGCGCCACCCCGTTGACCGCGCCGCCGTCGGGGCCGTTCCAGCCCAGGGACGTGTCGTTCGCCCCCGACGGCGACCGCGTGGTGCTGACCGCGCGCCGCGAGGGTGATCTCGCGTCGCCGGAGGAGCTGGCCGTGGTCGACCTCGGCACGGGCGAGCTGCGGCGGATCACGGCCGACCTGCCGGGCAGGCAGAAGGAGCCGACCTGGCAGCAGACCGTCGACCTGGCCGTCCAGGCGCCGGACACGACGCCGGACGCGGACACCGGCACGACGACACCGGTGACGGTGACCGTCGTCAACCGCGGTCCCGCCGCGTCACCCGGCACCGCGCTGACCGTCGCCGTCCCGGACGGCGTGCGGCTGGAGGCGCTGCGTCCCGCGCGCGGGACCTGTGACGTGGCCGGGTTGCGGTGCGACCTCGGGGTGGTCGAGCCCGGTTCGTCGGTGGACGTCGTCGCCGACGTGGTGGGCGTGGTGCCCGGGCGGCGGAGCGTCACCTGGTCGGTGGCCGGCTCCGTGCTCGACGTGCTGCCGTCCGACAACGCCGCGGCCACCGCGGTCCCGGTGCGCGACCCGGTGGCCGGACCGCCGCCGCCCGCGCCGCCGCCCGTCGTGCCGCCGGCCGGTCCTTCGCTGGCCGTGGTGGTGCAGCCGAACCCGTCCTATGTGGGCGGACGGGCGACGGTGACCTACACGGTCCGCAACGGCGGCGGCGCCCTGGCCACCGGCCTGCGGCTGGACTTCGCGCTGCCCGCGCCGGTGCCGGTGGCGTCGCTGCCGCCGGGGTGCGCGACCACCGGGTGCCCGCTGCCGGACCTGCCGCCGGGCGCGTCGCAGGTGGTGCAGGTCGTCCTGGCGCCGGACGCGCCGCTGGAGACCACCGTGCGCGGCACGCTGCGCACCACCGGCACCGACGCCGACCCGGCGGACAACGTGGCCGCCGCGCCGATGCGCGTGCTGCTGCCCCGGATCGTCGCCGTGACGGAGATCGGCGAACCCGGTTTCGTCACGTCGGTGCGCGGCGTCGACTTCCCGCCCGGCGTGCCGGTGCGGCTGTCCTGGTCGCCCGGCATCACCGCGGCGGCGACGCCGACGATCCCGCGGCCGGACGGCGGGTTCACCGCCCAGCTGCTCATCCTCGCCAAGGACCGGACCGGGCCGCGGACGATCACCGCCACCGGCGCCGGTTTCCGACCCGCACTCACCGACTTCCTCGTCGTGACCGGCTCCGTCGGACCGCCCGACGAGGTGCGGCGCAGGTGATTCCCGAGGAGGTTGTCGTGATCCACGAAGTCGACGAAGGGATCCGCCGGCTGCTCGAAGCCGGCGGCGTGCCCGGCGGCGGTGGTGAGCTGGCGTTCGAGGCGCCCACCACCGACTGGACGGCACGGCGCAACGCGCCGACGGTCAACGTGTTCCTCTACGACATCCGCGAGGACCCGAGCCGGCGCAGCGCGGGCGACCTGGAGGTGTTCGACGGCGACGAGCTGGTCGCGCACCGCAAGCCGCCGCGCTGGTTCCGGCTGTCCTACCTGGTGACGGCGTGGACGAACCGGCCGCAGGACGAGCACCGGCTGCTGTCGGGCGCACTGGCGTGCCTGGCGGGGCACAGCAGGCTGCCGTCCGAGTGGCTGACCGGGTCGTTGGCCGAGCTGGACCTGACCGTGCTGGTGGAGTCGGGCGGCCCGGTGTCCGAGGGCCGTGCGGCGACGGACGTGTGGTCGGCGCTCGGCGGTCGGCTCAAACCGGCCGTCAACCTGGTGGTGACCGCGCCGGTGGCGGGCGTCCTGACCCCGCTCGCACCACCGGCCGCCGGCGGTCTGGTGCTGGTCGGCGGACCCGAGGAGGACGCCCGCAGGCTGCGTTACGACGACGTGGCCGGCGACAGCGGTTTCGCGCCCGCCCGCACCCGCCCCGCCGACCGGCGGCGACGCGGCGGCCCGATCCGATGACCGCGACGACGGCGGAGTCGTCGGACCTGGCGTACCTGTGGGCGAGGCTGGGCGCGGTCGAGTGGCGGGTGCGTCGGGCGGTCGCGGCGCGGATGGCGGACGACCCGGCTCCCGACGACCCGCACCGGGGGCTCTACCTGACCGCCGAGGCGGTGCGGCGCGTCCTCGACGGCCGCCCGGAGCCCTTGCCGCCACCGGACGCGGACCCGGACCTCGACGTGCTCGCCGCGATGGTGCCCGGTCCCGGCCCCCGGCTGCTGACCCTGGCCCGGCGGTTCGCCCTGGAGCCGGTGGACGTCGAGTTCCTGCTGGTGGCCGTGGCGCCGGACGTGGACGCCCGGTTCGAACGCCTCTACGGCTACCTCAACGACGACGTCACCCGTCGCCGGGCGACCGTGGGCCTGGCCCTGGAGCTGTGCGGCCTGCCCGCGGCGGGCGGGGGACGGTTCCGGTTCGCCTCCTCCGCGCCACTGGTGGCGGCCGGCCTGGTGGAGGTGCGGGACAACGGCCTGCCCGCGCTGTCCCGGCCGTTGCGCGTACCCGACCGGGTGGTCGCCCACCTGCTCGGCGACGACGAACCCGACCCGGCGATCGGCGTCACGGCCCGGCTGGTGCGTGCGGGCGGTGCCTCGGAGTCGCCGTGGACCGAGCGGATGGCCGCCGGGCCGGAGTCGCCGTGGGCCGAGCGCATCACCACCACCGGGCTTGAGTCGCCGCCGGCCGGGATGGTCACCGCCAGGCCGGAATCGCAGTGGACCGAGCCGATCACCACCGGCCTCGAATCGCCATCGGCCGGGCGCATCGCCGCCAGGCCGGAGTCTTCGTGGGCCGAGCGCATCACCACCGGGCCGCAGTCGCCATCGGCCGGGATCGAGTCGCCGTCAGCCGAACGGGTGGCGGCGGCCGGGGTGGAGTCGTTGGCCGGGAGGATCGCCGCGGGGCTGCGGGCGGGCATCCGGTCGGTCCACCTGCGTGACGCCGACGGCGACGCGGGCCGGCTCGCCCTGGACGCCCTGGCCGCGGCCGGTCGTGACGCGCTGGTGCTGGACGTGCCCGCGGTGGCAGGCCGGACCGATCCGCCGTTCGCGGAGATCGTCCGGGAAGCCCGGCTGCGTGGCGCGGGGCTGGTGTTCGGCCCGCTGGAACCGCTGCTGCCCGAACGCGCCCGGCTGATCCGGGACCTCACCGCGCTGGTCGGCGACGTGCCGCTGGTCCTGCACAGCAGGCGGCACTGGGATCCGCGGTGGACGGCCCACCCCGTGGTGTCGGTGCCCGTGCCGCCGCCGGCGGAGGACTGGCGGGCCGACCGGTGGGCGCGGGCGTTGGCCGACGCCACCGGCACGGCGGCCGATCCCGCGCTGGTGGCCGACCTGGCGGGGTACCGGCTCGGCACGGACCAGGTGGACCGCGCGGTGTCGGTCGCCGCGCGGCTGGCCGTGCTGGAGGACCGGCCGGTCGGCCTGGCGCACGTCCGGGCCGGTGTGCGGGCGCAGAACGGAGCCGGGCTGGAGCAGCTGGCCCGGCGGATCACCCCCGGCGTCGACTGGGACGACCTGGTGCTGCCCGAACCGACCCGCCGTCAGCTCGACGAGCTGGTGCTGCGGGCCCGGCACCGGGAACGGGTCCTCGGCCAGTGGCGCATGCGTCCCGGCGGCGGCCGGGGACGCGGGGTGGTGGCGTTGTTCGCCGGCGAGTCGGGCACGGGCAAGACGATGTCGGCCGAGGTCGTGGCGGGCGCGATCGGCATGGACCTCTACGTGGTCGACCTGTCGTCGGTGGTGGACAAGTACATCGGCGAGACGGAGAAAAACCTGGAGCGGATCTTCACCGAAGCCGAGGGCGTGCACGGCGTGCTGCTGTTCGACGAGGCGGACGCCGTGTTCGGCAAGCGCTCGGAGGTCAAGGACGCGCACGACAAGCACGCCAACATGGAATCGGCGTACCTGTTGCAGCGGATGGAGTCCTTCGACGGCATCGCGGTGCTCACCACCAACCTGCGGTCCAATGTGGACGAGGCGTTCACCAGGCGGATCGACGTGATCGCCGAGTTCCCGGCGCCGGACGCCACCCAACGGCTCGCGTTGTGGGACCGCTGCCTCGGCTCGCGGATGCCGCGGGCGGACGACCTCGACCTCGCGTTCTGCGCCGAGCGGTTCGAGCTGGCCGGCGGGTCGATCCGGGCGTGCGCGGTGACCGCCGCCTACCTGGCCGCCGCCGCCGGACGGCCGCTGCGGATGGCCGACGTGCTGGCCGCCGTGCGGCAGGAGTACCGCAAGCTCGGCAGGCTCGTCCTGCCCGCCGACTTCGGGCCGTGGCTGGAGACCGACCAGGCCCGGTGACACCGCGAACGCCGAGCGCCCGTCCGCCGCGGGCGCTCGTCGGCGTGCCCGGACGCGGCTGATTGCCTGTTGGGGCACCGGTGATGCCCTCGACCGGGGCCCGCCGGTCCTGCCGCCGCCGTCGTGCGCGGGCGACGCTTGTGGTGCCAGAGCGGAAGAGCAGACGAGGAGCGACCATGCCGCAGTACCTCTCGCCCGGCGTGTACGTGGAGGAGGTCCAGACCGGTGCCCGGCCGATCGAGGGAGTCGGCACCGCGGTGGCCGCCTTCGTCGGCTTCGCCGAACAGGGACCGTTCCACCAGCCGACCCTGGTCACCAACTGGAACCAGTACGTGCGCGACTTCGGCGGGTTCACCGAGGACGCCTACCTCCCGCACGCCGTCTACGGCTACTTCGCCAACGGGGGTGGCGCGGCGTACGTGGTGCGGGTCGGCGGTGCCGCGGGCAACGGCGACACCGCGCCGGCCGCGCCCGTCCCCGTGACGCTGGGCGGGCTGCGGATCTCCGCCCTGCCCGCCGCGGGCCCGGACGTCTCCGTCGAGGTCGCCGACCCCGACGGCGAGAACCCGCCGGAGGACCGCTTCAAGCTGCTGGTCCGCCAGGGCGACAAGGTCGTGGAGACCTTCGACGTGTCGACCCGCAGGAACCTCAAGAACTACGTGGTGACGCAGGTCGCCGAGCGCTCAAAGCTGATCGAGGTCACCGAGCAGCCCGGCACGGCGCTGACCAGGCCGGACAAGCAGTCCGTCCCGTTGCCCGCCGCCGGCAAGGCGCCCGCGCCGGTGAAGCTCGACGCGCAGGAGTACGTCGGCGACGCCGCGGCGCGCACCGGGTTCGGCGGCCTGGAGAACGTCGACGAGGTCACGATGGTGGCGGTGCCCGACCTGATGAGCGCCTACCGGCGCGGCCTCATCGACCTGGAGGGCGTGCAGACGGTGCAGGCGGCCGTCATCTCGCACTGCGAGCAGATGGGCGACCGGGTCGCGGTGCTGGACGCGCCGCCCGGGATGTCGCCGCAGCGCGTGCACAAGTGGCGGATGGAGGAGGCGAACCACGACTCCCGCTACGCCACCCTGTACTACCCGTGGATCAAGGTCTTCGACCCGGCGAGCGGTCGCAACGCGTTCGTGCCGCCGTCCGGTCACGTCGCCGGCGTGTGGGCGCGCAGCGACACCGAACGCGGGGTGCACAAGGCGCCGGCCAACGAGGTCATCCGCGGCGCGGTCGACCTGGAGGTCGCGCTGAGCAAGAGCGAGCAGGACCTGTTGAACCCGGTCGGCGTGAACTGCGTGCGCACGTTCCCCGGCCGCGGCATCCGCATCTGGGGCGCGCGCACGCTGTCGTCCGACCCGGCGTGGCGCTACCTGAACGTGCGGCGGCTGTTCAACTACCTGGAGGAGTCGATCCTCCTGGGCACGCAGTGGGTGGTGTTCGAGCCCAACGACGACCGGCTGTGGGCCGGCATCCGGCGCAACATCACCGCGTTCCTCACCGAGCAGTGGCGTCAGGGCGCGCTGTTCGGCCGCACGCCGGACGAGGCGTTCTACGTCAAGTGCGACCGCGACAACAACCCGCCGGAGTCCGTCGACCTCGGCCAGGTGGTGTGCGAGATCGGCGTCGCGCCGGTGAAGCCCGCCGAGTTCGTGGTCTTCCGCCTCGCCCAGTTCTCCGACAACACCAGCCTCGTCAGCGAATAGCCCGCGCGGATCCGGAAAGGCAGCACCAGTCATGGCAGACGGCGACGCTCTCTCCACCCACATCTTCGGCCTCCAGCTCGGCGCGTACATGGTCGAGTCCTTGCAGGAGGTCAGCGGGGTGACGATCGAGGAGGACGTGGTCGAGATCTCGCAGGTGACCCCTCAGGGCAAGCCGTTGCTGCGCAAGCAGCCCGGCGCCCGCAAGGGCGGCGAGATCACGGTCACCAGGGGGATGGACAAGAGCAAGGAGTTCACCAAGTGGCTCAAGGAGACGGTGAACAAGGGTGACGTCGAGACGGCGCGCCAGAACATCACCATCGAGATCATGAACAGCAAGGGCGAGACCGAGCGGCGGCTGAACCTGGTCAACGGGTGGGTCAGCCGCTGGGAGGGCCCGTCGCTCAAGGCGGGCGAGTCCAGTGCCGCGTTGGAGAAGGTGACCATCACCTTCGAGGACATCACCCTGGAGGACTGATGAGGCGTCGGGTGATCGGGCTCGACTCGCTGGACGAGCTGGCCGAGCCGGTCGACGCGGCTGGAGGGGTCGGGCGCTCTTCCCCGGCCCGGGAACCGGCGCTGCGCACCGAGTTCGAGTTCGAGCTGCCGCGCGGCTACGTGGACGGCGAGGGCGTGGTGCACCGCCACGGGCGGATGCGGCTGGCGACGGCCCGGGACGAGCTGCGACCGCAGATCGACCTGCGGGTCAAGGAGAACCCGGGTTACCTCAGCGTGCTGCTGCTCAGCATGGTGATCACCGAGCTGGGCGCCGTGGACGAGGTGAACGTCGGCGTGGTGGAACGGATGTACGCCACGGACATCGCGTTCCTCCAGGACTTCTACCGGCGGATCAACAGCGAGGGGCACACCCGCGCCGGCGTGACCTGCCCGTCGTGCGGCAGCGGGTTCGAGGTCGACCTGGCCGGTGGTCGCCTGGGGGAATCGTGACGTACGCGGCCGACCGGCTGCACGAGGAGGTCGCGTACGTGGCCTACCACTTCCACTGGGAACGGGGCCAGATCCTCGACTTGGAGCACCACGAGCGCAGGCGCTGGGTCCGCGAGATCGCACGCATCAACACCAGGGTGAACGAAGGGGGGTGACCCGATGGGCTTCTGGGACAGGTTCCGCCGCAAGACCGTGCCCGAGCCGCCTGCTCCGGCGCTCCGCCGTGATTCCGACGGCGGCTGGCGCGCGACCCGCCCGATGGCGGGGGTGATCCAGCGCAAGGGCATCGCGGTGAGCGACGGCCTCCGGTTCCGAGGTGGCCTGGCGGCGTGGCAGGACCACACGTTGAGCGGACAACTCGGCCACGCGGTCCTGCCCGGCGCTCCGGTGGGCGTGATGCACGGCTTGGCACGGCCGACCGGCGAGCCCAGCGGGCGGGCGGGGAACGACCAGCTCACGTTCGCACTGCCCGCCACTCCTGGCCCGCCGCCTTCCCAGACACCCACCGGCACGACCGGCAGCACGACCGACAGCCCTGCCCACAGCACTGCGCCTCCGACCGGCGGGATCGACCGGAAGCCAACGGTCACCCAGCGATCAGCGACCAGCCAGACCAGCCGGATGGGCCAGGCAGCTCAAGCGGATCAAACGGAACGGCCGAGCCAGCCAGGTCCAGCGGGCTTGGCTGACCGGCCGAGCCAGGCGGGCCAACTGCAAACAGTCGCGCAGCGGTCACCCGCCAGCCAGGCCGGCCAAGTCGGTGTCGGCCAGACCGGTGTCGGCCAAGTCGGCCAGGTGGCGGGCCAAGGGAGTCAGGGCAGCCGGGTGGGTCAGGGAGGCGAAGCCGTCCGGGTCGATAAGACGGCCCGACCGAGCCCGACCGACAAGCTGCCAATAGTCGCGCAGCGGTCGGCGGCCAGCCCGGTCCGCCAGATTGGTCAGGCCAGCGCGGCGGAAAAGTCCAGGCAAGCGAGCCAGCCCAACCAGGCGAGCCACGCGGCCCAAGCGACTCAAGCAGGCCAAGCGACTCAAACGAGCCAGGCGGGGCAAGCGAGTCAGCCGGGGCAGGCCAGCCAAGCAAGTCAAGCGAGCCAAGCCGACCAAAGGCCAACAGTCGCGCAGCGGTCAGCGGCCTCTCCCGCCAGCTCAATCGCACCGGTCCGCCCAATTGTCCCTTCCAGCCCGGTCGCCCCAACCAATCCAGCCACCCCGATCGCCCCAGCCGGTCCAGCCGGTCCAGCCGATCCGGTCGCCCCAGCCAGTCCAATCACCCCGATCGCACCGGTCAGCCCGGTCCGTCCGATTGCCCCTTCCGGCTCGATCGCCCCGAAGCCCGTGATCGCACAGCGGTCACCGGCCACCACACCGGTCCCCCTGCACCCGCTTGGCGCACCGCTGACCGTGGCGCGCCGAGAGGTGACGCCCCTTCGGCCAATCCCGGTCGCGCGGGCGGGGAGCGGGCCGGCGGTGCAGCGCCGGTCCGCATCCCATCCGACATCGACGACACCCGTGCCGCACGAACCGACCACCGCCGCGCCGCCCGAACCCACAGTCACCTCGCCCGAACGATCGTCACCGGACCGGCAACCACCACGCACTTCGAGAACGGAGCCGATGCTGGGTGCGCCCCTGGTGCGGATGCCCGCCGACGCCGTAGTCCAACGCATCCCGGTAACCGGCCAAGGCACACCACGACCGGCACATCGCCCCGCCAGCCCCTCCACCCACGTCAAGCCGAGAACCGGACCGGTCCTGGGCCCACCGCTGACGCAACTACCAGCCAGCGCCGTGGTGCAGCGCCAAGAAGTGCCACCCACCGCAACCAGATCAACCCAACCCACGGCACAACGACAAGCACCCGCCGACAACCCGCCCACCAGCGCCGCCCCGACCAAGACGTCACCCGGCCAGGCGAAGCTGCCGGTCGCCCAGCTGACCCGCCCGGCCGTGCAACGCCACCTCGCCACGGCCCCCCTGATCCCGAACCGGCGGCCACTGGTCTCCCCCGCCACCGCCGACCCGCCGAACTCCACGAACCTGCCCCGGCCGGTACCGCTTCGGTGGACGTCCCGGGATTCGGCGACACGCCGGCCCTCCGGCAGCACCGGGCCCGAACGCGCGACGACCAAGGCACCCGCGCATCACGCCCCGGCGCCACCCCGCACGACACCGACGCAGCACGTCCAGCGCGCGGTGGTCCGGCCGGCGCCGGTGGCCGGTCCGCCCGAACCGCCCCACCAGCCCATCACCCGCGCCCACCCGCCCGTGACCGCCCCGACGCCGGTCCAGAAGACCAACCGCGTCACCCCGGCGATCCCGACCGTCACCGTCCAACGAATCCCCCAGCACACCGAGGACCGGCCGACCCCAACCACACGGCCCGGATCGACCCGACCGGAACGGCCCGACCTCGACGAACTCGCCCGCCGGCTGCTCGACCCGCTCAGCAGGCTCCTGCGCGCCGAACTGCGCCACGGTCGCGAGCGCGCGGGCCTGTTGCACGACCGCCGCCGCTGACCACGGCGGCCCGAGCCAACCAGGAGGTACCGATGTCCGACACGCTCTTCGCCACCAGCGTCTTCTTCCAGCTCTCCATCGCGGGCAACGACCTGGGCGCCTTCCACACCTGCGACGGCATGGGCGCGCAGATGGAGGTCGAGCAGTTCGCCGAGGGCGGCAACAACGGGTTCGCCTGGCAGCTGCCCACCCGCATCACCTGGTCCAACATCACCATGACGCGACCGGTCACGGCGGACACCGCCAAGGTCGTCAAGTGGCTCAACGAGGTCATCAAGAAGGTCGAGCGCAAGGACGGCGAGATCGTCGCCCTCGCCCCGGACGGCAGCCGGATCGCCGGCTGGCAGGTGCAGGGCATCGTCCCGGTCCGCTGGCAGGGCCCGTCGTTCGACCCGGCGAACTCGCAGGCCGCCGTGGAGACGTTGGAATTCGCCCACGAAGGCATCGACGCGTCCTGAGACGAGGATCAGACATGGCAGGGAAACCGGGGGCGAGCCTCACCCGCGCCCAGCTCGTGATCATGGAACCGCCCGTGCAGGCGGGCGCGAAGCCGGGCGCCAAGCTGGCCACGGTGAAGTTCCAGTTCAACCCGAACACGTTGGCGCTGAGCAAGAACACCGAGTGGCGGCGCAACCCGTCCCGCCTGGCGGACGAGACGTCGATGCCCGAGTTCGTCGGCAGCGGACCGCGGAACCTGTCGGTCGACGTGCTCCTCGACGCCACCGCCACGCACGACAACTCGGTCGAGACGCGGGTGGAGCAACTGCTCACCGCCTGCGTGCCGACCAAGAAGAGCCTGGCGAAGAAGACGCCGGCGAGCCCGTGGGTCCGCTTCGAGTGGGGCACGTCCAAGACCACGTCGTTCGACGGCGTGCTGTCGAACCTGTCGGTGGACTACTCGCTGTTCGACGTCGACGGCAGGCCGCTGCGCGCGAAGTGCTCGCTGTCCATCGAGGAGGCGGGCAGCGACACGCCCGGCCAGAACCCGACGTCCGGGTCGCGCGAGGCCCGCCGCACGCACCGCGTCGTGGCCGGCGACAGCCTGCCGCAGCTCGCGTGGCGCGAGTACGGCGACGCCACCGCCTGGCGGGTCATCGCCGAGGCCAACGACATCGACGACCCGATGCTGCTCGCGCCGGGCGCCGAACTGCTGGTGCCCGCGATGGAGGAGGCCCGGTGAAGCCGTCCGCGGGCAAGTCGTTCCGGTCGTTCGCCGCCGACCCGATCGTGAAGGCGGCTTCGCTGTCGAGCACGTGGGACAAGAGGCTGGTCAGCTGCGTGGTCGACGAGAACGTCGGCCTGCCGGACCTCGCGGTGCTGACCTACCGCGACGGCAACCACGAGCTGCTGACCGACAGCCGCATCGAGATCGGCACGCCGTTGACGGTGTCGGTGGTGACGGTCGAGACCAAGGCGCAGGTGCAGCTGTTCGGCGGCGAGGTCACCGGGCTGGAGACGGACGGCGACTCGACCGGCTCGTTCACCGTCATCCGCGCCATGAGCAAGGCGCACCGGCTGTTCCGCGGTCGCCGGGTGGAGGCGTTCCACAACGTCCCCGCGGCCACCGTGGTGCGCCAGGTGGCCCGCAACGCCGGGCTGACCGTCGGCCGCGTCGAGCTCTCCCCCGTCAGGTACGCGCAGCTCAGCCAGGCGAACGTGTCGGACTGGGAGTTCCTCCAGCAACTGGCCCACGAGCACGGCGTGACCGTCCAGGTGGACGACAAGGGCAAGCTGGAGCTGCTCAAGCCCAAGCCGGCGTCCGGCGCGCCCGCGCTCACCGCCACCAGCCCGCTGGTGCTCCGGCACGGCGACCTGCTGTCGCTGCGCGCCTCGCTGACCGGCTCCGACCAGGTCGAGAAGGTCGAGGTGCGCGCCTGGGACGTGGCCACGAAGAAGGCGTTCGTGGCGGTCGAACCGGCCATCCGGAGCAAGACCGTGCTGCCCGGCTTCGGCGGGTCCGTCGCCGGCCGGAGGACCACCATGCTGGTGTCCGACACGCCGTACGGCACGCAGGCCGAGGCGGACACCGCCGCACGCTCGCTCGCCGAGGCGGTGAGCGCCGGGTACGCCGAGATCGAGGCGGTCGCCAAGGGCCACCCGACGCTGCGCGCGGGCGTGCCGATCGCGTTGGCGGACGCCGGACCCGCGTTCAGCGGGCGCTACACCGCCACGTCGGTGCGTCACGTGCTGGAGCCCGAGCACGGCTACCGCAGCATCGTCACGGTGAGCAGCTCGCCGGACCGGTCGCTGGCCGGGCTGGCGCTGGGCGGCAACGCACCGGGCCGCTCGCCGCGGATGCCGGGTCTGGCGACCGGGATCGTCACCGACATCAAGGAGGTCGGCCGCGACCAGCGGGGCTGGGTGCGGCTGAAGTTCCCGTGGCTGGACGACAACTACGTCACCGACTGGGTCCGCACCGTGCAGTGGGGCGGTGTCCGCGGCGGCGGGGTGTTCAGCCCCGAGGTCAACGACGAGGTGCTGGTCGGCTTCGAGCAGGGCAGCCTGGACCGCCCGTACGTGCTCGGCGGGCTGTACAACGGCGTCGACCTCCCCTCGCCGCACGACGTGCCGCTGGTCGACCGCACGAGCGGCCGGGTGAACCGCCGGTCGCTGGTGTCCCGCACGGGCAACCGGCTGGAGCTGCTGGACGGCCTCACCGCCGCCGGCGTCCGGGTGCAGACCGGCGACAAGCGGCTCGACATCACGTTGGACGAGAAGACCGGGAGCATCGACATCCGGGTGAGCACGCCGCGCGGTCGCCGGGTCCTCGGCTCGATCAGCATGAACGCGCGCGGCATCACCGTCGACGCCGGGCTCGGCGACCTGGTGCTGAAGGGCAACACGGTGTCCGTCGAGGCGACCACCTCGGCGTCCGTGCGGGGCGGCACCGACGTTTCCGTCGAAGGCCGCGCCCAGGCCGTGCTCAAGGGCGCGGTCGTCCGGATCAACTGACCCGAAGGAGATCACCATGCCCCCCGCCGCCCGGCTGGGTGACAAGACGTCGCACGGCGGCACGATCGGCACGCCGCCGCCCGCGGTGGCCGCCCGGGTGGCCACCGTGCTGATCGAGGGCAAGCCCGCCGCCGTCGGCGGCAGCCTGCACGTGTGCGTCGTGCCGAAAGACCTCGCCATGGGGCCCTTGAACGTCCTCAAACCCCGCATCGGCGGCCAGGTGCTCATCGGCGGCGTGGTCGCGGCACGGGTCGGCGACACGACCACGTGCCAGGCGAACGTCCTCAGCGGCGCGCTGACCGTCCACATCGGAGGCCGGTGATGAGCGAGAGCTTCATCGGGCGCGGCTGGGGCTTCCCGCTGCGGACGGGTCCGACCGGCGGCATCGGGATGGTCGAGCGCGAGCAGGAGATCACCGAGGCCATCCGGCTCGTGCTCGGCACCGCGCCGGGCGAGCGGCCGATGCGCCCGGAGTTCGGCTGCGGCATCCACGAGCACGTGTTCGCCTCGGCCGACGGCGCCACCGCGGGCCACGTCGCCCGCGAGGTGCGCGCCGCGCTGGACCGGTGGGAACCGCGGATCGAGGTCGACGACGTGGTGGTCGCGTTCGACGCCGTCGAGGTCGGCACGCTGTACATCGACGTGCGTTACACCATCCGGTCCACCAACGACCGGCGCAACCTGGTCTTCCCCTTCTACACCATCCCCGCCGAAGGGAGCGCGGACTGATGGCGCTGCCCGCACCGAACCTGGACGACCGGCGTTTCCAGCAGCTCGTGGACGAGGCCAAGCGGTACGTCCAGCAGAGCTGTCCGGAGTGGACGGACCACAACGTGTCCGACCCCGGCGTCACGCTCATCGAGACGTTCGCGCAGATGGTCGACCAGCTCGTCTACCGGCTCAACCGGGTGCCGGAGCGCAACCACCTGGCGTTCCTGGACCTGCTCGGCGTCACGCTGTTCCCGCCGACCGCGGCGCGCGCCGACGTCACGTTCTGGTTGTCCGCGCCGCAGCCGCAGGCCGTCGTGCTGGCCGTCGGCACCGAGGTCGCCACGGCCCGCTCGGAGAACTCCGAGGCGGTCGTGTTCGCCACCACCGACGAGTTGGCCGTGGTGCCGTGCTCGGTCGGGCGGCTGGTGACGAGGGCGGCGTCGGGCGAGCACACCGACCGCACCAGGGACCTGGAGGCGGGCCGGGACGTGCGGTGCTTCCAGGCCACGCCGACGCCCGGTGACGCGACGCTGTTCGGGCTGACGGCGGCCGTGCCGCGCTGCGTCGTGGTGCTGCGGCTGGACAGCCGGGTGGAGGGCATCGGCGTCGACCCCCGGCAGCCGCCCCTGGTGTGGGAGGCGTGGACCGGGCAGGACTGGCAGCCGTGCGAGGTGGACGAGGACAGCACCGGCGGCCTGAACCGGCCCGGCGAGGTCGTGCTGCACGTGCCCGCGGGGCACACCGATTCCGTGGTGGCGGGTCACCGCGCGGGGTGGCTGCGCTGCCGCGTCACCGAGCCGGTGCGGGAGCAGCCGTTCTACTCGGAGTCGCCGACCGTTCGGGAGGCCGAGGCGTTCACCATCGGCGGCACCACGGCGGCCGAGCACGCGGAGGCCGAGGCCGACGTGCTGCTCGGCGAGACGGCGGGCGTGCCGGGGCAGCGGTTCACCGTGCCGCGCGCCCCCGTGCTGCTCGACGGCGACCCGCCGGTAGTGCGGGTGTCGGCGGGCGACGGGTGGCAGGACTGGACCGTGGTGGACCACTTCGGCGAGTCGACGCCGGAGGACCGGCACGTGGTGCTGGACGCGGTGCGCGGCGAGTTCCACTTCCCGCCCGCGGTCCGCGAGGCGGACGGCACGCTGCGCCGCTACGGCGCTGTGCCGCCCAAGGGCTCGGTGGTGCAGGTGCCCCGTTACCGCACGGGCGGCGGACGGGCGGGCAACGTGGCGCGCGGCGCGATCTCGGCGCTGCGCAGCTCCGTGCCGTACGTGGCGGCGGTGGAGAACCGCGAGGCCGCGCGCGGCGGGGTCGACGGCGAGACGGTGGCCGAGGCGAAGGTGCGCGCGCCGCACCAGCTCCGGGTGCAGGAGCGCGCGGTGACCGCCGCGGACCACGAGCACATCGCGAAGCTGGCCGCGCCGTCGCTGGCCAGGGTGCGGTGCCTGCCCGCCGGTCCGGGCGCGGCGCGGGTGCTGGTGGTGCCCGACGCGGTGGCCGACCAGGGCGACCGGCTGCGGTTCGAGCAGCTGGTGCCGACCGAGGACGTGGTGTCGGCGGTGGCCAGGCGGTTGGACGAACGGCGGCTGCTCGGCACCCGGCTGGTCGTCGAACCGCCGCGCTACCAGGGCATCACGGTGGTCGCACGGGTGCTGGCGCCGGACGCGGAGGGCAACCGGGTGCGCGAGGACGCGTTGGACGCGCTCTACCGCTACCTCAACCCGCTGCGCGGCGGCACGGACGGCGCCGGGTGGGAGTTCGGCCGACCGGTGCAGTACGGCGAGGTCTTCGCGGTGCTCCAAGGCGTCGGCGGGGTGCGGCTGGTGGAGGAGATCCGGCTGTTCCCGGCCGATCCGATCACCGGGGCACGTGGCGCGCCGGTGGACCGGGTCGAGGTGGCGCCGAACGCGCTGGTGTTCTCCTACCAGCACCAGATCGTGGTGGTGGGGTCGTGAGCCGCGCCGTGGTGGTGGGGTCATGAGCCGCGTCGCGCTCCCCGAGCTGCCCAGCCGCTACCCGCTGGGCGGGATGCTGCCCTCGCTGTACGCGGCGGACGACTTCGCCCAGCGGTTCACCTCGGGCCTGGACGCCGTGCTGTCCGCCATCCTGTCCACTTTGGACAACCTGGCGGAGTACTTCGACCCGGACCTCGCGCCCGCCGACTTCGTGGCGTGGCTGTCGTCCTGGGTGGCGGCGGACCTCGACCCGACGTGGCCGGAGCCGCTGCGCCGGGAGCTGGTGCGCCGCGCCGTCGAGCTGCACCGCCTGCGCGGCACCGCACGTGGTCTCGTCGCCCGGCTGGAGCTGTGCCTGGGTGTGCGCGCCGAAGTGGTGGACGGCCCCGGCGTGACCTGGTCGACCCGGCCCGACACCACCCTGCCCCGCCCGTCGGACGTCGTGCTGGTGCGGGTGTGGCCGGGCCGGTCCGGGCCGGTCGACCGGGACCGGGTGGTGGCGCTGGTCGACGCGGTGTGCCCGCTGCACGTCGCCTGCGCCGTCGAAGTGCCGAGCGGGAACGGGGACTGACATGCGCCTGTGCACGCAGTGCGGCGCGCCGGTGCGCGACGCGGACGACTTCTGCGGCAACTGCGGCACCTACCTCGGCTGGGCCGCCGCCGAACCGCAGCCGCCGCAGGACGAGACCGAAGAGCGTCCGGGACCGGTGCTGCCGGGTCGACCGGAGGCACGGCGACCGCTGCCGAGCGCGGTGGACGACGAGGTGGTCGTCGGGCCGCCGTGCCCGGCGTGCGGCGTCGCGAACCCGCCGGGACGCCGGTTCTGCCGGCGGTGCGCCACGCCGTTGGTCCCCGGTGCGGGCGAGGTCCGCGGCAGGCAGGCGCAACGGAGGTGGCGGTGGCGCGGCGACACCTCGCGGTGGCTGCGTCGCCTGGTCGCGTTCGCCGCGGGCGCGGTGCTGCTGCTGGTCGCGATCCTGTTCTACCCCACGGCTTTGGCGCTGATCGAGGACGTTCGCGACAAGACGTCCACGCCCGTCGCCGTCGGCCCGAGCAGCACCACCGCCACCGCCGAGGTGCCCGGTCACCCGGCGGCGGCGGCCGCGGACGGCCTGTCGAACCGGTACTGGGGCGCCACCGCCGTGGGTGACGCGGTGGAGTTCGGCTTCGCGACCCCGTTCCGGCTGCTGTCGGTGGTCGTGCACACGGGCGCGGGCGTGGAGGAACGCGCGTTCACCGGGCAGGCGAGGGTGTCCGCGCTGGACATGGTCGTCACCACCGCCGACGGCGGCACCCGCACCGTCCCGCTGCCCCTGGCCGACCGGGTCGGCCCGCAGCGCGTCGACACGGCGGTGAGCGGCGTCGTGCGGATCCGGCTGGTCGTGCGCGCCTCGGCCGGGCAGGCGGCGGGACGGCACATCGCGTTGGGCGAGGTGGAGTTCTTCCGCCGGCCTTGAGTGTCCATTGCAGACGGAGAGGAGCGGAAGATGGACGTGGTAGTGGTCACCGGCTCGGCGGGCTTGGTGGGAGGGGAGGCGGTGCGGGCGCTCGCGTCGAGGTTCGACCTGGTCGTCGGCGTGGACAACGGGATGCGGCGGCACCTGTTCGGGCCGGCGGGTTCCGTCGCGGAGAACCTGGCGGAGGTCGAGGGCATCCCGAACTACCGGCACCACCGGGTGGACGTGCGTGACGAGAGCGCGCTCACCGCGTTGTTCGGCGAGTACGGCACGGACGTGCGGCTGGTCGTGCACGCGGCCGGGCAGCCGAGCGGCGAGTGGGCGGCCGGGCGGCCCGTGGTGGACCTGAACGTCAACGCGGTCGGCACGGTGAACGTGCTGGAGGCGGTCCGGCGGCACTGCCCCGAGGCGGTGGTCGTGCTGACCTCCACCACGGAGGTGTACGGCGACGTGCCGGACTCCCTGCCGCTGGTGGAGACGGGGACGAGGTGGGAGCTCGACCCGGCGCACCCGTACCACGAGCACGGCGTCGACGAGTCGATCCGGCTGGGCGGGAACCGGACGTTCCACGGGGTGTCGAAGCTGGCCGCCGACCTGGCCGCGCAGACGTACGCCGACCTGCTGGGGTTGCGGGTCGGGGTGTTCCGGTGCGGGAGCGTCACCGGCGCGCGGCATGCGGGCGTCGAGCAGGCCGGGTTCCTGTCGCACCTGGTGCGCAGCGCCGTGCGGGGTGCGACGTTCCCGGTGATCGGGCACGGCGGCAAGCAGGTGCGCGACGTGCTGGACGCGCGTGACCTGGTGGAGATGTTCTGGCACTTCTACCGCGACCCCCGTCCCGGCGAGGTCTACCACGCGGGCGGCGGGCGGGAGGGCGGCACGTCGATCCTGGAGCTGATCGCCCGGTACGAGTACCTGACCGGGCAGGAGGTGCGGTTCGAGTACGTGCCCCGGCACCGGTTCGCGGACGTCCGGTGGTGGATCACCGACAACCGCAAGTTCCGCCGCGACTACCCCGACTGGCGGCCCGCGCACGACCTGGCCGACACGCTGCGGTCGGTGCACGAGCGGTGGGTCGACGTCGACCCGACCGGGCTGAACGGGTTGAGCGCCTCTTGACCACCGGCTTGGCCGCGGTGTTGAGTGCAAGGCGTTGGGTTCTCGTGACGCGCCGGCCCTTCTTTCACGTCTCTTCACGTCTCTTCACGTCATCCAGCCGGCGTGAAGAATCCTTTTAGACGCTCTTGAGACCACGTGAAGCCGCGGCTCGCAGACTCGGTGGTGCAATCCGAGACTGCGGGAGGCAGCGGTGGAGCGAATCCGGGTCGTCGTCCAAGCGGCGGATCACCTGAGCATGACGGGCCTGATCACCTACCTCGGCTCGAGGCCCGATGTGGAAGTGCTGGACAGCACCGTGCGCGTGAAGCCCGACGTGGTCGTCATGGCGGTCGACCGGCTGGGCGCCGAGGTCGTGTCGCGGCTGCGCCGTGCCGCCGCCCACGTGGGCGCGCCGGTGGTGCTGATCGTCGACGAGGTGGGCGAGTCCGACGTGCTGACGGCCGTGGAGTGCCGGATCGTGGCGATCCTGCCGCGCGCCACGGTGACCGACCAGTTGGTGCTGCGCAGCGTCCTGGCCGCCGCGTCGGGTGGCGGTGCGATGCCGCCGAACATGGTGGCCGAGCTGCTGCGGCACGTGCAGAAGTTGCAGCAGCAGGTGCTGGCGCCGGAGGGGAGTCGCGACCGGCTGACCGCCCGGGAGACCGACGTGCTGCGGCTGATGGCCGACGGGTTGGACACGGCCGAGATCGCGGGCCGGTTGTCGTACTCGGAGCGGACCATCAAGAACGTGTTCTACGGAATCACCACCCGGCTCAACCTGCGCAACCGGCCGCACGCGGTCGCCTACGCCCTTCGGAAGGGGATGATCTGACATGTCGGATGTCCGGTCCGTGACGAGAAAGGCCGTGACGAGCAGGGCTGTGACGAGTAGGGACCCAGCCGCACTTCGACACGTGGTGGACTTGGCATTACGGGGCATCCGGGCCAAGGCCCGAACCCCCCACCCCGCCCGACCGCACGGCGAGGCGCGGTGGGTGATGTCGTCGGACGGCGTCATCGGCGCCCCCAGGACCGAGGAGAGCCCCGGGTCGCGCGAGGAGCCCGACCCAACCGACCGGTGAGGGTCCCCGAGAGCCACCGGAGATCACCCAAAAGTGGCACAAGCCTTGGGGATGAATGGAAAGCTAGAATTTGTTGCCGGGAAAAGAAGGGGTGGCGCGACGGCCCGGACCGTGTTCCTGAGCCCACCCCCACGCCCTCCCACCCCACCTCCACTCCCCACCAACCGCCCCCTACACCCCGCCCTCACCCCACGAACCCCACCACCACGAGCCCCACGACCTGCCAGACCTGGAC
>NZ_LGED01000195.1 GCF_001280085.1 Saccharothrix sp. NRRL B-16348 | reverse complement strand
CGCCCCACCATCGCCCGCCAGCCGACCACCACCCGCCGCCGCACCGCCACCACTCGCCGCCCCACCACTCGCCAGCCCACCACCACCTGCCGCCGCACCGCCGCGACGTGCCAGCCGACCACTGCCAACCTCCGCCGCACCTCGACCTGCCAGCCGACCACCGCCACTCGTCGGCCCACCGCGACCGTTCGGTCGACCACCGCCCGCCGTCCGACCTCCACCAGCGATCAACCCGCCACCGCCACCTGCCGCCGCTCCGCCACCACCCGTCAGCCGACCTCCACCACCTGCCGCCGGACCTCTGTCTCCGCCGACCATCAACCCGCCGCTGCCCTGTCGCCGCACCTCCGTGACGTGCACCCGCCCGCGCGGCGACCTGTCGGCCGGCCTGCGTTCCCCGTCGGCCACCTCCGCGAGCTGTCGGCCCACCGCGAGCCGCAAGCCCGCCCCCGCCACCAACAGCCGCCAGGCCACCGCGAGCCGTCAGCCCGCCGCCAAGAGCCGCCAGCCGACCGTGAGCCGTCAGCCGACCTCCGCGAGCTGTCAGCCCGCCTCCGCGACCCGTGCGGCGGCTCGTCGCACGTCCCAGCGAGCGCCGAAACCGCGGTAGAGGTCGAGTGCCTCGCTGACGACGCCCTCGGCCTCCGCCGCCTCGCCCCGCCGGGCGAGCAGGACGGCCTGGTCCTCGAGAGTCTGCGCCAGCTCGAACGTCCGACCCGCCGCCCGGTAGTGACCGACGACGGGCACCAGGCCCTCCGGGTCGGCCGCCAGCACGCTCCGGCACCGCCGCGCGGCCGCGGCGGCGCGGGCGGCCTTGGTTTCTCGGGCGGCCTCGGCCTCGCACGCTTCGACGGCCGCCCGAGCCGTGGCGTGATCACCGCACGCCAGCGCCTGGCGCACCAGCTCCGGCAGCCACTGGTGCCGCAGCATCATGTCGGCGTACCGGGTGTCGAGGATCGTGCCGAGCACGGCGACCGCCCCCGCGTGATCACCCTCGCGGGCCGCCGCCATCGCCTGTGCCCCGACCAGGAAGTCGCAGTTCTCCCGGTACGCCTCGGTCACCAGGGGCAACGTCAACCCGGTGGTCAGGTGCGTGTCGAGCCGCGCGCCGTCGTCCCGGTGCGCGGCGATCAACGCGACCACCCCGTGCAGCAGCACCGGTCCGCCCTCCCGCAGCCCGTAGCCGGTGAACTCGGGGTCCGCGATGACCGCCTCCAGCCGCGACACCGCCTCGTCCCACCCGCCGAGCCAGAACTGGTGCACGGCGGCGGCCAGGTGCAGGCCCGCCACCGGGGTGCCCCGCCCGGCCAGGTCGAACGCGGCACGCAGGCTCGACGTAGCCTCGTCCAACCGGTCCAGGCACTGGAGCGTGAAGATGCGGTTGTCCAGCAACAACAGCCGCAGGTCGGTGAGCGCGACGTCGGTGCCGACCACGTCCAGCGCCTGATCGAGGTACGCGACGGCACGCGGGTAGTCCCGGCGCACCGCCTCCACCTGCCACAGCACCTCCAGCGCCTGCCCGATCGCGAACGGGTCGGCCGCCCGCTCCCCCGCCTCGATGGCCGCCCGCGCGCTGGCCTCGGCCCCGTCGAGCTCACCGATGCCCGCCCGCTGCACCAGTGCCAGCAACGACAGCAGCCGGGCGCGCCACATGTCCGACAGCACGGGATCGGCCAACGCCTCCCGCGACGCCGTCACCGCCTCCTCCGCCCGCGCGCCCCGGTACGGCATGTACGCCAAAGTCCAGCGCACCTCGGCGATCAGGTCCGGCGACCGCAACCGCGGCAACGCCCGGCGCGCGTGCTCCTCGGCTTCGGCATCCCGCCCGATCCGGAACAACGCGCTGCTGAGGTGCGCCATCAACGTCGCGTCACGCTCGTCCCGCACGACCGACGACCCGAGGCAGCGCTGCAACAGCTCGACCGCCACCAACGGCGCCCGGTAGACCAGCGCGGGCGCCTGCGCGACCAGCCAGTCCACCACCCACGAGCCGACCTCGCCGGACGCGGCCAGCAGCTGCTCGGCCACGTGGTCGACGGGCGCGCCGGACGCGGCGAGCGCCTGCGCCGCCTGCTGGTGCAGCGCGGTGCGCAGGGCGGCGGGTGTCCCCTCGTACAGCGCCTGCCGGATGAGCGGGTGCCGGAACGCCATCCGGGGGCCGGCGTCGCGCAGCACGCCCGCCGCGATGGCCTCCTCGAGCCGTCCGGCGAGGTCGAACACGGGCGTGCCGAGCACCACCGACAGGTCCTCCACGGCGAACTCGCCGCCGAGCAGGGCGGACCAGCGCAGCACTTCCCGGGTCGGGTCGGACAGGAAGTCCAGCCGGCCGGTCACCGCGGACACCAGCGACACCGGGACCCGGTCCAACGCGTGCGTGGCGACGTCGGCGACCCCGGTGGCGACCTCGACGACCCGTTCGCGGACGAGCGCGTCGGCGACCTCGCGCAGGTACAGCGGGTTGCCGCCGGCGCGGGCGGCGATCCGGCGCAGGCCCGGTCCGGGCGACGCGCCCACGAGGCGTCCGACGAGGCCCGCGACCTCGGTGTCGGCCAACGGCGCCAGGTCGAGCACCGCGCCACCGCCCGATTCGACGTCCCGGCGCAGCCGTGCGACCTCGGCCCGGTACGGCACCGGCCTGGCCGCGCCGACCAGGAGCAGCGGCAGCCGTCGTGCCACGGTCGTCAGCCGGTGCCACACCTGCGTGCTGGTCTCGTCCGACCACTGGAGGTCGTCGAGCGCGAACACCAGCGGACCGTCCGCGCACAGCTGTTCCACCAGGGCGACCAGCCGGTCGACCGCGCCGAACACCGGGTCGGAGTCGGCGAAGATCGAGCCGGCGGGCCGTTCCTGGCGCAGGGCCCGCGCGGTGGCCGCTCGTCTCGGGTCGCGGGAGCGCGTCTCGACGCGCAGGCAGTCCAGGGCGAGCCGCAACGGGAACCGGCTGCCGAGTTCGTCGGCGACGGCGTGGGCGATCTGGTGCCCGGACCGGGTGGCCTGCGCCAGCAGCGCGGCCAGCAGCGCGGACTTGCCGATGCCCATCTCGCCTTCGATCCACAGCAGCCTGCCCGCGCCGGTGGTGACGTCGTCGACCGCCCGTCGCACCGCGGCCAGCTCCACGTCCCGGCCCACGAGTTCCGCGTCGAGCGGCGGGTCGACGGGCTCCACGAAGGACGGTCGGCGCACGGCGGCCACCGGCGCGGGGTCCGTGCCGCTGAGGATGTGCTCGTGCGCGGCGCGCAGCCGACGGCCGGGCTCGACCTCCAGTTCCGCGACGAGGACCCGGCGCGCGTCGCGGAACACCTCGAGCGCTTCGGCGGTGCGCCCGGACCGGTGCAGGGCGAGCATCAGCAGCTCGCGTGCCCGTTCCCGCAACGGTTCCTCGGCCACGAGGTCGGCGAGTTCGGCCACGACCTCGGCGTGGGCGCCGGAGGCGAGCGCGGCCTCGGCGCGCAGTTCCCGCGCGGTGGTCCGCGCCTCGCCGAGCCTGCGCCGCTGGGCTTCGGCGAACGGGCCGGTCAGCCCGGCCAGCGCCTCTCCGCGCCACAGCGCCAACGCCTCGTCCAGCGCACGCCGGGCGGCGCCGGGGTCGCCGTCGGCGAGCTGCCGCCTGGCCTGGTCCCGCAGCGACTCGAACCCGGCCACGTCCAGCCCGCCGTCCACCAGCAGCCGGTAGCCGGAGCCGACGGACACGAGCAGCCGTGCCGGGACGCCTCGCGGCCGGTCGGGTTCCAGCGCCTTGCGCAGGGTCGACACGTAGGTGTGGACGCTGCCTTCCGCGGTCGGCGGCGCGTCGGCGCCCCAGACGCCCGCGACCAGCTCGTCCCGTCCCACGCCGCCGGAGCGCAGCGCCAACATCGCGAACAGCGCCCGTGGCCGCGAGGAGCCGAGGTCCACTTCCCGCTCACCCGACCAGGCGCGCACCGTGCCCAGCAGCTCGACCCGCAACGCGCCCGTCATCCCGCAGACCACCTCTCGTCCGACACCGTGCACACGTACCGCCGCCCACCGGGGTTCACCCCACCGCCCTTGCTCTGCCGCGGCCCCTCAGCCGACCCATCCGAACTCCTGCCCCTCACCGCGTGGTCCGCGCATCCGGGCCTGCGCCCGTCGCACGTCGTGCACCGCGCCCAGTCCCTCGTACAGGGCCACCGCCTCGCGGAACGCCGTCTCGGCCGCCGCGCGGTCGCCGCGGGCCGCGAGCAGCACCGCCGCGTCCTCCAACGCCTCGGCCAGCTCCACCGGACGGCCCACCTCCCGGTAGCGGGCCGCGGCGGCGAGCACCGGTTCCGGGTCGCCCTCCAGCAGGCCTCGGCAGTGGGCTTCGGCGGCGGACGCCCGGCCGGGGACCCGTTCCAGGGCGGCCTCTTCGACGCACCCGGCGAGTGCCCGCTCGGCGATGTCCGACCGCCCGTTGCGGAGTGCCAGCCGCGCCACGTCCGGCAGCCACTGGTGCCGCGGGAGCAGCCGCCCGGGGTTCGAGGTCAGCAGGGGCTCCACGGCGGCGAAGGCCTCGTCGGGCCGTCCGGCGCGGTCGGCCAGCACCGCCCGTGCGGCCAGCAGGTAGTCGCCGTTCTCCCGGTCGGACGGGGTGACGGAGGGCTGGTCGGCGGCGGCACGGAGGTGGTCCTCGGCGTCACGGGTCCGCCCGCGTCGGGCGGCGATCAGCGCGGCGACCCCGCGCGCGAGCAGGACCGGTCCGCGTTCGCGCAGCTCGTAGGCCGTGCCCGGGTCGTCGCGCAGGGCGTCCGCCTCGGCCAGCGCGCGGTCCCACCGGCCGCGCCAGTAGTCCTGCACGGTGGTGGTGACGTGCGGTCCGATCCCGCCGGTGCGGGCCAGGTCGCGGGCCGCGCGCAGCACGTCGTCGGCCTCGTCGAGCCGGTCCAGGCTCTGCAGGGTGAACGCCTTGTCGTCGAGCAGGCTGAGCCGCAGCGTGCCGAGGTCGTGCCGCCCGTCGGTCAGGGCCAGCGCGCGGTCGACCCGCTCCAGTGCCTCCGCGTGGTCGCGGCGGACCGTGCTGACCTGCCACAGGCCTTGCAGCGCGTGGGCCGCGGCCAGGTCGTCGCCCGCGTCCTCGCCGCGCCGCAACGCGCGGTTCGCGGTCTCCTCGGCGGCGGCGACGTCGTTGAGGCCTTCCCGCTGCACCACCGCCAGCAGCGATTCCAGCCGCGCACGCCACGGCGGCGGCACCGCGTCGTCCGCCACGGCCGCGCGGAGCCCGTCGACGGCCTCCGTCACCTGGCCGTCCCGGTAGCAGGTGTAGGCGAGGATCCAGCGCATCCCGGCGGCCCGGTCGGCGTCCCTGGTGCGGGCCAGCACGTACCTCGCCGCCGCCTGGGGCGGTCGGCCGAGCCAGAACATCAAGGTGGCCAGCAGGGCGGCCAGCCGCTCCCGGTGTTCGCCGTCCACTGTGGACTCGGCGATGACGGCGCGGAGCAGTCCGATGGCCGCGTCGGGCGCCCTGTTCACGAGCACCACCGCGTTCGCGACCAGCCAGTCCGCGGCCCACTCGTCGACCGTGGCCGGTGCGGCGGCCAGCTGCCCGACGACCACTTCGACCGGTGCGCCCGCCTCGGCCAGCGCGTCGGCGGCCTGGCGGTGCAGCGCGGCCCGGACGCCGGCGGGCACGGAGAGGTAGAGCGCCTTCCGGATGAGCCGGTGGCGGAACGCCAGCTTCGGCCCGCCGTCGTCCAGCACGCCGGCGGCCGTCGCCTCCTCCACTGCGGCGACGAGACCTCCCAGCGGGCGGCCCGTCGCGGTGGCGACGTCCCCGAGGGCGAACTCGTCGCCCAGCAACGACGCCGAGCGCAGCACGTCCGTGGTGGCCGCGGACAGGAACCCCAGCCTGCGGGCCAGCACCGACACGAGCGAGCGGGATAACTCCTGGTCCGCGCCCGGCGCCCGCTCGGCGACGCCGTCGACCACCCGGACCGCGCCCTCGCGCAGCATGACGTCGACCAGGTCCTTGGTGTAGAGCGGGTTCCCGGCGGTGAGGCCGATGACCGCGCGCAGGCTCCGGCCGGGAGGCGCGCCGAGTCGTTCGGTCAGCATCGCGGTGACCGACTCGTCGGACAACGGGCCGAGTTCCACCACCCGGCCGCCGGAGCCGACGACCGCGCGGCGCACCTGCTCGACGTCGGCGCGCCGGGGCACCGGCCGGCCGGCGGCGACCAGCAGCAGGGGCCACTGGCGCGCCACCCGCAGGAGTCGGTGCCACAGCAGGACGCTGGCCTCGTCCACCCACTGGAGGTCGTCGACGACGATGACCAGCGGCGCTTCGTCGCACAGCTCGTCGATCAAGCCGAGCAGCCGCTCGATCACCAGCGGCACGGGGTCGTCGGACGCGTCGGCGGTGCCGCGCAACGCCTGCGCCAGCGCGGCACGGCGCGGGTCGGCGGAGGACTCGGTGACGTCGAGGCAGTCGAGCAGCACCCGCAGCGGGGTGCGCGGCCCGAACTCGTCGCCCGCGGCCCACGCCACCCGGCACCCGGCCTCGGCCGCCCGGGACAGTCCGGTGGCCAGCAGGGCGGACTTGCCGATGCCGGGCTCGCCACCGACCCACACCGCGCCGCCCCGGCCGGCGACCAGGTCGGAGACGGCCACGCGCAGCAGGTCCGCTTCCTCGTCCCGCCCGACGAACACGGCGGGCTCGATCATCGGCGACGCGCCGACCCGTGGCGCCGGGACGTCGTCGGCCTTGTCCTCCAGCACGGCCCGGAGCGCCTGCCGCAGGGCGGAGCCGGGCTCGATCCCCAGTTCCTCCACGAGCACCCGGCGTGCGTCGTGGTAGACCTCCAGCGCCTCCGCCTGCCGCCCGGCCCGGTGCAGCGCCGTCATGAGCAGGGCGCGCAGGCCCTCCCGCACCGGGTGCTCGCGGGTGAGCGCCGCGAGGTCCGCGATCACGTCCTCGTGCCGGCCGACGACGAGCGCCAGCTCGGCCCGCCGTTCCGCGGTGGCCAGTCGCAGCTCGTGCAACCGGGAGCGCTGCGACTCGGCGAACGGTCCGGGCACACCGGACAGCGCTTCACCCCGCCACAACCCGTGTGCCTGCTCCAACTCGGCCAGGGCGAGCGCCGGGTCGCGGTCGGCCAGCTCCCTGGCCCGTTCGCGGTGGCGTTCGAACCGGTGGACGTCCACGCCGTCCACGGGCACGCGCAGGCAGTACCCGGACCCGGCGGAGGTGAGCACCACCCCGGCGGACCGCTTGGCCCGTTCCGGTTCCAGCGCCCGGCGCAGGCCGGAGATGTAGGTGTGCAGGCCGGCGCCGGCCGTCGCGGGTGGCGAGTCGCCCCACACGCCGTCGATCAGCTCGTCCTTGGACACGGCCTGCCCGGCGCGGAGGGCGAGCAGGACGAACACCGCGCGCCGCCGAGCCGTCCCGAGGTCGACCTCGACCCCGTTCCGCCATGCCCGGACCGCGCCCAGCAGTTCCACCCGGACGGGGACTGGGGCAGCTGTCACCGGTTCCGCCCGCCGCGGCCGGGAGTTGGTGCCGTGGGGCGGACTGTGCGTTGTCGCGGGTGGTGATCACGCGCGCCGCGCCGGGTCGTCACGACACCCGCGCGGACCCGCCACCGGCGCCGAGGGCGGGACGGCGTGCCGCATTCCACACGACCGGGAATGGCGTCCGCCGCGCAGTCGACCGCCGACATCGGATCACCAAACCCCCTCGCCCTTCCGAACCGCGGCAATCGGCCCACGCACCGAACCGACACGATTCCCCACTTCCAACATAACCACAGGGAGCCACTCCTGGTCGCCAACAGTAGCGGTAAACACCGACACGTCCGGAGAGCGAACGGCGGCCACGCGGGTCCGCCGCGACGGCAAGCCGGGCTGCCTGACGTTTCCGACCACCACCCGTTTCGGGCGGGTGGTGAAACCGCGGTGAAACCGCCGTGATCCGGCCCGGCGGCACTGTCGTCGGCATGACCAACAACCCCACTGAGCCCGCGATCGCGGTGACCGGTCTGCGCCGGTCGTACGGCAGTCAGGTGGTGCTCGACGGCATCGACCTGCACGTGCCCGAAGGCACCGTCTTCGCGCTGCTCGGCCCCAACGGCGCGGGCAAGACCACGCTGGTCCGGATCCTGTCGACCCTGCTCCGCGCCGACGCGGGCGAGGCTCGCGTCGACGGGCACGACGTGGCGCGCGAGCCGGACCTGGTGCGGGCCGCCATCGGCGTCACCGGCCAGTTCGCCGCGGTGGACGACTTCCTCACCGGCGAGGAGAACCTGCTGCTCATGGCCGACCTGCACCACCTGGGCCGGGCCGAGGGACGGCGACGCACGGCGGAGCTGGTCGAGCGGTTCGGCCTGCGTGAGGCGGCGAAGAGGGCGGGCGCGACGTACTCGGGCGGCATGCGGCGTCGGCTCGACCTCGCCATGGGCCTCGTCGGCGACCCGCGGGTGATCTTCCTCGACGAGCCGACCACCGGGCTCGACCCGCGCAGCAGGCGCGACCTGTGGCAGATCGTGCGCGACCTGGTCGCCCAGGGCGTGACGATCTTCCTCACCACCCAGTACCTCGAGGAGGCGGACCAGCTCGCCGACCGGATCGCCCTGCTGGACCACGGCAGGGTCGTCGCCGAGGGCACACCGGCCGAGCTGAAGCGGCTGGTGCCGGGCGGGCACGTCGAGCTGCGGTTCGCCGACGAACGCGCCCTGGTCGCCGCCGCCGCGGTCCTGGACGTCGCGCCGGACCCGGCCGACGGGTCGCCGGTCCTGCGGGTGCCCGGCGACGGCGGCGTCCGCTCGCTCAAGGCCCTGCTCGACCGCCTCGACGCGGCCTCCGTCGACGTCGACGGGCTGGCCGTGCGGACACCCGACCTCGACGACGTGTTCTTCGCCGTGACGGGCCGGCCCGCTACCACCACCGCTCCGGAAGTGACCGCCCGATGACCAAGATCACCCTCGCCGTCCGCGACTCGACCACGATGCTGCGCCGCCAACTGCGGCACATGTCCCGCGCCTGGTCCATGACGCTGATGCTGCTCGCCGTGCCGATCGTCTTCCTGCTGCTGTTCGTCTACGTGCTCGGCGGCACGCTCGGCGACGGTCTCGGCGGCGGGGCGGGCGGTCGCGGCGCGTACGCCGACTACGTCACGCCCGGCATCCTGCTCATCACCATCGCCGGCACCGTGCAGGGCACCGCGATCTCGGTCGCCATCGACATGACGACAGGGATCATCGCGCGGTTCCGGACGATGGCCATCGCGCGGGTGTCGGTGCTGACCGGGCACGTGCTCGGCAGCGTGCTGCACACCCTGTTCAGCCTCGCGGTCGTGCTCGGCGTGGCCCTGCTCGTCGGGTTCCGGCCGAACGCCACCGCGGTCGAGTGGTCGGCGGTCGCCGGCCTGCTCACGGCGACGACGTTCGCCCTGGTGTGGTTGGCCGTCGCCATGGGGCTGGTGACGAAGACCGTCGCGGCGGCGAGCAACCTGTCCATGCCGCTGACGCTGCTGCCGCTCGTCGGCAGCGGGTTCGTGCCGACCGACTCGCTGCCGGCCGGGCTGCGGTGGTTCGCCGAGCACCAGCCGTTCACGCCGATCATGGAGACGCTGCGCGGGTTGCTCCTCGGCACGCCGATCGGCGACAACGCCGTGCTCGCGCTCGGCTGGTGCGCCGTGATCGCGCTGGTCGGGTACGGCTGGGCGAAGCGGCTCTACAACCGGGACCGCACCCGCTGACCGGTCCGCCCGCCTCAGCCGCCGATCGGGCGCTCACGCACCAGGTCGAGCGCCGCCGCGCGGACACCGGCCCGGTCCAGGGCGGCGTACGACGACACCGCTTCGTGGTACGCCGCCCGGTCGGCCCGCTCGGCGTCCGCCCGGACCGACGCGGCGGACATGGTCGGCTGGAAGTCGCGCGGGAACGGGAACCGCTCGGCCAGCGTGAGCATCCGCACCGCCGACCGCGCGAGGCACGCGTCACCGGTCCGGCGGGCGCGGGCGAGGTCCGCCATGGCGACGGCCACCAGCAGTGCCCCGCAGATCGCCTGCTCGACCAGGTGCGGTGGCGGCTTGACCAGCGGATGGGTCAGCAGGCGCGCCAACAGTCCGGGCAACGCGTCCGCGACCTCCGCCACCAGCTCCAGCCGCCCGTGCCGTGCGTGCGCGACCACAGCCACCGACCACGCCTGCACCGCCCACGGATCCAGGTCGAACGGGACGCCGGCGAGGACACCCGTGTCGCGCACCCGGTCCACCGCACCGCGCCACAGCCGCAGACCGGCTTCCACCTCGCCGCGCGCGAGCCGCACCTCCGCCCGGATGCCGAGGTCGTAGCCGGCCGACTCCGCCGCCTCCTCCTCGTCGAGCGCGACGTGCGCGAGACCGTCCAGCCACCGCTCGGCCTCGGCGGTGTCACCGAGCTGGAGGTTGGCCAGCACCAGCCACGCCCGCACGCCGACCGCGTCGACCCGCGCGCCGAGCCGCTGGAGCAGCGGCAGCGCGGCGAGCAGGTGGTCGCGGGCCTCCGCGCCCCGCCCCACGCGCAGGCAGATCTCGGCGACCCGACCGTGGCCGAACGAACGCGGCCACGGCAGGTCGCGGTCGGTGAACACGTCGAGCGCCAGCCGGGCCGCCCGCAACGCCGCGTCGACGTCGCCGACGGATTCCCAGTGGTAGCAGGCGAAAGCGTTCGCGACCGCGGCCACCAGCGGTTCGGTGCTGTCGCACAGGCGGCGCACCTCCGGCGGGTCGCCGAGCGCGCCGACCACCCAGCCGATCGCCCGGACCACGGTGTCCGGCCGCCCCAGGCCGAGGCGGCGCAGCGCCACGACCGTCCGCAACGACCCCTGCCCCTCGGCGCCGAACGTGTACGCCACGGCCACCGTCAGCGCGGTCCTGGTCACCTCGACGAACGCGGGCTCCGGCCGGTAGCGCGACAGCGGCCGGGAGGTCTGCCGGATCAGCGCGGTGAGCCGCGGGTAGTTCGACTCCAGGCTCCACCCGCCGCCCAGGACCGCGGTGACGGCCGCGACGGTGGGCCGGTCGTCGCGACCGAGAGCCGACCGGAGCGCCTGGACCAGGTTCTCCTGCTCCGCCTTGACCGCGGCGGCCGTGGCGTAGGGGTCGGCGTCGAACAGGTTCGCGTGCTCGGCCATCCCGAACGCCCGCGCCCACCCCAGGAACGCCGCCGTCACGTCGTCCGCCTCACCCGCCGCCGACCGGCGCGCGGCGCTGAAGTCCCGGACCGTCTCCAGCATCCGCAGCCGGGTCCCCGACGGGGTGTCGGACACCTTGACCAGCGAGTGGTCGACCAGGTGCTCCAGCACCGCGTCCACGTCACGCGTGGTCGACGGCAGCGCGTCGAGCAGCACGCGCGCGGCGTCGGCGGTGAACCCGTCGGTGAACACCGACAGCGCGCGCATCGCCGCCTGACCGGCCGGGTCCAGCAGGTTCCAGCTCCAGTCGACGACGGCGTGCAGCGTGTGGTGGCGTCGCGGCGCGTCCCGGGCGCCGCCGCGCAGCAGGGCGAACCGGTCGTCCAGGCGCCGGGCCAGTTCCCCCACGGACATGGTCCGCACCCGCGCGGCGGCCAGCTCGATCGCGAGCGGCAGCCCGTCGAGGTGGCGGCACAGCTCCCGCACGGCCGCCGCGGGCAGGTCGACGCCGGGCCGCGCCGCCCGCGCCCGCTGCCCGAACAGCTCAACGCTCGTGGTCAGGCTCAGCTCCGGCAGCGGGTGGACCGACTCCGACGACAGGCCGAGCGGTGTCCGGCCGGTGGTGAGGACGCGGACGTCGGCGGTCAGCGCCACGAGGGTGCGGACCAGGTCGGCGACGCCCGCGACGACGTGCTCGCAGTTGTCCAGCACCAGCAGGGACGGGCCGCCGGCGAGCTTGGCCGCGATGGCCGCGGCGACGTCACCCGTCACGTGCCCGCCCCGGTGCTCGCCCGCGCCGAGCACCGTCGCCACCTCGTGCGCCACGTCGTCGTCCGCGCCGAGGGCGGCGAGCGGCACGACGGTGACCACCGGCGCCTCGGCACGGCGGGCGACGGCGTGGGCGAGCCGGGTCTTGCCCAGCCCGCCCGGCCCGACGATCGACGTCACGCGGGACGCGCGGAGCAGCGCCTCCACCGCGGCGACGTCCTCGTCCCGCCCCAGCAACGGATTCGGCTCGTGCGCGACACCGTGCCGGACCACGGGCACGACACCCTGGAGCAGCCGCCGGTGCTCGGCTCGCAGCGCCGGGCCGGGATCGGCGCCGAGCTCCTCGCGCAACGCCCGCCGGTACGCGTCGTAACGGGCCAGCGCCGTGGCCGGGCCGACCGTCGCCGCCTCGCACCGCAGCAGCTCGACCAGCACCTCCTCGTCACGCGGGCTCGCCGCGGCCAGTTCCGCCAACGCGTCCACCGCCTCGGCGGGCCGGCCGAGCCGGGCCAGGGCGAGCGCACGGGCCCGCACCAGCGTGCGGCAGGTGGCCGACCGCTCCGCGCGCAACGCGGTCACGGGCCCGGCGTCGTCACCTGGTTCGACGCCTCCCCACAGGGCCAAGCCCGCGTCGGCGTGCGCGAGGGCGGCGGCGTGGTCGCCTTCCCGCGAGCACCGCGCGGACGCCTCCGCCCGGACCAGCACCTCCGCGCTGTCGACCTGCTCCTCGGCCAGGGTCAGCCGGTAGCCGGTCGGGGTCCGGGCGATGACGTCGGCGCCGAGCGCGGACCGTGCCCGGGACACGAGGACCTGCAGGGCCTTGGCGGGGTTCTCCGGCCGCTCGTCCGGCCACAGCGCGTCGATCAACCGCCCGGTGCCGCAGCCGCCGCGCAGGTCGCCGGCGAGCAGCGCGATCAGGCCGCGCAGCCGCGGGCCCGCGATCTCGCGGCCGCGGAACGACACCCCGGACAGCAGGACGAGATCGGGGGCCACAACGCCAGCGTAACGACCCGGGACCGCCGGCTACGACACCCGGCTCGTCACGCGCATCCGCAGCCGGCGCGGCCGGATCACGGCGGCCGCGGCGGGTCGGACGTCCTCCTCGCCGGGCAGGTGCGCCAGCCGCCACCGGGTGACGATGGACGCCAGCGCCAACGTCGCCTCCATCAGGCTGAACTTGTCGCCGATGCACTTGCGGGCGCCGTTGGCGAACGGCACGAACGCGTGGCGCGCCGGTTTGCGGGCCGGGTCCCAGCGGTCGGGGTCGAAGCGGTGCGGGTCCGGGTGCAGGTCGGCGTCGTGGTGGATGGGGTACGGGCTGTAGGCCAGCACGGTGCCCGCCGCGAGCGGGTGCCCGCCGAGTTCGGTGTCGGCGGTGACCTGGCGGGTGAGGATGTACACCGGCGAGCGCAGGCGCAGGGTCTCGGTGATCACGCGGCCGGTCAGCTCCAACGCGGCCAGGTCGTCGGTCGTCGCGGTCCGCCCGGCCAGCACGGCGTCCACTTCGGCGTGCAGGCGGCGTTCGACGTCGGGGTGGCGGGCGATCAGGTGCAGCGCCCACGCGAGCGTGACGGCGGTCGTCTCGCTGCCCGCGAGGTGGAAGGTGAGCATCTGGTCCACGACCTCGTGGTCCGACAGGGTCCGGTCCGCGCCGGTGGACTCCTCGTCGTACCCGGCGAGGAGCGCGGACAGCAGGTCGCCCCGGTCGCCGCCCTCCGCCCGCCGGGCCGTGACGATGGCCTCGACCTTCCCCCTGATCCGGGCGTGCGCCCGCGCGAACCGCACGTTCACCGGCAGCGGCAGCTTCGTGAGCGCCCTCGGCATCATCATGCGCGGCAGGATGTCGGTGGCGAGCACGTCCGCGTCTTCCTGCGACTGCTTCAGCTCCGCGGGCGACAGCGTGTCGGAGAACATGGTCGCGGTGAGCACGTTCGTGGCGAGCATGCCCATCTCCGCGGGCACGTCGAGCACCTGACCGTCCCGCCACGCGTCGACCCGGTCGGCGATCTGCGCGGCCATCGTGCGCCCGTACGCGTCGAACCTGCCGACGTGGAACGCGGGCTGCAGCAGCCGCCGCTGCCTGCGGTGCTCGTGGTGCGGGCAGGTGGACAGGTTGTTGCCCACCACGTCCCGCACCCGGTCGACGAACGGACCGCCCTTGTCGAACGTGCGGTCGTCGCGGAACACCTGCTGCGCCAGCCCGGCGTCGCAGACGACGACCGCCTTCACCGGGCCGAACGCGATGCGGACCAGCGGTCCCTGGCGGGCGAGGGAACCGAGGAAGCCCAACGGGTCGCGCATCATCGGCCAGGCGTGCCCGACGACCGGCAGCCGACCTCGTGCCATGGGAATCCGCGTTGCCGGGTCCACTGGACGCACCTCCCGCGCTCCACCCCATGGTGGTGGCGGCACGGCGGTCCGTCGAGTACGGATTGCCGATCGGGGCGTTCACACAGTGCGGGTCGACCGTTCGGCCGAGCAGCCCGGCGCCACGGTCAGCGCAGGCGCTGCAGGTAGTCGTTGTCCAGCAACCACATCACGTTCAGCCGCTCCGGCGCACCCGGCACGAGCGCCCCCCGCAGCTGGTACTGGACGCCGCCGCCGGACTGGGCGAACCACGACGCGATGGGGCCCGCGTCCACGTCGAAGTCCCTGATGACGAGGTAGACGTGGTAGTTGCACTGCTCCGCGGGCGTGCCGACGAGGTTCTGCGGCGGGATGGAACGGGTGGTGTACGGCAGGCCCTCGGGCGCGAGGAACGCGCCGTACTCGCTGCCGTAGCGGTCGATCCGCTCGCCCTCGTCCAGGGTCTCCTGCCACTTGACCGGGGCGCCGGACCCGTCGAGCTGGTACCCGTCCGCGGGCGGGTAGCGCCACGAGCCCGCTTCGTCGTCGTAGTAGGTGTCGAGGAACGTCTCCTCGGAGAGGTCACCGGTGCGGCTGTACCCGACGAGCTGCCGACCGACCTCGCCCGCCACGGGCAGGCGCTCGGGCCCGAGCCTGCGGTCGCCGTGGTACAGCTCGGCGGAGCACTCGGTGGGATCGGTCTGCGCCGCGTGGGCGGGTGGGGCGGCGGCCAGGACCGACGCCAGCAGGATTGACGACAAGGCAGTGGCGAACTTGGCGAACCCGCGCATCCGACGACCTCCTGGTGCTCGACGCTCGGGACGCTAGTGCCGTCCCGTGCCCCGGTGGAGGGGTCGACGGCGCGGTTCACCCGATCCATCACGCCATGTGGTCCGGTCGAGTGCACCGTGCCGCTGCGTAGCGGGTGCTGGTCGTGCCGGGCGCCGGCCGCGATGATGGGGGTGTGAGCGAGGTCGAGCAGGCGGTCGTCGCGTCGGGCGCCTCGGTCGTCTTCCAGGCGGCCGGTGACGTGACCGTGCACGGTGACGTCACGGCCGGACGTGGTGCGCCGGCCATGGAGTCGGTGTCGCCGCCACCCGGCGTGGGTCGTGCCCCGCTGGTCTCCGGGCCGTTCGTCGGCCGCGACGACGAGCTGGGACGGCTGGACGAGGCCGTGTCCGGGTCGGGTCGGGCCGCCGTGGTGGCGGTGCACGGGCTCGGCGGGGTGGGCAAGTCGACGTTGGCGGCGCGGTTCGCGCAGGTGCGCGCGGACCGGTTCGCGTTCGTCTGGTGGGTGGTCGCCGACTCGCCCGCCGCGGTGAACGCCGGGTTGGCGGAGCTGGCGGTCGCGGTGGCGCCCGACGCGGCGCGCGTGCCGTTGGAGGAACGCGTCGGGCTGGGTGTGCGGTGGTTGGCCACGCACGACGACTGGCTGCTGGTCCTGGACAACCTGACCGGCCCCGAGGACGCGAAGTGGCTGCTGGAACGCGTGCGCACGGGCACGATCGTGATCACCTCGCGCAAGCGCCTCGGCTGGGGCGCGGTGGCGACCGTCGCGGTGGACGTGCTGCCGGCGGACCAGGCGGTGGAGCTGCTGTCGCGGCTGGTGCGCGCCGAGTGGCCGGAAGCGGACCTCGCGGGCGCCGACGTGCTCTGCACGGAGCTGGGGTGGTTGCCCCTCGCGATCGAGCAGGCCGCCGCCTACATCGCCCAGACCCGCATCACCGTCGCGGAGTACCTGGACTCGCTGGCGAGGTTCCCGGCGCGGATGTTCACCGCGACCGCCGAGGGAGGTGACGCGCAGCGCACGATGGCGAGGGTCTGGCACGTCACCCTCGAACGGCTCGCCGACACCCCGCTCGCGGTGCGGGTGCTGCGCCTGCTGGCCTGGTACGCCCCCGACGCCGTGCCGCGCGCGTTCCTCAGCGGGTCGGCCGACGAACCCGACCTGCGCGAGGCCCTCGGCAAGCTCTCCGCCTACAGCATGGTGACGCTCACCGGCACGACCGTCGGCGTCCACCGCCTCGTCCAGGCCGTCGCCCGCACGCCGGACGCCGACGACCCGTTCCGCCTGCCCGCCGACGTCGCGGAGGCACGCCGGACCGCGACCTCGGTCATCGCGCGCGCCGTCGACGGCCTGGACCACCGCCTCCCGGCGTCCTGGCCGGTCTACGAAGCCGTGCTGCCGCACGCGATGGCGTTGTTCGACCACACCGCGCACGACGACGACACCGCCGCCACCTGCCGCCTGTTCGGCGCGTTGGGCCAGTTCCTGCGGAACCAGGGCGCGGTCAGGGACGCCATCGCCCTGTGCACGCGCGCGGCCCGCGCGGCCGGACGACTGCACGGTCCGCGGCACGTCGAGACGCTCGGCTGCCTGAACAACCTGGCCGGCGCCTACGTGGACAAGGGGGAGGTCAGCCGCGGTGTCGCGCTGTTCGGGGCGGTGCTGCGCCAGTGCGAGGAGGAGCTGGGCGACGACGACGTCGTCACGCTCACCGTCCGCGGCAACCTCGCCAACGCCTGCCGGGTCGCGGGCGACCTGGCCACGGCGATCGAGCTGGAACGCCGCACCCTCGCCGACCGCGAGCGCGTCCTGGGCCCGGACGACCCCCAGACGCTGTCGGCCCGCGGCAACCTGGCCGGCACCTACGAGTCGGCGGGCGATCTCGAGTCCGCGATCCCCCTGTACGAAACGACTCTCGCCGACCGGGAGCGCGTGCTCGGGCCGGACCACCCCCACACGTTGAACTCCCGCAACAACCTCGCCAACGCCTACCACGCGGCGGGCGAGGTGGGCAAAGCGCTCGCGCTGCACCGGGCGACGCTCGCCGACCGCGAACGCGTGCTGGGCGACGACCACCCGCACACGCTCACGTCCCGGGCGAACCTGGCCGACAAGCTCCTGTCCACCGGCGACCTCGCGTCCGCCATCCCGTTGTACGAAGCCACTCTCGCCGACCGCGAACGGGTGCTGGGGCCGGACCACCCCGACACCCTCGTCTCCCGCGGCGACCTCGCCGACGCCTACCTGTCGGCGGGGAGACTCGCCCTGGCGATCCCCCTGCACCGCAAGACCCTCGCCGACCGGGAACGGATGTTCGGTCCCGACCACCCCGCCACGCTCATCTCCCGCGCCCGGGTGGCGAGCACGTACCTGATCGCGGGCGACGTGGCGCGGGCGATCAGTGTGCACGAGGAGGTGGTCGCGGGGTTCGAGCGCGCGTTCGGCCCCGGTCACCCGGACACCCTCGCGGCACGCGGGAACCTCGCCCGCGCCCACAGGTCGGCGGGACACCTGGCGCACGCCGCACGGCTGTACCGCGAGACCCTGACCGGCATGGAGGACGCGGTCGGGCCCGAACACCCCCGCACGGTCTCCGTCCGCGGCGAACTCGCCGGCGTGCACATGGACGTCGGCGACCTCACGTCGGCCATCCCGTTGTACGAAGCCACCTTCGCCACCTGCACGCGGCAGCTCGGCCCCGACCACATCGACACCCTCTCCCACGCGAGCAACCTCGCCGGCGCCTACGAGGCGGCGGGCGACCTGGCCCGCGCCGTCCCGCTGCACGAGCAGACCTACCGGACCGCCCTGACCGCGCTCGGACCGGACCACCCGAGCACCCTCACGCTCCGCAACAACCTCGCCAACGTCCACGAGACAGCGGGAGACCGTTCCCGGGCCATCGCGCTGCACGAGGTCAACCTCGCCGAACGCGACCGGCTGCTGGGCCCCGACCACCCCGACACGTTGAGCTCGCGGCACAACCTCGCCAACGCCCACCTGTCCGCCGGCGATTTCCGCCGGGCGGCGCCCGAGATCGCGGCCGTCGCGGCGGACCGGGAACGCGTGCTCGGCCCCGACCACCCCGACACCCTCGTCTCGCTCGACACGCTGGCCGGGGCACGCCACGCGCTCGGCGACCTGCCCACCGCCCGCGCCCTGTACGAAGCCGTCCTCGCCGCCCGCAGCCGGATCCTCGGCGACGGCCACCCGGACACCCTCATCTCCCGGGTCCGCGTCGCGCACGCCCACCACTCCGCCGGCCACCACGACCTGGCCACCACCCTGTTCGACGCCGCCCTGACCGACTGCCGACGGGCGCTGGGCGAGGATCACCCGATCACCCGGGCGTTCGTGACGAGCTGGCGAGCCGTCACCGGGACCTGACGGGCGTCGGGAGGGCGAGCGAGGCTTGACGCCGGCACTCGCGCACTGCCAGCATTGGGCGCGATGTTTGCGTAAACATTGCGTGCGCACGGAGTCGCCCACGCCGGTTTCTCCTCCCTGTGGTGGGCCCGGACAAAGGAGTCCAGATGTCCCGCTTGTCCCCGAGGCGGTGGCGTGCGGCGCTGACCGCCGCGGCCGTCGGTTTGGCCACCCTGCTGCTGCCCGGCGGCACGGCGAACGCCGCGCCCGTGACCGTCGACGTGGGCGTGCAGTTCACCGACACCGGCGGCAACCTCGTCCAGGCGCACGGCGGTGGCGTGATCAAGGTCGGCAGCTACTACTACTGGTTCGGCGAGAACCGGCACCCGGACAACCTGTTCCGCGCCGTCTCCGTCTACCGGTCGACCGACCTGAAGAACTGGGAGTTCCGCAACAACGTCCTCACCCAGAACAGCCACTCGGAGCTGCGGACCTCCTGGGTGGAACGGCCGAAGGTCATCTACAACGCGTCCACGGGCCAGTACGTGATGTGGATGCACTGGGAGAACGGGCAGCACTACGGCGAGGCGCGGGCGGCGGTGGCCTACTCGTCCACTGTGGACGGCAACTACACCTACCAGGGCAGCTTCCGGCCGCTCGGGCAGCACATGTCGCGCGACATCACGCTGTACAAGGACGACGACGGCACGGCGTACATGATCTCGGCCGCGCGGGAGAACTACGACCTGCACATCTACCGCCTCAACGCCGACTACCGGAACGTCGCGCAACTGGTCGCCAACCCGTGGCCGGGCGGGCACCGCGAGGCGCCGGCGTTGTTCAAGCGCAACGGCGTGTACTTCATGCTCACCTCCGGCGCCACGGGCTGGTCGCCGAACCAGGCGAAGTACGCCACCGCCACCAGCGTCTCCGGCCCGTGGAGCGCGATGCGCAACGTGGGCGACTCCACCACGTACCGCTCGCAACCGGCGTACGTGCTGCCGATCCAGGGCACGCAGACGACCTCGTACCTCTACATGGGCGACCGCTGGGCCGGCGCGTGGAACGGGCCCGTGAGCGACTCCAGCTACGTCTGGCTGCCGATCACGTTCTCCGACAACACCACCATGAACCTGTCGAACGCCGGCCAACTCGTCATCGACACCGCGACCGGCACGATCAACACCGTCGCCCTGGCGTACAACCGGATCACCGTGCGGCACTCCGGCAAGTGCCTCGACGTCGCCAACGCGAGCGGGGCCGACGGCGCGGCGCTGATGCAGTACCCGTGCGGCAGCGGGCAGAACCAGCAGTTCCGCTTGCAGTCCGCGGGCGGCAACTACGTCCAGTTGATCGCCCGGCACTCCAACAAGTGCCTCGACGTGAGCGACGCCAGCACGGCCGACGGCGCAGCGGTGGTGCAGTGGAGCTGCAACTCGGGGCAGAACCAGCAGTGGTCGCTCGTCGACGCCGGGTCGGGCTACTCCCGGCTGGTCGCGCGGCACTCCGGCAAGTGCCTGGACCTGCCGAGCAGCTCGCAGGAGAACCTGCAGTTCAAGCAGTACCCGTGCGGCAGCGGGCAGAACCAGCAGTTCCAGGTGACGCGCGTCTGAGACCGGTACGCCCCGCTTCCGACCCGATCGCACGGCGGTCGAGTCGGAGGCGGGGGCGCTCGGGCGTGGTGGCGTTCAGGCCAGGTGGTGGAACCGGGCCGCGGCCGACGTCAGCGCGTCCACGCAGGCCCTGATCGCGCCCCGGTCGTCGTCCTCGGCGCGGTTGATCGCGTAGATGGTGCGGTTCAGGGCCGGACGGGTGGTGAGGATCCGCACGCCCTCGGGCACGGAGTCGCGGCCGAGGCGCGGGACCACCGCCGCGCCCACGTTGCCCGCCACCAGCGCCAGCTGGGTCGGGTAGCTGCCGATGGCGCAGGCGATCCGCCCGTCCACGCCCTGCTGCCGCAGCACGTGCGCGAGCCAGTCGTGGCAACCCGAGCCCGCGCTCCAGGCGATCCACGGCAGGTCGTCGACCTCGGCCAGGTCGACGGCCTTGCGGTGCGCCAGGCGGTGGCTCGCGGGCAGGGCGAGGTCCGCCACGTCGGCCAGCAGCGTGGTCCGCGAGGTCGACGGCGGCATGGTGACGGGGAGGTGCTCCCAGCTCTCCAGGACCGCCACGTCGAGCCTGCCGTCGACCACCAGCGGCATGGTCTCCTCGGCCTCGCCCTCGTGCAGGGTCACCTCCAGGCCGGGGTGCTGGGCGCGCAGCGTCGCCAGCACGGGCGGCAGCAGGGCGTGCACGGTGGTGGAGATGGCGCCGATCCGCAGGGGGCCGGTGATGTCCTCGCGCAGCAGCTCCAGGTCCGACCGCGCCTTGTCGACCTGGGCCAGGATGGTCGCCGCGTGGCCCGCCAGCACGTGACCGGCGGTGGTGAGGCGGACGGTGCGGCCGTGCGGCTCCAGCAGCCGCTGCCCGGCTTCCCGCTCCAGCTTCGCCAGCTGCTGCGACACGCCGGACGGGGTGACGTGCAGCGCCGTCGCCGCCGCCGCGACCGTCCCGTGGGTCGCCACGGCGTGCAGGGCGCGCATCCGCTCCAGACCGAACACGGTAGAGATGCTACCGGGTTCCGCTGACGACAATTCGCTTGTCCTTGATGGTCGGTGGACCTCAGGGTGGACGGGTGACCACGACCGAAGCCCGTCCGGCGACCGTGCCGTCCCCCACCAGGGTGAACCCGGCGCTGTTGGCGATGGCGGGCAGCCTCTGCATCGCGTTGTCGTCCGTGTTCATCAAGGTGTCCGGCGCCAGTGGGAGCACCAGCGCGTTCTGGCGGTGCCTGTTCTCGCTGCCGGTGCTGGGCGCGTTGCTGTGGTGGGAACGGCGGCGGGGCACCGCGCGGCGGCGGTTGCTGCTGCCGCTGCTGGCGGGCGTCGGGCTCGGCGTGGACTTCGTGCTGTGGGGTGACGCGATCGCGCTGGTCGGCGCGGGCATCGCGACCGTGCTGCTGTCCGTGCAGGTGGTGATCGTGCCCGCGGTGGCGTACCTGGTGTTCCGGGAACGGCCGTCGAACCGCTTCGTGTACGCCGCGCCCGTGCTGGTGGGCGGGATCGTGCTCGCGGGCGGGTTGGCGGGCACGCCGGCGTTCGGCCCGGACCCCGTGCTGGGCGCGGTGCTCGCGTTGGGCGCGGGGGTGGGGTTCGCCGCCTACCTGGTGCTGATGCGGCGGAGCACCGGACCCGGCGCCCGCGACCACACACTGTTCCTGGCCACGGTGTCGGCCGGTGCGGTGGCCGTGGCGATCGGCGTGCCGACCGACCGGCTCGACCTGTCGCCGGGGTGGCCCGTGCTGGGCTGGATGCTCGCGCTGGCGTTGATCGGCCAGATCGCGGGCTGGCTGCTGATCTCCACGGCGTTGCCCCGGCTGTCCAGTGCGACGGGCGCGACGATGATGCTGTTGCAGCCGGTGGGCGCGATCCTGATGGGCGTCGTGCTGCTGCACGAGCGGCCGAGCGTGCCGCAGCTCCTCGGGTGCCTGGTGGTGCTCGGCGCGGTCGCGTTCGTCAGCGTCGGGTCGCGCCGCTGACCCGTTGCGGGAACGTGGACGTCAGCGTGGCGTGGTGTGCGTGAGGCGGATCAGGAACTCGGCGTTGTCGCCGGTCTTGCGCAGGCCGTCGAGGAGCACGTCGACCGCGTCCTCCTTGCCGGCCAGGGCACGGCGCAGCAGCCGGGTGGCCGCGGCGTCGCGGGGCGTGAGCAGGAGGTCGTCGCGGCGGGTGCCGGACTGGTTGACGTCCACGGCCGGGAACACGCGCCGTGCGGCGGCTTTGCGGTCCAGCCGCAGTTCGGCGTTGCCGGTTCCCTTGTACTCCTCGAAGAGCAGCGCGTCGCCCGCGGAGCCGGTGTCGACCAGCGCGGTGGCGATGATCGTCAGCGAACCGCCGCCCTCGACGTTGCGCGCCGCGCCCAGGAACCGCTTGGGCGCGGTGAGGGCGCTCGCGTCCACGCCGCCGGACAGGACCCGGCCGGACGAGGGCGCGGCGAGGTTGTAGGCGCGGCCGAGGCGGGTCGCGGAGTCCAGCAGCACCACCACGTCCCGCCCCAGCTCGACCAGGCGCTTCGCGCGTTCGACGGCGAGTTCGGCGAGCGCGGTGTGGTCCCGGGGCGGGTGGTCGAAGGTCGCCGCGACGACCTCGGCCGGCACCGCCCGGGAGAGGTCGGTGACCTCCTCCGGCCGTTCGCCGACCAGGACGAGCATCAGGTGGCACTCCGGGTTGTTCTTGGCGATGCCGTGCGCGATCGCCCGCAGGACCGAGGTCTTGCCCGCCTTGGGCGGCGCCACGATCAACGCGCGCTGCCCCTTGCCGATGGGCATGAGCAGGTCGACCACCCGCGTGGTCAACTCGTGCGCCTCCGTCTCCAACCGCAGCCGTTCGTGCGGGTGGGTGGGCACGAGGTCGGTGAACACCGGCCGGGACCGCGAGTGGCGTGGGTGCGCGCCGTTGACGGCCTCGACCGTGACCAGCGACGGCGCCTTGCCCTCGCGCGCCGGTGGCGCCACGCGACCGTGCACCTCGTCACCGCGCCGGAGACCGTGTTCGGCCACCAGGTGCGCCGCGACGGTGACGTCGTCCGGTCCGGGCAGGTAGCCGTCGGTGCGCAGCACGGACCGGCGGTCCACGACGTCGAGGACGCCGGAGACGAGCCGGGTGTCGGTGGAATCGTTGTGGTTCAAGGGTTTTCTCCCTGATATCGGGAATGGTGGATACCGCGGCCACGCCGCGAGGTGGGGAACCCGGTGACACGACGGGAAAGGCGACAAGCCACGTCCGGCCGCGGTCAGTGAACTGGCACTGTCCCGGGGATCTGAAGAGAATTCCGTGGGTGGGGCTGGAGCCGCCTACGTCCACGAGAACGAGATGTCACGCAGCATAGCCGTAGTTGTCACGGACGCGCAAGCGCGTCCCGTGTGGACGACCTCTTCAGGCCGGTCCGCAGGTCGAACAGCCTGCTCGGGGCGGTGTCGCGGAGTGCCAGCGCACCTCGCCTGCCCGGATCAGGTCGTAGGGCGCGGCCCAGCCAGGCTCAGGCCTCAACGCCAGAACCGCGTGTTCCCCGGCGAATCGCTGGTCGTGCTGCCCTTTGCCCTGCAGGTGGGTCGCGACCGCGAACTTCGCCGCGAACTGGCCGACCAGGTGGAGGTCCGAGCCCACCGCCGTCATCGGGTGTCCGGCGGAGCCGTACCCGGCGTCCGCGTGGAGGTCGGGAAGCAGACCGCCCGCATCCGCCAACGCCTCCGTCCGGCACGTCAGGCAGCCGTGATGGGGCCACGGCCACAGGCGGACCACGTCACCGTAGGCGCCGTCGGCGAGGACGCACGACAGGATCGCGGGCTTCCCGGCGCGTCGCGCCAGGTGGCTGACCACCCGACGAGGAGCCACGCCGTCCGCGGCGCACACGATCACGTCCACATCGGGCAGCAGGTCGCGAATGTGGTCGGCGTCCTCCACCACGTCGTGGCCGTACGCGTTGACCTTCGTGTCCGGGCGCAGCAGTTCGAGGTCGGCCCGGATCGCCTCGGCCTTCATCCTGCCGACGTGCCGGGCGCCGCAGACGTGGCGTGGCAGGTTGTGCCAACGCAACCGGTCCGGGTCGACGAGGTCGAGGGTGCCTGCTCCCGCGGTGGCGAGCGCGAGCGCGGCCGCGCCGCCGATGCTGCCCAGACCGACCACCAGGAACCGTGCCGCACCGACGATCCCCACCGGCCAGTGCGACTCCAGCAGGGCTGTGCCCGCCTTCTCCCGCTGGACTTCGAGGTCCAGGGGCAGCACGCCGGCGGGAGTCACGCGCCAGGCGGCGAACTCGGGTGTCGCCCACTGACGGTGCCGCTCGTCGAGGTCCGGCGCATGGGTGATCGCGAGGTACGTGACGCCACCTGGTTGGCGAAAGCCCGGGATCATCCCGGCGAACTCGTCGAAGGCGATCACACCTCGTTTCGCCGAGCAGTGCAGCCACCAGTGGTTGACGTCGGCCGCTACGCGGTGCCAGGTGCAGTTCTGCTTGGCGTCACCGACGTTCAGGTAGTGCAGCCGATCCACGATCCCCACCGGTCGAGGGAATCCGCGCCCGTCCGACACCGCGATCACCACACCCACCCCGTCCGCGTCGGACGTCCGGGTCGTGACGAAGCCCCAGCCCGTGCCGGCGCGGATGGCCGCAGCGCCCTCCCTGGTCAGGAGGATGACGGAAGTAGACATGCGACGGCCTCCACCAAGTGGTCGTGGACCGGGTCGTCGACGATCCCGTTCTCGCTCATGGACTTGATCGCACGGGCGGTCATCAACGCGTACTCGACGCGCCAGCCGGCGGCCTTGAGCAGAAGATCCACAATGGACTCACGCCCGGTCCACAGTGCCTCGGATCGGAGCAGGCACAGGCTGCCGTCACCCTGCAAGTGCCAGTCGTGCCGCATCCGGAGGTTCACCTCGGGGCTCGGAGCCAGCGGGAAGACGCGAGGCGGCACCATCGGGTAGCTCTGCCGGTAGCGGAGGTCGAGCAGCAGACCGCTCCCCTCCGTCAGCGCGTCCAGTCGTTCGGGTGGAGGTCGGTCGAAGGGCCAGTCGGGGAGACGGCCGTGCCACCGACCCGCCGGCTCGGACTCCAGGTCGAGCACCAGCTCGGGGAACTTCTCGGCCAGTTCCCGACGATCCCGATCCAGCCGGTCCGGGTCGGACTCCCACCACGGGGTCACCGCGCATTCACCCCTGCGGTCGGTTGATCATCGACAGTGTGCTGAGCGCGGCCGATGCGGTGGACGTCGTCCGGCTTTTCAAGGCCGGGGCGGGGAATTCCGGCCCCAGGACCCTGCCCCACAGCACGAGGGCCTCGTCGGTGTCCCCCCGTCGTGCGGCCACCTGAGCGGACGCCGCGATATCAGCGGCTTCCTCGAGCGCGGTCCGCAGGGCGCCGACGTCGAGGTCGGGTTGGATGGGACCGCAGAGGCCTGCCGGGTCCTCGATCGGCAGGTTGACCTGGGTGGCCGCCGCTTCGAAGAAGGTGGCCAGCGCATCGGCCCTGGTCGACCCGTCGGGCAGGTACTCCCAGGCCAGCACTTCCATCACCAGGGACCTGATCTTCACGGTCCCGGTGACGGACAGGCGCCACGCCTTGAGCACGCGGACCATGTGTCGGTAGTGGCCCCAGTTCTCGTGACGGCGTTGGGCGCACTCGATGAGGTACTCGGGGTTCGCGGTGATCCAGCAGCTCGCCTCGACGTCCGGGATGTGCAGCGCGTCGGCGGACTGCCGGATCACGGGCATGACGTCGACGGTGAAGGCTTCCGGGTCGTCGGGGTCGTCCACGAAGCACTTCGCGGCCCGGTTGCGCCCATCCGCACGCCGCACCAGCTCGGCGAACGTGCCGTCGGGATCGCCGAGCAGTGCCTTGCACCTCGTGCGCGCGTGCTCGACGGCCTCGCCCGCGGAAGGGCCGGGTTGTCCCCAGTCAGGGTGATCGACGAGGTCGTATTCGATCACCATGTCCACGTCGTGCACCGGGTCCAGCTGCGTCGAGCGACGCAAGGAGCCGGACAGCCACGCCTTCCGCACGTCCGGTTCGGACTCGAACGCCGCCTTGAACGTCGCGGCGCGTTCCCGCGCCACCTTGACCAGCTCCGCGTCGGCGTCCACTGCGCGCTGGTACTCGTCGAACGCTGCCTCGATGTCCACCTGTCACCCCCTGGCCCTGTTCACGTTTGACACATGGCCGCACAGTAGCGAGGGGCACCGACAATTTCCGGAGGGCTCGACCGGGGCACGGCTCGCCGGTGTCTGCGCGGTCGTCCTGGGTGAGTCGCCGAGGTGTTCCGGCACGGGTGGGCGCTAGCGGCGCTCTCGGGCCTTTTCCTGCGTCAGCACGAACCGGACGAGTGTGAGCGGGATGTCGTGCCGGCGGTGGGTGTTGCGGAAGTGGGCGTGGATGCGGTCCGGGCCCCACTCGCGGTGGCGGTCGGCGTGGTCCAGGATCAGGGTTCGGACCGTCTTGGACGGTGGGGGCGGTGGCGCCACGCGGTCGGCCGGGCGGTCCTCGGGCCGGATGTCGAGGTGCACACGGTTGCCTGTGTCGTCGTCGTAAGTCATGAGCATCGCCCCCTCCTCACGACGCTACGAACCGGTGCTCCCGCGGGTCCATGACGGATCAGGTGGCAGGGTGCCGACCCGTGCCGGCGTGACCCTGACCGGAGTGCTGCACCTCCCCGCGCCGGAGCGGGATGATCTCCGGGCGGTTGCCGTCCGGCGCCGCCGCCCACCGTCCGGGCGCGGGACGTAGGCGGGGAAGGAATCGTCTGTCACCGTGGTCGTCCGCGTCGCGGTCGTGGATCCGCTGCCCGTGTTCCAGCAGGGCGTCTCCGCAGTCCTGGCCGGCGCGGGCTACGCGGTCGAGACGCCGGCGGACGTGGTGGCGTGGGTGCGCCGCTCGACGTCGTCGGTTGTGCTGCTGACGGTGCTGTCGGAGGACGACTGGGACGTCCTGAGCCGCCTGTGCGGCACGCTGGGCGCCCAGGTCGTCATCGCGGTCCTGGACGGTGACCCCGCCGCGTCGGGAGCCAGGGCCGTGCGGCTCGGCGCACGGTCCGTGCTGCCGCGCTCGGTGAGCGTGGACGCGCTCCGGCAGACGGTGGACGCGACGATCGGTGGCCAGGCCGTGATGCCGGCCGCCGTCGCCGCCGCTCTCGCCGCCGGCTCGCAGACGGACGCGCACAGCCCGCTGTCGGCCGACCAGTTGTCCTGGCTGCGCGACCTGGCGGGCGGCACGACCGTGGCACGGTTGGCGAGCCGGGCCGGCTACTCCGAGCGGGCGATGTTCCGGCTGTTACGGGTGCTGTACCGGCAGATGGGCGTGAGCGGCAGGCTCCAGGCGGTCATGCGGGCACAAGAGCTGCACTGGTTGTGAGCGAACGGGTCTCACAACACGTCGAGCACCGGCCGCAACGCGCCGGCCCCGTCGAGTTGCTCGACCATGAACCGCAGCCGACCGACCAGTGGTGGCGTCGGCGGGGTGAGCAGCCTGGCATCGGCGAAGTCGGCGACGGCCGCGCCGAGGTCGTCACCGTTGTGGAGGTGCAGCCCGCACACCGCGAACCCGCGCAGGTCCCGGGCGGCGAAGTCCCGCTCGTCGCGCGCGATCCGCTTCTCCGCCTCGCCGAACAACCGGCGGAACGCCTTCGACGCCGCCCTGCGGTCCCCGGTCCGGTGGGCCGTCAGCGCGAGGAGCGCCTGCACGATCAGCGACCGGTGCTTGCGGCGGTACGGTCGGGCCAGCTCGACCTCGGTCCGGGCCCGCTCGACCTCCCCGGAGTGGAGGTAGAGCAGGCACAGCGTGGTCCGCGCCTCCAGCAGGATCACCGGATCACGCTGCCGCAACGCCAGGTCGACCGCTCCGAGGGCCGACGCCAGTGCCAGCTCCCGCTCGTCGCGGTAGTGCTGCGCGACCGCGAAACCGTTGAGGTAGGCCGCGCGCAACGGCACGGCGCCGTCCGCGGTCGACGTGGTCCGCGCCAGCTCGACGAACCGGTCGGCGCCCGCCCTGTCCCCGAGTTCGGCGAGCCACCGGGCGAGCTTGAGGGCGATGGTGACGGTCCGGGACGCGGCGAACGCCCGGACCTCGTCCGCGTCGCTCCGCCCGGCCGCGTCCAACGCCAGCTCGGCGTGCCGGATCGCCTGGTCGTAGCGGCCTTGGCGGCGGTGGCAGTCGGCGATGCCCTCGGCGGTGGCGATGTCGATCTTCGGATCGAGCAGCCGGTCGTTCTCCGCCCGGGCGAGTTCGAAGTAGCCGCGGGCACGCTCGGTCTCGTTCATCTCCCAGTACAGCCCGGCGAGGTTGGTGTGCAGCCGCGCCGTGCTCAGGGCGTCCTGTTCGGCGTGCGCGATCCTCAGCGCGTCCCCGAGGCACTTGCCCGCTTCCTCGTACTTGCCGCGCGACCGGTAGATCTCGACGAGCGCGTTGAGGTTCAGCTTCTCCCAGTGGAGGTCGCCGCCGAACTTCCCGACCAGCTTCTTGCGCCGGTGGAACAGCAGGTGGCGACAGTTCCACTCGCCGAGGATGTCGTGCAGCCCGTGCATCGTCTCGACGGCCGCGCCGAACTCGCCGGCGCGCAGCAGCGCGTCCACCTCCGCGAAGTACACGCGCAGGTCGCCGATCTCGCGGGGTTCGGGGTTCCGAAGCGGCGTCAGGTGGTCGGCCGCGAGGACGTACAGCGGCCGCGCCCGCTTGCGGGGCAGTGCCGCCATGATCAACCGGCCGTCCTCGGAGGGCAGGAAGTACCGGTCGTGCTCCGCGCGGTGGACGATCCGCCGGGCGACGAGCGCGTCCAACTCCTCGCTGATCACGTCCGCCCCGGCGCCCTTGACCATGCCGGCCACCGTCTCCGCGGGAACCGGTGTGTCCAGTGCCGCAAGGGCTTCGATGACCCGTCGTCGTACCGGACTCGTCCCCTCGACCAGGAGGTGGGTGAGTTCGTCGGGCACGGCCTTGGCGTCCAGCTGCCGCAGGTGGGCCGTCAACGAGGGCAGGTCGAACCGGTTGTCCTCGACGACGGCGACCGCGTGCGCCAGCTCGCCCAGCCTGGGGATGCCCCGCAACCGGCCGTAGAGCGCGCGGCGGTCGGCCACGGACAGGCTGCCGAGCTTCCCGCTGTCGACGGGGTCGAGCGCGGCGAGGTAGGTGAAGAAGTAGGGCTCGGGCAGCCTGCCCAGGGTGATCGGCTCGGCGTTCGGCCACGTGCCGCCGTTCGGCGAGACCGGCTCACGACGGCTGACCACCAGCACGGAGACGCGGTGCTCGTACCCGGTCGCGAGCATCTCCAGCGCCTCGTCCAGGTCGGGGTCGGCGAGCTCGCCGTCGGCGTCGAGGAGGTTCTCGGCGGAGTCGACCACGAGGACGACCCTGGATCCGCCGAGCCGGCGCAACGCCACCTCCAGCCGCACGAGCGACGACTTGCCGGTCGACCGGTGCGGGTCCGGGCCTCCCTCCAGGTGGTCGACGAGGGTCGCGACGTCGAACACCGCGCCGGGCCGCGCGTCGTGGCGACCGATCCGCAGCAACGCGCCCTCGGCCCGTTGCCGTTCGAGGTCCGCCAGCACCGCTTCCACGAGCTTCGTCTTGCCGATGCCGCGAATCCCTTGCAGCACGGTCACGCCCCACGGGCCTTCGGTGAGCCGCTTCCCCAGGTCGCGGAGGTGGTCGTGCCGGTCGACCAGCCCCGTGTCGGTGGACGGCGCCCGCGGCGGTTCCTCCGCGCGGCCGAGTTCGGCGAGACAGTCCTCCAACTCGGCCTTCGACGCCTGCGTCCTGCCCTGGCCGTCTCCGAACGCGACGAAGGCCATGAGGAGGCCTGCCTTCCGCTCCAGTTCCGACCTGTCCTGGAGGAGGTGCTGCCGCCCGTTGTGGAAGACGGTGATCTTCTTCTTTTCCTCGCTGACGACCGCCACCGGGTGACCGGTCTCGCTGGAGAACCTCTCCGCGCTGTTGTGCCTGGTCCCACCGCCCGTCGCCTGAGTGGTCGGCGAAGTGCGCAGCTCCGTGTGCTTCCGGACGATCCGATTCAGGTCGGCGTCGAGCACCGTCGCGTTGTCGTCCCGGGCGGCACGGAGGATCGCTTCACCGGTGAGGGGCTGGTCGACGACGTCTCCCCTGTCGAGCTGCGACTGGTGGCACGGACCGCAACCCAGCACGACCATCGTGCCGAGGCCGTTCTCGCGGACGAGTTCGAGACCGTCGCGCAGCGGACGGCCGAAGGTCAACGCGTCGCGGAACCTGTCGGGCAGGTCCCGGTACTCGGCCATCGCCCCTCCGCGCGTGCCACGTTCTCCGCACCCGGCAGGCGACCCTGCCGCCGAACGAGCCGGGAACACAGGCTCGCACCGGGCCCGGGCACCGGCAAGGGCCGAGCGGGTTGTCCCGTGGTTGGGAACGGGGGCGCTCAGCCGGGAAGGGCCGTCCGCTCGCCGTCCGGGTCGAACTCGGCGATGCGGGCGCGGACGCGGTCCAGGGCGGGGTCGTCGGGTGGGAACAGGGTCAGGGCGGAGTGGAGCGTGGTCAGGCCCGTGTCGACGTCGCCGGACAGGCACTGGGCGTACCCCATGTCGCTCAACGTGAGCGCGCGGCCGTAGTGGTCGCCGAGTCGGGCGCGTTCGTCGTGTGCCAGGCGGTACAGGTCCAGCGCGGTGTCGAACCGGCGCGCGTCCCGGTGCACGTTCGCCGCGTTGGTCCGGGCCCACGCCAGGCCCCGGCGGTACTCGACGGCCTCGAACTCGGCGATCGCGTAATCCGAGTGGCGCAACGCGTCGTCGAGGCGGCCGGCTTCCCGGTGGATGCCGCTCAGGTTGTTGTGGATGACGCCCGCTTCCTGGCGGTCGCCCGTCCGCTCGGCCGCGGCGAGGGCGCGCAGGCACAGGTCGACGGCCTCGTCGTGCCGGCCGCGTTCCCGGCACGCCTGCGCGTACCGGCTCGCGACCCACGCCAGCCCGCGGTCGTCGTCCAGGTCGGTCCAGATCGCCATGGCCTCGCGGAAGCGCTCCTCGGCCGACTCGTGGTCGCGGCGCTCCCGGTGCGCGACGGCGAGCCTGCCGAGCAGGTTCGCGACGCCGTGCCGGTCGCCGTCGGCCGTCGCGGACGCCAGGCCGGTGACGTGGGTGTCGATCCAGTCCTCCCACGCCTTGGTGCGGTAGAAGAACTCGAACAGGGTCGCGGCCAGCCGCCACGCCAGGTCGTGCTCGCCGAGCCCGGCCGCCTGCCGCACGCACGCGACGAGGTTGACCTGTTCGGCGGCGAACCACGCGGTCGCCTGCGGGACGTCGGCGAACTCCGCGCCCGTGCCGGGGACCGCCGGCACCTCGGGGTTCGCCGCGTCCAGCACGGCGTCGGCGTTCGCGGCGCTCACCAGGTACCACGTCAGCACGGCACGCACCGCGTCGCGCCGGACGGCGTCGTCCTCCTCCTGTCGCACCCGTTCGGCCGCGAAGTGCCGCAGCAGGTCGTGCATGCGGTAGTGGCCCGGTCGCACGAGTTCGAGCAGGTTGGCCTGGCGGAGCGCGTCGAGCGCCCGGCGCGCCTTCCCCGTGCCCAGGCCCGACAGCACCCCGGCGGCCTCCACGCCGATGGTCGTGCCCGCGAACAACCCGAGGAAGCGGAACACCCGGGCCGGTTCGGGCGCCAGGTGGCGGTAGGAGACCGAGAAGACGGACCGGAGGGCCGAGGCGTCGTCGTCGGTGTCGAACAGGTCGAGCACGTCCGCCTCGCGCGTCAGCTCGGCGACGAACTCGGCGGTGGTCGCGTAGTAGCCGCTCGCCAGGCGTTCGGCGGCGATCCGCAACGCCAGCGGCAGGTACCCGCACCACCGGGCCAGGTCGGCGGTGGCGGTGTCCGCGGGCTCGGCGCCGCCGTCCCGGACGAGCAGCGAGACGGCCTCGTCGGGCGGCAGCGGGTCGAGGTCGATCACCGCGGCTCCCTCCCTGACCACCAGGCCTCGCAACGCCGAACGGCTGGTGACCAGGACGACGCTGCGACCACCGGGCAGCAACGGCCGCACCTGGTCCGCGGTCACGGCGTCGTCGAGCACCACGAGCATCCGGCGGTCGCGCAGCGCGGTGCGGTACACCGCCGCCCTGCTGTCCAAGGTGTTCCCCGACGCGCGGCCGGACAACCCCAGGGCGGTGAGGAACGCGTCGAGCACCTCCCCCGGTTCCGCAGGTGACCCGGCCGGGTGGAAGCCCCGCAGGTCGGCGAAGAGGACGCCGTCGGGGAAGTGGTGCTCGTTGAGGTGCGCCCAGTGGACGACCACGGCCGTCTTGCCGACGCCGGGGAGCCCCACCACGCAGTGGACCGGTGGCGCGTCGGGCGTGAGCACCTGCGACAGCCGGGCGAGCGCGTGGACCTGGTTCACGAACCCGCGGGGCGCCATGGGCAGCTGCCGCGGCACGGGTGGCGGCGCGGGCGCTTCGGCGGCGATGACGACCGAGCCGATCGAGCCGGCCTGCACGACGGTGTGCGCGACGCCGGAGAAGTCGTTGTGGCTGCTCGGACCGCCCGCCTGCACCGTCGGCGCGGCGACGGCCTCGCCCGGAGCAGGCACGGTCGCCTCTCCGGGAACCGGAGCCTCTTCCGGAGCGGGCACCGTCCTGGGGAGCGGTTCGAGCAGGCCGGGCAGGGAGCCGCTGGCCGCGGCACGGGAACGGATCCTGATGTCGTCGTGGATCTGCTGTGCCACACCGTAGGGCAGGTCCTCGTCCAGCAGCGCCGCCAGGTTCTCCCGCAACGCGGCGAAGTTCTCCTGCGCCGCCGCCGTCACGAGCAGTCGCGCGTGGGTCTGCGGCATCGTGGGCGCCTGCGCGAGCAGCTCGCGTTGCAGGCCGGGCCTGGCCGCACGCATGATCATCCGGATCGGGGTGCGCAGCTTGTTGGCCAGGCGGTTCTCCTGCTTCGGCTGCAACGGCACGTCCCGCACGACCCCGGTGACGCCCAGCAGGAGGTCGGCGGCGGCACGCGGCGCTCCCTGCCCCGCGAGCCTGCTGATCAGGTACCCGAGCACGGCCAGGTTGTCGGTGGTCGTCGGCGCCGCCGCGGCCGTGGCCACGACCTCCCGCGCGTCGACCTCCGCGGTGGGGCGGCCGACGCACGTCAGCCTCAGCCAGGCGGCCCTGGCGATCACGGCCACGTGACCGGGTTCGCCGTCACGCGCCGACACCACGGCCCCGGCGTCGACCCGGAACAGGTCGCGCAGCAGGCGGTCCGTCGCGTCCAGCCGTGCCGGGTTCCGCAGGGCGACGTCGACGGCGAGGTCCAGGATGTTGCCGCGCGCGGCCTGCGCCGGGGTCGCCCGGAACCGCGCGACCAGCTCCTCGTGCTCCGGCTCGGGCACCGCGCCCACCTGGTGCAGGCGGCGCCAGAGGCTCGCCGCGTCCCGTTGCGCCGCACCGCCTCCGCCGAAGAGCAGGTCGACGAGGTGCGTGAGCCGGGCGGAGTGGGCGCGCAGCTCGTCGAGCAGGCCGCCGGTGAGGTCGTCGACCACCTCGGAGAACGGCGCCGCGGACGTGCGGCGCACGCTCTGCTCGATCAGCAGCGGCAGCAGCCGCGGGTCGGCGCCCAGGTGGCGCACGGCGTCGTACCCGGCGGTCTTGAGCCCCGTCTCGGACAGCACGCCCGGGTCGGCGGCGACCAGCTCGAACGCCTCGCCCGCGACCGGGTGGCCGCCCACCGCGGCGGGCACGAGCAGGACGGCGAGGTGCTCGTCGGACAGCCAGTTCGGCGCCTCGCGCGCGGCCGGGACGTCGGCCAGCAGCGCGGCCAGGCGAGCGGCGGGCAGATCCGCATCGTGCAACGCCTGGCGCACCACGTGGGCCAGGCGCTGCGGTCCGGCGGCAGGCTGGTGACCGGGCGCGGGCAGGCCGTCGAGCAGCCCCAGCAGGAACGGTTCCACGGCGGCGGCGGCGGAACCCGTGCCGTCGGCGGCGAGCAGCGGCGCGAACAACGAGTGGGCGAGCGCGAAAGCGCCGTACCCCGGCACGGCGGCGAGTCGCTCCACGGTCCAGACCGCGCGCGCGGCGTCCAGCACGTCCCACTTGACCAGGTGCGAGATCGCGTGCAACTGGGCGTTGGCGAGCACGCTGTAGTAGTCGGCGTCGAGCCGTTCGCACAGGTCCTCGACGAACGCGGGCCACCACTGGTCGGCGGCCTCACCCGCGGTCAGCCGGTCCCGCCAGTCCAGCGCGATGATCCGCCCGAGCGCGCGGCGGACTTCGCCGGCTGCGGCGTCGTGGTCCTCCTGCGCCCGCAGGACCCGGGCTTCGACCGCGGTGGCCGTGTCGGGTGAGCCGAGTCGCGCCCAGTGGTCGGCCAGCACGTCGAGGAGGTGCAGCGGGAGGGTGCGGTGGGTGTTGCGGGCGAGCATGGCGTCGAGCAGGGCGAGCAGTTGGGCGCGCGCCCACTCCGGGTCGGCTTTGGCGGCGACCACGAGCACGCGGGCGACCAGCTGCACCATCCGCGCGGGCGAGTCCTTCCAGCTCAGGGCCACGGTCACGCAGTCCAGTTCCCGCAGTGCCGAGACGACGACGGCGGGGTCGCGCGCGCCTAGCCGCTCCAGGGACAGCAGCACCGACTCGCGCGCGCCGACACTGCGCTGCCACACCTTGACCAGCATGTCCACCTGGTGGCCGACGTCGGCTTTCAGCACCGTCGGCACGGTTTGCGCGTAACGGCGCAACGCCGCCTCGTCCACCGCGTCGACCAGCCGCTCGGTGGTGGCCTGGAGCGACGGCTTGTGCGCGAGGACGCCCAACGCGATCCGCTGCAACGCGGGCGTGCCGTCGGTGGCGATGCCCTCCAGCAGGGACACGGCGGCGGGCGACACGACGGGGTCGTCCAAGGCCAGGATCAGCGCCTGCTCGACGACCGCGCCGACGAACAGGTCGTCCGGGCGTGCCTTGAGGTGGTCGACCAGGAAGGTCAGCGCCGCGTCGCCGTCGCGGTCGAGCAGGCCGACCGCCGCGGCGTACTCGAACATCGTCTGGTGGAAGAACCGGACGGCCTGCTCGGAGCGGACGAGCACGCCGCGCCGGGCCAGCCCGGTGATGCCCTCGGCGATCTCGGCCGTCACCGCGGCGGCGTCGCGCTCCGCCCGGCGCCGACCCGCGGCGACGGTGGCGGCGGACCGGCGCAGCGGTGGTTCGCCCAGTTCGGTGCGGCCGGCGGCGAGCAGCGCGATGGCGGTGTTCTCGGCGACCTCCGTGAGGTCCGCGCCGTCGTCCAGACCGGTCTCGCCGCGCCGGTCGGTGTGCACGCGCCGTTCCCAGTACATGCGGTAGAGGCTGGACACGTCGTGCTCCAGCGACGGGAAGTCGGGCTGGTAGAGCTCGAACAGCAGGCGCAGCTTGAGCGGGTTCAGCACGACCTCGCGCACCGTCAGCCCCCGTGCGGCGGAGTCGACGATGGCGGCGACCTGCTCCGCCGGACCGCCCGCGGCGGAGTCGGGGCAGAACGCGGCGACGTGCTTGGCCACCGCCACCGGCAGCTCCGCGTCGTCGTACGGGCGCAGGACGACGCCCCGGAACGACGCCTTGGGCAGGGACTGGGCCTCCTCCGGCCGCGAGGTGAGCACGACCTGGCCGCCCGCCTCGGCCAGCGCGTCGCACAGGTCGAGCACCTGCCGGCGGTGCGCCTCGTCGTGCAGCAGCAGGTCGACGGTGTCGACGAGGAAGACCGCGACGCGGCCGCGACCACGCGCGGACTCGGCGGTGGCGCGCAGGTCGTCCACGCCGAGCAGCGCGGGCGCACCGCGGCTCCCGGTCAGCCACGGGGAGTTCAGCAGGTAGGGCACGAGCACCGGGTCGTCCCGCAAGTCCTCGTGCAGGCCCCACAGCAGGCTGCTCTTGCCTTCACCCGGCACGCCGCTCACCAGCACCGGCTTGTCGTAGCCCGCCGGGGCGAGCAGGTCGCGGACGGCGTCCTGCTGGGTCCGGCGCACGTACAGGCCGGTGCTGAGGCGGTGGTCGCCCTCGAACTCGCGGCTGCTCGACAGGTCCAGCTCCACCGCCAGCCGGTCGGACAACGCGCGCAGCCTGCGTTCCGCCGCCGTGGGGCCGTCGGGTGCGGTGAAGGTGGAGGTGCCGAGGTCGGCGGGGACCTCCCACTCGACGCCCAGCTCCGCCGCGATCAACGCGCACTCGGTGTGCAGCGCGCGGCCCGGGGCGCCGAGTTCCACGAGGTGTTCGCCCACTTCGGCGAGCACGGCCCGCAGCCGGTCTTCACCGCTCGCCTGCCGCTCACGGCGGCTCAGGGCGGAGCGGAGCCCTGCCATCAGGTCGCGGATCTCGTCACGCAGTTCGTCGCGGGTGCGCAGGAGGTACTTCCGCTCACCGTGGAAGACGGTGATGGTCTGCCGTTCCTCGCTGACGACCGCCACCGGGTGGCCGGTCTCGACGGAGAACCGCTCACCGTTCTTGTGCCTCGTCCCGCCACCCGACGCGCGCGTGGACAGCGACGTGCGCAGCTCCGTGTTCTTCCGGACGATCCGGCCCAGGCCGGCGTCGAGCACCGTCGCGTTGTCGTCCCGGGCGGCACGGAGGATCGCCTCGTCGGTGAGCGCCCGGTCGACGACGTCTCCCCCGTCGAGTTGCGACTCGTGGCACGGACCGCAACCCAGCACGACGATCGTGCCGAGGTGCGACTGCCCGCGGACCAGTTCGAGACCGTCGCGCAGCGGACGCCCGAACGCCAAGGCGGCGCGAAGTCCCAACGGAGGCTCTTGGGGCGGCAGCGACAAGCAGACCTCCGTGCGCGGCTGGTGCCGACAGCATAGCCGGCCCGGCGTCGTGCCACTGCCGTGCCGCGGCGCGGTGTGACGGTGGGCTGTTCGGCTTAATCGCTGGTATACCGTTGGGCGAGGGGTCCGGTCGACAGCGAGGAGTCCCAGCGGTGCCGCGGTTGTTGCTCGTGGAGGACGACGCGACGTTGGCCGAGGCGCTCGCGCGGGCGTTGCGCGGACTCGGGCACGAGGTCACGGTGGCGGGCAGCGGCGAGCAGGCCCTGGAGGTCCTGGGCGAGCGGCGGGCGGCCACGGACCTGGTGCTGCTGGACGTGATGCTGCCCGGTGTCGACGGGTTCGAGGTGTGCCGCCGCATCCGCGCCGACGACACCGTGCCGGTGATCCTGTTGACCGCGCGCGGTGACGCGGTGGACGTCGTGGTCGGGCTGGAGGGCGGCGCGGACGACTACGTGGTGAAGCCGGTCGAGCCGCGGGTGCTCGACGCCAGGGTGAAGGCGATCCTGCGCCGGTCCGCGCCCGCACAGCCGCCGAGGCCGCACGTGCACGCCATCGGCGACCTCGAACTCGACACGGCCGCCATGGCGGTGACCCGGGACGGCGTCGAGCTGAGCCTCACGTCGACCGAGCTGCGGCTGCTGGTCGAGTTCGCCGAGCACGCGGGCCAGGTGCTGAGCAGGCAGGCGTTGCTGAAACGGGTGTGGGACTACGGTTTCGCGGGCGACTCGCGCCTGGTCGACGCCGCCGTGGCCCGCCTGCGGGCGAAGATCGAGCCCGAACCGGCCAACCCCGTGCTGCTGCGCACCGTCCGGGGGTTCGGCTACCGCCTGGTCAAGCCGTGAGGTGGCGGCCGAGCCTGCGCGCCGCCATCGTGCTGACCGTCGCGGCCGTCAGCCTCGTCACGACCGCCGCCATGGCGTTGACGACCTACCAGCTCCAGGCCGGCTCGGCCCGCGAGCGGTTCACCGCCTCCGCGCAGGCCGCGTTCGACTCCGACGCCCAGCAAGCGCACCAGTTCCTCGTCCGCGGCGCCGGGTTCGAGTCCGCGGTGGGCGGTGTGGCCGAGTACATGCGCGCCCGGCTCGGCCTGACCTGGGCGTTGGTCAACTTCACGCCGACGTCCGGCCCCGTCTCCACCGCCGAGGACGGCCGGTACGTCCCGGTCGCCGGCACGGGCGGGTCGTTCGCCGGGCAGCTGCCGGTGTCCGAGGTGGACGCGGCGCGGGACCGCCGGGGCTCCGTGCGCTACACCGCCGACACCCCGGACGGACCGCAGCTCGTCATCGTCGGCGAGGTCGAGCCGGGGTTGCTCCTCGCCGAGTTCTACAACGCGCGCAGCATCGACCGCGAGCTGGCCGGCCTGCGCGACCGGCTCGCGGTCGTGGCGGCGGTGATCGCCCTGCTCGGCGGCGCGCTGGGCGTGCTGGCGGCACGGGCCGTCCAACGCCGGGTGCGCACCGCCGCCGTCGCCGCGCGCAGGTTCGGCGACGGCGCGCTGGACACCAGGCTGCCGGTGCGGGGGCGGGACGAGCTGGCCGACCTCGCCGGGTCGTTCAACGCGATGGCGCAGCGGCTCGGGGAGTCCATCGAGCAGCTGCGGCTCAAGGACCGGCAGCAACGGCGGTTCGTCGCGGACGTGGCGCACGACCTGCGCACGCCGTTGGCGTCGATGGTCGCGGCCGCGGACGGCCTGCACAGCCCGGACGCCGCGGACCGCGCCCGCTCCGCGGAGCTGCTCGGCGGCCAGGTGCGGCGCCTCGGCGCGCTGGTCGAGGACTTGCTGGAGGTGTCGCGGTTCGACGCGGGCGCCGCCGAACTCCGGCCCGAGGCCGTCGACCTCGAAGCGCTGGTCGCGGACGCCGTCCAGGTGAGCGCGCCGGACGCGGACATCACCGTCCGGCGCACCGGGGACGTCGCCCTGTTCGGCGATCCCCGCCGCCTGCACACGATCGTGCGCAACCTCGTGACCAACGCCGTCCGGCACGGCGAAGCGCCGGTCACGGTGACCGTCGACGGCACCGCGCCCGACGCCGTGCGCGTCACCGTCGCCGACTCCGGACCCGGCCTGCCCGACGAGCTGGCACCGGTCGTGTTCGACCGCTTCGTGCGCGGCGACCGCGCCCGCAGCCGCACGGAAGGCAGTGGCCTCGGCCTCGCCATCGCCCAGGAGAACGCCCGCCTGCACGGTGGCCGCCTGGACGTCCGCAACGACGACGGCGCGGTGTTCACCCTCACCGTGCCGCGAGGTGAGCCGCCGCTCGTCGACTGATCGGCGAGCCGCTGTCACACAACGCGCACACAACGCGCATGGGCCCGGGACATCGCGCGGGCAGTGTCGGACGTGTCCGGATCCGGCACTACCAGCGAGGAAGAACATGGTCTGCCAATCGGCACGCGCACGGGTGGACGGCGACCGGCGATCGGGTCGGCGGGTGGTGGCGGCGGTCTGCGGGATCGTCGTGGCGCTGTCCGCGTGCTCGGCGGGGGTGGCGGTCGACCCGGCCGGGCACGCCAAGGGCCGCGCGGAGGAGGACGGCAGCATCCCCGACCACACGAGCATCTCCCCCGACGACTCCGGGCACGCCGCCATCGCGAAGCTGGACCCAGACCTGCTGGCGGCGGTGCGGAAGGCGGCGGCGGACGCGCGGGCGGCCGGCGTCGAGCTGAGGGTGACCTCGGGGTGGCGGAGCAAGGCCTACCAACAACGCCTGCTCGACGAGGCCGTGGCCACGTACGGGAGCCTCGAGGAGGCGCGGCGGTTGGTCAGCACGCCGGAGAAGTCGGCGCACGTCACCGGCAAGGCCATCGACATCGGCCCGACCGACGCCGCCGACTGGCTCGTCCGCAACGGCGCGGACTACGGCCTCTGCCAGACGTACGCGAACGAGATGTGGCACTTCGAGCTGTCGACCGAACCGGGTCGCGAGTGCCCCGTGCCGCGCAGCGACGCGGGCGGCTGACCGACCGCCGTCACCGATCGACAACCGTCATGAAACGGCCAGCGCGGCTTCGGCGCTGCACGGCTTCTCCATGGGCCCCAGCTCACGCCAGTTGAGCGACCACACCCGGACCGCGCCGCCGACGCGACTGCCCATCACGCACTGCTTGCCGTCGCCGCCGGTGTTCGCGGACAACGCCACGCCGACATCGGAGCCCCGGACGTGGACCAGCACCCTCGGCGGGATGCTCGCGAGGTTCGTCTCCGGGTCCACCTTCGGTGCGGGCAGACCGGCGGCCAGGGCGGCGCGCACCTCGGCCTCGCCGGGCGCGGCGGGCAGCGCGCCGAGGGTGGCTTCCAGGGCCGGGGTGAAGTCCGGCGTGATGCCCCGCTTCGGCAGGGGTGGCGGCGTGATCGGGGTGGCGTTCTCCGGGCAGGTGACGCGGGACGGCTCCGCCATCACGCCGTAGTAGTTGAAGTCCACCTCGTAGCAGGCGTCGACCGCCGGGGTCTGCTTCCAGCCCGAGTCGTACGCGTCGTGGTGGATCCGCCAGACCAGGCGTGCCATCGGCTCTTCCGGGCCCTCGTGCGGCAAGTCCTCGGCCACCAGGACGCTGAAGCCGGCCGACTTGCCGAGCGGCGTGGCCAACGCGGCACGGGCGAGACCGGCCGCGTCCGACTGCCTCGGGTAACCGATGGCGTCGGCCAGCGTCTGGGACTGCCGAGCCGTGTCCCCCTCGACCGCGCCCGAACCGCTCAGGAACCCGCACGAGGTGAGCAGCAGACCCGCGCACGCGACCGTCACGACCCGTTGTAAGGGGACCATGTCCGCCACGCTAGCCGCGCCGGTCGCCGGGCCGCATGAGTAGTTCCACACAGGGGCAGCGCCGACTGCCCCTGTGGACGCCCTCGCGGTCCTGACCCCGGACGCCCGCCGCGTGCTGACGTTGGGTCGACGCCAGGAGGGTCGATGCGACGCCACCGAGAGTCGTCCCAGCCGTCCGACGGCACGCGGCCCGCACCGGTCGCCGTCCGCCGGGGCGCCGGCCTGCTGGTGCTGCAGCGCTCGGCGGGCAACGCGGCGGTCGCGTCGCTGTTCGGCCCACCGACCGCCCGGCACGACGTCGAGCCGCCGCCCGAGGTGGCCGTCGAGATCCCCGACCGCGGCACGCCCGGCGACCTCGTGCGAGAAGCCGACCAGCGCGAACTGCTCGTGAACGAGGCCGCCGAACGCGCCGCGACCCGGGTCGACGAGTCGGTCGTCGCCCACCGCGCGCGGATCGCCGCCACGGCGGACGCGCAGGAAGCCACCGCCACGGCGGCGCTGCGCACGTTGCGCACGTCCGTCGACGCCCAGTCCTCGGCCCAGGCCGCCGCGACCCGGGCCGCGGCGGCCGGGACGCGTGCGGCGATCGAGGCCAAGGCCGCGGCCACCACGACCGCCACCCGAGCCGGGGTCGACGCCTTGGGCGACGAGGCCCGCGCCACCGGTGAACGGGAGGCCGGCCGCGCCGTCCAGGAGTCCCCCGGTCCGGAGTCGGCACGTCCCGCCGCAGGCTCCGCCGAACCGGAGGTCGCGGCCGGGCAGGAACGCATCGCGCAGGCCGTGGCGGGCAAGGCGCGCACGGAACTCGCCAGGTCCGGCGACCAGGCCGCGGGCCAGGTCCGGGCCGGGGTGGCGGCGGCCAGGACCAGCCTGTACGAACCGGCGAAAGCGGGCGCGGCGGAGCAGATCCGGACGGGCGCGCGTGAGGCGGACCAGGCCGTCAGCGAGGGCGCGGCGGCCACGACGACCGCACTGCGCGCCACCGCCACGCGTGCCACCGAGTCGGCCGTGGCGGGGCACCAGCGGTTCGTGGCGGCGCTGCGGGCGGGACGGCGGACCGCCGAGGCGGACCTGGAGGCGTGGGCGGCGGAGAGCCGGACCCGGTTGCGCGAGACCGCGACGAGGCTCGGCGCGAACCTGGTGGCGCAGGCACGTGCGCTGGCCGGGCTGGTCGCGGGCGCCGGGCACGCGCCCTCGGCCGGCGAACAGGCCCTGGCCGCGGTCCGCACGGCCGGTGACGAGTTGGCGCAGGGCATCGGGGACGCCGCGGGCGGGCTGGAGGAGGGCGCGGGACGGCTCGCGACCGACCACGGGCAGGCCGTCGGCGGTGTCGGCGAGCAGGCCGCCGCGGCGCTCGGTCGGACCGGCGAGGCGGCGGGCGCGGCACTGCGGCAGGGCGCCGCGGCGTTCACCGGGCAGGCGGACCAGACCCGGGACGCCGTGGCGGGCGAGCTGGACCGCCTGCCCGCCAGAGCGTCGGAGGCGTTGGCCGCGAAGCACCGGGAGGGCGTGGCCGGGCTGACCGGCACCGTCGACCGGGCGGGCGAGGCGCAGCGGACGTGGGTGTCGGACGCGCGGTCGCGCGGCGAGGGCGGCGCGACCCGGTTCGAGGGCGAGGCCGAGCGGCTCGCCGCGCAGGCCCGCGACCAGCAGCCGGTGCAGCGGTGGTTCGCCGAGCTCATCGGGTCCATGCGGTCGTGGCTGCGGGACAAGTGCGGCGACGTCCTCGGCGGCATCCTGTCCGGGCTGATCCTGTCCATCCCCACGATCCTCATCGGCGTCGGGCTGCTGATGGCGGGCCCGATCGGGTGGGGCGTGCTGGCGGGTCTGCTGGTCCTGGGCGCCGGGTTGGGCATCTACGGGCGCTGGCAGGAGTTCAAGGCCGACCACGGCGGGAACGGGCCGGGCTTCCTCGAAGGGCTCGGCCTGGTCGGGCTGGGCATCGCCGACCTCACCGGCATCCCGTACATCGTGGAGGCGGCCGTCGGGCGGCGGGCGTTCTCGCCCACCGAGATGACCCCGTTCGAGCGGTGGGAACGGGGCACGCAGGGCGTGGTGAACCTGGCGCTCGTGGTCGCGGGCGGGGTGAAGAAGCTGTTCTCCGAACGCGCGCCCGTCCGCGAACCGGTGCGCACGCCGGCGGACGTGCCGCCGGAGCCCGTGCCGCGGCCGCGCGTCGACCCGCACACCGTCCCGATCGCGGGAGAGAACAACAACGCCAGGTTCGAGGCCGCGCGGCAGATCATCCTCGACCTGCCGCCCGCCGACCGCGCCGCCGCGACCCGGGTCCTGTTCGCCCGGCTGACCGAGCTGAGCGGCAACTCGTGGAACTTCCGGGCCACGCCGACCAGGGGCGGTGGCGTCCACTTCACCGGCGAGGGCGCGCCGTTCATCTTCGCCGTCGACGGCGCGGGCAACGTGTTCCAGGGCAAGATCGGCCCCGGCACCATCACGATCCACCCGGACCGCACGGTGACCATCGACTACAACACGCTCCGGCCGCTCAACCCCGAACCGCCGCCGCCCCCGGCGCCCGTCCCTGCCCCGGCCCCGGTTCCCGCCCCGGTCCCGACCGGCTCGCCGCTGCCACGCATCCCACCGCACCTGCCCGCGCCGCCGCACGAACGCGAGCCCGAACCGGTGCCGTGACCCGCCGGACAGTCCACTGAGGACGGACCATCGCCGACCGCGATCACCCTCGACGACCGGTCGGCCGGGCGCCCGTGATCACGGGCGGTTGATCGGTCGGTCGCGGAATTGTCGGTGTCGCTCGATAGCGTGCTCCCAGATCACGTGATGAAGGAGCGAACGCATGTCTGCCACGACGTACCTGGAGCTGTCTGAGGCCGACGGTGGCGCGCACAAGTTCTACGAAGTGCGGGTCGACGACACCGAGGTCACCATCACCTACGGGCGGATCGGGGAGCAGGGGCAGGTCAGGAGCGCCACCTTCGCCGACCACGCCAAGGCGCTCAAGGCCGCCGAGAAGAAGATCGGCGAGAAGGTGCGCAAGGGCTACGCGCCCGCCGTCAAGGGCATGCGCCAGCGCCGGTCGGTGAGCAGGCGGCAGATCGTCAGCACCCGCTCCACCGCCACCCAGGCGCCGGTGCTGTGGCGGTTCGCGTCCGGCGCGCCGGCGTTCGGGATCTTCATCGGCGAGGACCGCGCCTGGGTCGGCAACGAGGACGGCGACGTCTACACCCTCACCCACGACGGCCAGGTCACCGGGCGGTTCGGGTTGCCCGACGCGGTGAAGTGCATCGTGGCCGACGACTTCTGGATCTACGCGGGCTGCGACGACGGCCAGGTGTACGACCTGGGCGCCAAGGTGCCGCGGGTGGCGTACGAGATCGCCGAGGACGTCGACATCTACTGGCTCGACATCCACGACGGCGTGCTCGGCGTGTCCGACCGGCAGGGCCGGGTGACCGTGGTGGACCACGAGGACGAGTTCCAGTGGTCGGTCCCGGCCAGCGGCGACAGCGCCTGGATGGTCCGCTGCGCGCCGGAAGGCGTGTTCCACGGCCATTCCCGGGGCGTCACCCACTACACCGGGCGCGGGCACCGGGCGTGGCACGCCGACACCGTCGGCTCGGTGCTGTTCGGCTGGCAGGAGCGCGACGCCGTGTTCGCGGGCACCAGTCGTGGCCGGGTGCACCGGTTCGCCAAGTCGGACGGGCGCATGACCGGCGACTACCGCTGCGACGCGGCCGTGTTCTCCTGCGCGACGTCACCCGACGGCGAGTTCGTCTTCGCGGGCGACAACCAGTCCTCGGTGTACTGCTTCGCCGCCGACGGCACCCGGCTGTGGAAGCTCGCCACCGGGTGCGGTTCGGCGTTCTCCATGCAGTACCGCGACGAGCGGCTCTACCTGGTGACCACGGACGGTTCGCTCGCGTGCCTCGACGCCAGCCCGGCCGCCGTGCGCGCGGCGGAGCAGGGGCAGTTGCCGCAGCGCCAGGACATCAAGGCCGGCGCCATCGCCCGCGTGGAGGCGACCGCGGAGGTCGAGGTCGTGTCGCACGCCGCGCCGGGCGAGGGCGTCGTGGTCGAGTGCGTGCAGGAGGGCGGTCGGATCAGGGTGCACGTCGTCTCCGACGGCTACGACCGGTCGTGGGGCGTCCAGTTCCCCAAGAACATCCGCGTGCCCGGCGCCCGTTACCTGGTCACGGAGGTGGTCACGTCGGCAGGCGGCTCGTTCTACCGGACGCGCGGCGAGATCAAGCGCCTGCGCTGAACGCCCACGCCGGCGGCGACCGATCGACGCGGTCGCCGCCGGCGTGCGGTCGGAGGGGTCGGACAACCACGAGTCGGAGAACGGCGGTGGGTCGTCCGACGTGACTCCGGGGTGTTGCGCCGACCAGACCAGCCTGCCTACCTCGCCGCCCGAGAACGACTTGCGGTCCGGGGTGGGCGTCCCCACTCGCCCGCACGCCACGGCGGTCAGCGGAGGGCTTCGCGGACCGCCGGGACCACTTCGGCGGCGAACGTCGCCAGTTGCCGTTCGTGGTCGTCCGCCGGCCAGTAGACGAAGCCGTTCATGCCGTGCTCGGTCACCAGGGCGACGAGCCGGTCCACCCAGTGGGCGACCGGACCGCGGAACGCCTCCACCTCCGAGGGCTCGATCAGCCCGGAGATGTTGTAGACCTTGCGGATGGCCGCCGGGTCCCGCCCGGCCTCGACCGCCGCGTCGTCCACCCGCCGCACGGCGTCGCCGAGCCGGTCGAGGCCGAGGAAGGCGTGCGAGGGCAGCCAGCCGTCGGCTCGCGCACCGGTGAGCGCCAGCATCCGCGGACCGTAGGCGCCGAGCCAGAGGCCGAGGTCGGCGCCGGGTCGCGGTCCGGGGTGGACGCCCGCCAACGCGTAGTGCTCGCCGTCGACGCGCGCGCTCCGCTGCCCGCTCCACATGGCCCGGATGACCTCGATCGCCTCCGCCAGGGCGTCCACGGCCTCCCGCGGACCGCGACGTGGACCTCCCATGGCCCCGACCGCCTCCCAGAACGCGCCAGCGCCCAACCCCAGCCGCACTCGGCCTCCCGTGAGCAGGTCGAGGCTGGCGGCGGATTTCGCGAGCACCGCGGGCGGCCGGAGCGGGAGGCTCGCCACGGTGGGCACCAGGATCACCCGTTCGGTGCGCGCCGCCAGGAAGCTCAGCAACGTCCAGGTGTCGTAGAACGCCTTCTGGTACGGGTGGTCCTGGATGGTGGCCAGGTCGAGGCCGAGGCGTTCGGCGGCGAGCGCCGTCCGCTCGGGTCCGTCGACCGGCTCCCACGTCGGGTCGACGTTGGCGCCGAAGAGCACCGGCAGGTCCATGTCTCCTCCTCCTGCGTGACGGTTCCGCTCAGCCTCGCAGGTGGCCGTTGCCCAGCACGCTCCAGACGCGCAGGACGATCGCGACCGCCAGGGCGGTGCGCTCACCGTCCGCCAGTCCGGGATCGGGCCTGACCAGGGCGGGGTGCCGGGTTTTCAGGTAGCCGAGCAGCATCGCCGCCGCGTACGTGCCGCACACCGCGACCAGGCGGAAGCCCGGCAGCCGGTCGAGCGCGAACACCAGGACGTCGAGGTCGCCGAAGTCGTCGGTCGACACCCGGTCGAGGGCGTACGTCATCGTGACGTCGCCCCGGGCGAGCCACTCGTCGAACGTGCGCGCCACCCGCCCGTCCAGCAGCACGCACACCTCCTCGCCGCGCAGCACGTCCTGCACGCCGGTGGTGGTCAACGTCGTCTGCGTGGTCAGCACGGACGCGTCGATCCCCCGGTCACGCAGCTCCGCGGGTGTCGTGGTCGACGGCAGCAGGCCGACGACCGCCCGGCCGTCGGGCGTGCGCAGCCCGTTCAGGAGCGCGACCACCACGTCCGGCAGCTCCACGTCCGGAGGGAACCTGAACTGCCGCCGCGCCGCGTCCCGCGACAGCCACACGGCCACCCGCAGGCTGGTGTCCAGCAACGGGCTGTCGACCGGGACGACCCGCACCTCCAACGGCTCGCGCAGCCGCACCGCCTGCCGGTCGAACTCGGCCGGGTCCTCGACCGGGCTGATCCGGGTCGTGCGCACCGCCAGCCCGGCCGCGAGCTCGGGGTCCTCGGCGCGGACCGCCTCCGTCAGCCGCCGCACCAGCACCTCCTCGTCACCCCACCCGATCGTGTCCCGACCGGTCGAGGCGAGCACGTCCCGCACGTGCTCGTGGCAGCGGCGCAGCAGCACGTCCTCGGTGAACTCCCTGAGCCGCCGCACCTCGTCCGCCGGCCTCGACGGCACGTCGCCGTCCAGCCGCACCCAGCGATCCGGGTACAGCGCGGTGAGCGCGGCGATGTCGTCACCGTGCTCGGCGAGCAGTTCGGCGTACACGGCCGACCACCCGGCCGGACCGCCCGCGGCCTCGAACGCCGCCAGCCGGTCGTCCGGCCGGTCCACCCGGAACGCGGCCCGCGTGTCCAGCCTGGTGAGGCCGCGGTCCAGCAGCGCAGGCACCGAGCCGGGCGACATGAAGCACCGCGCCGCCGCCTCCAACGCGGCCTCCCGCAACGCCCACGGCGCGGTCTCGTCGCCGGTCAGCGCCAGCCCGCGGGTCAGGTGCGCGGTGTACTCGGCGTTGCCCGCGAGCAGTTCCCGGACGGCGCCGACGCCGAGCAGGGCGGCCGACATCGTGGTGGCGAAGCACTCCTGGGTGTCCTCCGACAGCGCGGCCATCCAGCGGAGCGCCTCGCGCGGCGCGCCGCGGCGGTCGCCGACCGCCGTGCTCAACGCCGCCACCAGCCCCCAGCCGCTGGACGCCTGCAGCTCGCGGTGCAGGCTCTCGTGCTCCTCGACCATGATCCTCAGCCGACGCCCGCGGGTGACCGGCGCGGCCACCTCCCACGCGTCCACGCCGTCGTAGCCGCCCTGCGCGCCGTGGCGGAACGCGGCGCGGAACCCTTGGCAGCCGATAACATCCGGCATGCCGCCCCCTCGCTCCTCGGGTCTCCTGCATACCAGGCGGTGGCACGGCGCCGGTTCGACCACGCGACGGAGGACCTGCTTGTCACCCGAACGGATCGTTTTCCGGTGTGCGCGGGACGGGCTGGCGGCCACGCTCGAAGGCGGGCTGCTCGGCGGTTACGACGGCGCGGGCGCGTGGTCGCTGATCCTGGGCAACATCGCGCCCGGCGACGAGCAGCTGATGGTCGAGACGCACGAAGGGCTGCACCACGAGCTGCAGGCGTCCACCGCCTACGGTCGGGTCACCGCGTCGGCGCGGTTGCTGGCCCGCCGCGGCTTCCGCTCCTCCGCGCTCACCGAGCTGTTCTTCGACATGGTGGACCGCTCGCACGGCACGCACGAGGCGTTCGCCACCACGGTGTCGGCGTCCGTCGTGGGCGTGGCCCGTGCCCGTGAGCTGCTCACCGGCAACACCGACTACCTCGGCCACCTCGATCGCGGCCACGGGCTCGCCGGACCGGCGACCCTGCCGTGGCGGATCCGGGAGACGGCGTCGGCCTCGGTGCTGCGCGCCGTGATGTCGCCGGAAGCCCTGTTCGACGTCCTGGCGCGGGGCTTCGACCGGCTGACCCGCCGGGCGTTCGACGAGGGTGACCACCCGGACGTCCGGCTGGCCGCGTTCGAACGCGCCGGCGGCCCCGACACGTGGGCGGACCTGGTCCGCGACCTGGCGGCGGAGTTCCCGGACCACGCGCTGGACGCGGGCGACCCGGACCGCCGGGAGCTGCCGGACGACGCCGATCTCGACCGCGTGCGCGCGTTCGAGGAGGACGTCGTGCTGCGCAGGTGCTACGAGCACGTGTCCGACGTGCTGGCCCGCGAAGGACTGCGCACCATCCCGTGGGACCGGCAGCTGGAGGCCGCCGAGCTGTTCAAGGACGAGGTCGGCCGGGTCGACCCGGAGCTGGGCGAGCGGCTGGCCGTCGTCGCCGAGCGGAGGCCGGTGCTGGACGACGCGCTGGAGTACGACCGGCAGGGGATCGAGCTGCGCGGCCCGCTGCCCGCGCGGACCGTCGACGTCGACACCACCCTGGCGTCGCTGCGGGCGTTCCAGTCGTGGGACGTCGACGGCGACCCGCACGTGTGCGGCGTGTGGCTCGGGCGTCGGGTGGCGCGCAAGCAGTTCGCGTTCCAGGACGAGCTGCCCGACCCGGTGGTGGCGCTGATGGCGCCGATGCGGTTCCCGGACGGCGAGGTGCTGGTGTTCGGCCTGCTGCCGTCGGACTGGACGCCCCGCCAGGTCCAGGACGTGCTCGGGGACGTGCCGCTGCTGGTGCTGACCACCCACCACACCCTCACGGACGACGGCACGACGGCGTTGTTGCGCACGGTCGAGCCGGTGTTCGTGCTCATGGACCTGCCCGTCGCGTGGCACGTCGAGGACTGGTTGCGGCAGGATGCGGCGGTGCGGATGGCGCTCGTGCCGCTGGACGGGTTCGAGGGCGGCGACCTGCTGCTGCTCGCCTTCGACGTGGACCGGTCGCCCGGCTTCCGGTTCGTCCACGTCGGCGGCCGGACGGCGGTCTCGCTGCTCGCCGAACGGCTGCGCCTGCGGCACGGCGACCGCCTGGAGATCACCGCCGAGGTGCTCCGGGAGGACGCCGTGGCGTTGAACTACGCGCTCAACCACGTGCTGGGCGCGTGGCGGGTCCTCGACCAGGACGGGGTGGAATGACCGGGGAGCAGCTCGGCGAACGGCTCACCGCCGTGATCCGCGGCGAGGCGCGGGAGCCCGTCGTCCTCGACTCCGCGTTCGTGGCCGAACTCGCCGAGGCGTTCGCGACCGACCTGCGGGAGTTCACCATCGCGATCCGGGTCCTGGTGGACCGGCACGCGGGGCCGACGCCCGCCTTCGAGGTCCGCACCGGCACGTGGCGCATCGACCTGGCGCCCGCCGCGGCCCGTGCCGTGCTGACCGGCGCGGTGACCACGGCGGCGATGTGGCTGATGGAGATCGACCACCTCCCCGCCGGCGCCCTGGCCGCGGTGGCCGCGCTGCTGTGGTCGGTCGAGTCGGTCCGCGTGGACGCGGGCGAGGTCGTGCTGCACGCGCGGCTGGCCCGGTCGGCCGGCGGCGGGCCGCGGACGTTGGCCGAACTGCACGAGGCGCTGCCCGACGACCTCCGGGCGGAGCTGCCCCCGGAGGAGCTGGCCGACGTCGTGGAGCGCTTCCACCGCGCCGGGCTGGCCGAGTGGACCGAGCAGGGCATCACGCTCACGCCGCCCGGCACGCGTCGCGCGGTGCGGCTGCGGTTCGCCGAGCCGTCCTACGCGGCCGTCGCCGCCCAGGCCTCCGAAACGACCGAGCCGACCGAACGGGGTGGACCGCGGGTGGACCAGCGCAAGGTGTTCGTCGTGCACGGACGTGACGAGCAGGTGCGGCGGGCGGTGTTCGAGTTCCTGCGCGCGCTCGGTCTCGACCCGCAGGAGTGGGAGCCCCTGGTCGCCGCGACCGGCAGCGCGACGCCGTTCCTCAACGACGTGGTGGCCCAGGGGCTCGCGCCGGGCAGCGCGCAGGCCGTGGTCGTGCTGCTCACGCCCGACGACGTGGTGACGCTGCACCCGAGCCTGCGCGCCCCGCGCGACCCGGCCGACGAGACCGGCCTGGCGCTCCAGTCCCGGCCGAACGTGCTGATCGAGCTGGGCATGGCGCTGAGCGCCTACCGGGACCGGACGGTGATCGTGGAGTTCGGCCGGCTGCGGCGGATCGCCGACCTCGACGGGCTCAACGTGGTCCGGTTCGACGGCACCGAGGTCTCCCTGGCCAAGATCGCGGGCAGGCTGAAGAACGCGGGCTGCGCGGTGGACGACCGGGGCGCCGACTGGCGGCTGGTGGACCGCTTCGCCGGCCTCGCCGCGGACGAGCGCGCGCCCGAGCTGGGCTGACCGTCACAACCGCCGCAGGAACGCGGCCACCTCCGCCAGGTCGACCCCCGGCGCGTCGTCCGGGTGCACGACGATGGTGAGTTCCTTGCAGAGCAGGTGCTCCCGCGAACGCGCGACGTAGGACAGCAGGATCAGCTTGATCAGGTTCTCGCGGTCGAGCAGGTCGATGCGGGCCAGCTCGGAGCCCAGCACGGGCAGCGCGACGGGCCGCCGCTGACCGTGCTCGGCCAACGCCGCCCACAGCAGGCCGAGGCTCGTCCACAGCGCGTCGACGGTCGAGCGGGCGACCAGGTCGTCGCCCATCGTGCTGTACGCCGAGCAGAACACCTTGCCGTCGCCGGCGGGCAGCACCGCCACCGTGCCGATCGGGTAGCGGGTCAGCTTGCCGAGCCGCTTGTCGCCCGCGGCGATCACGGCGTGCGGCTCGACGCCGTCCAACGCCTCGGCCAGGTCGCGGTCGAGGCGGTCCACGTCGCCCGCGTACCGGCGGCTCAGCAGTTGGCCTTGGACGCTGCGCCCGCTGATCACCAGGTCGCCGGCGGTGTCGGTGTCGAAGGTGTCGGTGAAGCCGACGACGAGGTGCCCCGGCTGGTCGAACAGGTCGCCGACCACCACCCGGACCGCGGTCGCCGGGTGCCGGAAGTCCCGGTGCGCGCCGACCGGCCGCAACCCCTTCCGCACGCCCCACGCCACGCCCACCGCGGCCGAGACCGCCATCGCCTGCCACGACTGCCGGACCGCCGTGTCGAGCAGCACGTCGGCGAGCGCGGTGGCCGCGACCGCGACGCCGAAGGCGGACAGCGCGTGCACGGCGAACCTCGGGGGCGAGACGCGGCGGGTGAGCGCCCGTCGCCGCGGCGCGGGCCCGGTGCTCGCGGCGGACCCGGTGCTCGGGGCGGGCTCGGGCAGCCGGGGCACGCGCAGCCACGCGTGGGCGGAGGTGCGCTTCACGTGCACCGGGATCTGCCGGTACTCCTCCGGCGCGGCGGCCGGGTCCTGCTCGACCACGTCGTGGAAGAACGAGTCCGAGACGACCAGCGACAACGGCGTCCCGGCGCGTTTCAGGGCGGCACGCGCCGCGCCGGCGTCGAGGATGCGGAACGCGAAGCTGATGGCGGGGCTCACCGCTCCCCTGCTGTTGAGCCGCACCTCACCCGCGTGCAGCGCGACCCGCAGCCTGATCGCGGCCTGCGGGGAGTGCACGGCGTTGTGCCGGTGCAGGGCGCGGAGCAGCCCGTCGGGCAGCCGGTTGGCGAACGCGCTCTTGGAGATGTCGGACGGGACGAGGATCAACGCGCCGTCGCCGCGGTTCTCGGTGAAGCACCGTTCGAGGTCCACGCCGGCGTCGGCGAAGGCCGAGCCGAGGATCCGGTAGAGGCCGTCGTGCGCCGCGGCCTGGTGCGCGGCGGTGCGTGCGGGGTCGGTGTAGTCGGCGATGTCGACGACCACGATCGTGCGGTGGTGCGCCTCGGGTTGCGTCATGAAACCTCCGTACCGGTCGGCGGCCCCGATCGCCGGCGCCCGGACCGGTCAGGAATCGAGAAGCACCGGTCACGGGGTCGGACCTAGCGTTCTCCCCATGGCAACCATCGAATCCGTCACCCTCGACGTGGCCGACACCGCGGCCGCCCGACGCTTCTACACCGCCGCCTTCGGCCTGGACGGGCAGATCCGGCTGCGGGCCTCCGAGGCGCCCACGACCGGCTTCCGCGGCTTCACGCTGGCGCTCACGGTGTCCCAGCCGTCCACCGTCGACAGCCTCGTCGCGACCGCCCTCGCCGCCGGCGCGACCACGCTGAAGCCCGCCGCGAAGTCGCTCTGGGGCTACGGCGCCGTCGTGCAGGCGCCGGACGGCGCGATCTGGAAGATCGCGACCTCCGCGAAGAAGGACACCGGCCCCGCCACCCGGGAGATCGACGAGATCGTGCTCCTGCTCGGTGTCGCCGACGTGGGCGCGAGCAAGCGGTTCTACACCGGGCAGGGCCTCGCCGTCGGCAAGAGCTTCGGCCGCGTGTACGTCGAGTTCGCCGCCGGGTCGGGCCCGGTCAAGCTCGCGCTGTACCGGCGGCGCGCCCTGGCCAAGGACGTCGGCGTGCCGCCCGAGGGCACCGGGTCGCACCGGCTCACGATCGGCGGCGACGCCGGCGCCTTCACCGACCCGGACGGGTTCGCCTGGGAGGCGTCGGCTCAACTCCCCACGACCGTGTGACGGCCGTGCCGCCGCGCGGTCTCGACCTCCGCCGGTGTCACACCCAGCCGTCACCAGGCGAGCGGCCCACCCGATCGTGGCGACCGGAAGTTGCAATGCTCCGATGATCGGTATATACCGATCACATGACAGACGGGGCCTTGAGGGAACCGACGTTCCTGATCCTCACGGCGTTGGCCGCGCGCCCGCAGCACGGCTACGGCATCCTGCTCGACGTCGAGGAGATCTCCGAGGGCCGGGTCAAGCTGCGCGCGGGCACCCTGTACACCGCGCTGGACCGGTTGTCCGCGGACGGCTGGGTGGCTGTCGACCGGGAGCAGGTCGTGGACGGCAGGCTCCGTCGCTACTACCGGCTGACCGACGAGGGGGCAGCCAGGCTGGAGATCGAGGTGCAGAGGTTGCGGTCGCAGACCCGAGCCGCGGAGCGACGCTTGCGGCTACGGCCGGCGGGGGGCACGGCGTGAGCGAGTTGGAGCGGCGCTACCGGCGGCTGTTGGCGCGGTACCCGCGCGATCACCGCGAACGCCACGGCGACGAGATGCTGGCGGTGCTGATGTCGGCCGCCGGCGACCGGGACCGGCCGAGCACGCGGGAGACCGCCGACCTGATGTGGGCCGCGGTGCGGTTGCACCTGCGGCGGGTGGTGGTGGCCGACGGCGGCGTCGACGCCCGGGACGTGCTGGCGGTCGTCAGCCTGCTCGCGCCGCTGGCGCTGCTGGCCGGCGCCACGACCGGCGTGCACGAGATCGCGTGGTTCGTGAAGGCGGGCGCGATCGGGAGCATGCCGTGGACCACGCAGTTCCCGGACGCGCCGGTGTGGGTCCTCTGGGGTGTGGTGGCGGTGCTCGTCCTGCGCGGGCGGTCGCGTGCCGCCGCGGTGGTCGCGTGGCCCGCCGTGGTCTTGTCCGTGCTGGTCGCGGCGTTCTACCCGCACCAGCACTGGTGGACCGGGATGGACGCGGGGTGGATCCTGGTCGGCCTGCTGACCGCGGTCGCGCTGACGTGGTCGCCGGGGCCGGCGCGCGGCCGGGAACTGGTCGGCCGCAAGGCGGTCCTCGTGATGGCCGTGACGGTCGCCGCGACCGTGGCGCTGGGCGTGCTCGGCTCCCGCGAGCCGGTGGTCGAGTTCCTCCGGCTGGCCGCGGTGATCGGCGGCACGCTGGTGGCGTGCGGCCACCGGTCGAGGGTCGGCCGCCGGGCCGCGCTGATCCTGCTGCTGCCGACCGTGACCATGGTGCTGGGCTACGCGCAGCTGCTCGTGTCGCTCCGCATGCCGACGTCCTTGGAGGTGGCGGTCTTCTACGGCCTGCCGGTCGTGGCGCTGCTCGCGTTGGGCGGCCTGCCGCGCCGCGTCCGCCGGCGCCCCGACCGACCGGTCACCTGATCGGACGTCCCACCACGTCGACGAGGTCGTCCGGCCGGCACCGGCGCACGACCTCGTCGGGCGGCGTTCGGGTGCCGTCCCGAAGAATTCGCCTCGTCGGGTGATCTTCCGCGACAAGCGGTGAAGCCTGCACCGGTCCGACGGGTTCCACGGCCGTCCGACCACTCGTCGTGTGACGGAACGCAACCTCTACGGAGGACACCGCCCTGACAGCGCGTGACCCACGAGGCGACGCGGAGCACGCCGGACGCGATTGCCGCCCCCGGAACCGGCGCATACGCTCGGTGCACAGGACGGCCTGTTGATGCCGCCGGCGACGATCGGCCGCCCGCACGGGGCGACACCGGATGGCGAGACCCGGCAGCGGGTCGAGGTCCACCGCGTCTCACCGCGACTTCCGCGCAGGAGCGACCCATGCCAGAGGTGCCACCCCAGTCCACGAACGGCGACGAGAGCGACGGGCACGTGCCCGTCGCCGTGATCGGCGCGGGGATCGGGGGCCTGGTCACCGCCTTGGCGTTGCGCCGCCAGGGTGTCCGGGTCGTGGTGTTCGAGCAGGCCGACGCGCTCACCGAGGAGGGCGCGGGGCTCGCCCTCGGCGCGAACGGCACCAGGGCGTTGGTGCGGCTCGGACTGGGCGCGGAGCTGCGGCGGATCGCCTTCCAGCCGGAGCACGTGGTGTTCCGCCACTGGCGCACCGGCGCGGTGCGGCAGGCACTACCCCTCGGCCGCGACTACGAGGAGCGGTTCGGCGCGCCGTTCTGCACCTTCCACCGCGCGGACCTGCGACGGCTGCTCGCCGACCGGTACCTCGACGAGGGCGGCGAGCTGCGCACCGGGCACCGCTGCGTGGCCGTCACCCCGCTGGGCGACCGGGTCGACGTCGAGTTCGACGGCGACCGGCGGGTCGAGGCCGGTGTGGTGGTGGGTGCGGACGGCGTGCACTCCGCGGTGCGGACGGGCGTCGTCGGAGCCGATCGCGCGGTCTACTCGGGCCGGTCGGGCTACCGCGGCCTGGTCGCGGCCGAACGGGTCGGCGGCGTGGCCGACGAGCTGTCGTTCCACCTCGGCCCGGGCAAGCACATGGTGGTCTACCCGGTGCACGGTGGCGAGACGGTCAACTTCCTCGCCGTGGTGCGCGACCCGCGGTGGACCCGGGAGTCGTGGGTGCGCCGCGGCCGGGTCGCCGACGTGCTGGCCGCGTTCGCCGACTGGTCGCCCGCGGTCACCCGGATCGTCGGCGCCGCGGACGAGGTGTCGCACTGGGGCCTGTTCGACCGCGAACCCGTCGACCGCTGGAGCCGGGAACGGGTGACGCTGCTCGGCGACGCCGCGCACCCGATGCTCCCGCACCACGGCCAGGGCGGCAACCAGGCGATCGAGGACGCGGTGGTGCTGGCGGCCTGCCTCCGCAGGTGGCCGGCGCAGCCCGCCCTGGCGCTGGACCGCTACGAACGGGCCAGGCGCACCAGGACCCGGATGCTGCAACGGGGTTCGCGGCGCAACGGCGAGTGCTTCCAGCTCCCCGACGGGCCCGCCGCCGACGCGCGGGACGACGCGCTGCGCCGGCTGCCCGAAGACCTGGCGTGGATCCACGGCTACGACGCGGACACCGCGCTGGCGACCCTGGAGGAGTCCCACCATGGCGAACTCGTCTGAGGTCGACGGCGCGGCGCCGGCCGTGCCGCGGCAGGTCCAGCGCGGAAACGCCCGCGTGCCCGCCCTCCCGCCGCTGGTGCTGCCGCAGCAGTGCGACCGGCTCACCGCGGAACTCGGCCAGGTCGCCGACGGGCGGGCGCTGCTCCTGCACAGCGGATCAGGCTCGGAGCCGTCCCACGACACGGGCGCGTACCGGTTGTCGCGCGAGCTGGCGCTGGTCCTCGGCCACGCCGCGTGCCTGCCGGTGGTCACCGTCGGCCGGGTGGACGCCGAGGGCCCGGACGTCCGCCGCCGGTACCGGAACTCGGCCCGGCGCTTGGAGGAACTGCGCGTCCTGGTGTCCGACCCGGCCACCGCGGAGCTGGTGCGGGCCTCGCTCGACCGGCGCCTCGCCACCGCGGGCGCCGCGACGCACCACGCCGAGGTGGTCGCCCTCGTGCGGTCACGGCTGACGGGACCGCACCCCGGGCCGCCGGACCTCTTCGTCAGCCACGAGGCGGTCCTGCCGGACTACGAGGTCGCGCTGGTCCGGGTCGATCCCCGCACCGGACGCCGGTTCGGCGCCTCCGGGCACCTGCTGTGGGCGGGCGACCGCACCCGCGCGCACCTCGACTTCCTGACCGAGGTCGACAACCCGGTGGCGGTGGCGCTCGGCCCGAACGCCACCGCGCGGAACGCGGCCGGGCTGGCCCGCAGGCTCAACCCCGGTCACGTCCCCGGACGGCTGACGTTCATCACCCGGTTGGGCGCGGGTCGGGTGCGCCGGGAGCTGCCGCGGTTGATCGACGCCGTGACCGACACCGGCGTCCCGGTGGCGTGGGTGTGCGATCCGCTGCACGGCAACACGTCCGGCTCCCGGGCCGGTGACTTCGCGGACGTGATGGCCGAGGTACGCGGCTTCCACGACGCGCACCAGGCCGCCGGCACCCACGCCGGCGGCCTGCACGTGGAACTGGTCGACGATCTCACCGGGACCGGCGGCGGCCCGCGCCTCAACCGCGATCAGGCGCTGGCACTGGTCCTGTGGACCGCCGAACGGCGTGCGCGGTGACGTTCGGCCCGGTCACAGGTAGCCGAACAGCGGCGGGAACAGCAGCACCACGACCCACGCCCACACCGCGAACACCGGGAGGTACGCGGTCTGCCAGCGTTCGAGCGCGGTGAACGGCTTGCGCCGGCGGATCAGGGAGAACAGCAGCCAGGCCGACCACGCGAGGTTGGCCAGGAGGACGACGTTCTCGCCCAGCGCCGCCGCCTTGTTGGGCGTGGTGCCGAACTCGGTGATGCGGCCGGTGATCTCCAGCAGCACCAGCACGTCGATCACCAGCGCGCTGACCACGAGGGCGAGTTGCAGCTTGTCGAACGCGCCGGGCGGGGCCAGCGGGTCGCGGGCGGAGAACGAGTAGAGCAGCAGGCCCAGCACCACGACCAGCAGCAGGTCGAACAGGATCAGCGCCTCGCGTTCGACGTCGATGCCCGAACTGGTGACGACGAGGGTCACCAGGAACGCCAGCAGCACCGCCGTGAACAGCGGGGTGAACAGCCGCGTCAGCACCGGGGCGATGTTCTCCACCACGCTCTGCTTGGCCTCGACCAGCCACCCGGCCACCACCACCGCCGCCGCGGCGCCGCACGGGAGCACCCACTGCGCGATGACGGTCTCCGGCGAGATCCCGATCGCCTCGAACGTGCCGAACACGAAGCCGGTCAGCACACCGCCGCCGAGCGCGATGAGGACGTAGTAGATGAACCACTCGCCGGTGAAGCGGACGAAGTCCATGCGCCGCCGTGACGACCGCACGTCGTCGGACACGTAGGACAAGCCGACCACGAACCACAGCGCGATCGGCAGGTGGATGCTCGTCAACACCACCGACTGGGAGTCCTCGGCGAGCGGGTAGGCGTTGGCGGCCACGGCGCCGAGGGCGAACAACGCCACCAGCACGCCGACCAACCCGGCCGCGGCACGGCGGCGCCAGGCCAGGAAGCCCGCCAGCCACGGCAACGCGAACAGGCCGACGTTGGGCCCGTAGAACGCGGCGTCGTCCTCCAGGCTCAGGCCGAACAGCTCCGGCGCCTTCACCGACGCCGCCGCGCCCACCGCGCAGGCCACCATCACCCACAGGTCCCGCCGCGACCGGCCGCCCGGCGCCGGGCCGTCGGGTCCGCCGGTCAGCACCAGCTGCTTCCACAGCCGTTCCGAGTGCTCCCGGGCGAACTCGCGGGACAGCTCGTCCAGGCTGCCCATGCGCTTGACCGCGACCAGGAACGCCTCGTCGGCGTGGAGCCCGGCGGCCACGAGGTCGTCGACCGAACCGCGGAGGTGGTCTTCGAGCTCCTCCACGTCGGTCTGCCGCAGCTCCCGGCGACGCTGCACGTAGTGCCGCCACTGGGCGAACTGCGCCTCGAGGTCGCCTTGATCGTCGGTCATGCGAAGTCTCCCAGCGGGAACGTGGTCAACGGCCGCGCGTCGTCCGAACGGGGCCAGATCTCCTTGAGCGCGCCCACGACCGCGGCCCACTGCCGACGTTGCTCGGCGAGCTCGGCCAGGCCGCCGGGCGTGATCCGGTAGTACTTGCGCCGCCGCTCACCGGCGACCGACCGCCAGCTCGACTCCACGTGCCCGAGGCGTTCCAGCCGGTGCAGCAACGGGTAGAGCAGCCCTTCGGTCCAATCCAGCTCCCCGCCGGACAGCTCGTTGATCCGCCGGAGGATGGCGTACCCGTAGCTGTCCTCCTCGGCCAGGATGCCCAGCACCATCGGCGTCGCCGACGCGGCCACGAGGTCCTTGGTGACCTTCAACGACACCTCCCCTCACGACGTACCCTAGATGTGCAAGGCATAGTACTTCTAGGTATCGCGCGGTCGCAACCGGGGCGGGACCGACCATCTGGGACGCAGCCGGCGGAACTCCGATGGTCGGCGCTCTCATCACGTTGACCGAACACCCGGAAGTGGGATTCTGGTGGCGTGCAGGGCAACTCCAGATCCTGGCCGGCCAACTGCTTCCGGTTGCTGCTGGTGGAGGACGACCGCGAGCTCGTGGAGTTGCTCGCCGCCGCGTTGCGCGACGAGGGGTACACCGTGGACGTTGCCCTGGACGGGCAGCGCGGGCTGCACCTCGGCCTCACCCGCCCGTACGACGCGGTGGTCATCGACCGCGGCCTGCCCGACCTGGACGGGCTCGACCTGCTGGTGCGGCTGAGGGCGAGGTCGGTGCGGGCGCGGGCGTTGATCCTCACCGCGCTGGGCACCGTCCACGACCGGATCGACGGTCTCGACGCAGGCGCGGACGACTACCTGGTGAAACCGTTCGACCTGGACGAGTTGAGCGCGCGGCTGCGGGCGCTGTGCCGGCGGGCGCTGGAACTGGCCGACGTGCTGCGGATCGGCTCCGGGCACCTCGACGTCGGGCAGCGGGAGGTGGTGCTGCCCGACGGCGGGCGGGTGCCGCTCACCACCCGGGAGTTCACGCTGCTGCGCGTGCTCGCCACCTACCCGGGCACGGTGCACACGCGGGCGTCGTTGCGGCGCGTGGTGTTCCCGGACGCTTCGGCAACATCCATTGTGGACACCTACGTGTACTACCTGCGGTCCAAGATCGACCGTTCGGTGGTGCACACGGTGCAAGGACTCGGATATCGCTTGGGGGCGTTGTGAGCCGTTCGTGGGCCGAGGCGGAACGCGCGGTGGTCCGGCGGGCTCGCCTGCGGATCAGCGTGCTGGTCGGGCTGGCGATCACCGTGCTGGTCGCGTTCGTCGGCGGGATCGCCTACGCCGTGATGGTGCACGCGCAGGACGCGCAGGTGACGCGCGAGCTGCAGTACAACGCCCGGTTCGGCGTGCCGTCGACCCCTCCGGGGTGCACGTGGCTGTTCATCCTCGACGACGGCGTGCTGGACGACGGCGTGCTGAAGGTGCCGCCGGGTTTCCCGCTGCGCGAAGACCTCGACGCGGTCGCGGCGTCCGGCGGGGTCATCGAGCGCGAACTCGACCTGAACGGCACCGAGTACCTGGTGCTGACCCAGCGCGGCGCCGGCGACAGCACCGTGCAGGCGGTCTTCGACACGCGCTACCAGCTCGCCGACCGGCGGCACCTGCTGCTGGCGCTGGCGATCGCGGAGGTCGGCGGCCTGCTCGCGGCGGCGTTGATCGGGCTGGGCGTCGGCCGCCGCACGGTCGCGCCGCTGGCGGAGGCGCTGGCCAGGCAGCGGCGGTTCGTCACGGACGCGAGCCACGAGCTGCGGACGCCGATCGCGCGGGCGTACACGCGGGCGCAGCTGCTCGCCCGGTGGGCGAAGGCGGCGGACCTGCCCGACGACCACCGCGACGGTCTCGACAAGCTCGCCAGCTCGATCCGCGGGCTCGGCGACGTGGTGGACGACCTGCTGCTGTCGGCGCGGCTGAACCGCCGGTCCGAGGGCGTCGACGGTCACGCGGTGGACCTGGCCGCGTTGGCGGAGTCCGCGGTGGAGACCGAGGGCGACCGGGCGGACGAACGGCGGATCACGCTGACCGTCGAACGCCCCACCGGCCCGCTGATCGTCACCGGTGTGGAGACCGCGTTGCGGCGCGCGGTGGACGAGCTGCTGGCGAACGCCGTGCGCCACACGCCGGAAGGCGGTCGGATCGACGTGCGCCTCGGGCTGCGGGGCGGGCACGTCGAGCTGACCGTCGCCGACACGGGCGAGGGTTTCGACCCGGTCGAGGCGGACCGGCTGTTCGACCGGTTCCACCGCGGCGCGGGCGGGGCGGAGCGGCGGTTCGGGTTGGGGCTGGCGCTGCTGCGGGAGGTCGTGACGAGCCACGGCGGCACGGTGGAGGCCGCGGGCCACCCGGGCCAGGGCGCGCGGTTCACCCTCCGAATCCCCGCCGCCGCCAGCTCCGCCGACACCACCACCGAGGCCGGCTCGGTCACGGGAAAGGCGATCAGCACCGGGCCGGCGGTCACCGAGCCGATCGACCCCGCCGCCGAAGGCAAGATCGGCACCGGACGGCGGTGACCACCCGGCCGCAGCCGCCGCAGCCATCGGGCCTTGGCCGAACCAGCCACCGCAGCCGCAGCCATCGGGCCTTGGCCCACCCGGCCGCCGAGGCCATCGAGCCTTGGCCGAGCCGGCCACCGCAGCCGAGGCCATCAGCGCCGCACAGCGGTGGCCGAACCCGGCCGTCCGCACCGGACAGCCGCAGCCGAGCCGGCCCGAAGAGGATCAGTACCGGCCCCCGGTGACCAGGTCGGCGGCCGCCCGCACGTCCGCGTCGAGCGGGCGGTCCGGGTCGACCGGGGCGATCGCGTCGGCGAGGGCGTCGAGCAGAGCGGCGCAGCGGGGCGCGGTCGGTCGGCGGCCTCCCACGTGGACCGCCTGCCGCAGGCCGAGCGCCAGCGAGCCGCACAGCAGCCGGAGCAGTTCTGCGACGTCGTAGGCGCGCAGCGCGGCCTGCGTGCCGAACGGCACGACGTCCTGGTTGTGCAGGTTCGTCGGCAGGCTCTGGGTGCTCGCGGGCAGTGCCGCGCGGCGGATCTCCACGACGAACGCGGTCGTGGCCAGCTGCACGCCCTGCAACCCGTGCTGACGTCCGGGTCCGGCCGCCAGCATCGGCGGCAGGCCGGTGTTGCGCACCGGGTCGACCAGCAGGTCCAGCTGCCGTTCGGCGAGGTTGCCCAACGACGCCGTGACCATGGCCAGCACGTCGGCGGCGAACGCGGCCGGCTGGCCGAAGAAGTTGCCGCCGTGCGCGACGAGGTCGTCACCGGGGAAGAACAGCGGGTTGTCGCTGACACCGCCCAGGTCGGCCGCCACCACGCCGTCGACGTAGCGCAACGCGTCCTCGGCCGCGCCGAGCAGCTGCGGCGAGCACCGGATGCTGTAGGGCTCCTGGAGCGCACGCTCACCGGTCGGCACCGTGCCCGCGAGGGTGGCGCGCATGCGCTCGGCGACGGTGGCCGCGCCGGGGTGCCCGTACGCGGAGATCAGCCGTGGGTCGAGGAAACCGGGGTCACCGCCGACGACGTCCACGAGCAGGCAGGTCAAGTCCTGGATCGCACGGTGCGAGGCGCGCACGCTGTCCAGCGCGAGAGCCGCGGCGGCGGTCGTGACCGACGTGCCGTTGACGAGCGCCAGCGCGTCACGCCCGTCGAGGGTGAGCGGCGTGAGGCCGGCACGGCGCAGGGCGTCGTCCGCGGGCATCCGCTCGCCGTCCAGGTAGGCGTGACCGCGGCCGCGCAACGCCTGGGTCGCGTAGGCGAGCGGGATGAGGTCGCCGCTCGCGCCGACCGAGCCGTAACGCGGGATCGCCGGCACGAACGTGGTCGCGAACATCGCCGCGAGCCCGTCCAACACGTCCGCGGACACGCCCGAGACGCCCTGGGCGAGCGACCACGCCCGCACGAGCAGCGCGGCGCGGGCGATGTCGGCGGGCAGGTCGGGCCCTTGGCCCGCGCCGAGGTGTGCGAGGGTGTTGTCGCATTGGTCGGCTTCGTCCTCACGGCCCGCGAAGCCGATCAGGGCGCCGAACCCGGTCTTGGCGCCGTAGACGGGCCGATCGTCGTCGGCCAGCACCGTGCGCAGGTACTCGCGGCCCCGGTCGACCCGTTCCCGGACGACGGGGCTGACGAGCACCGGTAGCGGCGCGGCGGCACGGTGGAGGTGGTCGCTCCTCAGCGGTGCGCCGAGGTCCACGGGGGCGTCGGTCACGGTCGTGGTCACCGCACTGACGGTAGGCAGTCGATCTCAGAGAGTTCTGAGATCCGGTGCGTAGCTTCCTGGCTCATGGCGCACGACTACCTGATCATCGGGGCGGGACCGGCCGGTTTGCAGCTCGCCGCCCTGCTGGAGCGCGACGGTCGCGATTACGCCGTCCTCGAACGCGGCACCGGACCGGGCACCTTCTTCACCCGCTACCCGCGGCACCGGACCCTGATCTCCATCAACAAGGTGCACAGCGGCTACTCCGACCCGGAGCAGCGGCTGCGCATGGACTGGAACTCGCTGCTGTCCGACGATCCCGAGCTGCTGTTCACGCGCTACAGCCCCCGGTACTTCCCCGGCGCCGACGACCTGGTCCGGTACCTGGCCGACTTCGCCGCGGCCACCGGGGTCCGGGTCCACTACGGCACCGAGGTCGCGCGGATCTCCCGTGACGACGAGGGGTTCGCCGTGCTCGACGGCGGTGGGCGGACGTGGCGTGCCGCGCGGGTCGTGGTGGCGACCGGGGTCTCGCAACTCCACGTGCCGCCGATCCCCGGCATCGAGCACGCCGAGCGCTACGACACGTTCGACACCGACCCGGAGTCGTTCACCGACCAGCGGGTGCTGGTGATCGGCAAGGGCAACTCGGGGTTCGAGACCGCCGACGCCCTGGTGGAGCACGCGGCGGTCATCCACGTGGCCGGCCCGCACTCGGTGCGGCTCGCGTGGCAGACGCACTACGTCGGCCACCTGCGCGCGGTGAACAACAACTTCCTCGACACCTACCAGCTCAAGTCGGAGAACGCGGTCATCGACGGCGCGGTGGAGCTGATCGAGCCGCGGCCCGGCGGCGGTTTCCGCGTCCGGTTCCGCTACGCCCGCGCGGCGGAGTCGTCGCGGGAGGTGGAGTACGACCGGATCGTGGCGTGCACCGGGTTCCGGTTCGACGCCTCGGTGTTCGACGACAGCTGCCGCCCGGCGCTGGTGATCGACGACCGGTTCCCGGAGCAGACGCCCGCGTACGAGTCGACCACCGTGCCGGGCCTGTACTTCGCGGGCACGCTCACGCAGCAGCGCGACTTCAAGAAGTCCACCAGCGGGTTCATCCACGGCTTCCGGTACGGGGTCCGCGCCCTGCACCGCATCCTCGCCGCACGCCACCACGACACCCCGTGGCCGTCGACGCAGCTGGCGCCGTCACCGGAGGCGATCGGCGACGCGCTGGTGGCCAGGGTGAACCGGTCGTCCGCGCTGTGGCAGCAGTTCGCGGTCATCGGCGACGTGGTCACGGTGTCCGGCGACACCGCGCGGTACGAGGAGGAGGTGCCGGTGGCCTACGTCGCCGACGGCGGCCTCGGCCCGGCCGAGCACCGGTTCGTCGCGACGCTGGAGTACGGGCCCGACCACGACACGGTGGACCCGTTCGACATCGCCGTCCCGCGCGTGGTCGAGAACGACGCGGCCAACGCGCACGACGCGAGCTACCTGCACCCGGTGGTGCGCTACTACCGCGACGGCACGCTCAACGCGACCCACCACCTGGCCGAGAACCTCGAGAACCAGTGGGACCTGCCGGCGGTGCACCAGCAGCCGCTGACCGCGTTCGTGAAGGAATGCCTTGCCGGCGCGTGACACCGAGCCGTTCCCGCGCGCGGTGCTCGACGTGCTCGAGACCGCCGGGGGCCGGCCGGTGTTCGAACACGGCTCGCGCGTGGTGAGCGGCGCGGAGATGCTCGACCTGGTCGCGAGGATCGCCGCCGGTCTGCGCGGGAGAGGTCTGGGACCGGGTGACGGCGTCGTGCTCCTGCTCGGCGTCAACCCGGAGGCGTTCGCCACGATCCTCGCCGCGCACGCCGTGGGCGCGCGCGTGCTGGGTGTGCGGCCGGGGCTGCCCGACGACCAGGTGCGCCACCTGCTCTCCCTCGACGTCGCCGCCGTGATCACGGACACGGTCCCGCACGAGCCGGGCCCCCGCGCGCTGACCGTCGACGCGTTGCTCAAGACCCGTGCCGACGGTCGGCCCCGGTGCGCGGGCAGGCCCGCGGACGTCGCCCGGCTGATCCACACCAGCGGCAGCACGGGCACGCCCAAGGCCTGTGCGCAGACCTACGCCGCGATGACGGCCGCGTGGACCGCGCGACCGGACGCGTGGCCGCCCGCGATCCGCGAGCTGGCCTCCCGGCTGGACCGCTTCCTGGTGTTCGGGTCGCTGTCGAGCCAGGTGATGTTCGAGTACGCGGTGGTGGCGATCACCGCCGGTGGCGCCGCGGTCGTCGCCGACCCGCCGGGGTTCCCCGACGCGATCACCCGCCATCGCGCCTCGGCGAGCGTGATCACGGTGCCGCGGTTGGCGAAGCTCGTCGCCGCGCAGCGCCGCGACCCGGCCGACCTGTCGTCGTTGCGGGCGCTGATGGTGTCCGGGTCGCCGCTGACGACCGACCGGCACCGCGAGGCGCTGGACGTGCTCGGACCGGTCCTGTTCCAGGGCTACGGCCAGAGCGAGACGGGCATGATCTCGATGGCGACCCCGGCCGACCCGCCCGGCACGGTGGGCGTACCGCCCGCCGCCGTGCGCGTCGAGGTCCGTGACGAGGACGGCGCGCCGACGGCACGGGGCGTCGACGGCGAGCTGTTCGTCCGCACGCCAGGGCAGGCCGACGCGTACTGGGCCGACCCGGCGCGGTCGGCCGAGGTGTTCGCGGACGGGTGGGTGCGCACCCGCGACCTCGGCCACTTCGACGCCGACGGCCACCTGCGCCTGACCGGCCGGACCCGCGACGTGGTGATCGTCAACGCGAACCTGCACTACGCGGGCCCGATCGAACGGGTCATCGCCGAGCACCCGGACGTCGCCGAGGCGTACGTGGTCGCCGTGCCGGACGACGACACCGGCGAGGCGGTGCACGCGTACGTGGTGCCGACCGGTGACCACGGGCCCGACCTCCCGGCGCTGCGCGCGCTGGTGACCGCCCGGCTCGGCGCGGCGTGCGCGCCGGTGGCCGTGACCGTGATCGCAGAACCGCCGCTCGCACCGAGCGGCAAGCCGGACAAGCGCCTGCTGTCCCACATCCAGACGTGAGGAGAAAGACGTGTCCAGCGAGGTTTCGACGGAGTGTCTCGTGATCGGCGCCGGCCCGGCTGGGCTCCAGGCCTCGTACCTGCTGTCCCGCGCCGGGCGGGACCACCTGGTGCTGGAGGCCGGTGACGCGCCCGGCGCGTTCTTCACCCGGTTCCCCCGGCACCGCACGCTGATCTCGATCAACAAGCCGAACACCGGGTGGGACGACCCCGAGCTGAACCTGCGCACCGACTGGAACTCGTTGCTGTCCGACGACCCGTCGCTGCTGTTCACCGGCTACACGCCGCGCTACTTCCCGCACGCCGACGACATGGTCCGCTACCTGGCGGACTTCGCCGCCGAGCACGAGCTGCCGATCCGCTACGGCACGTCGGTGGTGGAGGTGTCCCGGCCGGACGACTTCGTGGTGCGCGACCAGAACGGCGTCACCTACCGGGCACGGCGGCTCATCGTCGCCACCGGGGTGTCCAAGTCCTACGTGGCGCCGATCGAGGGTGCGGAGCTGGCCGAGCGGTACGACGACGTGTCGGTGGACCCCGCCGACTTCACCGGCCAGAAGGTGCTGATCGTCGGGCGCGGCAACTCGGCGTTCGAGACCGCCGACAACCTGATCGAGACCGCGTCGGTCATCCACGTCGTCGGGCCGGGGTCGCTGAAGCTGGCGTGGCAGACGCACTTCGTCGGCCACCTGCGCGCGGTCAACAACAACTTCCTCGACACCTACCAGCTCAAGTCGCAGAACGCGGTGCTGGACGGTCGGGTGCTGGACATCCGCCGCGACGGGGACTCGTACCTGGTGCGGGTCAGCTTCGTGCGGGTGCAGGAGCGGGTGAAGGAGATCCGCTACGACCGGGTGATCATGGCGACCGGGTTCCGGTTCGACGCGTCGATCTTCACGCCCGAGTGCCGGCCGCGGCTGACCATCAACGACCGCTTCCCGGACCAGACCGCCGCCTGGGAGTCGGTGAACGTGCCCGACCTGTTCTTCGCGGGCACCATCACGCAGGCCAGGGACTTCAAGAAGTCGACCAGCGGCTTCATCCACGGCTTCCGGTACGGCGTGCGCGCGCTGCACCACATCATGGAGCACCGCTACCACGGCGTGGCGTGGCCGAGCCGGGACCTCTCGCCCACCCCCGACGCGGTGGCCGACGCGGTCGTCGAGCGGGTGAACCGCACCTCGGCGTTGTGGCAGCTGTTCGCGTTCATGGCGGACGCGGTGCTGGTCGGGCCGGACGGCGCGCTCCGCTACGCCGAGGAGGTGCCGCTGGCCCACCTGCACGAGGCGGTCGCGCGCGGCGACTTCGGCGACGTGGAGTCCTACCTGGCCGTGACGCTGGAGTACGGCGCGGACCACGACAAGGTCAACCCGTTCGACGTCACCGCGGGCCGGGTGTCGCAGGAGGACACGAGCGGGCTCGACGGCCGCTACCTGCACCCGGTGGTCCGGCACTTCCAGGGCGGGGCGCTCCTCGGCGAGCACCACCTCACCGAGAACCTCGAGAACGAGTGGGACAGCGAGGACGTGCACCGGGCGCCGCTGCTGGCGTTCCTGCACGCCCGGCTGGCCCGGGCCGCGGTGGGTTCACCGTGAGCGCCGGGCTCACCGAGTTGCACGAGAAGGCCCGCGCGGTGCTCGACCCCGTGCACTACGACTACTACGCGGGCGGTGTCGGCGACGAGGTCGTGCTCGGGGAGAACGAGGCGGCGTTCCGGCGCCTGGCCCTGCTGCCGAGGGTGTTGCGCGGCCGGGCGACCCGGGACCTCGGCGTCGACCTGCCCGGCGGGCGCCTCGACCTGCCGGTGCTGGTCGCGCCGACCGCGTTCCACCGGCTCGCCCACCCCGACGGCGAGCTGGCGACGGCGCGGGCCGCCGCCGCGGCGGGGACCGTGCTGGTGTCCGGGGTGGCCTCGACGGTGGCGATCGGTGCCGTGGTGGCGGCGGCACGGGCCGTGGACGCGGACGCGTCCGTCTGGTTCCAGCTCTACCCGCAGCCCGACGACGCCGTGGCGGAGAGCCTGGTGCGCCGGGCGGAACGGGCGGGCTGCACGGCGCTGGTGGTGACCGCCGACTCGCCGGTGTTCGGCAGGCACCGCCGCGACGCCGAGCACGGCTTCCACGACCTGCCCGCGGGGCTGGCGGCGGAGAACATGCGCGACCTGCCCGGTGGTCCGCCGGGCGGCGTGCGGGACATCGAGATGTCGCCGTCGGTGTCGTGGGCGCACCTGGACCGGCTGCGGGAGCTGACGTCGCTGCCGTTGTGGCTCAAGGGTGTCCTCCACCCGCGTGACGCGGTGCTCGCGGTCGAGCACGGGGTGGCCGGGATCGTGGTGTCCAACCACGGTGGCCGCCAGTCCGACCTGGCGCCCGCGGCGGTCGAGGCGTTGCCCGCGGTGGTCGACGCGGTGGCGGGCCGGGTGCCGGTGGTGCTGGACGGCGGTGTCCGGAGCGGCGGCGACGTGGCCGTGGCGCTCGCGCTGGGCGCGGCGGCCGTGGGTGTCGGCAGGCCGGTGCTGTGGGGTCTGGCGGCGGACGGCGAGGCCGGGGTGGGGCGCGTGCTCGCCGTGCTGCGCGACGAGTTCGACCACGTCCTCGCGCTGTGCGGCGGCCGTGACCTCGCCGACCTGACCCGGGACCTGGTCGTCACCCGAGGGACGGGGGTGTGCGCGCGGTGTGGGTGACCGGGTTGCTCGCCGCCGCCGTGGTGCTGACCGCGCCGCGCTGGCTGCCGGCGCGGGTGGTCGCCCTGCGCGCCAAGGTGTTCGAGAAGGTCAACGGGGACCAGGCGATCATGTTCCCCAACGCCGACGTCGGGCCGGACCGGTTCCAGGAGGTCTACAGCCACCCGGCGGCGAACGGCCGCAGCCGGGGCGCCGGGCTGTCGGACCTGTTCTGGTACTGGCTCTCCCCCGGCCCCGAGGTGCACCAGGAGCACCTGGAGGCCGGTCCGCGCTACGACGACGTGGCCCGCACGACGCGTGCGCTGCTGGCCGGCCCGGGTGGCGCGCTGACGGCGACGGCGGCCCGCTGCACGGCGAAGGTGCTCGACGAGGTGGTCACCGGGCGGGTCACGCCGGTGCGGCTGCGCGACCTGATGATGCCGGTGTGGGCGGAGTACTTCTACGAGCTGGTGTTCGACGAGCCGTGCCCCCGCGAGGCGCGCGACCTGATCGTGGGGCACGCCGACGACGTGGCGACGGCGTTGAAGTGCACCGGCCTGCGCCACCCCGCCCGGCGGGCGCGGCTGACCCGCTACCTGGCCGGGCGGGTCGCGGCGGGCGACGTGCGGCACCCATTGCCGGCGAGCCTGTCGCCCACCGAGCAGGTGCACTACCTGCAGGGCACGTTCTTCAACACGGCCGTGGTGCAGATGTCCGAGGCGATGGCGCACGTGCTGCTCGCGCTGGCGCAGCACCCGGACGTGGCGGCGAGGCTCGCGGGCGACCCCGCCGACGACCGCTACTTCGCCCACGTGCTCGACGAGACCATGCGGCTCTACCCGCTGTTCGGCATCGCGCACCGCATCACCACCGGTGACATCGCGCTGGACGAGCGCACCACGCTGCCCGCGGGTTCGGTGCTGTGCTTCAGCTACCCCGACTACCACGCCACCGGCTACGCGCGCCCGGACGTGTTCGACCCGGACCGCTGGGCGGAGGTGCCGGTCCGCGCCGCGCACCACATCCCGTTCGGCGTCGCCGCCAACCGGCCGTGTCCGGCGTGGCGGCTGTCACCGCTCGCGCTGCGCGGTGCGACCCGCGAGGTGCTGCGCCGCGTGACGCTGCACTCCACGGTCACGCACACCCGGTCGTTGCCGAGCCGGGGCCCGTGCCTGCTGGTCCGGGTGGGCGAACCGCTGCCACCGCGTCGCCTCGCCGTGCTCGGCGCGTTCCTGCGCGTGCGGGACCGGTGGGAGGACGTGTGGCGCAGCGTCGTCCAGCTCGTGCTCGGCACGGTCATGGTCCTGCACGCCCACCGGCTGCGGTTGGCCGGTCGCTACTTCGACACGCACGACACGCAGGGTCGTCCGGTGCGGCGCGAGCCGCCTTCCACCCAGGAGATCACCCGGTGAACCAGATCCAGTTCGCGTTGAAGGTGTTCGCCGCGCTCGCGGTGGTGCTCGCCGCCACCACGCTGTGCGGGCGCATCGCCATGGCGGTCAAGCAGCCCAGGGTGGTCGGCGAGATGGTCGCCGGCGTCCTGCTCGGGCCCGCGCTGCTCGGCGCCGTGGCGCCGGGGGTGCAGGCCCAGATCTTCCCCTCGGACGTCAAGGACACCCTGTACGTGCTGAGCACGATCGGGTTGACGTTCTACATGTTCCTGGTCGGGTCCTCGCTGGACCACGGGCTCGCCGCCGGGCGGAACATGCGGCGGGCGTCGGCGCTCGCGGTGTCGGGCATCGTGCCGACGTTCGCGCTGGGCGCGGGCGCGGCGGCGCTGTTCTTCGGCTCGCTGAGCCCGGACGGCGCGACCCGGTGGGAGTTCATGCTCTTCGTCGGCGGCGCGCTGTCGATCACCGCGTTCCCGATGCTGGCCCGGATCCTCCAGGAGCGCGGGATCGCGAACACGCCCATCGGCGGCCTCACCCTGGTCGCGGCGGCGATCGACGACGCGGCGGCGTGGGTGATCCTGGCGGTGATCATCGCGGTCGCGGCGGCGGGCAGCGCGTTCGACGCGGTGGGCACGGTGGCGGGCGCGGCGGTGTTCGCGGTGCTGATGCTGACGGTGGGCCGCAACCTGTTCGCCCGGCTGGGCGCGCGGGTGGAGCGCGAGGGCCGGATGAGCCGCGACGTGATGGCGCTCGTGCTGTTCGTCGTGCTGCTGGCCGGGTGGTTCACCGACTTCATCGGCGTGTTCTCGGTGTTCGGCGGGTTCATCACGGGCCTGGCGATGCCGCAGTCGGCGATCGTGCGCCGCGAGTTGGAGACGCGGCTCACCGACCTGAACTCGATCCTGCTGCTGCCGGTGTTCTTCGCGTTCAGCGGCCTGAACACGCAGGTGTCCGGCTTCGGCTCGGGAGGCGGGCTGTGGCTGCCGCTCGCGGTGATCATGGCCGTGGCGTTCGCGGGCAAGTACCTCGGCTGCGCGATCGTCGTGCGGGCCCAGGGCTTCTCGTGGCGCTACGCGTCGGCGGTCGGCGGCCTGATGAACGCGCGGGGGCTGATGATCCTGATCTTCATCAACATCGGTCTCGCGCACGACCTGGTGACACCGGAGCTGTTCGCGATCCTCGTCGCGGTCGCGATCGTCACCACCGCCGCCGCGATGCCGATCTACCGGGCGTCCCTGCCCGAGAGCCTGGAGCGCGACACGACCGACTTCATCCCGCCACCGGTGCCCGCGTCGAACAAGTGAGGTTCAGCCTGCGGCAGGAGCCGTCGCCTCCGGACGGCGGCTCCTCGCCAACCGCCACGTCGGGACCAGCAGCCCGGCGGCGAGGACGACGGGCGTCCAGAGGGACAACCGCTGCCACACCAGGTCGTCGGTGCGGACGACGTGCAGCTCGTGGTAGATGCCGTGCGGCAGGTGGAACAGCAGCACGCCGATCAGCAACGCGGCGACGAACGCCGGTTCCGGCGCCTTCAGGCAGACCAGCGCCAAGGGCCCCAGCTGCAGCAACGCCAGCCCGTAGTCCCGCACGAGGTGCTCGTTGTACGGCGGGAACAGCGCCACCCAGCCACTCGCCCGCGTCGGGTACCCGGAGAAGAACGCCTCCGGCCCCAGCGCCGCCCACAACCCGACCCCCACCTGCAGCAGGACCAGCAGCGCGCACCCGACCCTCAGCACACCCGTCGTGCCCACCCGTGCCCTCCCACGCCCTCCGGTGCAGCCGCCACCGGTTCTAGCGGCCCTGCCCGCGCCCCGCGTGCCGAACCCGGCCGGACCACCCGGTCGGGAACCACCGTGCCGCGATCGTGTGCCTGCCAGCCGGCCCAGCCGGCCCAGCCTGCCCGCCGATCCAGCCTGCACGGGCCGACCCAGCCTGCCCGGCCGACAAAGCCTGCCCACCGACCCAACGTGCGCGGCCAGCCCGGTGTACGCGGCGGACCCGGCATGCCCGCCACCCCAGCGTGCGCGGCCGACCCGGCGTGCCCGCTGCCCCAGCGCGCGCCGCCCCAGCGTGCGCGGCCAACCCGGCGGGCGCGGCTGACCCAGCCTGCGCGGCCGACCCGGCGTGCCCGCTGCCCCAGCATGCCCAGCCGACCCGGCGTGCGCGGCCGGCCCTGGAGCGGGCCGGCCGTGCGCGACGGGCTACGCCAACCGGCCGGCCCCGGCCGGTGTGCCGACCTCCGCGAGACCGGTCAGGGCTCGCGGCAGCGGGCCCTGGTGCAGGACGCCGAGGCGTTGAGTGGCCCGGGTGAGCGCGACGTACAGCTCGGCCGCGCCGCGCGGGCCGTCGGAGATGATCCGCTCCGGCTCCACGACCAGCACGGCGTCGTACTCCAGGCCCTTCGTCTCGGACGCGGGCACCGTGCCCGGCACGCCCACCGGCCCGATCACGACGCTGGTGCCCTCGCGGCCGGCCTCGTCGCGGACGAACTCCTCGATGGCGGCGGGCAGCTCGTCCTCCGCGACCAGCCTCGACCACGGCTGGACGCCGCACGCGCGGACCGACTCCGGCGGCTGGACGGCCGGCGCGAACTCGGCGAGCAGCGCGGCGGCGACCGTCATGATCTCCGCCGGGGTGCGGTAGTTCACCGTCAGCGACCGGTAGACCCAGCGGCCCGGCACGTACGGCTCCAGCATCGCGCCCCACGACGTCGCACCGGCCTCCGACCGGCGTTGCGCGAGATCGCCCACCACCGTGAACGAACGGCCCGGGCAGCGCCGCATCAGCACCCGCCAGTCCATCTCGGACAGCTCCTGCGCCTCGTCCACCACGACGTGCCGGTAGGTCCAGTCCCGGTCCGCGGCCGCGCGCTCGACGAGTTCCCGGGTGTCGTGCTCGACGAAGCGGTCCGCCAGGTCCTCCGCGTCGAGCAGGTCCGTGGCGAACAGGTGGTCCTCGTCGTCCATCATGTCCTGGCGGCCGACGAAGCTGTCCAGCACGGCGGCGGCGTGCTTGGTCTCGACCGCCCGCGCCCGCTCGGCCGCCCGGTCCGCCGCCTGGTCGCGGCCGAGCAGGTCGACCAGCTCGTCGAGCAGCGGCACGTCCGACACCGTCCAGGCGTCACCCTCGGCACGCCACAACGCCTGGTCGCCGCCCGCCGCCCGCAGCCGTTCCGGCGACGAGTACAGCGAGGCCAACAACTCCGCCGGCGTCAGGACCGGCCACAGCTCGTCGAGCGCGGCGACGTACTTGTCGTCGTCCGCCAGCTCCTTGACCAGGTCCGACCGCAGGCGGTCCCACGCCTCCTTGTTGTCCTTGGTGAGCCAACCACGGCCGATCCGGCCGATCGCCCGTTCGGTGAGCACGTACGTGATGATCTCGCTGAACACCGCGCGGGCCTCGTTGTGCGGCAGCCCGCTCGCGCGCGCCTCCTCCCTGGCCCACTCCGCGGTGGCGGCGTCGATCCGCGCCGTGCCGCCACCCAGTTCGAGGGTCAACGGCTCCGCCGGCAACCGCTGCCGGTCGGCGACCGCCGCCGCGAGCACGTCCAGGATCTTCAACGAGCCCTTGAGCCGCGCGGCGTCGGGCGTGTCGTCGGCCGTGACGCGCAGCCCCGGCACCAGGTCGCCCGGCGTCATGAACACCACGTCGGACTCGCCGAGCGACGGCAGCACGCGCCCGATGTGGTTCAGGAACGCCGGGTTGGGCCCGACGACGAGCACGCCGTGCCGCTCCATCCGCTCCCGCTGGGTGTAGAGCAGGTACGCGACGCGGTGCAGCGCCACCACCGTCTTGCCGGTCCCCGGCCCGCCCTCGATCACCAGCACGCCGGGGTGGTCGAGCCGGATGATCTCGTCCTGCTCGGACTGGATCGTCGCCACGATGTCGCGCATGCCCTCGCCGCGCGGCGCGTTGACCGCCGCGAGCAGCGCCGCGTCACCCCGCTCGCCGCCGTCGGGGCGGCCGAGCACCTCGTCGGTGAAGTCGGCCACCTGGCGCCCGCGGGTGTGGAACTGGCGACGCCGGCGCATGTTCTCCGGGTTCGCGGCGGTGGCGACGTAGAACGCGCGCGACGCCGGCGCACGCCAGTCGAGCAGCACCGGCTCGTACTCGTCGTCCTCGTCGAACAGCCCGATCCGCCCGATGTACGAGCGCTCGCCCGTGAGCGTGTCCAACCGGCCGAAGCACAGCCCGTTGTCGGCCACGGCCAGCCGCTTCGCCTCCTTGACCAGCGTGCGCACCTCGACGTCCCGCTCCACGGGCGTGCCACCGTTGCCGCGCAGCGCCGCGTCGTACTCCCCCTTCACCCGCGCGCGCTCGGCGTCCAACCGCTGGTAGAGCCCGGCCACGTAGCCCTGCTCGGACCGCAGTTCGTCTTCGTACCCCTGAGTTGACACATGCCCCTCACAGCGCTAACCTGAATTTAGAATCGGCGCGTTCTCCACTGCATTCCGGAGCACACGCCGACTTTTTATTGTCCGGCCCCTGTCAAGCCCCCCTCGCGGAACGCGCGGAAGCGGGCGTCGCGCCCGGACCGCACCAGGCTCCGACCACTACCGGGCGAACACCGCCGACCCTTGATGTTAACGCGAACATCACACATACTCGCCGCTGAAGCACGAAGCCGTTCATGCACCACAAGCACCGCCGTTCGGCTCTGTTAGCGCTCACCAAGTCCGCCGAAGCAACTCCCCCGGATCGTGCCCCACCCCCGTGATCAAGGGAGATCACCCGTGCCACGCACACTGACGAGGATCGGCGCCCTGGTCGCCGCCGTCGCCCTGCTGTTCACGTCCTGGTCGGTGACCACCGACCGGCGCGCCGAGGCGCTGGAACCGTTCACCGGCTACCTGATGGCGCACTTCACCGGCGAGCACGCGACCGGTGAGCAGATCTACCTCGCGCACAGCCGCGACGGCCTGCACTGGACCGACCTGAACAACGGCACGCCCGTGCTGCTGTCCACCGTGGGCACGCGCGGCGTGCGCGACCCCGCGCTCGTCCGCTCCCCCGCCGGCGACCGGTACTGGATCATCGCCACCGACCTGCGCATCGCCAACGGCACGTCGTGGTCCGACGCCGCCAACCGGGGCAGCAAGTCGCTGGTCGTGTGGGAGTCCACCGACCTGGTCAACTGGTCCGCGCCACGGCTGCTGGACGTCGCCTCCGGCATCTCCGGCGCGGGCAACGCCTGGGCGCCGGAGGCCATCTACGACCCCGCGTCCGGCGAGTACGTCGTCTACTGGGCGACCAACGCCCCGCTCAACGGCGTCACCAAGCACCGCATCTACTACGTCCGCACCAGGGACTTCCGCGCGGTCACCTCGCCGGTGCTCTACATCGACCGGGGCGCGGGCCAGGGCATCATCGACACCCAGATCGTCGAGTCGCCCGGCAGCGTCGGCGGCTACCGCTACTACCGGGCCTCCGCCGACGGCCACATCACCGTCGAGGGCAGCAACTCGATCCTCGGCTCGTGGACCACGATCGGCAACCTCTCGCACATGGGCATCTCCAACGGCACCGGCGGCGGCAACGTGGTCGAGGGCCCGATGTGGATGCAGTTCAACGGTCGCAACGAGTGGGCCCTGTGGCTCGACCAGTACGCCACCAGCCGCGGCTACATGCCGATCGCCTCGACCAACCTCGGCAGCACCCGCAACTTCCGCACGGTGTCGGACTACAACCTTGGCGCCACCCGCAAGCGGCACGGCTCGATCCTCAACCTCACCGCCGCCGAGGAGAGCCGCGTGCTGGCCAAGTGGGGCACGACCGCCCCGGTCAACCGCATCCAGTCCTACAACTTCCAGGACCGGTACGTGCGCCACGCCGACTTCGACGTGCGCATCGACGCGAACGTGAGCCCGGCCCAGGACGCCCAGTTCCGGATCATGCCCGGTCTGGCGGGCTCCGGGACCGTGTCGTTCCAGTCGGTCAACTACCCCGGCTACTACCTGCGGCACAACAACTACGACTTCGTCCTGGCGGCGGACGACGGCAGCGCGACGTTCAAGGCCGACGCCACGTTCCGCCAGGTGGCCGGGCTCGCGTCGGCGTCGTGGTCGTCGTTCCAGGCCTACACCCACCCGGACCGGTACCTGCGGCACTACGGCTACCAGCTCCGGCTCGACCCGATCACCGACGCGACGGGCCGCGCCGACGCCACGTTCCGGCTGACCAGCTGACCCGCTGACGAAACGGGGGTGGGCGCTCGCGGGCGCCCACCCCCGTCACGTCACCAGTAGCTCCGCCAGTCGGGCCGCAGCCGGCGGCTCAGGGCTTCGAGGTAGAAGTAGTCGCCCCACAGGCTCCCCTCGTCCACCCCGACGTTCTTGGGCTTGTCGTAGACGCCGTGCAGGAGCAGCGCGGTGGAGCCCGGGTCGTGCGCGGTCGAGTACGAGGTGGCCAGGCTGTCCAGGATGGCGTCGGCCTCCGCGCGGTAGCGCGACGCGGCGCCCTGGTCGCCCAGGTGGTCCGCGAGCTCGTACAGGCCGCACACCGCGATGGCGGCGGCCGAGGAGTCGCGCTCCTGCCCGCTGCCGTCGGTGAACACCAGGTCCCAGTAGGCGATGCGGTCCTCCGGCAGGCGGGCGAGGAAGTAGTCGGCGCACCGCCTGGCCGCGTCGAGGAACGACTCCTCCCGCGCGTGCCGGTAGCCGAGGGCGAACCCGTAGACGCCCCACGCCTGCCCGCGTGCCCAGCAGGAACCGTCCTGGTGCCCCTGCTCGGTGCCGCCGCGGAGCGGTTCGCCGGTCTCCGGGTCCCAGTAGTAGGTGTGGAACGTGGTGCCGTCCGGGCGGATGATGTGCCGCCGCAACTGCTCGGTGTGGCGGATGGCGGCGTCGAGGAACGACCGCGAGCCGGTGGTCCCGGCCGCCCAGTACAGCAGCGGCACGTTCATCAGGCTGTCGACGATCGTGCGGCCGCGTTGCAGCGGGTTCTCCAGGTCGCCCCAGGCCTGCAGGATGCCCGCCGGTTCCAGGAAGCGGTCCATCAGGTGGTTCGCGGCCTTCAGCGCGGCGTCGCGCGCCCGTTCGTCCCCGAGCAGCCGGTACGGCGTCACGCAGGACAGCGTGTAGAGGAAGCCGAGGTCGTGGGTGTCGAGGTCGATCTCGCGCCGGACGCGGTCGGCGAAGCTGTCGACCTGGCGTTCCGCGGCCTCCCGCACGGCGTCGTCGCCGGTGGCTTCCCAGACCAGCCACAGCATCCCCGGCCAGAAGCCGGTGGTCCAGCCGACGTTGGCCCCTTCGGGTTGGCCGTCGCGGGCCGTGCGCGGCCGGTACGCGCCCGCGGTGGTCGTGTCGTCCGGGTACCAGGCGGTGAAGTCGGCGATGTTGCCCCGGACGGTCGCCACGGCGGCGTTCCAGGCCGCGGCCAGGTGGTCGGTGGTCGGTGCGGCGCGGTCTGCTTCCGCGGACATGGTTCTCCCTCAGAACGGGTGACGGAACGACGGGCGCGGGTCAGCGCGCCGCGACAGAACGCGGGTCGGGCTCGGAGCCCGGGACGACGCGGAGTGGCCGGAGGGTCGCGCGGCTGCCCACCCAGACGACGTACAGCGCCGGACCGGTCAGCAGGGCGAGCGCCGGCACCGGCATGGCCCCGACGGCCGCCGCCAGCACCCACAGCACCACCAGCGAGACCGCGGTGAAGTGCGCGCGGCGCAGCCCCAGGAACAGGCAGGCCCGCACGAGGCGCCGGAGGGGCACGTCGGGGTGTTCGACCACGCCGGTGAGCGCCACCAGCGCGGTCACCGCGGTCAGCACGGCGAGCACGACCAGGACGGGGATGGCGACGGCGCCGACCGGTGTCCCCCAGGCGGCGCGGACGTCCACGGCCAGGACGGCCAGGACGGCGGACGCGGCGCCGGCCACGATCGCCGCCCGACGACCGTGCCGGCGCCAGGCGCGCAGGAAACCCCGCACGACCGGCGCGCCGTCGTCCCGCGCGACCGAGCCGAACACGGCGTGCGCGGCGGCGAAGGCCGGGCCGACGGACGGAGCCGTCAGCACCAGCAGGGGCCAACTCGCCGTGACCGGGGTGAACAGCAGCACGGCCAGGAACGGCGCGCTCGCGCCCACCACGAGCGCACTGGTGGCCAGCAGCGCGTAGGCGGTGGTGAACACCCGCGCGTAGATCTCGTGCGACACGGTCGTCAGCCCTTCAGCCCGCTGGTCGCGACACCCTGGACGAAGTACTTCTGCCCGAGGAGGAACACCACCGCGATGGGCACCACGGACAGCACCGAGCCCGTCATGATCAACGCGTGCTCGGCGCTGTACTCGCTGACGAACGACTTCAGCCCGAGCTGGATGGTCCACAGGTCCGGGTCGCGCAGGTAGATCAGCGGCCCGAGGTAGTCGTTCCACGTCGTGACGAAGGTGAGCAGGGCCAGGCTGGCGAGGGCGGGCACGGACAGCGGCAGCATGATCCGGAAGTAGATGCCGTACTCGCTGAGGCCGTCGACCCTGGCGGCCTCGCACAGCTCGTCCGGGATGGTCATGTAGTACTGCCGCATCAGGAACACGCCGAACGCGCTGAACGCCTGCAACGCGATGACGGCCCACGGCGTGTTCGTCAGGCCGACCTCGGACATCATGATGAACTGCGGGATCATGTACGCCTGCCACGGCACCGCGATCGTGCCGATGTAGACGAGGAAGAGCAGGTTGCGCCCCGGGAAGCGGGCCTTGGCGAACCCGTACGCGGCGAAGCTGCCGGTGAACAGCTGCAGCGCGGTGACGACCACGGACAGGAAGACCGTGTTCTTCAGCCACACCAGCATGTCCGAGATCCGCCAGATCTCGACGTAGTTCGCCCACTGCGGCGAGTCCGGGAACCAGGTCACCGGGATCGAGAAGACGGCGTTGTCGGTCTTCAACGAGGAGGAGACCATCCAGAAGAACGGCAGCAGCAGCCCGGCCGCCGCCACCACGAGGACGGCGTAGCCCAGGATCCTGCCCGGCGCGGCGAACCTCGTGCCGCGCCGGTCCGACGGCTCGGCGGGACCGGCGCCGACCGTCCCCGGTTCGGCGAGAGCCGGCAGTGTGTGCGGCGCGGCCATCAGGCGTTCCTCCTCCGGTTGACGGCGAACTGCACGACCGTGACCAGCATGCAGAGCGCGAACAGCACGACGGAGATCGCGGAGGCGTAGCCGAACCGGTTCTCCACCAGGCCCTTCTGGTAGATGTACTGGGACAGCACGAGGGTCGACTGGCCGGGTCCGCCGTTGGTCATCACGAGGATCAGGTCGAAGACCTTGAAGCTGCCGATGGTGAGCATGACCGTGACGAAGAACGTCGTGGGGCGCAGGCACGGCAGGGTCACGTTGCGGAAGCGCTGCCAGGCGTTCGCGCCGTCGATCCGGGCCGCCTCGTGCAGCTCCGGCGGCACGGTCTGCAGCCCGGCGAGGAAGAGCAGCATGTAGTAGCCCATCTCGCGCCACACGCCGACGATGATCACGGCGGGCATCGCCCAGGTGGACGACGCGGTCCAGCCGGGCGGGTCGTCGACCCCGAACAGGCCCAGGATCTGGTTGATCGGCCCCGCGTCGCGGCTGAACAGGAGGTTCCACGCGATGGCGATGGCGACGATCGAGGTGACGTACGGGAAGAAGGCCGCGGTGCGGAAGAACTGGACGCCGCGCAGCTTCCGGTTGAGCAGCAGGGCCAGGCCCAGGGACAGCGCCAGCGTGAGCGGGATGTGGAACGCCGAGTAGTACAGGGTGTTGAGCAGCGCCCGGTGGAAGCTCGCGTCACCGAGCAGGCGGGTGAAGTTGTCCAGCCCGATCCACTTGGCCTTGCCGAAGACGTTCCAGTTGGTGAACGAGATGTAGAACAGCGCGACGACCGGGCCCAGGGTGAGCAGGCCGAAGCCGAGGAAGTTCGGCAGGACGAACGACACGCCCTGCAGTGACCGGCGCGCCCGGTACCACCGCTTCGTGCGGTCCGCCGCGGTGTTGCGCGGGCCGCCGACCGTCGTGGTGCTCATCGGCTCTCTGTGCTCCTGCGTAGGTGGTGTGCTGGGGGTGGCGCGGGCCCGGTGCCGCCGAGCCCGCGCCGAGGGGTCACTTGGACTCGAGGACCTCGCTGCGAGCCCGTTCGCCCGCCTTGGTCAGCGCCTCGTCCACCGGCGTGCTCCCGGACATGATCGCGGAGTGGGTCTCCAGCAGGATGTTCTGCAACGGGGCCGTCTGCGCCGAGACGGGGTTCTCCGCACGGGTGTCGTGCGTGGTGAACGTGAACCGGGACAGCTCGTCCGCCGGCATGCCCTGCACCCCGAAGTACGCCTGGACCACCGGGTCGGTCAGCGTCGCGGGCGTGATGCCGATGCCCGCCAGCGCGGTGGCCGCGCCCTCGCCCGCGGCGAAGGTCAGGAACTTCTTGGCGGCCGCGACCTTGTTCTCGTCGATGGCGGCGTTGACGCCGACGCCGGTCGGGTCGCCGAACGTGATCGGCTTGTCCTTGGTGCCTGCGTCGGGCTGGGGCGCCGGCGCGAAGCCCCACTGGAACGCCTGCGCCTCGCCCTTCTTCTGCTGCGCGATCAGGGTCGCCACGTACCAGCTGCCCATCAGCATCATCGCGGCCTGCTGGGTGCCGAACTGCGCCTGGTACTGGAGGGTGTTCGTGGTGGCCGTGCCGTAGTCCACCTGCGAGCCCGCCTGCTGCTGCTCCAGCGCGCGCTTGTAGTAGGGCGCCAGGTAGCCGTAGTCGCCGCTGCCGAGGTCCGCGCCCTTCGTCTGGGCCAGCGCCAGGCCCTGCACCGTGGACTGCCAGGTGTGCTGGTAGGCGGCCTTGGCCGGGGAACCCGCGGCCTTCAGGCCCGCCGTGAGGTCCGCCGAGGCCTTCTCGTACTCCGCCCACGTCCAGGTCTCGTCGGGCGGCGTCACGCCCGCCGCGGCGAAGAGGTCCTTGTTGTAGTAGAGGTACCAGGAGTCCTGGCGGTACGGCACGGCGTAGGTGACACCGTCCACTTTGTAGTTGCCGATGCCGTTGACCTTGTCGCCGAGCCCACTGGCGACGTCCGACACGTCCAGCAGCTGCTCGCCGCCCTGGTAGGTGATGAAGTTCTTGAGGTTCTTGAGGATGTAGAGGTCGGGCCCGCTGCCGGCGGCCAGGTCCGCGGTGAGCTGGGTGTCGTAGTTGGTGGCGTCGTACTCCTTGAACTGGATCTTCACGTCCGGGTGCTGCGCCTGGAACGACTCGGCGAGCTTCTGGAACTCGGGCGTGGTCTTCATGCTCCACGCGCTCATCGTCAGGGTGACCGGGCCGCCGGTGTCGGCGGGTTCGCCGGAACCGCAGGCGGTAAGCGTGAGGGCGGTGACGGCGGCCGCGATGGCGGTCCACTGGGGATGGCGGTGTCGCATGGTCCTTCACTTCCTGGTCGAGCCACGGGGAGAACGGGGAGCGCGGGCGGTTGGCCCGCCGGTCAGGACAGCGCGACGCGGGTGCGCGCGCCGTCGGGCCACCGGGTGGTGACCCAGGTCGTCGGCCCGGGGCTGAGCCGGACCTCGGGTTCGACGGACCAGGAGCCGGTGCCGCGCGCCAGTTCGAGCAGGGCGGCGGACCACTCGCCGGGCAGGACGGTCAACTGGGCCCACGGGACCGCGGCGACCGGTCCCAGCGGGCCGGCGTCCTCGTGCACGGACACGCCCGAGTCGGTGGTCCGTCCTCTGAGGACGGTGAGCGTCGACCGCGTGCCGTCGTCACCGCGGACGCACGGCGCTGCGGTGGAGGCGGCGGTCGCGGCGGGTTCGACGGTCGCGGCCGGCCCGGCGGGTTCGGCCGTCGCGGTGGGTTCGGCGGGGCCAGTCGAGAGGATGTCGACGTCCGTGCCCGCGACGGGCCACCCGGACAACCGCAGGGCCGTCGGCGGGCGGTCCGCGGCGACGTCGTCGACCCGGACCAGGCGCACCTCCCACGGGCCGCGGACGAACGAGTGCACCGTGACGGTCCCGGCGTCGTGGTCGCGGCCCGTCCACCCCGAGCCGTGCCCCTGCTGCGCCTCGTCGGGCTCCAGCCAGCGCACGACGCCGGTCGAGGACGCCGTGCCCACGGTGATGCCGTCGACCTCGACCACGTCGGTGGCGCCGACCGCCATGCCGGACCGGTGGGACGTCCGGCCTTCGGCGTCGACCAGCACGACCGCCTGGTCGTGCGGGTCGGTCCAGCTGTCCCGGTCCAGCAACGGCGCGGTCGCGGTGGAGTAGCCGAAGCGCGCGTAGAGCGGGGAGTCGCCCCTGGTGTCACCGGGAACCGCGTGGTCGGTGCCGTGGTTGACGACCCGCACCACACCGTCCGCGACGGTGCCGCTCACCAGCCAGCCCGGTGCCTTGATCGCCCGCACGTAGTCGCCCCGCTCGACCGGCAGCGGCAGTTCCTCGGCCAGCCACACCGGGTGGTCGGCGGGCAGCGCCAGCCCGAGCATGCCCTTCACCGCCCAGTACGGCGAGCCCGGCCCCGAGTACGCCTGCGCGATGCGCGGCCACCGACCGTGCCACCCCAGCGACAGCAAGCCCTGCTCGTCCAAGGCGCCGCGGTCCACGAAGTGGCGCACGACGCTCGTCGCGGCACGGCGCAGCACCCCGGGCGGCGTGGACGGCACCTCGGCGAGCGCGCCCGCCCAGAACGGCGCGGCGGCGGCGAACCGGTAGGTCAGGCTGCGCCCCTGCACGAGCGGCGACCCGTCCGCGCCGACGAGGCGGACGGCGTCGAGCAGGAAGCGGTCGAGCAGCGCGGTGTCCCGTTCGCGGCGGGCCTCGGCGAAGCCGGCCGCGCCGGGCATCCGCGACCACAGCAGCGGGTAGACGTGCAGCGCCCAGCCGACGTAGTGGTCGAACGCGCGCTCGTGGCCGTCCGCCATCCACGCGTCCTCGCGGAGGAAGCCGTCGTGGGTGGCCAGGTCCTCGGCGACGTCCGCCGCCGACCAGGGACCGCCGACCGACCGCAGGAACGCCTGCACGACCAGCCGGAACCAGACCCAGTTGATGCGCGGGTAGGTCGGGTCGCCCACCGCGGGCGCGAGGTAGGCGACGACCCGCTCCTGGACGGCCGGGTCGAGCCGGTCCCACAGCCACGGGCGGGTCAGGTCGAGGGCGAGCGCCAGCGAGGCGGCTTCCACCTTGGCCTGCGGGTGCTCGTCCAGCCGCACCCAGCGGTCCGGTGACGCGGGGTCGGTGCCCGCCGCGATGCCCTCGGCGTACCACTCGGCGAGGTTGTCCGGGTCGGCTCCGCGTTCGCCCGCGATCCGGAACCCCGCGAGCAGGAACGTGCGGGCGAAGCCCTCCAGGCCGTCCACCTCGGTCCCGTAGCCACCGGCCGGACCGGGCAGGGTGATCCGCGCGTGGCCCGGCGACGCGAAGGGGCGCACGGCCCGCAGCATGGCGTCGGCCGTGCCCGCCCACTGGTCGCGGGTCCACCCGGTCGGTGGTGCGGCGGCCCTCAACAGGGGTTCCGGCGGCATGTGACTCGTCCTTCAGCGTCGAAGGCGTTCGATCAAATGGTGCACAGTTGCTTTCGTTTTTGATCGCTTTGCCTGTTAAGCAGTAAATACGTGCAGGAGCGATCGTGTCAAGACTCACATGAACGCTTGTCGCATCGTCCACCCGGCGGCGGCGTGCGGCCGGATGCCCGAGGACCGGCCTGTCGCCGCGAGGCCGCACGGCACGCCGCCCACATAATTGGGTCGACGATCAACGACAGGAGGACGTGCGGTGACGAGAGCGCGCAGGGGGAACGGCCGGCAGCGGGTGACGGCCCGGCCGACGACAGGACCCCGGCCCGACGCCCTGCCGTCCGGCAGGCCGTCACCGCGCGCCCGCACCGCGGCGGAGGCGTCGTGAACTCCGAGTCCCGCACGCTCGCCGCCCGCAGGCGCGCGTCGATCCTCGAAGCGCTGCGCCGCGACGGCATGGTCCGGATCTCCGACCTCAGCGAGAAGATGGGCGTCACCGCCGTGACGCTGCGCCGCGACATCGCCCACCTCGACGGCGAGGGCCTCCTGCACCGGGTGCACGGAGGCGCCACGCTGCCCACGGCCGAACTCCTGCCGTCGGCGGTCCAACCGTTAGACACCCCGCCGGAGCCCGTCCACCTCGGGGCCGCGGGCATGCTGGTCCCGTCGCTCGACTACTACTGGCCGGAAGTGGTCCGCGGCGCGGAGGAGGAAGCGTCCGCGAACGGGTTGCGCATCCTGCTCCGGGGTTCGTCCTACGAGAGCGCCGACGACCGGCCCCAGCTGGAGCGGCTGCTGGACAACGAGGACGTGTGCGGGCTGATCGCCGCGCCGAGCCTGACCGCGCCGTCCGCGGCGGCCACGATCGAGTGGCTGAGCACCATCGACACCCCGGTCGTGCTCGTCGAGCGCGTCGCGACGGTCGGCCCGCGCCAGGCCGTCGTGGAGTCGGTCGTGTCGGATCACGCGCTGGGCGCGGCCATGGCCGTGCACCACCTCGTGTCCCTGGGTCACCGCAAGGTCGGCATCGTGACCAGCGAGAACAGCCCGACGTCGCCGCACGTGCACCGCGGCTGGCTCGACGCGTGCGCCGAGACGGGCCTCGACCCGCGGTCCACCGTGGACACCTCCGTGCCGACGCCCGGCACGCCGGGCTGGGACACCGCGCTGGACGAGGTGCTCGACGGGTTGGCCGCCACCGGCACCACGGCAGTGCTCGTGCACGCCGACACCGAGGCGATGGCCCTGGTCCAGCGCGCCGAGCAGCGCGGCGTGCAGGTGCCCGCCGGGCTGTCGGTCGTGGCCTACGACGACGAGGTGGCGGCCCTGTTCACGCCGGCGCTCACCGCCGTGCGCCCGGCGCGCCGCTCCATCGGCCGGGCGGCCGTGTCGTTGCTGGCCGCCCGGCTGCACGACCCGGACCGCCCGGCGCACCGGGTGGTGATCACCCCGTCCCTGCGCGTGCGCGGCTCGACGGTCCCGCCGCCCTGACCGGGTTCACCGCGCCAGCCAGCCCCCGTCGACCGGGAGCACGACGCCGTGGACGTAGTCGGCCGCGCGGGAGCACAGGAACAGCACCGCGCCCGCGATGTCCTCCGGCTCGGCCCAGCGACCGGCCGGGATGCGTTCGAGGATGGACCGGTTGCGGTCCGGGTTCGCGCGCAGGGCGTCGGTGTTGTCGGTGGCGACGTAGCCGGGCGCGACCGCGTTGACGTTGACGCCGCGGTGGGCCCACTCGTTGGCCAGCGCCTTGGTCAGGCCCGCCACCGCGGACTTCGACGCCGTGTACCCGGGCACGGTGATGCCGCCCTGGAAGCTCAGCATGGACGCGACGTTGACGATCCGGCCCGAGCCGCGGGCCAGCATCGCGCGGCCGACGTCCCGCGACAACGTCCAGGTGGCGCGCAGGTTGACGTCGAGCACGTGGTCGAAGTCGGCGTCGCTGTGCTCGGCGGCCGGCGCGCGGCGGATCGTGCCGGCGTTGTTGACCAGCACGTCCACCTCCCGCCCGGCCAGCAGCGTGCCCAGCTCGGCCACCTGAGCGTGGTCGGACAGATCGGTCCGGATCGGGGTGAACACCCGGCCCTCGGCCTCGACCGCGGCCCGTGCCGGGCTGTCGCCCTCGGGCATGGACGCGCCGATGCCGATCACGTCGGCGCCCGCGGCGGCCAGCAGCCGTGCGACGGCGAGCCCGATGCCGCGGCCCGCACCCGTGACGGCGGCGGTCTTGCCGGTCAGGTCGAGCAGGCCGGCCACCTCCGGCGTCATCGCAGCGCCGCCGCGGGGTGCGGGTCCATGTCGTCGAACGCCTGGTTCTCGCCGGCCATGGCCCACACGAAGCTGTACGCGGCGGTGCCGACGCCGCTGTGCACGGACCACGGCGGGGAGATCACCGCTTGGCGGTCGGCCACGACCAGGTGCCGGGTCTCGCTCGGCTCGCCCATCAGGTGCACCACGCGGGCGTCCTCGGGCAGGCCGAAGTAGAGGTACACCTCCATGCGGCGTTCGTGGGTGTGCGCGGGCATGGTGTTCCACATGCTGCCGGGGTGCAGCGTCGTCACGCCCATCACGACCTGGCAACTGCGGACGCCGTTCTCGTGGATGTACTGGGTGAGCGTCCGCCGGTTCGAGGTCAGCGGGTCGCCCAGCTCGCGCACGGTGCCGTTGCCCGGCTCCACCAGCACGGTCGGGTAGGCCGTGTGCGCGGGCGCGGAGAAGAGGTAGAAGGCGGCGGGCGCGTCGGCGTCGTCGGACGCGAACGACACCTCCTCGACGCCGCGGCCGACGTACAGGCACGCGGTCGGGGCGAGCCGGTGCTCGGTGCCGTCGACGGTCACCGTGCCCGGTCCGCCCACGTTGACGATCCCGGCTTCGCGGCGGTCGAAGAACCGCTCCGACTTCAGCTCCGGGAACGCCGGCAGGCTCAGCGGCCCGCCGCGCGGCAGCGCGCCCACCAGCACCACCCGGTCGTGGTGGGTGTACACCGCGCGCACCTCGTCGTCGGCGAACAGGTCTTCGACCAGGTAGTTCTGCCGCAGGTCGTCCGTGGTCATGGACGGGACCTGCCGCGGCGCGGTCGCGTAGCGCTGCTCCACGTGGCGTCGCCTTCCTTCGGTCGGATCGTTTCAATCATCAGAGGGTCGGAAACAGTCAATCTCAGACACAAAAGAAGAGCAAGACTGTACAGTTTGCTTGTTACGATCAGTTTCGATCAGGACTTCGAGGCGAGCAGGCGGTCATGGACAAACCGGAGGCCAAGGGCGCGATGCTGCCCGCCGCCCGGCGGCAGTGGCTGCTGGAGCACTTGGCGGGCCGGGGCGTCGTGCGCATCACGCACATCGCGCAGGCCATGGGCGTCACCCCGGTCACCGTGCGGCGGGACGTGAACGACCTGGCCGCCGAGGGCCTGGTGGAACGCGTGCACGGCGGCGTCCGGCTGGTCGCCGACGTGTCCGCCGAGTCGTCCGGCGAGGACGCCACGCCCGCGATCGGGATGGTCGTGCCGTCGCTGGACTACTACTGGCCCGAGGTCATCCGCGGCGCGCAGGACACCGCGCACGAGAAGTGCGCCCGACTCGTGCTTCGCGGGGCGTCGTACCAGGTGGACGACGTGCGGCACCAGGTGGAGTGGATGATCGGCAGCGGCGCGGTCGACGCGCTGCTCGTCGCGCCGCCGACCCGGGGCGCGGGCGCCGAGGAGCTGCTCGCGTGGCTGACGGCCCTGCCCGTGCCGGTGGTCCTGGTCGAGCGCTCGGCGGTGTCGGGCCCGTACCGCCAGCACGTCGAGTCGGTGCGCACCGATCACGCGGCGGGCGCGGAACTCGCCGTCCGCCACCTGCACCTCCAAGGGCACCGCCGCATCGGGCTCGCCATCAGCGCGACCAGCCCCACGTCCGGCCAGGTCCGCGACGGCTGGCACCACGCGATGACGGACCTCGGCCTGCCGCCCGCGCCGGAGGTGAGCGTGGCCGCCTACTACGAGCCCGGCTGGGCCGTCGACGTCGACCGGGTGCTCGACCTGTGCGCCGAGCACGACGTCACCGCGCTGGTCGTGCACTCCGACCGGGAAGCGGTGTCGCTGGTGCAGCGCGCCGAGGAGCGCGGCGTCCGGGTGCCGGCGGACCTCTCGGTCGTCGCGTACGACGACGAGGTCGCCCGGTTCGCCCACCCGCCGCTCACCGCGATGCGGCCACCCAAGTACGCCGTCGGCAGCACCGCCGTGCACCTGGCGCTGGAACGCCTGGCCCAGGGCCCCGACCGGCCCGTGCGCCGGGTCGTCCTCAGCTCTGAACTGCGTGAACGAGCCTCGACCGGCGCGCGCACGGAGGCACTGCGCTGATCACCGCGCACCGGCTGCGCCGAGGGCGGTGACCGTCCCCCGCGACGATCACCACACCAGCCCGTGCTCCGGGGCTACCGCACGCCGGCCGCGCTGACCCGTGCCGCGGCCCACGTGGCGGGATCGGCGACCAGCAGCCGCGCCACATCGGCCGACGGCAGCGGCACGGCGACGTCGGACAGGGTGCACAGCGCGCCGGCCGCGGCCAGGTGGCCGGAGCGCAGGCAGCGGGCAGGCGGTTCACCGGCCAGGCGGGCCGCCAGGAACCCCGCGGCGAACGCGTCGCCCGCGCCGACCGGCTCGACGACGTCCACCGCCAACGCGGGCTCGAACACGGGAGCCTCGCCCACCGCCAGCACGGTCGCGCCCTGCGCACCCTGCTTGACGACCACCGTCCCGGGCTCGGGCAGCACCTCGCGGACCGCCAGAGGCTCGGACACACCCCACAGCGCCTCGGCCTCGTCGTCGCCGACCAGGACGACGTCCGCCTTGGCCGCCAGGGAACGCAGCACCTCCGGACCGGACGGACCCCACAGAGCCGGCCGCCAGTTGACGTCGAACGACGTCGTGATCCCGGGGTGGTCCAACAGCGCGTGCACGAGCGCCGAGCAGGACGGCGAAAGCGCGGCCGTGATGCCGGTCAGGTGCACGTGCGACACCGCGCCGAGGTCCAGCCGATCGACCACCTCAGGCCCGAGCGCGGACGCCGCCGAGCCGGCGCGGTAGTAGCGCACCGCGCTGCCGGTCTTGCCTGCTTCCTTGAGGTAGAGCCCGGTGGGGCGCGTCGGGTCGACCAGCACGTGCGAGACGTCCACGCCCGCACCCGCCAGGAACGCGACGATCGCCCGCCCGAACGGGTCGTCGCCCACCGCGCTCACCCACCCGACGGGAACGCCGAGCGCGGCCAGCGCGCAGGCCACGTTGGACTCCGCGCCGCCGATGCCGCGCGTCCAGGCGCGCACTTCCTCGGGAGGCCCCGCTTCGGCGGGGGTGAACACGGCCATGGTCTCGCCAACGCACAGCACCGCGACCACTTCGACTCCTTCGGTCTCAGACTCGAGCAAAACGATCGTAAACGATCAAATAGTGCTTGACTCGACTTAAACGATCGCACATGCTCGTGCCCGCACCGACTTGCTCGTGCTCTCCCGTTCCACCTACCGGGTAGGTCCGAACACCGATGAGGAGATCAACGACGATGAACCCTCGCCGAACACCCCGCCGTTCACGGTCGAGGCTGGCCGCCGTCGGCCTGTCCGCCGCGGTGGTCGCGACCTTGGCGGTCACGTACCCGTCGTCGGCGGGCGCGCAGGACGTGCACGCCGCCGCGTCGGTGACCGTGCGACCCGACCCGTCCTACCAGCAGCCCGCGTTCGAGGGCTGGGGCACGAGCCTCGTCTGGTTCGCCAACGCCACCGGCGGCTACCCCGACGCCATCCGCAACCGCCTCGCCAACCTGCTCTACGGCGACGACGGCCTGCGGCTGAACATCGCCCGCTACAACATCGGCGGCGGCAACGCGCCCGACGTGCGCGACGACTACATGAAGGCCGGCGCGACGATGGAGGGCTTCTGGCGCGCGCCGGAGGGCACCACCCGCGAGGACGTCGACTGGTGGAACCCGGACGACCCCGAGCACTGGGACCTCTCCGCTGACGCCAACCAGCGCTGGTGGATCGACCGGATCAAAAACGAGGTCACCCACTGGGAGGCGTTCAGCAACTCGCCGCCGTGGTTCCAGACCGTCAGCGGGTACGTGTCCGGCGGGTTCGACGCCTCCGCCGACCAGATCCGCGCCGACCGGGTGGACGACTTCGCCACCTACCTGGTCCGGGTCTCCGAGCACGTCGAACGCACCCACGGCATCCGGTTCGACACCATCGACCCCCTCAACGAGCCGAACACCCCGTACTGGGGCACGCAGCTCGGTCCGGACGGCCAACCGACCGGGGGCAGGCAGGAAGGCGCCCACGCCGGCCCGGCCCTCCAGCAGAGCGTGGTCCTCGCCCTCCGCAAGGCGATGGACGCCTCGGCGCTCGACGCCCGGCTGTCCGCGATGGACGAAACGAGCCCCACCATCTTCCGCACCAACTGGAACGCCTACGGCGCCGAGGGCAAGGCCGCCGTCGACCAGCTCAACGTGCACACCTACGGCACCGGCCACCGCACATCCGCGCGCGACATCGCCAAGGGCGCGGACAAGCCGCTCTGGATGAGCGAGGTGGACGGCACGTGGGGCACCGGTCAGAGCTTCACCAGCATGGAGCCGGGGCTGGGCATCGCCGAGCGGATCGTCAACGACATGCGGGAGCTGGAGCCGTCCGCGTGGCTGCTGTGGCAGGCCATCGAGGACTACAACCCGCAGGCCGCGGCGGGCAAGAACTGGGGCGCGATCCAGGTCCCGTTCGACTGCCCGTCCGACGCCACGCCCGTGACGTGCCCGATCCGCACGAACACGAAGTTCAACACGATCCGCAACTTCACCCACTTCGTGCGTCCGGGTGACCACGTCGTCAAGGTGAACGACACGGCCAGCCTCGCCGCGGTGTCCGCCGACGGCACGTCCGCCACGGTCGTCCACGTCAACAACACCACCGAGCCGCGCGACGTCACGCTCGACCTGTCGCGCTTCGGCACGGTCCACGCGAACGCCTCCGTGACGCCGGTCGTCAGCGACGTCAACGGCGGTCTGGTGCGGGGCAAGGCGGTGCGGGTCGCGGACCGCTCGGCGACGCTCACCGTGCCCGCCAAGTCGGTGACCACGTTCGTGGTCGACGGCGTGCGCGGCGCGGCGGCGGACGCGGCTCTGGTGCAGCCGGGCCACACCTACACGTTGAACGGTGTGCAGAGCGGCAAGGCGTTGGTGCCCTCCGCCGACGGGAACTCGGTCGTGCTCGGCACGGCGGACCAGGCCGACGCGAACGCGCGGTGGCGCATCGAGCAGGTGACCGGCGGCAGCGGCAACCGTGAGCGCCACACCGTGCGGCACGACAACGGCAAGCGCCTCGCCGACCGGAACGGCGGCCTGGTGCTCGAAGAGGGCACGCAGACCGACCCGGCCGCCCAGTGGATCATGTCGACCACGGGTGACGGCAGCTACACGTTCGTCAACGCCGCCACCGGTCGCCTCTTCGACGTCGTCGGCCAGGGCACGGGCGTCGGCACGCGAGTGGGCGTGTACGTGGCCAACTCGGGGTCGAACCAGCGGTGGACGGTCGTGGACCGGACGCCGCGCACGGGCTGACCAGCGGCAGACTGACGGAGGGATCGGCGATGGTGTCGGACACCGGGCGAGCGAGCGCACCGAAGGCGACCTTGGTGTCCGACACCGTGCTGGACCCGGCCGCGTTGTTCTTCGTGTCCTACGACGGCGTGGTCAACAACAACTCCTTCCAGCGGGACGCGATCGTCACCCACGCCGGTCACCAGTACGCGACCTGGTACACCGGCAGCCGCAACGCCGTCGTGGCGCGCAGGCGACTCGGTGGCGAGTGGGAGCACGTCGTGCTGCCACACCGGTTGAGCGTGGACGACTCGCACAACGTGATCTCGCTCGGCATCTCCCCGCAGGACGGCACGCTGCACGTCGCGATGGACACGCACGACAACCGCGTCTTCTACGTGAAGTCGATCCCGGGCCTCACCACGCGACCGCACTCGTGGGACTCGGCGGCGTTCGGCGCGGTGCAACGGACCCTCGACGGCGTCGAACTGGGCGACCTCACGTACCCGCAGTTCGTGGTGACCCCGGAGGGTGTCCTCCAGCTGAGCTACCGCACCGGCAGGTCCGGCAACGGCGTCAACGAGTTGGCCGAGTACGACGACGGCGCCTGGCGGCGGTTGGGCGCCTGGAGTTCCGCGACCGGTGACTACACCGGCCCGAACGGCGTCGTGTCGACCGCCCGCAACATGTACCTGCACGGGCTCGACTACGACCGGCGCGGACGCCTGCACGCCGCGTTCACCTGGCGCGAGGACAACGCCGGCGTCCTCGGCAGCCCCGGCGGCCTGACCAACCACGACACCGGTTACGTCTACAGCGACGACCGCGGCCGCACGTGGCGCACCGATGCGGGAGCCGTCGTGGGCACGACCGGCGGGACGCGCGTGGCCGTGTCCTCCCCCGGCACCCTCGTCGACCACCTCGGGCCCGACCACGGGCTCATGAACCAGGAGAGCCAGGCCGTCGACTCGACCGGCACGCCGCACGTGGTGATCAGCTACGTGCCGGAGCGGTTCGTCGAGTGCGTGTCGGACTACGCCGCGCAGCGGGCGCGGCACGCGCGCACCTTCCACCTCACCCGCACGGGCGCCACGTGGACCAAGCGCGAGGTGCCCGTCCCACCGGACAGCACCCAGCGCACGAAACTGGCGTTCGACCGCGCCGACAACGCCTACCTGGTGATGCCGCGCGGCCGGATCGTGGCGGCGAGCGCGGCGAGCGGGTGGACCGACTGGACGACCGTGTTCACGCCCACGTCGCTGCGGGCGTTCGGCGAGGTCAACGTCGACACGTCCCGCGGCGCGACCGACGGCGTCCTGTCCGTGCAGTACCAACAGGTCTCGTCGGGGACCACGCCGTCGCCGATCCGGGTCGCGGACTTCGTGCTCGGCTGACGGGACCGGGCCCCCGCGTCGGCGAGGGCCCGGTCGTCGGTCAGCCGCGTCGCCAGACCTGGTTCGGCTTGCCGTTGCAGTGCCAGAAGCCCACCGCGCTGCCGTTGGCGGTGGCCTCGCCGGTCACGTCGAGGCACAGGCCGGACTGGTCGTTGGTGACCGTGCCGTTCGACTGGAACGTCCACTTCTGGTCGGTGCCACCGTCGCAGTCGCGGATGATCAGCCGGGCCGCGGTGCCGGCGCCGTCGGCGTCGAGGCACTTGGCGCCGTAGACGCGCAGCTCCCGGGCGGCGGTGTGGGCCCACTGCTGGTTGGCGCCGCCGTTGCAGTCCCAGAGGGTGGGTGCGGTGCCGTTGTCCCGGCTCGCCCCCGGCACGTCCAGGCACCGGTTGGACCCGGCGCCGCGCAGCACCCCACCGGTCGGCGTCGGAGCCGTGCCGCCGCCCCACGCCCACCGCAGCCGGTCGGCGCCGCTGGCGTTGGTGACGTTCAGGGTGAGGTCGGTCCCGCTGCCGCCCAGGGTGGTGAGCGAGTAGCTGTCACCGGTGCGCAGACCCGGCCAGTACACCGAGCCCATGCCGAGCGAGCGCAGGGTGTCGGTCGCGGCCTGGATGTAGGCGACCTCGTAGGAGCCGTTGACCGCCCCGTTGTAGTTCAGGCCGGAGGTCATCTCGGCGCCGAACTCGTCCAGGACGGTGCGCGACGCGCAGTTGCCGATGCGCGCGCGCAGGTCGTCGGCCCACTGCTGAGGGCTGGTCCAGTCCTTGTGCCAGAAACCGTACTGGTGCAGCGCGAGGTACGTGCCGTCGAGCCGGCTGTCCGCGCACACCGGCTTGACGTCCTCGCTGTAGCCGGTGCCGCCGATGAACACCCGGTTGCGCGGCACGGACGGGCGGGCGGCCAACCAGTTCGCGGCGACGTCGCGCCACTCCTGGCTGCTGTAGCCGAACGGCTCGTTCATCGGCTCGAAGTACACCGCGCCGCCGGCCGCGTACTTCGCGGTGATCCGGTCCCACATGGCGTTGAACGCGGCGGTGTCGTCGATGCGGCCGTCCTTGGCCGTCGACGCCTCCCAGTAGCCGAGGATGACCTTGAAACCCTTGGCCGCGGCGGCGTCGATCGCGCCGGTGTAGGAGGCCCAGAACGGTCCGTTGACGGTGGCCGGGTTCACCGGCAGCCGCACGGTGTTCGCGCCGAGCTTGGCCTGGAACTGGCCGATGACCGCCGTCGCCTTGGCGCGGGTGGTGGCGTAGCTGTCCGACTTGGACAACCCCGAGGGCACCACCTCGTCGGCGGCGTAGTTGTCCCGCGGGTCGGCCCAGTTCACCCCCTTGAACTGGCTGGTGGACGCGCCGGCCGGCGACGCCGTCGCGGTCAGCAGCCCGGCCACGCCCAGGGCGCAGCCGACCGCCGCCACGACGCGCGTGAGGCGCCGGCGTCGGGTGGGCGAAGAGCTCATCGTTGATCTCCTCAGGAAGGTTTCCGAGTGTCACGGAACGGTGCGGAACACGTCATGTTTGCGCAAACATGACCGGCGGCCGCGCCAGTCTGTGACTCGGGCCGCAGGCTGTCAAGAGGACCGTCCGGCAAAACCGCCCGTCGCGACCGACTCGCGCGGCTCACTGGACAGGCCCGGGTCGAGGAGCTAGCGTCTGCCGCCAATGTTTGCGTAAACATCTTCGCCGTGGTCAACAGGAGAGACGATGACGTCCATCTCGGCGCCGGTCGAGGCGCCACCGGCACGTCCGGCGCGAACGCCGCGCAACGTCGGCCGCCTGCGCGTCGACCGCAAGGGCTGGCTGTTCGTCGGGCCGTTCCTGGCCGTGTTCGCCCTGGTGTTCCTGGCGCCGATCGTCTACGCGGTGTGGTTGAGCCTGTTCCGGGAGCAGGTGTTCTTCGGCGGCACGGAGTTCGTGGGGCTGGACAACTACGCGGCGGTGCTCGGGGACGCCAAGTTCTGGGAGTCGTTCTTCCGGGTGCTGCTGTTCCTCGTCGTCCAGGTGCCGGTGATGCTGGGGTTGGCGCTGGTCGCGGCGTTGGCGATCGACAGCGCCCGGCTGCACGCGGCGGGCTTCTTCCGGATCGTGGTGTTCCTGCCGTACGCGGTGCCGGCGGTGGTGGCGGCCCTGATGTGGGGCTTCATCTACGGCGACACGTTCGGCCTCGCTGCCGACCTCAACGAGTTGCTGGGGCGCAAGGCCGTGGAGCCGTTGTCGGGCGACTGGATCCTGCTGTCCATCGGCAACATCGTGACGTGGGAGTTCGTCGGCTACAACATGCTGATCCTGTACTCGGCGTTGAAGGTCATCCCGAACGACCTGTACGAGGCGGCGGCGATCGACGGTGCGGGCACGTTCCGCACGATTCTGAGCGTGAAGCTGCCCGCGATCCGGGGCGCGGTGATGATCGCGACGATCTTCTCGATCATCGGCAGCTTCCAGCTGTTCAACGAGCCCAACATCCTGAGGTCGTTGGCGCCCAACGCGATCAACACCTTCTACACGCCGAACATGTACGCCTACAACCTGTCGTTCGGCGGCCAGCAGTACAACTACTCGGCCACGGTGGCGATCGTCATGGGCGTCATCACCGCGATCATCGCCTACGTCGTGCAGCTGCGCGGCTCCCGGAAGGGTGCGTGAGCACCGTGGCGACCCGTTCCCCGCTCAAGCCCCGCAAGTCCCGCCTGCTGACCGCCGTCATGGCGGTGTACCTGCTCTACACGCTGGTGCCGCTGGCGTGGCTGCTGATCAGCGCCACCAAGACCCAGCAGGACCTGCTGTCCACCTCGGGCATGGCGTTCGGCGGCACGTTCGCGTTGTTCGACAACATCGCCGAGACGTTCACCCACGACGACGGCATCTTCCTGCGCTGGCTGGGCAACACCCTGCTCTACGTCGTCGTCGGCGCGGGCGGCGCCACCATCCTGGCCACCGCCGCCGGCTACGGCCTGGCCAAGTACAAGTTCCGGGGCCGCCGGGCGGTGTTCGCCGTGCTGCTCGGCGCGATCGCGATCCCCGGCACGGCGCTGGCCGTGCCCACGTTCCTGATGTTCAGCAACCTGGGCCTGACCAACACGCCGTGGGCGATCATCATCCCGTCGCTGGTCAGCCCGTTCGGCCTGTACCTGGTGTGGACCTACGCCACCGAGGCCGTCCCGGACGAGCTGCTGGAGGCCGCCCGCATCGACGGCGCGGGCGAAGTCCGGATCTTCCTCACCGTGACGCTGCGGCTGCTCATGCCCGGCGTGGTCACGGTCGCGCTGTTCGCGGTGGTGTCGACGTGGAACAACTACTTCCTGCCGCTGATCATGCTCAGCAAGCCGGAGTGGTACCCGCTCACGGTCGGCCTGAACCAGTGGAGCGCGCAGGCCTCCGGTGTCGGCGCGCAGCCGATCTACCACCTCGTCATCACCGGCTCGGTGATCACCATCGTCCCGCTCGTCATCGCGTTCCTGCTGCTCCAACGCTTCTGGCAGTCAGGCCTGACCGCGGGCAGCGTCAAGCAGTAGTCCGTCCCACCGCCGTGAAAGGACTCCACCCATGTCACCCACCAGGCGCAGCCGCCAGGTGGCCATAGTCCTGGCCACCGCTCTCGCCACCGCGCTCTCCGCCTGCTCGTCCGGCGGCGACGGCGGCACGGCGCCGGGCGGCGCCACCGGCACGCAGGACGCGGTCGACGCCGCCCTGCGCGAAGGCGGCGAGATCACCTACTGGAGCTGGACCCCGTCCGCCAAGGCGCAGGTCGAGGCGTTCCAGCAGGAATTCCCCAACGTCAAGATCAACTACGTCAACGCCGGCACCGGCAACGACCACTACACCAAGCTCCAGAACGCCATCAAGGCCGGCTCCGGCGCGCCCGACGTCGCCCAGATCGAGTACCAGGCCCTCCCCCAGTTCGCCCTCACCGGCTCGCTGGTCGACCTGGGCCAGTACGGCTTCAACGACTTCCAGGACGACTACACCCCCTCGACCTGGAACTCCGTGAAGGTCGGCGGCGGTCTGTTCGGCCTGCCCCAGGACTCGGGCCCCATGGCCCTGTTCTACAACAAGGAGCTGTTCGACAAGCACGCCATCGCGGTGCCCAAGACCTGGGCCGAGTACGTCGACGCGGCCCGCAAGCTGCACGCCGCCGACCCGACGAAGTACATCACCGCCGACACCGGTGACGCGGGCTTCGCCACCAGCATGATCTGGCAGGCGGGCGGCAAGCCGTTCACCACCGACGGCAAGTCCGTGAAGATCGACCTCCAGGACGAGGGCGCCAAGAAGTGGACCTCCACCTGGGACCAGCTGGTCGAGGAGAAGCTGGTCTCCACGATCCCCGGCTGGTCCGACGCCTGGTACAAGGCGCTGGCTGACGGCACGATCGCCACGCTGGCGCTCGGCGCGTGGACGCCGGGCGTGCTGGAGTCGTCGGTCAAGGGCGGCGCGGGCAAGTGGGCCGTGGCGCCGCTGCCCACCTACGACGGCGGCACCCCGGTGACCGCGGAGAACGGCGGCGGCGGCCAGTCGGTGCTCAAGCAGAGCAGCAAGCCGGCGCTCGCGGCAGGTTTCGTGCGCTGGCTCAACAACGGCAACGGCATCAAGCCGTTCCTGGAGAGCGGCGGGTTCCCCGCGACGAAGGCCGACCTCGACTCGGCCGCGTTCAAGGACAAGGCCTCGCCGTACTTCGGCGGGCAGCAGATCAACCAGGTCCTGACCGCCGCCGCCGGCCAGGTCGTGCCAGGCTGGAGCTACCTGCCCTACCAGCTCTACGCCAACAGCATCTTCGGCGACACCGTCGGCAAGTCCTACGCGGCCGGCACCTCGCTCGACCCCGGCCTGGCCGACTGGCAGAAGGCACTGGTCGACTACGGCAACCAACAGGGCTTCACCGTCAACGGCTGACCCTGCGGCGGGACGGCCCTTCGACGGGCCGTCCCGCCCACCGAGCACACTTCGCGCGCCACACCCGGAAGGAACAACCGAACCCAGTGCCCCAGTTCAGCATCGGCGAGCACGACTTCCTGCTCGACGGCAAGCCGTTCCGCGTCCTGTCCGGGGCACTGCACTACTTCCGCGTGCACCCCGACCACTGGGCCGACCGCATCGACAAGGCCCGGCGCATGGGCCTGAACACCATCGAGACCTACGTCGCCTGGAACGCCCACGCGCCCGCACCCGACGCGTTCGACCTCACCGGCGGGCTCGACCTCGGCCGGTTCCTGCGGCTGGTCGCCGACGCCGGCATGAAGGCCATCGTCCGGCCCGGCCCGTACATCTGCGCCGAGTGGGACAACGGCGGCCTGCCCGCCTGGCTGTTCCGCGACCCGCGGGTGGGGGTGCGGCGCGCCGAACCCCGCTACCTCGCCGCCGTCAAGGACTACCTCGACCGCGTCTACGAGGTCGTCGCGCCGCTCCAGGTCCAGCACGGCGGCCCGGTCATCCTCGTGCAGATCGAGAACGAGTACGGCGCGTTCGGCGACGACAAGACCTACCTCAAGACCCTCGCGGAGCACACCCGCGACGCCGGCATCACCGTGCCGCTGACCACGATCGACCAGCCCACCGACGAGATGCTGGCCGCGGGCAGCCTGGAGGGCCTGCACCTGACCGCGTCCTTCGGCTCGCGCAGCGCCGACCGGCTGGCCACGCTGCGCCGCCACCAGCCGACCGGGCCGTTGATGTGCGCGGAGTTCTGGAACGGCTGGTTCGACCACTGGGGCAGCCACCACCACACCACCTCGGCCGAGGAGAGCGCCGCCGAGCTCGACGCCCTGCTCGCCGCCGGCGCGTCGGTCAACTTCTACATGTTCCACGGCGGCACCAACTTCGGCTTCACCAGCGGCGCCAACGACAAGGGCGTCTACCAGCCGACCCCACCGCCAAGTACCACGCCTTCCGCGAGGTCATCGCCCGCTACCACGACGTGCCCGACGAACCACCGCCCGCCGCGAGACCGACGCCGTCGTTCACCGTGCCGTTGACCGATCCGGTCCCGTTGCTCGACCTGGCGAAGCGGTCGACGGACTGGCGGCGCCACGACGCCGTGCCGACGCTCGACGACCTGGACGGCGCGCCGCGGCTGGCGCTGGCGACCACGCGGATCGACGCCGCCGACCCCGGCGTGCTGTGCTTCGGCGAGGTGCGCGACCACGCCTCGGTGTTCGTGGCCGGCCGGCCGGTCGGCGTCCTGCTGCGCGAGCACCACCAGCGCGCCCTCGGCCTGCACGGCGCGGTCGGCGAGCTGGCGGTCCTGGTCGAGGACCACGGTCGGGTCAACTACGGGCCGCGCATCGGCGAGCCCAAGGGCCTCATCGGCGGCGCGACCCTGGACGGCCGTCCGCTGACGGGGTGGGACGTGCTGCCGCTGTTCCTCGACGCGCCGCCACCCGCGTGGACCGACCGGGACGACGACGCCACCGCCGTGACCGGAGCGGTGTCCGGGCCGGTGTTGCTGCGCGCCAGGTTCGACCTCGACCAGCCCGCCGACCTCCACCTGGACACCGGCGGCTGGGGCCGGGGCGTGGTGTGGGTCAACGGCTTCTGCCTCGGCCGCTACTGGTCGCGCGGCCCGCAGCGGACCCTGTACGTGCCCGGTCCGGTGCTGCGCGCCGAAGGCAACGAGCTGGTCGTCCTGGAACTCGCCGCGCTGACCGAGCCCACCGCCCGGTTCGTGCCGGAACCGCTCCTCGGGCACACGGAGGCCTGATCGATGTTTACGCAAACAACCAGCGCGGGGCACGGGCTATAGTGGCGACGCGCCACACGTCGTCAAGGCCGCCGGGGGAAGGAGCCCAAGACGTGACAGCAGAGTCCACGTCCGGGACGTCCCGGCAGCCCGCCGTGCGGCGCGCGCCCGCCCGCCGGGTGTCCATGGCCGACGTCGCCCGGCTGGCCGGCGTGTCGGCGCAGACGGTGTCGCGGGTGTCGAACGGGCACCCGAGCGTCGTGGGCTCCACGCGCGAGCAGGTGCTGGACGCCATGCGGCGCCTCGGTTACCGGCCCAACAGCGCGGCCCGCGCGCTCAAGTACGGCGAGTTCCGCACCATCGGCGTCATCCTGTTCACCCTCTCCTCGGTCGGCAACAGCCGCACCCTGGAGGCCATCGTGGACCACGCCGCGCACGAGGGTTACGCCATCACGCTGATCCCCGTGGCCGTGCCCACCCAGGACGGCGTGCTCGGCGCGTTCACCCGGCTGGGCGAGCTGGCCGTCGACGCGGTCATCGTGATCATGGAGGTCCACCTCCTCGACGCGGCCACGATGACGCTCCCGCTCGGCATCCCGGCCGTGATCGTCGACTCCAACGGCGGCGACCGCTACACCGTGGTGGACACCGACCAGGCCGACGGCACCCGGCAGGCCGTCCGCCACCTGCTCGACCTGGGCCACCGCACCGTCTGGCACGTCGCCGGCCCCGAGGACTCCTACGCCGCCGAACGCCGCGCCGAGACGTGGCGGGCCACGCTGACCGAAGCCGGCCTGCCCGTGCCCGCGATGGCGCGCGGCGACTGGTCGGCCGACTCCGGCTACCGGGCGGGGCTGGCGCTCGCCGACGAGCCCGGCTGCACGGCGGTGTTCGCGGCCAACGACCAGATGGCGCTCGGCCTGCTGCGCGCGTTCCACGAGAAGGGGAAGGTGGTGCCCCGCGACGTCAGCGTGGTCGGGTTCGACGACATCACCGACGCCACCTCCTTCATCCCGCCCCTGACGACCGTGCACCAGGACTTCACCGAGGTCGGCCGGCACTGCGTCGAGCGCGTCCTGCGCCAGGTCCACCACCGCCGCACCAAGCCCGGCACCACCCTGGTCCCGACGCGCCTGGTGGTCCGCTCCAGCACCGCGCCGCCCCCGGCCTGACCGGGCGTCTCACGAGACCGGCGACAGGTGCCAGAACTCGGCGTAGCGGCCACCGCGGCGCAGCAGTTCGTCGTGCGTGCCCTCCTCCACGATCCGGCCGCCGTCCAGGAAGGCGACGCGGTCGGCACGTCGGACGGTCCGCATCCGGTGCGCCACCATCACCACCGTCCGCCCCGCCATCAGGCGCTCGACGCCGTCGTGGACGGCCGCCTCGTTCACCGGGTCCAGCGCCGACGTCACCTCGTCCAGCAGCACGATCGGCGCGTCCTTCAGCAGCGCCCGCGCGATCGAGACCCGTTGGCGCTCGCCGCCGGAGAGCAGCGCGCCGCCCTCGCCGACGTTCGTCGCCCACCCGCCGGGCAGTCGCTCGACCACCTCGTCCAGCCGTGCCGCCGCGGCGGCCTCCCGCACCTCGGCGGCGCTCGCGTCGGGACGGCCGAGGCGCACGTTCTCCTCGATCGTGCCGTCGAAGAGGTAGACGTCCTGGAACACGAAGGCGATCCGCGCCATCAGCACCTCGGTGTCGACGGCGCGCACGTCCACACCTCCCACGCGCACCGCGCCCGCGTCCACGTCGTAGAACCGCGCGAGCAGTTGGAGCAGCGTGCTCTTGCCCGCGCCGGACGGTCCGACCACGGCGAGCCGCTGCCCCTCCGGCACGGTCAGCGACACGTGGTCGACCACCGTGCGGTCGCCGTGCCGGAACGTGACGGAGTCCAGTTCCAGGTCGTGGCTTGCCGGCTGGACGGGCTCGCGGGGTTCCGGCAGCGGCTCGGTGCGCAACACCGCGTCGAGCCGCGCCAGCTCGAACCGCGCGCCGCGCAGCTTGCCGCCGATGTCCGACAACGACAGCAGCGGATCGGCGCACCGGGCCGCCAGCACCAGGATCGTCACGACCTCCGCCGCGCCGATGTGCCCGCCGAGGGCGAGGTAGGCGCCCAGGACCAGCAGCACGGTGAACACCGCCTGCACCACGAGCGTCAGCCCCACCGCGCCGGGCAACGCCGACAGCACCGTGCGGCGTGACGCGCGCTGGACGTCCCGCAGCGCGTCGTCCAGCAGCCGGAAGCGTTCGGCGGTCCGGCCGCCGGCCCGCAGCACCGGCTGGGCCTGGAGGTACTCGACCACCCGCCCGGCGGCCTCGTGGTCGCGTTCGGCGCGCTCGGCGTCGGTGGCGGCCATCGAGCGTCCCGTCCAGGCCTGGACCGCCGCCACGACCGGTGCGGCGGCCAACGCGGCCAGCCCCAGCCGCCAGTCGAACGCGAGCATCACGCCCACGATCGTCAACGGGGTCACGCAAGCCGAGATGAACGGCGCCAGCAGGTGCGCGATCACGCCCATCGCCTGGAGCACGCCATTACTGGCCAGGACCGACAGCTCCCCGACCCGGCCGCCGCCGTACCAGCCGATGGGCAGGCGGGCGAGGTGGTCGCCGAACCGGTGGTACATGCCGTGCAGCAACGTGGTCCCGGCGCGGAACCCGGACAGGTCGCTGAGGTAGCGCAGCACCGCGTAGACCGCGACGGCGGCCCCGAACGCGATCAGCGAGGGCCAGGCGTCGCCGGGCGCGCCCCCGAGCAACGCCCGCAGCACGGGGACCAGCAGTGCGTAGGACAGGCCTTCGGCTATCGCGGTGACCGTCATCAGTGCCACGGTGCGACGCACCGGCCGTGCGTGCTCGTCGCCCAGCACGCGCAGCAGCATCCGGATCATCGGGGTTCGTCTCCTTGCCGTGCGGGGGTTTCGTCGGACGCCGCCCGGTGCGATCGCCAGAAGGCGGCGAACTTCCCGTTGCGCGCCAGGAGTTCGGCGGGTGTGCCGCGCTCCACGATCGCCCCGTCCTCCAGCACCACGACGGTGTCGGCGTCGGCGATCGTCTCCAGGCGGTGGGCGATCACGAGGGTCGTCCGATCGCCCGCCGCCGTCGCCAGGGCCCGGCGCACCGCCTGCTCGGTCCGCGGATCGGCGAACGCGGTCGCCTCGTCCAGCACCAGCACGGGTGCGTCGGCCAGCAGCGCGCGGGCGAGCGAGATCCGCTGCGCCTCGCCGCCCGACAGCCCGGCGTCCTCGCCGATCACCGACTCGTACCCGCGCGGCAGTTCGAGGATCCGCTCGTGGACGTTCGCCAGGCGGGCGGCGCGGACCACGTCGTCACGGTCGGCGTGCGGCACCGCCAGCGCGATGTTGTCCGCGACCGACGCGCGCAGCAGCGAGGTGTCCTGGAAGACGAACGAGGCCGTCCGGTGCAGCTCACGGCCGCCGAGGTCGCGCAGGTCGACACCGCCGAGCAGGACCGAGCCACGAGTCGGGTCGAAGAACCGCGGCAGCAGTTGGACGAGCGTGGACTTCCCGCTGCCCGAAGGGCCGACGAGCGCGGTCACCGTGCCCGGTTCGAGCACCAGGTCGATGCCGCGCAGCACCTCGTGACCGGACTCGTAGCCGAACCGCACGCCACGCAGTTCCACCCGGTGACCGCGCGGCGCGACCGGGTGCGCGGGCTCGGGCAGCGACCGCACCGCCAGCACGTCCCGGATCCGGCCGACCGCGCGCCGGGCGGCCTGCACGTCGTCGAAGCCGTGGCCCAGGGCCGCCACCGGAGCGGTCAGGCCGAGCCCGAGCAGCACGAACGGGAGCAGGTCGGCCGGCGCCAGGCCGCCGGACGTGATCAGGGCCGTGCCGCCGGCCAGCACCACCAGCAGCACGAACGGCGGCGACAGCGCCAGCTGCATCCCGGCGGCGATGCCGGCCATGCCGTGCACCCACCGGTTGAAGGCGCCGACGAAGTCGTCCACCGCCGTGCGGAACCGCCGGTGGGCGCGCTCGCCACCGCCGAACGCCTTCACCACCGAGATGCCCCGCACGAACTCGACCACCGAGCTCGCGATCCGACCCATGGCGCCGTCGAACTCCTCCTGCTCGCGCAGCCGGGTCGGGGTCATCATCAGCGGGACCAGCGCCACCGCCAAGACCACCGGGATCACCGTGATCAGCGTGAGCCGCCAGTCGACCGCGACCAGGTAGACCAACGACACGAGCGGCACCACGAACGCGGACACCAGCTCGCCGGGTGCGTGGGCGATGACCGGGTGGACGGCGCTCACGTCCTCACCCACGACCTTCGCCAGCTCGCCGGTCCGCCGGCGGGAGAACCAGCCGATCGGCGCACGGCCCAGCCGTGCGGCCAGCGCCCGCCGGAACGACAGCTGCACCCGGCCGTCCAGCACGTGCCCGACCCCGGCCGACGCGGACGTGAACAGCAGTCGGACGAACAAGCCGACCGCACCCGCGATCACGACGAACCACACGTGGCCGTGATCGACCGGTCCGGGCGACAGCAGGGCACGCCCCAGCTCGACCACCGCCAGCAACGGGGCCAGACCCGCGACCGCGCCGACCACCTGGAGCACGACCACGGCGGCGAACGTCCACCGGTGAGGGCGCAGCAGCTCCGACAGGCCCGGCCCGGCGTCGACGTCCCGCCCCGCACCGGCGGTCGGCCCGGCGTCGGCATCCGGTGCCGTGGACAGCCCGCCGTCCTGGGCGAGGTCGGTGGTGGTCATCGCTCCCCCGCCTCGGTCAGCGTCGCCGCGAGGTGCTCGCGGAGGAACCCGGCGATCTCGACCCGCGCGGCCTTCGCCTGCCGCACCAGGCCCGGCATGCTGAGGAACCCGTGGGTCGCTCCGGGGTGTTCGGTGAGCCGCGCGGGCGTCCCGGACTCCAGCAGCCGTTCCGCGTAACGGCGGCCGTGATCGGCCAGCGGGTCGATGGTCGGCACCACCACGAGCGCCGGGGCCAGCCCGCCCAGGTCGTCGGCGCACAGCGGCGACAGCGGGTGGGCATCCGTTCCCGGCGGAACGGCCAACCGCTGGTACAGCCGCAGGTGCGGCATGGTCAGGGTCGGGCTGTGCGCGTGCCGGGCCATCGACGGGTGGTCGAACCCGGCCTCGGTCAGGTCGAGAGCGGGGTTGACCAGCACCTGTGCCCGGAGCGGCAGTCCGGCCTCCCTGGCCCGGATCGCGGCCAGCGCGGCGATCAACCCGCCGTTGCTCTCCCCGAAGACCGCGGCCCGGGCCGGGTCGACCCCCCACTCCGCGGCGTGCCGCACCACGTGCCGCAGCACGTCCCAACCGTCGTCGACGGCCGCCGGCAGCGTGGTCCCCGGAGCGAGGAGCCGGTGCTCGACCGAGACGACGACCGCGGGCAGCCGCGCGGCGAGGTGGCTGTTCACCCAGTCGCTCTGCGCCGCCGTGCCCACGAACCCGCCGCCGTGCACGTGGACCACGAGCGGCAGGCCGTCGCCGCGGTCGGGCGACGGCCGGTACACCCGGACCCGGATCCCGCGGTCGTGCACGGTCACCTCCTCCCACCGGATACCGGCGCCGCGATCCGGGAGCCCGGTGACCACCCGACCCAGGCGGGACGCCCGCGTGCGGTTCTCCGCGTCGCGGAAGGCGATCAGCTCCTCCGTCGTCATCGCCGCCCAGTCCCGCTCCTTCCGCAGGGCGTGCAGCAGCCGGATCCCCGCCGATGGGCGTTCGACCTCGGTCACGTTGTCCATGTCCCCCTCCTCGACCACACCACAATTTCGCTACCGCTGGTATCGATACTGATCGTAGCGTAACTCGGTATCGTGCGGTCATGACCCGAGCGACACCGCCCGCCAAGCCGCCCGGCCGCCCGCGCGCCGGCATCGACGCCGTGGTCTTCGCCGCGACGCTCCGGACCGTCCACGAGCTGGGCTACACGGGTGCGACGATGGACCGCATCGCGGCGGCGGCAGGCGTCGCGAAGACGACGATCTACCGCCGGTGGGAGTCCAAGGGCGCGCTGATCGTGGACTGCATCCTCGACGCGTTCGGCCCGCTGCGGCCGGAGAGCACGGACCGGGTCGAGATCCTGACCTCGGCCATCCGGCTGGCCGCGGCGAAGATCGGCGAGCCGGGACTCGCCGCGGCGTTCGCGGGCGTGTTCGTGGACGCCATCAGCGATCCGGCCCTGCGCGAAGTCCTGTCGACCCGGTTGCAGGCCCCCTACCTCGCGGCGCTCCAGGACGCGCTGGGCGAGCCGGAGCACCGGGTCCTGCTCTTCATCGACGTCGTCGTCGGGACCCTGCTGCACCGGATGGGCATGACCGGCGCGCCGATGGTCGACGCCGACGTCGACGCGCTGACCGAGATGGTCCTGCGCCAGTTCACCGCCTCCGACGACCCGGCCTAGACCCACCGCCGGTGTTCACAACTCGTTGTTCAGCCTGCTCCGGGCGAACATGAACATCCGCCGCACCGCTTGACTCGGGACCTCCAAAGGAGCCCGTGCCGCGTCCACCGTCGGCAGCACGGGCTCTCCCCCACCGACAGGGAGGTCCCGTGGCGCGAAGAGCAGTGGCGTTGGCGCTGGCCGCCGCACTGGCGGGAACGGCGACGTCCGCCCACGCCGCACCGGACAGCACACCACCGGACCGGACCGCGCCCGGCAGCGCGCGGGACGAGGCGCCGGCGAACGACCGCAAGACCGTCACGCTCGTCACCGGCGACCGGGTCGTCCTCGACGGCGACCGGCTCGTCTCGGTCACCCCCGGCGCGCACCGGGAGCGCGTCTCGTTCCAGGTCACCCGGCACGGGGGCCGCCTGCGCGTGGTGCCCGCCGACGTGGCCAGACCGCTGGCCGAGGGCCGGGTGGACCAGCGGCTGTTCGACGTCACCGGGCTGGTGGAGGCCGGGTACGACGACGCGCGGCGCGACACCGTGCCGGTGATCGTCTCCGGAGGCCGCCCGCCGTCGGGCGCACGGGTGGCCGACGCGCTGCCCGCCGTCGACGCGGTGGCCGCCGAGGTGCCGAAGGCCACCGGGTGGCTGGAACCGCCCACCGGCCCCGGCAAGGTGTGGCTGGACGGGATGGCCCGCCCGCTGCTGGACCGCAGCACCGCCCAGGTCGGCGCGCCGGTGGCGTGGGCGGCGGGGCTGACCGGCGCGGGCGTGACCGTCGCGGTGGTCGACACGGGCGTGGAGGGCGACCACCCGGACCTGGTCGGGCGCGAGGTCGCCGGGCGCGACTTCAGCCGTGACCAGGACGGCCTCGACCGCTACGGCCACGGCACGCACGTCGCGTCCACGATCGTGGGCCACCGCGCGCCTTACCGCGGCGTCGCGCCGGACGCGCGGCTGCTCGACGCGAAGGTGTGCGACAGCAAGGGCTTCTGCCCCGAGTCGGCGATCATCGAGGGGATGCGCTGGGCCGCGGAGCAGGGCGCGGACGTGGTGAACATCAGCCTCGGCCTGCCGGCCAGTGACGACGTCGACCCGGTCGAGGCGGCGGTGGACGCGCTGTCGGCGAGCCACGGCACGCTGTTCGTCGTCTCGGCGGGCAACTCCGGTGACGCCGCGGGCACCGTGCTCTCCCCCGGCACCGCCGACGCCGCGCTGACCGTCGGCGCGGTGGAGCGCGACGACTCGCTGGCCGGGTTCTCCAGCCGTGGCCCGCGGGTGGCCGACGGCGCGGTCAAGCCCGACATCACCGCGCCGGGCGTGGACATCGTCGCGGCGAAGGCGAGCACCGGCGGTTCGCTCGGCACACCCGTCGGCGACGGGCACATGGCCCTGTCCGGCACGTCGATGGCCTCGCCGCACGTCGCCGGCGCCGCGGCGCTGCTGGCGCAGCGGCACCCGGACTGGAACGGCGCGCGGCTCAAGGCGGTGCTCACCGCGTCGGCTCGGCCGAACGCGGCGCTGGGCGTCCACGAGCAGGGCTCGGGCCGGCTGGACATCGCCGCGGCACTGTCCACGACGGTCACCAGCGAGCCGACGTCGGTCGTCCTCGGCAGGCACGAGTGGCCGCACGACGACGACGTGCCCGCCACGAAACCCCTGGTGTACCGCAACGACGGCGCGCAGCCCGTCACGCTGGACCTGGCGGTGCGGGCGAACGGCCCGGACGCCGTGTTCTCGGTGTCCCCGACGCGGGTGACCGTCCCGGCCGGCGGCACGGCCGAGGTCTCCGTGACAGGTGACGCGCGGCAGGGATCGGTGGACGGCGCGCACTCGGCGACGGTGGTGGCGACCGCCGGCGGCGCGGAGGTGCTGCGGACGCCGGTCGGGCTGAACCGCGAGGTGGAGAGCTACCCGGTCACCTTCGACTACCCCGGCGCGCCCGAGGGCCGGGCGTTGACGCTCCTGGTGCACGTGGCCACCGGCACGCACACCTACGTGCGGGACGGCGCCGTGCGGCTGCCTAAGGGCGACTACCTGGTGCAGGCGCTGCTGGGCCCGGAGACCGGCCCGCACACCATCGTCACGCGGCCGGACCTCAAGGTGGAGGGACCGGCGCACGTGGTCCTCGACGCCGGGAAGGCGGGACCGCTGGAGGTCGTGGCGCCCGATCCGGCGGCGGTGCCCGTGCTGCACAGCCTGGTGGTCGAGCGCCGGCTCGGCGAGCACACCGTGCGGCTGGAGTCGCACCACCCGGGCGGGTTCCCGGCGGGTACCAGGGTGGGGCACGCGGGGCCGTCGCTGCCCGCCGGCGAACTGGCCGTGTTCGTCGCCGCGCAGCACACGAGCCCGTCGGCGGACTACTGGCTGGGCTGGGTCGAGCAGGGCCGGGTGCCCGACGGGTTCACGCGCCGGCCGCGCGAGTCGGACCTGGCGAAGGTGCGCACCACGATCGCCGCGAAGAACCTCGGCGGCTACCGGGACCTGGGTGGCTACGTCGTGGCGCCGTCCGGTGTGGCCGGTCCGAGCTTCTTCACCGACATGAGGGCCACGTCCACGTCCACGAGGTACGCGACACCGGACGTCGACTGGCAGACGCTGTTCTTCGACGAAGGAACTCTGATGAGCGGGAACCAGGAGCGGTACGGCGCGGGCCGGACCTACGACCGGTCGTTCGGCGCGCCCGTCATCGGCCCGGTGATGTACACGAGCGGCTACCCGAACCTGGCGCGGTCCGGGAACGAGGTGTCGATCTCGCTGTCGCTGTTCGGCGACCGCGAGGGCAACGAGGGCTACTCCCGGACCACGTCCGCGCGGACCGCGCTGTACCGCGACGGTGGACTGGTCGGCGAGAACGACAGCGGCGGGCACGGGGTGTTCGAGGTGCCGCCGGGGCCCGCGGTGCTCCAGGCGCGGACCGAGGTGACGCGCGCGCCCGAGGTCTCGGACTTCAGCACGCGCATCGCGGTGGACTGGACGTTCCGCTCGGACACGACCACCCGTGAACGGCGGCTGCCCATGTCGGTGGTGCGGTTCACGCCGGAGCTGGACCACACGGGCAGCGCGCCCGCGTACCGCCCGCTGACCGTGCCGCTGGTGGTCGACCAGCAGCGCGGCGTGGACAACCCGCCGCTGCGCCACTTCCGCGTGGAGGTGTCCTACGACGACGGCGCGAGCTGGGTGAGCCTCCCGGTGCTCGGCCGCGCGGCGCTGGTGGGCAACCGCGCCAAGCCGGGGACGTTCGCCTCGCTGCGCGTGCACGCCACCGACGGCCGGGGCGGCGAGCTGAGCCAGACCGTGATCCGGGCCTACCGGCTCGGCTGACGGTCCGTGGAGGCGCCGGGACGGGCTCCCTGCTCCCGCCCGGCGCCGTCACGGGCACAGCGGACGTTCCGACAGCCCCGGGAAGTGCGCCGCCCAGTCGACGTCGGCCGGGTCGGCGCACACGTCGCGCACCACCCGGTCGACGTCCACCGCGAGTCGCCACAGCTCGCCGCCACGGGTGGTGAGCAACTGCACCTCGCGAGTGGCGGGGTCGTAGCGCGCGCCGCTGAACTCCTTGCCCGGCGCCCGCACCGACAGCGGTTCACGACCGCCGGTCACGTCGTCCCACACCCACACCGCGTCGCGGTGCACGGCGGTGACGGCCCGGCCGTCGTGGGAGAACTCGACGACGGCCTGCCCCGGGATCTCGTCCGCCTCCAGGAGGACCCTCGGTCCGTCCGCGAGGTCGACCACGGTGAAGTGCGTGCCGTCGAGGTCGGAGACGGCGAGCTTGCCCGCCGGACCGGTCACCAGGCCGAGCCGGGCGGAGCGGCTGAGCACCGGGGTCACCCGCCCGTCCAGGGAGCGCACCTCCACGTCGCGGCGGTCGCCGTCACGGCGCACCACCACCACACCGGTGCCGTCCTGCAACGGCACGGCGTACTCGACGCCGTCGCCGGGCAGTCGGGTGCGAGTGGTGTCACCGGGACGCCAGTAGACCGCGGCGCCGTCCTCGACGGCGGCCAGCAGGGTGCCGGCCGCGTCGATGCCCATGGGGAACGGCCAGTCGGTCAGCGTGGCCGTGCGGCGCGGCGCGTGGAGGTCGCGGAGGTCCCAGAGCTCGAACTCGTCGGGCTCGGACTCGGCGGGCCCGGGCTCGTCAGACCCGACCACCGTGAGCGCGGTGCGCTCGTCGGCGCTGACCAGGTAGAGGAAACCACCGGACGCCACGGGGATCCCCCCGGCTCGCCGCCGGTCCGGGCCGTCACCCACCCAGAGGTGGTAGGTGACGCCCGGGCGCCCGGTTCCGAGGCCGTAGTCGGCGGTCACGGCGAAGGTTCCGAACAGGCGCACGTAGCCGTCGGCCAGGGTGGACGCGGTGGCCGCGGCACGGGCGATCAGCAGGGCGTCCTGGGCCTGGGTCGTGGGTGCGACGCGGTAGGCGGCCAGGGCGAGCGTGCCCGCGTCGCGTGGACGGGCCAGCAGCCCCAGGGCGGTGTCGGCGGCGCGCAGCGACAACGCCTCGTTGCGCTCGCGGGTGGCGGCGCGTTGGGCGGTGACCGCGTAGACGGCGGTGGCGGTGAGCAGCAGGACGAGCGCGGCGAGGCAGGCGACGAGCCGCCGCAGCCTGCGCACGCCCCGTCTCCGCAGCGCTTCACGGTCGCGTTCGGCGGCCAGGCCCGCGTCGACGAACTCGCGTTCGGCCGCGTTGAGGCGGGGCGCCAGGCGACGCGCCTGGTCGAGGTGGACGCCGCGGTAGAGCGCGTCCGGGTCGCGGTCGTGCGCGCGCCAGTCGTCGGCGGCGCCGGTGAGCCTGCGGTGGGCGCGCAGCGCCTCGCGGTCCTCGTCCAGCCAGCCGACGAGCCGCGGCCACGCGTGCAGCAGCGCTTCGTGGGTCAGCTCGACGGTGTCGCGGTCGAGGGTGATCAGCCGGGCCGCGGCGAGCCGGTCGAGGAGCGCGTCGCCCGCGTCCAGCTCGGTCCGGGCGACACGGCGGCGGGTGTCCTCGGTGCCGTCGCCGGGTGCGACCAGGCGTTGGAACACCTGCCGTGCCGCCTCCCGCGCCGGCCCGGGTAACGCCTCGTAGACCTGTTCGGCGGTGCGGGCCAGGGCGTGTTCGACGCCGCCCGCGTCCTCGTAGCCCGCCAACGTGAGCACCGCGCCGCGGCGGCGTCGCCACGTCTCGACCAGCACGTGCGAGACGAGCGGCAGCACGCCCTGCTGGCCGGCGACGTCGGCGATCAGGCGTGCCACCAGGGCGTTCTCCAGCGAGGCTCCCCGGCGGGCGGCGGGTTCGATGATCGCGCGGCGGAGCTGCTCGGCGCTCATCGGGCCGACGAGCGACTGCGAGCGGTGCAGCGCGTCGAGCAGCTCGGGGTGGCGCGCGCAGTGGCCGTAGAAGTCGGCGCGCACGCCGATGACGACGTGCGCGGCGCCCGCGGCGTGGGTGAGCGCCCGCACCAGCCAGCGGCGGTCGTCGTCCTGGCAGAGCGTGAAGACCTCCTCGAACTGGTCGACCACGAGCAGCAGGTCGTCGGCGGCCCGGCGCAGCAGCACGCGCAGGTGCTCGGGATCGGCGGCGAGTTCCGCGCGCACCTCGACCGCGGACCGGTCGTCGGCGAGCGCCGCGGCCAGCTCGGTGATCGGGTCCGACCCGGGCGTGATGACCAGGTGCGCACCCCACTGCGCGGCCAGGCCCGCGCGGAGCAGGGACGACTTGCCCGCGCCGGACGCGCCGAACACGCCGACGAACGGCCGTTCGCGCACCAGCGCCAGCAGTCGGCCCACCTCGGCCTCGCGGCCGAAGAACCGGTCGCTGTCGGCGACCTGGTAGGCGGCCAGCCCCACGTAGGGCGCGTCGCCGTCGTCGGGCTCCTCGGCGGCCAACTCGCGCCAGCGGGCCGTCCACTGCTCGACGTCTCCCCCGCACGCGCGGACGAACGCCCTGGTCACCGCCAGGCTGGGCAGCTTCCGGCCCGCCACCGCCTCGGACAGCGCGGCGGGCGAGTAGTTCGCCAGGCGGCCGAGTTCGCGGTAGGACGGCAACCCGGCGACGCGGCGCAGCCGCCGCAGGTCCCCCGCGAACTTCAGCACCGGCGTGTCCTCTTCGACCAGCGGACGTTCCGTACGCGGCACCGTGATCCCCCTTCGACGCCTCGAATTGTCCCGCGACAGATCGCCGGACGACGGCCGACGTCGTGCTCGGGCCGCCGCGGGGCTGGTCGCCGCCGTCCCGTTCCGCCGCCGTGAGCGCCGGTTCCATGGCACCTCTCGCAACATTGCGCAAGACGCCGAAGGGGCCCAACCGGGGCGTCCGATCCGTCCCGCGCCCGCGGTCCGCTTGGCCGCTTTGCGAGCCCGTAACCCGAATGGCGGATGCCGAGCGGGTGGCACGGCCTGACACTAACACCGTTCTGGGAGCGCTCCCAGAGGCAAGCGGTGGCACCCGCGCACGCGGACCGGCTCGCCCGCGGCAGTGGCACCGTCCGAGGGCGGCCACCCACCCGCCGCCGGCCGCGGAAGTCCACGTCGATCAACGAAGATTTGGCGGTACACATGCTTCGCTCCTCCGCAGACGTCCCCGACCGGCGTCGCCGGACGCCGGGGACATCGCCGGCTCCGGCCCGCGGCAAGTCCGCCGTCTGGCGGGCGTCCGCGATCCTCGGCGCCTGCCTGACCCTGCTGACGACCGTGCTGGTCACCTTCGGCGCGGGCAACGCCGCCGCCCACGGCGCGGTCAGCGACCCGCCGTCACGGCACTACGGCTGCTACCACCGCTGGCCGAACGGCCCCACGCAGCAGATGGCCACCGAAGACCCCATGTGCTACCAGGCGTGGCAGGCCGACCCGGCCGCGATGTACAACTGGAACGGCCTGTTCCGCGAAGGCGTCGCCGGCAACCACCAGGGAGCCATCCCCGACGGGCAGCTGTGCAGCGGCGGTCTGACCTTCAACGGCCGCTACGCCGCGATGGACAAGGTCGGTGCGTGGGTCGCCCCGAGCAAGCCCAGCCGGTTCACCCTCAACCTGAACGACACGTCCTCGCACGGCGCCGACTACATCCGCGTCTACGCCACCAAGCAGGGCTTCGACCCGAAGACCCAGGCCGTGAAGTGGAGCGACCTGGAACTGGTCGGCCAGACCGGCAGGATCCCCACGGGCAACCGGACGCCGGTCGAGGTCAACGCGCCCGGACGGACCGGCCACCACGTCCTGTACACGGTGTGGCAGGCCAGCCACCTCGACCAGAGCTACTACGCGTGCAGCGACGTCAACTTCACCGACGGTGGCACGACGACCACCACGACGCCGACCAGCACCACGACCAGCACCACGACGACGTCCGCGACCACGACCACGACCACCGGCAACCCGTCGGCGTCCTGCTCCGCCAGGTTCCTGGTCACCTCCCAGTGGTCCGGCGGCTTCCAGGTCGAGGCGCGCGTGGCGGCCGGCGCGACGGCGATCTCCGGTTGGACGGTGAGCTGGACGTTCGCCAACGGTGAGCGGATCAACTCCTCGTGGAGCGCCGCGGTGACCACCAACGGGTCCACCGTCACCGCCCGCAACGCCGCCTACAACGGCTCCGTCGGCGCGGGCTCCAGCACCACGTTCGGGTTCGTCGCGTCCGGCACCGCGGGCACGCCGAGCCTCACCTGCACCGCGTCCTGATCCCGTCGGTCCGCCCGCTGCCACCACGGCGGCGGGCGGACCGGCGCGGGAGGCGGCACGGCGTCACCGGGTCACCCGGCCTGCCGGCTGAGGTGCTCCCACTTGGCGAGTTCGGCCGCACGCGCCCGTGCCATCTCCTCGACCATGCCGTAGGCCGCGCCGCCCAGGACCACCCGCTTCGGCGGTTCGGGCAGGTCCACCACCCGCAGCAGGACCGACGCGGCCAGTGCCGGGTCGAAGTCCTCCGACTCGCTCCACAGGTCGTTCAGCCAGGCGCGCAGCGGCGCGTAGGCGGCGTTCTCCTCGGTCATGGCCAGGCCGCGGGTGAACAGCTCGGTCCGGTAGCCGCCGGGCTGCACGATCGTCACCTTGATCCCGAACCGCTCGACCTCCATCGCCAGCGCTTCGCTCATGGCGTCGAGCGCCGCCTTGCCCGCGCTGTACAGGCCGGTCGCCGCGAAGCCGCCGGCCGAGCCCATCGACGAGACCTGGACGACGTGGCCCGAGCCCTGCGCGCGCAGGAGCGGCACCACCGCCTGGTTCACCCAGAGCGCGCCGAAGAAGTTGGTGTCCAGGTGTGCGCGGGCCTGCTCCTCGGTGACCTCCTCGACCATGCCGAGCAGCACGCCGCCGGCGTTGTTGACCACGACGTCCAGCCCGCCGAACTCCGCGTGGGCCCGTTCGACCCCCGCGACGACCGCCTGCCGGTCGGCGACGTCCAGCGGGAAGGCGACCAGCCTGCCCTCGGACCCGGCGACCAGGTCGGCCAGCGGCGTGATGTCGCGGGCGACGCCGACGACCCGGTCGCCCGCCGCGAGCGCGGCCTCGGTGAACGCACGCCCCAGGCCACGCGAGGCGCCCGTGATGAACCAGGTACGCGTCATGGCGTCTCCCCCAGTAGATGTGAGACGATACGTCCCGTCTCGGTAGACGCACACTCTAGCCAGAGCTCCGGACGTGAGTCAAGACGGACCGTCTCGTTCCGAGTAGAGTGCCGCCATGGCAACCGGCACGCCGAACAGCACCCGTCGCAGCGAACGGTCCCGCCTCGCGATCCTCACCGCGACGCGCGAGCTCATCGGCGATCTCGGGTACGCCAAGCTGACGATCGAGGCCATCGCCGCACGGGCGGGCGTGGGCAAGCAGACGATCTACCGCTGGTGGCCGTCGAAGGGCGCCGTCGTCTTCGACTCCCTGCTGGCGCTGAGCGAACGCCCCGACGGCGGCGGCATCGAACTGCCGGACACGGGCGACCTGGAAACCGACCTCAAATCCGTCCTCCGCGCCACCGCCACCGAGTTCTCCGACCCCGCTTTCGAAGCCCCGATCCGCGCGCTGAACACGGAGATCATCAACGACCCCGACCTGGCCGCCGTCTACCGGGAGAAGATGGAAGCCCCGATGCGCGAGGCAAAACGCCGCCGCCTGCGCAGCGCCCAAGCCGCCGGCCAACTACCCACCGACACCGACCTCGACCTCTTCATCGACGTGCTCTACGCCCCCTTGACCCAACGCTGGCTGCTGCGCTCCGGCCCCCTGGACCACACCTTCGCCGACGCCCTGGTCACCACCACCCTCCGCGCCTTCCGCCCCTGAACCCCGCCTACCGCCGAAGGCAAACGCCCCTTGGAACGCACAACATGACCCACCGTCCCGCTCCGGAGCCGGTGGCGAGCACCGCACCACCGATCACCCGCGACGACCTCGCCGTGTTCGCCCGCTGGCTGCTGGGAGACCTGCGCGACAACACCGACCGCGCCAAGTTCGCCGAGTGGCTGGTCGCCCGAGCGGTCGGCGCGGACACCACACGACCCCGCGACCCGTGGGCCGGCTGGGACGTCCTCACGCCCGACGGCACCACCGTCGAGGTCAAGTGCACCGGCCTGCTCCAGAGCTGGACCTCCACCAGCCCATCGCCACCCGGTTACCAGCGGTTGATCACCCGCGCGCCCGACACACCGAACAGCACGGCACCCGCCGTGCGGGCGGCGGTCTACGTGTTCGGGGTCCATACCTGCCGTGAAGCCACCGCGTACAACGTGCTCGACGTCGACCAGTGGCTGTTCCGAGTGGTGCCCGGTCACGTCGTGGCGGCCTGGGGGCAGCGGACGATCCGGCTGTCCGTGCTGGAGCAACGCGGTTTTCCGCCGGTCACCTACGCCGAACTGGCCGGAGCCGTCGCGGCGGCAGCCCGGTCGACCGAGGACCCCGGTGCTACGGGTGCATCCGCGCGCCCTTGAGGGCTTTGTCCACCGCGTTGCGCGGGCCGTGCACGCCGATGCCCACGAGGTCCAGGGCGTTGCGTGGCACGGCGCGGACGGCGGCGCGGTTGTCCACGTCGTTGCCCGTGGCGAACAGGTCGGAGGTGAACACCGCCAGCGCCAGTCCCCGGGTGACGACCTTGGCGTGCGCGGTGGTCAGCAGTTCCTTGCCGCCGGTCAGGACGAGCACCGGTTGGCCCAGCATCGGCAGGTACTTGGTGCCGTCCGCGTCCTCGTACGGTTCGCCGACGGCCTCGGGGACGGCCGCGGTCAGGGCGCCGGCCAGGAAGGCGGTCACGTTCAACGCCTGCCACGGCACCAGGTCGTCGCGGAGCAGGACGGCGAACTTCGTCTCGAATCGTTCCACCCGCACACCGTCGCCCGAACCGACCGGCACGGTCTTGTACGTTCTTGACGTGGGCCCCGAGATCGCCGCGTGGCGGCCCGCCGTGCCGGGCATCGTCGAGGTGCTGCACGCGCGCTTCACCGACCACGCCTACCCAGCGCACACGCACGACGCGTGGACGCTGCTGCTGGTCGACACCGGCACGGTGACCTACGGTCTGGACCACCGCGAGCACGGAGCCCTGCCCGCGTCGGTCACCCTGCTGCCGCCGCACGTGCCGCACGACGGCCGCAACGCCACCCCCGAGGGCTTCCGCAAGCGGGTCCTCTACCTCGACACGTCGGTCCTCGGCACGGACCTGGTCGGCGCGGCCGTCGACCACCCCGCGTTCGCCGACCCGGCGCTGCGCCTGCGGGTGCACCAGCTGCACGGCGTGCTGCACGGCGGCGACGAGTGGGAGGCCGAGTCCAGGCTGGCCCTGGTCCGCGACCGGTTGCACACCCACCTGACCCGCCGCCCGCCGTCGACACCGGAGGCGGAGCCGGGCCTGGCCCGCACGTTGCGGGACCTGCTGGACGCGCACGTGACGGACGGCCTCACCCTGACCGACGCCGCCACCCGGCTGGCCGCCGGCCCGGAACGCCTGGTCCGCGCGTTCACCCGCGAGTTCGGCCTGCCCCCGCACCGCTACCTGACGGGCCGCCGCGTCGACCTGGCCCGCCGCCTGCTGCTGGACGGACTGCCACCGGCCGAGGTCGCCCCGGCCGTGGGCTTCTACGACCAGTCCCACCTGACCCGGCACTTCCGCCGGATGCTGGGCACCGCACCGGGCGCCTACGCGCGGTCGGGCGCCTCGCGGGCGTTCCGCGACGCCACCTGACCGCCGCCTCGCGGAGCGGGCATCAGTCGCGGGCCGCTGTACCGACGGCATCCTGGCGAAGCGCATGGTCCGCCAATGCCCCGAACGGCCGATGCCGCCGCGGCGGCGGCTGCGTACATTCGACCGGCATCAGTGATTTCCTCACTGTAGGAGTGCGCATGAGGAAAATCCTCAACAGGCGGCACGTGCTCGTCGGGTTGTCGGCCCTGCTGGTCAGCGCGGCGCCGGCGGTGGCGGCGGCCGGTCCGGGCGACGTGGTGGCGGACGCGTTGCGCGGGATGAGCCTGGAGGAGAAGGTCGGTCAGCTGTTCGTCACGTACGCCTACGGTGCGACGGTCGACGCGTCCGACCCGGCCTCGGTGGCCGCCAACCGACGGCAGCACGGCGTCGACAACGCCGAGCAGCTGATCCGGAAGTACCACCTCGGCGGCATCATCTACTTCGCGTGGTCCGGCAACACGGCCAACCCGGCGCAGGTCGCGGAGCTGTCCAACGGCATCCAGCGGGTGTCGTCGATCCCCGCCCTGGTGAGCACCGACCAGGAGTACGGCGTGGTGTCGCGGATCGGGGAGCCGGTCACGCCGTTCCCCGGCAACATGGCGCTCGGCGCGGCCCGCGACCCCGAGGCGGCGGGCGAGGCAGCGCTCATCGCCGGCCGGGAACTGCGCGCGATGGGCGTCAACCAGGACTTCGCGCCGGTCGCCGACGTCAACGTCAACGCGCTCAACCCGGTGATCGGCGTCCGTTCGTTCGCCGAGGACCCGGAGCTGACGGCCCGGTTGGTCGAGGCGCAGGTCCGGGGTTACGAGCGGGGTGGCGTGTCTGCCACCGCCAAGCACTTCCCCGGGCACGGCGACACCGCCGTGGACAGCCACACCGGCCTGCCGGTGATCGGGCACAGCCGCGAGGACTGGGAACGGCTGGACGCGCCGCCGTTCCGCCGCGCGATCGCGGCCGGCATCGACTCGATCATGACCGCGCACATCGTGGTGCCCGCGCTGGACCCGGCAGGCGATCCGGCCACGCTCTCCCGGCCGATCATCACGGGCGTCCTGCGCGACCGGCTGGGCTACGACGGCGTGGTGGTCACCGACTCGCTCGGGATGGCCGGCGTCCGGCAGAAGTACGGCGACGACCGCGTGCCCGTGCTGGCCCTGAAGGCGGGCGTCGACCAGTTGCTGATGCCGCCGGACATCGACCTCGCGTACCAAGCGGTGCTGGCGGCGGTGCGCGGCGGCGAGCTCACCGAACGCCGCATCGACCAGTCGGTCCGCCGGATCCTGCGGATGAAGGCGAAGCGCGGTCTGTTCGGCGGCCGGTTCGTCGACCCGGCCAAGCTGCCGGACGTCGTCGGGACCGCGCCGAACAAGCAGGCCGCGCAGCGGATCACGGACCGGACCACGACGCTCGTGCGCAACGAGATCCTGCCCCTGCGCACGCCACCGGCCGCCGTCTTCACCACCGGCTGGGGCACGACCGCCGACCCGGTGCCGCACCGGTTCGCCGCCGCCGTCGGCCGACGTTCGGCGACGGCGAACGCCCTGGTCACCGGCGCGAACCCGAACCAGTCGACGATCGACCGGGCGGTCGCCGGCGCGGGCGCGGCCGACCTGACGATCGTCGCGACGAACAAGGCGTGGACCGACGTCGGGCAGCAGAACCTGGTGAAGGCGTTGCTGGCCACCGGGAAACCGGTCGTCGTCATCGCGGTGCGGGACCCGTACGACATCGCGTACTTCCCGGAGGCGCGGACGTACCTCGCGACCTACTCGTACACCGACATCTCGGTGGAGTCGGCGGTGCGGGTGCTGTACGGGGAGCACGCACCGGTCGGGAAGCTGCCCGTCACGATCCCGGTCGCGGGCGATCCCCCGACCGCGCTGCACCCGTTCGGCCACGGCCTGACCTGGGAGAGCTGACCCGATGCGTCGACTGCTGACCGCCGTCCTGTGCGTGCTGCTGGTCGTGACCCCGGCCGCGACGGCCGAGCCGGACGGCGCCGCGAACCCGCCGTTGACCGTGATGACCTACAACGTGCACACCGGCATCGGCGTGGACGGGCGGCTCGACCTGGCGCGGGTGGCCGCGGACATCACGGCGTCCGGCGCCGACGTGGTGGGGCTGCAGGAGGTCGACGTCCACTGGATGGCCCGCAGCGAGTGGCGTGACCAGGCGTCGGACCTGGCGGCCGCGGTCGGCATGGACGTCTACTTCGCGCCCATCTACGACCTGGACCCGGCGGAGCCGGGCAAGCCGCGCCGGCAGTACGGCGTGGCGGTGCTCAGCAGGCACCCGATCGTCGCGGCGCACAACCACTCGATCACCCGGCTGTCCACCCAGGTGCCGAACCCGACGCCCGCGCCGGCGCCGGGGTTCCCGGAGGTCGAGCTGGACGTGCGCGGTGAACGCGTGCACGTCTACGACACCCACCTGGACTACCGCGCCGATCCGGCGGTGCGCCGGGCGCAGGTCGCCGACATGCTGCGCGTGCTGGCCGAGGACCGCGGTGACGCGCGAGTGCTGCTCGGCGACCTCAACGCGGCGCCGGACGCCCCCGAACTCGCTCCACTGTGGACGGAACTGGTCGACGCGTGGGCATTGGCGAACCCGTCGTCACCCGGCATGACCTACCCGGCGGCGGCGCCGACCAAGCGCATCGACTACGTCGCCGCCGGCTACCCGGCCCGGGTGCGCGAGGCGCGGGTGATCACCACCGTCGCGTCCGACCACCTGCCGGTGGTGGCCGAGTTGACCATCACCCGACGGCACGGCTCCCCCTGGGACAGGCCGCTTCCCGACCAGCGCCTGCGCTACGGCACGGCGCGGCAGGCCGGGCTGGCCGCCGAGCACGTGGACCGGCTGGTGCCCCACGTCGAGGCCGGTGTGCGGGCCACGCCCCAGGCGTTCCCCGGCGGCGTGGTGCTGGCCGCGCGCAACGGCGTGATCGCGCGCCACGGGGCGGTGGGAGACGCGTTGCGCTACGGGCCCGACGGCGTCGAGCTGCCGCCCGACCAGCGGATCCCGATGCGCGAGGACACCATCTTCGACGTGGCGTCGATCTCGAAGCTCTTCACCACCGTCGTCGCGCTGCGGCTGGTCGAGCGCGGTCTGATCGACCTGGACGCGCCCGCCGCGCGGTACCTGCCCGAGTTCGCCCAGACCGGCAAGCAGGACGTCACGCTCAGGCAGCTGCTGACGCACACGTCCGGGCTGCCCGCCGGGCTGGCGCTCGGCTCGTACCCGACGGTCGAGCAGCGGCTGGCCGCGGTCTACGCGGTGGCGCTCCGGTCGGCGCCGGGCACGCGGTACGTCTACTCGGACCTCAGCCTCATCGTGGTCGGCAAGGTGCTGGAACGGGTCACCGGCCGGTCGCTGCCGGACCTCGTGGCGACGGAGGTCAGCGAGCCGCTGGGGCTGCGCGACACCATGTTCACCCCACCGGAGAGCCTGCGACCACGCATCGCCCCGACGCAGTACGCCGGTGGCGCACGCGGGCTGATCTGGGGCCAGGTGCACGACTCCACGTCCTGGTACCTCGGTGGCACGGCAGGGCACGCCGGCGTCTTCTCCACCGCGCGCGACCTCGCCGTCTTCGCTCAGATGCTGCTCAACGGCGGGCGGCACGGCGACCGGCGCGTCCTGCGGGCGGACAGCGTCCGGGCGATGACCACGAACTGGAACGCGGCGATCCCCGGCGCCGACCGCGGGCTCGGCCTGGATGTCGACAAGCCCGCGTTCATGGGCATGCTCGCCACGCCGTACACGGTGGGTCACACCGGCTACACCGGGACGTCGCTGGTCATCGAGCCGGCGAGCCGGTCCTTCGTGCTGCTGCTGACCAACCGGGTGCACCCGACGGCGGCCGGTCCGGCGACCAACCCCTACCGGCACGTCGTGGCCGACGACCTGGCACGCGCCGTGCTCGACCGGTGACCTGGCCGGCACTAGCCCTTCGACCGGCGGAGCAGGTGCCTGCCCCACACGACACCGACCACGGCCAGCACCAGCCACGCCGCCCCGGCCGCGATCGCACGGGGTGAGCCGAGGTCGAGCGCGGCGTCACCGAGGGTCGCGGCCAGGGCGGTGGTCGGCAGCAAGCCGAGCGCGGTGCCCGCGGCGAAGGACTTCGGTGTGACGGCGGTGACGCCCGCGCCGTAGTTGGACACCGCGAACGGGACCACGGGGAGCAGGCGGAGCACCACCGTGGCGGCCAGGCCGTTGCGCGCGAACACCGTGTCGAGCACCTTCAGCCTGCCCGAGCCCAGCCACCGCGCCACGGACCGCCGTCCCAGCAGGCGTGCGACGACGAAGGCGATCAACGCGCCCACCGTGAAGCCCGCCACCGCGACCACGAGTCCGGGCAGGACGCCGAACAGCAGGCCGGACGCCGTGGCCAGCACCGGTTTCGGGAAGAACGCCGCCGTACCCACCGCGCACACCAGGAAGAACACCAGCGGCGCCCACGCGCCGTTGCCGTCGATCCAGTTCCGGAGCTGGTCGGGGTCCGGCAGGTCGAGGACCGCGGCCGCGACGGCGAGCGCCACGACCACGACGGCCAGGCCGACCACGCGCACGTGCCGCACCGTTCTCCCCCCGGACTCCCGTGTACTTCGTGGTCGACGATCCGTCATCGTAGGTGCTTGTAGCATGGGGCCGTGCTGCGCCGCGTCCGCCTCCGAGCCTCGCAATGGGCTTTGGTGTGGGCGGTCGCGTTCGCCGTCGTGGGGATGCACCACCTCGGCGCGCACGAGCCGGGCACGCACGAGCAGGCCACGGTTGCCACAGTGGCCGACTGCTGTGCGCACGGCGCGTCCGAGGAGCCCGGTCCCGGCCCGATGCAGCAGCACGATTTGCTGCACCTGTGCCTGGCGATCCTCGCCGCCGGTGTCGGTCTGGCGCTCGCGCTGCTCGCGTTCTTCCGCGGCGGCTTCGTCGTGCGGCTCACGTCGGTCGCCAAGCGGTCGGCACGGCCGCGGTCACCTCCCCCGAGACCGGGCGGCGCTCCGGCGCGGCTCGCCACCCTCTGCGTCCTGCGGCTGTGACAGGCGGCGCGTGACGTCCTTCGAGGACGTTGACGCGACGCCGTGCGACCGACTCGACTTCCAGACCGCAGAGGACATCCATGACCAGGAAGAACCTGGTCGGGACGGCGCTTGCCGTCCTGACCGCCGGACTCGTGCTCGCCGGGTGCGGCAGCGACTCCACCGGCCACGACATGGGCAGCACGACCGGCACGACGAGCGCCGCCGCCGGCGCGCCGTCCGGTGGGCACAACGACGCGGACGTCGCGTTCGCGCAGGGCATGATCCCCCACCACCAGGGCGCCCTCGAGATGGCGAAGCTCGTCCAGGGCCGGACCACCAACCCGCGGTTGCTCGACCTCGCGTCACGCATCGAGAAGGCGCAGGACCCGGAGATCAAGACCTTGACCGGCTGGCTGACCGGCTGGGGCGCCCAAGTGCACACCACCGGTATGCCGGGCATGGACCACGGCGCCGACATGCCCGGCATGAGCGCCGCCGAGCTGGACCAGCTGAAGCAGGCCAAGGACGCCGACTTCGACCGGATGTTCCTGGGCATGATGATCAGGCACCACCAGGGCGCGATCGACATGGCGAACACGGAGCTCCGGCAGGGCTCCAACGCCGAGGCCAAGCAGCTCGCGCAGCAGATCATCGACGCACAGCAGGCCGAGATCACCGAGATGCAGGGCCTGTTGCCGACAGGCTGACGTCCGGCGGACGGCGACCGCGGGCGTCAGCTCGCGGCGCTGTCGTCGGCCGGCCGGTCGATCAGGTGGTCGACCAGGCCGGGCGGCATCTCGGCCCGGCCCGGACCGCCCGCGGCGACCCAGTCGAGGACGTGGTCCACCGCCTCGTCGGTGAGCACCCCGCCCAGCCACACCGGCCGGGCGCCCGCGCCCCGGGCGGGCCGGACCACGACGACGTTGGAGAACTCGCAGGAGCTGAGGCAGTTGGCCACGGTGACCGCGTCGGGTCCCACGGCTTCCCGGAACTTCCGCAGGTGTGTTGTGTGGTCGACGTCCGGGTGCTTCTCGACCGTGCCACAGCAGCAGCCTCGGCAGACGGTCAACTTGCTCGTTTCGGGCACCTGATCTCCATGCAGCGGTGAACCAGCGGTCACGGTCAATACCCCGGCTGGGTATGCACGGGAAGGTAGCATACCCAGCCGGGGTACTGATCACCGCAGCCCTCAAGCGTCGACCGCCACCGGCTCGGCGACCCGGCCGCGGAGGGTGGAGGCAGCCAGCAGGGCGGCGGCCAGGGCGACCAGCGCGGCGCCGGTGAAGGCGGCCGAGTAGCCGTCGGTGAGCGCGACCGCGTCCCCGAGGCGGTCGGCGCCC
>NZ_LGED01000194.1 GCF_001280085.1 Saccharothrix sp. NRRL B-16348 | reverse complement strand
CGGCGGCCATGGGTGCGTTGGCGAGGTCGGTGGTGGCGGTGACGCGGTCGGCTCCGGCGGCGGCGTGGAAGGCGGTGATGTGGGCGAGGAGGTCGTGGATGTGGCCGTGGCCGCGGTGTTCGGGGAGGACGCCGAGGTAGCCGACGTTGCGGTTGTTCGGGGTGGCGGAGGGGATGGTGAGGCCGACGAGGGTGCCGTCGGTGGTGTGGGCGAGGCGCCACCAGTCGCGTTCGCCGGGGCAGTCGCGGTAGAAGGCGAGGGTGTCGCGGGCCTGGTCGGTGGGGTCGGTGGTGGTGAGGGCGCGGCGGGTGTGGTGGTCGAGGGTGTCGACGGCGATGCGGCGCAGGACGTCGAGGATGACGTGGTCGTCGGGTTCGGGGGTGAAGGTGAGGCGGTCGCTCGGGGTGGGGGCGCCGTGGTCGGGGGTCCACTGGTACTGGAGTCGTTCGACGTGGTCGGTGAGGCCGGCGTGGTGGGCGGCGGTGGTGCGCCAGGTGACGGCGGCGGTGGTGGCGGGGTCGTCGCGCCAGGTTCCGGGGAGGCCGATGACGTATTGGGGTCGGTGGCCGAGTGCGTCGTGGCCCGCGGTGAGGAGGCGGGTGGCGAGGGTGGCGCGGTCGTCGTCGGTGCCGGTGGTGACGTGGAGGCAGTCGAGGGCGAGGGGGTGGGTGCTGTCGGTGCGGCCCCACCAGAGGGCGCGGGCGACGATGTGGTCGTCGTGTTCGGCGATCCAGGTCCACTCGGGGCGGTACTGGTGGCGGGCGTGGTCGCGGTGGTAGCGGTCGGCGTCGATGTGGGCGACGGGGTCGGTGACGGTGAAGTGGGCGATGCGGTGGTGGTCGGCGGGGGTGGCGGCGCGGATGATCACGCGAGCGATTCTCACATCCGGTCGTGGATGCGGTCGCGCATGGGCTTCTCCCCCAGTGCCCGGAGGGTGGCGTCGACGAGGGCGGTGAGGGGGTAGGGCAGGTCGGCGTCGAGGTCGCGGGCGGCGGCGGTGGTGGCGGTCCACTCGGCGTCGAGGGTGGGGAGGAGGGCGCGGGCGTGGTCGGTGAGGTGGACGATGCGCCTGCGGGCGTCGTCGCCGGGTTTGAGGTCGACGAGGCCGTCGCGGCGCATCTGGTTGACGGTCTGGCTGACGGCGGAGTGGGTGACGCCGATGGTGTCGGCGAGGTCGCGGATGGACAGCGGTCCCCTGGTGTGGACGAGGCGGATGACCGGGGTGTAGCGGGGGCGGAAGTCCGGTAGGCCGAGGTCGGTGTAGACGCGGGCGACGTCGCCTTCGAGGAGGTCGAGGAGGTGGCGGAGTCGGGTGCCGAGGTATTCGCCGGCGGGTGCGTGGTCCACTCCCCTAATGTAACAGCGCTGTTGTATCTGTGAGGAGGGGTGGATGTACCCGGAGATCGAGCCGTACGAGCACGGGATGTTGGACGTCGGCGACGGCAACCTCGTGTACTGGGAGGTGTGCGGCAACCCGGAGGGCAAGCCGGTGGTGTGCCTGCACGGCGGGCCGGGCACGGGCTGCTCCCCCGGCATGCGGCGGCAGTTCGACCCGGAGGCCTACCGGATCGTGCTGCTGGACCAGCGTGGCAGCGGGCGCAGTCGGCCGCACGCGAGCGAGTACTCGACGGACCTGTCGGTGAACACGACGGCGCACCTGGTGGCCGACGTCGAGCGGCTGCGCGAGCACCTGGGCATCGAGCGGTGGATGGTGTTCGGCGGGTCGTGGGGTTCGACGCTCGGCCTGCGGTACGCGCAGTTGTTCCCGCACCGGGTGACGGACATCGTGCTGGTCGCGATCACGTCGGGCCGGCACGCCGAGCTGGACTGGCTCTACCACGGGCTGGGCATGCTGTTCCCGGAGCAGTGGTCGAGGTTCCGGGACGGCGCGGGCGAGGGCGCCACGGACCTGGTGGCGGCCTACCACGCGTTGCTCAACGACCCGGATCCGGCGGTGCGGGAGAAGGCGGCGACGGACTGGACGGACTGGGAGGCCTCGATCGTGTCGCTGGAGCCCGACCACAAGCGGGGGGAGCGGATGGAGGACCCGGCGTGGCGGATGGCGTTCGCGCGGCTGTGCGCGCACTACTTCAGCCACAAGGTCTGGTTGGAGGACGGGCAGGTGCTGCGGGACGTGGAGCGGTTGCACGGCATCCCGGCGATCCTGGTGCACGGTCGGCTGGACCTGCAGGGCCCGTTGTGGACGGCGTGGGAGCTGGCCCGGTCGTGGCCGGACGCGGAGCTGGTGGTGGTGCAGCGCGCGTCGCACGCGCTGTCGGATCCGGGGATGGCGGACGCGGTGCTGGCCGCGACGGACCGGTTCGCGCGTCAGGGCGTCGGCAGCTGATGGTGCGCCGGCCCGTGGACGCGGTGGTGGCGGGCGGGCCGCAGGGATTCAGGGCCGCCAGACGGTGGTCGTCCTGACCGTGACGCCTTCCAGGTTCCGGGGAACCGGCACCGGGAAGGCGTCGACCCGCGTCCAGCCCGCAGGCATGAAGGACCGCTGCGGGTCGCCGACCAGCACCAGGGCGCCGCGGCGGTGCGCGGCGAGCAGGAACGGCTCCACCCGGGCGGCCATGTCCCGGTCGTAGAACACGTCGCCGGCCAGCAGCACGTCGGTGTCGGGTTCGGTGTCGAGCAGGTCGCCGGGCGTGATCGTCACGGTCACGTCGTTGGCGCGGGCGTTGAGCCCGATCGCCGCCACCGCGACGGGGTCGATGTCGTTGGCCGTGACCCGGCCGCCCGCGCGGGCCGCCGCGACCGCGACCAGGCCGGAGCCCGACGCCAGGTCCAGCACCCGGCGGCCCGCGACGAGTTCGGGGTGGTCGAGCACGTGCCGGGCCAGCGCCTGGCCGCCCGCCCACGGGAACGCCCAGAACGGCGGTTCCGGCGAGCCGGTGCGCTCCCACAGCGCGATCACGTCGTCCGCCGTGCGCAGCACGATGTCGGGCGTCAACGGCACCGGTCGCGCGCTCGTGACCGAGCGGACGAAGTCCTCCACGCCGCGACAGTAGTACCGACGCTCGTCACGCTCGCCCTGCCTCGGGCACACGCCCGGGGCTCACAGCCCTCCGGCGACCCGCAGCACCGCGCCGGTCGTGAACGACGCCGCGTCGCCCAACAGCCACGCCACCGCCTCCGCGATCTCCGCCGGCTCGCCGGGCCGGCCCAGCGGGATCGCCGACGCCACCCGGTCGGGCCGGTCGGGCACCCCGGACAGCTCGTGGATCGCCGTGCGGACCGTGCCCGCCGCGACCGCGTTCACCCGGATCCCCCGCGGGCCCAGCTCCTTGGCCAACCCCACCGTCATGGCGTCGACCGCGGCCTTGCTCGCCGCGTAGTGCACGTACTCGCCGGGTGACCCGGTCGTGGCCGCCGCCGACGACACCGACACGATCGACCCGCCCGCCACCAGGTCCCGCGCCGCCCGCCGCGCGCACAGCAACGCCCCCACCACGTTGACGTCGACCACCCGGCGCAGGTCCTCGGTCCGCGTCTCCGCCAGCGGGCCGACCGGGCTGGTGATCCCGGCGTTGATCACCACCCCCGTCACCTGCCCCAGCGCCGCGGCGGCGTCGAACAGGGCGTCGACGTCCGCCTCGTCGGACACCTCCGCCCGCACCGCGACGCCGCCCACCTCGCGCGCCAGCGCCTCCGCCTCCGCCGCGGCGGCCCGGTAGCCGATCACCACCCGGTGCCCGTCGGCGGCCACCCGCCGCACCACGGCCGCGCCGATGCCCCGGCTGCCGCCCGTCACCACGATCAGGCCAGCCACGCGGTCACCTCCACGTCCACCACGTCCTGCGCCGTCACCAGCATGTGCGCCAACCCCGGCACGTCCACCAGTCGCGCGTCCGGCGCCGCCGCGCACAACGCCGCCTGCACCGGCCGGAACGCCGGGTACTCCTGCTCGCCCCGCACCACCAGCAGCGGCACGTCCAGCTCGGCCGCCCGCGGGAGCACGTCCCACGGCTCCACCGCCGCCCGTGCGGCGTCCGTCCACGTGTAGGAGTCGAGGGCGCCCATCGCGATCGACGCCTCCACCACCGCCTCCACCCGCACGGCCGGGTTCACCACCGCCACCCGCCGCACCGGCACCACGCGCCGCACCGCCGTCGTCAACGAGATGTGCCCGCCCGCCGAACCGCCCACCAGGTCCACCGGGCCGTCGTCGCACCCGAACTGCTCCCGCGCCGCCGCGACCAGCGCGGGCATCGCGGCCACGGCCGCCGCCACCATCGGCACGTACCCGCCGACCACCGGATCGGGGCCCTCGCCCCACGCGGGCAGCGCCGCGTACAGCCGCCACGCGTCCACCCCCGTCAACGGCAGCGCCTCGGCCATCGCCTCCGGCGTCCCCGGCTCGCCCAACAGGTGCCACACGACCACCAACCGCCGACCGCCCGCCGCCGGCGGCGCCGCCACGAACCGCACACCCGCCGCCTCACCCGTGATCATCATGACCCCGAACCTACGTCCCCACCGGCCCGGACGGCGTCCACCCGCCGCGAACACCGCCCACGCACAGCGACCACAAGCCGCCCGAACGCGTGAATCCGCACCCCGGTGTCACTCGAACGGTCGCGCCAGGGCACCCTGAGGACGTGACCGAGCCGCGTTGCGCCGCGATCTCCGCGGACCTCGAGGAACCCCAGGCGGGCACCGCCGCGACCGCCGCCGCCTGGATCTGCCTCGAACAACCCGGGCCCTGGGGACGCGACGCCCTCACCCAGAGCAGGCTCGACCCCGCGCTCGGCGCCGAACTCGCCCGCCGCGCCGCCGACACCGGTGTCCGCGTCCTGCTCATCCGCCGCCCCGGACGCCACGCCGACACCCACCACGACGCGCCCCGCCGCGTCTACCTCGCCGCCACCACCCCCGGCCGGCCGTGGCTGGAACGGACCGACCTCGCCGACCCCGCCGCCCTGCTCGACCTCGACTTCGCCGCCCTCGCCGCAGGCGTTCCCGCCGGCCTCGGCGAACCCGTCACCGGGCCGCTGCTGCTGGTGTGCGCCAACAGCCGCCGCGACGTGTGCTGCGCCCTGCGCGGCCGTCCCCTCGCCGAAGCCCTCGCCGCCACCCGGCCCGACACCGTCTGGGAGTGCACCCACACCGGCGGCCACCGCTTCGCGCCCACCGGCGTGCTGCTGCCCACCGGCTACACCTACGGCCGCCTCGACACCGACTTCGCCGCCCGGCTGCTCGACCACGCCGACCGCGGCCACGTCGTCACCGACCGCTGCCGGGGCCGCTCCACCCACGCGCCGCACGGCCAGGTCGCCGAACTCGCCGTCCGCGACCTCACCGGCGAACACCGCGACGTGCTCACCGTGCACGGCGACACCGTCCACCACGCCGACGGCAGCGCCTGGCACGTCACCGTCGAACCCCGCGACCTACCGGCCGCCCGGCCCGCCAGTTGCGGCGCGGCCCCCACCCCGGCCACCGGACTCGTCGCCACCGCCGTGCGCCGGCTCGTCCCCGTCGGCTGACCTGCCCGGCACCGCCGCCCGGAACAGCCCCAACCCCACCGCGTACGCGTCGTCCAGGCCCACCGCCCGCAACGCCTCCGCCGGCAACGCCAGCAACGACACCGCCACACCCAGGAAGTACGCGTCCAACAACCCCGCGTCCCGCGCCGTGCTCGGCAACCCCGCCGCCGCGTGCAGGCCCGCGCCCGCCCGCGCGTTCGACACCGCCATCCGACCCAACGCCGCCCGCACCCCCGGCCGGCGCACCGCCTCCAGGTACAGCTCCACCATCGCCAACAGCTGCGTCGGGTCGTCCGCCACCGCGCGCCGCAGCAACGCCGGGTACAGCTCCGCCACCTCCGCCGGCGAGATCCCGTCCGGCGTCGTCTCCCGCAACCGGCGCACCGCCGCCGCGTGCAACGCCGTCATCCGGTCCGCCGCCGCGCCCAGCAACGCGTCCCGCGACGGGAAGTAGTTCTTCGTCGTGCCCTCCGGCACGCCCGCCGCCCGGTCCACCGCGCGGTGCGTCAGACCACGACCGCCCTCCGCCGCCAACACCGAGATCGCACAGTCGCACAGCAGGTCCCGACGGCTCGTCACGGGGACGGGACACTAGCCGATCGTGGCCGGCCCGCCGTCGCCACCACCCGACCCGCCTCCACCACCAACCACACCCCGCACACGCACCGCACGTAGTCCACCGCGCCGTGCGACGAAACCGGGTACACACGCTCGGCACTGGGCCACCCGCAACAAGGGCATCTGGTGTTCACCCCACCAGCGTGATGTCATGGTTCAGTGCATTTCAACCCTTACGGCGGCGCGGCAGCGGAACTCGCCGCCGCCCTGGTCAACGCCGACCCCCGCAGCACCGCCGCCGACCTGCTCGACCTGCTGCGCGAGCACGGCTACAAACCCCTCGGCGACCTCGACGACGACCAGGCCCGCGAACTCACCGCCTGGGCCGCCCGGCTCTCACCCGTCTTCGACCACACCCCCGAGCAGATCGCGCTGGTCAACGACCTGCTCGCCGAAGCCGCCGCCAAGCCCTACATCTCCACCCACGACGACCGACCACCCCACCTGCACTACGCCCCCGAACACGCGCCCACACCGCAGCGCGTCCGCGCCTTCACCGCCGCCGGCCTCGCCAACGCCGTCTGCGACGACCCCGGCCGCCTCGGCCGCTGCGCACGCCCCGGCTGCCACACCGTCTACGTCGACACCTCCCGCAACGGCCGCCGCCGCTTCTGCACCACCCGCTGCGCCAACCGCGTCCACGTCGCCGACCACCGCACGCGCACCGCCTGACCCACCCGCCACCGCACGACCGGCCGGCCCACCGCGAGGCTGCCCGCCCGAGCGCGCCCGGCGGACTCCACCCGACCGGCCCACCTCGTGGCCGGCCCGCGCGTCCCCGCGAACCGGCCGCACCCCGTCGACACGACCGGCGCGGTTCCCGTCGGCGCGGTCAGTGCATGACGCGGCGACCGAAACGGGCGTTGCCGAACTCCGCCGCCTCGCCGATCAACGCCGACCCCACGTCCGTCCGACCGCGGAACCACGCGTGCCGGAACCACGCGTCCTGGTGGAACACCACGTCACCGAACAACGCCCGACCGCCGAACCTCACGTGCCGGAAATCCGCCCGACCCGACACCTCGGCCCGCCGCAGGTCCGCCCGACCCGACACCTTCGCCCGCGCGAACACCAGCTGGTCGGCCACCTGCGCCGCCCGCAACGACACGTTCCCGGCGAACACCGCCAACCCGAACGACACCGACCGCGCGAACAACGCGTCGGTGAACACCGCGTGCCGCAGGAACCGGGCGCCCGCGAAGTTCGCGTCACCCGTCACCGTCATCGCCTCGAACCGCGCGTCACCCAGGAACACCGCGCCCATCAGGTCCACCCGGTTCACCCGGCACCCCGACAGGTCGAAGTCCACCAGGATCGCCCCCGGCGCCACCACGTCCATCCCCGGCCAGAAATCCGCGCCCGGCCGCAGGTGCGACACCAGCTCCCGCTGCACCGCCGTGCGCCACGGCGCGTCCAACCCCAGGCTCACCCCGCCGCGCAACGCCGCCAACCACGACGTCACCACCGCCTGCCGCCGCCGCGGCACCTGCCGGCCGATCTCGGCCAACAGCAGCAACCCCTCCTCCTCACCGGCCCGGAACAGCCGGTTCGCCTCACGCCACACCGACACCGGAGCCGGGGCCGCACCCGCGTCCGGCCCCACCCGCCGCCGCGCGTGCTCGTCCAACAACGTCTCCGAACGCGACGCGCGCGCATGGCGCACGCCAATCCAGACGATGACCAACGCCACCGCCAACGGCACCAGCCACGACGACATACCCCCGATCATGCCCGTCCCGCGTACGTCGACGGACGTACTTCCCGTCACCGCTTCGTGGCCGACGCCGAGACGCTCGCCCACACGGAGCATCGAAGGCATGGAACCGACCAGCACCCCGGCCCACCGCGCCTCCGACACCGACCGCGAGCACACCGCCGCCCGGCTGCGCGACGCCGTCGGCGAAGGCCGCCTCACCCTCGCCGAAGCCGACGAGCGCATCGCCGCCGCCTACGCCGCCGTCCACCACCACGACCTCGCCGCCCTCACCGCCGACCTGCCCGCGCCGCCACCACCGGCCACCCCGCCCGCGCGACACCGGCCACCCGTGCTGCCGATCGTGCTGCTGGTGCTCGCCGTCGCCTGGATCGCCTCACCCCTGCCGTTCCCGTGGCCGCTGCTGCTCATCGCGCTGCTCGTGCACCGCGGCCTGCGACACCGCCGGCGGCACGACCCGATCACCCCGGCGGCCTGATCCACCCACGCCCGTGCCTGCCCTAGAGTCCGCCTTATGGACCTGACCGACGCGTGCTTCGCGGGCGCCGCCCGACAGGCCGAACTGCTGCGATCCGGCGCGCTCACCTCACGCGCCCTCGTCGCCGAGTGCCTGCGCCGCATCGACCGGCACGACCGGAGCCTCAACGCGTTCCGGCTCGTGTTCACCGACCGCGCCCTCGCCGACGCCGACCACGCCGACGCCCGCCTCGCCCGCGGCGAGGACGCGCCCCTGCTCGGCGTGCCCGTCGCGGTCAAGGAAGACCTCGCCATCGCCGGCCTGCCCACCACCAAGGGCACCGCCGCCGTCGACACCACCGCGCCCGCCGACTCCGAGATCGTCCGCCGCCTGCGCGACGCCGGCGCCGTCATCGTCGGCCGCACCCGCATGCCCGAACTCGGCCTGTGGCCCTACACCGAGTCCACCTGGGCCGGCGCCACCCGCAACCCCTGGTCGGCCGACCACTCGCCCGGCGGGTCCAGCGGCGGATCGGCCGCCGCCGTCGCCGCCGGTCTCGTCGGCGCCGCCATCGGCACCGACGGCGCGGGCTCGATCCGCATCCCGGCGGCCTGCACCGGCCTGTTCGGCCTCAAACCGCAACGCGACCACGTGCCCCTCACCCCCGACCGCGACGTCTGGGACGGCCTGGTCGCCGCCGGACCCATCACCCGCCACGTCGCCGACGCCGCCCTGCTCCTCGACGTCCTCGCGCCCGGCGGCGACCACACCGCCGCCGTCACCGCCACCCGGACCCTGCGCGTCGCCGTGTCCCTGCGCACCTGGGGCCGCGGCATCCCCGTCGACCCCGAAGTCCGCGACGCCGTCCTCGACACCGCCGGCCTGCTCGCCGACCTCGGCCACGACGTCACCCGCGTCGACCCCGACAACCTGCACGACGTCGCCGGACCCGCCGTCCTCGCCGCCCGCTACCTGCACAGCGCCGCCACCACCGAGCGGGCCCTGGACCGACCCGACCGGCTCGACGCCCGCACCCGCGCCGTCGCCGCCCTCGGCCGCTCCCTGCCCGCGCCCGCCGTGCGCGCCGCCCTCGCCCAGACCGCGAAGCTGACCGAGCACGCCAACCGGCTCTTCGACGACCACGACCTGCTGCTCACCCCCGTGCTCACCCGGCCGCCGCTGCGCGTCGGCGAGTGGAACCGCCGACCCACCCTCGCCGCACTGCTCGCCGCCGCCCGCATGACCACGTTCCTGCCCCTGTGGAACATCACCGGCAACCCCGCCGCCGCCGTCCCCGCCGGCCACACCCGCACCGGCCTGCCCCTGGCCGTGCACCTCGTCGCCACCACCGGCGACGAACGCACCATCCTCACCGCCGCGGGCCAACTCGAACGCGCCCGCCCCTGGACCGACCGCCGCCCACCCGCCTACCCCTGACCCCGCGCGCCCCACCTCCGCAACGCGCGTGTCCTACGTTCGGAACGACCGTGTCCTACGGTCGGAACGCGTGAATTCAACGCTCGGAACGCTCCCGCAGCTCCAGTTCCGCCCGCAACCGCCGCAACCACTCCGGCACCGGGCCACCCGACACCGCGGCCGACTCCGCCTCCACCACCTGCCGCAGCACGTCGTCCGCACCCCACGCCACCTGCCCGAGCACCTCCTCGCGCACCGACGGCCACGCACCCGACGCCGACGCCACCGCCCGCAACCGCGCGTAGGACTCCCACGTCGGGTGCGCCAGGAACGCCCGCCGCCGCAACCCCACCGCCCGCCGCACCCACCCCGCGCGCAGGCACTCGTCCACACCCAGGTCCACCAGCCGGGTCGCCGCGCCACGACCGCCCGTCGCCACCAGACCCCGCTCCACCCACGCCACCGCCTCCGCCGACCGGCCCGCGTCCCGCAACACCGTCGCCACCTGCAGGTAGTGCCACCCCGACGACAGGTCCCGCGACAGCACCAACACCTGCAGGTCCACGTCACCGGTGTGCTCGGCCAACTCCTCCATCACCCGCAGCAACGCCCACCGCTCCCGGTCGTACCGCCCGGTCTCCCCGAACCCGATCACCGGCAACCGCTCGAACCGCGCCACCGCCTCAGCCCGGTAGCGCTCCAGCCCGTCCTCGCCCAACGCCGACGCGTACGCCGCCAACCGCACCTCCGGCGGCTCGGCGAACCCCGTCTGCAACCACAACAACCACGCCGCCAACTCCCGACCGTCCACGGCCGGCTCGCCCGCGCACGCCACCGCGTGCAGGTCCAACACCCGGTCCACCAACCCGGCCAACGCCGCCCGCTGCGCACCGCCCTGCGTCGCGCCCACCAGCACCTCGGCCAACTCCCGCGCCACCACCCGCGCGCCCGGCCCACCCCGCACCAACGCCGACAGCTCCGCCACCACCGACGCCAACTCGTCCCACCGCACCGACCACGGCACGTCCACACGGGCCAGCGCGGCCGCCGCACGACCCGGTAAAGCGTCCACCGCGACATCCAACCGCACACCGACCCGCCCCACGAGCCCCCGCCCGGACGCCCGCCGACGCGATCACCCGCCCCGACCACGCGAAAGGGGCGCCGGCGACCACCGCCGACGCCCCACCACTGCGTCCAAGATCACCAACCGGGCGTCACTCGTGCAGCGAACGCGGCGGCTCCGACTCCCCGCCGCCCACCTCACGCGCCACCGGCCCCGACCCCAACGTGCCGCGCTCCACCCCGCGCTCGACCGGGCTGTGCTCCAACGGACCCGGCACCTCCTTGCGCGCCACCGCCTCCGCCGCCCGCACCGCCTCGGCCACCGCCGGGTCCGGCGCCGTGTCGAACCAGTCCGCCACCGACGGGTCGTCCTCCTCCGGCGCCGACGACACCGGCTTCTCGTAGGCGGGCGGCTCGTAGCGGAACACGCCGTCCTCGCCCGGCGCGCCCAGCATCTTCGCGAAACCCTCCAGCGCCTTGCCGTAGTCCGACGGCACCAGCCACACCTTGTTCGCGTCGCCCTGCGCCATCTGCGGCAACGTCTGCAGGTACTGGTAGGCCAGCACCTCCGGCGTCGGCCTGCCCGCCTTGATCGCCGCGAACACCTTCTCGATCGCCTTCGCCTGACCCTGCGCCTGCAGGTACCGGGCCGCCCGCTCGCCCTGCGCCCGCAGGATCGCCGCCTGCCGCTCGGCCTCCGCGGTCAGGATCGCCGCCTGCTTCGCGCCCTCCGCCGACAGGATCTGCGCCTGCTTCTGACCCTCCGCGGACTTGATCGCCGCTTCCCGCTGGCCCTCCGCGTTGAGGATCATCGCGCGCTTCTCCCGGTCCGCGCGCATCTGCTTCTCCATCGAGTCCCGGATCGACGGCGGCGGGTCGACCGCCTTCAACTCCACCCGCGCCACCCGGATGCCCCACCGGCCCGTCGCCTCGTCCAGCACACCGCGCAACTGGTTGTTGATCTGGTCACGGGAGGTCAGCGTCTCCTCCAGGCTCATCCCGCCCACCAGGTTGCGCAGCGTCGTGGTCGCCAGCTGCTCCACACCCACGATGTAGTTCGAGATCTCGTACACCGCCGCCCGCGGATCGGTCACCTGGAAGTAGACGACGGTGTCGATCGACACCGTCAGGTTGTCCCGGGTGATCACCGGCTGCGGCGGGAACGACACCACCTGCTCGCGCAGGTCGATCCGCGCCCGCACCCGGTCGAAGAACGGCACCAGGATGTTCAACCCCGGCGCGGCGGTCGTGCGGTACCGGCCCAGCCGCTCGATCACCGCGGCCGTGGCCTGCGGGATCACCAGCACCGACTTCACCATGACTATCAGCACGAACAGCACCAGGACCGCGATGACGATCAGCGTGGTGGTCAACTCTCCCAGCCTCCACTCAGGCCCCGGACAGCACCACTGCGGTCGCGCCCGAGATCTCGACAACAGTGACTTCGGCGCCGGGCTCGATGGTCTCGTGGTCCAACGACCGCGCCGACCACACGTCGCCGCCGATCCGCACCCTACCGCCGTGCCCGTCCACAGTGGACACGACGACGGCGGTGCTGCCCACCAGGGCCTCGACGCCCGACTTGTGGCCCTGCCCCAGCGCCATGCGGCGCCTGATCGCGGGCCGCGCGCCCACCACCAGCCCCAGCGACACCAGGCCGAACACGATCCCGCTGACCACCACGTCCCCGCCCAACGCGGACGCGCCCGCCGCGCCGAACGCGGCCAGACCCAGCATGACCAGCACGAAGTCGCCCGACAGGAGCTCGGCCGCCACCAGGACGACACCGAGGATCAACCAGATCAGCGCGGCCACCCACCCATCCTCGCACTTCCGGCGGCACGCGGGGCGGGTTTCAGGCGGCCGGCTCCGTCACGAAGTCGATCAACCGCTCCACCGCGCCGATCAACGGCGTCTCCAGGTCCCGGAACCCCGACACCCCCGCCAACACCCGACGCCACCCCTCGTAGGGCTCGCCCCAGCCCAGGGCGGCGCACACACCCTCCTTCCACGGCACGCCCCGCGGCACCACCGGCCACGCCGCGATCCCCACCGACGCCGGCTTCACCGCCTGCCACACGTCCACGTACGGGTGGCCGGTGACCAGCACGTCGTCGTCCCGGATCGCCGACACCAGCCGCGACTCCTTGCTGCCCGCCACCAGGTGGTCCACCAGCACACCCAGCCGCCGACCCGGCCCCGTGCCGAACTCCGCGATCCGGTCGGCCAGCACGTCCACCCCGTCCAGCGGCTCGACCACGACGCCCTCCACGCGCAGGTCGTGCCCCCACACCCGCTCCACCAGCTCCGCGTCGTGCAGGCCCTCCACCCAGATCCGGCTGTCGCGGGCCGTGCGGGCACGCAGCCCCTCGACCTTCACCGACCCCGACGCCGTCCGCGCGGGTGTCGCCGCCGCGGGCGCGGGCCGCACCAACGTCACCGGCTGCCCGTCCACCAGGAACCCCGCCGGGCGCAGCGGGAACAGCCGGTGCCTGCCCTGCCGGTCCTCCAGCACCACCTGCCCGTGCTCGAACCGCACCACCGCGCCGCAGAACCCCGACGCCGGGTCCTCCGCCACCAGCCCGACCTCGGCCACCACCTCGGGCACCGTCCTGCGCTTGCGGCCCGACAGCACGTCGCGGCCGTAGTCGTGTGATCGCACGGCCGGCGACGTTACCGGCCCGCGGCCGCCGCGTGGCGCTACGCCGTGCCGACGACCGACGGGTGATCGGGGAAGAACCCCGCGAACACCTCGCACCACGCCGCCAACCGGTCCCCGTCCACCACCGCCGACCAGCGCTCGATGCCGTCCCGCAGGTCCGGCGAGGCGTAGGCGAAGTCCACCGCGTCGGACGCCGGGTCGCCCACGCACGGCCGCGGGTCGATCGCCACCAGCCCCCGCCCGCCCGCGTCCAGCACGTTGCCGAAGTGCAGGTCGCCGTGCAGCAGCGTCGCCGCCACCCGGTCACGGGCCAGCTCCGCCGCCCGCGCGTGCGCCCGGTCGTGGTCGCCGGGGTGCCGCCGGCGCAGCACGCCGAAGACGAAGTCCACCCGTTCGCTCAACGGCGGGAACCCGTCCCGCGGCGGGATGTGCAGCGCGTTCAGCACCTCGGCCAACCCGGGATCGTCCGACGCCGCGGGGGTGCCCGGCGTCAGGCCCTCCAGCAGCAGCGCGCCCCGCGCGGGATCCGCCGCCAGCACCCGCACCATCCGCGGCGACGGCTCTCACGCACGCAGCGCCGCCAGCTCCTGCGCCGCGATCGCCGGCTCCGGCGTCACCTTCACCACCACCGGCTCGCCGTCACGCGTGCACCACAACGTGTGCGACGTGCCCCCGGAGAACGGCCGCACCACCTCCAGGCCCCAGTCCCGGCACAACCCCGCCACCAGCGCGTCCAGACCGTCAAGCCACGACCGCACACCCAGGCCGAAGCGCCGCGTCATGCGCTCCTCCAACGACCCCATCAGCCGTCCAACCTCAAGATGAACTCCTCCACGTCCTCACCACGCCCCGCGGCGAACCCCACGTCCTCGCCGACCGCCACGAACCCGCACTTCGCCAACACCCGCAGCGACCCCAGGTTGTCCACCGCCGCCCGCGCGAACAGCGGGCGCCGCGGCTCGTCCCGCAGCAACAGCTCCAACGCCGCCGTCGCCAACCCCTTGCCCCAGTGCTCGCGGTCGATCCAGCACGTCACCTCCGGCTCACCGAACCGGGTGAACCTGCCCACGTGGCCGACCACCTCGCCGTCGAACACCACCGTCCGCGCCACCACCGAGTCGTCGGCCAGGATCCGCGCCCACCGCACCAGGAACGCCGCCCGGTCCGACGGGTCCGCCGAGGTGAACGCGGCCATCCGCACCGCCTCCGGATCGCGCTGGTGCTCGAAGAACAGCAGCACGTCGGCAGCGGTCACCTCGCGCAGTTCGACGCCCACGCGGCAAGTAGACAACACGCGACCGGGCCGTCAGAAGATCCCCCGACCCCCGTCGGGCGACCGGCCGGGCGGACCGGTCAGAACGCGGGCCAGGGGATCGCCGGCCAGTCGTCGGACGGCGCCGGGTACACCCCCGCCGCCAGCAGCTTCTCCACCCGCTCGGTCAACGCCCGCACCTCCGCGCGCGTCAGGTGCTCGTGCAGCCGCTCCGACAACCCGCCGTCCAGCCGCGACCGCAGCCGACGCAGCGCCTCGACCGCCTCCGCGGCCAGCTCCTCGCCCAACCAACCCCACAACACCGTGCGCAGCTTGTCGTCGCTGTGCAGGCAGATCCCGTGGTCCACCCCGTACACCGCGCCGTCGAGCGCGTGCAGCACGTGACCACCCTTGCGGTCGGCGTTGTTCACCACCACGTCGAACGCCGCCATCAACCGCACCCGCGGGTGGTCGGCGTGCACCAGCACCGCAGGCTCCCCGTACCGGTCGTGCGCCCGCAACACCGAACGCCACCCCGGCCGCACCTCGGCCACCGGCACGATGTCCACCAGGTCGTCGTCCTCGCGGGTCTCCACCCACAACTGCACCATGCCCGACCCGAACGGACCCTCCCGCAGCACCGTCGGCGGCACCACGTGCACCCCCGCCGCCTCCGACACCAGGTACGTGGCCACCTCGCGGCCCGCCAGCGTCCCGTCCGGGAAGTCCCACAACGGCCGCTCGCCGCGCACCGGCTTGTACACGCACTGCGCCGTCACGCCGTCCAGGCTGATCTTGCAGAACAACGTCGCGTTCGACGCGTCCACCAGCCTGCCCTCGACGTCGATGCGGCCACGCCGCAGCAGGTCGAGCACCCCGTCGTCCGCCGGACCCACCGCCGCGCTCAGCCCTCGTCCGAACGACGGTAGCCGTTCTGCCGCGGACAGACGTGCCCCTCGGGGTCGAGCGGCTCGGCGCACAGCGGACACGGCTTGCGGCCCGCCCGCACCACCCGTTCCGCGCGCTCGGCGAACGCCCGCGCCTCCACCGGGCTCAGGAACACCCGCACCGCGTCCGGACCCTCCTCGGTGTCGTCGAGCACCACCGCCTCGTCGACCTCCTCCTCGGTGATCGCGAGCAGTTCGATGACCACCGCGCGGGACTCGGCGTCCCAGCCCAGCCCCATCGTGCCGACCTTGAACTCCTCCTCGACCGGCACCGCCAAGGGTTCGGTGTCCCGGAGGTCCTCGGGGACCAGTTCGGGCACTTCCGCGCCGAACCGCCGGTGCACCTCCTCCAACAGCGAGCCGATGCGCTCGGCGAGTACGGCGACCTGTTGCTTCTCCAGCGCCACGCTGACCAGCCGGGCCTCCTCGGAGGCCTGCAGGTAGAACGTGCGCTCGCCAGGCTGCCCGACTGTGCCGGCGACGAACCGGTCGGGCTGGCGGAATACGTGGATGACCCGTGCCATGACAACGACGACCCTAGGCCACGCGAGCAAGATCGGCAGCCCTGCCCCGTGCTTTTCCACGACTGGCGAACACGACTCCCGGTCGATCGGCGCTGACCGGCCGCCGCGCGCCCGGATAAGGTCGCCGCGTGGTGACGATCGCGCCGTACGGAACGTGGACATCGCCCATCGACGCGGCCGACGCCGCCGCGGCCGGTGGGGGCCTGCACTGGGTCGACCTGCACGACGGTCGTCCCTGGTGGGCCGAGGGACGACCCGCCGAGGGCGGCCGGGTCGCGCTGGTGCGCGACGGCCAGGACCTGCTGCCCCCGCCGTGGAACGCGCGCAACCGCGTCCACGAGTACGGCGGCCGGCCGTGGGTCGTGCTGGACACCCCCGAGGGGACGCGCGTGGCGTTCACCAACTGGGACGACCAGCGCGTCTACCTGTTCGACCCCGACGACCCGCGGCCCGTCCCGCTCAGCCCCGAACCCGAGCGCCGGCACGGCCACCGCTACGCCGACCTCACCGCCGGGCCCGGCCACGCCGAGGTGTGGTGCGTGCGCGAGACCGTGACCGGCGACGCGCGCACCGACGTGCGCCGCGACCTGGTCGCGCTGCCGCTGGACGGCTCACCGCCGCGCGTGCTCGCCGCCAGCCACCACTTCATGACCGGACCCCGGCTCTCGCCCGACGGCCGCCACTACGCGTGGATCGGCTGGGACCACCCCCGCATGCCGTGGGACGGCACCGAGCTGTGCGTCGCCGAGGTCGGCTCCTCCGACTACCGCGTGCTGGCCGGCGGCGAGACCGAGGCCGTGTGCCAGGTCGAGTGGGAGGCATCCGCCGGGGAACCCACGCTGCTGGCGCTGACCGACCCCGACGGCTGGTGGAACCTGTTCCGCATCGGCCTGGACGGCACCCGCACCAACCTCGCGCCCGTCGCCGCGGAGCTGGGCGGGCCGATGTGGCGGCTCGGCAACCGCTGGTTCGCCACCATCGGCCCCGGCCGCCACGCCGTGCTGCGCTCCGGCGCGCTGGCGGTGCTCGACGAGCGCAGCGGCACCGTCACCGACGTCGACGTGGACCTGCCCGTCTGGCACGCGCACCTCGCCGTGCACGACGGCGTGGTCGTCAGCGGCGCCTCCGGACCGCTCGCCGAGTCCGCCGTGGTGTCGCTGGACCTGTCCACCGGCGTCCTCACCGAGCACACGTCCGGCGAGTCGCCGTTGCCGGCCGACTACCTGCCGGTGCCCGAGGAACGCGTGTTCCGCGGGCCGGACGGCGACGTGCCCGCCTACGTCTACCCGCCGCACAACCCCGACTTCGCCGGGCCCGACGACGAGAAACCGCCCTACGTCGTGCACGTCCACGGCGGGCCCACCGGCCGTTCCGCGCCCGTGCTCGACGCCGAGCTGGCCTACCTGACCAGCCGCGGCATCGGCGTGGTCGCGGTCAACTACGGCGGCTCCACCGGCTACGGGCGGGCGTTCCGCGAACGGCTGCGCGAGCAGTGGGGCGTGGTCGACGTCAACGACTGCGCCGCCGTCGCCCAGGCGTTGGCCGACGAGGGCACCGCCGACGGCGACCGGCTCGCCATCCGCGGCGGCAGCGCCGGAGGCTGGACCTCCGCCGCGTCGCTGACCTCGGTGAAGACCTACCGGTGCGGCATGGTCGCGTTCCCCATCCTCGACCTGGCCGGCTGGACCGGCGACGGCGGCGAGACCCACGACTTCGAGTCCCGGTACGTCGAGGGCCTGGTCGGGCCGTGGCCCGCGGCGACCGACCGGTACGCCGAACGGTCGCCGTCGCACCGGGTCGACCGGCTGGCCGGGCCCGTGCTGCTGCTGCAGGGCCTGGAGGACGAGATCTGCCCGCCCGAGCAGGCCGACCGGTTCGCCTCGGCGCTGGACGGCACCGGCATCCCGCACGCCTACCTCACGTTCGAGGGCGAGCAGCACGGGTTCCGCAAGGCCGAGACGATCGTGGCCGCGCTGGAGGCCGAGCTGTCGTTCTACGGGCAGGTGTTCGGCTTCACCCCCGAGGGCGTCGCGGTGCTGGAGCTGCGCCGGTGACGTCCTCCGGGTCTCCTTTGTTGCGGGCGGGTGACCGGGTCGTCGTGGTCAGCCCGGCCGGACCGTGCGCGGCCGGGCTCCTCGACGCCGGCGTCGCGTGGCTGCGCAAGTGGGGCCTGGACGTGCGGGTCGACGACCACGCCCTGGACACCCACCCGACGCTGGACTACCTCGCCGGCCACGACACCGACCGCGCCCGTGCGCTCGAACAGGCCTGGCTCGACCCGGCCGTGGTCGGGGTGCTGTGCGCCCGCGGCGGCTACGGCAGCCTGCGCATGGTGGACCTGGTCGACTGGACCGCCGTCGCCGCGGCGGCTTCCGGACGCCGGAAGGTCTTCGTCGGCTCCAGCGACACCACCGTGCTGCACGAGCGGTTCTGGGCGCACGGCGTGCCCACCTGGTTCGGGCCGATGGTCGGCACCAGGGCGTTCGTGGAGGACGCCGACGCCCGCGAACGGCTCCGCGCCGCCCTGTTCACCGGCGTGTCGTCCTACCGCGGGGTCGGCATGGCGCCCGGCGTCGCCCGGGGCGTCGCCGTCGGCGGCAACCTCAGCCTCCTCGACGCGCCACCGCCCGCCGGCGCGATCGTGCTGCTCGAGGACGTCAACGAAGAGCCCTACCGGCTCGACCGGATGCTCACCGACCTGCTGCGGTCCGGGTGGTTCGACCGCGTCGCCGGGCTCGTCCTCGGCTCGTGGACGGGCTGCGGCGACCCCGCGGCCGTGCTCGCCGACCGGCTCGGCGGCCTCGGCGTGCCGATCGTCGCCGACGCCCCGTTCGGGCACTGTGACGGCCAGCTCACCGTGCCGCTCGGCGTGCCGGTCGAGATCGACGGCGGCACCGGGGTGGTCACCATCGTCGGCTGACCACCCCGGCGCCACCGGTCACGGGGTCCGACCGTCACGGGGTCCGACCGTCACAGAGCCGACCGTCACAGGCCGAACGCGAGCAGCACGTCACCGCCGTCCGGGTTCGGGTAGTCCGGCGCGTAACCCGCCTGCACGTACACCATCCCGTCGGCCACGACCGCGCCACCACCGCCACCGGAGATCGTGCCGCCACGCCCCGGCAGGCCGTTGACGCCGGTGAAGTCCCGGATCGTGTCGTAGGTCCACAGCACCCGGCCGTCCCGCGCCGAGTACGCCCGCAGCTTGCCGTCGTTGCCTCCCTCCCACACCAGGCCCGGACTGCTCGTCACCGCCGGGCCGTGACCCAGCGAGCAGATCTCCGGGTGCGCGGCGGCGCCACCGGTCGTGCAGCCGTCCGCCGGGTTCGGCGTCTTCCACAGCACGCGGCCCGTGGCCGGGTCCACCGCGAACACCGTGCCCGGATCGGCGAAGTACGTCGCGATGTAGAGCCGGTGCCCGTCGTAGCTCGTGCCCCACTGGATGCCCGAGATGCCGCCGCTGGGCAACGGCACACCCAGCTGCCGACGCCACACCACCTCCCCGGTCCTCGCGTCGAACACGTGGTAGACGCCCAACTTCTGCCCCACCCCGACCAGCTCCCGCCCGCCCGCGGTGAACAGGTTCGGCGTCGCGCCGATGTCGTAGTCCAACGCCGTGCCGTCCTTCAGCCCCGGGCAGTAGCCCTCCGGTTCGGGGCTGTTGCACAACCCGCGCCACGTGTCGGCCTTCGTGACCTGGTTGCGCCACTTCACCGCGCCCGTGCGGTGGTCCAGCGCCAGCAACGTGTCGAAATCGCCGGCGCTGCCCGTGTAGTTCTGACCGGTGCCGACGTACACGGTGCCGCTGCGCGCGTCGACCACCGGCGAGCTCCACACCCCTGCCCCGGACGGCTCGTACCGGGTCGCGCCACTGGGCCACGTCCCCACCGCCTGCGGCTCGGGCACCGTGTAGTGCCGCCACACCAGCTCGCCCGTGCGGGCGTCGAGGGCGTCGATGTGACCGCGGAACGTGCAGCACGGGTAGTTCGGGTCGTCCGTCCCGTCCGGGCTGGTGGCCGCGTTCTCACCGCTCGACGTGCCGACGTACACCTTCCCGTCGTGCACGATCGGTGAACTGGTCACCGTCGCCGCCGGGTGCGCGTCGACCTGCTTCGCCCACACCACCCGACCCGTGACCTGGTCCAGCGAGTAGACGAAGCCGCGCACATCGCCGAAGTACACCCGCCCGCCCGACACCGACGGGCTGTCCCACGGGATCGCCGGCCGGGCGCCCGGAGCGATCCCGGACAGGTCCGTCGTCCACACCTCCGCGCCGGTCTCCGCGTCCCGCGCGTGGAACCTCCCATCCGGCCCGCCGAAGAACGCCACCCCGCCGACCACGGCAGGCTGGCTCCGCACCGGAGCCTCCGATTTCGGGAAGGCGAACGCCCACTTCACCTTCAACTTCGACACGGTGCGCGGCGTGATCCGCCACTCCGCCGCCGCGTACCGCGACCCGGCCGAGTCCTTCGACCACGTCGCCCAATCACCCGCCCAGCCACCCGGCCGGTCGGGCCGCCCCGGCGAGGCCGCCGTGACCCCGGCACCCAGCGACACCACCGACGCGGCCACCGCCACCAACGCCACTACCCGTTCAGAGATCGGCATTTCCATCCCCCTGCCACTGTGGAAAGCCTCTCCACCGTGACAGCGGGAACCGATCACCACGAGCGACGAAAGGACCGAATCCCCTCGGGAGAAGGTTGACCCCGACCAAGCCGATCGGTTGACCCCGACCCGCCCCGAGAAGGACTACCCTCCGCCACCGACACAACGGCAGCCCCGCTCAAGCCAACCTCCACCACTTCGGCAATCGGTCTGGTCGTTCGGTTAGGTCGGGCCCGACCTACCGCAGCGTCCCGGTGGGCGGTCCGGGCGCTGCCGTTGTCAACCGAACGCCAGCGCCCGCCAGTGCGTGTCGCTGTTTGCCGCTTGTCGCTTACCGCTCGTCGGTGGTGATGAGCGGTTGTCGGTCGTCGGTGGTTGTCAGTGGTTGTCGCGCAGCATCTGGTTGTCCCGCAGCGTCTGGGTGTCGCGTCGCACCTCCTCCGCTCGGTCGCCGACGGCCTGGATCTCCTGGGCCAACTCCGGGTGGCTGGCCCGCATCCTGCTCAGCGCCGCCAGCAACGGCTCCAGCAGCGCCACGGCGTCGTCCTCCGCCAGCGCCTCGCGCACGACGACGTCCATCCGGCCGACCTGACCGGCCAGGCTGCGCAGCGACGCGGCGTTGTCGCGCGCCCACTGCGACACCGCCCGGTCAGCCGCGCGCTTGTCCCGTTCGGCACGGACCCGACCCTCGGCGGTAGCGCCCAGTTCCGACGGGCGCAGCCGCAGGTACCGGCGCTCCGCCGCCTGTCTGCTGGCCACTCCCAGCGCGGGAGCCAGCTCGGCCCAGCTCGTGCCCAGCTCACGCGCCGCGGCGATCAGCTGCGGTTCCCAACCGGCCAGCTCGTCGCGCAGTCGCCGCAGGAGGACCAGCGCGGACAGCACCTGCCCCGCACTGAGGTCTTCCCCGGTTGCCGCCGCCCGGACGGTCTCGTAGTCTCCGATCGCCATGACGTCAACTTACCGACGACATTCGCTCTTGTCAACCACATGACGACGTGGTACAACTGAATCGGCAGCGCAATCACCAGCGCATTGACCAGACCAAACCAGGAGGTGTTCCCGATGTTGATGCGCACGGACCCGTTCCGGGAGCTGGACCGGCTGGCGCAGCAGTTCTTCAGCGGACCGGGCACGTGGTCGCGGCCCACGCCCATGCCGATGGACGCCTACCGCGCCAACGACCAGTTCGTGGTGGAGTTCGACCTGCCCGGAGTCACCCCGGACGCCATCGACCTCGACGTCGAGCGCAACGTGCTCACGGTGAAGGCCGAGCGTCGCCCCAACCGCACCGACGACGTCGAGATGCAGCTGTCCGAGCGTCCTCTGGGCGTCTTCTCGCGCCAGCTGTTCCTCGGTGACTCGCTCGACGTCGACCGGATCAAGGCCGACTACGACTCCGGCGTGCTGACGCTGCGCATCCCGATCGCGGAGAAGGCCAAGCCGCGCAAGATCACCATCGGCCAGACCGACGGCGCACCGAAGGAGATCAACGCCTGACAATTCCACGCCGTCGGCTACCGGATGTGCACCGGGTCTGCGGCAGGTAGGCCCGGTGCACATCGCCCACCGCCCGAGCGGCACTCGCCCACTGGCCCGGCCGCTGCCCGCGGCCCGGTGTGCGGTGACACCGGCAGATCGCGTCACCGATGCGCAGGTCGGGACCGGACAGTGCAGGCGGTACCGGACGCGGCCTGAGCGGAAATCGGTGGATCGTGCCGGTCGACGTCCGACAGGATCGCCGACCATGCGACCGGCGCCGGGGGAAGTGCTGCACTTCTCCGAAGACCCCACGATCACCCGGTTCGAGCCGCACGTCGCCGCCACGGCCCGACAACCCGAGGCGTACGTGTGGGCGGTGGACCACACACGGACGCCCGACTACTGGTTCCCGCGCCAGTGTCCGCGTGCGATGGCGTGGGTCGAACCGACCACCAGCGCCGAGGACCGGGCGTGGCTGGGTGTCGAGCGGGTTCACGCGATCGAGTTCGGCTGGCTGCGCCGGATGCAGACCGCACGGCTGTACGCCTACCGGTTCGACGCGCGGGCGTTCCGGCCGTTCGGCGAACCGACCAACGCCCACGTGGCCACCGAACCGGTCGAACCGCTCGGCGCGCCCGAGGTGGTCGGCGACCTGCTCGCGTTGCACGAGGACGCCGGCATCGAGCTGCGGCTGATGGCCAACCTGTGGCCGTTCTGGCGACGGGTGGTCGCGAGCACGCTCGGGTTCAGCGGAATCCGCCTGCGCAATGCCCTGCCCGAACCGCCCTGACGATCGACCCGGCGGACGGTCCTCGTGAACGAGGCTGACCAACCGGCGGCTGCGACCACTTCGCATGCCGCGATGTCAGCACCCGCTCGACGTCCGGCGATACCCAACTGCTGCCGTCGGGGTGACGGCCCATCTCGAGGAACCACTCGGACACCTCAGCCGGGTAGACGTCACGCCACGCCTCACGCGCCTGGTCCGGGGTCAGCTCCACGAACTCCACGTCACGCCCGATCGCCTCGCCGATCATCCGCACCGCGTCCCGCCGAAGCACCGGTGCCGGACCGGTCGGCTGGTAGGTCCGACCGGCGTGCCCTCCTCCACCAACGCCTTCACCGCGGCCGCCAGCGACGACGGGCCGGTGAAGTCCCCGGCCACCACCTCGACCCCGGCCGGCAGTCGAGCCGCCGCCGGATCACGCGTCAACGCCCGGACCGACCACCCCCGTCGAGCAGTCGACGCACCACGCATTGCCCGGCGATGCCGGTCGCACCGGTGACCAGAACCGGCATTGCTTCCTCCCGGCAGGCTAAGAAGACACGACTCAAAGCCCTGGTGAGGGTCCTCGGGCGACGAGGGTTGCCGACATACCGACCGGTCGGTACCCTCGCGACGTGGACGAACGGCGCATCGACGCGGTGGTGTTGGACTGGGGTGGCGTGCTCACGGTCTCCGTGCCCGCCTTCATCGAGGACTGGCTGACTTCGGAGAACATCGACCGGGACCGCTACGGCCGGACCATGAAGAGCTGGATGGGCCGTGACGCGGTCCCCGACAACCCGGTGTTCCGACTGGAGACCGGCGAGCTCACGCCCGACGAGTTCGAGGCACTCCTGGCCGCCGAGCTCCTCACCGTCGACGGACGCGAGGTGGCGTCGAAAGGCCTGCTGCGCCGCATGTTCGGCAGCGCCCACCCGGACCCGAAGATGGTCGACCTGGTCCGCGAACTGCGCGCCGACGGCCTGCGGACCGTGCTGCTGTCCAACAGCTGGGGCGAGGGCTATCCCGAGGAGCTGCTGCTGGAGCTGTTCGACACGATCGTGATCAGCGGTCGGATCGGGCTGCGCAAGCCGGACCCGCGCATCTTCCAGCACACTCTGGACCAGATCGGCCTGCCCGCCCACCGGTGCGTGTTCTTCGACGACGCGCCGGTCAACGTCGAAGCGGCGCAGGCGGTCGGCCTGCACGCCCACCGGCACACCGACGCCGACACGACCCGCGCGGTGATCGCCCAGCTCAGGGGAGTCGCCGCATGACCGAACTACCCGGCCTGGACCTCGACCGGCTCGCCGCGCACCTCGGCACCGGCCCGTTGACCGGCGAACTGATCCCCGGCGGACGGTCGAACCTGACCTACCGCGTCACCGACGGCCGGGAGCGCTGGGTGCTGCGCCGCCCGCCGCTGGGCCACGTGCTGGCCACCGCGCACGACATGTCCCGCGAACACCGCGTGATCAAGGCACTCGCCGACACCGCCGTGCCCGTGCCGCGCGTCGAGCTGCTCTGCGAGGACACCGACGTCATCGGCGCGCCGTTCTACCTGATGGAAGAGGTGCCCGGCGTCGCGCTGCGGCACCGCGACCAGTGCCCGTGGCTCACCCCCGACAAGGCGCGCACCCTGTCCGAACGGTTGGTCGACGTGCTCGCCGACCTGCACGCCGTCGACCCGAAGGACGTCGGCCTGACCGACTTCGGCCGGCCGGACGGCTTCCTCAAGCGCCAGGTCGCCCGCTGGGGCAAGCAGCTCGACGCCTCGCGCAGCCGTGAGCTGCCCGGCATCGACGAACTGCGCGACCGGCTCGCCGACAGCGTCCCCGACTCCGCCCGCGCCACGATCGTGCACGGCGACTACCGGCTGGACAACGTCCTGGTCACCGAGGACCCGCTGGACATCAGCGCGGTGCTGGACTGGGAGATGGCCACGCTGGGCGACCCGCTGGCCGACGTCGGCCTGCTGTGCGTGTACTGGAACGGCATCGGCGCGCGCGAGGACGACCCGATCACCGGCACCGTGCCGACGTTGCCCGGTTTCGCCGACACCGACGCGCTGGTGCGCCGCTACGCCGAGCGCAGCGGCGCCGACACCGGCGGTCTGGCCTGGTACACGGCGTTCGCGTACTTCAAGCTCGCCGTGATCCTCGAAGGCATCCACTTCCGCTTCACCCACGGCAAGACCGTGGGAGCGGGGTTCGACCAGATCGGCCAACTCACCCTGCCGCTGGTCCGGCAGGGACTCGCCGCGAGCTCAGGGGAGCACTGATGGACTTCGCCTACGACGCCAAGACCGAGGAACTGCGCGGCACGCTGCTGCGGTTCATGGACGAGTTCGTCTACCCCGCCGAACCGGTCGCCGAACAGCAGTTGGCCGACGCCGAGGACCCGTGGGCGCGTCCGGCGGTGCTGGAGGAGCTGAAGGCCGAGGCGCGCCGGCAGGGTCTGTGGAACCTGTTCCTGCCCGACCCCGACCACGGCGGCGGCCTGACGAACCTGCAGTACGCGCCGCTGGCCGAGATCACCGGCCGCAGCCCGCACCTGGCGCCCGAGGCGCTCAACTGCGCCGCGCCGGACACCGGGAACATGGAGGTGCTGGCGATGTTCGGCACCGAGCAGCAGAAGAAGCAGTGGCTGCGCCCCTTGTTGGACGGCGAGATCCGGTCGGCGTTCTGCATGACCGAGCCGGACGTCGCGTCCTCCGACGCCACCAACATCGCCACCAGCATCACCCGCGACGGCGACGAGTACGTCATCAACGGCCGCAAGTGGTGGTCGTCCGGTGCGATGAACCCCAACTGCGCGATCTTCATCGTGATGGGCAAGACCGACCCCGACGCCGAACGGCACCGTCAGCAGGCGATGATCCTGGTGCCGCGCGACACGCCCGGCGTGCACGTCAAGCGCGGCATGCGCGTGTTCGGCTACACCGACGCCTCGCACGGCGGGCACGCCGAGATCGTCTTCGACAACGTCCGCGTGCCCGCCGACAACCTGATCGCCGGCGAGGGCGAGGGCTTCGCGATCGCCCAGGCCCGCCTCGGCCCCGGCCGCATCCACCACTGCATGCGGCTGATCGGCATCGCGGAACGCGCGCTGGAACTCCTGTGCCGCCGCGCGATTTCCCGCGTCGCGTTCGGCCAGCCGATCGCGCGCCAGGGCGTCGTGCAGGAGTGGATCGCCGAGTCCCGGGTGCGGATCGAGCAGGCCAGGCTGCTGGTGCTCAAGACGGCGTGGCTGATGGACACCGTCGGCAACAAGGGCGCGCACACCGAGATCCAGGCCATCAAGATCGGCACGCCGCTCATGGCGGAGTGGGTGCTGGACAAGGCGATCCAGGCGCACGGCGCCGGCGGCGTGAGCCAGGACTTCCCGCTGGCCGAGCTGTGGGCGGCGGCGCGGACGCTGCGCCTGGCCGACGGCCCCGACGAGGTGCACCGGATGTCGTTGGCGAAGCGGGAGCTCAAGCGGTATTTGTGACGGGGTGAGCGACTTCGACGTGTTCCTCGCCGACTGCCCCGCCCGCACCACCCTGGAGGTCGTCGGGCACACCTGGTCGGTGGTGGTCGTCGTCGCCCTCGGCGACGGGCCGCTGCGGTACGGGGAGTTGCTGGACCGGATCGGCGGCATCAGCAACAAGATGCTCACCCAGACCCTGGCCCGGCTGCGCGGCAACGGGCTGCTGACGAGCGCGGACGGGTGGCACGAGCTGACCGGTCTCGGCCGTTCGCTGCTCACCCCCGTCCGCGCGCTCGCGGCGTGGGCCGAGGAACACACCGGCGAGCTGCTCGACGCGAGGCAGCAGGCAGGGCCTCCGGACGCTGGACGGCAAGCCGGTCCGGCGGGCGTCGAGCAGCACGCCGCGGCGGCGGCGACCGGCACCCGGCAGCACACTCCGGCGACCGATACCCGGCAGCTCGCCGCGCCGTCCGATGGCCGGCGGCAGGCCGCACCGCTCGACACCAGCCACGCCGCGCAGTGCGACACCGGCCAGGCCGGGCTGGTCGACGGCCGTCAGGCCGCAGCGCTCGACACCCGGCAGCTCGACACCCACCAGCAGGAGATCCGGCAGCACGTGGTCGGGTCGAACGCGGGCGGGTAGTGGGTGGGCGGGGCAGGGGTTGGTTGCCGGCCTCGTTGTTTCAACCGACGTTTCAGGTTGGCGATAACGGCGTTTTGGTTGAAGGCCCCGCCACAATCACCCGTTCGTGAAGTCGGTAGTCGGAGAATGTGCAGTTCAGAGGGGGTGGAAGGCGGGAACCGAACGGTTCCTGGATGTGCGCGATCATGGCCGACATGACCCGCATCTCCGTCGTCACCGGCGCCAACCAGGGCCTGGGTTTCGCCCTCGCCGAAGGCCTCGCGCACCGCGCCGCCCCGTCCGACGTCGTCTACCTCACCGGCCGCCACGCCGGCCGGGTCGCCGACGCCGCCGCGCGCATCGACCACGACGCCATCCGGACCCACGTGCTGGACGTCAGCGACGAGCACGCCGTCGCCGCCTTCGCCGACGACCTGCGCGAACGCCACGGCGGCGTGGACGTGGTGCTCTCCAACGCCGCCGCCCGGCTCACGCCCGGCGCGTCGTGGGGCGAGCAGGTCGGCCCGTTCGTGGACACCAACAACCTGGGCACCACGCACATGCTCCGCGCGTTCACCCCGCTGCTGCGCCCCGGCGGCGCGCTGCTGGTGGTGGCCAGCTCCTTCGGCACCGTGCGCCAACTGCCCCGCCACCTGCACGGGCACTTCGCCGCACGGTCGCTGGACGACGTCGACGCCACGATGCTCGCCTGGCGCGACGCCGTGCTCGACGGCACCGCGGCCGCCCAGGGCTGGCCGGACTGGATCAACATCCCGTCCAAGGTGGGCCAGGTCGCCGCCGTGCGCGCGGTGGCCGCCGAACGCCGCGACGACGACACGGCCGCCGGCACGCTGATCGCCGCGGTCTGCCCCGGCCTGGTCGACACCGACGCCTCCCGACCGTGGTTCTCCGACATGAGCGGCGCGGCCAGTCCGGCCGAGGCGGCGAAGCCGGTGCTCGACCTGGCGCTCGGGGCGCGCCGCCCGGAGCACTACGGCGAGTTGGTCCAGTTCGGCCGGGTGCTGCGCTGGTCGTGAGGCACGGCCGCGAGCAGCGTGCGCGTGTAGTCGTGCCGCGGTGACAGCAGCACCTGCTCGACCGTGCCCTGCTCCACCAACTCGCCCTGGTACATCACCGCGACCCGGTCGGCGATCGTCCACGCCAACCCGAGGTCGTGGGTGATCACCAGCGCGGCCAGGCCCAGCTCACGGCGCAGCCGCAGCAGCAGCGCCAGGATCTCGCCGCGCACGGAGGCGTCCAGCGACGCCACCGGCTCGTCGGCGATCAGCAGCCGCGGACCCAGCGCCAACGCGCCCGCGATCACCACGCGTTGGCGCTGGCCGCCGGACAGCTCGTGCGGCAACGACGGGAAGAACAGCTCCGGCGGCCGCAGTTCGGCCTGCGACAACGCCTCGGCGACCCGAGCCGCCTCGTCGCCGGGCACCCGGTGGATGCGCAGCCCCTCGGCGACGGCCTCGTACACCGAGTGCCGCGGGTTGAGCGCGCTCGTCGGGTCCTGCAGCACCAGCTGCACCTGCCGCCGGTACGCGCGCAGTCCCGACGCCGACCGGGGGAGTCCGACGCCCTCGAACAGCACCCGGCCCGCCGTGGGCCGTTGCAGGCCGAGCAACGTGCGGGCCAACGTGGTCTTGCCCGAGCCGGACTGCCCGACCAGCGCGACGATCTCGCCCGCCCGCACCTCCAGATCGACCCCGGCCACGGCCTCCGTCGCGCCGAAGGACACGCGCACGCCCGAAGCTCGCAGCAGCACCGGCCCGTCCGACGGTGCTTCGGACGGCGTGACGTGCCGCGACGCCGGATCGCCCACGGTCGGGAACGCCGCCGCCAACGCCTGCGTGTGCGGGTGGGTCGGCGACGCGATCACCTCCCGCGCCGGACCTTCCTCCACCACCTGCCCGTACCGCATCACGGCCAGCCGGTCGCACGTCGAGGCCAGCACGGACAGGTCGTGGCTGATCATCACCAGCCCGATCCCGCGCTCGGACACCAGCCGCTTGAGCACGTCCAGCACCTGCGCCTGCACCACGACGTCCAGCGCCGTGGTCGGCTCGTCCGCGATCACCAGGCGCGGTTCGCACGCCAGCGCCATCGCGATCATCACCCGCTGCTTCTGCCCACCCGACAGCTCGTGCGGGTACGCCCGCGCCGCCCGCGCCGGCAGCTCCACCTGGTCCAGCAGCGCCGACACCGACCCGGTGACGCCGTGCAGCCGCATCGGCTCGGCGATCTGCTCACCGACCCGGTGCACCGGGTTCAACGCGTGCATCGCGCCCTGGAACACCACCGACGCCGCCGCCCACCGCACCGCCCGCAGCCGGCCCCACGACATGCCTTGCACGTCCTCGCCGTCGAGCAGCACCTCGCCCTCGACGCGGGCGTTGCGCGGCAGCAACCGCAGCACCGACATCGCCACGGTCGACTTGCCGCACCCCGACTCCCCCGCCAACCCCAGCGTCTGCCCGGCCTCCAGCTCCAGCGACACCGACCGCACCGCGGTCGCCTCGCCACGCGCGGTCCGGTAGTGCACGCTCAGGTCGCGCAACTCCAGCAGGCTGCTCACCGCTCCCCCTTCAGCCGCGGGTTGAGCACCGTCTCCAGGGCCCGCCCGCACAGCGTGAACGCCAGCACCACGCACACCACGCCCAGCCCCGGCGGCACCAGGAACCACCACGCACGCTGCGACACGGCGCCGTGCATGTTCGCCGCGTGCAGCAGCGACCCCCACGACACCCGCGTCGGGTCGCCCAACCCCAGGAACGACAGGGTCGACTCCGCCACGATCGCGCTGGCCACCGTCAACGTCGTGTTCACGAACACCAGCGGCAGCACGGCGGGCAGCACGTGCCGCCCGATCACGTGCCCGTGCCCGCCGCCCAACGCGCGGGACCGCTCGATGAACGGCCGCGCCTCCACCGCCAGCGTCTGGGCCCGCACCAGCCGCGCCGTCGCCGGCCACGACGTCACCCCGATCGCCAGCACGATCGTGCCGAGCCCGCGCGGCAGCACGGTCGACAGCGCGATCGCCAGCACCAACGACGGCAGCACCAGGAAGAAGTCGGTGAACCGCATCAGCACCGCCGACACCCACCCGCCGAAGTGGGCCGCCGCGATCCCGACCACGGTACCGATCAGCACCGACAACACGGTCGCCGCGAGCCCCACGACCAGCGAGATCCGGGTGCCCCACCAGGTCAGCAGCAGCACCGAGCGCCCGTTGTGGTCGGTGCCCAGCCAATGCGAGGACGACGGCGGCTCCCACGGCCGCGCGGTCACCCGCGTCACGTCCAGCCCGGACGCGTCGGTCACCCACGGCGCCAGCACCGCCAGCAGCGTGATCACCGCCAACCCGATCAGCCCGGCCAGGCCGCCGCGCTGGGAGGCGAACTCCCGCCACGTCGCCCGCGCCGCGGCCTGCCGCCGCTGCCACGCGATCGCCGTCACGACGCACGCACCCGCGGGTCCAGGACCCGGTACAGCAGGTCCGCGAACACGTTCATGGTGATCACCGCTCCCGCCAGCACCACGAACGTGCCCTGCAGCAGCGGCAGGTCCGGGCCGGTCAGCGCCTCGTAGGTCAACAGCCCCAGCCCGGGCCAGGAGAACACCGTCTCGACCGTGATCGCGCCCGACACCACGAGCCCCAGGTGCAGGAACACCAGCGTCACGGTCGGCAGCAACGCGTTGGGCACGGCGTGCCGCCGCCGCACCAGGTCGTCGCGCAGCCCCTTCGCCCGCGCCGTCGTGAGGTAGTCGGCGTGCATCTCCTCCAGCAACGACGACCGCATCACCAGCAGGTACTGCGCGTAGACCACCGCGATCATGGTCAGGCACGGCAGCACCATGTGGTGGGCCACGTCCACCGCCTGGGACAGGAAGTCCGGCGGGGTGTCCGGGTACCGCATGCCGCCGCTGGGGAACAGGTCGCCGGTGGCCAGCGACAGCAGCATGCCCAGCCAGAACGTCGGCATCGCCCACTGCGCCAGCGCCAGCCCGGTGGAGACCCGGTCGGACCGGGATCCGCGCCGCCACGCGCCGCGGATGCCCAGCCACAGCCCGATCACCACGGCCAGCACGGTGGACGTGCCGGTCAGCAGCACGGTCGGCCACAGCCTTTCGCCGATCAGCTCCAGCACCGGCCGGCTGTAGACGTAGGACGTGCCGAAGTCGCCGCGCAGCGCCGCGGTGAGGTAGTCGACGAACTGCTCGTCCAACGGCTTGTCCACGCCCAGCCGCGCGCGCAGCTCGGCGAGCTGGTCGCCGGTCACCGGCCGGCCGCGGGTCATCGCGACCACCGGGTCGCCGGGGATCACCCGGAACAGCAGGAACCCCAGCGCCACCACGAACAGCAGGCTGACCAGCGCGCCGCCGACCTTGCCCGCCAGGTGCCGGATCACTCGCGGTCCTCCGCGCGCAGCCCGCGCCGCCGGCCGATGAGCCACGCGCCGCCCACGAGCACGACCAGCGCGCCGCCGACCACACCCAGCACCAGGCCGGTGTTCGAGCCGGTGTCCGAGCCCGCCGACGCGACCGGCGTCGCGCCGTAGTACCCCCACACGCCGTTCTGGGCCATGATCACGCCGCCCGGGTCGGGCTGCACGGGGAACGAGGCGAACTTGTCGCTGCGGTAGGCCTCCAGCGCGTTGTCGTAGCCCAGGACGACGGCCGGCACCTGGTCGTAGAACCGCTGCTGCATCTTCAACACCAGCTCGCGGCGCTTGGCCGGGTCGAACTCGGCGCGCTGCTGCGCGTAGAGGGCGTCGTACTCGGCGTCGCAGAAGAACGTGTCGGTGGTGCCGCCCTTGCCGTCGGCGTTGGGCCGCTGGCCGCACGTGTGCAGCGACAGGATGAAGTCCGGGTCGGGGTTGGTGCCCCAGCCGGAGAACTGCAGGTCGAACGTCCCGGCCGTGCCGGCCTCGTTGAGCTGGTTGTCCGACACGATCTGCACGTCGACCACGATGCCCAGGTCGGCCAGCGACCGCTTGACGAACTCGCCGGTCTGCTCGTCGTAGGCGCGGCTGGCGTGCCCGAGCAGCCGCAGCTCCATCCGCCTGCCCTGCGGCGAGACGCGGATGCCGTCCGCGCCACGCGCGTACCCGGCCCGGTCCAGCTCGGCGTTCGCCGCGGCCGGGTCGTAGGGGTGCGCGGGCTCCGGCTTGAGGTGGTAGTCGCCGAACACCGGCGGGATCGGGCCGGTGCCGCGCTGCGCGTAGCCGCCGTTGACCTTGGCGATGATCGCGTCGAGGTCCAGCGACTTGGCGATCGCCCGGCGCACCACGACGTCCTTCAACGCCGGGTGCCCGTCGCCGATCGGCTCACCGGTGCGCGTCGCCGCCCCCGAGTTGATCACGATCTCGTTGAAGCGGCGGCCCTGCGCCTGGTTGCGCGTGATGCCGTCCTTGTCCTTCAGCGAGTCGAACTGCGCCGGCCCCATCCGGTTGACCAGGTCGACCTCGCCCTTGGTCAACGCCTGCACCGCGGCGTCGGCGGTCTTGTAGTAGGTGAACGTCAGCTCGTCGTACTTCGGCGCGCCGCGCCAGTAGTCCTTGTTCGCCTTGAACCGGATGAACTCGTTGGCCCGGTACTCGGTGAGGATGAACGGCCCGCTGCCCACGACGGGCGTCTGGTCGTTGCGGTACTCGCCGATGTCGGCGACCTTCGACCACACGTGCGCGGGCACGATCGGCACGTCCAGCGCCAGCATCGTCGCCTGCGGCTGCTTGGTCTTGATCACCAGGGTGCGGTCGTCGGTCGCGGTCACCGACTCGAAGTCGGCGGTGAAGCTGCCGTTGGCGGTGGCGGCGGTCTCGTCGCGCATCATCAGGTCGTAGGTGAACGCGACGTCCTCGGCGGTGATCGGCTGCCCGTCGGACCACTTCTTGCCCTCGGGCACGTGGAAGGTCCAGGTCAGCCGGTCCTCCGACGACTCCCACTGGTCGGCCAGGCCCTCCACGGGGCGCTGGTCCTTCACGTCGTAGGCGGTCAGGTAGTCGTACATGAGCCTGCCGACCTCGGTGCCCGCCTGGAAGACCGACAGGAACGGGTTGAGCGAATCCACCTGCTGGGTGATCGCCACCCGCAGGGTCACCGCCTGTTGCGCCTGCGCCGGTGTCGGCGCGAGCAAGACCACCAATGTCATCGCCGCCGTGACCGCGCCGAATCGCCGGATACCCACAGTGACCGCCTCCCGCCCGTGAGTGGAAGTCAAGAAGTAACCACTACGTCGTGGCACACGTCAAGAACCGACATCGCCTCGGTACGGTGAACCCATGCGGATCTTGATCTCGGCGGACATGGAAGGGGCGACGGGGGTCACCTGGACCGCCGACGTCGTCCCGCAGACCGAGCAGTGGCAGCGGTTCCGCCGGCTGTTCACCGGCGACGTCAACGCCTGCGTCGCGGGCGTCCACGCGGGCGGCGCGACCGACGTGCTCGTCAACGAGGCACACTCGTCCCAGCGCAACCTCCTGCTGGAAGACCTCGACACCCGGGCACGGCTGCTCACCGGGCGGCACAAGCCGCTGTCGATGATGCAGGGCGTCGACTCCGGCGTGGACGGCGTGGTGTTCCTCGGCTACCACGCGGGCGCGGGCCAGGAGGGCGTGCTCGCGCACACCTACCTGGAGAACTCCATCACCGGTGTCTGGCTCGACGGCGTGCCCGCGAGCGAGGGCAGGCTCAACGCCGCGCTGGCCGCCGAGCACGGCGTCCCCGTGCTGCTCGTGACCGGCGACGACAAGGCGTGCGACGACGCCCGCGACTACGCGCCCGGCGCCGGGTTCGTCGCCGTCAAGGAGTGCGTCAGCCGCTACGCCGCCGTCTGCTCGCCCCCGCGGGTCACCTCCGAGCTGATCACCGCGGCCGCCCGGACGGCCATGGGCCGCGCCGGACGGGGACCGGCCGCCGTCGCGCCGCACCGGGTCGAAGTGGAGTTCGACGCCACCCACCTGGCCGCCGCCGCGGCGGTGGTCCCTACGGTGGAGCAGATCGGAGCACGCCGGGTCGGGTTCGACGCCGCATCCATGACCCTGGCGATGCAGGCGTTCAAGGTCGTCACCGCGATCGCCGCGGGGGCGGTGGAGGGTATCTATGGCTGAGGACGTCGTCGACCTGTGCGCCGCGCTGCTGCGGTTCGACACCACCAACCGCGGCGGCGGCGAGTCCGCCGGCGAACGGGAGGCCGCCGAGTTCGTCGCCGCGCACCTGGACGCCGTCGGCGTGCAGGCCACCGTGCTCGAACCCGCGCCACGCCGCGGCAACGTGCTGGCCCGCGTGCCCGGCACGGAACCGGACCTGCCCGCGCTGCTCGTGCAGGCGCACCTCGACGTGGTGCCCGCCGACGCCGCCGAGTGGAGCGTGCCGCCGTTCGCCGGCGTCCAGCGCGACGGCTACCTGTGGGGCCGCGGCGCGGTCGACATGAAGGACATGATCGCCATGGTCCTGGCCGTGCTGGGCGACTGGTCCCGCGAAGGACGACGGCCGCGCCGCGACATCGTGCTCGCGTTCGTCGCCGACGAGGAGGACCAGGGCGAGTTCGGCGCCCAGTGGCTGGTCGACCACCACCGCGACTTCTTCGCCGGCTGCACCACCGCGATCAGCGAGTCCGGCGGCTACTCCTACCCCGTCGGCGACCACCGCGTCTACCCCATCGGCACCGCCGAACGCGGCACCTCCCACCTGCGGCTCACCGCCACCGGGCGCGCCGGGCACGGCTCCCGCCGCAACGACGACAACGCCGTGGTCAAGCTCCTCGCCGCGCTCACCCGCGTCGCCGCGATCGAGCACCCCGTGCGGCTCACCCCGACCGTGCGGGCGTTCATCGAACGGGTCGGCGCCGCGCTCGACGTGCCGGTCGACCTGTCCGACGTCGACGCCACCATCGCCCGGTTCGGGCCCGCCGCCCGGCTGGTGGAGAACACCGTCCGCAACAGCGCCACCCCCACCGTGCTGCAGGCCGGGTACAAGGTGAACGTCATCCCCGGCAGCGCCACCGCCGAACTGGACGTGCGCACCCTGCCCGGCACTACGGACGAGCTGCTGGCCTCGATCGACGCCGCCCTCGGCCCGGACGTGCGGCGCGAGTTCATCGCCGACGAACCGCCCGTGCAGGCGCCGATCGACTCGCCGTGGTTCGACGCGATGGCCGCCGCCCTGCGCGCCGAGGACCCCGAGGCCGTGGTCGTGCCCTACTGCATGGGCGGCGGCACGGACGCCAAGGCGTTCAGCAGGCTGGGCATCGACTGCTACGGCTTCGCCCCGCTGTCCCTGCCCGCCGGCTACGACTACCGCGCAATGCCGCACGGCGTGGACGAGCGCGTGCCCGTGGACGGCCTCCGCTTCGGCGCCCGCGTCCTCGACCGGTTCCTGTCCTCGTAACCCTCGTCCACACGATCGGGTGCATGGGCCCGCGTATCCCCACCCTTCGCATCACCCTCCTAGCTCGGGGAGTGATGGTGAAGGAGGCCGGCTCATGTGGGCGCGAATCACCAGAGGAGCAGTGGCGGTGGCGATCGTCGTCGGCGTCACCTCGTGCGAGAGCGGGGTGTTCGACCGCCCGGGCGGCGACACCGCGACCGACCCGACGACCACCACCCGACACACCGGCACCGGTTCGGACACGACCACCACCAAGGGAGGCACCCGGTACGGCTGGTTCCTCCCCGAGGGACCGGACTCGCCGAGCTTCCCGGAGGACAACGTGTACACGGCACTGAAGGCTCGAGCCTGCGCGGAGGCCCAGGCGATCCTGGACGACCAGTGGAGCTCGATGACGAGCCCGCGCAACGTCCTGCTCTACCAGGCCGGGGTCCACCTGTGCGGGGGCCGGGAATCGGCCGGGCGCGCGATGTTCGACCGCGCCTCCCGGTACGGCTGGGCGATGAACCGCGGCTCCGACGGCAGCGGCGAGGTCGACTGCGCGACCTACCAGGCCGTGCGCAGCGTCCTGGAGCAGCAGGCGCCCGAGAGCTTCCCGTGCGCCGAGGGCCGGCCGCCGAGGTGGCCGGACGACACGGACCGCGCCGACCCGCGCACCGACACCACCACGACCACCACCACTCCGACAGGCACGACCACGACGACCACGACCACCACCACCCGCACGACGACCACCACCACGACCACGACGACGTCATGACCAGCCCGGCCGACCGGGACGCGCCCGACAAGGGCTCCGGCCAGCCGGACGCGGTGCAGCGGGTCGGTGAGGCGTTGGCCAACGTCACCGTGCTCACCGGCCTGCTGGTGTACTTCGGCTGGCGGCGCAGCGACGTGCAGGCCCGCGAGCTGGGCATCGACAGCTCCGTGCTGGGCATGTCCACCACGGACTACGTGCTGCGCAGCGTCGGACCGGTTTTCCTGCTGCTGGCGGTCGTCGTCGGGATCGCCCTGGTCTGCCGGTGGCTGGAGCCCCGCGTCCGCGCGGCGAGCGACCGGCCCGGCAGCCGCGCACGGGCGCTGTCGGTGGTGCTGTCGCTGGCCTGGCTGATCCTGCCCGCCGTGACCGTGGCGCTCGGGCTGCTGTTCCCGGTCACCAGCTTCTACGCGTTCCCGCTCGCGGTCGGCGGCGGGATCCTGCTGTCGCTGTACGCGAGCCGCCTGCGCCGCCCCGACGAGCACCCGACGTGGACCAGGGTGCTGGTCTTCGCCGTCGTGTCGCTCTCGCTGTTCTGGTCGGCGGGCAACTACGCCGAGGTCCGGGGCGTCGAACTGGCCCGCGCCTACGCCGAGGACGTGCGCGGGCAGACCGCCGTCGTCGTCTACGCCCGGGAACGCCTGCACATCACCGCGCCCGGCGCCTGCGAGGAACCCCTGCCCGCCGACGGCTCCCGCTACCGGTTCCGCTACCTGGGCCTGCGCCTGCTCACCAAGGTCGGGGCCAAGTACTTCCTGGTGTCCGACGGCTGGACCCGCGACCGCGGCACCGTGGTCGTCCTCGCCGACAACGACGACATCCGCGTCGAGCTGGGCCACGGCGAGCAGCCGCGCCCGCCGACCTGCCCGGCCGCTACCGGCCCGGGTCGGTGATCTCGCGCAACCTGGTCAGCGCGTCCAGCAGCGCCGCCATCCGCGGCCGGCCCAGGTGCGCGGTCCACTCCCGCTGCACCTCCGCGATCGCGGCCAGGCAGACCGGGACCGCCGCGCGCCCTCGTTCGGCGACCCGGATCAGCCGGGCCCGCGCGTCGGTGGGGTCCGGGCCGCGCTCCACGTAACCGGCGCGTTCGAGCTGGTCGACCAGGAACCCGGCGGTCTGCTTGGTGATCCGGGCGGCCTCCGCCAGCTCCGTCAGCCGCGAGCCGTCCGGGTCGATCCGGTGGAACACCCGCGCCTGCGCGGGCGTCACGTCGTCGAACCCCGCCTCCGCCAGGGCGGCGAACACCCGGTTCTCCAGCTCGCGGTGCGGTAAGTACAGCAACAAGCCGAGATCGGGCACGGCACTCCTTGACAGCGGTCAGAGAAGTTGATCACCCTATCGTGTCGGGGCCGCCGGATCGTGCCGCTAGTCGAAGCGGATGTGCTTCACCGAAGTCCACGTCCGCCGCACCCGGCCGCGCAGCCGGCTGTCGGTGTTCGGCGCCAACGTGAGCCCGGCCGACGCGGCGATGCGGTCCGCGACCTGCGGCACCGTGATGTGGTCGGTCCACACGTGCTCGGCGAACTCCGGCTCGCGCAGCCGTTCCAGGCAGCGGTCCAGCACCCGCAGCGCGAAGCTCTCCCGCCGCAGCGGCACGTCCTTGCCGAGCACGACCTGCGCCGCGTGCCCGAAAACGCGTTCCCGCAGCCGCCGCACCACCGTCTCCCGCTCGGCCAGCAACGCGAAGTGCCGCACGTCGTGGCCGCGGTCGCGCAACCCGCCGACGATCTCCCGGAAGTAGGCGGGCTCCACCACCGTCATCGGCACCACGATCACCCCGTCGTGGCCGGTCAACGCCCGGTCCAGCACCTCGACCACGCCCCGCCGCCACGACACCAGGTCCTGGAAGTCGCCGCGCAGCGCGGGCGGCGTCATCCGGCGCAGGGCGAACCCGACGTGCTCGGGGTCGCTGAGGAAGCTGCCCGGCAGCCGCCGCTGGAGCTCGTGCGCGGTCTGGGTCTTGCCGCCGCCGAACGGGCCGTTGATCCACAGGAGCACGACACCGACCTTACGGACGCCGCGCCAACCGGACGAGCTTGAGCGCCAGGTGCAGCTCCAGCCGGGCGCCGCCGTCGGACAGGTCGCGGCCGGTCAGCTCGGCGATCCGGCCCAGCCGGTAGTACAGGCTGGTGCGGTGCAGGTGCAGGCGTTCCGCCGCGACGCGCACCTCGCAGCCGCAGTCCAGGTACACCTCCAACGTCCGCAGCAGCACGTCCGACAGCCCGGCCAGCACCTCGTCCGGCGACGCGCCGAGCAGCAGCCGGTACGCGCCCAGTTCGGACCACCGCACCCGATCCGGCAACGCCGGGTCCAGCCGCGCCAGCTCCGCCGCCGCCAACGCCTGCTGGTACGCCGCGCCCGTCCGGTCCGGCGGGTGCGGGTCGCTCACCCCGACGTGACCCGGCAGGTCCGGCAGGGCGTCGGCGGCGGGCACCGTGCGCACCACCCGCGGCTCCAACGCCACCACCACCCGCACCGGCGCCCGCTCACCGGCGGGCACCTGCGCCGCCAACGCCGCCAACCGCCCACCCAGGTCCAGCTCCGGCACGTCGCCGAGCACCCACAGGTAGCCGACCAGCACCCCGTTGTGCCGCAACGGGAAACCGACCCGCTGCTCGAACCCCAACGCCGCGTTCCCCGGCACCCGCACCGGCCCCGTCGCGGTCGCCACGCCGTGCTGCTCCTGCCACGCCGCGACGTCCGCGGGCACCCGCCGGGTCAGGATCGCCCGCACCCGCGCCTGGTCCACGTCGTCGGTCTGGGCGCTGTGCGCGACCACCCGGCCCGCCACGTCGTCCACCGACACCCCGCGTCCCAGCACCCGGGACAGCTCGTCCAGCAGCTCCTGCATTCCGACAACTGTAGGAACAACTCCAGTCCCCGGACGGTCGCCCCACCCGACGCCGACGCCCTAGCGTGATCGATCGTGACGAACAGCAGGATCGCACCCTGGGCCTCACCGCAGGCGCAACGCAGGCTCGCCGAGGTCGAGGCCGCCGTCTCCGCCGACCTGACCGCCGCCGGCGTCGCGGCCGCCGTCGGCAAGGCCCTCGAAGCGCACGCCGCCCAGGTCGACGACGACGGGATCGTGCTCTACGCGGGCACCAACGTGCTCAGCCCCGCCGCCGCGGCGACCGTGCGGGCCACCGTGTCCAGCCGGCCCAGCATGGGCTGGCCCGGCGAGAAGTACCAGGTCGGCCTCGACCACCTGGACACCCTCGAAGTCCTCGCGCCGATGCTCGTCGCGTCCCTCATGGAAGGCCGGTTCGCCGAGGTCCGGCTGCAGAGCGCCACCCTGGCCAACCTCGCCGTCTACACCGCGTTCGCCCGCGCCGGCGACAAGATCGCGGTGCTGCCCGAGTTCGCCGGCGGCCACGCCAGCCACCACGCCCAGGGCGTGCCCGCGATCCGCGGCCTGACCGTGGTCGACCTGCCGTACCTGCCCGACGAGCTGGACATCGACTACGCGACGCTGCCCGGGTTCCTGCGGGTGCACCGGCCGCGGATCGTGGTGATCGGCGCGAGCCTGATGCTGTTCCCGCACGACGTCGCCGCGGTGCGCGCGGCGGCCGACGAGGTCGGCGCGGTCCTCGTCTACGACGCCTCCCACATGGCCGGGCTCGTCGCAGGCCGGGAGTTCCAGCGCCCGCTGCACGAGGGCGCGCACCTGATGACGTTCTCCACCTACAAGTCGTTCGGCGGCCCGTCCGGCGGCTGCGTCGTCACCCGCGACCCCGAGCTGGCCGAACGCGTCTCGAACGTCGCCTACCCCGGCATGCTCGCCAACTACGACGCCGGACGCCTCGGCGCGCTCGCCGTCACCGCCGCCGAACTGGCCGAACACGGCCCCGACTACGCGCGGGCGTGCATCGCCAACGCGCAGGCGCTGGGTGCGGCGCTGGCCGACAACGGCTTCGACGTCGCCCGCCACGACGGCGTCTTCACCCGCTCCCACCACCTCGCGATCGACGCCCTCACCCTCGGCGGCGGCGACGCGGCGGCCGTGCTGCTCGGCGAGGCCGGGATCTACCTCAGCGGCATCAGCCTGCCGTGGCAGCGCATCGACGAGGGGCTGCGCGGCCTGCGCATCGGCACCCAGGAGATCACCCGCCGCGGCTTCACCCCCGAACATCAGCCCGCCGTTGCCGCTCTGATGCGCCGCGTCCTGATCGACCGCGAACCGCCCGAGCGGATCCGGGCGGACGCCGTCGCGCTGCGCCGGGAGGTCAACGCGACCGCCTGACCGTCACGCCCGCTTGTTCAGGATGTCGTTGATGCGCAACCCCTCCGCCGGGGTGACGCGGCCGTGCGGCAGCTCCACGCCGACGGCCTCGGCCAGCTGCCGCTGGTGGACGTCGACCACGGCCTCCACCAGGTCGGCCAGCACCGCGCCGCCGACCCGGGCGCGGCGGTAGCCGACGACGACCGTGACGACGCCCGCCGCCGCGGCGGGCCACCAGACCGTGCCCAGGGCGAGGTAGAGCACGCCCCAGGCGGTGGTCTCGGTGGCCGCGCGGTAGCGGGCGTTCGCGGTGGTCAACGCGGCCGCGGTGCTCTCGCCGAGCAGCAGCCACAACCGCGGCCACGCCAAGGCGACCGACAGGCCGAACTGCACGTCCACGCGTTCGTCGGCGAGCCGGAACCGGTCGCCGATCGGCGTCAGCCTGGCCGGGCGGTAGCGGTCGAGCGCGGCCTCCGCGCGGTTCGCCCGCCACGCGACCAGCCGCTTCGGGCGGCGCGCGGTCCACGTCCGGCGCACACCCGCGGCGACCGCCTGGGTGAGCAGGCCCGCCGCGGTGGCGGCGAGGAGGACGCCGACGACCAGGAGCGCGATCACGGCGGGCTTCGCCGACACGCCCCTGGTGACGCGGTCGAGTTCGGCGGCCAGCCGTGCGGTGTCCAGGGCGTGGCGGTGGCCGAGCAGACGGGCCACCACGACCGCCGCCACGAACAGCAGCCCCGGCAGCACCAGGGTGGTGAGCCAGCGGTCGGCCAGCTTCTTGCCCAGCTCCGACAACAACGTCGTCACGCCGGCTACCCCGCGCGCAGGATCATGGGCGCGTCGAACACTTCACACCGCGGCTCGCGCCCGTTCCCGTCCGGGTCGGCACGCCGGGGGCAGCGCCGCGTCGGGCAGCGGTAACTGCCCTCCACCCGGGCCGGGTCGAGCCCGAAGTCGGTCAGCACGGGCAGGCCGCCGGACTTGGTCGGCACCGGCGACGGGTCGTACCCGAGGTCGCGGCACACCTGCGCGGCCGGAACGCCGTCCCGCACCTCGCGCTCCGCCTCCTCGATGCCCGCGAGCACCAGCTCGTCGCCGTGCGCACCGGCCCGCAGGCGCGGCAACGCGGCGCACAACCACGCCATCGCCGCGTGGTCCTCGGCGCTGCTCAACCCGACCTCCCCCGCGCGGAACACCTGCGCCCGCGATCATCGTCGGACTACTCTACGTGCGCGTCGTCGTGCGGGGGTGCCAGGTGCTGGAAGAGGTGCTGCGGCGCGTCGAGCGGTTCACCCGGCACGGCGACGTTGACGCCGTCCTCGGCCGCGACGTGCTCACGGGGGCCGCGCCGCTCTGGCGGCGGGCGATGTCCGACGGCGGCTGCACGCCGGAGGAGGCGCTGGCCCTGGCCCGCCTGCACTGGTGCCGCTACCACGCCGACCCCGACCACCCGGAAGCCACCTCCGAGCTGTGGACGGCACTGCGCCTCTACCACGTGGTGCACCTGGGCGCCCCGGACGCCGTGCCCGAGGACGTGCGCCCCCACCTGGGCGGCGCCGGCTCGATCGAGTCGCAGTTCGCCGGACCCCAGCACTGGCGCACACGGGCCGTCACGCTGCTGCAGGCCCTGCGCGACGTGGACGACCCGGCGAAGCTGGACGAGGTCGTCGACCTGCTCGGCGGCGTCGTCGACGTCTACCCGCCCGACGAGCCGCGCCGATCTGCCGACATGGCCAACCTCGCCACCGCCCTGCAGTTCCGCGGCGACCGCACCGGCGACCTCGCCGACCTGGACCGCGCCGTCGACGTCGCCCGCGCCGCCGCACGGCACTGCCTGCCCGGCAGCAGCGAGGAAGGGCGCCGGCTGACCACGCTGGCCACGGTGCTCAGCTCACGGGCCCACCACACCGGCGACGCCCTCGACATCGTGGAGGCCATCCAGTTCGCGACCCAGGCCGTGCGCTACACCCGGCCGTCGGACACCGGGTACCAGGCCGTGTGCCTCACCGCCCTCAGCGGCGCCCTCGGCGTCCGCTACGAACTGCGGGGCGACACCGACGACCTCGACCAGGCCATCACGCACGCCCGCACGGCACTGGCCGCGTCCGACGAGCCGCTGTACCGCTCCAACCTGGCCGGGAGCCTCGTCACGAGGTTCCACGCCTCGGGGCGGATGGCGGACCTGGACGAGGCGGTCCGCGAACTCACCGAGGCGGTGCGGCGCACCCGCACCGACAGCCCGTTCCGCACCAGCAGCCTGGCCAACCTCGCCCACGCCCTCCTCGTGCGGTCCGAGCGGACCGAGGACCCCCAGGACCTGGCCGACGCCGACGCCGCCGCCCGGCACGCCGTGGCCACGGCCGGCCAGGGACACGTGAACCTGCCCGGCGCGTTCGACGTGCTCGGCCGCGTGTGCCTGGTCCGGTACCGGTTCACCGGCGACCCGTCCGCCCTGGACGAGGCGGTCGAGGCCTTCACCTCGGCCGTGGACCACTGCCGGCCCGGGAGCCCCTGGCTGTCCGAGTACCAGGGACACCTGGCCAACGCCCTCGCGGACCGGGTCGTCGAACGGACCTCGCCGCTCATCGGCCGCCGGCGGCTGGAACTGCGGCTCGTCGCGCCGAACGACGCCACCGCGGTGGTCGGCGACCACGAGGAGCTGACGCGGACCGTGGAGCTGCGCCGACAGGTGCTGGCCGGCGCCGGGCCGCACGACCGCCGCCGCGGCACCCACCTCAACGACCTGGCCAACACCCTCTGGCTGCGCGGCCTCGCGACCGGTGACACCGCCGACCGCGACGAGGCGATGCGCTGCTACCGCGAGGCGATGACCTACCCGGTCAGCCGGTCGTTCGCCGCGCTCAACCTCGTCCGCGGCCTGCCCGCCGACCACGTCGAGGAGATCGTCGCGCTGTGCCGCGAGGTGGCGGCCGACCTCTCCGCGACCACGTCCGACCGCGCGGCCGCGGCGGTGCGCTGGGCCGAGACGGCGGCCGACCACGCCCTGTGGAACACCGCGCTCAACGGCTACACCGCCGCCGTCGACCTGCTCGGACCGGCCACGACCCACGGCCTCGACCGCGTGGTGCGGGAACGCCGCCTGGCCCGGTGGAGCGGGCTGGCGTCGGAGGCCGCGAGCTGCGCCCTCCACGCGGGCGACCCCGACCGGGCGCTGGAACTGCTGGAACAGGCCCGGGGCGTCATCTGGTCGCAGCTGCTCGACGCCGGCGAGGGCCTGACCGCGTTGCGGGCCGTCGACCCCGAGGCGGCCGACCGGCTCGTGGAGCTCGACACCGCGCTGCGGCGCCGGCCCGACGACCCCGACCCGTGGCAACGCCGCATCGCCGACCGCAGGCTGCACCTTGCCCAGGAACGCGACGAGCTGCTCGACCGGATCCGGGCGCTGCCGGGCTTCACCCACTTCCTGCGCCCACCCCGCGCCGCCGACCTCCGCCGCGCCGCCGCCGACGGGCCCGTGGTCGTGGTGAACGTCAGCCAGTGGCGCGGCGACGCCATCATCGTCACCGCGGACCAGGTCACCGTGCTGCCGCTGCGGATCGACCACGCCACCGTGCTCGCCCGCGCCACCCGCTACCTGGTCGCGCTGGAGGAGTACGAGACCACCCACGACCCGACCGCCCGCGTGGTGCTCAACCAGCACCTCGTCAGCATCCTGGACTGGCTGTGGCACGAGGTGGCACGACCGGTGCTCGACGCCCTCGGCCCCGTGCGGCGCGTCTGGTGGTCACCCGCGGGCATCCTCGCCCTGCTGCCCCTGCACGCGGCGGGCCCGCGCGGCGGACCCGGCCTGCTCGACCACGTCGTCTCCTCCTACACGCCGACGCTGCGGGCGCTCGTCGAGTGCCGCGACCGCGCCGCGACGACCGCCACCGGTTTCCTCGCCGTCGGCCTGACCACCACACCCGGACAGCCGCCGTTGCCGCAGGTGCTGGAGGAACTGGACGTCGTCGCCCGCACGTTCCCCGGCGCACGGGTGCTGCGCGACGAGCAGGCCACCCGCGCCACCGTGCGCGACGCGCTGCGCGACGCCGCGTGGGCGCACCTGAGCTGCCACGGCACCCAGGACCCCGACAGCCCGTCCGACGGCGGGATCGAGCTGCACGACGGCAGGCTCACCGTCGCCGACCTGGGCGAGGTGACCGCACGCGGCGAGTTCGCGTTCCTGTCGGCCTGCCACACCGCGCGCGGCGCGCTGGCCGTGCCCGACGAAGCGGTCACGCTGGCCGGCGCGCTGCAGTACCTCGGGTGGCGGCACGTCATCGGCACGCTGTGGTCGGTGGACGCCGCCGGCGCCGCCGCGGTGACCGCCGACGTCTACCGCGAGCTGAGCCGCGACGGCGCGCTGGACCCGACCGACGCGGCCGTCGCCCTGCACCACGCCGTGCGCAGGCTGCGCGACGAACACCCACGACAACCCATCACCTGGGCGTCGCTCGTGCACTCGGGCGTGTGAGGACGAAGGAGGATCGGTGGACCTGCCACAGGACGTGCTCGATCACGGCGACCGCGTGTTCGGCCTGCTCGACCAGGGGCTGGACGAGCAGGCCGAACCGGAGCTGCGCGCCCTGCTGCGCCAGGTCGAACGCCACCTCGGCCCCGACGAGCCGGGCACCGTCGAGCTGTACGACGTGCTGGGTGGCGTGCTCTACCGGCTGCACCGGCTGCCGGAGTCCGAGGCGATGCACCGCGAAGCGCTGACCCGCTACCGCCGTTCCCTCGGGCCGGAGGACGCGACCACGCTCGCGTGCGCGCACAACCTCGGCACCACCCTGGTCATGCGCGGCGAGGTGGAGGAGGGCACCGCGCTGCTGGAGGAGACCTACCGGCTGCGCACCGCGGCCGACGGGCCGGACGACCCCGACACGCTGGTCAGCGCCAAGACGCTGGGCTCGATCCTGTTCACCCACCACGACCGGCCGCGCGGCCTGGCGCTGCTGGAGGACACCCACGCGCGGTGCCTGCGGGAGTTCGGGCGGGACGACGAGCTGACCCTCGACACGTGCAGCGACCTCGCCGCGGCGTTGTGGGAGTCGGACCGGCGCACCGAAGCCGCGCAGCTGCTGATCGGGCTCTTCCAGGACTACCACCGCCTCGCCGGCTGGGATCACCCGCTGACCCAGCAGACGCGCGAGCGCCTGTTCAGGATGGGCGTGCGGGTCCAATGAGGACCGTACCTGTCCCCATTACCGCCTAGGTTGGCGTCGTGACCGAGAAGCTGACGACCCGGGCGTTGAACCGGGCGACCCTGCACCGCCAGTTCCTGCTCGAACGGGTGGACCGGACCGCGTGCGACGTGGTGGAGCACCTGGTCGGGATGCAGGCGCAGGAGCCGTTCTCGCCCTACTACGGCCTGTGGTCGCGGATCCGGTCGTTCGAGGCCGACGAACTGGGGTCGCTCCTGCTGGACCGGCGGGTGGTCCGGGCGTCGCTGCACCGCGCCACGATCCACCTGGTCACCGCCGCCGACCACGGCCGGTTCGAACCCCTGCTGCGGCCGTTCCTGCACCGCCGGTTCGCGTCCTCGCCGTTCGGGTTCGTGATGGACGGCCTCGACGTCGAGGACTTCACCGAGGCCGTCACCGCGCTGCTGGAGGAGGCTCCGCGCACCCGGCGCGAGATCGGCGACCTGCTCGGCGCGCGGTGGCCCGACCGCGACGCCAACGCACTCGGTTACGCGGGCAGCTTCCTGGTGCCGTCCGTGCAGGTCCCGCCGCGCGCGGTCTGGGGGCGGTCCGGGGTGGCGCGGTGGACCACGGCGGCCCACTGGCTCGGCCCCGTGGGTCCCGCCGCGTCGACCGAGGAGTTCGTGCGCCGCTACCTGGCCGCGTTCGGTCCGGCCTCGGTCAAGGACGTGCAGACGTGGGCGGGAATGAGCCGCCTCAAGTCCGTGGTCGAGGCCATGGACCTGCGGGTCTTCACCGACGAACGCGGCCGGACGCTGTACGACCTGCCGGACGCGCCGCTGCCCGACCCCGACACGCCCGCGCCGGCGCGGTTCCTGCCCGAGTTCGACAACGTGCTGCTCGGCCACGACGACCGCACCCGCGTCATCTCCGACGAGGACTACCGGCGGGGGATCGTCATCGGCGGCAAGCCGACGCTGCTGGTGGACGGCTTCGTGCACGGCGTCTGGAAGCTCGCCGGCGACGGGCTGGACATCGAGGTGTTCCGGCCGTTGACCCGTGCCCAGAAGGCCGACGTGGAAGCCGAAGGCGCACGGTTGTTGCAGTTCGCGGGCGTGACCGGGGACGTCCGCCTCTGAGATCGGCTCCGGGTTTGGACGATCGTCCAGTACGATCGTCCAATGACGGTTCCCGAACGGCTGCTGCACGCCGCCGCCGAGCTCATCGCCGAGAAGGGCTGGGGTGCGGTGAGCACCCGCATGCTCGCCGAACGCGCCGGCGTCGGATCCGGTGTCGTGCACTACCACTTCGACTCCACGCAGGCGGTGCTCGTGCAGGCCGCCGTCGGCGCGCTGCGGTCCGCCGTGGACGGTCTCGCGTCGGTGCTGGAGCGCGCTGCGACGCCGGCGGACGCCTTGACGCTGCTACTGGAAGCGTTGGACGGGCACGGCGGGCAGGAGCTGTTCACCGAGACGTTCCTCGCCGCGACCCGCAACGACGAACTGCGTCAGGCGGTGGGCGAGGTGCTGGTGGAGTTCCGCCGCACGCTCGCCGCGTGGCTGCAGGCGCGGGACGTGCCGACACCGACGGAGACCGCCGCGGTGCTGGCGGCGGCCGTGGACGGCGTGCTGCTCCACCGGGCCCTGTCGCCGGACCTGACGGCGGACGTCGTCGTGCCCGTGCTGGGGAGGGTGCTGCGATGAAGGTCCTGATCAGCGGAGCGGGCATCGCCGGGCTCGCGCTCGCCCACCGGCTGGGGACGCTCGGGCACGAGGTCGTCGTGGTGGAGCAGGCCGCCGGGCCGCGCACGTCCGGGTACATGATCGACTTCTTCGGGCCGGGCTACGACGCGGCCGAGCGGATGGGCGTGCTGCCGCGCCTGCTCGACCTCGGCTACCGGGTGGCAGAGGCCGCGTACGTCGACGCGCGCGGGCGTCGGGTGGCGGGGCTGCGGTTCGACCGGATGGCACGGGCGGTGAACGGGCGGCTGGTGAGCGTGATGCGGCCGGACATCGAGCGCGCGTTCCGCGAGGACCTGCCCGCCGGGGTGGCGCTGCGGTTCGGCGCCCGCGTGGTCGGCGTCGAGGACGGTGAGGCCGAGGTCCGCGTGCGGCTGGCCGACGGGTCGGCGGTGTCCGGTGACCTGCTGGTCGGCGCGGACGGCGTGCGCTCGACCGTGCGGCGGCTCGTGTTCGGCGACGGGCACGTGCGCTACCTGGGGTTCCACACCGCGGCGTTCACGTTCGACGATCCCGCGGTCCACGCGCTGGTGGCCGGCCGGTTCTGCGTCACCGACACCGTGGGCCGCCAGGTCGGGTTCTACGGGTTGCGCGACGGACGGGTGGCGGCGTTCACCGTGCACCGGACGCCGTCACCGGACCTGCCCGCCGACCCGCGTGCGGAGATCGTCCGGGCGTACGGGTCGCTGGGCTGGGTCGTGCCGCGGGCGTTGGCGCGGTGCCCGGAGGACGTCTACTACGACCAGGTCGCGCAGGTGGAGCTGCCGCGGTGGTCGTCCGGGCGCGTGGTGCTGGTCGGAGACGCGTGCGGCGCGGTGTCGTTGCTGGCCGGGCAGGGCGCGTCGCTCGGGATCGGCGGCGCGTACGTGCTGTCCGAACACCTGGACGACCTGGCCGCGTACGAACGCGCGTGGCGGCCGGTCGTGGTGGAGAAGCAGCAGGTCGCGCGGTCGGGTGCGCGATGGTTCCTGCCCGCGTCGCCGTGGCGGCTGCGGGCGCGGCGGGTGGCGATGAGGCTGTCCGCGCTGCCCGGCGTGGACCGGGTGGTGGCGACGAGCCTGGTGGGCAAGCCGGTCAGGCTGGGCTGACGAGCCGGACCTCTCCGGGACGGTCGGCCGCCGGCGCCGCCTACGGAAGCGGGTTTCCTCTCGTGTCGGACTCCTCCCACTCGGAGTCGGAGTGCGGCGGTCCGTGGACGGCGTTGTCGACCTCCTCGTCGAAGTACAGCACCCGGTAGCCGTCGGCGTTCTCCTCGAAGTAGCCGCCCGCCGGCTTCGCCCGTTCCTCGACCTCTTTCTTGGCCGCCGGGTTCGCTTCCAGCCACTTCGGCATGATCCAGCCGTTGAACGGCTGCCCGTGCGATCCCGAGGCGACGACCGTGTACCCGATGGGGACGATGTGCCTGTTGGTGGCCTCGAACGCCCACTGGCAGGCCGCGCACGACATCTTGACGCCGCCCAGCTGGATCTCGGCGGGCACGTTCCGGGCGTTGCCGGACTGCCAGTTCTCGACGTGCTGACCGAGCAGCGTGAGTTCGGCGTGCTGCGACCCGGAGCCGCCTTGATCGAGTTCGAAGTACCTGGCCCCGTTGGCGCGGGCGTCGCGGATGGCCGCCGTCCACCCAGGCAGGGACGCGGATTCGGGGTGCGCCGAGCCGTAGTCACCGGACACCGTCGCGCCGAACTTCACCGCGTCCTTCGTCTGGCGACGGTTGTCGTCTTCCGCGCTGATCGGCTCCCGGAGGGCTTCGTCCATCTCCACGGCGTCGTTGCTGGTGACGTGAGCCCTGCCGGTGTTGCCGGCCAGTCCCAGGGAGCCGTCCGGCAACACCGTGGACGCCACGTGCGGGCTGCCGCCTTCCGCCGCGGCACGATGCGTGAGGCGGGCGACCCGATCGCCGGCCCGCAGCCCGGCGTCCCGGTCGTCCGCACCCGACGCCACCGTTTGACGGAACCTCCTGACGACGTAGACCGGAACGTCGTCGGGGGACGCATAACCCGCCTCGAGGTGGTGCGCGGTGGAGTTGGCGGCGTACTCGCGTTCGGCCGGCAGGGCTTCCCGCAGGAGGACCGGGTCGACCGCGTCGCTGCGCCAGGAGAACCCGGACCCGTCGAACGCGAGCCACCACTGGGCGGGTGTCTCGAGGGGCATCCGCTGGACCGCCGGCGTGCCCGCACCGGACCCCTGCGACGACCCGGCGGCCTTGGCGGGATCGGCCCCGCTCAGCGCCCGTCGGGCGGTGGCCTCGGCTTCCCGCTCGAAACGGTCCCCGGGATCGCTGATCCGCAAGCCGTCGCCGTTGTCGGCGCCCGCGACCGGACCCCGGCGCTGCTGGATGACGTGCGTGAGTTCGTGGGCCAGGGTGTGCTTGTCCACGCTTGCGGTGCCGGTGACGATGTGGTGGCCCGAGGTGTAGGCGCGGGCACCCACTTCCGCCGCCGAAGCCCGCGCGGCGGCGTCGGTGTGCAGGCGCACCTCGGAGAAGTCCGCGCCGAGCCGGTTCTCCATCTCGGTGCGCGTGTCGTCGTCGAGGGGGCGGCCCGGCGACCGGAGCACCTCCGGCACGGCCGAGCGCTGCACGGGCCGGAGGTGCGCGCTGCCGTCCTCGTGGAAGTGCGGTTGTCGCTGCCGAGCTTCGATGTGACGGCCCGTGGCGGCGTTGCCGATGGTGCGTTGCAGGTTCGCGATCGCCTGCGGAGTCAGGGGCATGGCCGGGTCCCACGACATCGGCGCCGGGTCGGCAGCCCGCGTCGGCTGTGTCCGGGACGTGCCGACCGGTTCCTGGTCCTGCGCGCGCACAAGCCCTCCATTCCTGGGCGGCCGGGAGACGTGATCGCATCTCACCTTGCCGGCCACGATCGAGCGGGAAGAAGGGCCGCGAGGGCACGACCCGACCCCCTCTCGCGGCCCGGGAGGGCAAGATCGCGCCCGGCACGCACGACCTCGGCGCGTCGTGCTTCAGCGCACGGGCCGGCGGTGGGCTGCGTCGTTCAGGCGCGTTCCGCTCGCAGCGCGTCCAGTTCGGCTTGTAGTCGGTCGAGTTGGCGTTCCGCCCGTTCGGCCCGGACGAGGGTCTGGGCGCGGGCTTCTTCGAGGGCGTCGAGGCGTTCGCGGGCGGCGCGTTCGGCTTGATCGAGTTGGGCGCGGTGGGCTTCGCGTTGGTCGGTCAGCTCGGCTCGGGCGCGGGCCAGTTCGGTGCGGGCGTCGTCGGCGGATTGTTCGGCGCGTTCGGCCTTGATCCGGGCTTCGTTCGCGGCGGCGGTTTCGGCGCGTGCGGCAGCCTGGGCCTGCTCGACGCTCGTCCTGGCTTCGGCGACGGCCTGGTCGACGCGACTCTGCGCGTCCGCTCGTGCCTGGGCGACCTGGGCTCGGGCTTCGGCTTGGGCGCGTTCGACTTGGGCCTGCGCGTCGTGTCGGGCTTGGTCGATCTGAGCTTGGGCGTCCGCACGGACCTGGTCGACTTCCCGCACCGCCTGCCGCCGTGCCTGTTCGGCGTGCGTGACGGCGTCGGCCTTGGCCTGCTCCACCTGGGCTTGGGCGTCCCGCCGGATCTCGTCCACGGCGGCCGCGGCCTCCACGCGGATGGTGGCGATCTCCTCTTCGGCCCGTTCGACGGCGGCATCGGCTTCGGCCCGTGCGGCGTCACGTTGCCCGTAGGCGGCTTCGGCGTCCTGCTCGGCCTGTTCGGCGGCCCGCACCGCGTCCTCGGTGGTCGCCTCCGCCGCTTGGCGTGCCCGTTCGGCGTCACGCCTGCGCCGTTCCGCCTTCGCGACCGCCGCCTCCGCCTCGGCGACCCGCCGTGCGGCCTCGGCCTCCACCGCCTGCACCTGGCTCTCGGCCACGCTCGGGTCGGCGATCGCGGACAACTCCGCCACCGCACCGGTCAACGTCGTCGACAGCTGCTCGGTCAACACCCGGAACCGCTCCAACAGTTCCTCGGCCCTGATCTTGCCCGCGGTGATCCCCTGCGGGCCTTTCGTCACGGTGACGACCTCCTTCTCGCCCTCCGCCGCCTGCGCCAACCGCTGCCTTTCCCGCCACGCCCGCCACCGGGTGTGCTCGGGCAGGTCGCAGTACTCCGCGGGCCGCCCCGGCCCGGTCCCCCGGAACACCGGTCGCGTGCAGCCGGGGTAGTTGCAGGTCAGCGCGGAGGTCTCCGTCGTCGTCACGGCAATATCGTAGCACCATTCCGTTGGATCAAACGTTATAGGCCACAACGCAACGCTATTGGGTGGATTGACCGTGACTTCCGATAAGTGAACCTTATCGGAAGTGAGATTGGAGGCCGTCCGGCCGTGCCCTCGGCCGACCGTGGCAGCAACGTGCCGCGTCCGGGTGGGGTCCCGTGAATCGATCCCATACTCGGTGCCGACATCACGGGGAACGGGGAGGAAGCGTGCGGACCAGCACGAAGGCGGAGATCGCTCAGATCTCCGAGGCGGTGGCGCGTGCGGTGTTCACGCAGAGCAATCTGCTGTGGATGGTGCAGAGCGAGATCCAGGCACGGTTGCCCGAGACCATCCGCCAGCACGCCCAGCTGTCGCTGCCGAACCTGGCCAAGCTGGCGATCGCCGAAGTCACCCCGGACCTGGCGGAGATGCAGGCGGCGGTGGAGGGGGCGGCGCGGAAGGAGTTGGAGGCCGACCTGCCGGAGTTGGTCAACCGGGCCGCGGACGGGCTGCTGCCGGAGTTGGCGAGGGCGGCGGTGCGGGAGGCGACACCGGATGCGGCGAAGCTGCGGGAGGAGTTGGTCGCCGCGGTGGTCTCGGAGGTGACCGGCATCATGCACGGTCAGGCCGGGGACGTGTTGGCGGACGTGGTGCGGCAGGCCACCGACCAGGTGCGCGACGTGGTCGCGGGCAGCCTGGCGCGGCAGTCCGAGGAGGTGATCGCCGAACTGGCCCGCGCCGCGGTCGCCAAGGCCACCCCGGACCGTGACGAGGTGCGTGACGAGCTGGTGCACGCCGGGTCCGCCGCGATGATCGAGGTGGTGCGCGCGGCGGTCAGGGACGCGGCGCCCGAGGCGGTGCGGGACGAGGCCGAGAAGGTCCGCGGCTCGTTGGCCGACGCGGTGGAGCGGGCGGCGGGGGAAGTGGTGCCCGGGCTCGCCCGTGACGCGGTGGCCGGGGCAACTCCGGACCTGCGGCTGCTGCACGAGGAACTGGCGGGCAAGGCCGCGGTCGCGGCGACCGAGAAGGCACGTGAGGCGACCCTCGAGGCTGTGCCGGGCGTGGTCGACAAGGTGTCCGAGGAAGCGCTGAACTCGGTGCGCGGCGCGGTCCGCGACGAGGCGGAGAAGGTGTTCGCGCAGTACGCGCCGAACCTGGTCACCGTGGTGCTGCCGCAGGGCGGGAAGGTGGAGCTGGGCGCGGACACGCACTCGGTGCTGCCGGAGTTGCTGGTGGCGTTGCACGCGCGCTGCCACGTGCTGCTGGTCGGCCCGGCGGGCACCGGGAAGTCCATGCTGGCCAAGCACGCGGCGGGGGCGTTGGGGCTGGAGTTCCAGGCGCTGTCGTTGGGCCCGACCACGCCGATGAGCAAGGTGTTCGGCTACTACGACGCCCACGGCCAGTACCGCGACACCCCGTTCCGCCGTGCGTTCGAGCACGGCGGCGTGATGCTGCTGGACGAGCTGGACAACGGCCACCCCGGGTTGCTCGCCGAGCTGAACCAGGCGCTCGCGCTGGGCACGTGCGCGTTCGCGGACGGCATGGTGGACGCGCACGAGAACTTCCGGTTGGTGGCCACCGGGAACACCTACGGCACGGGTGGCGACCGGCAGTACGTCGGCCGGCAGACGTTGGACGCCGCCACGCTGGACCGCTTCGTGGTGATCGACGTGCAGATCGACGAGGGGTTGGAGGAGAGGATCGCGTTGCGGCACGCGCCGTCGCACCCGGACGCGGTGCACGAACTCCTCGGCGAAGTCCGGGATCTGCGGAAGCTGGCGGAGGACAAGAAGCTGCCGGTGCTGTTCTCGCCGCGGACCAGCATCGACGGCGCCAAGCTGCTGGAGGCGGGCGCCACCGTGGACCAAGTGCTGCAGTGGCGGGTGGTGCGCGGTCTCTCCGACGCGCATCGCAAGGCACTCGGGCTGGACTGACCGGTGCCGACCACGACGCTGACCACGACGTTGCCGCCGTTGCTGTCCTGGCGTGAATTCCTGGATGCCGCGACGGCTCCGCCGTCCATCTCCTACGGGAGCAGCCGGAGAACGGATGTCGAATGGCACGGCGCCTCCTGGGACGAGGCGGTGCAACTGGCCGTCGACGGGTGGCCGCTGGCCTTGGAAGAGGCCGACGTGACGATCAGCCAACTGCGTGACAGCGCCGGCCTGTCCCACGCGGTCACCGTGTTGGAGCCGACCTGGGACGTGACCGGCAGCGAGGTGGACGTCGGCGCCTACCTGGCCGGGGTGCCGGAGTGCATGGTGGACGCGGTGCCCCGGCAGGTGTCCCGACGGGGCAAGGTGATCACGTTCCTCGTGCCGTCGTCGTACTCGCACCGGATCGACCACCAGGTGATCATCAACCGCGGTCTGGCGCTGGCCACGCTGTGCGCCGCGATCATCGACGCCGGTCACAGCGTGGAGATCTGGTCCGGGGACGCCGGGATCCTGCACCTGCCTCAGGGGAACCAGCGCTACTGCGGTGTGGCCCGGGTGATCTCGGCCGGCGAACCGTTCGACGTGGGCAGGCTGATCTTCGCGATGGCGCACCCGGCGATGCTGCGGCGGCTGTGGTTCGGCATCTGGGACTCGCAGCCGAAAGCGGTCGCCGCGGCGATGTACGCGGACAACTACGGACGGGCCCCGTACACGTGCCGGGCCACCGACCTGCCCTCCGAGATCACCCAGCCGTACGTGTTCCCCTACCTCACCGAAGAGGACCGGCAGTGGGACGACCTGCCCACCGCGCTGTCCTGGGGACGGCAGGTGTTCAGCGACCTCGGCCTGATCCAGGACTGACCACGGCCGGCGCGCTCATTCACCCGAACGCCGCACACGAGATGGGCTGGTGGGCGTAACGAACGTCCTTCCGTCACGAACCTGCCTGTAAGACCACCGTTCAGTGGAGGCACCGCCAGGGGGTTCTCATGACGACGAAGGCCATCATCACGCCGCGCTCGACGACGACGGGGCAGTTCCGGCCGAGTGAGGCCGAGTCGGCGGGGGTCGAAGTGGAAGCCGTGCTGCCGGAGGGCGCGGTGGTGAAGGGTGGCCGGGAGCGGCTGGAGGCGTTGGAGGAGCAGGGGTACCGGGTCAAGCTGCTGCCGGACGCCGGTGTCCTCGACCTCGGCACGACCCGCATCGACACCGAGAGCGACGCGGAGAGGCCACCGGCGCCGGCGGAGCTGGAGGTGCCGGCCGAGCAAGCCGACGAGTGGCCGCACCACCTCGTCCAGCTCGTCGCGCCGCCGCGTGCCGAGTGGCTCGCGGCGATCGAGGCACGCGGTGTGGAGGTCATCGAGCCGACCGGCGCGTACGGCGTGCTGGTCGGCGGAACGCCCGACGCGGTCGCGCGGCTGCGCGAGCTGACCTTCGTCACGTGGACCGGGCCGATGAAGCCCGCCTACCGGATCCACCCGAACCTGGCCGGTGCCACCGGCACGGTCTCGTACGTCAGCGTCTCCGTCCACCCGCCTGCCGCGGCCGACGAGGTGCGCCGGGCCGTCCAGGACGTGGGCGGCGCGGTGGTCAGCGACTCGCGCGCCGAGTCCGACGCGCCGCTCTACGCCACGATCGTGGTCGAGCTGGACGCGGCCGACCTCCCGACGATCGCCCGACTGCCGCACGTGCGGCTGCTCGAACGGGTCGACGACCGGCCCGGCCTGGACGGCGAGCGCGAGTCGCAGCTGGTCCGCGAGCAGATCCCGCCGTCGACGGGCTACCTGGCGTGGCTGGGGTCGCTCGGCCTGGGCGGCGGCACGGGGGTGAACGTGGCCATCTGCGACACCGGTGTCGACGAGAACGCGACCAACAACACGACCGGCCACCTCGACATCCGCGGGCGTCAGGTCGCGTTCGTCAACTACGACGGCGACGCGGCCATCCAGGACAAAGAGGGGCACGGCACCCACGTCGCGGGCATCGCGCTCGGCAACGGCGGCAGCGGCGACACCGAGGGTGTCGCGCCGGACGACTTCCTCAGCGGTCTGGGCGTGGCGCCGCAGGCCGGGCTGGTCACCCAGAACGGGCTCGAGGGCCCGTGGCCGCCCGCCGACTTCGGCCAGTTCACGCGGGACGCGGTGAACAACGGCGCGGCCGTGCAGAACAACTCGTGGTTCTCCTCCGCCGCGGGCAGCGGGTACACCGCGACCGCCCGCCGGTACGACCAGCTGGTGCGCGACCCGGACGACGCCACCGCGGGGCTCGACTCGCTGGTGATCGTCTTCTCGGCGGGCAACGCGGGCGGCCGGCCGGGGACGATCACCGGTCCGAAGGAGGCCAAGAACGTCATCGTGGTCGGCAACTCGCTCAACGCCCGCCCGGGCGAGGGGTTCCCGAGCGACGACGTGCAGGGCATCGCGTCGAGTTCCAGCCGCGGTCCCGCCGCGGACGGCCGGATCCTGCCGAACGTGTGCGCGCCCGGCACCGACGTGAACTCCGCGCAGGCGGGCACGGACAGCGGTCACGTCCTGCTGACCGGGACGTCGATGGCCGCGCCGCACGTCACGGGCGCGATCGCGGTGATGATCGAGTGGTGGCGGGCGCGCACGGGCGGCGTCACGCCGAGCGCGGCGATGGCGAAGGCGTTGGTCGTCAACGGCGCGGAGGACATGGCGGGCGGCCCCAACTGGCGGTCGTACTCGGCGTCGGAGTGGGCGAACCTCGGCGGTGGCCTGCGTTCGGTCTCCGCGCTCGGTCACGTCCCGGCGGAGGCGGTCGACCAGGCCCCGGGCGGTGTGTTCGGGGCGATGACGGAGGTCGCGAGCGCCGCGGCGGTGGCGGGTCCGGGTGACTGGCACTACGACCAGGGCACGGAGGTCATGACGTTCCGGACCGTCTCCCCCGGCGCGACCAGGCTGAACCTGCGCGACAGCGCCCCGCTCGGGCCGGTCCCGAACAACGACCAGGGGTGGGGGCGGGTGAGCCTGGAGAACGTGCTGGAGCAGGCGCCCGCCTCCGACCGTGGCCCGAAGGTCTTCTCCGACCAGCGGCACGCGTTCACCGCGGCGGGTCAGGAGCACCTGATCCGGGTCGCGCCGGCCGACCCGACCCGGCCGTTGCGCATCACGCTGGTGTGGACGGACGCGCCGGGCGCGGTGGCGGCCAACCCGACGCTCGTGAACGACCTCGACCTCGAGGTGACCGAGCTGGACTCCGGCATCGTGTTCAAGGGCAACGTGTTCGCGGGCGGGTTCTCGGCGCCGGGCGGCGTGTTCGACAGCGTGAACAACATCGAGTGCGTCTACCGCGCGAACCCGTCGGGCGTCTACGAGGTCCGCGTGATCGCTGCCGCGGTGTCGGCGAGCGCCCGGCCGGACATCGCCACGCCGTGGCAGGACTTCGCGCTCGTGATCGACAACGCCGAGGTGCCGCCGGCGGCGCCGGTGAGCGTCGTCCCGGTGCTCGACCGCTCGGGCAGCATGCTCGTCCACGGGTACGAGGCGGTCACCCGCACCGCGTCCAAGCAGTTTCTGGACCTGCTGTCGGTGGACGACGAGGTCGGCGTGGTCAGCTTCGGCAGCACCGGGGACGTGGCGTTCCCGACGGGTCCCGGTCCGGCCGTGCAGCCGATCACCGGCCAGCCGGTCCGCGACGCGGCGAAGGCCGAGGTGGACGCGGTGGTGTTCGGCGGCTGCACGTTCCTGGGTGACGGGATCGTCAAGGCGCGGGACCTGCTGGCGACCTCGTCGGTGGCGAGCCGGGCGATGGTGCTGCTGTCGGACGGGTACGACAACAAGGGGTGCGACGCGGGGAACCCGGCGAAGCCGTCGGCGCTGGACGCGGTGGCGACGCTGCCGAGCGCGGTGCCGGTCTACACCTGCGCGATGGGTCCCGCCTCGGACCAGGCGCTGCTGGAGCAGGTCGCGGACATCTCCGACGGCCGCTACTACTTCATGCCGACGATCGACGACCTGTTCGAGATCTACAACTACCTCCGCGGCCAGGTGTCCGGTGACGGGATCGTCGTCAACGAGTCGGCGATGGCGTCCACGAGCCGGGTCGCGGCGTTCGTCGACGACGTGGCGGCGCAGGCGACGTTCACGGTGTCGTGGGCGGACACGTCGCTGCGGTTCGTGGCGGAGAGCGCCACGAAGGCCGACCAGCTCTGCGTGCGGCTGCGCGACCCGAAGGGCAGGCTCGTGCCCGCGCACTCCAGTTTGCTGCGCCGGACCGAGGGCGACGGGTACGTGGCGTTCGACGTGGCCGAGCCGTTGGCCGGGAGGTGGTTCATCGAGGTGTCCACGGCGCGGGAGGGGCACACCCGCTACACCGCGGCCGGGTTCGTGCGGTCGCCGATCCGCCTGCACGTCGACCTGGGTCCGCGCCGGTTCACGGCGGGCAGCCCGCTGCTGGTGACGACCAAGATGACCGACGGCACCCGGCTGTTCAACCCGGCCAGGCCGACCGGGCTCGTGGTGGCGCCCGCGTTGAGCCTCGACAGCCTCGGCAAGGTCCACGCCGACGCCCTGGCCAAGCTCGACCCGGTGGAGGTGCCCGGCGGCGACTCGGTGCCGGAGCACGTCGGCAAGGTGCTGGCGCTGCGCGCCCGGCTGCTGGCGGCGGGCAAGCCCGACCTGTTCCAGTTCACGGCCACCCGGCTGACCCTGTCGGACACCATGCCGCGGGCGACCGGGGTCGAGTCGGCGTTGCCGCTGGTCACCGGCCGGTTCACGCAGACGAAGGAGGCGGGCAGCTACAACGTCCGCGTGACCGCCACGGGCCGGGCGCCGCACTCCGGTTCCCGGTACGTGCGCACGCAGCTCGCCTGCACCGTGGCCACGCCGTAGGCGGCCCGTGGTCCGGCCGCCGGGGTCACTGTTCCCCGGCGGCCGGAAGCCCGCTACACGGCGTCCTGCCGTGCCAGCCAGTTCGTGATCGCCTGGTTCGTCTCCGCCGGCTTCTCCTGCTGGATCCAATGACCGCAGTCCAGGTTGACCACGTCCACGTCGGGCACGAACTCGGCCAGCGTGGCGGACGGCTGGATCACGTCCCGGTCGCCGTAGATCATGAGCGTGGGCTGCCGGATGATCGGGTCCACGTCCGCCAGCAGGTGCCAGTTGCGGTCGAGGTTCCGGTACCAGTTCACACTGCCCGTGAACCCCGTCGATTCGAAGGCGGAGACGAAAACGGCCAGTTCACCGTCGCTCATCACGGGCTCGCCGAGTGGCGTTTCCGCTGTGGCGAGATCGATCAACGCCATACCCGGCCGAGGCTCCAGGGGCGGCACGTTCTTCCGGTACATGTTGCGGAGGAACCGGAAGGTGTTCTCGTCGAACACGGCGTCCGCGACGCCTGGCCGCCGGTTGAAGTGGACGAAGTAGAAGTCGCCGCCGAGCACCTCTTCCATGGCCTCGATCCAGGGCTTTTCTCCGCGTTCCTGGTAGGGCAGGCTCAGGTTGACCACTTTGTTCACGCGTTTCGGGTGCAGCAGGGTCAGTCCCCAGACGACCATCGCGCCCCAGTCGTGCCCGACGAAGGTGGCGTCCTCGTACCCGTAGTGATCGAGCAGCCCGACGAGATCACCCGACAGGTGTTCGATGTCGTAGTCCGTCACTGCGGCCGGACGGGACGAGTTTCCGTAACCGCGCTGGTTCGGGACGATGACGTGGTAGCCCGCCGCGACGAGGGCGGGCACCTGATGACGCCAGGAAAAGGCGTGCTCCGGCCAGCCGTGGCAGAGCACGATGGGCTTTCCCGCATTCTGCCGGCCTGCTTCGAACACTTCGAGTTCCACGCCGTTGACGGGGACGACGGTGGGCTCGGGGAAGTCGACCGGAGTGAACCGGGCGTGGGTGGTGGGACTCGTCGGTGAGGTCATGCCGCCATCGTGCGGACTGAAACCGGTCACCTCCTGACCGGTTTGATGTGGGAGTGTTGCCGGCGTGCGAACCGACCGGCTGGTGGCAGTCCTCCTCCTGCTGCAACGGCGCGAGCAGGTGACCGCGGCGGAGGTCGCCCGGGAGTTGGAGGTCTCCGAGCGCACCGCCCGCCGCGACCTCGACGCCCTGGCCATGGCCGGGGTGCCCGTGTACGCGATGCAGGGCCGAGGCGGCGGCTGGCGCCTCGTGGGCGGCGCCCGCACCGACTTGTCCGGGTTGACCGCGAGCGAGACCCGCGCCCTGTTCCTGGTCGCCGGCCCGGCCTCGGCCGCGACGCCGGCTGTGAAGGCAGCCCTGCGCAAGCTCGTCCACGCCCTGCCGGAGCCGTTCCGGGTGCAGGCCGAGGCCGCGGCGTCGTCGTTGGTCACGGACCCGCGACGATGGGGGTCGAGCCGGGTCGAGCACCGACCGCCCCGCTTCCTCGACGAACTCCAGGACGCGGTGATCCGCGGCGTCCAGGTGCGGCTCGGCTACGTCGACGGCCAAGGCGCCGAAACCGAGAGGACCGTCCACCCGCTGGGCATCGTCGCCAAAGGCCCGTCGTGGTACCTCGTCTCCGACACCGAGGCCGGCCGGCGGACGTTCCGGATCGACCGCGTGTCGTCCGCCGTGCCGACCGACGACCCCGTGCACCGGCCCGAGGACTTCGACCTCGCCGTGAGCTGGCACGAGATCGCCGACGAGATCGACCGCAGGCGGATGCCGCTCGAAATCCAGGCGGTGTGCGTGCCCCACGGGATCGGCCTGCTCCGGATGGGGCTCGGCAGTCGGCTCCAAGTGGGAGGCTCCACGACCGACGGCCGCATCGAGGTCCTGATCCGCGGCCACGACGAGTACACGCTCGCCGGCGAACTCGCCGGACTGGTCGAGTGGCTCGAAGTGACCGGCCCTCCAGGTGTGCGGGACCACCTGGCCTCGATCGGCAACGCACTCGTCCAGCGCTACGGCTGAGACGGTCGTCCGTGCTCGGCCGAGCGGCGGTTTCCACGGATGATCGGACGGGGTAACCGGCGGATCACCTCGTGGGAAAGGATGGCCGCATGATCGTTCCCTTGGACCTCGCCGACGACGAGACGGTGAAGGCGGTGCACCGGATCGCGGCCCAGTCGTACGCGGTCGAGGCGGAGTTGATCGGCAGCACGGCGATACCGGCGTTGCACGAGTCGGTCGAGGACGTCCGGAGATTGCCGTTGCGGTGGCTCGGCGGGTACGTCGACCACGACCTGGTGGCGTTCGTCGGCTACGCGAAGGTCGACGGCGTGCTGGACATCGACCGGCTCTGTGTGGCGCCGAGCCACTTCCGGCTCGGGTTCGCCAGACGGCTGGTGGAGCAGGTGCTGGCCGAGGGCGGGCCGGCGATCGTGTCGACGGGTGCGGCGAACGCGCCCGCCATCGCGCTGTACGAAGGGCTGGGGTTCCGGTTGGTGGACACGGTGGTGGTCGAAGGCGGGCTGCGGATCGCCCGGTTCGGGCATCCGGGGTCGATCTAGGACGGTTCCTGTCCTACTCGGGCTCTAGCGTCGTTCCCGTGACCGAGATCCGAGAGTTCCGCATCGCCGTGCCGCAGACCGACCTGGACGACCTCGCCGACCGCCTCGCCCGTGCCCGCTGGGTGGAGCCGTTGCCCGGTGACGGGTGGCGGCGCGGCGTGCCGGTCGACTACCTGCGCGACCTGGCCGGGTACTGGCGCACGGGCTTCGACTGGCGGGCGCACGAGGCGCGGCTGAACGCCTTCCCGCAGTTCGTGGTGGAGGTCGACGGGCTGGACGTGCACTTCCTGCACGTGCGGAGCGACAACCCCGACGCGCTGCCGCTGCTGTTGGTGCACGGCTGGCCGAACACGTTCGTGGAGTTCGTGGACGCCGTGGCGCACCTGCGGGACTTCCACCTGGTGGTGCCGAGCATCCCCGGTTTCGGGTTCTCCGCCAAGCCGAGCGGGCCGTTCGACGTCGCCCGGGCCGGTCGGGTGTTCGCCGGGCTGATGGCGCGGCTGGGGTACGGGCGGTACGGGGTGCAGGGAGGCGACCTCGGCGCCTACATCGCGCCGGAGGTGGCGAAGGCGGCGCCGGAGCACGTGGTCGGGGTGTTCGTGAACGGCGGGCTGGGGTTCCCGACCGAGGAGGACCTGCCGACGTTGACCGAGGACGAGCGCGAGTTCTACTGGCAGATGCAGGAGTGGGCGGGCGCGGGGGTGGACCACCACGCGCTGCTGCGCGCCGCGCCGCAGACCTTCGCGTTGGGCTGGCACGACTCGCCGGTGGCGTTGCTGGCGTGGCTGACGCAGAAGTTCCAGGAGTTCACCATCACGGTGGACTCGCCGGAGCAGGCGATCGACCGCGACCTGCTGCTGGTGAACGCGACCCTGTACTGGTTGACCGGCACGGCGGGGTCGTCGTCGTGGTTCATGTACGACAACGAGCGGTTCGCGTGGCCGGAGGGGCAGAAGCTGGTGCCGACGGGCGTGTACAGCGGTCCGCCCGCGATCCGGCGGCTGGCCGAGCGGCACAACGACATCGTGCACTGGCCGGACGCCAAGCCCGGCGGGCACTTCGTGGCGCTGGAGGTGCCCGAGGCGTTCGCGGGCGAGGTGCGGGAGTTCTTCGGGAAGGTCCGGTGAACCGGGTGATCGGCCGGCGGCTGCGCCGGCACTCGCTGCTGGAGCCGTCGGCCGACCCGGTGGCGGTGGTGCGGGCGATGTGCGGAGCGCACGCCCAGGTGATGTCGGCGGCGGAGCTGTCGATCGGCGTCCGCACGACCCTGACCCGGCAGCGGGTGCGGGACGCGGTGTGGGTGGACCGGACGTTGGTGAAGACGCGCGGGCCGCGCGGCACGGTGCACCTGCTGCCCGCGGCGGACCTGCCGATGTGGACGGGCGCCTTGACGGAGCTGCCGCAACGGCTCCAGCTGCTCACCGACGAGCAGGCGGGCGAGGTGGTGACTGCGATCGCGGACGCGTTGCGGGACGACGAGCTGACCGGTGACGAGCTGACCGAGGCGGTGGTCGCGCGCACCGGCGCGTGGGCGGGCGACCGGGTGATGGAGGCGTTCGGCGGAACGCCGTGGCCGCGGTGGGTGGAGGCGATGGGCACGGCGTCCAACCGCGGCGCGATGTGCTTCGCGCCGAACAAGGGCCGCAAGGTCGCCTACACGAGCCCGCAGCGGTGGCTGCCGGGTTTCGCGCCGGCCGCGAACGGGGCGGTGGAGCTGCTGCACGCCTACCTGCGGTCGTACGGTCCGGCGACGCAGGCGCACTTCGCGAAGTGGCTGGCCGCGCCGAAGCGGTGGGTGAACGAGCTGTTCGAGCGGGCCGACCTGGAGCAGGTGGACGGCGGGTGGGTGGTGCGCGGCGACACGTCGTGGCCGGACGAGCCGCCGGCCGGGGTGCGGCTGCTCCCCTACTTCGACGCGTACGTGGTGGGCAGCCACCCGCGTGAGGAGGTGTTCCCGGGTCGGGCGTTCGAGCGGGCGTTGTCGGGCGGGCAGGCCGGGAACTTCCCGGTGCTGCTGGTGGACGGCGTGGTGGCCGGGGTGTGGCACCAGAAGCGGTCGGGTCGGCGGATCGTGGTCACGGTGGAGCCGTTCGCGCCGTTGTCCCGGGCGCACTCGGCCGAGCTGGACCGGGAGGTGGCGCGGGTCGGCGAGTTCCTGGAGGGACGGCCGGAGCTGACGGTCGGCACGGTGACCGTCGGCGGGCACGCCTGACGAGCCCGGACGTCGGGCTGGCCGTCCACCGCGGACGGCCCGCCCGACGTCGGCGTGCGTTCCGTGTCAGGCCGACGTTTCCGTGCTCAGGCGGGGACGCCGAACCACGTGGGCAGGTGGCCGACCAGGTCGTCCTGGTCCTCGCCGACCCACGCCACGTGACCGTCCGGGCGCAGCAGCACGGCGGGCACGTCCAGTTCCTCGCTGACGTCGACCACGTGGTCGACCCGGTCCGTCCACCCGGCCACCGACAGCCGCCCGGTCTGGTCGAGCAGCAGGCCGCGGCCGGCGTGCATCAGCCCGTACAGGCGTCCACGCTTGAGGCCGACGTCCCGCAGCCGCCTGCCGAGCAGCTCGTGCCCCTCGCCGAAGTCGTAGCGGATCGCGGTCCCGGTGATCTTCTCGGTCAGGTGCCGGTTCACCTCGTCGAAGTCCATCAGCTCCCACACCAGCCGGCGCACCGCCTGCGCCCCCGGGTCGAGCGACATCAGCTGCATCTGCGCGCGCGTGTTGTCCAGCACGGCGGCGGCCACGGGGTGCCGTTCGGCGTGGTAGCTGTCGAGCAGCCCGGCCGGCGCCCAGCCGTTGACCTCCGCGGCCAGCTTCCAGCCCAGGTTGAACGCATCCTGGACGCCGAGGTTGAGCCCTTGTCCGCCGACCGGCGGGTGGACGTGCGCCGCGTCGCCGGCCAGCAGCGCCCGCCCGGTCCGGTAGCGCTCGGCCTGCCGGGTGGCGTCGCCGAAGCGGGACAGCCAGCGCGGCGAGTGCACGCCGAAGTCGGTGCCGGCGAACGCCCGCAGCTGCTGCTTGATCTCGTCGAGGGTCGGCGGGACGGCGCGGCCCTCGGACACCCCGGCGGCGGGCACGACGACGCGGTGCAGCCCTTCTCCGAGGGGCATGAGGCCGAACCGGACCTGGGTCTTGCGGACCTCGGCGGTCACGGCGGCGATCGTCTCCGGTGACGCGGTCACCTCCATCTCCCCCAGCAGCGTCTCGACCCGGCTCGGCTCGCCGGGGAAGTCGACGCCGAGCAGCTTGCGCACCGTGCTGCGGCCGCCGTCGCAGCCGACGAGGTAGCGGGAGCGCAGCCGGGTGCCGTCGGCGAGTTCGACGGTCACGCCGTCGTCGTCCTGGTCGAGGCCGACCAGTTCGCTGCCGCGGCGGATCTCGGCGCCGAGTTCGGTGGCGCGTTCGGCGAGCAGCCGGTCGGTGGTGGGCTGCGGGATGCCGAGGACGTACGGGTGGGCGGTGTCGAGCCGCTGCGGCGGCGGCTTGGGGATGCCGGCGAAGAAGCCGCCGATCGGGTGCTGCCGCCCGAGGGGCAGGAACCGCTCCAGCAGACCGCGCTGGTCCATCACCTCGACGCTGCGCGCGTGCAGGCCGAGCGCGCGGACGACCTCGGTCGGTTCGGTCTCCTTCTCCAGCACGAGCACGTGCACGTCGTGCAGCCGCAGTTCGCCGGCCAGCATCAGGCCGGTCGGTCCGCCGCCGACGACGATCACGTCAATCATGAATACCCCCGTTGAGCATGGACCGGGCAGCGCATTTTCGCAGGTCCCGGCTTCGAGCGGAGATTGTGCGGCACACCGGGGGTCTTGCCGCAAGACCCCCTGTGCGCTATAAGTTGAGAGTGGCGGGGAGTGCTTTCACCTCCTCGCCGTTCGTGTTTCCGGGCCGCGACCACTGATCGTTGGCATTGCCAACGAGTGGGTAGACTGCGGTCGCATGGAGACCTCAGGCGCGCCCCAGCGGCTGCGCGGCACGACGAGTTGGCTGCTCGGCCAGGCGACGACCCACGCGGCACGGCTCGTGTCGGAGGCGTTGGGCGCGGTCGGCGCGCGGCGCTACCACTACTCGCTGCTGGCCGCGTTGGACGAGTTCGGCCCGGCCAGCCAGGCGGACCTCGGCCGGCGCGGCGGGCTGGACCGCAGCGACGTGGTGGCCACCGTGAACGAGCTGGCGGACAAGGGCTTCGTGGAGCGCCGCCCGGATCCGGGCGACAAGCGGCGCAACATCGTGACCGTCACCCCGTCGGGGGTGGCCCACCTGCGCCACCTGGACCGCGTCCTGGGGCAGGCTCAGGAGTCGCTGCTGGCGCCGTTGTCGGCGGCCGAGGGGGAGGAGCTGGTGCGGGTGCTGAACGTGGTCTTGGAGCACCAGGGATGAGCGGGTCGATGCGCGCGGTCGTGCTGAGCGGGCCCGGCCCGGTGGAGAACCTGGCCGTGGCGGAGCTGCCGGTGCCGGAGCCGCCGCCGGGGTGGGTGCGGGTGAAGGTCGGCGCGTTCGGGCTGAACCGGTCCGAGTTGCACACCCGGCTGGGGCTGGCCGAGGGCGTGACGTTCCCGCGCGTGCCGGGCATCGAGGCGGTGGGCGTGGTGGACAGCGACTGCGACCTGCCGGTCGGGCAGCGGGTGGCGGCGATGATGGGCGGCATGGGGCGGGTGTTCGACGGCGGGTACGCCGAGTACACCGCGGTGCCGCGCGAGCTGCTGATCCCGTTCGACTCGGACCTGCCGTGGGAGGTGCTGGGCGCGGTGCCGGAGACGTTGCAGACCGCGTACGGCTCGTTGACCACGGGGCTGGACCTGCGGGCGGGCCAGTCGCTGCTGATCCGCGGCGGCACGTCGGCGCTCGGGTTCGCCGCCGCCGCGCTGGCCGTGGACCTCGGCGCGACGGTGCTGGCCACGACCCGCCGCGCCGAGCGGCTCGCCGTGCTGCGCGAGCACGGCGTGGCGCACCCGCTGGTGGACGACGGCACGGTGGCCGACCAGGTGCGCGAGCTGTTCCCCGACGGCGTGGACGCGGCGTTGGAGCTGGTCGGCACGCCGACGTTGCCGGACACGCTGGCGGCGACGAGGGTGCACGGCACGGTGTGCTTCACCGGGATGCTGTCGAACGAGTGGATCGTGCCGGACTTCTACCCGATCGGGTACCTGCCCAAGGGCGTGCGGCTGACCGCGTACGGCGGGGAGAGCTCCGACCTGCCCGCGGAGGTGCTGCAGCGGTTCCTCGACCAGGTGGCGGGCGGTGAGGTGTCGCTCGGCCCGACCACGGTCTACCGGTTGGACGAGATCCGGCAGGCGCACGACGACCTGGAGCACGGCCGGCGGGTCGGCAAGCTCGTCGTGCTGCCCTGAGAATCGGTGGCCCGGGGAGAACCGGTGGCCCGGAAAAATTTCTCGGGCGTCGTGTCGATGTGGTCCTCCGCCGTTCGTGTAGAGGGTGCGGAGCAACCCCCGACCTGAGGAGCACGAGATGACCCAGTACCTGATCAGCGTGGTGGAGCCGACCGGCTACGACATCCCCGAGCCGGAGGTCCTGCAGCGGATCATGAAGGACGTCCAGGCCGTGGACGCCGACATGCGGGAGGCCGGTGTGTGGGTGTTCGCCGGCGGTCTGCACGCGCCGGAGACGGCGACCACGCTGCGCCCGATGGAGAACGGCGAGGTGGTCGTGACCGACGGTCCGTTCACCGAGAGCAAGGAGCACATCGGCGGGTTCAGCATCGTCGACGTGCCGGACCTGGACGCGGCGCTGGACTGGGGCCGGCGGATGAGCGTGGCGTGCACGCTGCCGGTCGAGGTGCGGCCGTTCCAGGACTTCGCCGGCTGACGTGACGGCGGTCGAGCAGGTCTTCCGGGCGGAGTACGGCCGGTCGGTGGCGGTCCTGGTCCGCGTCTTCGGCGACATCGACATGGCCGAGGAGGCGGTCCAGGACGCGTTCGCCGAGGCGGTGCGGCGCTGGCCGGAGGCCGGTGTGCCGCCGAGCCCGGCGGGCTGGATCATCACCACGGCCCGCCACCGGGCGATCGACCGGCTGCGCCGGGAGTCCACGCGGGGCGACCGGCAGGCTCAGGCCGCGTTGCTGCACGCCCGTGACGACGCTTGCGAGGTGGACGCCGTGGGTGACGAGCGGCTGCGGTTGATCTTCACGTGCTGTCACCCCGCGTTGAACCAGGCGGCTCGGGTGGCGTTGACGTTGCGGCTGCTCGGCGGGCTGTCCACGGCGGAGATCGCGCGGGCGTTCCTGGTGCCGGAGCCGACGATGGCGCAGCGGCTGGTGCGGGCGAAGGCGAAGATCCGGGACGCGCGGATCCCGTACCGGGTGCCGGCCGAGGCGGAGCTGCCCGACCGGCTGCGTGCCGTGCTGGCCGTGGTGTACCTGGTGTTCAACGAGGGGTATTCGGCCAGTTCGGGTGGCGCGTTGGTGCGCGGTGACCTGTGCGCGGAGGCGGTGCGGCTCGGGCGGGTGCTGGCGGAGCTGATGCCCGACGAGCCGGAGGTCGTCGGGCTGCTGGCGTTGATGCTGCTGCTGCACGCGCGCGGTCCGGCGCGCACCGGCCCGGACGGCGGTCTGGTGCGGTTGGCCGAGCAGGACCGCTCGCGCTGGGACCGGGCGATGGTGGCGGAGGGGCGGGAACTGGTGCGGTGGTGCCTGCGCCGCGGCCGGCCGGGCCCGTACCAGGTGCAGGCGGCGATCAACGCCGTGCACAGCGACCCGCCGCCGACGGACTGGCGGCAGGTCGTGCTGCTGTACGACCACCTGCTGGCGTTGACGCCGAGTCCGGTGGTGGCGTTGAACCGCGCCGTCGCGGTGGCCGAGGTCGACGGGCCGGAGGCGGCGTTGTCGCTGGTCGACGACCTGGCGGCGGGTGGCGGGTCGATGGCGGGCTACCACCTGTTCCACGCCGTGCGCGCGGACCTGCTGCGCCGCCTCGGCCGGGACGCGGAGGCGGCGGGCGCGTACCAACGGGCGTTGGAGCTGGCGGGCAACGACGTCGAGCGGGACCTGCTGCGCCGTCGGCTCGACGCGGTCACCGGGTCGGCGCGGGGGTGAAGGGCGGGCCCGCGCTTGTCGGTGGCCACCTGTTTACTTTGCACATGATCGACAAGGCGGGTCACCGCGATGTCCACCCGACCACGGCTCCCACTCCCGGCACCGAGATGGTCGAGCGATTCCAGGGCGGGAAGGGAATTCGGTTCAAGATCCGCAACGTGAGGATCGACGGCCAGGCCGATGTGGTGCACGTCCGCGGTGGAGGTTCGCACCAGGTCAGTTTCGACGTGCTGCACGATTGCCGGGAGTGCGGCAACGCCATCAACCAGGTGATCGTCGGTCTGGCGGGCCAGGATCGTGCCCAGGTGTCGGTGTGGAACGGCAAGCAGCGCAGCGGGGGCGGCGTGAAGGTGGTCAACGCCTACACGAGCGTCGCGGCGCTGTCGGAGGACAACCCGGGTCCGGCGGAGTGGGTGACTGTGTCGTGCGACCTCGTTGTTCCCGACGAACCCGGCGTCTACTCGGTTCGAGCGCGTTATGCGCAGGCGTATCAGGGAAATCTGATGACTGCCGAGGGACGTGCGATCCCACAGCCGGAGCACCAGGAGGTGCTGGGTTGGTGGAAGGTCGACCGTCCGGAAGGGCCCGGCCCGGAATCGACCATCGGCACCATCGTCGTCGAAGCGTGAAGCTGCTGGTCAGCGGGCTCGTCACGCGACCGCGGTCGGGTGACGAGCCCTCGGGTCGACGTGCGTCTAGCGCAGCCGCCGGATCAGGTCCGCCACCTCCTGCGGGGTGAAGTCGAGCGACACGACGCCGATGGTCAGCTCGATGCTGCACCGCGTCGGGTCGGGCGAGCTCTTGGGCCGCTGGGGCAGTTCGACGCCGCTCTCGGCGAGGATCCGCTTCGCCGCGGCGGCGACGGCGTCCTTCGGCGCGGGGATGTGGACGTGGAACAGCGGTGTCTGGGGCACGCGCGGGCGGGTGGTCGCGTAGCCGTCGGCGTTGATCGCGGCGGCGACGGCCACGGCGTGGTCGCGGAACTCGGCCATCCTGGGCAGCACCTCGTCCAGGCCCATCAGGGCGGTGACGGCGGCCGGCCACGAGTCGGGGGTCGCGCCGCCGAGCCTGCGCCGCCACACCGAGGCGGCGTCGATGGTCGCCTGGTCGCCGGCGAGGACCGCGCCGCGCACGCCTTCCAGGCCCTTGTAGAGGGAGACGTAGACGGTGTCGAACAGGTCGGCGATCTCGGCGAACGGCCGGTCGTAGTAGGTCTGCGCCTCCCACAGCCGGGCGCCGTCCATGTGCGCCGCGGCGCCGCCGTCCCGTGCCCACTTCGTCTGCGCGACCAGGTCGTCCCAGGCGGGCAGGAGGCCGCCGATCTCGCGTTGGGGCAGTTCGAGGAGCAGGGCGGCGATCGGTTCGCGGACGCCGGCGAGGTCGTCCAGGGTGATCAGGTCCTCGCGGTCGCCGACGGCCAGGTGGCGCAGGCCGTGCACGGCGCTGTAGCCCTCGTCCTCCCAGATCACGAGGTGGCACTGGGGATGTGCGGCGAACGTGCGGCGGCCGGTGCGTTCGGCGTGGACGCGCATCGCGGTCTGCTGCGCCATCGTGCCGGTGGGGAAGAACAGGGCGGCGGGTTTGCCGAGCAGGTCGGCGATCCGTTGTTCCAGCTGCTTGGCGGGCTCGTCCAGGCGGAGGCCGGGTGGGACGCGGTCGAGCAGGCGACGCAGCACCGCGTGCGGGTCCTGGCGGAGCCGGGAGTGCTGGACCAGGGAACGCCGGATCTCGGGTGTCATGGCGGGAGTCTGGTGTTGCCGCCAGCGATGTGCAACAACGTTTGTCACCGGTCACTTGACTGATTCGGGCGCCGGTGCGCCGCGCCTAGCGTCGTCGGCATGGAACTGACTCGACCCGACGCCGACCTCGTCCTCGTCCACCACGACCGCGTGCCGTTCGAACCACGGCCGGACGGATTGCTGGACGTCCGGTGGCTGGAGCACGTGGAAGGTGACGGGGTGGTGACCTATTCGCAGTGGTCACGCCCGGTGGAGGTGGACGGCGGGGTCGCCTACCGCCGGTACCGGTCCGCCCAGGAGGAGGGCTCCGTCGAACGGCCGGTCGGGTGCGTGGTGCTGGTGTCGGTGGAGTTCGACCGGCCCGGGGTCGCCGAGGAGTGGGTCGACCTGGTGTTCACCGCGTTGGCGGCCGAGGAGGAGCGGCACCCGGGCGGGATTTCGGCGCACTTCCACGTGAGCCTGGACGGGCTGCGGGTGCTGAACTACGCGGAGTGGACGTCGCCGGAGGCGCACCGGGACGCCATGGCCCGGGGCAACGGGTCGGTGGGCCGGTCGGAGCCGTGGGGTCGGGTGCACTCGTTCGCCGGTCTCAAGGCGAGCGACGTGCGGCGGTACCGGGTGGTCGACCTGGGGTGACGACCAGGGATAATAGGGGTCATGGGGAAGACCTATGAACGGATCGAAGGACGTCTGCGCGAGTTCATCGAGGCGCAGCCGGTGTTCTTCACCGCGACCGCGCCGCTGGCCGCCGACGGGCACGTGAACCTGTCGCCGAAGGGCCGCCGGGGCACGTGGCGGGTGCTCGACGACCAGCGGGTGGCGTACCTGGACTTCGGCGGCAGCCACGCCGAGACCATCGCCCACCTGCGGGAGAACGGGCGGATCACGCTCATGTGGTGCGCGTTCGAGGGTCCGCCGAACATCGTGCGCGTGCACGGCACGGGCGAGCCGGTGTTCCGGGACGACCCGAGGTTCGCGGAGCTGGTGGCCGGGTTCGGCGACGCGGACGGTTCGGCGTTGCGGGCGGTCGTGGTGGTGACCGCGAAGCTGATCAGCGACACGTGCGGCTTCGCCGTGCCGTTCATGGACTACCGGGGTGAGCGGACGCTGCACGAGGAGTACTTCGACCGCAAGTCGGACGAGGAGTTCGCCGCGTACTGCGAGAAGAAGGACTTCGTCGGCTTCAGCATGGACGGCCTGCCCGCCGTGCCACTCCCCCTGCCGCCGCGGTAGCCGTTCGGCGCGGGCCGGTCGCTCATCGTGCGGCCCGCGCCGCGCCCAGGTAGGCCAGCACGTCCGCGAGGCGCCAGCCGGCGCGCTGGTCGAGGTCGTCGGCGATGCGGTCGCCGTGGTCGCGCCACAGGTCGCCGAGGCGTTCGCGGACGCGCTGGTCGGTGCCCTGGTCGCCGGTCTGGAACGCCGCGCCGATCTCGTCCCACCGGGCGACGATCCGCTGCACGTCCGGGTCGGTGACGGGGGTGTCGGCCTCCTGGTGGCGGTGCAGCTCGGCGACCAGGCCGGCCCACTCGGCGCGCAGCCGGTCGATGCGCTGCTCCCCCAGCTCGTCGCGGCGGGCGGCCAGGGCGTCGCGTTGCACCTCGGTCAGGTAGCTGTCCAGCAGCGACATGCGTTCGAGGGCGCCGAGCAGCCGTCCGGGGTGCGGGTCGGCGGTGTCGAGCAGGCCGCGGACCTGGCGGCGCAGCTCGTCCAGGTGCCGGGCCCTGGTGTCGAGGTCGGCCAGCTGGGCGGTGATCACGGCGCGCAGGTCGCCCGCGTCGAGGGCGGCGGCGATGCGGTCCAGCGGGACGCCGAGCTGCCGCAGCGCCCGGATCCGGTAGAGGCGGCGCACGTCGTCGGCGGTGTAGCGGCGGTGGCCGGTCGAGGTCCGCTCGCCCGGCACGAGGAGGCCGATCTCGTCGTAGTGGTGCAGGGTGCGCACGGTGACGCCGGCGGCACGGGCCAGGTCCCCGGCGGTCCACATCTCGGTCATGCCGCGAAGCTAGAACCTCACGTCACGTGATGCGCAAGGCCGCCGGAAACGGTGTCGTGTCGTGGGGAGGGCGTGTGACACCGTCTGCGCCGTGACCGAGTACCTGTTCTTCTGGAAGCCCGACGCGCGGCCGGGCGCGCCGGTCGGCGAGGAGTGCCTGAGCCAGTGGTGGGAGGGTCCGTTCACGGTGGACGGCCTGACCTACCGGACGGCCGAGCACTTCATGATGTGGGGCAAGGCGCGGTTGTTCGGTGACGAGCACACCGCACGTCGGGTGCTCGCGGCGCGCACGCCCCGCGAGGCGAAGGCGCTGGGCCGGCAGGTGCGCGGGTTCGACGAGGACGTGTGGGTGGCGCGCCGGCTAGACGTCGTGGTGCGCGGGAACGTGGCGAAGTTCGACGCGCACCACGACGCGCGCGAGTTCCTGCTGGCCACCGGTGACCGGGTGCTGGTGGAGGCCAGCCCGCTGGACCGGGTGTGGGGCATCGGACTGGCCGCCGACGACGAGCGGGCGGCCGACCCGGCGGCCTGGCGGGGGCTGAACCTGCTCGGCGAGGCGCTGGTGGAGGTGCGCGCCCGGCTCCGTCAGGGGTGATCGCGTCACCCGATGAGTGCGAACCGGTGGGCGCGTCCCGGCCGGTTGGGTCCGTTCGCGTCCCGATTGGTGGAATTTCGATCTACGCTAACTGAGCGGCGAGTGGCGCCGATCACCTCGGGAAGGGGGCGGTCGTGCTGGTCGAGGCTCAGCGGAACCGCGGTGCCCTGCGCCGGGTGACGGGTCTTGCCCGCAGCACGCCGGGCAGGTTGAGCCTGCTGGCCCTGCTGCTGATGGTGATGAGCCTGCTGGTCGGCGCGGCGACCGCGACGTCCGTGCAGCGCCGGTCGGACGCGCTGGAGGCGTTGGCCGACCGCAGCGAGCCGCTGGCGTTCGCCGCCCAGGAGGTCTACCGGGCGATGGCGGACGCGGACGCCACGGCGTCGAGCGCGTTCCTGTCCGGCGGGGTGGAGTCGGCGACGCTGCGCGGCCGGTACGAGGCGGACGTGGCGAAGGCCGCCGCCGCGTTGTCGGCGGCGACCGGCGAGATCACCCGCTCCCCCGAGCTGACCGAGGCGCTGTCGACGTTGTCGGGACAGCTGCCGGTGTACACGGGTCTGGTCGAGACGGCCCGCGCGCACAACCGGCAGGGCAACCCGGTCGGCGCGGCATACCTGCGCGAAGCGTCGGCGTTGATGCAGACGCGGATGCTGCCCGCGGCCCGCGAGCTGTACGGGGTGGAGACCGGGAAGGTGGTGCGCGACCTGGAGGACGCCGGGTCGCTGCCGTGGCCGGAGCTGCTGCTGGGCCTGCTCGCGCTGGTGGTGCTGGTGCTCGCGCAGCGGTACCTGACCCGCCGCACGAACCGGGTGCTCAACCCCGGCCTGGTGGTGGCGACCGCGTTGACCGCGATCTCGTTGCTGTGGGTGCTGGCGGCGAGCCTGCTCGTGGTCTACAACGCCTCGGCCAGCAAGAACGAGGCCACGCTGGTCGACCTGCTCGCGCGGGCCCGGATCGCGACGCTGACCGCGCGCGGCGACGAGACGTTGACGCTGGTGGCGCGGGGCAGCGGCGCGACCTACGAGGCGGAGTACGTCGAGGCCGACAAGGTGCTGGACGACCTGCTGGGCCGGGTGCGGGTGGTGGACGGGGCGCCGCCGGTGGCCGAGGCGGTGGAGCACCACGGTCGGTGGCAGGAGGCGCACCGGAAGGTCCGCGAGGCCGACGACGCCGGCGACTTCACGGCGGCGGTGGCGTTGGCGCTGGGCCAGGACGCGCGGGGCGCGGCGACGGCGTTCGACGCGTTGGACTCGGACCTGGTGGAGGCGATCGGCACGGCGCGGGCGGAGCTGACCGGCGCGATCGGACGGGCGCGGGCCGGGTTGGGCGGCGTGGTGCCCGCGGTGGTGGTGCTGGCGTTGCTGGCGGCGGCGGCCTCGGCGTTCGGGTTGTGGCAGCGGCTGAAGGAGTACCGATGAGACGGCTGCTCGCGGTGCTGGCCCTGGTGGTGACGGCGGCGTGCGCGCCGGTGCCCAGTGGCGCGCCGCCGATCGGCGGTGGTTCGCCGGTGCCGCCGCGTCCGGCGGAGGCGGCGGAGCTGACCGAGCCGCCCAGCACGGCGGACGTGCCGCCGGCGTCGTGCGACCCGACGGCGAGCCTGCGCCCGACCGGGCCGCTGCCGCCGCCGGGGCAGATGCCGGCCGGGTCGACCATGGCGGAGATCCAGGCGCGGGGCCGGCTGATCGCGGGCGTTGACCAGAACACGTACCTGATGGGGTTCCGCAACCCGGTCTCCGGCGAGCTGGAGGGTTTCGACGTCGACCTGGTGCGCGAGGTCGCGCGGGCGATCTTCGGCGATCCGGGCGCGATCCAGTTCAAGGTGGTGACCTCCGAGCAGCGGGTGCCGACGTTGGAGCGGCACGAGGTCGACATCGTGGTGCGGACCATGACGGCGACCTGCGAGCGCTGGCAGAAGGTGAACTTCTCGACGGTGTACCTGCAGGCGGGGCAGCGGGTGCTGGTGCCGTCGAACTCCGACGTCACGGGCATCGAGTCGCTGGGCGGCAAGCGGGTGTGCGCGACGAAGGGGTCCAGCTCGCTGGCCAACGTGGCGACCGCGGCGTCGCGGCCGGTGCCGGTGTCGGTGGCGCACTGGACGGACTGCCTGGTGATGCTGCAGCAGGGTCAGGTGGAGGCGATCTCCACGGACGACACGATCCTGGCCGGGTTCGCCGCGCAGGACCCCTACACGAAGGTGGTGGGCCCGCAGTTCGCCGCCGAGCCGTACGGGATGGCGTTCCCGAAGGCCGACGAGGACTTCGTGCGGTTCGTCAACGCGCTGCTGGAGCGGCTGCGGGCGGACGGCACGTGGGCGCGGATCCACCAGCGGTGGCTGGGCGATCCCCCGGCCCCGCCCGTCGCCGCCTACCGGGACTGACATGGACACCCTGGACGAGGAGCTGGCGGCGTTGCGGCGGGAGAGCGACCGGGTCGCCGAGTCGTTGCTGGCGATGGAGGACCACCCCGGCCACCGGTTGCTGCGCGGCGCGGTGCTGACGGGCGCGTCGGCGCGGCGGTGGGAGGCGGCGAACGCCGGGATGGTGCGGCTGTGGGAGTGGTTCGACGCCTACCGGGCGGTGCTGCGGCGGGCGTCGGACACGCGTGACCCGGCGGAGTTGGGGCGGCTGCTGCGCGGGGAGGCGGTCGTGCTGCCGGGTGCGTCGGCGCGGACGTTGACCGGGCCGGTGGCGGAGCGGGTCACGGTGCGCGCGCTGGTGGCGCGGATGAAGTCGGAGTACGCGCGGGTCACGGCGGTGCTGGCGGAGGCGCACGAGGCGTGGGCGCGGCGGTTGGAGGTGCTGGACCCGTTGGCCGGGCAGGTGGCGGGGATCGACTCGCCGGCCGCGGAGCGGTTGCACGCGGAGGTGGCGCGGGCGCACGCCCGTGCGGTGGCCGACCCGTTGACGCCCGATCCGGCGGTGGCGGACCTCGTCGCGCGGGTGGCGGCGGTGAGCGCGCTGCACCGGACGTTCTCGTCCCGGGTGGCGGCGCTGTCGCGGCTGGTCGCGGAGGTGGAGTCGGTGCGGGCGCGGGCGGCCGAGGTGCGGGTGGAGGTGGTGGCGAAGATCGTCGGCGACCACCCGCCGGTGCCGACCGAGGACGTGGCCGGGGCACTCGACGGGCTGCGGGGACGTTTCCCGGACGTGGCGGAATCGGACGTGGCGGCCGTGGAGACCGCGGTGGGCGCGGCGGCGGCGCGGGCGCGGGAGGTGTTGGCGCACCTGACCGGGTCGCTGGACCGGCGCGCGGAGCTGCGCGGCCGGTTGGACGCCTACCGGGCGAAGGCGGCCGGGCGTGGGTTCGCCGAGGACGCGGAGCTGCTGGTGCTGCACCGGCAGGCCCGTGACGTGCTGTTCGGCGCGCCGTGCGACCTGGGCGCGGGGACGGTGGCGGTGCTGCGGTACCAGCGTGCGGTGCTGGCCAGGACGGAGGCCCGATGAGGACGTGTCCACGTGCCGGCTGCGGCGGGGTGATCGACGACGACGGCTTCTGCGACGTGTGCGGCCTGGAGGCCCCGGTGCTCGCGTCCACCACGCCCGCCGCCGGTGACGCGGCAACCGGCGGCCCCGCGGGCGCGCCTGCGGCAACTGGTGGGCCTGCGGGCCACGGGCAGAGGACGGGTGCCGCGGGTGGCGGCAGGACCGGTGCGGGCGGAGGTGTGGCGACCGGTCGGCCTGGCGAGCTTGCCGCGGCCGGCGGGCCGGAGGTCGGTGCGGACAGCGGGCCCGCCACCGGCGCGTACCCCGGCCCCGGCAGCGGTTCCGGCGGCAGGTCTGACAGCGGCCCCGCGACGGGCGCGTACCCCGGTCCCCGCGGTCGGGCCGACAGCGGTCCTGCCACGGGCGCGTATCCCGGGCCGGGCGCCGACAGCGGTGTTGCGACGGGCGCGTACAGCGCGACCGGTCCCGCCACGGCTCCGTGGTCGCCCGCGGCGTCGTCGTCGGGGCGGGCGCGGCGCGCGTCGACGCCCACCCGGTCGTCCGGGCGCGGGCGGTTGGGCGCGGGGTTGGTGGAAGTGCCCCGGGTGCCGTACCGGGACCCGAAGGCCGCCGTGCTGACCGACCCGGAGGTGCCGGAGGCGAAGCGGTTCTGCTCCAGCTGCGGCAAGGAGGTCGGGCGTGGCCGGGACGGCAGGCCCGGCCGGGTGGAGGGGTTCTGCGCGCACTGCGGGCACCACTACTCGTTCACGCCGAAGTTGGCGCCCGGCGAGGTGTTGCACGACCAGTACGAGGTGCTGGGCTGCCTGGCGCACGGCGGGCTGGGCTGGATCTACCTGGCCGCCGACCACGCGGTCAGCGACCGGTGGGTGGTGTTGAAGGGCCTGTTGGACTCCGGTGACGCGGACGCGATGGCGGCGGCGATGGCGGAGCGCCGGTTCCTGGCGGAGGTGGAGCACCCCACCATCGTCAAGATCCACAATTTCGTGCGGCACGCCGACCGGACCAGCGGCGAGCTCGTGGACTACATCGTGATGGAGTACGTGGGCGGCACGTCGGTCAAGGACATGATCAAGCAGTTGCGGGCCGAGGGCGCGGGCACGGAGTCACTGCCGGTGGCGCAGGCGATCGCCTACGCGCTGGAGGTGCTGCCCGCGTTGGGCTACCTGCACGGGGTGGGCCTGCTGTACTGCGATTTCAAGCCGGACAACGTGATCCAGACCGAGGAGCAGTTGAAGCTGATCGACCTGGGCGCGGTGCGGCGCATCGACGACCGGCACTCCCCCATCTACGGCACGATCGGCTACCAGGCGCCGGAGATCGGCACGGACGGCCCGTCGGTGGCCTCCGACCTGTACACGGTGGGTCGGGCGTTGGCGGTGATGAGCTTCCAGTTCGACTTCCGCGGCAGGCACAAGGAGTCGTTGCCGGATCCGGACGAGCAGCCGATGCTGCGCAGGCACGACTCGTTCCACCGGTTCCTGCTGCGGGCCACGCACCGCGACCCGGAGCAGCGGTTCGCGTCGGCGGAGGAGATGGCCGAGCAGTTGACCGGTGTGCTGCGGGAGGTGTTGGCGCAGCAGGACGGCACGCCGCGGCCGGGTGTGTCGCGGCAGTTCACGCCGGAGCGGCGGGCGTTCGGCACGGAGGGCGGGCTGGACGTGCGGGCGGCGGCGACGGGTCTGCCGGTGCCGCAGGTGGACACCTCGGACGCGGCGGCGGGTTTCCTGGCGACGGCGGCGACGACGGGTGATCCGGACCAGGTGGTGGCGGCGTTGCGGGCGGCGCCGGTGCAGACGGTGGAGGTGCGGTTGCAGGTGGTGCGGGCGTTGATCGAGGCGGGTCGGGTGCGGGAGGCGGTCGGCGAGTTGGACGCGTTGGCGTCGCCGTTCGACCCGGACGACCCGTGGACGCCGGCGCCGGACGACTGGCGGCCGGGCTGGTACCGGGGGGTGGCGGCGTTGGTGGACGGCCGGGGTGATCGGGCGCGGGCGGCGTTCGAGCGGGTGCGTGACGCGTTGCCGGGCGAGGCGGCGCCGAAGCTGGCGGTGGCGGTGTGCGCGGAGTCCTCGGGTGACGCGGACGCGGCGGCGGCCGGGTACGAGGTGGTGTGGCGCACCGATCACGCGTTCGTGTCGGCGGCGTTCGGGCTGGCCAGGGTGCTGGTGGCGCGGGGTGAGCGGGAGGCGGCGGTGGGTGTGCTGCACTCGGTGCCGGACACGTCGATCCACCACGTGGCGGCGCAGGTGGCGGCGGTGCGGGCGCAGTTGGGCGCGGCCCGGGAGTGCGCGGGGCGTGCCGGCGCGGAGGCGTTGGCGGAGGTGATGGCGGCCGGTGCGAGGCTGTCGGGGTTGGAGTTGGACGTGGCGAGGCGGGCGGGGTTGACCGTGGAGTTGTTGGGTGTGGCGTTGGAGTCGTTGCCGGGCGCCGGTGCGGCGCCCGGCGGGAAGCTGCTGGACTGCGAGGTGAGCGAGTCGGGGCTGCGGTCGGGGCTGGAGCGCTGCTACCGGCAGTTGGCGCGGCTGGCCGACACCCCGGAGGAACGCATCGCTCTCGTCGACCGCGCGAACGCGGTCCGGCCCAGGACGTTGGTGTGATCATGGAATCCTGTCCCGAGTGCGCGTCGCCGGTGGCGTCGCAGGACCGTTTCTGCGAGGCGTGCGGGCGCAACCTGCGGGTGCAGCGGACACCGGTGGGTGGTCCGGGGGCGCAGTGGCCGCCGATGTGCGCGTGCGGTGGTGAGGAGTTCGACGCGGACGGGTTCTGCGAGCAGTGCGGTCGGGCGCGGCCGTCGGCGCGGGACCGGGTGGAGTTCGTGCTGCCCGGGGTGGCGGGGGTGAGCGACCGGGGCAAGCGGCGGCAGCGCAACGAGGACTCGATGGCGTTCGGGCGGGTGCGCGGGCGTGGTGTCGCGGTGGTGGTGTGCGACGGGGTGGCGTCGTCGGAGCGGGCCGAGCAGGCGTCGCAGACGGCGGTGGACACGGCGGCGGACGTGCTGTTGACGGGGTTGCAGGCGGGGATGGACGCCGAGTCGTCGACGACGGACTCGGTCGTGGCGGCGAACGAGGCGGTGGGCCGGTTGGCGCGGCCGGAGGCGGCGGAGGTGGCGCCGTCCTGCACGTTCGTGTCGGCGGTGGTGACCGACGACTCGGCGACGGTGGGGTGGGTCGGCGACAGCCGCGCCTACCTGGTGGCCGAGGCGGGCGCGGCGCGGTTGACCACGGACGACACGTGGGCGGCGCAGCTGGTCGCGGAGGGCGTGCTGACCGAGGAGGAGGCGTTGACCGACCGGCGGGCGCACGTGCTGTCGCGGTGGTTGGGCGCGGATTCCGGGGTGGAGGCGCCGCAGACGGTGACGTTCAAGGTGGAGACGCCGGGGCTGCTGGTGCTGTGCAGCGACGGGTTGTGGAACTACGTGCCGGAGCCGGAGGACCTGCTGGAGGTGCTGCCGCGGGGTGTGCCGCCGATCGAGGTGGCGCGGGAGCTGGTGGAGGTCGCGTTGAAGGCGGGCGGGCACGACAACATCACGGTGGTCGTCGTCCAGTTGCGGGGTGGGCATGGGGCTTGATTTCGCGGTCGAGGTGTTCCAGAACGAGTACCTGCCCGAGGGCGCCGCGGACGTCGACGCGATCGTCACGGTGACCACGACGGGCGCCGCCGCGCAGGTGGTGTCGGCGCACGCGGCCGAGGTGGTCATCGTGGACACGTCGGCGTCGATGGCCTACCCGCCGTCGAAGCTGACCGCGGCGAAGCAGGCGACGGTGGCGGCGATCGACGCGTTGCGCGACGGGGTGTCGTTCGCGGTGGTGGCGGGCACGGACACGGCGCGGACGGTGTACCCGCGGGCGCGGAAGCTGGTGGTGGCGGACGCGCGGACGCGGGCGGCGGCGAAGCAGGCCGTGCGGATGCTGCGGGCGGACGGCGGCACGGCGATGGGCCGCTGGCTCACGTTGGCCGACGAGCTGTTCGCCGGGTTCGAGGGCGGGCCGCGGCACGCGATCCTGTTGACCGACGGCGAGAACCAGCACGAGTCGCCGCGCCAGTTGACGAGGGTGCTCGACGAGGTGGCGGGCCGCTTCACGTGCGACTGCCGCGGGGTGGGCACGGACTGGCAGGTGGCGGAGCTGCGGCGGATCGCCGAGGCGATGTTGGGAACGGTGGACATCGTGGCCGACCCGGACGGGTTGGCGGAGGACTTCCGGTCCATGGCGGCGGCCGCGATGGGCAAGGCGGTGGCGGACGTGTCGCTGCGGCTGTGGACGCCGGAGGGCGCGCGGGTGGTGTCGCTGAAGCAGGTGTCGCCGGGGTTGCGGGACTTGACGGGGCGGCGGGTGGAGTCGGGGCCGCGGACGGGCGACTACCCGACGGGCGCGTGGGGTGGCGCGGAGAGCCGTGACTACCACCTGCGGGTGCGGGTGCGGCCGGCGGGCGTGGGCGACCGGATGCTGGCGTCGCGGGTGAGCCTGGTGGGTCCGGCGGGTGAGGTGCTGGGTCAGGGCCGGGTGTTGGCGGTGTGGACGGAGGACTCGGCGTTGTCGACGCGGATCAGCTCCGAGGTCGCCCACTACACGGGGCAGGCGGAGTTGGCGGAGGCGATCCAGGACGGCTTGGAGGCGCGCAAGTCCGGTGACGTGGGCCGGGCGACGGCGAAGCTGGGCCGGGCGGTGCGGCTGGCGCACGAGTCGGGCAACACCGACACGGCGAAGCTGCTGGCCAGGGTGGTGGAGGTGGAGGACCCGCGGACGGGGACGGTGAAGCTGCGGGCGCGGGTGGCCGACGCGGACGAGATGACGCTGGACACCCGGTCGACGGTGACCAAGCGGGTCGGGAAGGGCTAGGCGATGGCGACCTGCCCGGCCGGGCACGACTCGGCGACCGACGACTACTGCGACGTGTGCGGCGCGCCGCTGTCGTCCGGGTCCGGGTCGTCGCCGTCCGTGCCGGCGCCCGCGGTCGAGGAGACGTGCGCGGCGTGTGGCGCGGTGCGGGTGGGTCGGTTCTGCGAGGAGTGCGGGCAGGACTCGTTGAACCCGGTGGTGGCCCCGGCGCGGCCGGTGGTCGCGGAGGCGGTGTCGTGGCACGTGACGGTGGAGGCGGACCGGGCGTACTTCGAGCGGGTGGTGGCGGCGGGCGGGCCGGACGCGGGCGCGATGGCGTTCCCGGAGTTCTGCCCGCCGCGCCGGTTCGGGTTGGCGGGGCGGCAGGTGTCGATCGGGCGGCGGAGCCGGTCGCGGGGCATCTTCCCGGGGATCGACCTGGTGGGCCCGCCGGAGGACCCGGGTGTCTCGCACCACCACGCGGTGCTGGTGGCGTCGGGTGACGGGTGGGCGGTGGTGGACCTGGACTCGACGAACGGGACCACGGTCAACGAGGACGACACCCCGCTGCGGCCCCACCGGCCGCACCCGTTGGAGCCGGGTGACCGGGTCCACGTCGGCGCGTGGACCACGATCACCCTGCACCGCTCGGCAGGCCGGCCGGCCTAGTGCGACCTTCGCCACCGCTCAGCCGGCGAGCAGGCCCAGCGCGAGCGTGACGGCGGCGAGCAGCCCGAACGCGGACGGCAGGCCCACGTGGCGGTCGCCGACCCGCAGGTGGGTGGCGATCGCGGCGGTGAAGAACAGCACCACCCCGGTCACGGCGGCCAGGCCGAGGGGTCGGGCCGCGTAGCCGACGACGATCCCGGCGACGGCGAGGGCTTTCACCGCGCCGAGCAGCGGCAGCAGCGCGGCGGGGACGCGGGCGGCGGCCATGGCGGTGAGGACGCGGTCGTCGCGGACGAAGTCCAGCACCGCGGAGTAGGTCAGCGCGACGGCGAGCAGGGCACTGGCCGCGAGGTGGGCGACGTGCACCGGGTCACCCCCGGAACGCGTCGGCGTGCTCGACGGCCCACCGGGCGAAGGTGCGGGCGGGGCGTCCGGTGACGCGCTCGACCACGTCGGTGGGGGTGGAGCCGGCTTCGGGGACGTTCCCGTAGAGCCCGAGGACGAAGTCGGCCTTCTCGGCCGGTCCGCCGGGTGCGACGCGGTAGATCCGCAGCGCCGGCGGTTCGGTGGTCCACAGGGCACGGGCCCGTTCCGGGGTGAGTTCCTCGAAGCGCAGGTCGCGGCCGGTGGCGCCGGCGAGGTGGCGCACCTTGTCGCGCGGGGTGAGCGCTTCGGGGCCGGTGAGGGTGTAGGTCTGCCCGGCGTGGCCGTCGGTGGTGAGCGCGGTGGCGGCGACGGCGGCGATGTCGGCTTCGTGGACGGCGGCGCTGCGCCGGTCGCCGTGCGGTTCGCGGATCACGCCCTCGGCGCGCAGCGGCGGTCCCCAGTCGGTCAGCGTGTTGGCCATGAACTCCAGCGGCCGCAGCTGCGTCCACTCCAGGCCGCTCGCGCGGACGGCGGGTTCGAGGGTGCCCTCGGCCCAGCCGCCCAGGAGGGTGACGCGGCCGACGCCGGCGCGCCGTGCGGCGGCGGCGACCTCCTCGCCGTTGTCCAGCGGCCGGTAGCCGTGCCCGAAGTTGATCAGGTGGGCGGCGGTGGCGCCGGCGAACGCGGCGGCGAGGCTGTCGACGTCGGTGGTGTCGCCGCGCACGACCTCGACGTCGGCGGGCAGGCCGGCGTTCCCGGGCCGGCGGCTCAGCGCGCGGACCCGGTGTCCGGCGGCGAGCAGGTGGGTGACGAGGTGGCGGCCGACGGTGCCGGTCGCGCCGGTGACGAGGATGGTCATGCGGGCTCTCCGGTGAACGGGCCGGTGTGGTCGGCGACCCAGTCGGGGAAGGTGCGGGCGGGGCGGCGGAGGATCTTGTCGACCTCGCCGGTGACGGTGGCGGGCAGGCCCGCTCCCCTGGCGTACCGGTCCATCAGGGCGTGTGCGAACGCCGCCGGCAGACCTGCCCGGACCAGGTGCCCGGTCGCCTGGTCGGGTGGGATCTCGTGATAGCGCAGCGGGCGGTCCAGCACGCCGCCGATGATCGCGACGAGTTCGGCGTGGGTGTGGGAGCCGGGTCCGGTGACCTCGACGCGGCGGCCGTCGAGGGTGTCGGTGGTCAGGGCGTGGGCGATGACCTCGGCGAGGTCGCGTTCGTCCAGCGGCGCCTCGGCGAAGTCGGCGTAGGGGCCGCGCACGACGTCGCCCGACCGGATCTGGTGCGCCCAGGCCGTGGCGGTGTTGGAGGCGAACGACCCGGCGCGGACGCTGACCCACGGCAGGCCGCTGCCCGCGACGGCGGCCTCGGCTTCGGCGTTGCGGTCGCCGCGGTGGCGGGAGGGCTGGTCGGCGGGGTCGTCGTCGACGTTGAGGGCGGACAGCGCGACGACTTTGCCGACGCCGGCGGCGCGGGCACGGGCGACGAGGGCGAACGGGTCGGCGACGGCGCGCGGGTGGACGAACAGGGCCGTGACGCCCGCCAGGTGGGCGGGGTCGTCGTCGACGAACGTCACGTGGTCGAGGTCGGTGGCGTGGGCCCGCGGGTCGCGGCTGACGGCGAGCACGGGCCCGGTCAGCAGGCGGACGAGGTGGCGGCCGACGAGGCCGGTCCCCCCGGTGACGAGGACGGTCATGGGCGTTTCCCCCGGTTAGACTTCGTGCGGATCGGATACGATACGGAGACCATAACATATGAGTTCCATAAGTTCTGGGGACGCGCGGGAACGGCGGCGGACCGTCACCGCGATCAAGGAGGCGCTGCGGGAGCTGCGCAACCAGTTGTCGCTGCTCAACCACCAGGTCTCCCGGCGGCTGGAGCTCAAGGACGTCGACCTGGACTGCCTGGAACTGGTGCAGAGGCACGGGGCGATGACGCCGGGCGAACTCGCGCGGCGGGCGGGGCTGCACCCGGCGACGCTGACCGGGATCCTCGACCGGTTGCAGCGGGCGGGGTGGATCACCCGGGAACGCGACCCGAACGCGGCGGACCGGCGCGCGGTGACGGTGCGCGCGGTCAAGGACCGCAACCCGGAGCTGTTCTCGCTGTACTCGGGGATGAACGCCTCGCTCGACGACCTGTTCACCGGCTACAGCGAGGCGGAGCTGGCGCTGCTGGCGGACTTCCTGCGGCGGACCACGGCGTTGGGGCGGACGGCGACCGAGGAGTTGGCGGAGGAGTAGGTCGGGCGTCCGGAGTCTCCGACTGGGCCGGGCGCGCGGCCGCCGGTGGGCCGTCGCGCGGGTTTTCGGCGGGACGGCCGCACGCGTTGTCGATCACGAATACGGTGAGGGGAGTGCGGAGGAGCGTCAGGAGGGGTGATGGCCGACGCGGTCGACCTGGTGTTGGCGCAGTGGTCGGTGCAGCGCCCGGACGTGGACACCTCGCCGATGGCGGTGCTGACGCGGGTGACGCGGCTGGCACGGCTGCTGGAGCGGGAGTTGCGGGAGTTCGTCGGCCGGTTCGACCTGGAGCCGGGCGAGTTCGACGTGTTGACCACGTTGCGGCGGGCGGGGTCCACGCAGGGCATGACGGCGGGCGCGTTCCTGTCCGCGTCGCTGGTCACGGCGGGCGCGATCACCAACCGGATCGACCGGATGGAGGCCAAGGGCCTGGTGGAGCGCGTGCCCGACGCCGCGGACCGGCGGGTGGTGCGGATCAAGCTGACCGACCGGGGCGCGCGACTGGTCGACGGGATGCTGGCCGAGCACATGCGGCAGTACGCGCGGCTGCTGGAGCCGTTGGACGACGACACCAGGGTCGTGGTGGCCGACGCGTTGCGGGCGCTGCTGGAGGTGTGCGAGTAGCGCCGGGCACCGGCGGGGGCCCGGCGCCGACTACCGGGGCACGGCGTCGAGGGCTTTGAAGATGCGCTTGTCGGAGACGGTGTAGCGGGTGCCGATGGTCTGGGCGAAGTAGCTCAGCCGCAGTTCCTCGATCATCCACCGCACCTCGTCCAGCTCGTCGTGCGGTTCGTCGGCGGGCAGGGCGGCGCGCAGTTCGCGGTACTCGGCGTGCACGGCGTGGACGCGGTCCATCCACTCCTGGTCGCGGCGGACGTTCTCGGGCAGCTTCTCCAGCCGGCGGGCGATGCCCTGCAGGTAGCGGTGCACGTCGACGAGCCGGTCGGCGCCCGCCTCGGTGACGAAGCCCTTGTGCACCAGGCCGGTGAGCTGGGCGCGGACGTCGGCCACGGACTCGTCGAACACGGCGCCGCGCACGCCGTTGAGCCGCAGTTCGACGTCCTGGGCGGCTTCCAGGACGCGGCGGACCTTGTGCACCACGTCGAACGTGGTCTCGCCGAGGCCGCGGCGGACGTGGTCGGTGAGCTTGGTGAACGCGGCCTCGGTCCACACGGGCCCGCCGGCGTCGCGCAGGAGCTTGTCGACGGCGGCGGAGATGCAGTCGGCGAGCAGCGGTGCGACGCCGCCGTGCGGGTTGCGGGTCAACGCGAGCTTCTCGGCGTTGTTGAGACCGCGTTGCAGCGTCTTGACCGGGGACGGGGTGGTGAGCAGGAGCAGCCGGCGGGTGCCGCGCCACATGGCCTGCCGCTGGCGTCCGGGCGTGTCGAGGATCTCCACCGCGACGGTGTCGCCCTTGTCGACGAGGGCGGGGTAGGCGGTGACGACGATGCCGGACCGCTGCCGCTGCACGGTGCGCGGCAGGTCGCCGACGTCCCACGTGGTCAGGCCGGTGCGGGCGAGGTTGCTCGCGGCGGCGGCGAGGGTTTCGCGCAGTTGGCCCCGCAGTTGTGCCTTGAGCGCGGCGAGGTCCTTGCCCTGGGCGAGTTCGCGGTCGTTCTCGTCGACGATCTTGAACGTGAGCTTGAGGTGTTCGGGCACCTGGTCGAGCTGCCACTCGTCGCGGGGCACGACGACGCCGGTGAGCTCGCGCAGCCGGCGTTCCAGCGCGGGCAGCAGGGGTTCGTCGGGGTCGATGGCGGACAAAGCGGCGGCGGCGACGTCGGGCACGGGCACGAAGTTGCGGCGCACCGGTTTGGGCAGCGACCGGATGAGCGCGACGACCAGTTCGGTGCGCAGGCCCGGGATCTGCCAGGACAGCGAGTCGTCCGGCAGGGTGGTCAGCGCGGGCAGGGGCAGCTTGACGGTGACGCCGTCGACCGGCGCGCCGGGCTCGAACCGGTAGGTCAGCGGCAGGGTGAGGCCGCCGCGGCGCAGTTCGTCGGGGTAGGCGTCCGGGGTGACCGCGGCACGGTCGTTGAGCAGCATCGCCTTGTCGAAGGTGAGCAGGTCGGGGTCGGTGTGGCGGGCCTTCTTCCACCAGGTGTCGAAGTGCCGGACGGACACGACGTCGGCGGGCACGCGCTGGTCGTAGAAGTCGTAGACGGTCTCCTCGTCCACGACGATGTCGCGGCGGCGGGCCCGGTTCTCCAGCTCCTCGACCTCGGCGAGCAGGTCCCGGTTGTGGTGGAAGAACTTGTGGTGGGTGGTCCACTCCCCCTGCACCAGGGCGTGCCGGATGAACAGCTCGCGGGACAGCTCGGGGTCGATGCGCCCGTAGTTGACCTTGCGCGAGGCGACGATCGGCACGCCGTAGAGGGTGACCTTCTCCAGGGCGACGACGGAGCCGCGCTTGGCTTCCCAGTGCGGTTCGCTGTAGGTGCGCTTGACCAGGTGCTCGGCGAGCTTTTCGGCCCACTCGGGTTCGATCTTCGCCACCGTGCGGCCCCACAGCCGCGACGTCTCCACCAGTTCGGCGGCCATCACCCACTGGGGAGGTTTGCGGAACAGGGTCGAGCCGGGGAAGATCGCGAACTTCGCGTTGCGGGCGCCCAGGTACTCGGTGGCGGCGCGCTTGCCCGGGTCGCGTTTGGGTACGTCCTTGACCCCGATGTGCGACAGCAGCCCGGACAGCAGCGAGACGTGGACGTTGCGCGGGTCGGCGGGCTGGTCGTTGACGTGCACGCCGAGGGTTTTCGCGACCTGCCGCAGCTGCTGGTAGATGTCCTGCCACTCGCGCACGCGCAGGTAGTTGAGGAACTCGCCGCGGCACAGCCGGCGGAACTGGTTGGACGACAGTTCCTTCTGCCGTTCGCGCAGGTACTGCCACAGGTTGAGGAACGCGGTGAAGTCCGAGTCCGGGTCCTTGAACCGGGCGTGGAACTCGTCGGCGGCCTGCTGCTTGTCCGACGGGCGTTCGCGCGGGTCCTGGATGGACAGCGCGGAGGCGATGACCATGACCTCGCGGACGCAGCCGTTGCGGTCGGCCTCGATGACCATGCGGGCCAGGCGGGGGTCCACGGGCAGCTGGGCGAGCTTGCGGCCCAGCGGGGTGAGCTTCTGCTCGGCGGGCAGGATCGCGCCGAGTTCCTGCAGGAGCTGCACGCCGTCGGCGATGTTGCGCGCCTCGGGCGGGTCGATGAACGGGAACGCGGCGATGTCGCCCAGGCCGATCGAGGTCATCTGCAGGATGACCGACGCCAGGTTGGTGCGCAGGATCTCCGGGTCGGTGAACTCCGGTCGCGCGTCGAAGTCGTCCTCGCTGTAGAGGCGCACGCAGATGCCCTCGGAGACGCGTCCGCAGCGGCCCTTGCGCTGGTTGGCCGAGGCTTGCGAGACGGGTTCGATGGGCAGCCGCTGCACCTTGAGGCGGTGGCTGTAGCGGGAGATGCGGGCGGTGCCGGGGTCCACGACGTACTTGATGCCGGGCACGGTCAACGACGTCTCGGCGACGTTGGTGGCGAGCACGACGCGGCGGGCGGTGTGCGGCTGGAACACGCGGTGCTGCTCGCCGAACGACAGCCGCGCGTACAGCGGCAGCACCTCGGTGTTGCGCAGCTCCAGGGCGGCGAGGGCGTCGGCGGTGTCGCGGATCTCGCGTTCGCCGGACAGGAACACCAGCACGTCGCCGGGACCCTCGGCCTGCAGCTCGCGCACGGCGTCGCAGATGGCCTGGGTCTGGTCGCGGTCCGGGTCGGCGCCGGGGTCGTCCGGGTCCACGATAGGGCGATACCGGACCTCGACCGGGTAGGTGCGGCCGGAGACCTCGATGATCGGCGCGTCGCCGAAGTGCCGGGAGAACCGCTGGGGGTCGATGGTCGCGGAGGTGATGACGACCTTCAGGTCCGGCCGCCTCGGCAGCAGCTGCTTGAGGTAGCCGAGCAGGAAGTCGACGTTGAGGCTGCGTTCGTGCGCCTCGTCGATGATGATCGTGTCGTAGCGCGACAGCATCCGGTCGGTCTGGATCTCGGCGAGCAGGATGCCGTCGGTCATGAGCTTGACCAGCGTGTCCTCACCGGACTGGTCGGTGAACCGCACCTTGTAGCCCACCGCGCTGCCCAGCGGCGTGTCCAGTTCCTGCGCGACGCGCTCGGCGACGGTGCGCGCGGCGAGGCGGCGGGGCTGGGTGTGCCCGATCTGGCCGAGCACGCCGCGGCCCAGTTCGAGGCAGATCTTGGGCAGCTGGGTGGTCTTGCCCGAGCCGGTCTCGCCGGCGACGATCACGACCTGGTGGTCGCGGATGAGCGCGGCGATGTCGTCCTTGCGGTTGCTGACGGGCAGCTCGGCCGGGTACGTGATCTTCGGCACGGCCTCGCGGCGCAGGGCGACGCGCAGCTCGGCGGCCTCCGTCTCGGCCTCGATCTCGGCGAGGACGGCGGCGCGGGCCGAGTCGTCGCGGACCTTGCGCGCGCCCTCGAGCCTGCGCGCCAGCCTCCGCTGGTCCCGCGACATCAGTTCGGACAGGCGTTTGCGCAGGTCAGCGTGCGACATCTGGTTCATTTGGGTCAAGGATATCGAGGGTGGGCCGGTGGGGCTGCCGATTATCGGCCGGCGGACACGGCGAGTTGGCGTGACTGGGCGACCAGCTGCCCGGTCGTGTCCCACAGTTCGACATCCTCCTCGTAGTAGCCGCCGGCGAGGTGCCGGGTGGCGACGCGGGCGGCGAGCCAGCCGGGCGCGGGTCGCGCGCGGACGTGGACGGTGAGCTCGATCGTGGCGGAGTCGGTCACGCCGAGTTCGAGGACGGCGGGCGCGGCGGTGTCGACCAGGGTCGCCAGGCTCGCGGTGTCGGCGGGGCGGCCGTCGGCGAACCGGAGCCAGAACTCGGCGCGCGGCGTGCCGGTCGGCCGGCCCTGCGCCCAGCCGAGGGGCTTGGGCGCGCGCAGCTCGACCCGGTCGGCGACGGTGACGCCGGGCAGCCGCCGGCCGCCGTAGGCGTCGACGCACTCGTCCGGCGGCGGCAGGTCGGGCGCCTCGTCCAGCACGAGGGTGCGGCCGGCGGCGGCGTCGAGGTCGGCGTAGGAGGCGACGACGCGGAGCACCTCGCGGTCGCCGCACACCAGGCGTGCCTCACCGGTCGACAGCCGCCGTCCGACGCGCACGACCTCGGTGTCGACCCGGGCCGGTCCGACGACGCCGGGGCGCAGGTAGTGGGCGCCGACGACGAGCGGGTCGGGGTGCGGCAGCACCGCGCCGAGCGCCCGCAGGCAGAACGCGACGAGGTAGCCGCCGTTGGGCCGGCCGCCGTCGCCCGCCCAACGGTCGGTGAGGTGGGTGGCGAACCGCCCGTCCCCCGTCGCGTCCACCCGCGTGTCGGTGTCCCACTCGTGCATGGGACTCACCCTAATGGGCGTTACCGACGGGTAGTTCAGCCGCCGTAGGGGCTGCCGCCGTCGAGCATGGCGGTGGCCATCTTGGTGAGCTGCTTCGCCATCAGCACGTTGTGCAGGCCGGGACCGAAGCTCACCCGCGCCACGCCCAGCGGGGCCAGGTCGTTCGCCGTGGGCGAGCCGGGACCGTGGCCGACGTTCACCGGACGCCGACCGACGGCCTCGACGAACTCGGCGATCCGGTCGCCGGGCAGCCGGATCGGGAAGACGCAGTCCACGCCCACCTCGAAGTAGGCCTGCGCGCGGCGCACCGCGTCGTCGAACGACTTCTCCCCGTGGAGGAACTCGTCGATCCGGGCGTTGATCACCAGGTCGGGGTTGGCGGCGCGCACGGCGGCCAGGAACTCGGCCTGCTCGCCGATCTCGACCATGGCCTGGGTGCGCGGGTCGGAGTCCTCCAGGTTGCAGCCCGCCGCGCCGACCTCCGCCAGCCGCTCGCCGATCCGCGCGGCCGGCAGGTCGTAGCCGCGCTCGATGTCCGTCGTCACCGGCACGTCGACGGCGGCCGCGATCCGGCGCACGGCGTCGAACGCCACGTCGGCGGGCATGTCGTGCCCGTCCTGGTAGCCCAGGGCGGCGGCCACGGCGACGCTGGTCGTCGCCACCACCGGGTGGCCCGCCTCGGCGAAGACCCGCGCGGACGAGACGTCCCACGCGTTGGGCACCACCAGCGGGCTGCCCGGCACGTGCAGCGCGCGCAGCGCCTTGGCCGCCTCGGTCACATCGGTCTTGGTCACATCGACTCCCGTCACGACAGGGCCTCGCGGCGACGGCCCCGCCCTTGTTCCACTGTGATCAACCGTGCCAATACTGCCAGTTCCCCCAACCGGCCGGAGGCGTCCGCGAACACCTGGTGCCACCGGGTTCCGGGCGCGGTGCGAGAGGCGTCCGCCAAGCCGGAGCGGTGATCCACCGGCCGTGCAGGACCCGTTCACCGCGCCGTCATCCGGACCGGGCCCGCACGCCGGGAACGGGTCGGGGCGTCGACCGCCGGCTAAGGTCCGGTCCCGTGTCGAACCAGTGGGCCGTCGCGGGCGTGGACCTGCACCTCGACCTCGATCCGGCGTTGTCACGGCGCGGCGGGCTGGAGCGCGCGTTGCGGGAGGCGATTCGGGCCGGGCGGTTGGCGCCGGGCGCCCGGCTGCCCGCGACCCGGAAGCTGGCCGTCGAACTCGGGTTGGCCCGCAACACGGTCGCCGCCGCCTACGACCAACTGGTCGCCGAGGGCTACCTGACGGCACGTCGGGGCGCGGGCACGCAGGTCGCACCGCTCCCCCGAGCCGACCCGCCCGCCACGGCCGCCACGCCGCTACCGCCGAGCCCTCGGCACGACCTCACACCCGGCAGCCCCGACGTGTCGACGTTCCCGACCGCGGCCTGGCTGCGCGCGACCCGCCGGGCGCTCACCGCGGCGCCGGCGAGCGTGCACGGCTACGGCGATCCACGCGGCCGCGTGGAGTTGCGCACCGCGCTGGCGGAATACCTGGGACGCACGCGCGGCGTGCGGGCCACGCCGGAGCGGATCGTGGTGACCTCCGGCTACGCACAGGCCTTGGCGCTGCTGGCGTCGGTCGTCGACGGGCCGGTCGCCATGGAAGACCCCGGGCTGCCGTTCCACCGGGACGTCGTGGCCCGCGCCGGACGCCCGGTGGTGCCGCTGCCGGTAGACGACCGAGGCGCCACCACCCCCGCGGACGTGGCGGCGGCAGTGGTGACCCCGGCGCACCAGTACCCGACAGGCGTGCCGCTGCACCCGTCGCGACGGCACGCGTTGACCGCGTGGGCACGCGAGTCCGGCGGACTGCTGGTCGAGGACGACTACGACGGCGAGTTCCGCTACGACCGCCGGCCGCTCGGCGCGGTCCAGGGCACCGCTCCCGACCACGTCGTGTACGCGGGCAGCGCGTCGAAGACGCTGGGACCCGGCGTCCGCCTGGGCTGGCTCGTGCTGCCACCGCGCTGGCTGGACCCGGTAGTGGACGCGAAGCTGCACGCCGACCACCACACCGAGGTCGTGGGCCAGCTCGCGTTGGCCGACCTGATCGGCACCCACGCCTACGACCGGCACATCCGCGGCTGCCGACAGCGCTACCGACACCGCCGCGACCAGCTCGTGCAACGACTGGACGACCTCGGAATACCGGCGCACGGCGTCTCGGCCGGACTGCACGCGCTCGTGGAACACCCCGACGAAACCGCGGTGCTGGCACGGGCCGCCGCACGCGGACTGGCCCTGTCGGGACTGCGCCCCCACTGGCACGACCCCGACCACGCGGCACGACAAGGCATCGTCGTCGGCTACGCGACCCCGGCCGAACACGCCTACCGCGCCGCACTCGACGCATTGGCCCGAACGCTGACCACGTGAGCCCCCCGGCCCGCCGCAACGCCACCACCTCGGACAACACACCCCACAGCCGCCACGACAACGCCCAGGGCGTGCTGATGCGCCAACCACAACCCGCCGTTCGGCGGCTGGCGCCGCGGCACCCCGGCCGATGAGCTGGATCATGCGATGAGTCGGGGGACGACCCATCGAGGGGGAATTGGTTTGTTCCGACCCGTGCCGGTGCCCGTGCTGCCGCCCAGCACCGCACTGGCCGACCTGGCGACCGCCGGCGAGCACCACGCCTGGCTGGCGGGCACCACCGGCGTGTTCACCAGCCGACCGTCCACGCCACTCGTGCTGAGCTGGACCGGCGACACCTGGCGCGAGGAACCCCTGCCCGACCTGCCCGCCGCGGCGAGCCTGTCCGGCGTGTCGGCCGCCGCACCCGACGACGTCTGGGCCGTCGGCAACAGCGCCGGCCGCCCCCTCGTGCTGCACTACGACGGCACGGCCTGGCAGGTCGTCGCCACACCGCACATCGCCTGGGCCAAAGCCGTCACCGCCGTCCACGCCGACGACGTGCACGTCGTCGGCGCCGGCCGCGACGCCCTGCACTTCGACGGCCACCGCTGGCGACTGCGCGCCGCGACGTCCTCCGCCCGCGAAAGCCTCCAGACCATCACCGCCACCGGACCCCACGACGTGTGGGCCGGCGGCGGAGGCCTCGCCGGCGCCGGACCCGCCACCTACGACTACCCCGTCCTCGTCCACTGGGACGGCGCCACCTGGACCGAGGTCGCCGGACCCCGCACGGAACGCGGCCACGTCGCCCGCCTCGCCGCCGCCGCACCCCACGACGTCTGGCTCGGCCACGTCCGCGACACCGAAGGACTCCGCGTGCACCGGTGGGACGGCGAGCAGTGGAACGCCGTCCCCGCACCCGAGGACACCGGCCGGCTCAGCGTGCACGGCGTCGCCGCCGGCTGGACCTGGGGCGTCCGCGCCACCCGCGGCTCCTTCGAGACCCGACCCGCGTTCCACCGCTGGACCGGCGACGCCTGGACCGCCGTCACCCTGCCCGACGACCTCGCCCGCGCCTCCGCCTCCCACGTCGGCCTCGCCACCACCGGCGCCACCACCTGGGCCTACCTCAAAACAGCCGCGGGAGTGCACGTGCTGCGCCACACCACCCCGTGACCACCCACCACGCGCTGAGTCACACTGTCGCGTGACCTTCCGCCTCACCGTCCTGGGCACCGCCACGCCCTACCCGCGCCCCGGCAACCCCTGCTCCGGCTACCTGCTGCGCAGCGAGCACACCGCCGTGTGGGTCGACGCCGGCCCCGGCACGCTCGCCGAGCTGCAACGCCACCACCGCCCCGACCTCCTCGACGCGGTCTGGATCTCCCACACCCACGCCGACCACGCCGCCGACCTGCTGCCCTACTACTACGCGCTGCTGTTCGCCGACCACCAACCGCACGCGCCCATCCCCCTCTACGGCCCACCCGGACTCGCCGACCGGCTCGAGACCTTCCTCGCCGGCGCGTCGCCCAACCCCGCCTCCGCCGCGTTCGAGGTGCACGAACTGCACGACGGCCACCGCGCCGAGATCGGCGACCTCACCCTCACCAGCCGCGCCGTCGACCACGGACTGCCCGCGTTCGGCCTGCGCGCCACCCACGACGACGCCGTCTTCGCCTACTCCGGCGACACCGGCCCCTGCCAGGCACTCCACGACCTCGCCGACGGCGCCGGCCTGTTCCTGTGCGAAGCCGACGGCGCCGGACCGCACCACTGCTCCCCCGAGGACGCCGCCGCGGCCGGCCGCGGCGCCCGACGACTCCTGCTCACCCACATCGGCCACACCCTCGGCCACGTCGAAGCCGCCGAACGCGCCCACGCCCCCGTCGCCAGACCGGGTGAGACTTTCACGATCAGGTGATCGCCGCCGGTGCCTTCACCTGGCCCGACCACGTCCGACAACCGGACGAATCCCCATCAGACCTAAGTAGTCGCATAACCGAGAACCGCCGCATTACACCGAACACACCGAACACCGGGTAAATGGCAGCCGAAGGCCCACCGCAACCGACAACGGCAACCAACTTTTCCACCAACGTTCCACCACAACACCGCCACCAGGCAGAACACCGCGCACCACCACCACATCCGCCCGACCGCGAATGACCCGAGATCGCCACGAACACGTAACCCCGACACACCGAGAACCAACGAGCCCAACCACACGACCACAGCGTTGGATCACCAACGCGGGGGCAAGATGACCCCGCCTCACACCAACACAGTAGGCTGCCTCGTTGCCACCTCCTGATAGCCGGTATCCCCGGAGCACGGGTGGATCCACGGGTGCAGCGCGCAAGGGGAAAGGTCGTGGCAAGGGGATGGGCGTTCCACACCGCAGACTGATCGTCAGACCGATCGCCGGTCCCACGAGGTGACCATGAACGGCATCGACATCATGCTGCCCCACTACGGCGACATCGCGTACCTGAAAACCGCCGTGCGCAGCGTCATCGCCCAGGACGACGAGAGCTGGCGCCTCACCGTCATCGACGACAGCGTCGCCGACAACCAACTCCCCGAGTGGTTCGACTCGCTCCGCGACGACCGCGTCCGCTACCGGCGCAACGACCACAACCTCGGCATCAACGCCAACTTCCAGAAGTGCCTCGACCTCGCCGAACGCGACTTCCTCGTGGTCATGGGCTCCGACGACGCGATGCTGCCCAACTACGTCAGCACCATCCGCCGCACCACCGACCGCTACCCCGACGCCGACGTCGTCCAAGCAGGCGTCGAAGTCATCGACAGCACCGGCCAGGTCGTCCAACCCCTCACCGACCGCGTCAAGCGCAACATCTACGCACCCACCACCACACCCAAGGTGATGAGCGGCGAAGACCTCGCGGTCAGCCTCCTGCGCGGCAACTGGACCTACTTCCCCTCCCTGTGCTGGCGCCGCGAAGCCCTCAAAGACCTCGGCTTCCGCCCCGGCCTCAGCGTCGTCCTCGACCTCGCCCTCATGCTCGACCTCCTCGAACGCGGCGGACGACTCGCCGTCGTGCCCGACCTCTGCTTCCAGTACCGCCGCCACGACGCCAGCGTGTCCTCCTCCCTGGCCTCCGTCGGCGGGCGCTTCACCGAAGAACGCGACTTCTTCCTCGACGTCGCCGAACACATGGACCACATCGGCTGGCACCGCGCGGCCAAAGCCGCCCGCCTGCACCTGTCGTCCCGCCTGCACGCCCTGCTGATGCTGCCCGGCGCCGTCACCTCGAGGCAGACCGCCAGCGCCAAGCTCCTCGTCCGCCACGCATTCGGAACCACCAAACCCGTGAGGAAGTGATCGACGGTGCTGTCGACCGCGCCAGAACAACCGCCGCGGACCAGCCCCGAGCCCACCCCGCCGCCGCCCACCACCGCACAACCCCGCCGAGGCTGGCTCATCGCCGCCGAAGCCGTCGTGTCCGTGGCCGCCGCGGCGCTGACGGTGGTGCTCGCCCGCGGCGTCGAGGTCAACCCCCTCGACCGGATCGGCCAGGTCAGCGGCCTCGCCGGACTCCAACTCCGCTACGCCGTCATCGCCCTCGTGCTGCTGACGCTCGTCGTGGTCACCACCCGCGTCCGCTGGACCGCCCACGCACCCACCGCACGCAGACTCGTGGCCGCCGCCGCGGCCGGCCTGTTCAGCGGACTCGTCGCCGGCGCGATCGTGATCGCCCTGCGCGGCACGTCCTGGGGCCTGTTCGCCAACTACGGCGACGCCGGCACCCTCAGCGACTGGGCACAAGGACTGATCGACACCGGCACCATGAAGCCGGACTACCCACCAGCCTGGATCCACCTCACCGCCTGGCTCTCCGAACTCACCGGCTCCACACCGGACAACGTCCTCAAGCCACTGCAGATCGTCGGCACCGCGCTGTTCGGACCCGTCGCCTACCTCGCCTGGCGACTGCTGCTGTCCCCCATGTGGGCACTCGCCCTCGGCGTGCTCCCCGCCATCGTGCTGATCGAGCCGTACAAGCCCTACACCACGATCATGCTCGTCGTGATGGTCCCCGTGCTGATCGCCCTGCTCCGCCGACTCCGGCGCGCCGGCGACACCACCTGGCGCGGCATCGTCCTGCCCGCCCTCGGCTTCGGACTCGCCCTCGGCCTGATCTTCCTCATCTACTCCGGCTGGTTCGTCTGGTCCGCACCCGGCATCGTGGTCGCCGCCCTCGTGCTGTTCCCCTGGCGCACCGGCTGGGCCAAGGGCCTCACCCTGCTCGCCGTCACCACCGCCGTCTTCGTCGCCGTGTCCTGGCGCCACCTCTTCGGCCTGCTGGACGCCTCCGGCTCGGTCAAGGACCGCTACTTCTACTGGGACACCTGGACCGAGCCGACCTACATCGCCATGTGGCGCACCGACCTCCCCGGCACCACCGGCCCCTGGCCCCCGCCCGGCGAGATCGGCGGCGTCGGCCTGTTCACCATCCTCGCCCTCGTCGGCGTGGCCGCCGCGATCGCCGTCGCACGCAGCCGGACCATCGTCATCACCCTCACCTGCGTCTTCGCCGGCGCCTGGCTGCTGCGCTTCCACTTCGGCTCCCAGATGTACGCCGCCGACGCCGTGCAGCTCTACCCCCGCAGCACCGCCGAACTCCTCTACTGCCTGCTCCTGCTCACCGGCTTCGCCGCCTACTTCGGCGTGCGTCGCTTCGACGCCGTCCCCCGCGTCCGCGCCGCGCTCTCCTCACCGTCGCTCGGCCTCGGCGCGCTCGTGGCGGTGTTCCTGCTCCTGGCCTCCGCGGGCTCCTCGATCGGCGACCGCTACATGCCGCGCGTCGACAACTCGCTCGGCATCCTCGCGACCGCCTCGCACCTGACCAGGCAGACCGACGGCACCTGCGCGGCCTACGCGCACACGCTGGGCAAGGGCTGCTACACGAAGAACGACCCGCGCTACCACCTGGCGCTGCGCGAACTGGCCGAGTTCAGCCCCAAGCCCGGCGAACTGCAGCACCCGCGCTCGGACGGGTGACCAGAGGGCACGACAAGGGTGGGGGCGGCCGGGACGATCCGGCCGCCCCCACCGCTGTGTCGGCCCGGGTCCCGGCCACGTGCACGGCACCGTCGAGCGGGCGACGGCCGGCGGCGTCAAAATCAAGACCGTGCTGAAGCTGACCGCGACCGTGCTCGACGCACCCGACGCCCAAGCCCTCGCCCGCTTCTACCGCGACCTGCTCGGCTGGTCCCTCGGCGACGACGAACCCGGCTGGGCCACCCTCCGCCCGCCCGACGGCGGCGCCGGGCTGTCGTTCCAGACCGAGTCGCGCTACCGCCGCCCCACGTGGCCCGCCTCCGACGGCGACCAGCTGATGATGGCGCACCTCGACATCGAGGTGGACGACCTGGAGACCGCCGGCGCGCACGCGGTCGCGACGGGCGCCACGCTCGCCGACCACCAGCCGCAGGAGAACGTGCGCGTCTACCTCGACCCGGTGGGCCACCCGTTCTGCCTGTACGTGAACCCCTGAGCCGGTGTCAGGGCGCTTCGATCGCCCGGGTGATGGAGTCCAGCACGCCGGGGAACCGGTGTTCCATCTCCTCGCGCCGCAGCTCGTGGGTCCGGTAGCTGCCCTGGGGCGTCACTCGCAGCACCCCGGCCTCGCGGAGCACCTTCAGGTGGTGCGACAGCGTCGACATGCTGACCGGCACGTCGAACTGCCCGCACACGATCCCGCCCGATCGGGCGAGTTCGGCCACGATCCGCAGCCGGACCGGGTCCGCGAGCGCGTTGAGCACGGTCGCGAGACGCAGGTCTGCCACGTCCGGGTGTTGTAGGGCGCGCACGGTTCCGCATAGTAGCGACCCGGGACAAGTGGTCTATTAATCCACACTGAAGGTATTAAAGTTATCAACAATGTTAGGGTGACCGCGTGACCTTGCCCGAGCCGGTGCGCGCGGAACTCGACCGCGTGCGGCACGCGGCCCTGGTGGACTTCGCCGCGTTGGACCAGGTGCGGCGCCGCTTCGACGAGGAGCAGGCCGACGCCCTGTCGGGCTACCTGCGGGCCGCGCAGTCGGCGAACACCCTGCGGGCCTACCGCTCGGACTGGGTGGGCTGGGCGGCGTGGTGCGAGGCCGAGGGCCGGGTGGCGTTGCCCGCGGACCCGGTGGACGTGGCGGTGTACCTGGCGGTCGCGGCGGACACGACGAAGCCCGACGGCTCCCCCGCGTTCGGCCCGTCCACGTTGGAGCGCAAGGCGGCGGCGATCGCCGCGGTGCACGCGGCCGGCGGCCTGCCCTCGCCCACGCGGTCCGACGTGGTGCGGTTGACGTTGCGCGGCATCCGCCGGACCCGGCAGGCGCAGCCGCGGCGCAAGCGGCCGGTGCTGCTGGGCACGTTGGAGTCGTTGCTGGCGGAGCTGCCGCCGCCGGGCTGGCCCACGGGGGTCGCGCGTCGCCGTGACGCGTTGCTGCTGCTGGTGGGGTTCGCGGGGGCGTTGCGGCGCAGCGAGTTGGCGGCGGTGGCGCTGCAGGACGTCACGGTGGACGTGGACCCGCGCACGCACGAGCCGCTGCTGCTGGTCGAGCTGGGCGTGACGAAGACCGACCAGACCGGCGCGCACCGGCAGCGCGTGGTCCTCCCCCGCGGCGCACGGCGCCCGACGTGCCCGGTGTGCGCGTACGCGGACTGGGTGGACGTGCTGACGGCGCCGGAGCCGCGGACGTTGCTGGAGGACGAGGGCGACGCGTCGCCGACGCACCGCTGCCACTCCTACCGGCCCGACCCGGCGCGGGGCCCGCTGTTCCCGTCGGTGAGCCGGCACGGGCGGCTGGGCGGTCGGTCGATGTCGGACCGGGCGGTGTCGGACGTGGTGAAGCGGTACGCGGCGCGGGCCGGGTTGGACCCGGCGTTGTTCGGCGGGCACTCGCTGCGGGCGGGGTTCGCCACGCAGGCCGCGCTGGGCGGCGCGAGCGACCGGGAGATCATGCGGCAGGGCCGCTGGACGAACCCGCGCACGGTGCACCGCTACATCCGCACCGCGAATCCGTTGGAGGACAACGCGGTCACCCGCCTCGGGCTGTGATCAAGGGCGCACGGTGGGTTGTTAACTTCTAACACGTCCGGTCCTTCCGGGCGGAACCGAACGGTCTAGCGGATTAGGGCGTCGGCCCGCTTGCGCGGTTTGTTTCCGCCGTGTTTCCACGTGCGTTGAGCTGCGGTTATGACCGTCCGGTCGGTATCGGCGGCCCGGCTGACCTGCGCAAGTGGCCCGGCGGCGCCGGACGTCCAGCCCGCGGGACTGCGTTTACCCGCGCGTTGACGCCAATACGATCGTCTTCACGCGGCCGCCCGCCCCGGCCAAGCGCACCGTGGCCCCCGGACTACCCTGCACTGTCCGGGGGCCACGCGCTGCTTCAGGCGCCGGTCGCGCCGCCGACCACGGCGTCGGAGGACGGCGGTTCCTCGGTCTTCCCCGGCGGTGGCACGAGGACGGACAGGTCGCCGCCGTTGTCGTTGACGCGCAGCACGAACGGCCGGGTCTCGGTGTACTGGACGACGGACACCGACGCCGGGTCGACCACGATGCGCTGGAACCCGTCGAGGTGGACGCCGAGCGCGTCGGCGAGGACGGCTTTGATCACGTCGCCGTGGCTGCACGCGAGCCACACGGCGCGCGGTCCGTGCTCGGCGGTGACCCGGGCGTCGTGGGCCCGGATCGCGGCCACCGCGCGCGCCTGCACGGTCGCGAGGCCTTCCCCGTCGGGGAACACCGCGGCGGACGGGTGCTGCTGCACGACCGACCACAGGGGCTCGGCGAGCAGGTCCTTGATCGCGCGCCCGGTCCACTGGCCGTAGTCGACCTCGGCGAGGTCGGGTTCGACGGTCGCGTCGAGGCCGAGCTTGTCGAGCAGGGGCGCCAGCGTCTGCCGGCAGCGTTCCAGCGGCGAGGTCACCACGGCGGCGAGGGGCACGCCGGCGAGCCGGTCGACCAGTGCCGAAGCCTGCTCCTCGCCCCGTTCCGACAGGGTCACGCCGGGTTGGCGGCCCGCGAGGACGCCCGCTCCGTTGGCGGTGGAGCGGGCGTGTCGCAGCAGGATCACGGTAGCCACGCGGCCAACCCTATGTCGGGTTGAGCAGACCCATCGACAGCAGCCCCATCAGGACGATGCCGAGCAGCAGCCGGTACCACACGAACGCCGAGTAGCTGTGCTTCGAGACGTAGCGCAGCAGCCAGGCGATGGTGGCGTAGCCGACGACGAACGCGACGACCGTCGCGGCGATCATCTGCGGCACGGACGCGGCGTTGGGCTCGGAGCGGTCGAGCACGTCGGGGATGCTGAACAGCCCGGCGCCGAACACGGCGGGCAGGGCCAGCAGGAACGAGTAGCGGGCGGCGGCGGCGCGGTCCAGCCCGAGGAACAGGCCCGCGGTGAGGGTGCCGCCGGAGCGGGACACGCCGGGGATCAGCGCCATCGCCTGGGCCAGGCCCATGCCGACGGCGTCCTTGAGCTGGAGCTTGTTCCGCAGGTGCTGGGCGAACTGGTCGGCCAGGCCGAGCAGCAGGCCGAACACCACCAGCACGGTGGCGGTGATCCACAGGTTGCGCAGCGACGAGCGGATCTCGTCCTTGAACAGGTAGCCGAGCACGCTGATCGGGATGGACCCGATGATCACGTACCAGGCCATGCGGTAGTCCTCGGTCTTGCGCGCGGCCTTGCTGAACAGGCCGCGGAACCAGGCCGCGATGAAGTTGCCGATGTCCTTGGCGAAGTAGATCAGCACCGCGACTTCGGTGCCCAGCTGGATGACCGCGGTGAACGACGCGCCCGCGTCGTTGCCGAAGAACAGCGTGGAGACGATCCTGACGTGCGCCGACGAGGAAATGGGCAGGAATTCCGTGAGTCCCTGGACGAGTCCTAGGACAAGGGCCTGCAACCAGCTCAACTACCCACTCCTGCCAGATCCAGAGCTTCGGTCGCCGTGCGGAGCGCGGCGATCCCCTGCTCGAGATCTTGCAGCATGGGCGAAAGGGTGAGCGTGGTGACCCCCGCTTCGGCGTAGGCGCGCATCTTGTCGGCGATGCGCTCCTTGGTGCCGAGCAGGGAAGTCCCGTCGAGGAAGCCGAGCGGCAGCGCGGCCATGGCGCCGTCGTAGTCGCGGGCGAGGTAGCGGTCCTGGACCTCCGCGGCCTCGGCGGCGAAGCCCATGCGCGCGGCGTTGTCGTTGTAGAAGTTCTTCTTCCGGCTGCCCATGCCGCCCACGTAGAGCGCCGCGTAGGGCCGGATCCGGTCGGCGCACGCGCGCCAGTCCTCGCCGACGACCATCGGCACGGTGGCGGCGATGTCGTAGTCGTCGAGGGTCTTGCCCGCCTTGTCGCGGCCGGCCTTGAGCGAGGCCAGCGCGTCGCCGGAGTGCTCGGGCGAGAAGAACAGCGCGAGCCAGCCGTCGGCGATCTCGCCGGCCAGCTCGACGTTCTTCGGGCCGACGGCGGCCAGGTAGACCGGGATGTGCTCGCGCACGGGGTGCACGGTCAGCTTGATGGCCTTGCCGGGGCCGTCGGGCAGCGGCAGCGTGTAGTGCTCGCCGTCGTAGCTCAGCCGCTCGCGGCGCAGGGCGGTGTTGACGATGTCGACGTACTCGCGGGTGCGGCCGAGTGGCTTGTCGAACCGCACGCCGTGCCAGCCCTCCGACACCTGCGGCCCGGACACGCCGAGGCCGAGCCGGAACCGGCCGCCGGACAGGGAGTCCAGGGTGGCGGCGGTCATCGCGGTCATCGCCGGCGTCCGCGCGGGGATCTGCAGGATCGCGCTGCCGACGTCGACGCGCTCGGTCTGCGCGGCCACCCACGCCAGGACCGTGGGCGCGTCGGAGCCGTAGGCCTCGGCGGCCCACACCACCGAGTAGCCCAGTCGGTCGGCTTCCCTGGCCAGTTCGAGGTTCGCGGCGTCGTTGCCCGCGCCCCAGTACCCGAGGTTCAGTCCCAGTCGCACGAACCGGACCCTACCGGTCGGTAACCTGGTTGGCCAGGGCGACACCCCGGCCGGTGTGTCCCGATCGTGACGGGATTCGGCCTTGACAGGCGCGTGCCACGGCCCGCCGGAATGTCGATCACCCTTTAGGCTCCCCCGCGTGGAACAGCGATACCTCGGGCGCAGCGGACTGCGGGTCTCCCGGATGGCCCTGGGCACGATGACCTGGGGACGGGACACCGACGCGGACGAGGCGGCCACCCAGTTGCTGGCCTTCACCGAGGCGGGCGGCACGCTGGTGGACACCGCCGACGTGTACGTGGAGGGCGAGAGCGAGCGGATCCTGGGCGGCCTGCTGGGCGAGGTCGTGCCGCGTGACGAGCTGGTGATCGCGACGAAGGCGGTGGCGCGGCGCAACGACGGCCCGTTCGGCGGCGGCGCGTCGCGCGGCGCCCTGCTGCACGCGCTGGACGGGTCGCTGCGCCGGTTGGGCGTGGAGCACATCGACCTGTGGCAGCTGCACGCGTGGGACGCGAACGTGCCGCTGGAGGAGACGCTGTCGGCGTTGGACACGGCGGTGGCGTCGGGGCGGGTCCGCTACGCGGGGGTGTCGAACTACTCGGGGTGGCAGCTGGGCACGGCGGCGGCGCTGCCGGGGCACACGCCGCTGGTGTCGACGCAGGTCGAGTACTCGCTGCTGGAGCGGGGCGTGGAGCGGGAGGTGGCGCCGGCGGCGCAGCACCACGGCGTCGGGCTGCTGCCGTGGGCACCGTTGGGGCGTGGCGTGCTGACCGGCAAGTACCGCAACGGCACGCCGTCGGACTCGCGGGGCGCGTCGGCGCACTTCGCCGGGTACGTGGAGCAGCACCGCACGGAGCGGGCGGCGCGGATCGTGCAGGCGGTGGCGACGGCGGCGGACGGGTTGGGCACGAGCGCGTTGTGCGTGGCGCTGGCGTGGGTGCGTGACCGGCCTGGGGTGGTGGCGCCGGTGGTGGGCGCGCGGGACACGGCCCAGTTGCTGGGGTCGCTGGCGGCGGAGGAGCTGACGTTGCCGCCGGCGATCCGGGCGGCGTTGGACGACGTGAGCGCGGTGGAGTTCGGCTACCCCGAACGGCCGATGGGCTGATTCGTGTGGATGTGTCCGTTCAGTCCCTTGACGCACGAATTGTTGCTTTCCGTGACGAATCTTGTGACCTCGGTGACCCCGCGTCACCCGGACGGCCCAATCGGGGCTAGGTTCGGCTCGTGCTTGAGACAAGTGGTGAACCGGCCGCGGTGACGCGGCGGCGACTGTTCGGCATCACGGCCGGGACCGCGGCGACGGTCATGGCATCGAGTGGGTCCGCGGCGGCCCAGGGCCCAGCGACGACGAGGCGTGCCTCCTCCCCGGAGGCGACGTCGTTGGACGCGGAAGGCGCGTGGCGCAAGCTCGCGGAGGGCAACCACCGGTTCGTCACCGGGCACCAGACGCACCCGCACGAGTCGCTGCGGTGGCGCGAGTCGCTGGTGCAGGGCCAGCACCCGTTCGCGGTGGTGCTGGGGTGCGCGGACTCGCGGGTGCCGCCGGAGCTGGTGTTCGACCACGGGCTGGGCGACCTGTTCACGATCCGCGCGGCGGGCGAGGTGCTGGACAACAGCGTGCTGGGCAGCGTCGAGTACGCGGTGGAGCACCTGGGCATCCCGCTGGTCGTGGTGCTGGGGCACGCCCGGTGCGGCGCGGTGTCGGCGACGGTGGACGTGGTGCGCGGCCGGGCGGAGGTGTCCGGTGACGTGAGCGTGCTGGTGCGGGCGATCGAGCCGGCGGTGCTGGCCACGCCGCCCGACGGCGACGAGGCGCGGTTCCTGGCGGCGGCGGTGGACAACCAGGCCAAGCGGGTGGCGTCGCTGATGCTGGAGCGGTCGGTGACGCTGCGCACGGCCGTGCAGCACCACGGGGTGATGGTGGTGGCGGCGAGCTACCAGCTCGACACCGGTGAGGTCACCCGCCTGACGTAGGGCCGCCGAGCAGGCTGTCGTCCACGAGCCGGAACCACTCGCGCACCCCGCCGAGCTGGCCTTCCAGCCAGGTGGCGACGTCCGCGGCGAGGTCGAGCGCGCGGGGCGTGCGGACGTGCCCGGCGAGGTGCTCCACGAGGGTCTGGATGCGCCGCACGGGCGGCGGGTGGTTGCCCGCGAACGGGACGGTGAGGCCCAGCTCGTCGGCGAGCCGGTCGGTCACCTCGTGCAGGAACAGCACCAGCAGCACCGCACCGACCAGGCACGGTTCGTGCGCCTCCAGTTCGCGGTGCCCGAGGTCGTCCAGGGTGCGCAGCATGATCACGGCGGCGACGCGGTCGGCCTCGTGCTCGCGCGGCCAGCCGACGGACTGGGCGTCGAGCGCGCCGACCGGGGTGTGGTGGTCGGTGCGGCGGCGGGCGTGCAGCAGGTGCCCGGCCAGCAGGTGCCCGACCTCGTGCGCCAGCACGAACTGGGTGCCGCGCCGCGCCATCAGCGACACCAGCGCGGCGCGTTGCCCGGACAGCTCGGGCAGCCGCCGCGCCTCGACCGCGCCGTTGCCGTACAGGTAGGCGTTGACGGCCTCGGCCAGCGCGTAGGACGCCTGCTCGGAGGTCAGCAGGGGCGGGGTGCCGTAGTTCGGCAGCGCCCCCGTCATGATCTTCAGCACGGTGCCGAGCAGGTCCAGCAGCGCGGTGTTGACCAGCACAAGCACGCCGCGGCCCGGCACGGGGACGCTGAGCGCGTCGAGGGTGCCGGTGGGGAACACGCCCGCCAACACCGGGGTGGTGGTGTCCCAGCCTGCGGCGCGGGCCAGGTGCAGCACCTCGGGTTGCAGCGCGTCGAGGGTGCGTTGCTGCTCGCGCAGGTGCGCGGGCCGGTAGGCGGCGGGCCGGACCCGCACGTCGACCAGCCGTGCGAGCAGGGCCGACCGCGGTTCGGCGGCCACCTGGTGCCAGGTGTGGTAGCGCGCGGCGGTGTCGGCGGGGTGCGCGGGGGGGGGGGGGGGGGGGCGCGCGGGGGGGTGGGGGGGGCCGCCCCCCCGCCGGTCCCGCAGCAGTTGCACGTGCCGATTCCGCAGCTCCTCGACCGTCATCGCGACGCCTCCCCGTTCACCTGGGATAGTCGCCGGGAAAGGCCCGGAGGTACGGGTGTCGCCCGACTATCACCTTCCCAGACCAACGACAACACCCGCCCCCTGCGTGACGATGGTGGTTCGGTGATGGATGCTGGGAGGGCTGAACGGGGTCGACTGGGAGGTCCGACGTTGCGCCGACTGGCGGCGGTAGTGCTCACCGGGGTCGCGTTGGTCTCGGGCTGTGCGACCGAGGAGAACCCGGCCGACCCGTTGCAGCTCGCGGCGACGTTGGAGCCGGCGCGGCCCGCGGCGTCGCCGGAGCAGGCAGGCGCTCCCCGGGGCCGGGTGGTGCCCTCGGGGCGGGCGACGGCGGTCGCGGTCGCGGGCGGCCGGGTGGCCGTCGCGGTGGCCGATCCGCCGTCGGTGGCCCTCTATCCCCTGGACACGCTCGGTGACCCGCTGGTGGTGCCGTTGCCCGGTCCGGCGGAACGGCTGGTGACCGTCGGTGACGCGGTGGAGGCGGTGGTGCCCGCCGGTGTCGTGGTGACGATCCGGCCGGACGGCACGACGTCGTCGCGGAACGTGGACGGCGCGCCTGTGGACGTGGCGCGGGTGGGCGACCGGACGTTGGTGGCGCAGCGGGACCTGCGGCAGGTGTCGGTGGACGGGCACGTGGTGCGCGGCATCTCCAGCCCGGACCGGCTGGTCGCGGTGGACGGCGCGGCGGTCGTGCTGGACCGGCCGCGCAGCGCGGTGTTCGACCTCGACCCGGGCGCCGACGGCCCCGGCGCGGGGTTGCGCGCGGGCGAGGGCGCGACGAACGCGGTGGCCGACCGGTTCGGCCGGGTGCTGGTGGTGGACACGCGCGGCGGTGAGCTGATGGCGTTCTCCACCGGCCCGTTGATCATGCGGTTGCGCTACCCCGTGCCGGGCGCGCCGTACGGGATGGCCTACGACGAGACGCGTGACCTGGTGTGGATCACGCTCACCGAGCGCAACGAGGTCGTGGCGTTCGACGTCGCCGGCGCGGAGCCGGTGGAGCGGCACCGGTTCGCCACGGTCCGCCAGCCGGACTCGGTGGCGGTCGATCCAGGCAGCGGGCGCGTGTTCGTCGCGTCCGGGGACGGCGCAGGGATGCAGGTGATCGGATGATGGGCGATGGGGTGGTCGACGGGGACTGGGAGTACCGGCCGCTGCGGCTGCCGGCCGGTGTCTCCCGTCGCACGGCGACGACGCAGCTGGCGATCCACGCGGAGTTCGCCGGGTGGGAGCTGTCGCGGACGTTGTTGTTCGGTGACGGTTCTCGCAAGGTGTGGCTGCGGCGCAAGCGGACGGCCGCCGTGATGCCGGGCGTGATCACCTAGGGCCGGTCCCGCGCGGCCCACCGCGCGTCACCGTCGCGGCGGTGACGGCGGACCCGTTCGGCTGTCCACCACACCTGTGGTACCACAGGTGTGGTGGAGCGGGCTCGGCCTGCGCTTTCGGGGGTTGTTCGTCCGTTGTGGACTCAGCGGCGGGCTCGGACCAGCCAGGTCGCCGAGTCGTAGCGCACGCCGCGGTCGGTCTGGTGGGCGGTGAGGTCGGCGCGCAGGTCGGCCACGGCGCGTTCGCGGGCGTCCGGGTCGAGGCTGGTGAGCAGTCCGGCGAACTGGCCGGTGATGAACCGGCAGGCGTCCTCGGCGTCGCGGCCGAAGTACATGGGTTCGGTGAGGCCGTCGATCCGCACGTCGGCGAAGCCCGCCGACGCGAGCAGGTCGCGGGAGAGGTCGGGGTCGGAGAAGGCTCCGGAGACCGGTGGTGGCGCGGGCAGGTCGCGGCCGGCGGCGAGGGCCGTGCGGAAGGACTTGAGCCAGGTGTTGCGGTCCAGCGGCTGCCAGGTGAGCAGGGCCAGCCGCCCGCCGGGGCGCAGCGCGCGGGCGATGTTGGCGAACGCGGCGTGCGGGTCGCCGAAGAACATCACGCCGTGGCGGCTGAGGACCACGTCGAAGTGCCGTTCGGGGAACGGGTGGATCTGCGCGTCGGCTTGGCGGAACCGGGCGTTGGGCACGTGTTCGCGGTCGGCCGTGCGGCGGGCGAGTTCGACCATGGCCGACGACAGGTCCACGCCGAGCGCGGTGCCCTCGACGGCACGGCGGGCGGCGTCACGCGTGGTCTGCCCGGCGCCGCAGCCGATGTCGAGGACGTGGGAGGTCGGTTCGATCCCCGCCGCGTCCAGCAGCCGGTCGTGGTAGCCGGCCACGCCCTCGTCGATGCGGTCGGCGCGGGTGGCCCAGAAGTCGCCCTGGTCACCGTTCCAGGCGCGCAGTTGGTCCACGTTGGACGGATGGACCTCCGGTGCCGCGTTCATGTCCTGTCCCCCAGTTCGTCGTCCCCGGCCGCAGGACCCTAGTCGGGTGGGGGACGACGGGCGACCGTTTTACAGCCGGATCAGTCGGTGTCGGTGTCGGCGAGGGCGGCGGTCGGGTCGCGGTGTGGTGTGCCGGTGGGCCACCAGTCGCCGTCGGCGGAGCGGTAGGGGTACCAGCGGCCGTCGCGGCCGTAGCGGAGTTGTCGGTTGTGGACGGTCCAGCGGTTGCGCCACACGGTCGGTTCGGGCAGTTCGCCGCTGTCCCAGGCGGCGCGGGCGCGGGCGGTGTCGGTCTTGCCGGGGGTCCAGGGGTGTTCGAGGACGTCGAGGGCGCCGGCGCCGCCTTGTTGCCAGGCGCGGACGGCGCGGGGGTCGGCGTCGAGGCGGTCGCGCAGGGCGGGGTGGGTGGCGGCCATGCGGATGTGGTCGCCGCGGTCGTCGGTCGCGGGCCACCGGCCGGTGGCGAGCACCTCGCGGGCCTTGGCGGCGGCGTCGGCGACGAGCAGCCGCAGCACGTCGACGTCGAGGCCGGGCGCGGGTTCGAACTCGGGCAGGGGGCCGAGGTCGGCGGGCGGCGGGTCGTCGGGCAGGTCGGGGACGGGCTGGGCGTAGGCGGTGGTGGCGAGGACACCGCTGGTGGGTCGGGCGCCGGCGACGACTTCGTCCTGGTCGCGTCCGCGCAGGAGCAGCAGGACCCACGGGTCGGCGTCGAGCAGCCAGGACGCCTGGTGGCACAGCGCGGCGGCGTGGCGGCAGGGCAGTTCCCAGCCGGGGCAGGTGCACTCGGGGTCGAGGTCGCCGATGCCGGGCAGGAGCGGCACGCCCGCGTCGTCGGCGGCGTCGGCGAGTTCGCGGGGCATCTCGCGGTCGAGCAGCGCGGCGAGGTGCCCGGCCTTGGCGGCGATCTGGCCGAGGAACCGGTTCCACTCGCCGTCGGTGAGCGGGGTGAGGTGGACGGAGGTCTGGTAGGTGTCCTCGGCGTCGTAGACGGTGGCGGCGATGCGGCCGGGGCTGACGGTGATGGTGCCGACGAGCCCGGCGTGGGCGTACTTGCGGCCCTGCCGCAGCGGCGCCTGGTCGAGCGAGGTGTCCTCCAGGGCTTGCAGCCACGCCTTGCCCCACCAGGAGCGGGCGCGGCGCACGCCCTTGCCGAACGCGGGGAATCCTTTGACGCGGTCGCTCATGTGCCGCTCCTGAGTTCGACCAGGTTGCCCAGTTCGTCGTCGGACAGTTCGGTGAACGCGGCGCCGCCGCGGGCGAGGACCGAGTCGGCGAGGTCGCGCTTGGCGCGCAGCATCGCGGCGATGCGGTCCTCGATGGTGCCTTCGGCGATGAGCCGGTGCACCTGCACGGGCCGGGTCTGGCCGATGCGGTGGGCTCGGTCGGTGGCCTGGTCCTCCACGGCGGGGTTCCACCACCGGTCGTAGTGCACGACGTGGTCGGCGCGGGTGAGGTTGAGGCCGGTGCCCGCGGCTTTGAGGGACAGCAGGAACACCGGGCACTCGCCGTCCTGGAAGCGGCGCACCATGTCCTCGCGGGCGGGCACGGGCGTGCCGCCGTGCAGGAGTTGGCTGGGGATGCCGCGGGCGGCGAGGTGGCGTTCGATGAGGCGGGCCATGGCGACGTACTGGGTGAACACGAGCACCGCGCCGTCCTCGGCGAGGATGGTGTCGAGGAGTTCGTCGAGCAGTTCGAGCTTGCCGGACCGGCCGGCGAGCTTGGGCGACGGTTCCTTGAGGTACTGGGCGGGGTGGTTGCAGACCTGCTTGAGGCCGGTGAGGAGCTTGACGATCCGGCCGCGGCGGGCGATGCCGTCGGCTTCGCGGACCTCGGCCATGAGTTCCCGCACGACGGCCTCGTAGAGCGCGGCCTGTTCGCGGGTGAGGGCGACGGGCTGGTCGGTCTCGGTCTTGGGCGGCAGTTCGGGTGCGATGCCGGGGTCGGTCTTGCGGCGCCGCAGCAGGAAGGGCCGCACGAGCCGGGCGAACCGCCGCGCGGTCTCGTCGTCGTGGTCGGCTTCGATGGGTCCGGCCCAGCGCGCGGTGAACTCGGGCCTGGTGCCGAGCAGGCCGGGGGTGGTCCAGTCGAGGATCGCCCACAGTTCCGACAGCGCGTTCTCCACGGGGGTGCCGGTGAGGGCGACGCGGGCGCGGGCGGGGATGCGGCGCAGTGCCTTGGCGGTGTCGGAGGCGGGGTTCTTCACGTGCTGCGCCTCGTCGGCGACGACCATGCCCCAGTCGACGTCGGCGAGCCGGTCGGCGTCCAGGCGCATGGTGCCGTAGGTGGTGAGCACGAACCCGTCGTGCGCGACGTCGCGGCGGGGTCCGTGGAAGCGGCGGACGGGCACACCGGGCGCGAAGCGCTCGATCTCGCGCTGCCAGTTGCCCATCAGCGACGCGGGGCACACCACGAGGGTGGGACCGGGGTCGCGTTCCTGGCGGTGCAGGTGCAGCGCGATGAGGGTGATGGTCTTGCCCAGGCCCATGTCGTCGGCGAGGCACGCGCCGAGGCCGAGCGAGGTCATGCGGTCCAGCCAGCGCAGGCCGTGCAGCTGGTAGTCGCGCAGGGTGGCGCGCAGCCCGGGCGGCGCGGCGACGGGGTCGCGGTCGAGGTCGGCGAGCCGGGACTTCAGCTCGTCCAGCCAGCCGGTGGCGGCGACGTCGACCTCGACGCCGTCGATCCGGGTCGTGCCGGTCAGGGCGGCGCCGAGCGCGTCGATCGCGGTGACGGGTTTGAGGGTGCGTTCGCGGGCGCGGCGGGCGAGTTCGGGGTCGACCAGGGTCCAGCGGTCGCGCAGCCGCACCACGGGCCGAGTGGCCTCGGCGAGCCGGTCGAGTTCGTCGGGGGTGAGCGGGTCGTCGCCGAGGGCGAGCTGCCAGTCCACGGAGGTGAGCTGGTCGGGGCCGAAGAACGCCGGCCGGTCGGCGGGGCGTTCGCCGATGACGACCTTCGCCGACAGGTCGCGCACGAGGTCCTTGGGCCAGTGCACGTCCACGCCGGCGCCGGCGAGCCGGACCGCGCCGGTGGCGAGCAGGTGCTCCACGTCGGAGTCGAGCAGGGTGACCTCGTCGGGCACGGGCTGGTCGAGCAGCCGTTCCAGGGGCGACCAGGCGCGGGCGGCGCGGCGCAGCGCGACCATGGCGTCGGTCCGGGACCGCTGGTTGGCCGACGCCCACAACTCGGCGGCGTCGACCACGCGGGCCGGGTCGGCGAGGCTGTGCACCTGCACGACGGCGCGGAACGGGCCGAAGCCCTCGATCCGCAGCGAGATGCGCACGCCCTGGTCGGCCCAGTCGCGCAGGTGCGGCACCTGCTGGGGCGCCATCGAGGCGAACGCGGGCGCGCCGGCGGCGTGCACGGCGGCCGCGCCGCGCGGCATGGTGTCGGCGACGGCGTCGAGGAACGCGCGCAGCAGCGGTTCGGCGTCGGGCAGTTCGAGCGGGTCGCGGCCCGGCAGCGGAACGGCCCTGGCGTGCGCGGGCATCGCGTCGGCCAGGTCGCGCACGCGGGCGTGGTCGGCGGCGTCGAGCGGGCCGAGCAGCCAGGCGTCGAAGTCGCCGTCGGTGACCGCGGGCCGCACCCGGCCGCGGGCGACGAGCTGCAACGCCGTCACCACGGCGGCGCCCCAGAACGCGGTGGCGGGGTGGGCGTGCGGTGCGCGGCGGGCGCGGCTGAGCAGCGGCACGGCCTCGGCGACGGGCAGCCGCCGGGCGGGGACGGTCCGCCGGTCGCCGTCGGGGGTGGCGATGGTGAGCCGGTCGGCGCCGGGGGTGTCGTCCGGTCCCGACGGGTCCTGTGCGGGGTAGAAGGCCATGGTGGACGTGCGTGGCGGGTCGGCGGCCTCGAAGACGGCCGCGTACCGCTCCAACCCTGTGTTCAGCGTTCCCCCTCGCTACTCAAGTTTGAGTATAGCCCAGCTGCCGGGCCTGCCGGGCGATCCCGGCTCGCCCGCCATGGGGTAGGCGCCCGCTTCGAGGCGTCCGACGAGGCCCCGCGTCCACTCGACCCCGCTGGACGCGGTGTGCTCCCACAACCCGTACAGCTCCTTCACGTGCGGCGGCTCGTGCCACTCCCCCGCCTGCTTGCGCGCCGCGTCACGCCGTGCCTCCAACGCCGCCAACCGCTCGGTGAGCAGACCGACGGCCTCCTCCCGCGACAGCGACGGCAGCAGCGCCAGCCCCGCGGCCAGCAGGTCGGGCCGCGTCTCGGGGCGGCGCAGCGCGTCCCGCAGCAGCTTGCGGTACTCGGCCTCCCCCTTGGGGGTGATCTCGTAGTCGGTGCGGCCGGGCGGCACGGCGTGGTCGGCCAGGCAGCCGTCCTTGGTGAGCTGCTTGAGCGCGTGGTAGATCGAGCCCCACTTGACGTTGGCCCACTCCCCCGCGCCCCACGACATCAGGTCGTTGCCGATCAGGTAGCCGTGTGCGCGCCCGTAGCCGCGCACCACCCCGAGCACCAGCAGCCGTGTTGCCGACATCGCGTCCTCGTCCAGCGGTATCCGGGTTCCACGATCCCGGTTTCGCCGATCAGGGTAGATCGCCGAGGATGGAGCGGTGACCCTCGCCAAGATCGACGACGCCCGGCGGCGGGCCCGCCTCGGCGTCCGACACCTGCTCTCCACCCGTGCCGCCGCGGTCGAGGACGTGGTCGACGCGGTGGTGGGCCTGCACGCCACCGACCCGGCCACCGTGGTCCTGTCCGCGTGCGCGCGCCTGGAGCGGCCCTCGGTGGCGGAGGTGGAGGCCGCGTTCTACGACCGGCACACGCTGGTGCGGCTGCTGTGCATGCGCCGCACCATGTTCGCCGTCACCGCCGCGACCGCGCCCGTCGTGCAGGCCGCCGCGGGCGCCGCCGTCGCCGCGAGGGAACGGCAGAAGCTGCTCGCGTTCCTGGCGGAGGGCGTCGGTTGGGACGCCGACCGCCTCGCCGAGGTAGAGAAGGCGACCCTGGAGGCGCTGCGGCTGCGCGGCGAGGCCACCGCCGTCGACCTCGGCCGCGACGTGCCGGATCTGCTCGAACAGGTCGTCGTCGCGGCCGGCAAGCCCTACGAGACCCGCCAGAACGTGTCCAGCCGCATCGTCCGCGTCCTGGCCGCCGAGGGCTGGATGCGCCGCGGCCGTCCGGTCGGCAGCTGGTTGAGCAGCCAGTTCCGCTGGGAGCCCGCCACGCCGTGGCCCGAGCTCGACTCCGCCGAGGCCCGCGCCGAACTGGCCCGCCGCTGGCTCGCCTCCTACGGGCCCGGCACCGAGGCCGACCTCAAGTGGTGGACCGGCTGGAACCTCGGCCACACCCGCAAGGCCCTCGCCGCGGCGGGCGCCGTCGAGGTCGAGCTGTCCACCGGCCCCGGCCACGCCCTGCCCGACGACCTGGACCCGGTCGAGGACCCCGAGCCGTGGGCCGCGCTGCTGCCGGCACTGGATCCGACCCCGATGGGGTGGCAGGCTCGCGACTGGTACCTCCCCGACCGGCACCGGCCGCGCCTGTTCGACACGTCGGGCAACGTGGGACCGACCGTGTGGTGGAACGGCGCGGTCGTCGGCGGGTGGGCCCAACGTGCCGACGGCGGACTGGTGTGGGAACTCCTCGACGACGTCGGCGCGGACGCGGAGGCCGCGATCGCCCGGGAGGCGGAGCGGTTGGCGTCCTGGCTCGGCGGGGTGCGCGTGGTCCCCCGCTTCCGGACACCGTTGGAGAAGGAGTTGGCGAGATGATCCTGTTGCGGAGGGTGGACGACGGAGCGGTGGAACGGCTGCTCGGCCTCGCGGTGGCCGACACCGACCCGGGCGACGTGATGCCGCCGGGCTGGACGGTCGACCGGCCCGACGAGTTCCGCGAGTTCTACCGCGGCTTCCAGGACGACGCCTACGAGATCGTGGAGGACGACCGCACCGTCGGCATGGTCCGGCTCAGCGCCAAGGGCGAGACCGGCATCTGGGTCGCCCGCTGCGCCCGCGGCAACGGCGTCGGCCTCGCCGCCCTGCGCCGCGTCGTCGAGGAAGCGCCTCGCCGCGGCGTCACCACGATCGTCGCCGACACCACCACCGACAACGTCGCCGCCATGACCATCCTCCGGAAGGCGGGCGCCACCCTCGACGTCGACGGCACCCGCGTGTTCGCGCGCATCACCGTGCCCGCCGAACCGTCGCCCGACCTCGCCGACAGCCGCGAACTGCTCCTCGCCTACCTCGACTTCTACCGCGACACCGTGCTCCGCAAGATCGACGGCATGGCGGAGGACGAGCTGCGCACGAGCCGCCTGCCCACCGGCTGGGCGCCCCTGGCCCTGGTCAAGCACCTCGCCCACGTCGAACTGCGGTGGCTGCGCTGGTGCTTCCGCGGCGAGGAGATCGCCCACCCGCGCGGCAACCCCGACGTCGACCGCGCCGAGTGGGTCCTCGAACCGGGCGACACCGTCGAGAGCGTCCGCGGGTTCTACATCGAGCAGTGCGCCCGGTCGCGGGAGATCGCCGCTGAGGCCGCCCTCACCGACCGCGCGGCCCGCTGGGACCTGCCCGAGGTGCCCCGCGCCACCCTCGCCTGGATCCTGTTCCACCTGCTCCAGGAGTACGCGCGCCACGCCGGGCACCTCGACGTGGCACGGGAGCTCAGCGACGGCGTGGTCGGGACCTGACCGGAACCGGCCTCAGGTCGCGGACCGGCGGAGCTTGGCGTGCAGCGCGCGGCGGGCGACCGGACCGAGGTCCTGCACCACGTCGACGAGAGCCGCCAGGCGCTCCAAGGCGTCCAACGCGGCGTGCGCGCCGGCGGGGTCCACGCCCTCGAACAGCTCCAGGCCGATGAACCCCGCGCACACGGCGCGGGCCAGCCCGGCGGTGTCCACCACGTCGGCCAGCGGCGAGTCGGCGAGCAGCCGGTCCAGCGCCCGCTCGACCGGCCGGATCCACAGCTCCAACGCCGCCGACGTCGCTTTGGCCAGCTCCGGGTCGGACTGCGCGCCGGCCAGCAGCTGGGCGAGCACCATGACGTTGCCCAGCGAGCGTTCCTCGGCGTGCAGCCGCCGCCCCAGGTCCAGCAGCTCCCGCAGGTCCGCGACCTCGTCCAGGCCGGCCGCGAACGACGCCACCCTGGCCTCCGTCGCGGCCAGGCACGCCGCTTCCAGCAGCTCGTGCACGCTGCCGAAGTGGTAGAACACCAAGGCCTGGTTGACGCCGGCGGTCGCGGCGATCGTGCGCGCGGACGTCCCGGTGATGCCGTGCCGCCGGATCGTGTCGATCGCGCCGTCGATCAGTCGCTGTCGGGTGTCGGCCATGCCATCACGGTAGGGGCGCGGCCGCCCGGACCCTCCGCGGGCGTGCGCACAGGTAGGGGCGGGCCAGGACCAGGGCCGCCGCGGTGAGGCCGATCCCGACGAACACCGGCGCCAGGTGGCCCGCGTCGGTGTAGCCGATGACGCCGTGCACCACGACCGCGGGCAGGAACCCGGCCGCCGCGGCCAGCGCGAGCGACCACCACACCCACGCCTCGCCCCGCCGCCAACCCCACGCGCCGAGCAGCGTGATCGCCGCGGCCGCGGACATCAGCGCGCCGCCGAACCCCGCGCGGTCGTGCGCGACGAACCCTGGCAGCCGCGGGTTCGCGGCCCGCAACGCCTCCGGCCCGGTCCGCAGGAACGCCAGGTCACTGGCCACGAACACGTCGGACAGGCCCACCGCCGACACCACCACGCCGCCGCTGAACAGGCCGAGCCCCGTGCACACCACCAACAACTGCCCGACCAGCGCCCGCCGCCGCTCGTGCTCGGGCCCGTCCGGGCGCGCCGTCCAGTGCGGGCCGTCCGTGCCCCGCCGGGTGGCGGCCAGGAACATCGGGAACAGCACCACGGCCGCGACCGTGTGCAGCGGCTCCACGAAACCGAAGCCGAGGAAGTAGAGCAGCGTCGGGAACCCGATCCAGCCGGACACGAGGAACGCCTCACGGGCCCACGGCCGGCCCGTCCGCACACCGCCCGCCGCCAGGCCCACGTAGAGCACGCCGATCGCCACCATCGTGCCGGCCATGGTGATCCGGTCGTGCTGCAGGAAGTGCACCAAGTGGTGGTTGATCGCGTGCAGCCGGTCCACGTCCGCGCCCAGGAACCCGCGGTCGTACCAGAGCAGCACCGGACCGAGGGTGATCGCGGCGGCGCCCAGACCCGCGACGATCATGCCCAGCCCGACCAGCACACCCCACCACCACGCCGGCCACCGCCGCGGGTCGAGGCCCACGTCGCGCACCGACGGCGCGGGAGCGGTGGGCGTCGCCGCCTCCGTCACCCGCGCGAAGAACCCCGGACCGGCCCGCACCAGCACCTCGGGCGTGACCAGGACCGCCTTGGCCGGGTCGGCGAGGACGTCGACGGCCCGGGCCGTCGACGCGGACGCCAGGTGCACCACCGCGGGATCGGCCCCCAACCGGACCGCGTCGACGTGCGGCGACAACGCGTCCACCACGGCCGGGTCCGTCGCACGCACGATCACCGGCACACGCCGACCCACGACGGCCTCGCGCACCACGTCCACATCGGAGAGCCCGACCGGTGCCACCTCGACCACCCCCGCGCCCAGCAGCGGCAACGCCCGCACCGCGTCCCGCGCCACCCCCGGCGGCACCACCGCGCCGAGCCGGTTGCGCACCGGGACACCGGCGACCTCGCCGGCCAGCCGCGCCGGCGGATGGCGGTGCCCGAACCCCCACGACACCAGCCGCCCGCCGCCCGGACACGACCCGACCACGGCCAGCGTCCGCAACGCCACCCGCCGGGACCGACCCGTCCCCAGCAGCGCGGCGGCGATCCCGCGCAACGGGTGATAAGTCCAGTCGGGCACTAGCGACCCCCGCTTTCCGGTGGCGTCCAGCCGAGGACCGGCGCCATGGCGCGCAGGGTCGCGGACGCCGGGGTCAGCCTGGCGGCGAGATCACGGACCACGACCGCCGGCGGCCACGACCACCGGGCCACCCGACCCAGCCGCGCCGAACGCCGCACCACGGACCGGGCCCGCGGCCGGCGCACCCGGTCGTAGCGGACCAGCGCCGCACCCACGCCCGCGTCCCGGACCAGGCAGTCGGCCAGCACGACCGCGTCCTCCAACGCCTGCCCCGCGCCCTGACCCAACGCCGGGTCCATCGCGTGCGCCGCGTCACCCAACAACGCCACCCGGCCGCGCACGTACGTCGCCAACGGCGGCAGGACGTGCACGTCATGGCGCACCACACCGCCCTCGGGCACCGCCGCCAACAACGCGGGCACCGGGTCGGGCCAGTCGCCGAACCGGTCCCGCACGGCGGCGAGCTCACCACCCGCGGCGACACCACCGGCGGGCACCGTCGCCGTCCCGAAGCAGTAGAACCGCCCGCCCGGCAACGCGGTGAACCCGAGCCGTTCACCGCGACCCCAGATCACCGCACCCTCCGCTGGCGGCGCGGCGACCGGCTCGGTGATCATGCGCCACGCCGTGTACCCCGCGTAGCGCGGGAGCCTCGCCTCCGGCCACCACTGCCGCCGCACCCCGCTGTGCACACCGTCCGCGCCGACCACCAGATCCGCGCGCACGACACCGCCCCGGTGCTCGACCACCACGGCGTCACCGTCCGACCGCACCGCGAGCACCTCGCTGCCCGACCGCAGGCACTCCGGCGGCAACGCCTCCACCAACGTCCGGATCAGGTCCGCCCGCCGCACCACCACCAGCGGCGCGCCGTGCCGCCGTTCGATCTCGGCGTTGTCCAGCCGCGACAGCCACCGACCGGATCGGCCGCGCACGCCGCCCGCCGTCTCCACCGCGCCGACCGCACGGACCCGCTCCCCCAACCCGAGCGCCCCGAGCGCGCGCATCGCGTTCGGCCACAGCGAAAGCCCCGCGCCGACCTCGCCGAACCCCGCCGCGCGTTCCACCACCACGACCCGCCACCCGGTCCGACGCAGCGCGACCGCCGCCGCCAGACCACCGATGCCGCCACCCACCACGACCACAGTCCGCCCGACCACCGGCCACCCCCGTTTTGAGCGAGTGCTCAAAACGGAGGGTAGCCAGTGTTGAGCACTCGCTCAACGGTGTCTCAGGGTGCGACCGACCCGATCACCACGGTCGCCGACAACTCCTCGTCCGACACGACCTCCGCGCGCAACCCGCCTGCCCCCCCCCCCCCAAACCCCCCCCCCGCCCCCGCCCCCTCCCCCCCACCCCCCCCCACCAACACCCCCCCCCCCCGCGCCAACCCCCGCCCCGCCCCCACGTCCACCCGCCGCTGCACGTCCAGACCGTCCGACCCCCCGTCCAACGCCACCCGCGGCTCGTGCTCACGCGCCTCCGGCGGCATCAACCCGATCGCCCCCGTCGGCACATAGGGCGCGTTCGCCACCAGGACGTCCACCCGCCCCGCCAACGACACCGGCAACGGCTCGTACAGATCACCCGCGTACACCCGACCCGCACCCAGATTGCGCCGAGCGCACGCCACCGCCGCCGGATCCACGTCCACCGCGTGCAACTCCACCCCGGCCACCCGGTCGACCACTGCCGCACCCACCGCGCCCGACCCACAACACAGGTCCACCACCACCGAACCCGACCGCGCCACCCCCACCGCCACCCGCACCAGGAACTCGGTGCGCCGACGGGGCACGAACACACCCGGCTCCACCACCACCCGCAACCCGCAGAACTCGGCCCACCCCACCACCTGCTCCAACGGCAACCCGGCCACCCGCCGCGCCGTCAACAACGCCAACTCCTCCGGCCCCCGCGCGGCCTCCACCAACACCCGCGCCTCGTCCTCGGCGAACACACACCCAGCCGCTCGCAACCGCGCGACAACATCAACATCCATGGAAACGAACGCCTCTCGCGTCAAACCCGAGGGCGCCCCTCACACCGCCACGACGCGGCCGGGAGCGACCCGATGCACACCAGCAGAAATGGGTCCCACCTCCCTCGTCCGCGCCAACCGGCACACCGTATATCACCGCCGACCGACCTCAGCCCCCGCCAGCACGCGCACGCGCCACCGCAGCCTCCACACCGTCCAACAACACCTCCAACCCCGTCACGAAGTTCAACACCGCGTCCCGCTCCAAGTACGGCACGCACTCCTCCCCCTCCGCCACCGGCGGCTCCTCCTCCCCCAGCCACGTCGACAGCGGAAACCGCTCGGCGAAGTCCGGAGCCACTTCCTCGAACATCTCCGACCGCGAGAACCACCACTCCTCGTCCGTCATCCCCGTCTCCCGCGCCGCCCGCCGAGCCTCCGCGATCACCCCCGCCGCGCCGCGCACGAACTGCACCACCGCACCCACCACACCCCGCAACACCGACGACCCCAACCCCGTCGGCCGCAGGATCCGCAACAACACCTCCAGCATCACGAACTCGTTCGGCCCCAACACCGGCCGCGCCTGCGACACCTGCAACACCCACGGGTGAGCCAGGAAGAACGCCCGCGCGTCCTCCGCCCACGCCCGCAACGCCACCCGCCACCCGCCATCCACCGGGTACTCCGACGGCAACTCGCCCAACACCCGGTCGTACATCAGGTCCAACAACTCCGACTTGCTCGGCACGTACGTGTACAACGCCATCGCCGAACGCCCCAACCGCTCACCCACCGCACGCATCGACAACGCCGCCATGCCGTCCCGATCCGCCACCTCGATCGCCGCGTCCACGATCACGTCCACCGACAACCCCGACCCCGCACCACCACCCGGCGCACGCCACAGCAGCCGCATCGACCGACGCGCGTCACCCTGCCCGGCGAAGACCGCCACTTGCCCACCCCTTACAGCGTAAAGTACCGTGCCGCGAGCACCTTACGGCATAAACAAAGCAGGGGGAAAGCCAGGCGATGGCCGCACCAGCAGACAGCCACGACGTCATCCAAGTACGCGGCGCCAGGGAGAACAACCTCGCCGACATCTCCGTCGACATCCCCAAACGACGACTCACCGTCTTCACCGGCGTCTCCGGCTCCGGCAAGTCCTCCCTCGTCTTCGGCACCATCGCCGCCGAGTCCCAACGACTCATCAACGAGACCTACACCGCGTTCATCCAGTCCTTCATGCCCAACCTCGGCCGCCCCGACGTCGACGCCCTGCGCAACCTCAGCGCCGCGATCATCGTCGACCAGGAACGCATGGGCGCCAACTCCCGCTCCACCGTCGGCACCGCCACCGACGCCCACACCATGCTCCGCATCCTCTTCAGCCGCCTCGGCCAACCCCACGTCGGCACCTCCGGCGCCTTCAGCTTCAACCTCCCCGAAGGCATGTGCCCGCACTGCGAAGGCCTCGGCCGCGTCTCCACCGTCGACGTCGACCAGCTCGTCGACCGCACCAAGTCCCTCAACGACGGCGCCATCACCATCCCCGGCTTCACCGTCGACAACTGGTACGTCCAGACCTACGTCCAATCCGGCTTCTACGACCCCGACAAGAAGCTCCAGGACTTCACCGACGAAGAATGGGACGCGTTCCTCCACCGCGAGACCACCAAAGTCAAAGTGGGCAAGACCAACGTCACCTACGAAGGCCTCCTGGTCAAAGTCCAACGCCTCTACCTCGGCAAAGACCGAGAATCCATGCAACCCCACATCCGCGCCTTCGTCGACCGCGCCGTCACCTTCACCGAATGCCCCACCTGCGGCGGCGCCCGCCTCAACGCCGCCGCCCTCTCCTCCAAGATCGACGGCCTGAACATCGCCGACTGCTCCACCCTGCAGATCAGCGACCTCGCCGACTGGGTCGCCAAGATCACCGACCCCTCCGTCGGCCCCATGCTCACCACCCTCAAAGAACTCCTCGACAACCTCGTCGAGATCGGCCTCGGCTACCTCAGCCTCGACCGACCCGCCGCCACCCTCTCCGGCGGCGAGGCCCAGCGCGTCAAGATGGTCCGCCACGTCGGCTCCGCCCTCACCGACGTCACCTACGTCTTCGACGAACCCACCATCGGCCTGCACCCCCACGACATCCAGCGCATGAACGACCTCCTGCTCCGCCTGCGCGACAAGGGCAACACCGTCCTGGTCGTCGAGCACAAACCCGAGACCATCGCCATCGCCGACCACGTCATCGACCTCGGCCCCGGCGCGGGCGCCAACGGCGGCCACATCACGTTCACCGGCACCGTCGACGAACTCCGCGCCTCCGGCACCCTCACCGGCCGCCACCTCGACCACCGCGCCCGACTCCGCGAGCAGGTCCGCACCCCCACCGGCCGACTGCCCATCACCGGCGCCACCCTCCACAACCTCAAGGACGTCGACGTCGACGTGCCCCTCGGCGTCCTGACCGTCGTCACCGGCGTCGCGGGATCCGGCAAGAGCTCCCTCATCCACGGCTCCCTCGCCCGCCGCGACGACGTCGTCACCGTCGACCAGGCGCCCATCCGCGGCTCACGACGCTCCAACCCGGCCACCTACACCGGCCTGCTCGACCCCATCCGCGCCGCGTTCGCCAAGGCCAACGGCGTCAAGCCCGCCCTCTTCAGCGCCAACTCCGAAGGTGCCTGCCCCAAGTGCAAGGGCATCGGCCTCGTCTACACCGACCTGGCGATGATGGCCGGCGTCGCCTCCGTCTGCGAGGAGTGCGAGGGCAAGAGGTTCACCGCCGAAGTCCTCACCCACACCCTGCGCGGCAGGAACATCAGCGAAGTCCTCGGCATGTCCGTCACCGAGGCCCGCGACTTCTTCACCGAGAAGCAGGCCAAGGCCATCCTCGACCGGCTCGTCGACGTCGGCCTCGGCTACCTCTCCCTCGGCCAGCCCCTCACCACCCTGTCCGGCGGCGAGCGGCAACGGCTCAAGCTCGCCATCCACATGGCCGAGAAGGCGTCCACCTACATCCTCGACGAGCCGACGACCGGCCTGCACCTCGCCGACGTCGACCAGCTGCTCGCCCTGCTCGACCGGCTCGTGGACGACGGCAACACCGTCATCGTGATCGAGCACCACCAGGCCGTCATGGCGCACGCCGACTGGATCATCGACCTCGGCCCCGGCGCCGGGCACGACGGCGGCCGGATCGTCTTCACCGGCACACCGGCCGACCTGGTCGCGAACGCCTCCACCCTGACCGCCCACCACCTCCGCGCCTACGTCGGCGGCTGACCGTCCTGGCTGCTTTGGTACGAGTCCTTTCCGGTGCCACGTCTGGTGCCGGAAAAGGACTCGTTTTAGTTGACACTGAAGTTATTAAGATTATTGGCCAATGGGGCGAAGGGTCGCCCGATCGTGGTCGCCGTTCGGAATACCGCAGGTCGTTCCCACTGCCGGCCGATTGTCCGGCCCCGGGCAGTCCTCTAACGTTGCCGATCACGTCCGCGCGAACGTGATCGCAGAACCTCCACTCCCCGGCCGACCCGCGCCGCATTGGGTCTGCCGGAACCCCTGCACGAGGGAGAACCCTGCAATGGGAGACGTTCGCGGATCCAGACGAGCCCTGCTCGCGTTAGCCGCGGTGGCGATGACCACCGCGGCACTGGCCTCCGGCGCCACACCCGCCGCGGCCGAAGCCGACATCCTCGGCACGAACAACCCGACCGCCATCGCGGGCAGCTACATCGTCGTCTACAACGAGCTGTCCACGCAGAGCGTCGACGTGCTCACCGCCGACCTCAGCGCCAAGTACGACGCCAAGGTCGACTTCACCTACCGCCACGCCCTCAAGGGCTTCGCGGGCACGCTGTCCGAACGGGACGCACGCCGCCTGGCCGCCGAACCCGGCGTGGCCTACGTCCAGCAGAACGGCGAGGTCAAGGCCACCGCGACCCAGCCGAACCCGCCGTCGTGGGGCCTGGACCGCATCGACCAGCGCGACCTTCCGCTCGACTCGTCCTACACCTACCCGAACGACGGCACGGGCGTCACCGCCTACATCATCGACACCGGCATCCGGACCACGCACTCGGACTTCGGCGGCCGGGCCGCTTGGGGCACCAACACCGTCGACACGAACAACACCGACTGCAACGGCCACGGCACGCACGTGGCGGGCACGGTCGGCGGCACGGCGCACGGCGTCGCCAAGGGCGTGCGGCTGATCGCGGTCAAGGTGCTCAACTGCGCAGGCTCCGGCTCGTTCGCCGGTGTCGCCGCGGGCATCGACTGGGTCACCGGCCACCACACCTCGGGCCCGGCCGTGGCCAACATGAGCCTGGGCGGCCAGGGCAGCGACGTGACCGGCGAGACCGCGGTCCGCAACTCGATCGCCGACGGCGTCACCTACGCGATCGCGTCGGGCAACTCCAACGCCAACGCGTGCAACTTCACCCCGGCCCGCGTCGCCGAGGCGATCACGGTCAACGCCTCCACCAACACCGACGCCCGCGCCTCGTTCTCCAACTGGGGCACGTGCACGGACATCTTCGCGCCGGGCCAGAACATCACCTCGGCGTGGATGACCAACGACACCGCCACCAACACCATCAGCGGCACGTCCATGGCGTCGCCGCACGTCGCGGGCGGCGCGGCGGTCCTCCTCGGCGCCACGCCGTCGTTGACGCCCGCGCAGGTCGCGACCGCGATGATCGGCAACTCCACCCCGAACAAGATCACCAGCCCGGGCACCGGCTCGCCGAACCGCCTGCTGTTCGTCAACACCGGCGACCCCGGCCCCGGCAACCCGTCGGTCACCCCGCCGGGCAACCAGACCGGCGCCGTCGGCACGGCCGCCGGCTTGCAGCTCAAGGCCTCCGGCGGCGCGCCGCCGTACAGCTGGTCGGCCACCGGGTTGCCGCCCGGCCTGGCCATCGCGTCGGCGACCGGCCTGATCTCCGGCACGCCCACCACCGCGGGCACCTACACCGTGACCGCGACGGCGACCGACAGCGCGGGCAAGTCCGCGAGCACCACGTTCACCTGGACCGTCACCCCGACGGGCGGCTCGTGCGCCGCGCCCGGCGAGAAGGCGGTCAACGGCGGCTTCGAGAGCGGCACCACCGGCTGGTCGAACGCCACCCACACCATCGCCGCGTGGACCGGTGAGGGCGCGCCGCGCTCCGGCACCCGCTCCTCGTGGATCAGCGGCTACGGCTACAGCAACACCGAGACGCTGACGCAGACCGTCACCGTCCCGGCGGGCTGCACGAACACCACCCTGTCGCTGTGGCTGAAGATCAGCACCGACGAGTACGAGCCGGAGGTGTTCGACACCTTCACCGTCGCGGTGGCCGGCACCACCCTGGCGACCTACACCAACCTCACCCCGTCCGGCTACGAGGTGCGCACCTTCAACCTGGGCGCGTACGCGGGCCAGAGCGTCACGGTGAGCTTCACCGGCGTGGAGGACTGGTCCTACCAGACCTCGTTCGTGCTGGACGACGTCTCGGTGAACGCGGCCTGAGCCGACCGTGGGGAGGGCCGGCGCACCGGTCCTCCCCACGGCCTCGCGTCAGCAGCCGATGGGCGAGGAGCCGATCGCCACGTCGTCGTACCAGAGGGTGTTCGCGCCGTCGCCGTAGCTCTCCCAACCCAGCCGCAGGTCGGTGACCGCGGGACGCCAGTTGGTCTTGCGCAGCCACTGGCCGTCGACGTCGGGGGTCGACACGCCGTCGGCCACCAGGCCCTCGACCACCGCGCCGTTCAGCGAGGTGGAGATCCGACCCGCCGGGTCGACGGTGAACTGCACGCAGTTCCACTGGCCGGTGGGCAGCGGCTTGCTCTTCGACACGCCGACCGGGCTCTGCTCGGGCAGGGTCGCGTCGTCGGACTCGCGGTTCCACTGCAGCGCCGCGTTCTGGCCGCCCATGCGCAGGTCCTTGCCGCCGTCGGCGGAGTCCTTCATGGCCATGAACGTCACGTGCGCCGCCGGCAGGGCCGTGGTGTGGCGGACGTAGAAGCGGCCGTGCACGACGCTCGTGCCGGAGATCGGGGTGCCGAAGAAGATGTGGTTGCAGTAGCCCGACGCGCCGTTGACCCGCACCGACTTCGAGCCGCTGCGCGCGACCGAGCTGTCGACGCTGACCGTGCCCTGACCCGTGCAGTTGGCCGCGCCGACGGTCCACCGGCCGCTCGGCGCCGACCCGGTCTGCTGCTCGAAGCCGTCGCACAGCGTCGCCGTGCCGCAGTCGCCCGGGTTCCCGTCGGTCGTCGTGGTGGTGGTCGTGCTGGTCGTCGTGGAGGTGGAGGTGCTCGTGGACGTCGTGGTCGACGTCGTGGTCGTGGTCGGGTCTTCGTCACTGCACGAGACACCGTTGAACGCGAAGTCGGTCGGCGTCGCGTTCGAGCCGCTGTAGGTGGCCTGGAAGCCGAACTGGGCGCTCGCGCCCGTGCCCAGCGAGCCGTTCCACGGCATGTTGGACGCCGTCACCACGGCGCCGGACTGCTTCACGTCGGCGCTCCAGCCGGAGCTGATCGCCTGGTTACCGGCGAAGGTCCAGGTGAGCTTCCACGAGGTGACCGGAGCGGACTGGTTGGTCACGGTCACGTTGGCGGTGAACCCGGTGGCCCACTGGTTGAGCTTGTAGTCAACGGCGCAGACGGGCGCAGCACCCGCCGTGCTGGTCCCGCCGATCACCACCAAACCGGCTATCGACACCACAGCGGCCACCGCCGCCAGCAGATTTCGCACAACAACCCCTTCGTTGTCGTCTCTGGGAGCGTTCCCAGACACCGAATGTAACGATTCCGTCACCCCAATGGAATACTCCGGGTGCCGCAACGGTCGTCCCGACGAAGGCGCGCGACGCCGGCGAGTCAGCCCAGCACGGTCACCGTGCCGCGCCCGCCGTCCACGCGCACGCGGTCGCCGGTCTTGATGCGGGTGGTGGCGTTGCCGCAGCCGACGACGGCGGGGATGCCCAGCTCGCGGGCGACGATGGCGGCGTGCGACAGCGGCGCGCCGACGTCGGTGACCACGGCGGCGGCGCGCGGGAACAGCGGGGTCCAGCCGATGTTGGTCACCGTGGTCACCAGGACCTCGCCCGGCTGGAGGGCGGCGCCGTCGGCGACGTCGTGGATCACCCTGGCCACGCCCTCCACCACGCCCGCCGCGCCGGGGAAGCCGGACACCGCGTCGCCGAGGGGTTCGGCGGAGGCGTCGTGGACGTCCAGCCGGCGGTTCGGGTCGGCGGCCCACGACTCGGGGTCGAACCGGCCCCGGATCACGGTCGGGTACGGCGGCAGCGCGCGGTAGCGGTCGTAGGCGGCACGGCGGGCCGGCACCGCGGCCAACGGCGTCTCGTCGCCGCCGAGGACGCGCAAGGTCTCCTCGATCGACAGGAAGAACACCGCGTCGCCGTGCCCGGTGACCTCCCCGACCCGCACCAGGAACGCCCGCAGCACGGCGAACGTCCGGGCGAACTCAGACCGCGCCCGTTCCCGCTCACGGGCCAACGCGGCGAGCACGTCCACCTGACGCCGCAGACGCGCGACCTTGCCGGGGTGGGCGGCGCGCAGCCGGTCCCACGCCGCGTCACGCACGGCCGCCTGCCTCGCCAGCAGCTCCTCGGGATCCACGCCGACGTCGTCGAGGCTCGGCCACCCCGGGTCCTCGGCCGGGCGCGGCGCGGACACCTCGAACTCGTCGGCGAACCGGTGGCCGTACTGCCGGACGTACGCCTCGCGGGTGATCTCGCCGCGCTTGAGCCGCGCCAGGCCGAGCACCGGGCCCAGGCTCTCCAACTCCCCCGCCGTGCCGTGCGCGCCGGTGAGCAACGCGGTGGTGTCGTCCTCCCCCACCAGCTTCACCAGCTTGCGGCGCAGCTTGACCGACGACATGGAGCCGTTGCGCGCGCCGGCGTCGAACACCTTGGCGTCCACGTGCAGCACGTCGTCCACATCGGACTTCCACAGCGCGAGCAGGTCGGCGGGCGTCGAGGCGGCGCGGAACGCGGCGTGCAGCCGTTCGGCCCGACCGGGCGCGGACGCCAGCAGGCCGTCGATCTTCGCCCGGAACTCGCGGTTCTGCCGGAGGAACGGCAGCGCGGCCCCGATCGCCGCGCGCAGCACGGCCAGGCGTGACAGCGGCAGTGGCGGCACCTCGACGCCCGCCGGGATGCGGCCGAAGTACAGCTCGACCGTCCGCTGCATGAACCCGCCGCGGGCGAGGCCGAGCGCCTGCCCGACGGCCAGCGCGGCGCTGAGGTTGAGGTAGAACCGGCCGCCGATGTTGCCCGACGTCGGGTGCCCGGCGATCGCGGGCTGGGCGAGCACCTTCGCGAACGACCAGGTCGCGGGCGACATCACGCTCGGCACGGCCTCGCGCAGGTTCGCGCACGTCCACAGGTAGTCGCCGCGCAGGGTGTCGTTCCAGACCTCGGCCAGCGCGGTGATCGGCCGGGCCTGCAACACCGCGATCCGCCCGTCGGCCACGGCCCACTCGACGTCCATCGGCACGCCGTACAGGTCCTGGATGCGTGCGCCCAACGCGGCCAGTTCCGCCACCTGCGCGTCGGACAGCAGCGAACCGCGGCGCGTGACGCCGTCGGCGGACACGACGTACTCGTCCGGGGTGACCGTGCCGGCGACCAGTGCCTCGCCGAGACCGGGCGCGGCGTTGACCACGGTCTCGGTCCGCACGCCGGTGACGGGGTTCGCGGTGAACAGCACACCGGCCGCGTCGGCGGGCACCATCTCCTGCACGACGACGGCGAGCGCCACGTCGGTGATGTCGTTGCGGGCGCGGTAGGCGACGGCGCGTGCCGTCCACAGCGACGCCCAGCACCGCTTGACCGCGGTCAGCACGTCGTCGCCGGACACGTCGAGGAACGTGTCGTGCTGCCCCGCGAACGACAGGTCCGGCAGGTCTTCGGCGGTGGCCGACGAACGCACCGCGACCGGTCCCGGCGGCAGGGCCGCGCGGATGGCGTCGGCGATGTCCTCGGGCATGTCCAGGCGTTCGAACGCGGCGAGTGTCGCGTCCTCGCCGCCGAGTCCGGCCCGGGTCTCGGCGTCGAGCCCTTCGGTGAACCGGCGGTAGGCGTGCGTGGTCAGGTGGAAGCCGTCCGGCACGGGCAGGCCCGCGGCGGCGAGCTTGGCCAGCGAGGCGCCCTTGCCCCCGACCGTCTCCAGGTCGGCGGCGGGATCGGCGAGCGGCAACACCAGCGCGGGGGTCCCCATGCGCCGATCTTCGCACCGGCGTCTAGCTCCGGTTGCGCGAACGTGCCGAACGGGTGCGCGCCGCGCTCGACCCGCGCTACCTGCGCCGGCAGGACGACGACCTCGGGTGGGCCGACGCGTGCGGCGCGTTGGAGGTCGGACGCCGCAGGGCCGTCACGCGGCTGATCCTGTGGTCAGTGGGTCGAGGGGGCGTGCTCGCCCGGGCCCTCCGGTGTGGCGTCCTTCCTGCGCTTGCGGAGCCAGGCCGCGAGTTTCCAGGCGGCCGCGGCGAGCACCGGGATGCTCAACCCGGTGAGCGCGCCGTAGTCCTTGGCCCAGGCGCCCACGCTGTGGATGAAGTTGACCTCGACCTCCACGGAGTGGTCGTAGGTCTTGTGGTAGATCGGCGCGTCTTCACCGGGCACGACCACGTAGAGGGAGAAGTCGAGGAACAGCTTGCCGCTGCGCTTGGGGCGGACGTCCCACGCCCACTCGACGTGGTCACCCCTGAGGAGGCGGCGTTCGACCTTGTCGCCGACGAGCGAGATGTCGAAGTCGGGCCCGGTCAGGCTGGAGGTCAGCAGGTCGCCGACCTTCGCGGGCCCCGTGGTGACGCCGCCGTTGCCGGGCAGGCCCGAGGTGAAGCCGGGCGGGACGATCTCCCCGCTCACTCGCACGGCGACGCGCTGCAGATCGTTGACGCGCATCGACCCGGGTTTTCGGTAGGCGACGTGGCCGTCGCGCACCACCGGAAGCGTGAGTTCCGGATGCGTGGGTTCCGGAAGCACCGGCGTGGTGCCGGGAGGCGTGCGCGACGGGGGCAGCGGAGCGGGCATCGTGTCGAACGGAGGCCGCGCGGTCGGACTCGCGGGTGACGCGTCCTGCTGCTGCCCGCACGAAGCCGCGGTCATCGTGAGAAGTGCGCCCACGACCAGCGCCAGGTGCAGCGGCTTCATAGCCATCACTTCCACAATGCGGCCTGCTGTACCAACAGGGTCGGTCGATTCGGCCGCACCGTTACGCCGGTGGTCGGCATGGACCGGAACGTCGGTCGCAGGAACGGTCGCGCGACACCCGGGGTTCCCCGGCGCGCGGGGTGAGGGCGCAAGACCCCCGCGCGCCGGGGACGTTCACAGGGCGTTGGTGAACAGCAGGCGGTTGACCGTGCCGCCGGTGGTGCCGCCGCTGACGACGTTCGGCGTGGCGCTGGAGTTCAGCCAGTTGTGCACGGTGGCCGACGGCTGGTCGCCGAACCGCTGCTTGTACAGCGCGGCCACGCCGGCCACGTGCGGCGTGGCCATCGACGTGCCGCTCATCGTGCCGGAGCCGCCGGTGCGGACGGTCGAGACGATCGAGCTGCCGGGCGCGTAGAGGTCGACGCAGGCGCCCGTGCTGGAGAACGACGACCGCGCGTCGGTGTTCGTGGAAGACGCGACCACGCTGGCCGTCTCCACCTTGCGCGGCAGGCGATCGCACGAGTTGCCGCCGGTGTTGCCCGCCGAGGTGGCCAGGAAGACGCCCGCGGCGATCATGTTGCGGATCGCGGTCTCCAGGCTGGCCGACGCGGTGAAGTTCCACGACGTGTTGGCCACGGCGGGCTTGGTGTGGTTGGCCGTGACCCAGTTGATCGCGTTGAGCGCGGAGGTGGTGGTGGCGCTGCCGGAGCAGCTCATCATCTTCACGCCGTGCAGCCGCACGCCCTTGGCGATGCCGTAGGTGGTGGAGCCGATGGTGCCGGCGACGTGCGTGCCGTGGCCGTGGCAGTCGGTGTTGTTGGTGTCGTAGCCGTTGTAGTCGAACGTGGCCCGGCCGCCGTAGTCCGCGTGGCCCGGCGTGATGCCGGTGTCGATGATGTAGGCGTGCACGCCCGCACCGGTGTAGGTGTACGTGAAGCTCTGGGACAGCGGCAGGTTGCGCTGGTCGATCCGGTCGATGCCCCACGACGGAGGGTTGGCCTGGATGGCGTCGAGCGCGTCGGTGACCAGCACGTCCTGCTCGATCGTGGTGACCGCGGGGTCGCGGCTGAGCTTGCGCAGCTGCGCCGGGGTGAGCTTGGCGGCGAAGCCGTGGAACGCCGCGTCCCACACGTGGGTCGGCGTGACGCCCGCCGTGGCGGCCACGCTCGCGCCGCTGCGGGACGTGGCGTTCAGGGCGACGATGTAGGAGTCCTTGATCGGGTGGACGGTCGCGGACGCCGTCGCGGTGACGATGTCGGCCTGGTGCAGGGGTTCGGCCGAGGCGGTGGTGGCGGTGAGGCCCACGGCGGTGGTCGCGACGGCCAGGACGGTGAGTGTTCGACGGAAAGGACGCACGGGTTGGCTCCTTCGGGTGAACCCGGCCGAGTGCGCCCCGCCGCAGGGTTGACGGAGCGAACAGTCACTCGTCCGTGGTTCAGACCAGCAGCCTGACCAGCGCTTATGTCATGGTCAACGGTGGTCGGCCGAACGGCCGCCGACGCCGTCACGCTCGGTGGACATAACCGACAACTGGTAATGCCCGGTTCGCTCTCCCGGCCGCTTGGCCGGCTCCGACCGGCTCAACGCGGACCGGCCCCACGTCAACCGGGTCAGGGCGACACCGACGAGCACCACCGCCATGCCGGCCACGATCCGCGCCGTCAGCGGCTCGTCCAGCACGATCGCGCCGAGCGCCACCGACACGACCGGCAGCAGGTAGCCGACCGTGGCCGCGCTGGTCGGCCCTTCGTCCTCGATGATCCGGTAGTTGAGGACGAACGTGAGGCCGGTGCCGAAGACGCCGAGCACCACCACCGCGACGATCGCGGTGACGTTGGGCGTGGCCGGGGTGTGGTCGAACGGCAGCATGAGCGCACCCAGACCGGTGGCTGCGGTGAGCTGGGCGGCGGACACCGCGATCGGGCCGCCCTTGCCGACCAGGTTGCGCCCCATGTAGGCGAACGCGACCGCGTAGCTGGCCGCCGCGCCGAGGAGGGCGAGGGCGCCGACGCCGGCCAGGCCGTGCTGCTGCCGGGGGGCGAAGATCAGTAGGATGCCCGCGAAGCCGAGGACGAGGCCCGCGACCCGGACCGGCGTGATGTCGCGGTCCGTGCCGATCGCCAGTCCGATGAGGAGCGAGAACAGCGGGGTGGTCGCGTTGAGCACGCCCGCCACCCCGGAGTCGACGGTCTGCTCGCCGATCGCGAAGAGCAGGAACGGCAGGGCGTTGCAGAACAACGCGGCGACCGCCAAGTGGCCCCACAACCTCCGGGGCATCCGCTGCCGGCTCGCCCGCGCCATGACCACCAGCACGGCCGCGCCCAGCGCACACCGGATCACCGTGATCTGCACCGGCGACAACCCGGTCAGCGCCAGCTTGATCCACAGGAAGCCCGAGCCCCACAACAGGGCCAGCACACCCAACCGCAGCACACCACGTCCGGTCATGGGACCACCGTCCCAACCGAACGCCTTAAAGAAAAGTGAAACCTGATGACGTCCCGTTAAGCAACGCTACAAGATCGCTCCTGACCGTAGAACTCGGCCTACCTGAACGTTCGACACGCGCGCGCTGAACGTAGGACTCGCGCGAGAGTCCTACGTTCACGCCGCGAGAGTCCTACGTTCAGGACACCCGAATTCAACGCTCAGGTCGGGTCAGCGGGTGTGGACGAGCAGCGACTCGACACCGTGCACGATCGACGCGGTCCGGAACGCGGGCCGTTCGTCGGCCAGCCGCAGGTTCGGGAAACGGCGCAGCAACGCGGGGTAGGCGGCACGCAGCTCCAGCCGTGCCAACTCCGCGCCCACGCACCGGTGCGCGCCGTAGCCGAACGCGAGGTGCTGCGACGCCGGACGGCCCGCGTCGAAGGCGGACACCTCCTCGCGGTTGGCCGCCGACAGTGACACCACCACCACGTCACCCTCCTCGATCCGCTGATCACCGACCGTCAGCGGGTGCCGGGCGAACCGCGGGAACGCCACCTGCACCACGCTCAGGTGCCGCAGCAGCTCCTCGACCAACGGCGCCGCCGCCGCGTCGTCGTCACGCATCGCCGCACGCGCGGCGTCGTCCTTCAACAGCACGATCGCGCCCAACGCGAGCATCGACGCCGTGGTGTCGAACCCGCCGGTCAGCACACCGTCGGCCAGCCCGGCCAGCTCGACGTCGCTCACGGCGTCGCCGTGCTGCCGGATGATCGACCCGATCAAACCGTCACCCGGCGACCGGCGCTCGCGGCGCACGATCTCCTCCATGTACGACAACGACTCCGAGATCGCGCCCAACGCCTGCCCCGCGCCGCCGAACAGGTCGAACCGCGCCGCCGCCAGCTCCTGGAACCGGTCGCGGTCCTCGTACGGCACGCCGAGCAGCTCGCAGATCGTCAGCGACGGGACCGGCAGCGCGAACTCCTGCACGAGGTCGACCGGCCCGTCGGCGGCCTCCATGGCGTCCAGCCGCTCGGTGACGATCGCGTCGATGCGCGGCACGAGCCGGGACAGCCTGCGCATGGTGAACTCCGGCGTGAGCAGCTTGCGCAGCCGGGTGTGGTCGGGCGGGTCGGCGAAGCCGAGGCCGCCGGGCGACTGCTCCAGCCGACCGACCGCCGCGCCGAGCCGCGCGTAATCGTTACTGAACGCCCCTGTGTCGGAAAGCACGTTCTTCGCTTCGTCCTGACCGGTGACCAACCACACCCGCAAGCCGAACGGCACCGGGATCCGGTGCACCGCGCCGGTCTCCCTCATCCGCTCCAACTCGGCGACCGGTTCCACCCCGTCCCGCTTCAGCGGGACCAGCGCACGGTCCGGGAGCAGCGCAAACGCCCGCGAACCGATCTTGCCCAACACCCACCGCGTCGCCGAACGCCGTGCGACCCACGCCACCAAACCGTCGCGCACGGACGCCAGAGTCGTCATCGAACACCCCTCTTCCCCAGATCGAATCGCCCGACGGTAACCGTAAGTAGGGGTGAGCAGCATCGCGCTAGAGGCGGATTGACACACCAAGGTCGGTGACAGACGATCGGCAATCGCGCGCGATACGGGGGAAGCCGGTCGAAATCCGGCGCTGACCCGCAACGGTAGGTCCCACCCGGGACGAGCCCGAACACCCGTCGCGCGTGCCACGCTCCAGACACCGTCGAGGTCAACGGGTCGGAGCCCGGGAGAAGCCGGTGCCGGCTGTCCGGGGTCCGCTCACGCCTTGCGCCCCGGAAAGGCCGAACATGTCGTTGAGACGGACCGCCGCTGTCCTGGCTGCCGCCGCCGTGGCCGCGCTCGCGGTGCTGCCCGCAGCCCAGAGCCAGGCACGGGTGGCGCCGACGACGGACGTCAGCGACGCCGCCGCCGGCTGGCTCGCCCGGCAGCTCGTCGACGGGGACCACTTCGAGAACGTCTTCGACGGCGTCGCCTACCCCGACCAGGGCCTCACGCTGGACGCGCTGTTCGCGTTCACCGCGGCCGGCGTGGCGTCCGACAGCGCGGACGAGGCCACCGCCTGGCTCGCCGAGCCCGCGATCATCGCGAACTACCTGCACTTCGGCGACCCCGCCGAGTCGTACGCGGGCGCGCACGCCAAGCTCGCGCTCGCGGTCCAGGCACGCGACCTGGACCCGACGGGCTTCGGCGGCGAAGACCTGATCGCCGGCCTCACCGCGCTCCAGGCACCGTCCGGCCGGTTCTCCGACAAGTCTCAGTACGGCGACTACTCCAACGGCTTCACCCAGGCGTTCGCGGTGCTCGCGCTGGACCGGTGGGAGGGCGCGCCGCAGGCCGCCGTCGACTACCTCGTCGGCGAGCAGTGCGCGGACGGCGGCTTCCCGCTGATCCTGGAGGCCGCGACCTGCGTGTCGCACGTCGACGCCACCGCGATGGTCGTGCAGGCGCTGCTCGCGGTCGACAAGACCGCCGAGGCCGCCGAGGCGCTCGACTGGCTGACCGGCGTGCAGCAGGCCGGCGGCGGGTTCCGCGACGAGGGCGCGGCAGGCGAGGGCAACGCCAACAGCACCGGTCTGGCCGCGCAGGCGTTGCGCGCGGGCGGTCGGACGGCCGCCGCGGACAAGGCGACCCGGTTCCTGACGTCGTTGCAGGTCGGCTGCACGGCCGCGGAGGCGGCGCGGGGTGCCATCGCGTTCGACAAGGCCGGGTTCACGCAGGCCACGTCGTTGCGGGCGAGCGCTCAGGGCGTCCTCGGCCTGGTGGGCGTGAACTTCGCGGACCTGACCGCGGCGGGCGACACGCCGGACGCGCCGGTGCTCGACTGCGGAACCACGACCACGTCGCCGACGTCGTCCTCGTCGTCCACTTCGGACACGACGACGACCACCACCGACACCACGACCACCACCTCGGGCGCCACGGCCACCAGCACGACGACCACCGCGGTGGTGGCCGTGGCGAACAACCGCGGCACCCTGGCCCGCACGGGCGCGGCCGTCGGTCCGGCGCTGTGGATCGGCGCGTTGCTGCTGGTGGGCGGCGTGCTCGCGGTCGTCCTGGCGCGCCGGCGGTACGCGGAGGCACGGAAGTGACGGCACGTGATCGCGGCACAGCCGGGCTCGACGCACCATGACCGGCCGGTTGCGCCGCGCCCTGTCGGCCGTCGCCGTCGTCGGGCTCGCCCTGACGGCCACCCCGCTGTCCGCCCACGCGGCCGACTGCGCGGGCGTCACGGTGGTCGTGGACTTCCGCTCGCTGGGCGGCGGCGTGCAGACGGGGTGCGCTCCGGGTGATCCGGCGACGGGCACGGCCGCGCTGACCGCCGCCGGGTTCGGCTACACGTTCGCGTCCCGGCAGCCCGGTTTCGTGTGCCGGATCAACGGCAAGCCGAGCAGCGACCCGTGCGTGAACACCTCGCCGACCACGGCGTACTGGGGGTACTGGCACGGCCAACCGGGCGGTTCGTGGACCTACAGCAGCACGAGCGCCGCCGCGTACGACCCGGCTCCGGGAAGCGTGGAGGGCTGGTCGTTCGGCGCGGGTGAGCAGCCGGGCATCGCGCCGCCGGCGCCCGCGCCGCAACCGACCCAGCCCGCTCCGCAGCCGCCGGCGCCCGGACAGCCCACGCAACCGGGCCAAGCGGGACAGCCCGCGCCGCCCGCGCCACAACCCGGTCAGCCGACGCAGGAGACCACCACCCAGCCGTCCGAGACGTCCGCGTCGACCACGGCCGGGACGACGACCGCACCGCCGTCGTCGGCGACGACCACCGGCAGCACGACGTCGAGTTCCGCCGCGCCGACGGGTGCCACGTCGGTGGCGGTGGAACCCACGGCGGGCACGTCGTCCGGCGGCACGGTCGGGCTGGTCGTCGGGATCGTGGTGATCGCCGCGTTGGCCGGTCTGGGGCTGTGGACCGCGCGCCGGCGTGCCAAGGCGACGGAGTGAGGCTGCACCCCGGCTCGTGGTGGCTGTGGGCGTTGTGCCTCGCCGCCGTGGCCAGCCGCACGACCAACCCGGTGCTGTTGGCACTGGTGATCGCGGTCGCGGGGTACGTGGCCGTGTCGTGCCGGGAGGACACGCCGTGGGCCAACGCCTACGGGGTGTTCCTCAAGTTCGCGTTGGTGGTGCTCGCCATCCGGGTGGTGTTGCACGTGTTCCTCGGTGGCGTGGGCGGGCCGACGGTGCTCGTGACGTTGCCGGAGATCCCGTTGCCGGAGTGGACGAAGGGCATCCGGCTGGGCGGCCCGGTCAGCGCCGAAGGGCTCGCTTTCGCGCTGTACCAGGGGCTTCAGCTGGCGACGTTGCTGTGTTGCGTCGGCGCGGCGAACGCGTTGGCCAACGCCAAGAGGCTGCTGCGGTCGTTGCCGGCCGCGTTGTACGAGGTGAGCGTGGCAGTGGTGGTGGCGTTGACGGTCGCGCCGCAATTGGTGGCCAGCGCGCGATCCGTGCGCCGGGCGCGGGCGTTGCGGGGTGACGTGGTGCGTGGCGTGAAGGCGATGCGGGTGCTGATGGTGCCGGTGTTGGAGGACGCGTTCGAGCGGTCGCTGGTACTGGCCGCGGCGATGGACTCGCGCGGGTACGGCCGGACGGCGGGGCTGCCGAAGCGGACCAGGGCGGTGACCGGTGTGCTGGTGCTGGGCGGGTTGCTGGGGCTGTGCGTCGGCGCGTACGGGTTGCTCGGCGGCAGCGCGCCGGGCGTCGTCGGCACGCCCATGCTGGTGATGGGCTCGGTGCTGGCGATCGCGGGACTGTGGACGGGGTCGCGCCGGGTGCGGCGCAGCCGGTACCGGCCGGACCGGTGGGGTCCGCGCGAGCTGGTGGTCATGGGGTCCGGGCTGGTCGCGGCGCTGGCGACGTTCCTCGCGCCGGACGGTCTGGGCGGCGGCGCGTTGACGCCGAGCACGGTGCCGCTGACCGTGCCCGAACTGCCGCTGCTGCCCGCGTTCGGCCTGCTGTGCGCGCTCGCGCCCGTCGTCGTCGCCAGGAACGTCATCGCCAGGAACAGGGTGAACGTGTGATCCGGTTCGAGAACGTCTCCGTCACCTACCGCGAGGCCGCCGCGCCCGCGTTGGCCGCGGTGGACCTGCACGTGCCGGAAGGCGAGTTGTGCCTGGTCGTCGGGCGGACCGGGTCGGGGAAGTCGACGTTGCTGCGCGCGGTGAACGGCCTGGTGCCGCACTTCACCGGCGGCACGCTCACCGGCCGCGTGCTGGTCGCCGGGCGCGACACCCGCACGCACCCGCCGCGCGAGCTGGCCGACGTGGTGGGCATGGTGGCGCAGGACCCGCAGGCCGGGTTCGTCACCGATTCGGTCGAGGAGGAGCTGGCGTACTCGATGGAGTCGCTGGCGCTGCCGCAGCCGGTGATGCGCAAGCGCGTCGAGGAGACCCTGGACCTGCTGGGGCTCGCCGACCTGCGGCACCGGCCGCTGGCCACGTTGTCGGGCGGGCAGCAGCAACGCGTGGCCGTCGGCGCGGCCCTGACCGCCCACCCGCGCGTGCTGGTGCTGGACGAGCCGACGTCGGCGCTGGATCCGGGCGCGGCGGAGGACGTGCTGGCCGCGCTGCACCGGCTGGTGCACGACCTGGGCATGACCGTGCTGATCGCCGAGCACCGGCTGGAACGGGTCGCGCAGTACGCGGACCGGGTGGTGTGGCTGCCCGGCGGTGGTCTGCCGCCGGTCGCGGGCGAGCCCGGTCCGGTGCTGGCGGACGCCCCCGTCGCGCCGCCCGTGGTGCGGTTGGGTCAGCTCGCGGGGTGGGAGCCGGTGCCGGTGTCGATCCGCGACGCGCGGCGGTTGGCCGGTCCGCTGCGGGACCGCCTTCCCGAGCCGCCCGTGGTGCCGTCGGCGCCGTCGGCGGAGCTGGTGCACGCCCGTGATCTGCGAGTTCGTTACTCCGCTGTGGACGCTCTGCGTGGCGTGTCGTTGCGCGTCGGCGCGGGTGAGCGGGTGGCCGTGATGGGGCGCAACGGGTCGGGGAAGTCGAGCCTGCTGTGGGCGGTGCAGGGCACCGGCAAGCGGTCCGGCGGCGAGGTCTCCGTGGACGGCGTCGACCCGGCGACGCTCAAGCCGGGTCCGCGGCGCAAGGCCATCGGTCTGGTGCCGCAGCAGCCGGGTGACCTGCTGTACCTGCACACCGTCGGCGGCGAGTGCGCGCAGGCGGACCGCGAGTCGGGGAAGGCCGAGGGCACGTGCCGCGAGTTCCTGGACCGGCTCGCGCCGGGCATCCCGGACGAGCGGCACCCGCGTGACCTGTCGGAGGGGCAGCGGCTCGCGCTGGTGCTGGCCGTGGCGCTCACCCCGTCGCCGCGGGCGGTCCTGCTGGACGAGCCGACCCGGGGCTTGGACTACCCGGCGAAGACGCGGCTCGCGGCGGCGTTGCGCGATCTCGCCTACGACGGCCACGCGATCGTGCTGGCGACGCACGACGTCGAGTTCGTCGCCGAGTACGCGAGCCGGGTCGTGGTGCTGGCCGAGGGCGAGGTGGTGGCCGACGGCCCGACCGCCGAGGTGGTCACCGCGTCACCGGTCTTCTCGCCGCAGGTGGCGAAGGTGCTCGCGCCGGCGCCGTGGCTGACGGTGGCGGACGTCCGCGCGGCTTTGGCGGCACGGTGAGCGAGCCGGTCCGCATCCGTCCCCGCGCCACGCTCGCCCTGGCGGTGGCGGCGGCGATCAGCGTCGTCGCCTTCGGCTGGCCGTTGCTGGTCTCCGCGGACGCCGTGATCGCCCAGGGCGCGACCGCGCCGTGGACGTTCGCCCTCCTCCTGCCCCTCGTGCTGGCCGTCGTGCTGGCGGAGATCAGCGAAGGCGGACTCGACGCGAAAGCCGTGGCGATGCTGGGCGTGCTGTCGGCGTTGGGCGCGGCGATCCGCCCGCTCGGCGCGGGCACGGCGGGGATCGAGACGGTGTTCTTCCTGCTCGTCCTCGGCGGCCGGGTGTTCGGGCCCGGGTTCGGGTTCGTGCTCGGCAACACCATGCTGTTCGCGTCCGCCCTGCTCACGGGCGGTGTCGGGCCGTGGTTGCCGTACCAGATGCTCGGCGCGGCCTGGGTGGCGCTGGGCGCCGGGCTGCTGCCGTCGGCGCGCGGCAAGGCCGAGCTGGCGTTGCTCGCCGCGTACAGCGCCGTCGCGTCCCTGGTCTACGGGCTGCTGCTGAACCTGTCGTTCTGGCCGTTCGCGTTGAGCGCGGGCAGCACCTCGCTGTCCTTCCAGCCGGGCGCGCCGATCCTGGACAACCTGGTGCGCGTGGTGACGTTCAGCCTGGCCACGTCGCTCGGCTGGGACGTCGGCCGCGCCATCACGACCACGATCCTGGTGCTCGCGACCGGCCCGGTGCTGCTGCGCACGTTGCGCCGGGCCGCTCGCAGGGCGTCGTTCGGCGATCCCGTGTTCACCGGGGCAGCTGCGCCGCCACCTCCGCCAACGCGTCCAGCACCTCCGGCGTGAGGTAGCCGGTCGCGATCTCGGCCTCGGCGACGGTCACCGTGGTCCGGTCCCGGTCCGAGCCGTAGTTGGCGCCGGTGAACGCCACGTCCGCGAGACCGACCTGGGCCGTGCCCAAGGCCTTCACGTCACCGGTCCCAGGGGCGTCCATGATGTCCTGGAACTCCTGCGCGTCGCCGCGCGAGTCGAACACGACCCAGGCCACCGCGATCACCGCCGAGTTGCCCGCGTCGTCACCGACGGTGAACAGCACCCGTTCCATCGACGTGCACGCGGTCTCCCGGAGGAACTCCCGCACCCCGCCGAACGCCGCGTCCACGCACGCTGCCTGCTGCTTCTCCGTCCGCTTGAGCCCGTGCAGCCCCATCCGCCGCCACGCCCCGTCGGCGTCGCCCCGCCGGGCGAAGTCACCGCTCTCGGCTTTGCGCGCCTCGACGCCGAGCCCCGGACCGCCGCCACCACCGGAGCCGCCCGCGCTGAGGCCGACCGCTCCCCCGTACCCCACCGCGCTGAGCGCGATCAACCCGGCCAACAGCGCCGACCTGCTCCGCCCGCCCCCGCCGGCGACCGGCCGAACCCGGCCTCGGTCGTCGGTGTAGAAACCTCTTGGCACCCTGACCTCCTCCCCCTGAAGAAGGTTTAGCAACGCCAAGGGCCCCGAGACCCGAATTTCGCGGAGAACCCCTCGAAGAGCGCAAACCAGACGGTCGGTTCACTGACCGTGCGTAACCCGCCACCGGTCGTAGTCCACGGGTGTCCGCACGCCGTCGTCCAGCACCGATCGGTACACGTCGTAGCTGCGGTAGTCCGGGCGCGAGTGCTTGATCAGCAGGATCGCCGCCCGCGCCTCCGGCGTGATCCGCTCGGGCAGCGCGCGCACGTGGCCGAGGTCGGGCTGGCGCGCCGGCTCGTCCACGAACCAGATGTCGGCGTTCCACTCGGGCCCGGCGCCGTCACGGTACTTGAGCCCCAGGTACAGCCCGTCCGGGTACGCGTCCGGCTCGGTGTTCCAGTGGCCCTCGTCCTTGCGGAACTGCACCACGCGCACCCGCTCGTGCCGCGCGAGCCGGGCGGCGACACCCACCACGGCGTCGACGTCCAGCGACGGGCACGCCACCGTGATGTCGATGTCGGGCACCACCATCAGGCCCAACGCCGAACTGCCCGTCCGCACCGGCTCACCCAGCGCCGACAGCAGCACGTCCAGCCCGAGGTCCGCCACCACGGCGTCCGCCTCCGCCTGCAACTCGCCCTGGCGCCGCAGCAACTCGTCGATCATGCGGCCAGTATCGCCCGCTTGGGCCGCGCGGCGAGCAGCAACGCCAACCCCAGCACCGACATCGTCAGGCCCATGCCGTACGCGGTGCGGTAACCGAGGTGCTGCGCGAGGCCCAGCAGCGGTCCGACGAGCATCGCGCTGGTCTTGTAGGTGTTGGTGAACAGCGTGCTGGCGTACCCGGGCCGGTCGGGCGCGAGGTCCTGGAAGTACGAGATGCCCAGGCCCATCACCGCCGAGATGACCACGGCGTGCAGCACCTGCGCCGCCATGACCTGCCAGGTCGCCTGGGTGAGGAGCATGATCGTGTAGTACGCCAGCGCGACCGCGCCGCCCGCCAGCACGAGCACCCGGAGGTTGTACCGCATCGCCAACGCGCCGAAGCCCAGCATCAGCGGGATCTCCAGGGCCGCGCACAACCCGAGCACCAGGCCCGCGTCACCGGTCGTGCCGCCCAGGTTCTCGGTCACGAACAACGGCATCGCCGTCACGCCGAGCGATGTCGCGCACTGCAGCAGCACGAACGCCGCCGCCGCGAGCACGACCTCCCGCCGCAGCCCCGACTGCCGCGCCACCTCGTGCGACGGCGCCGCGGACGGCCCCAGCTCGGGCAGCCACACCAGGACCACGACGACGGCCAGCACGTACACCGCGCCGCTGACCGCGAACAGGCCGGTGAACCCGCCGCCGGCGAGCAGCAGCGCGCCCAGCGGCGGACCGCCGACCCACGCGATCGACATCGTCGTCCGCAGGCCGCTCATCGCCAACGGCGCCTTGGTCGAGCCACTGCGTTCCAGCAACTGCCGCGCGTAGGCGTACATCTGCGGAATCTGCGTGGACGAGATCGCCCACACCGTGAGCGCGACGACCAGCAGCAGCCAGTAGTCCCGCAGCACGGCGAACAGCACCCACGCCAGCGCGCCCGACACGCCGGCCACCACCAACAACGTCCGGCGGATGGGCCGCGAGTCGGAGAACCGCCCGACCAGCGTGCTCACCACCATCGACACCAGCGCGCTGATCAGCAGGAACGCCCCGACCGCGACCGGACCGGCCTCGATCTCCTTGATCAGGAAGACGGACAGGAACGGGGACGCCAACGCGTACCCGACACCGGTCAGCAGGCTCACCGACAGCAGCGGCACGAAGGGTCGGGACCGGGGTCGGACAGGGGTTTCGCTCAGCGCGGGCACACCGGCGATCCTCGTCGCCCGCCCGGGCGACGAGGAAGCCGATTTCCAGCATGCGGACCGGTGAGAGCGCTCACACAGTGGCTCGGGCGACCAGCACCGCCATGTCCAGCGGCAGTTCGCGGATGTCCTCCAACGCGAAGCCGTTGGCCGCCAGCAGCCGCCGGTGCTCGTCGGTGGTCCGCTCGCCGCCCTGCACGGTGTTGACCATCATGTGCACGTTGAACGCCAGCGGCAGCAGCGTGCGCGGGTCGTCCTGGATCGGCCGCTCCACCACGGCAAGCGTCGCGCCCTCCGCCATCGCCGCGCGCACGTTGCGCAGGATCACCGAGCACCGCGCGTCGTCCCAGTCGTGCAGGATCCGCGACAGCAGGTAGAGGTCGCCGCCCGGCGGCACCGGGTCGTGGAAGAAGTCGCCCGCGACCACCGACGCCCGTGCGCCGTGCCGGACCAGCACGTCGGCCGCCGCGCCGACCACGTGCGGCCGGTCGAACAGCACCCCGCGCAGGCCGGGCGCGGCGGTCAGCACCAGGTCGAGCAGCCTGCCGTCGCCGCCCGCCACGTCGACCACCGTGCCGGTGGCGGGCAGGTCCAGCAGACCGGGCACCAGTTCCAGGAAGCTCGTGCCCGCGGCCATCGCGCCCTCGAACAGCCGCGCGTCCGCCGGGTGGGCGGCGAAGTGCTCGAACGGCTGCGCGCCGTAGACGTGGCTGAACCCGCTCTCGCCGGTGCGCACGGCGTGCTCCAGCCCGCTGAACGACCGGTAGAACAGGCCGCCGTAGATGCGCGCCAAGTCCCGTTGCGACCCGGCCACGTCACCGCGCAGCACCGTGCCGACCTCGGTCAACGACCAGCGCTCGCCGTCGCGGCGGAACACGCCCAGCGCGGCGAGGTAGGCGAGCACGCGGCGGAGCTTGTCCGCGCGGCAGCCGGTGCGGTCGGCCAGTTCGGCGGTGTCGGCCGGCCCGTCGGCGAGCAGGTCGGCGATCCCGAGTTCGGCGACCACGGCCACCGCGCGGGTCCGCCACGCGCCGGTCATCAGGTCCAGCATCGAGCGACGCGGCTGGTCGGGCCGTCCGACGTGGCGTTCCAGCAGCGCGGCGTGCCGTCCGGGGACCTTCAGCTCCAGCCGCATTCGGGTCGCGCCGCGGAAGTGCAGCACCGTCACGTTCTCGTCGTCGTGGTAGCCGCCGTCCGCGCTGAGGCCAGCGTCCCGCAGCGTCCCGCACACCCCGCGCAGCAGCACGTCGTCGTCGCCGGGAACGTGGAACGCCACGTGCGACTCGGCCTCCCGGTCGGCGTCGGACAACGCCGACCCGCCCGGCACCACGATCAGCTCCACCTCACGCGGCCCGCCGGCGACGGGACCGCGCATGATCCGCACGTCGAACTCCTGCCCCGTACGCAGGCGCAGCCGGTCGCGCACCACCACGCCCGGGCGCGGTTCCCGCGCGTCGACGCCGAGGTCGGCCAGCACGCCGATCACGTCCGCCGGCGCCACCGCCGCGACCAGCACCGCGGCTCGCGCGAACTCCAGGTGCCGCAGGAGAGGCCCGGGTGGGTCGCCACCCAACACGGCCGCCAACGCGTCCCCGGTGCTCCGGTCCCGCGCGAAGGCCACGGTTTCCGCCAGCCGGCGGAGGTCTCTCTCCCCCAGCGCGCCGGGCGCGCCGCTCACCGTCACAGACATTGCCGATCCTCCCCAGAGGATGGCCGTGCCCACCCGCGGGCGGGCACGGCGGAGTCGTCACCCCTGGCGGGGCTGAGGTCTGTCGAGCTCCGGGTGGAGCTCGATGTCGCACCAGCGCACGAGGCCGGCGATGCGTGGCTGCCCGTCGTGCCGCCACGCCATGGACGGCTTGGTCATCTCGCCGGGCGCGGACACCCGGCTCGCGCCGAGCACGGCGAGTTCGCGCGCGGTCCGCCGGAACTCCTCGCCGACCGCGCCCAGTCCGACGTTCTGCAGGTGCCGGGCGAACGGGCGCATCGCGTCGACCGCCGCGGCCACGTCCGGCACGGACACGATCCGCGCGACCCGGTTGCCCGCGCCGCTGAGCGGCATCAGCACGTCGTCGAGCACGACCGTCCACTCCAGACCGTCGGGCGCCCACACCTCGCCGTCGTCGGACGTGGCCGCGCGCCACTCCGCGACGAGCCGGCGGTGTTGCAGCACGGTGGCGTCCCGCGCGTCGATCGTCCCGGGCGGGTTGTCCCGTGCTTCCCGCCGCATCGCCTCGGCCAGGTGCTGGGCGATCGCGCGGGCGTGCTCCTCCTGCACGAGGTAGACCTGCGGCGAGAGGCACGCGTGCTGGTCGAAGTCGCTGCAGTCGGCGGCGATCCGGCGCGCCACCTCGGCGACGCCGTGCCGTGCCGCGTACTCGGCGCTGACGATGCCGAACGAGAGCTTGTGCCCGTGTTCCTCGTAGAGCTGGTGCGGCCCGACCTTGGCCCGGATCGCCGCGCACGCCTCGTCGCCGCCGTAGGCGATCACGGCGTCGGCCTGGCCGAGCGCGGCCTCCAGGGTGGCCTCGTCGTCACGGTCCCAGTAGGTGGCCACGACGGCGTCGGCCAGCACCGGCTCCACGTCGTGCAGGGTGCGCAGGAACGCGGCGGTGAAGTGCGGTTCCCTGGCCGGGACCTTGGCGATCACGGACGCCTTCACCAGCAGCGCCCGCACCAGGGACCGCGCGGGCAGGCCCGGGACGTTGCCGGAGAACACCGCCAGCACGGTGCGCGGCCCGATCGCGGTCGTGCCGCCGCGGAAGTCGTCGAGCACCTCCGGGTCGCCCAGTTCCCGGGTCAGCGCGGCCAGCAGCGACTCGGCGCGCAGGTTGCCCAGCTCGGCGTCCAGCGCGCGGTGGATCGTCTCCTCGGACATGCCGGTGACCAGCGCCGCGTTCCGCACCGCGACGCGGCGGGCGGTGAAGTCCCGCTTGCCCCACAGGTCCACCACCGCGTCGACGGCCTCCACGATCCGCCGCACGGGCAACCGCCGCAGGTCTTCGTGGGCGGAACGGAGCCCGTCGCCGACCGCGGCCCAGTCGGCGGGTCGCACGCCACGCCACTCGTGCGGCCCGGCTTTGAGGGTGAACGGCACGCCGCCCGCCGTCAGCCACGCGGGCGTCCACGACACGCTCACGCCGCACCTCCCGTCATCTCGTCCAGGGTCAGCGAGCAGCCGCGACTGGCGCTGCCCGCGATCCGGCCCGCGATGGCCACGCCCTCCGGCCCGGCGATGCCGAGGTCGCCGGTGAGCAGCACGTGCGGCCGGTCCAGCAGGGACAGGTCGGTGACCTCCAGGAGGCCGTGGCCTTCGGCCAGGTGCTCGCGGGTGCGCGGGTCGCGGACCGCGGGCCCGCCCGCCGGGTGGCTGCCCTTGGGACGTTCGCCGAGCGGCCCGACCGGGGTGTCCGAGGCGTCGTAGAGCGTGTTGGCCAGCTCGGTCATGCCGAACATGTTGCGGTGCCGCTCGACGCCGAAGACCCGGCGCACGGCGGCGCGCAGGTCGTCCACGCGCATCACCCGCGAGCGGCCCTTGAACCCGCCGCCCTCGTACACCCCCGAGCCCGGCGGCAGTCGCCAGCTCCGCCCCTGCGCCTCCAGCGCGTCGCAGATGTTGACGAACGCGAACGTCCCGCCGACGAGCACCACCGGCCGCCCCTCCGCCACGGCGACGTCCAGTCGTCGACCGAGCAGGTCGAAGTCGACCCCGTGCGGTCCCACGACGGACGTGCTGAGCTCCGGGTCGCCGAACACCCTGGCGATGCGCGCCATGTCGAACGCGATCGCCATGTCGGGCGCGTCCTCCTCCGACGGCACGAACGAGAGGACCACGGGCGGGCCGTCGTCGTCCGGGACCGCGACGTGCCGTCGGGCGTTCGCCTCGACCGCCAGGCCCTTCAGCTCCAGCCCGAGCCTGGAGTAGCGGACGCTGCCCCGGGCGTTGCCGCTCGTTCCGCTGGTGCGGAACACCCGGACGGTCGGCGCGTCCGGGAAGAGGTGCGGACCTCCGTCTTTGTAGGCGGTGTCCGGCACGCCGACGCCCACGCCGACCTGCTTCCAGTAGCGGGCGACGTCCGGCGAGTTCGCCATGGCCAGCTCGACCAGCTGCTCCCGGAGGTCGAGGGGGTCGCCCACGCCGTCGCAGACGAGCCGTGCCATCTGTTCGAAGAGCCGCGCGACGTGGGGATCGTCGTGGGCAACGGTCATCGAGAAATCCTCCTGCGGTGAAGGGCGGACCTGGACAAGTCAGCAGTGGGCCGACGTGTCGGACAAGGTCCGTCACCGGAACGGGGCACCGCTGACCGGGGGTTTCCGAGGTCTCAGGATGACCGAGCGACGGCGTGCGCAGCACCGAACGAGCACGTTCCGCTTCGGGAAGCGGAACGCTGACCGGTCCTGTCGGTGCTCGTGGACGGAGGCGGAACGGCCCGGAACGCCTGCGAACGTCTGTGAACGCCCCGAGATGTCATCGGGGAGGCCTTGACATGTCGGCCGACACGGTTCTGACACGCGTCCTGACACGGGTCTGCACGCCCGATGACAGGTCCATCCCGGACGGTGGCGCTCGGACAACAGGGGAAGGGAACGGACATGGAGTACGCATTCGAGGCGGAAGGCCTGGTCAAGCGGTACGGCAAGACGACCGCGCTGGCCGGCGTCGACCTCGCCGCGCGACCCGGGACCGTGCTGGGGGTGCTCGGGCCGAACGGGGCGGGCAAGACGACGGCGGTGCGGATCCTGGCCACGTTGCTGCGGCCGGACGGCGGGCGTGCGGCGGTCGGCGGGCTGGACGTGGTGTCGGACGCGGCGCGGGTGCGTCGGCTGATCGGGCTGACCGGGCAGTACGCCTCGGTGGACGAAGACCTGACCGGCGTGCAGAACCTCGTGCTGATCGGGCAGCTGCTCAACCTGCGGACGTCGCAGGCCAAGGCGCGGGCCGCCGAGCTGCTGCGCGACTTCGAGCTCACCGAGGCGGGCGGGCGGCAGGTCAAGACCTACTCCGGCGGCATGCGGCGCCGGCTGGACCTGGCCGCGAGCCTCGTCGGCCGACCCGACGTGATCTACCTGGACGAGCCGACCACCGGGCTGGACCCGGCCAAGCGGGACGACATCTGGAAGGTGGTGCGCACGCTCGTGGCCGACGGCGCGACCGTGCTGCTGACCACGCAGTACCTGGAGGAGGCGGACGCGTTGGCCGACGAGATCTCGGTCATCGACCACGGTCGGGTCATCGCGCACGGCACGCCGGCGTCGCTCAAGCGGGTCGTCGGCGGGCAGACCGTGCTGGTGCGGCCCGCGGACCCGGCCCGGCTGGCCGACGCCGCCGCGGTGCTGGCCGAGGTGTCCGGGCACCAGCCGGAGTCGACCGCGCGGGGCGTGGTGACCGTGCCGGTGGACGGTGACGCGGCGTTCACGGAAGTGGTGCGGCGGCTGGACCAGCGGCGGATCGCGGTGACGGAGCTGTCGCTGCGGCTGCCGAGCCTGGACGAGGTGTTCTTCACGTTGACCGGCAAGCACACGGAGGTGGCGGCATGACGACGGTGACGACTTCGCCGGCGGTGGCTCGTCGGGAGGAGGCGCAGCGGCCGTTCGCCCTCGTGCGGCACAGCGCGGCGTTGGCGCGGCGCAGTCTGATCAAGACGATGCGGTCGCCGGAGCAGCTGCTGGACGTGACGTTGCAGCCGGTGATCTTCGTGGTGCTGTTCGTGTACCTGCTGGGCGGCGCGGTGTCCGGGTCGACGCACGAGTACCTGCAGCTGCTGCTGCCCGCGATCATGGTGCAGACGACCATGTTCGGCGGGATGGCGACCGGCGTGAACCTGAACACCGACATCGGCAAGGGCGTGTTCGACCGGTTCCGCAGCCTGCCGATCGGCCGGTCCGCGCCGTTGATCGGATCGGTGCTCGGCGACCTGATCCGGTACGTGGTGGCGGTGGTGTCGCTGCTGCTGTTCGGCACGGCGATGGGGTTCCGGGTGGAGACCGGCGTGCTGCCCGCGTTGGCGGCGTGCCTGCTGGCGATCCTGTTCGCGTTCTCGGTGAGCTGGGCGTTCGTGCTGGTGGGGATGCTGGTGCGGACGTCGGGCGCGGTGCAGGGCATCGGGTTCCTGGTGATGTTCCCGCTGACGTTCGGCACGAGCATGATCGCGCCGGCGGAGACGTTGCCGGGGTGGCTGCGGTCGTGGGTCGAGATCAACCCGGTGACGCACGTGATGAACGCGTCGCGCGGCCTGATGGTGGGTGGCCCGGTGGCCGGTCCGGTGGCGTGGACGTTGGCGTGGTCGGCGCTGTTCGTGGCCGTGTTCGCGCCGCTCGCCGTGCACGCTTACCGTCGTCGCGCCTGACCTGCGGTTTCCGTGCCGAGTGTTGAATTCAGGTGTTCTGAACGTAGGACACGCGTGACGCGAACGTAGGACACGCGCGTTCTGAACGTAGGACACGCGCGGTCTGGAGGTACGACACGCGGGCGCTGGGCGTTGGACTCTCGGGGCCGCGTTCGGCGCCCGTGCGCTGATCGGGTGTATCGGACGTGTCCTTGCGGCCCGAGGTGCGGCAGGCGTGCCACGGTTGCCGGGTGTTCCGGGTGTTCTTAGATCGGGCGTCGCGCGACGCCGAGTTCGTCGCCGCCGTGCGGGATGCCGGCGGCACGGTCACCGACCGGGCGGAGGACGCGGACGTCGTGATCGACGCGTCGACGCCGGCCGAGCTGTCCGCGCGGCTCGCGGCCGTGCTGCGGGAACGGCCGGTGCGCAACGACTTCTCCGGGCACGCCCGGTCGGTCGTGCAGGCGGGCTGGATCTCCGGCGGCGTGCACCTGCACCTGCCCGACCGGAAGCTCCCCACGTCCCGGACGACTACCGCGACGTCCTCGGCGCGTTGGACGACGTCCGGCCGACCGCGCGCGACTGGCTGGCCGACCGCGTGGACGCGTTCATCGCCGGGCAGCCGAGGGGCTACTTCTTCATCGAGGGCAAGACCGGGATCGGCAAGACGACGTTCCTCGCGCTGTACGCGGCCGAGCACAACCTCCCCCGCCACTTCGTCACGAACGCCGGGACGCGCCGCACGGCGTCCGGCGCCCTGCGGGCCCTCGGCACCCAGCTCATCACGCGCTACGAGCTGGCCGACGACCCGGCGTCCACCGCCGACCCGGTGGGGTTCCAGCGGGTGCTGCACGCCGCCGCACGGGCCGCCACCTCGGCGCCGGAGCCGCACCGGCTGGTGCTGGCGGTCGACGGCCTCGACCTGGCCGTCGAGCACGGCGACCTGCCGCTCGCCCTGCCCGTGCGGTTGCCCGACAACGCCTACGTGGTCGCCACGGTCCGCGAGGGCATCGCCTTGTACGCCCGGGAACGGCCGTACGACCACGTGCGGATCGAGCCGGACGGCGCGGACAACGAGAGCGACATCCGCCGCCACATCGACGAGGTGCTGCGCGACGACGACGTGCTGCGGGAGCTGGTGGCGGCGAAGACCTCGCCGGAGGTGTTCCGGGACGAGCTCGCCCGGCGCTGCGCCGGCGTGTGGATCTACCTGCGGCACGTGCTGGCGGACGTGCGTGCCGGTCGGGTCGCGCCGGACGACCTGCAGTCGCTGCCCGTCGACCTGTGGACCTACTACAGCCGCACGCTCACCGAGCTGAGCGGCGACAGCGACCTGGCGCTGCCCGCGTTGAGCGCGCTGGCGTGCGCCAACGAGCCGTTGACGCTGGACACGCTGACGGCGCTGGCGGACGTCGGTGACGACCCCGTTCGCGTGCAGGAGTTGCGGGCGGTGGTGACCGGCAGGCTGAGGGCGTTCGCCCGCGTGGTCGGCCCGGAGGACGACCGCCGCTTCACCACCCTGCACGACAGCGCCCGCGACTACCTGGCCGGCGTCCGCCCGGACGACCCGATGACCGGTGACGAGCGGCAGCTCGACCTGCTGGCGCTGACCGCCGCGACGACCCGCCGCCGCCTCGCGGACCGCTACCTGACCGCGCTGTTCGGCCCTGGCGGCATCCGGCCGGGCGTGCTCGTGGCGGACCCGGCCCGGCTCGGCGGGCTGGACGGCGGCTACGGGCTGCGGAACCTGGCGGGGCACCTGGCCGAGCTGGACGCCGAGGACGAGCTGCACGCCCTGCTGACGACCGAGGTCGAGGCGCCCGCCGACGGTGGCGCACCCCGTCGGGCCACCGCGTGGTTCCTCGCGCACGAGGCGCACGGCACGTTCGTCGAGTACCGGGCGTCGCTGGCGCTGGGACGGCGGCAGGCGGCCGAGGCCACCGACGTCGACCTGGCCGAGGGCGGGTCGGCGCCGTCCATCACCGCGGAGGTCCGCTACGCGCTCATGGACGGCAGCGTCGAGTCGGTCATCGCGAGCACGCGCCCGGGTCTGCTGCGCACGCTCGTCGAAGGCCGGATCTGGGCGCCGCGGGTTGCCTTGGGCCGCGTCCAGGCGGTGCGGGACCACCCGGCGCGGGTGGAGCTGGTCGCGGCACTGGCGGCGGCAACCCGACCCGACGGCAGCCGGTGCCTCACGCCGCGCGACGCCCGGCAGGCGTGGACGGTGGTGTTCCCGCCCGCGTCGAGGAGGGCGTTGGAGGTCGCGGGCGCGGTGCTCCCCTTGTTGCCGCCCGACGACCGGGAGGCGATCGTGCGGAACCTGCTGGACGCCGTGGCCTCCGGTGACCAGCCGTTCCGCGCCGAAGTCCTCGGCATGCTCGGCGCCGCGCTGACCGCGCCGGACCTGGAGCGGGCGGTGGCCATCGCCTTGGACGGCGGTGACGACACCGCTGCCGCGTGGCCAGGGCTGATCCCCCGCGTCGCGTCGGCGGCGCTCCCCCGCGTCCTGGACGTCCTCGCCCGCCGACCGCACCGCCCGCACCGCCCGGAGTCGCGGGCGCACCGGGCGCTCGCCGTGCGGCTGGCCGCCGAACGGCTGTTCCCCGACTGGGTGACCACGCACCTCGCCGGGCAGCTGTCGACGTTGGGCGTGGTGGCCGACACCGGGCAAGCCGTCGAGCACGTCCGGGCGTTGATCGCGCTCGTCGACGAGGCCCAGCTCGCCCGTGCCTCGAACCTCGTGCTGGACCGGGCTTCCGAGGGCCGGGACGAACCCGACTTCACCTCGATCATCTCCCTCGCCCCGTTCCTGCGCGGCCAGGCGGTGGACCGCGCCCTCTCCCTGGCCCGGACCGTCGGCGCCGACCGGCCGCACTGGGCACGGGCCCGCACGCTGGCCGCCCTGGTCCAGGCGGTGCCGTCGGCGAGGCGCCCGGCGCTGGTGGCCGAGGCGCTGCGGGCGTTGCCGGATCCGGGTTCGCGCTTCGACCTCCTCCGGGACGAGACCTTGATCGCGGTGGCAGGCCACGTCGAGGGCAAGACCGTCGACGTGGTCCGGAAGGCGGGCGCGGAGCTGGAAGCCCGACGTCAGGCCCACCTGCTGGCGGTCCTGGCCACCCGCGTCCCGGCCAAGCAGGCCGGCGGGCTGCGCCGCGAGGCGATCCGGTTCGCCTCGTCGTGCCAGGGGTGGCAGCGCGCCGACGCGTTGTGCGCGATGGCCCCGCACCTCGACCACGAGACCCGGCTCCTGGCCTTGGACCTGCTGCCCGGCATCGGCTACGGCCTCGGGATGCACCGGCACCGCGCGGACGCGTTGGAGGCGCTCGTCGCGGGCAGCCGGGACGAGGACGAGGTGCGGCACGCGGCACGCGCGGCCGGTGTGATCGGCGACGTGCGACCGCAGGCCGACGTGTTCGCCGCGCTGGTCGGACGGGTGCCGTGGGAACGCCGGGCCGCGGTGCGGGAACGGGTGGAACACCTGGCGGACGGGCTCGCCCCGGTCGATCGGGCCGACCTGGCGGTCACCGTCGCCGGGCAGGTTCCCGAGGCGGAACGGGACGACGTGCTGCGGTGGGCGGCGACGCTGGTCCCGGACCGGCAGCCGGTCGGTGACCAGCGGTTCGCGGAGCGGCTGGCCGCGGTGGGCGGGGTGCTCACCGGGGAGGCGATCCGGCGCCGGCTCGCCGACGCCGTGGACCTGCCCGACGACAACGACGCCTTGGACGTGTGGCGCGCGTTGGGGCCGCGGCTGCCGGACGAGCGGGCCACGGACAAGTTCTGGCGCGGGCTGCGCAAGAAGGTCCGCGGCGCGCCGGACAACCGGTTCGCCCGGTACCTGGCGATGGCGGCGCCGCACGTGGACGCCGACGAGGTGGACGACCTGCGTGCGGCCGCCGAGGCCGTCGACGCGAGGCATCGGCCGCTGCCGCTCGCGGCGCTGGCCGCCCGCCTCGACGGCGAGGAGCGGCGACAGGTCGTCGCACGGGTGATGGACGACCTGCGTCGGCAGCCGCCGTCGTCGGTGCTCCAGGTCCACCCGGTCGTGCTGCTCGCCGAAGCCATGACCGACGCCGAGCGGGACGAGCTGGTCGACCTCGTCGTGGCGCACGTCGGCACGGCGTGGTGGTTCCTGGACCTGCTCGGTCGGCTGCTGCCCGCGCTGACGGAGGCGCAACGCGCCCGGGCGTGCGAGGCGGGCATCGCCGCGCTGTCCCGCGAGGCCGCCATGCCGGGCCGTGACTTCGGCCCGGTGGCGCGGCACGCGACCGTGCCGTTCCTGCGTGCGCTGGTCGACGCGACGCGCTTCGCCGCGGAGGACAACAAAGGGCTCGCGGCGGCCGCGCTGCTCGCCTCGCACGCCGGCGCGCGGGCCGCGTGGCACCGGGAGGTCGACGGTCTGCCGCCGGTGCGGGACCTGCTGTCCGGGCTCGGCCGGGCCGGTGTGCTGACCGTGCTGGCCGCGGCCGCACCGCACCTCGCGTCCTACGGCGGGAACAGGGTGGCCGACGCCTGCGTCACGGCGGTCGAGGACGTCGTGCGCTCGTGGCCGTGACACCCCCTCGCGGTCAGGTCTCGGGCCGGATCAGCGCGATGGCTTCCGCGCGGTCGAGGGCCACGCCGGTGGCGTAGGCGAGGTCGTAGGCGGCGTCGCCCACGTCGGCGCGCAGGTGGTCGGCGAGTCGTGCCACTTCGGGGTTGCGGGCGTCGGGCGCGCCGCGCAGCTGCTCGGCGGCGCCCAGCGCCTGGGCCGCGTCGGTCGGGTTGCCGAAGTGGGCGCGCACGGCCGCCTCGGCGACCGCGACCCTGGCCAGGATGGGCATGTCCTTGGCCGACATGGCGTGCTCGAAGGCCGTGCGGGTCGCCTCCACGGCCGCCTCGTGGTCACCGCGCTCCACGGCGAGGTGCGCGCGTGACGTCAGGATCCGCGCGTGGAACTGCGGTATCACCAGCGGCTCGCCCGCGAGCGACTCCCGAGCAGCCTCGTACTGCCGTTCCGCGGCCGCCAGGTCGCCCTCGTACCGGGCCAGGTCGCCGAGCACGAGCCAGGCGAACGCGACCCCGCGCGCCGACCACGGCTGCGACGTCTGCCTGGTCAACGCCAGGCAGTCCGCGCGGGCCCGCGCCACGTCGCCGAGCTGCAGGTGCGCGGTGGCCAGCAGGATGCGTTCGTTCGCGGCGTCGTCGTCGGGGTCCAGCTCGGCGAGCAGGCTGATCGACTCCTCCAGCGCCGCCATCGCCGGTTCCGGCTCGCCGAAACCCAGGTGCGCCTCGGCCACCCCGGTCAGCGCCTGCGCCAAGGCGAACCGGTCGCCCACCTCGCGCAGCCCGGTGATCGCGGTGGTGATGTCGTCCCGCGCGCCGCGCAGGTCGCCCGAGTTCTCCCGCACCGCGCCGCGCACCATCCACAACACGGCGCGCGTCCACGGGTCCGCCGTGTCCAGCCGCTCGTCCACCGCCGCCAACGCCCGTTCCGCGTCGTCCATGAGCAGCCCCGCCATCGGCTCCAGCAGCACCAGCACGGGGTGCTCGCCGGTGGACTCGGCGGCCAGCTCGGCGAGCCGGGCGAGGTGGTCGTCCAGGTCCTGGAAGCCGCCCGTGACCGCGTTGTTGACCAGCAGGAACGCCGACGCGACCTGTCTCGCGGTGACGGGCGCCTCCCCCGGCACGGCCAGCGCGAGGCGCAGCCACGGCACCGACTCGGCCCGGTTGCCGCGCATGGTCCAGAACATGCTCATCGCGGCGGCCAGGCGCACCGAGGTGTCCGCGTCGCCGTTGTCGGCGGCGAAGTGCAGCGCGGCGATGAAGTTGTCCCGCTCCGCTTCCAGCCGGGAGATCCAGGTCAGCTGGTCCTTGCCGCGCAGGTGCGGTTCGGCGGTCTCGGCCAGGTCGCGGAAGTACCCGGCGTGCTCGGCCCGCGCCGCGGCCACCCGGCCGCCTTCGGCCAGCCGTTCCAGGCAGTACTCGCGGATCGTCTCCAGCATCCGGTAGCGGGCGCCGTCGACGACCTGCACCAGCGACTTGTCGACCAGGGCGGCGAGCAGGTCGAACGCGTCGTCGCCGGCGAGCCGTTCGGCGGCCTCCAGGTCGAAGCCGGCGGGGAACACGGCCAGCCGCGCGGCGAAGTCCCGTTCGGGCTCCGACAGCAGGTCCCAGCTCCACGCGACCACCGCGCGCAACGTCTGGTGCCGGGGCATGGCGGTGCGGCTGCCGCCGGTGAGCAGGCGGAACCGGTCGTCGAGGCGGGCGGCCAGCTGCTCCACCGACAGCGACCTCAGCCGGGCCGCGGCCAGTTCGATGGCCAGCGGGAGGCCGTCCAGCCGGCGGCACACCTCCGCGACGGCCTCGGCGTTGTCCGGCGTGACGGCGAAGCCGGGCCGCACCGCCGCGGCGCGTTCGGCGAGCAGCCGCACGGCCGCGTCACCGTCCAGCGGCGGCACCGGGCTGACCACCTCCCCGTACACGCCGAGCGGTTCGCGGCTGGTGGCCAGCACCCTCAGCCGCGGGCAGCGGCCGAGCAGCTCGTCGGCGAACCGGGCCGCCGCGCCGACCAGGTGCTCGCAGTTGTCCAGCACGATCACGGCCTCGGTGCGCGACAGCACGTCCACCAGCCGGGTCATGGTGTCGACCAGCGCCACGGGCCGGTCGACGGCGCGCTGGTCGCGCAGGCCGAGCGCGCCGAGCACGGCGGGCGCGACGTCGTCCGGGTCGGTCACCGACGCCAGCTCGACCAGCCACGCGCCGCCGGGCAGCCGGGCCGCGACCGTGGTGGCCAGGCGGGTCTTGCCCGCGCCGCCCGGTCCGACGAGGGTGACCAGTCGGTGGCCCGCGAGCTGCCCGGCGACCCGGTCGAGGTCGGCGGACCGGCCGACCAGGCTGGTCAGCGGCAGCCGCAGGTTGCCGGCGCGCGGCTGGTCGGCGGGTTCGGCGCGGAGGATCTCCTGGTGCGTCTCGCGCAGCTCGGGGCCGGGGTCGGCGCCCAGTTCGTCGGCGAACCGGCGGCGGATCTCCTCGTAGGCGACCAGGGCCTCCGCCGGGCGTCCGGTCGCGACGAGGGCGCGCAGCAGCAGCGCTTGCAGCCGTTCGCGCAGCGGGTGCCGGGCGGCGAGGTCGGTGAGGTCGGCGACCAGGTGCTCGGCCCGGCCGCACGCCAGGTCGGCCGCGGCGCCGTCCTCCACGACGGCCAGCCGCGTCTCGTCCAGGCCCGCGACGTAGCCGACCGCGAACGGCGCGCCCGCCGCGTCGGCCAACGCCGGTCCGCGCCACAGCGCCAACGCGTCCGCCGCCAGGCGACGCGCGGTCATCGGGTCGCCCGCGGTCAACGCGGCCCTGGCCTCGCGGGCGAGCCGGTCGAACCGGAGCGCGTCGACGGCGTCCGCGGGCAGGTCGAGCCGGTAGCCGCCGTGCGCGGACCGCAGCACGTCGGCGGGCAGGGCACGGCGCAGCCGGGACACCAGGGACCGGACCGCGGCCACCTCGTCCGCCGGCCGGTCGTCCGGCCACAGCGCGTCGGCCAGTTCCTCGGTGGTGACGACCCGACCCGCGGCCACCGCCAACCGGACCAGCAGCGCGCGCACCCTGGCGCCGCCGACCTCGACCACCGTGCCGTCCGCCGTGACCTCCAGCGGCCCCAACACCCCCACCCGCATGCGATCACTGTGCCACGGCGGCCGGCGGCCCGCGTCGCACGCCACCGGCGATTTCCGCGTGCCCCGGCGCGCTCCGGCACGGCCGGAAATCCGAGGGGTCCTCCCGTGCGGAACGTCGATCTCGCCAAGGACGGGTTGCGCGGGGTTCACTACGACAAAAAACTTGCACGGTTTTCCGCAATAGTGCGGATAACGGTCGGACATCCGACCATTCGTACCGTAACAATGTCAGGGATGCGCTAACGAATGCCCGGAGCAACCGATATCGCCGCTATGGACGAGGATTCCACTCCGGCGGCACGAGTCCCCGCGCCCGAACGCCGGAACACGGCGTCCGAACGCAGGAACCGCGCCGTCGCGGACCGAGCAACCACCTGGGGTGCCGGATGAACAGCCGTATGGTCGAACTCGAAGCAGTACTGGCCCGGTCCGCGCCGGACCGGCAGGCGGCCCGCCGCCTCGCGGTGGACCTGGCGCGCTCGCTGGACGCGCTCAGCGCGCGCCGCGACGTGGACCGCCTGCTGCGCTGCGCCGCCGCGCTGACCCGGATCGGCTCCGCCGACGCCGCGGACGCGCTGCTGATCGCCATGCTGGCGCTGGTGGACCCGACCGGGCCGGAGGCGTCACGGGTGCGTGACCTGCAGGCGTTGGCGTCGGTGGCCCGCGGTCGGCGCGAGCCGGGCACGACCGCGCCCCGCCAGGTGCGGCGCAGGCCGCCGACCGCCGCGTTCGGCCGCGGCGCGCCGTTGCGCCAGGTGGTCGGCGACTTCCTGGACCCGCTGCCGGTGCCCGACCCGGTCGCGGTCGGGTCGGTGGCGGTGGCCGTGGAGCAGGCGAAACCGAGCGAGACGGGCGCGTTGGAGCTGGCGTTACAGCGCAACGCCGCGGTGCTCGGGTCGAACCACCCGCAGACGTGCGTGCTGCGGCTGAACCTGATGTGCGCGCGGTTCCGGATCGCCCGCGACCACGGTGACGCCGAGGAGGTCGCCGAGTCGTTGACCGACCTGCGTGACGCGACCGACCGGGCGTTGAACGCGCTGGGCGCGCACCACCCGCGGGCGCTGGTGGCGCAGGCGAACCTGGCGTCGGCGGAGTTCGAGCTGGCCAGGGTGCGCCGGTCCGCCGAACGGGCCCGGCTCACCCTGCCCAGTCTGCGTTCGGCCGCGGACCGCACCGCCACCCGGCTGGGCGCGGACCACCCGCACTCGGTGATCGCGACGTCCAACCTGGCGGCGGCCGAGCTGGAGCTGGCCCACCTCGACGGCACCCGCGGGCAGGCGCAACGGCTGCTGGACGTGGTGCGCGACGCGTCGATGCGGGCGGTGTCGGCGCTGGGCGCGGACCACCTGGCCGTGCGGGCGTTGGACGAGCAGCGGCGGGCGTGCGAGGCGTTGCTGTCCGGGGTGGGGCCCGACCCGTCGTTCGAGCGGGGTTACGCGTCGTTCGCCGACGCGGGCCGGTCGCTGGCCACGGCGAAGCCGAGCACGCCCGCGGCGCGGCAGCACGTGACGGCGGCGGAGTGGCCGCCGGGCACGCTGCTGGCGCGGCTGAGGGAGAGCAGCAGGCAGGAGCTGATGTCGCTGGGCACCACGGTCCGCTACGCCGCCGACCGCGAGCTGATCGTCCAGGACGCCACCGACACGCACGTGTTCCTGCTGCTCGAAGGCGTGGTGAAGGTGCTGGTCAACGACGCGAGCGGGGACACCGCGGTGCTCACCGTGCGGGTCGCGGGCGACCTGGTGGGCGAGCTGGCCGCGCTGGACCACAAGCCCCGGTCGGCGACGGTCGTGACGTGCGGCGACGTGTCGGCGAAGCTGATCACGAGCGCCGAGCTGCACGGGTTCCTGCACCGCCGCAACGACGGGTTCGTCGAGCTGATCGGCGTCATCGACGACCAGCTGCGGTGGGCCAACCGGCGGCGGCGCGACTTCCTGTCCCACACCGCCGCCGAACGGGTCGCGCGGGTGCTGGCCGAGCTGGTCGGCGCGCACGGCCGCCAGGAGGTCGGCGGCTGGGTGCTCGGCATCCCGTTGACCAAGGTGGAGCTGGCCTCGATCGCCGGGATGAAGCCGCGCACGGCCGAGAAGGCGTTCGCCGACCTGCGCAAGGCCGGTGTGGTGGTCAGCCACCTGCGGCGTGACGTGGTCGTGCCCGATCTGGAAGGGCTGCGGCGATTCGCGCGATTGTGAGGGCGGCTCCGGAGGCGCTTATCCGGTGAACCAGCCGTCGATCAAGGGGTTGCGGAATGTGCGGGTGGGGTCGAGTTCGCCGCGCAGCTCGGCGAATCGGGCCCAGTGCGGGTACCGCTCACCGGGGTCGGCCAGTTCGAACAACTTGCCCCAGTGCGGGCGGGGACGCCACGGGCTCAGCGTCGCCTCGATCTTGCGCAGGACGGCGCGCACGGCCGCGTCGTCCGGGTGCCAGGTGAAGTGGAACGCCACGCTCGGCCGGTCGTGCACCGGGCTGAGCCACTGCGCGTCGGCGGCGATCGTGCGGACCTCGGAGGTCAGCAGCACGGGCGCGATCTCGGCGGACAGGTCGTTGAGCGCCCGCAGCGCGTCGGCCGCGTGCTCGCGGGCCACGAAGTACTCGGACTGCAGCTCACGGCCGACGCTCGGGGTGAAGTCGGCGCGGAAGTGCGGTAGCCGTTCGTGCCAGGGGCCGGGCACGCCGAGCTGGGTCGTGCAGTGCAGGGCGGGCTGGCCGGGCACCGGGTGCACCGGCTCGGTGGCGGGCGTCGCGCCGGTCCAGGCCAGGTCGTGCCTGGTGTCGGTCGTGCGGTGCTTGGCGAACACGTGGGCCACGCCCTGCCACGTGGTGAAGGCGCTGACGCTGTAGGCGCTGGCGAACACTGCGTCCACGTTGTCGACCAGGGCGTCGAACGGCATGTCCTGGTAGACCCGCTGCTCGACGTCGAAGGTCGGCACGACGTCCAGCTCGACGGCCACCACCACGCCGAGCGAGCCGAACGCCACCACGGCGCCGTCGAACCCGGCGTCTCCCCTGCTCAGGGTGCGGGTGGTGCCGTCGGCCGCGACCAGGTCGAGCGAGCGGACCAGGCTCGCGAGCGACGGGATGTCGTTGCCCGAGCCGTGGGTGGCGGTGGCGCACGCGCCGATGATCGTGATGTGCGGCAGCGACGGCATGGCCGGCAGCGCGAGACCGACGGCGTGCAACCGCTCGGCGAGCCGCGCGAGCCGCGTCCCGGCACCCACCCGCACCGACCCGTCGCGCACCTCGAACACCTCGGGCATCCGGTCGAGGCTGATCAGCGTGCCGCCGGTGTCGGCGATCGTGCTGAACGAGTGCCCCGCGCCGACCACGCGGGCCGACTCGGCGTCACGGACGACGTCCTGGAGTTCCCCGACGGACGTCGGGTGCGCGGTCCGCGCGGCGGAGAAGGTGAAGTTGCCTGCCCAGTTGGTGCTCACCGGGCCGATTCTGCCCCATCGTCGGTGGCGGCCTGCCCACCCGAGGCCTCCTCGGCGGCCCGATGATCCACGGCCTGCGCCGCCACGTGACCCCCTGTGTCCCGGTGCTCACTTCCGCTGAGGTCGATGAGACGTAGTCGCGCGGCGTGGGATCGTCGTGGCACCGGGGTGGAACGGAATCCCGACGCTTCCCGTCCCACGCGGGGAGGTGCCGAGATGCTGCGCTACATGACGGTGGTGGGTGCGTTGTGCGCCGTGTGGGCGCCGTTCCGGTCGGGCGGTGTGCCCCGGCCGGAGGCGGACGTCACGGTGATCGGGGTGGCGGTGGGTGTCGTGCTCGCGGCCGCACTGACCGTCGGCGGTCGACAACGTTCGACCCGGGTGGTCGCGGCGGTGGCGGGCGTCGGGTTGGCCGTCGCGGTGTGGTGGCTCCTGGTGTCCGACTTGCTGATCGGCCTGACCGGTGACGATTTGCCGGTGTTGGCGGTGGGTTCGCTCGCGGTGGCGGTCGGCGCGGTCGGGTTGGTGGGACGGCGCACGCGGGCGGTCGACGGGTCGGCGGAACATCGCGGGCCGAGGGAGGACGCAGCACACCAAGCCGCCTCTGCCGAAGTCATGCCGGAACCGCAGGCAACACCGGCCGAACCCAGTGCGGCGCACCTCGCCGAGAGCGTGGCCGGGCAACCGGCGGCAGATGCGGCGGGGCAAGCGGGGGAAGGCGTGTCAGGGCAGCCAGCGGAAGGCGTGGCGGGACAACCGGCCGAGGGTTTGGCTGGGCAGCAAGCCGAGGGTGTGGCGGGGCGGCCGGCGGAACGGCTGGTGGGGCCGGGGGCCGAGGGTGTCGCGGGGTTGCGGGCGGTGTCCGGTGGTGAGGTGAGGGGTCGCAGTAGGTCTGGTGGGTGGCGGGTGCGGCCGGTCGGTGTTCTTGCGGTGGTGGTGGTTGCGGTGGCGGCGTTCCTGGCACCGGCGGGGGCGCAGGCGGTGATCGTCCGGTCGGAGACTCGGGAGGCTCGGGACTTCCCGCCGGGGCCCTTGGCCGAGCGGCCCGGTGGGAGGCAGTGGGCTTGGCAGCCGCCCGCCGACGTGGTGGACGTCGTGCCGGCCCTGCACGGGGTGGCGGTGGCGACTCGGGACGGGGCCGTGGTGGCGTTGAACGGCAACGACGGGCGGGTCGAGTGGCGGTACGCACGGCCGGGTGCGCCGGTCGGCTCGCTGGTGGCGTCGATCGACCGACGGACCGTCGTGGTGTCCTTCCGTTCTCTGCACGACACGAGGGCGCAGTCGGTGGTGGTGCTGGATGCGGACACCGGCACGCCCCGGTTCGAGATGGTGGTCCGGTCCGTGCTGGTGGAAACCGATCAGGTGATGCCCGGCGCGCAAGTGCTGACACTGCGCGACAACGAGGTCATCACCGGCTACGACATCCGCGACGGCGGGGTGCGGTGGCGCTGGTCGCCGCCTGCCGGCTGCACGTCGTGGTTCGGGCAGGTGGCCCAGGGCCGCACGACCGTGCTGGTGCCCGTGGAGTGCCCGGACAGGTTGGATGTCACCGCCCTGGACGAAGTGACCGGTGAGGAACGGTGGCGGCACGAACTTCGGCGCGGTGACACGAATGGGGAGCGGCAGGACGTCCAGCTGCGCGCCACGTCGGACGGGGCCGTCGTCCGGCTGCAGACGTTCGGTGCGCAGACCACGCCGGACGCCGTGCCGAACGGACTGCTGGACACCGAGACCGGACGGGTGCTGTCCCGGCCGGAGCAGTCGTGGGCCGTGCGCGCCGACGCCGGTGTCACGCCGTTGGTGGAGGAGGACGAAGGCGGCCAGGTCACCGGTCTACTCGCGCTCGACCCGACCACCGGCACGACCACCCGGCTCTCGGTCGAGGCCTGTCCCCGACGCACGGCGGACCTCACGACGCGCACCACCTACGTGCGGACGTGCGAGGACAACGGCCGCGAGCTGACCGTGGTGACACAACCGTTGGACGGCTCACCGCCCACCTCCACCCCCGTCCGCCTGGACGGCTCGGGCTCACGCGGCCGCTCGGACGTCCGCCTCGTCGCCGCCCCCGGCGCGATCGTGGTCACCCGCACGGCGTTCGGCGGCACGCCCGCCCCGGTGGTCGGCCTCCGGAGCTGAACGCGGTCAAGTGCCTGGACACAGCCAAGGGCCAAGCGCGGGTCAAGTCCCGCGCGCGGCCGGAGCGGTCAGGTGAGGCGCGCGCTGATCGCCAGCCGGTTGTAGGCGTTGACCACGGTCGCCGCCCACACGACTTGCTGGGTCCGGACCTCGCCGATCGCGTGGATCGCCGCGTCGAGGACGGTGTCCGGTACGTGCCCGTCGTGCACCAGGGTCACCGCTTCGGCCAGCGCCAACACCGCCCGTTCCGGCTCGGTGAACGCGGGATCGGTGCGCCAGTCAGAGACGTCGCGCGTCTCCCCCGCCGCCACGGCCGCCTCGCCGTGCAGCCGGATGCAGTAGGTGCACCCGTTGATCTGCGAACACCGCAACCGCACCAGTTCGACGAACCCGACGGGCAGGTCCACGCCGTCCACGGCCTTGCCCAACGCGCCCAACGCCGCGAACCCCGGACCGGCGAACGGATCAAGCCTCACCACGCACCACCTCCAACGACGCCCTGACGCCTACGTACCCACCACTCGACCGCCGGCAGGCACACGGTCCAGCCGGTCCCATCGACACCACAACCCGCGGCCCGAAGGCCACTAACCCGGCGCCCACGCGCAGATCACGCTTCACCACCACCTCCGACCAGAGCCGGAGGCCCGGCCCAAGGGCACCACAGCCCGCCGCCCGAAGGCCACGACCTCGCACAGATCAAGCCTCACCTCCTCCCACGACATCCCGACGCCCGCCCGCGTGCCGTTCGGCCGCCAGTCGGGTGACCGTCGGCAGGCAGACCTTCCCCGTTCGCCCCAGCGGCAGTTCCGGCAGCACCACCAGGTGTTCGGGCAGCTTGCGGCGGCTGAGGCCGCGGTCGCGCAGGAACGCGGTCAGCTGCCCGAGCGACGGCGCAGGCCGGCCGGGCCGCACGGCCACGCACGCGCACAGCCGTTCGCCCAGGTCGGGGTCCGGCACGGGCACGCACGCCACCTCGGCCACCTCGGGGTGACCGTCCAGCGCCCGTTCCACCTCGGCCGGGCTGATGGTGTACCCGCCGCGGATCACCACCCGCTTCAGCCGGCGCACCACGTGCAGGGTGCCGTCGGCGGCGAAGAACCCCTCGTCGCCGGTCCGCACCCAGCCGCCCGGCAGGCGGTGCCGCCGGTCCAACTCGGGCGCGTCGACGTAGCACAGCGGCGTCATCGGCCCCCGCGCGCAGATCTCGCCGTCCACCACGCGGATGTCGGTGACCGCCGGATCCGGCCGGCCCACCCCGTGCTCCGGCGTCGCCGTGTGGCAGTTCACGCCGTCCGACGACCCGTAGACGTTGATCACCGGGCAGCCGAACGCCGCCCGTGCCTCCGCCAGAGCCTCAGGCGTCAGTACGTCACCGCTCGACACCACCGCGCGCAGCGACGAGGTGTCCACAGTGGACGCCAGAGCCGCCATCCGCCGCAGCATCGTGGGCACGCCGAACACGTGCGTCGGCCGGTGCTCCGCCACCACGCGCAACGCCGCCGCCGCGTCGAACCGCCGCATCAGCAGCACCGTCCCGCCCCACCGGCACAACGTGATCGCCGCCCCGAACGACCCGAACGCCGACGCCAACGGCACCAGCACCAGATCGCGCGGCACCGCCGTGGCCCCGTGCACCGCCCGCACGTAGTTCGCCCGACCGCCGGCGAACGCGTTGTGCGAGTAGGCGACCAGCTTCGGCGTGGACTCCGACCCCGACGACACCAGGATCCGCGCCGGAGCCTCCGGGTCGACCGCCACCGGCGACCACGGCGCCTCACGAGCCGGGTCAGATGCCGCCGCCACAGCCTCCGACACGTCCGTGATCACCGTGCTCGCCACCGGCGAACCCGTGCCCGCCACGGGCGACACACCGTCGGGCAGGTGCACCGCGACACCGCCGACCGCCGCCACCGCCAGTTCCGCCACCACCCCCTCTCGCCCGTTCGGCACGTCGACACCGATGATGTCGGAAGGGCCATAACCACGGAGTAACCTCGCCTGCCACCTCACCGCCCGGTCCAACGACGCGTAGTCCCACGACCCCGCGGAGTCGATCACCGCGGTCCGCCCGGGGTGCGCGGCCACCCGCTCCCGGAACAACGAGTACAGATCCCGATCCGGGCAATGACCTGCCGAAACCCAGGACCGGCGCAACGCGGCGGGCACCAGGTCGCGCACCACGACCCCGGTCGACGACGTCCACGTCATCCGAACCCCCAAACCGGTCCCGGCACCACGCACCCGTCCGTCACCAACGCCCGCGCGAACCGCCGATCCCGCGCCAGCGAAACCAGATCCGTGCACACCGGCACCCGCAACGGCGCCGTGCACCGCCGCGTCGCCCGCGCGTTGAGCCGCGACGCCGCCGACAGCAACGACGACGCCACCGACTGCCCCGTCCCGGTCCGGATCCGCCGCCCGAGCGCGTCCACGACACCGCGGGCGCACACCACGCCGCCGAACACGTCCACGATCGTCATCAGCGACGGCGGCACCCCGGCGTGCGCCTGCACCACGAAGTCCGTGCCCAACGGCGGCCGCGGACCCAAGGCGTCGCCCCAGCCGGACGCGTGCGCGTACACGATCCCGGGCCGCACGCGGGCGACGTCCCGGGCCCGCAACGACCACGTGGCGGCCTTCCCCGGCCCCCAGTTGTGCAGGAACACGTCCGCGCCCGACGCCAGCTCGAGCAGCTCGCGCCGCCCGGCCACGGTGCCGAGGTCCACGGTCACCACCCGCTTGCCCCGGTTCACCGCGTGGAAGCGGGCGGACACGTCACCGGCCATCGGCGGCACGCCCCGCAGCGGGTCTCCACCGGGCGGCTCGACGCGCACGACGGTCGCGCCCAACTGCCACAACAGGTGCCCGGCCATGGGCCCCTGCACCCGCCGGCACGACTCCAGCACCACCAGCCCGGACAACGGCAGCACACCCGGGTCGGACGCCCCGCCGACCGGCGCCGAGCCCGTCCCCAACGGCCGCACTACGTACGGCGGCACGTCGTCGACCGCCCGGTGCGCCACCCGCACCAACGTCATCCCGGTCGACGTCGCGACCCGTTCCAGCCGCACGATCGGCAACCGCGCGGTCAGCCCGGTCAGCTCCGGCGGCAACGGGCACGTCGCCGTGGCGAACCGGTGCTGGAACGGCCGCCACGCCGCCGCCACCGCGCCCGGCTCGGCGTCCAACGCCGCCCAGAACCGCCGCCACACCTCGGCGTCCAGCGCCTCGACCTCGAACGCCACCCCGTCGGCGGACAGGAACGGCGGCCCGCCGACCCCCGTCGGCACCGGGTCCGGCTCGTCGGCCGTGGCCGCCGCCAGGTACTGCGACACCGCCAGCAACGCCGCCTGCGCGACCGACGTCGACACCGCGTCGAGCGGGACACCGCGCAATCGCGCCACTTCCAGCGCGGACGCGCCGATCGCGTCGAGTTCGGACGCCACGATCGAGGCGTAGTCCAGGCCGAGCGCGGTCGGCCGCCCGAACCGCCTGCCGTGCACGTGCATGAGCCCGCACGCCGCCTGCACGTCCAGCTCGCCGCCCAGCGGCAGGTCCACCGGCCCTGACCACGGCACGGCCGTCAACGTCGAGGTCATGCGGACCGCCGCCCGTGCACCGAGTAGACGACCGGCGACGTGGCCATGAACCGGTCGTCGGCCAGCACCTCGCGCACGGCGGCGAGCTGCGCGTCGCTCATCCCGGCCGCCACCAGCTTGTCCCGCAACATGTGCGTGGTGTGCGCGAGCAGCCGCACGCCCGGCGACCCGGCCCGCCACGGGTGCACCACCACTCGCGGGTCCACGTCGACCAGCCCGGCCTCGACCATCGCGCCGGCCGCCTTGCGTCCCCACGCGCCGTCCACGCCGTACGCCTCGAACACGCTCTCCTTGACGGCCAGGAACGTCTCGTACAGCTCGGCGGCGTCCCGGTCCGGCGCGAGGAGCACCGGGCTGTAGGAGTTGTCGAACTCGTCCACCTGCAGCCAGCCTCCCGGTTTCACCGCGGCGACGAGCTTGCGCAGCACGGCGTCCCGCTCGGGCAGGTGCCGCAGCACGAGCCGCACGTGGACCAGGTCGAACGCGGCGTCGGGCAGCGGGTCGCACACCACGTCGTGCCGCAGCACGGTGAGCCGGGGCGCGGGCGGCACGTGCTCGGGTTGCACGTCGGTCGCCAGCACGGTCGCGTCACGTCCGGCGAGCCAGTGGGCCACGCTGCCGCCGCCCGCGCCGACGTCCAGGCACCGCCAGCCGGCCCGGACCCCGGTCTGCGCGAGCCGGGCGAAGGTCACCGGGTCGTAGGCGGCGGCCAGGCAGCGGTGCTGCTCGGCGACGTGCGCCTGGTCGAACACGTAGGTGGTCACGTCCACCGCCCGCTGCCGTGGGTCTCGGCGGTGCCGGCCAGCCGGGTGAGCAGGTCGAGCCTGCGCACCTTGCCGGTGGCGGTGCGCGGCACGTCGTCCCAGGCCAGCACGTGCGGGTCGGCCATCGGCGGCAGGTCGGCGACCGCGTGCCGCCATGCCGCCGGGTCCAGCGGGCCGGACGTCACGAGCACCGGGATCGGCGGCCGGCCGGGTGTGCCGAGCACGACGCACTCGACCACCTCGGGCAGCCGGTCCTCGACCAGGTCCTCGATCCGCAGGCAGCTCAGCCCCGGCACGGCGTCCACCTCGCGGTCGAGCAGCCGCACGGCGCCGCCGCGGGTCAGCACGCCGAGGTCGCCGGTGTTCCACCACGGCCCGTCGTTCTTGGCGTGCCACCGGTCCTGCTCGCCGACGTACCCGGCGCAGCGGGCCGCCGTGCGGGCCAGCACCAGCCCGCTGTGCCCGCGCGGCACGGGGGTGAGCGTCACCGGGTCCACCACGCGCAGCCTGGTCCGGCCGGGCACCGGACGGCCCAGGTCACGGGCGTCGGGCGAGCGGTCGAGGGTGCGGCGCGTGAGGAAGCGGAACGTCAGCGGGCCCGTCTCGGTCTGGCCCCAGCCCTGCATCCACAGTGGACGCCTGCGGCGGGAGGCGTGCAGCATGGCCCGCATCGCCGGCGGGTGCATGGCGTCGTAGGTGCTGACGAACAGCCGCACGTCGCGGAACGGGTTGTCCGGCCGTGCCGCCAGCGGCTGCCACCGCACGTAGGCCGACGGCAGCGCCTCCAGGGTCGTGGGCCGGTGGCGGGCCAGCACCGACTCGGCCGCACCGGGTTCGCTGAGCAGCACGACCTTGCGCGGCGCGAGGCAGAACACGCTGGCGGTCCAGCAGAACGTGCGGCCGTGCGCGTAGGAGCCGGCGTTGGCGACGACGTCGTCGCGGCGCACGCCGATCACGGGCCAGCGCACCGCCTCGAACCGGGCCAGCCGGTGCACGAGCGTGCGGGTCGTGTGCACGACGAGCTTGGGCACACCGGTCGTGCCCGAGGTGTGGTTGATGACGAGCGGGTCGTCGTCGTGCCTGCGCCGGGGCGCGGGCACCCGTGCGCCGCGCACGTCGTCCAGCGTCAACGCGCCCGGCACGGGCGGTCCGAGCGCCAACACCCGGCGGGCCGGGCCGGCGGGCGGCACGCGGTCGGTCACCAGCACCGCCGGGTCGAGCCGTTTGAGCAGGATCTCCAGCACGTCGTCGGGCAGGTGCCCGGACAGCAGCGCGGGCACCGCGCCGATCCGCACCGCCGCGCACGCGAGCAGGTCGTAGTCGTAGTGGTTCCGCTTCACCACCGCCACCCGGTCGCCGCGCCGCGCGCCCGCTTCGTACAGCCAGCCGGCGGCCTCTCGGACCAGGCCGGCCAGCTGCGGCACGGTGTAGTCGACGCCCGGTCCGTACCCGGACGGCAGGATGTCGAACGGTCGGTCCAGGTGCACGGTGGTGTGCGTGCCGCGCGCGGCGACCTCGTCGAACAGCGTGCCCATGTCGTGCGGCCTCATGCTGGTTGCCTCCTCGGCACGGCGCGGACCCGTGCGGCGGCGCGGCGGCCGGATCGCACCGCCGCCTCGCTGTACGGGGTCAGGGTCACCCAGTCGCCCGCGTAGTCCACGACCCCGCCGAGACGGGACGCGAACTCTCCGCGCAGCGCGAGGGCGTTCGGTGTGGCTTCGGGCAGGCCGTGGCGGAACCGGTGGACGACCGACTCCGTCACGGCGGCGCGCAGGCCGGGCACGAAGCGCTCGGCCTCGGCGGCGAGCGCGGACACCACCTCGTCGTCGGTCGCGTCCAGCAGCGCCGGCGCGACCGCCGGGCTCGCGATCACGGTGACCAGGCCGCGGCCCTCGGGCGCGCGGTCGGGGTGCTTGAGGTGGTCGAACAGCACCACCGACACCGACGGGCTCTCCGACCGCGGCACGGCCAGGAGGTACACGTCCGACTCGGGGCGGTGGTCCAGCATCAGGTGCAGCTTCACCATCGGGGTGAACGCGCAGGCGTCCAGGAACGGCCGCTCGTGCTCGGGCGGGTTCACGTAGACCCGGCGGGCGACGGGCGCGGGCACGGCCAGCACCACGGACCTGGCCCGCAGCTCCGCGCCGTCGCCGGTGATCCGGGCGTACCCCGGCCCGGCGAGGACCTCCCGCACCGGGAACGACGTGGTGACGTCGAGCCGCGCGGCGAGCGCCCGGGCCGGCACGTCCATGCCGCGGTGGTAGGTGCGCCACGCCGTGGACGGGCCGATCGCGCCGAGCAGGGCCAGGAACGGCGCGGCGGCCGAGCGTTCCGGCTGCCACCCGAAGAACCCCGACACGACCGGCTGGCACAGGTACTCCAGCACGTCGGGGTGGTAGGGCGCGCAGAACTCGGCGACGGTGGCCCGGCCCACCCGGGACGCCTCGGGCCGTTCGGTGTCGGCCGTGCTCCTCTTGGCCAGGCCGCGCGACGCGCGCGCGAAGTCCAGCCGTGCCCGCACGGACAGCCCCGCGCCGGTGAGGAGGCCCGACGGGTGGGCCAGCCCGGGTCGCACCCGGCCCTGGCGCCACACGCCGAGCCGCCGTCCGATCTTGGGCACGTCGTCGAGTCCCAGGCGCCGCAACAGCTCCCACGTGTGCGGGTAGCCGCGGGTGGAGATCTGCTCGGCGCCGGTGTCGACCACGAACCCGGACACGCGGCGGGTGGCCATCCGGCCGCCGACGTGGTCGGCCGCCTCGAACACCCGCACCTCGCGTCCCGCCCGCGCCAGCTCGTGCGCGGCGGCCAGGCCGGCGATCCCCGCGCCGATCACCGCGACGTCGAGGTCCATCACCGCACCACCAGGTTCACCACGACGAGCGTCACCACGGTCACCCGGTGCACGTCGATGCCGATCCGCCGGGCACGGAGGATGTCGCCCTCGCCGAACCCGACGCGCAACTGCTTGGCCCGCAACAGGATCGTGGGCAGCAGCGCGAGCGGGAACCACCACGGGCCGCCCACCAGCGGCAGTGCGAGGATCAGCAGCAGCTCGCACGCCGAGACGGCGCGGACGAAGGTCCGGTTGCCGCGCGGCGTGGTCAGCGCCGCCACGGTCGGCCGGCCGACCCGCCGGTCGCCTTCGACGTCGTTGGTGTTGGAGTAGACGCCGAACAGCAGCGGACCGAGGCCGAAGATCAGCGCCTGCACGACCACCACGCCGTCGACGCGACCGGTGGCCAGGCCGTACGGCGCGAGCACCAGCGCCCAGCCCAGCGCGGCCAGGAAGAACTCCTGGAAGCCGCGGTAGCTCAGCTTCACGCCCCACGAGTACTGCAGGGCGAAGCAGTAGGTGACCGCGACCAGCGCGATCGTCCACACCGGACGGTGCGGCGCGACGGCCAGCGCGCCGAGCCACACCGCCGCCCCCACCACGGCGGTGATCAGCGCGAACCGCAGCACCTGCGGCTCGGTGAGCGTGCCCGCGACGAGTGGTTTGCGGTCGAGCTTGCGGGCCGGCGCGTCCGGCGCGTAGTTGTGGATGTCGCTGCCGTCGCGGTAGCCGGTGAGGTCGTCCAGCGCGACCATCGCGACGATCACGAGCACCTCGCCGACCAGGAACACGCCCATGGTGGTCAGCACGCCGACGTCCAGCCGCAGCGCGGGCGCCAGCAGCGCCCACACCACCAGGACGCCGAGGTAGTAGTCGACGATGTCGAGCTTGGCCAGCTTCACGTACGCGCCCGTGGATCCGGGCGCGATGGTGGTGGTCATCGAGGTCTCCTCAGCCGTGTGCGCCGGACGTGGCCGCGAACCGGCACACCTCGTCGGCGATGCGTTCCACCTGCGCGTCGGTCAGGTGGGGGTGGATGGGGATGGCCAGTTGGCGTCGTGCGGCGGACGCCGCGGCGGGCCAGTCGCGGCCCGGCTGGGCGTGCCCGGCGAACGCGGGCTGACGCGGCAGCGGCGCCTGGTAGTAGACGTGCGAGCCGATGCCGCGCGCGGTGAGGTGGTCGCGCAGCGCGTCACGCCGGTCGGCCAGCAGCGAGTAGACGTAGTAGCAGCGCCCGTCCCGTCCGGGCGGCGGGGCGAGCACGCCGCGGCCGGCCAGGTCGGCGAACCGGGAGGTGTAGTACTCGCCGATCCGCGCCCGCCGCTCCAGCCGGTCGGGCAGGCCGGCGAGGCGGCGCAGCTGGAAGGCTGCCATCACCTCGTCGAACCGGCTGTTGTAGCCGACCCGGTGGTGCAGGAACCGGTGCACGCCGTCCTGGCCGTGGTTGCGCAGCATCCGCACCTCGCGGGCCAGGGCCGGGTCGCCGGTGACGACCATCCCGCCCTCGCCGGGCATGCCGAACGTCTTGACCTGCACGAACGAGAACACGCCCGCGTCGCCCCAGGTCCCGGCCGGCCGTCCGGCGAGCACGCCGCCCTGCCCGACCGCGGAGTCCTCCAGCAGCCGCACGCCCGCACCGGTGGCGATCCGCCGCAACGCGGGCATGTCCGCCATCACCGAGAACACGTGCGCGGGCATGATCACCTTGGTGCGCTCGCCGACGAGCTTGTCAACCTCGGCCGGGTCGACCACCATCGTCCACGGGTCCACGTCGGCGTACACCGGCGTGGCGCCCAGGACCGACGGCGCGGACGCCAGCGGCGCGCACCCGTACGCGGGCACGATCACCTCGTCGCCCGGACCTACGCCCATCGCGCGCAGCACCAGCGTCAACGCCGCCGTGCCGCTGCCGCACGCCACCGCGTCGGCGACGCCGAGCGCGTCGCGCAGCGCCGCCTCGAACTCCGCGGTGCGCGCGCCGAGGATGAACCGCTGGTCCGGCGCGAGGCCGACTTCCTCCACCACCTCCAGCAGCAGGTCGCCGTCGAACAGGTCCGGCGGGAAGAACGGGATCGTCACACGCGCTCTCCGAGGTAGAAGGAGCGGATCTCGGCGCACACCCGGTCGACGTCGCCGGCCGGCAGGTCCGGGTACAGCGGCAGCGCGAGGGTGCGGCGGCAGGCCGCCTCCGCGTGGGGGAAGTCGCCGGGCCGGTGGCCGAGGTCGGCGAAGCACGGCTGCAGGTGCAGCGGCGTCGGGTAGTAGGTCTCCGTGCCGATGCCGCGTCCGGCGAGGTGCGCGGCCAGGTCGTCACGCCGGTCGACCTCGACCACGTACACGTAGAACACGCCGCGCACGCTCCCCCGCCGTGACAACACCGACGGCAGCTTCCGCACGCCCGGCACGCCGGCCAGGCCGTCGGCGTAGCGACGGGCCAGCGCCGCGCGGCGGCGGATGTCGCTGTCGAGCCGGTCCAGCTTGGCCAGCAGCACGGCGGCCTGGACGTCGTCCATCTTGCTGTTCACCCCGACCGCGCCCGTGCCGGTGGAGATGCCGGGGAAGTTGTCGATCGTGCGGCCGAACCGGCCGTGGTGGCGCAGCGCGCCCACCGTCTCGGCGATCACCGGGTCGTTGGTGATCACCGCGCCCGCGTCGCCGAGCGCGCCGAGGGTCTTGGTCGGGAAGAACGACAGCACTCCCCCGGCGCCGAGCAGGCCCGCGTGCACGCCGTCGTGCCGCATGCCGATCGCCTCGGCGCTGTCCTCGACCACGGTCAGGTCCAGCCGGCGGGCCACCTCGCCCAGGCCGGCGAGGTCGGCGAGGTGGTGGAACAGGTGCACCGGCATGACGAACCGGGCGCGCGGACCGGCGACCGCGGCGACCGAGGCCGGGTCGAGGCCGTAGCCGTCCGGCTCGATGTCGGCGAACACCGGCCTGCCGCCCGCGAGCACCACCGAGGACGCCGACGCGATGAACGAGAACGCGGGCACGACCACCTCGTCGCCGGGCCGCAGGCCGCACGCCCGCAGCAGCAGGACGAGCGCGTCGGTGCCGCTGTTCACCCCGACCACGTGCGCGGCCCCGGTGTACGCGGCCAGCGCCCTTTCCAATTCCAGGACTTTCCGCCCGTGCGAGTACTTGCCGTTACGGATGACTTCCACAATGTGCCGGCGCGTTATCGGCCACAATCCGGAAAATGTCGCCGATTGCGTGAAGAATGGCACGGTCAGCGCACTCACCTCCGCGGTCACCGCTTCCCGACCGAGCGTATGGCAGGTCACCGGGCCGGCGGCCGACCACCGGCCAGTTCACTCTTCCTGGTCAACTCGTCGGCGCGGAGTTGACATACCTTCGCGATTGGGACAACGTCGGGGCCATCAATTGACGAGCGGACATCGCTCATTCCCGATGCCTTCGAGACCGGACGAGACAAGACGGGGCCTCACTAGTGCGCACACTCGTCGTGGGACTGGGCCGAGCCGGTGCGGACCTGCACCTGCCGGTGCTGGCCAGGGCGCGGACCTCGGTCCGACAGCTGTTCGACGACCGACCGATCGTGGCGTGCGACCCGCGGCGGCTGCCCGCGGAACGACCGGGTCTGGCGATGGTGGGCAGCCTGGCGGAGGCCGCCACCCTGCTCGACCCGGCCGACACGGTCGCGCACGTGTGCACGCCGCCGTCCGTGCGCGCCGAGGTGATGGTCGAACTCGCCGAACGCGGTTTCCGCAACGTGATCGCGGAGAAGCCGCTCGCCGCCGACACCGACGACCTGGCCCGGGTGATCCGGCTGCGCCGCAAGCACGGGCTGCGGATCGCGGTGGTCGAGCCGTGGCTGACCAGCTCGCTCACCGTGCGGCTGATGGAGCTGATGCGCGGCGGCACGCTCGGCGAGCCGAAGTCGATCTCGATCGTGCAGAACAAGCCCCGGTTCCGCCGGTCGCTGACCAGGCCGAGCCACCAGACGGCGTTCGACGTGGAGCTGCCGCACGGCGTGGCGCTGGCGCTGCGGCTCGCGGGCAGCGCGCGGGTCACGCACGCCGCCGGGCACGACCTGACCGTGGGCGACGTGGTCGTGCCGCGGATGGGTGGCGCGCGGATCGGGCTGCGGCACAACAGCGGCGTGCGCACGGAGATCAGCTCGGACCTCACCTCGCCGGTGCGGGAGCGCCGGATCACGGTGGAGTTCGAGAAGGGCAGCGCGGTCGGCCACTTCGCGGTGAGCGACGACGACGACCACGCGCAGCTCACCGTCACGGTCAACGGGCGGCGCGAGCACGAGGTGCTGCGGGACGACTCGCTCACCGAGTGGGTGCTGCGCGCCTACCGGCTGTTCCACGCCGCCGGCGACCAGCACGCGCGGGGGTTCGCGTTCGCCACCGACGTGGTGCAGCTGCTGTCGGTGGCCAAGAACATCTGCGCCGAGCCGGTGATCCCCGCCGCGCGTGGCGAGGCGTCGCCCGGCCCGGTGGCCGCGCATGTCCGCTGAGCCCGTGCTGGCGGGCATCGCGGACGAGGCCGCGCAGGACCTGGCGGGCCAGGTGGCGGTGCTCGCCGAGCTGGGCTGGTCGCACCTGGAGCTGCGCACCGTGGACGGGCGGGCGGTGGCGGACCTGGACGACGACGAGTTCGCGGTGGTGGCGAAAGACCTGGCGGCGCAGGGCGTGCGGGTGGTGTGCCTGGCCTCGCGGATCGGCGGCTGGGCCCGGCCGATCAGCACGCCGTTCGAGGACGACCTGGCCGAGCTGGACGTGCTGCTGCGCCGCTGCGCCGCGCTGGGCACCCGGTACGTGCGGATCATGTCCTACCCGAACGCGGGCCTGTCCGAACGGCGGTGGCGCGACCGGGTGATCACGCGGGTGTCGATGCTCGCCGAGCTCGCCGAGGCGGCCGGGGTCGTGCTGCTGCACGAGAACTGCTCCGGGTGGGCGGGCACGAGCGCGGAACGCGCGCTGGACCTGCTCGACGCGGTGGACAACCCGGCGTTGAAGCTGCTCTTCGACACCGGCAACGGCGTCGCGCACGGCTACGACGGGTACGCGCTGCTGCGCGAGGTGGTCGCGCACGTCGAGCACGTGCACGTGAAGGACGCGTCGGGTGACCGGTTCGTGCTGCCCGGCTCGGGTGACGCGCGGGTGGCCGACTGCGTGGAGCTGTTGCGCGCCAACGGTTATCGGGGCGCGTGGTCGTTGGAGCCGCACGTGTCGCTGCGCCCGCACGAGTCGGGCGCGCTCGGCCCGGACGCGGCCTCCGCGTTCGTGGCGGCCGGCCGGGCGATGGCCGGGCTGGTGCGGTGATCGGACCCTGGGCGAGGGGAGCCGTGCGGTGATCGGTGAGGATCGCGACCTGCTGCTGCGGCTGCTCGCGCTGCCGACCGCGGGCCCGTTGGAGACCACCGACGAGGTGTGCCTGTGGGACGCGGTGCACGCGTACTCGGAGGCGGCCGAGTGCTTCGGGATGCGCACCGTCCACCTGGGGCCGTCACGTGAGGCCGACGTGCTGCGGCACGACGTGCCCGCCGTGGTGCGGGAGGCCATCGCCGAGGACCCGGACTTCCTGGCCCGGCAGCCGAACCTGGTGCTGCGGGTCGGCCAGGCCGATCCCGTGGTGATGTTCAACGTGCACCTGGACACGGTCGCGCCGTTCGAGCCGGCCGGGTTCGACGGCGTCCGGTTCCACGGGCGCGGCGCGATCGACGCGAAGGGGCCCGCGGTGGCGCTGCTGGCCGGTGTCCGCGCCGCGATGACCGATCCGGCGGTGGGGCGGGACGCGAGCGTGCTGATCCAGGCGGTGTCCGGCGAGGAGGGCGGCGCGATGGGCGTGTTCGGCACCCGTCCGCTGGTCGAAGCCGGGTACCACGGCAGCCTGAACGTGTTCTGCGAGCCGACCGGGATGCGCTACCTGCCCCGTTCGACGGCCGCGATGACGGCGTGCGTGCAGGTGCGCGGCGAGGACGCGATCGACGACCAGCCGCAGGCGGGGCACAACGCGTCGGTGCTGCTCGGGTTCCTGGCCCAGCACCTGGCGGGCGCGTTGGCCGGCCGGGTGCCGGACGGCCAGGTGTGCGTGGCCGGGCTGCACACGGGCCGGATGCACAACCGCGTGTACGGCAGCGGCGAGCTGCTGCTGAACCTCTCCTACGGCAGCACGGCGTCCGCGCGGGTGCTGGCCGTGGCGCTGGACGCCGCGCTGCGGGAAGGGCTGGCCGAGTTCGCCGCCCGCTTCCGCGGTGTGCCGCCGTTCCACCGCACCGCCGTCGACGCCGCCCTGATCACCCGGCTGGTGTGGCGCAAGCGCGGGCTGCCCGCGCTGCCGCCCCAGGACGTGCCGCTGCTGGACGGCGTCGTGCCGCGCTGGCCCGCGCACGAGCCCGCGTTCACCTGTGACGCGATCTGGCTGGCCGACGTGCCGGGCGCGCACACCGCTGTCCTCGGCCCCGGATCGCTGGAGGCCAACAACGCCCACGCGCGCGGCGAGCACGCCGACGTTGCCGACCTCGACCGGTTCGCCGACGTGGTGCGGGACATCGTCGTGAGGTTCGCGCGGAACGGAGGAGCATGACCGTCCTGGTGCCCTACCCCACCCTGCTGTCCACCGTCGCCGGTGTCTTCCGGGAACGGGGCGTGCCACCGGACCGGGCGGCGGTCGCGGCGGAGGCGTTGTGCCACGGCGACCTGACCGGGATGAGCACGCACGGGCTGGTGAACCTGACCCGGCTGTACCTGCCGCTGTTCGACTCCGGGCGGACGGCGCCGGCGGCCGACATGGCGGTGATCGCCGATCGCGGCGCGTCCGTGCTGGCCGACGCGCGTCGGGCGCTCGGGTTGTGGTCGGCGTCGCAGGCGGTGGAGTTGGCGGCGTCGCGCGCGGCGCGGTACGGGATCGGGATGGTGACGTTGCGCGGGGCGACGCACATCGGCTGCGCCGGGTACCACGCGGCCCGTGCGGCGGCGCACGGGATGGTCGGCCTGATCGCGTCGAACTGCGGCGGTCAGCGCATCGCCCCCGCGCCGGACGGCCGGGAGCCGCTGCTGGGCACCAACCCGTTGGCGTTGGCCTGCCCGGCGGGCGACCGGCCGCCGTTCGTGCTGGACATGAGCACGACCGTGGTGCCGACAGGTCGGGTGCGGGCGGCGGCACGGGCCGGTGAGGAGATCCCGCCGGGGTGGCTGGCGTCGCCGGACGGGACGCCGGTGACCGATCCGGAGGCGTTCGACCGGGGTGACGGGCGGCTGCTGTGGCTGGGCGGGGCGCCGGAGACGGGCGCGTACAAGGGTTTCGGGCTGGGGCTGCTGGTGGAGGTGCTGGCGGCGCTGGTGCCGGGTGCGGCGATGGGACCGCTGTCGTCGGTGTCGCGGGACGACGACATCGGGGTGATGGCGCTGGTGCTCGCGCCGTCGGCGCTGCGGCCGGGGTTCGGTGAGGACGCGGCGGCGTTGTTCGGGGCGGTGGCGGGCGCCAAGCCGGCCGACCCGCGCAGGCCGGTGACCTACCCGGGGTGGCAGGAGGGTGAACGCGCGCGGTGGCGGCGGGTGCACGGCGTCCCGGTGCCGGACGAGCTGTACGAGGAGTTGCGCTCGATCGCGCCCGCCCTGCGGGCCGCCGGGTGACCGGGTCGGAGGCGGGCAGGTCGGAAGCGGGCAGGTCGGAAGCGGGCAGGTCGGAAGCGGGCAGGTCGGAAGCGGGCAGGTCGGAAGCGGGCAGGTCGCGGATGGGTGAATCGGACTCGGGCAGGCCACGGGTCGAACCGGTGTCCGGCGAGGCGCGGGGCGGTGGGCTGCCGTTGATCCGGCTCGGTGTGGTCGGGTTGGGGGTGATCTCGCGGTTCTACCTGGCCGCGATCGAGGCCTCGCCGCGCTTTGAGCTGGCCGCCGTGTGCGATCTGGACGAGCGGGCGTTGGCGGGTCATCGCGTGCCCGCTCACCGGTCGCACCGGGCGATGCTCGACGCGGGCGGGGTGGACGCGGTGGTGGTGACGGCGCCCAACGACGTGCACGCGGCGGTCGTGGCGGACGCGGTCGAGCGTGGGTTGCCGGTGTGCGTGGAGAAGCCGTTGGCGACGACGCTGCGTGACGGGTTGGCGGTGGCGGAGGCGGCGCGGGCGCGGGACGTGGCGTTGTTCACCGCGTTCCACCGCCGGTACAACGCGAACGTCCTGGCGTTGCGGGACAAGCTCGCGGGCGCTCCGCCGATCGTGGCGCTGACCGTGCGCTACCTGGAGCGGATCGAGGAGCACGTCGGCGACGACCGCTGGTACCTCGACCCGGCCCGGTCCGGCGGCGGGTGCGTGGCCGACAACGGGCCGAACGCGCTGGACCTGGTGCGGCTGTTCCTCGGCGAGGTGACGTTGGAGTCCGCACGGGTCACGCGGGTGGCGGGCATCGACCGGCAGGCGGTGCTGCACGTGCGCGGCACCGCGCCGGCGGTGGTCGAGTTGGACTGGTCGCACCCCGGCGAGACCAAGGACGTGACCGCGCGGCTGGCCGACGGGACCGTGCTGAGCGCGGACATGCTCGAGGGCTACGACGAGTTCAAGGGCTCGCTGTGGCACGAGTACGAGGGCGTCCTGAGGGACTTCGCGTCGGCCGTGGCGGCCCGGTCGGCGTGGCGTGACGGCGGGTTGGCCGCGTTGGACCTGGTGGACGAGGTGTACCGACGAGAGGGTGCTTGATGCTGGAGGACGGCGAGAAGCGGGCGGTGGGCAGCCGGGTCGTCAAGGTGCTGGTGCACCGACGCGACAACCGCGGGATGCGGCTGGAGCCGTTCGCGAGCCGGTGCGTGCGCCGTGGCGAGGTGCACGAGCTGGTGACCACCGACCACGAGGACACGGCAGCGGGCACGCGGATCGACCGGGTGGCGTTCCTCGGGTTCGTGGAGATCGACAACGCCGGCGTGATCGACCGCGGCGACGAGGTGTGGTGCGACGGCGAGTTCGTCGGCGTCGTCCTCGGTTTCGACGCCTGCCACCACCCGAACCACTACAACATCCTCATCACCACCCCGACCCCGCGCACCGGCCCGGAAGTCGGTCTGCGACCCGAGATGGACGTCCTGTTCAGCCCGGCGGTCGTCGGGGTCCCGGCACTCTGAACGACGACACGACAAACGACGGCGCCCCGGGGGACGATCTCCCAGGGCGCCGTCGTGCTGGTCAGGTCAGTGACCGAGGAGCGGCACGTCGAGGGTGCCGAAGTGGTAGGCGCGCACGGCGGCCACCAGCTCGTCCACGGTCAGCGTCCCGTTGCCGCTGGTGTCGATGGTCCGGAAGGCCTCGACCGCGGACGAGGCGTCCACCCCGATGGCTTCCAGCCACTTGCGGAACTCCGACGGGCTCACCTCGCCGTCGCCGTCGGTGTCGCACAGGCCCACCATGGCCGCGACCGTCGGCCGGATCACGCGGTTGAAGCCGGCGTCGCCCTCCGCGAACACCTGCGCCTCGACCACGCTGAGGAACTGGTCCTCGGTCATCGAGCCGTCCGCGCCCACACCGGCCTTGGTCGCCAGGTACTCGAACATGGAGATGTAGGCGTCGATCAGCGCTCGCGCCTGCGGTGACGAGGGGTCCTCGTCGAACGCCTGGATGATGCGGTGCGCCTCGGCCTCGTAGTCGGACTTCTCGATGCTGCCGTTGCCGTCGACGTCCCACTTCTCGAAGCGCTTCTTGAGCCGATCGCTCTTGACCGCCGTGGACATGACCATTCGGACACTCCTAAAAGGTAAAGGTGGTTTCGGCGAAACCTGGCTTGCTCCGCCGGTCCGCGGACCGGCTCCCCCGGTCAGGGGGATCTCAAAGGCGCATGACCTCCCCTCCGGGCACGCTGCCCGTGACGTCGAGCAGCAGCCGCGCGTTCCTGGCCAGGTGGCCGAGGTCGTAGCCGCTGTGCGCGACGAGCAGCACGGTGGCGTCGCTCGTGCGCAGCGCGGAGCGCAGGTCGGCGACGGGCGGCCCCAGCGCGGGCACCTCACCGGCCACCGGGTCGTGGTAGGTCACGTCGGCCCCGAGCGCCCTCAGCTCGTCGGCGATCCGGAACGCGGCGGACTCCCTGGTGTCCGGCACGTCGGCCTTGTAGGACACACCCAGCAGGAGGATCCGCGCGCCGTCCACGGACACGCCCGCACGGGTCAGCAACCGCACCGCCCGTTCGACCACGTAGGACGGCATCGCCGAGTCGACCCGCCGGGCCGCTTCCACCACGCCCAGCTGCGCGCCCTCACGACGGGCCTTGTCCAGCAGGTAGCGGGGATCGACCGGGATGCAGTGGCCGCCGACGCCCGGCCCCGGGGTGAACGGCTGGAAGCCGAACGGTTTCGTGGCCGCGCAGTGCAGCACGTCCCACACGTCCACCCCGAGCTGGTCGCAGAACACCGCGATCTCGTTGACCAGCGCGATGTTCACGTACCGGTAGGTGTTCTCCAGCAGTTTCGCCATCTCGGCCTCGCGGGTGCCGCGGGCCACCACCACCGAGTCCACGAACCGGCAGTAGAAGGTCGCGCAGTGCTTGGCGCACAACGGGGTGTGCCCGCTGACCACCTTGGGCGTGTTGCGGACGCCGAACGTGCGGTTGCCGGGGTCGATGCGCTCCGGCGAGTAGCCCAGCGGGAAGTCCTCGCCGGCCACGAGACCGTGCCGCTCCAGGATCGGCCGCACCACCTCGTCGGTGGTGCCCGGGAAGCTCGTGGACTCCAGGATCACGAGCGTGCCCGCGCGCAGGTGGTCGGAGACGGTCTCCGCGGCGGCGCGGACCGCGCCGAGGTCGGGTCGCCCGTCGGGCCCCAGGCCGGTGGGCACGCAGATCACCACGGTGTCGGCGCCCGCGATCACGGCCGGGTCGGTGGTGGGCGTGAAACCCCTGGTGCGCATGGCGTGCAACTCGGTGCGCGACACGTCCAGCACGTGCGAACGGCCCTCGGCGAGCGTGCGCACCACGTCCGGGTCGGTGTCGTACCCCGCCACCGTCATGCCCGCGGCGGTGGCCGCCGCCGCCAGCGGCAGCCCTACGTAGCCGACTCCGACCACGACCAGATCGAAGGACACGTGCGCCCTTTCCACATCGGTTGGGGTTGACGACCACAGCGGTCAGGCCTTGAACGTCGCGCCGTACGGGGGCACGTGCGTGCCGTAGCCCTTCTCCACCGTGACCAGCGGCACGAAGCACGCCGCGTCGCCGTAGATCGTGATGTCGCCGTCGGTCAGGTTGGCCAGCACGTGCGCGCCTTCCGGCAGCGACTGGCAGCCCTTGGGGTGGTCGTACGTCGCCAGTGGAGTGACCTCGACCGAGAACACGACCACCTGCCCGGTGGCCGCCTGCGCCGCCGGGCTCGACGGGACCAGCAGGGCAGTCGCGGCGAGCACCACGCCGAACACGCGTTTCATCCGTCGCCTCCTCACTGGATGTAATCGCCGTCCGCAAGCTAACAGTCACCCAGAGCAAGAAGCAGTAGTTGAACCGAACACCACTCGGGCAGGTTGCGCCCTTCGTCGGTCGTTCATCCGGATGGTCACCTCACGCGTTGCCGAGGTGGTTGTCGGTGATCCGACCACCGTCCGAATTCACGAGTTCGAGCGACACCCACCGGTCTTTCCGGCTGGTTAAGAGGAATGTCAGACGCACGCCGTGACGAACCCGCAACACGGCGGTCACGGCAGGCGCACGCCACCGGCACGGACGAGCGCCCGCTCCGCGCCCGCCGGGCAAGAACCCCGGCATCGCCCGAACGGCAACCCACCGCCAATTACGCACCGTGAACCGACGACGCCTGCGGTCCTCAGTGGACCCACCCTGAGTAACCGGATGCAGGCGGGACGTCCAGTTTCGGCGAAGTGGACCGGGACGACGGGTGCGGCCGGTGCTTAGGGTCGCGGTTACCCGCTCTGATGGAGGTCCCGTGGTGGAAGACGTGACGGCCGACGTGCTCGACGCGACGACCCGTTACGCGGCGTCGATCCTGGCTGCCCTGCCCGGCCGACCCGTCGTGCCCGGTGGCGACGTGCCGACCGCGACGGACCCGCTGCCGGTGTCGGGCAAGGGTTTCGCGGGCGCGCTGGACTTGTTCGCCCGACGGTGGGCGCCCGGGTTCTCCGCGTCCGCCGGACCCCGGTACCTGGGGTTCGTCACCGGCGGCAGCACACCGGCGGGCATCGCGGGCGACTGGCTGGCGGCGGTCTTCGACCAGAACCCGGCCGCCTCGGACGGCTCGTCCGCATCCGACCTGGAACGGGAGACCGTGCGGTGGTTGGCCACGATGTTCGGGCTCGGCGACGCGCACGCGGGGGCGTTCGTCACCGGCGCGACCATGTCCAACTTCGTCGGACTCGCCCTGGCCCGGGAATGGCTGGGCGAACAGGCCGGCGTGTCGGTGGCCGACGCCGGCGTCGCCGCGCTCGGACCCGTCAAGGTGTACTCGGGCGCACCCCACTCGAGCATCCACAAGGCGCTGTCGATGCTCGGACTTGGCCGGGACAGCCTGCGCCCGGTCCCCACCCTGCCCGACCGCGAGGCGATCGACGTCGCACGGCTCGCCGCCGAACTCGACGGCACACCCGCGATCGTCGTCGCGAACGCCGGCACGGTGAACACCGCCGACTTCGACGACCTCCGCGCACTGGTCGAACTGCGGTCGCGCACACCCTTCTGGCTGCACGTCGACGCCGCCTTCGGCGGGTTCGCCGCCCTCTCCCCCTCCTTCGCGCACCTCGTGGACGGCCTCGCCGACGCCGACTCGATCTGCGTCGACCTGCACAAGTGGCTCAACGTGCCCTACGACGCCGCCGTCCAGTTCACCCGCCGCCGCGACCTCCAGGTCAAGGTCTTCCGCAACTCCGCCGCGTACCTCGGCACACCCACCGAGAACCCGGACTTCGTCCACCTCACCCCGGAGAACTCCCGCCGCCTACGCGCGCTGGCCACGTGGTTCACCCTCACCACCCACGGGCAGGACGGCCACCGCCGGATCGTCGAACGCACCGTCGACCTCGCCCACCGCCTCGGCGACCTGCTCGCCGACACACCCGGCGTCCGCCTCCTCGCCCCGGTCCGGCTCAACGTCGTGTGCTTCACCCTCGCCGACGCACCGACACCGGAACGCGTCGCCGAAGCCGCCCGCCGCATCGCGTCGAGCGGCGACACCTTCCTCACCCCCACCGTCTACAACGGACAGCCGGCACTCCGCGCCGCCTTCAGCAACTGGAGCACCCGACCAGCCGACCTCACCACGATCCACACCGCGATCGCCAACGCCTGCAAGGACCTGTAGCCGTCAGGACAACTCCGGCAACACCTCCGCGGCCACCGTCTCCAAGATCGCCTCGTCACCGGCGAACGGACCATCCGCCCTCGGCCACGGCGCCAGCACGTCGGTGAAGCCCAACTCGCCCGCCCTGCCCAGGAAGTCCCGGTAGCACTCGACGCTCGACAGCGAGAACACCGGCGCCGCGTCGGTCTGCAGGAAACGGCGCACCTCGGCACGGCTCCGGGACGCCGCGGCCAGCGCCTCGTCGAACCGCGCCGACAACTCGGCCAGCGACCTCCACCAGGTGTCCAACGAGTCCCGAGCGGAACCCAAGGTCACCCAGCCCTCGCCGTGCTTCGCGGCCAACGCCAACCCTCTCGGCCCGTTCGCCGCCAGCACGAACGGCGTGCGCGGCCGCTGCACGCACCCCGGCGCGTTCCGGGCGTCCACCGCCGTGTAGTACTCGCCGGAGTAGTCGACCCGCTCCTGGCTCAGCAAGGCGTCCAACAACTCGACGAACTCCTCGTACCGCCGCGACGGGCTCGCGGCCCTGGTCGCGCCGCCGAACACCGCCACGTCGTAACCGCCCATCCCGCCCGCGCCGATGCCCAGCGTGACCCTGCCGTCCGACAGGTCGTCCAACGCCAGCACGTCCCGCGCGAACGGCACCGGGTGCCGGAAGTTCGGCGACGCGACCATGAGCCCCAGCTCGATCCGCGACGTCGCCAACGCCGCCGCGCTCAACGTCGGCACCGAGCCGAACCACGTGTGGTCGACCAGCGGACCCCAGCCCAGGTGGTCGAACGTCCACGCGTGGGCGAACCCGTACTCCTCCGCCGCCAGCCACCGCGGCTTCGCCTCGGCCCAGCGGTACTCCGGAAGGATCGTGATACCGGCCTTCATCGCTCCCCCTAGTTTGAACACCTGGCGCGTTCATTCGAACAGAGGATGCGTGAGCGGTCAACACCGGATCGGGTGATCTACTCCCCCGCCGACGCGCGGACGCCCGGCCCCGCACCCTCGACCGAGGGAATCAGGACCGGGCGTCCACGTGCCGAAGCGCAGGCTCAGCCCCAGATCGACGCCGCCCACTCGGGGTGGTCGATGAACGGGTTGCGGTTGCGCTGGTAGCTGTCGTAGATCACCTGGTTGCGACGCTTCTCGAACGCGTCCGGCGGGTCCTGCGCGTTCCACCGCAGCAGCACGGAAAGCCTGCCGTGGTACGGCGCGGTGCCGTTGTTGACGTTGTCGTTCATCTCCAGGTTCGGGTAGCCGTCGCCACCCTCGTACCGCACGGCCATGTAGAAGAGCATCCGCGCGACGTCGCCCTTCACCGCGTTGCGCGGCTCCCACGAGTCGGCGTCGGTGTAGTTGCCCGGAGCCTCCCCGACCGCCGAACCGCCCAGGTCGAAGTCCTTGTTGCCCCGGGTCGCGTTCACCGACACGTCCGTCGGCCGCAGGTGGTGGATGTCGGTGCCCGGACCGGTGGCGGTGCCGAAGTCGCCGTGCGACTTGGCCCAGACGTGCTCGCGGTTCCAGTCGTCCGGGTCGCCGCCGTTGGTCGTCTTGCTCTGCGAACGCCCGGTGTAGAGCAGGATCACGTTGGCGCTGTTGTTCGGGTCCTGGTCGGTGACCTTCAACGCCTCCCACACCTGGTCGTACGACAGCTTGGTGTTGGTCCGGACGATCCCGTTCAACGCCGTCTTCAGCGACGCCCCGGTCTTGCCGAGCGCGTTGCGGTAGTACGTGTCGTCGTAGCCGCCGCCGGGAGCCGTCGTGGACGTGGCGGTGGGGCGGGTCGTGGTGGACGTCGTCGGCGAGGTGCCGGCGTGGGCGAACGCGGTCGGCGACGTGAGGCCGGGGTGCGAGAAGTACGCGGTCAGGGGACCGGTGACGTCGATCCGCGCGCCGAGCAGGCCGGGGTTGGTCCGCAGGCCCCACTGGGCCCGGAACGCCGCCGTGATCTGCACGTACAGCATCTGGCTCGTGCTCGTCTGGGTCGGCGAGTCGGCCAGCGCCAGCGCGTAGTCGGACGGGAAGTTGGACCGCACCACGGTGTTGGTGGCGGTTGGCTGCCCGACGACGTAACCGCGCACGGTCGCGGACGCGCCGCTCTGCTGCCCGATGGCCTGGGCGACGGTGATCGACGTGGCGCCGGCGGCAGCGGTGGGGATCAGCAGGGCCGCTGCGACGGCGATGGTGGAAACGACAACGGCAAGCGGAGTCAGCAGGGGTCGTAGTCGCACGATTGGGTGTCTCCTCCCGAGTGCGGCGGCGCAGGGTGGCCGCACGCAGGGAGGATCCCACGAAAGATCACACGTCCGAGTGAATGATCACCGAACATTCGTAACGAGACGGGACAGTTCTTCAGACTTCACTGAAGCTATTGAGACCACTCAAGCTTCGTAGCCCGTGGTGGCCCGCGTGATCAGCTCCGTGTCGGCCTCGCCGAGCCGCCCGGTCAACGCCGTCAACGCGTCCGCGATCTTGCGCTCCTCGTACGTGAAGTGCGTCTCCATCAGAGCGGCCACGCTGTCCAACTCGTGCCGCAGCGCCACCGGGTCGACGTCGCCCAACCCCTCCAGCGCCGCCAAGGCGTCGGACACGATCCGGTGATCACGGCCCAGCTCGTCCAGCACCGGCCGCAGCTCCGGGTACTCCCGGGCCAGGACCGGGAACACGCCGTCGTCCTCGGCGGTGTGGTGCCGCTCCAGCGCGGCGCAGAACGACAGGCAGTGCGACCACAGGTCTTTGACCCCCGCGTCGTCGGCCAAGCCGTCCCTCAACGCGTCGATCCGCTCACGCAGCGCGATGTGCGCTTGTACGAGCTGGTTCCCGAACGCCACCAGGCGCGACGATTCCATGACGTGCTCTGCCTCCGACCCCAGACCGGGATCGATCTTCTCACGGTCGTCGCGCCGGCCGTCGCAGAGGCTCCCGGTGCGGTCGTCCGCCGGTCAGCCCGCCGCCGGGACCGGTTCCCGGCTGCGCGCCCACGAGGCCAGTCGCGGCGCGAGCAGCCGGTACACCTCGGGGTCGAGACCCATGCCGGTGTGCGTGCTCGTCACCTCGACGCAGTCCGCGCACGGGTCGGCGCACAGCTCCCACGGGGCGATGAGGTCGTTGCGGGAGAACACCGCGATGGCGGGCACCTTCAACGGTTCCGCCATGGCCGCGGCGTTGGTGTCGTAGCACGAGCCCGCGAAGCAGTCCTCGTTCAGCAGACCCGGCACACCCGCGCGCGACAGGCGCGCCAACGTCCGCGCCACCCGCACCACGCTGGGGTGCGCGCCGAGCTGGTCCAGCACCGGGCTGGCGAGCATGACCAGGCCCTGCACGAGTTCCGGCCTGCGCACCGACACCAGCCTCGCCAGGCCGCCGCCGCGGCTCTGCCCGAACAGCACCACCCGGCCCCCGGTCGCCTCGGCGTGCGCCTCCAGCCTGCGTTCCAGCCGGTCGACCAGCTCCGACGTGCAGCCGACGTTCAGCCCGATCCGGGCCCCGATCGGCGCGTAACCGCGCTTGCGCAGCCACGCCCTGGTCAGTTGCAGGCTCCGGTCGCCGAAACCGAACCCCGGCACCAGCAGCACGCCCAGCCCGCGTCCCTCGTCGCGGTCGGCGGCACGCCACGCCGGATGGGCCAGCAGCCGCGGGATGCCGAGCAGCGCCACCAGCACCTGTTCACGGGCCGCTCCACGGGTCGCCTCCACCACGCCCATCCGACCTCCTCGCGTCGCCGACCAAGGGGATTCCCCATCCGGGGCGGGTCATTCCTGCCGTTTGCCGACGAAAAGGCCGGGAACCACAGTCCCATGTGGTTGTGGAGGCCGCCGGGCGTGTACCGGCCCCAGGAAGACACGTGGTTGATGGTCGAGGCGTTGGAGGAGGCCGGATTGCCGCGTGGCGGTCGGGTGCTGGACGTGTGCACCGGCACCGGCGCGCTGGCGGTCGCCTCCGGATTGGCGGGCGCGCGGGAGGTCACCGCGGTCGACCTGAGCAGACGTGCCCTCCTCGCCACCTGGGTCAACGCCCGGGCGCGCGGTCTTCCGGTGCGCGTGCGGCGCGGTGACTTCGGTGACCTGGTCGGGCGCGGCGAGTTCGACGTCATCACGGCCAACCCGCCGTACGTGCCCAGCGCCGGCATGCCGGACCGGGGGCCGGCGCGGGCTTGGGACGCCGGGCCGGACGGCCGTTCCGTGCTCGACCGGCTGTGCGCGGTGCTGCCGTTGCTGTTGGCGGACAAGGGAACGGGTCTGGTGGTGCACTCCGCGCTGTGCGATCCGGACGTCACCCTGCGGCAGTTGCGCGGTGGTGGCTTGAAGGCGTCCGTGGTGGCCCGCCGCACGGTCGCGTTCGGGCCGGTGATGCGCGAGCGGGCCGGGTGGTTGGCCCGGCGCGGGCTCATCGACGACGACCAGGAGCACGAGGAGCTGGTGGTGATCCGTGCCGACGCCGCGTGACGCCCGGGTGGTGACCGTCGTGCCCGGTGGGCCGGTCCTGGTGGAAGGACCGGTCGAACTGCGGCTGGACGACGGCACGGTGGTGTGCTCGGACCGGTTCGTCGTCGCGGTGTGCGCGTGCCGCCGCAGCAAGCGTTACCCGCTGTGCGACACGAGCCACCGCAAACGACGTTGACCGCGGTCGGCTGACGGGCGGCGGGCTAGAGGGGCCGGCGCAACGCCGTCCGCCCCTCTGCCCACGCGCCGAGCAGGTGGTCGCCGAGCCGTTGTTCGAGCAGTTCCGTGGCCTGCACGCCGAACACCACCGATCCGGTCAGCTCCGGCTCGCGGGCCAGCAGGTCGCCGATCACGTCCCGCCGCATCACCTGCTCGTGCACCGCGTCCGCCTCGATGTGCTCGGTGAAGAACTCCACGCACGCGGGGTGCGCGTCCAGCCGTGCCAACGCCTTCGCCATCCGGGTGGCGCTGGGCGCGGTGGTGATCTCGGCGGCAGCGAAGTGCCCCACCAGCGAGCCGCGCAACGACCGGTGCAGCCCGCACAACGACATCAGGTTCACCGTCGCCAGCATCACCGCGGGAGCGTGCTCCAGGTACCGCAGGTAGCCGTTGTCCAGCCCGGCGCCCGCGAGCAGGTCGGCGAACAGCCGCGAGTGCATGCGGTCGCCGCGACCGCCGCCGAACTCGTCGAACTCGACGGCCACCAGCGCCGCCTTCGCCGCACCGCGCAGGCGCGGGATCACCCACGCGTGCGGGTCCGCCTCCTTCAAGTGGTAGATCGAGCGCAACGCCAGGTACTCGCGCATGTGCCACCACTCCCCCTCGTCCTTGAGGAAGTGGCTCACGCCGACACCGTCGACCGGTTCGACCAGCAAGGCGTCCAGCACGCCGTCGATGTCCGCGCCACCGGGCACGTCGGCGCGCAGCGCGTCCAGGAACACCTGTTCCAGCACGGCGCGGAAGCCGAGCAGGCCCGGATCCCACTCCCAGGTGTCCGATACTCCCGCGAAACCCTGGTAGTGCAGCTCGTAGCACACGTGCAGGGCCAGGTGCAGGTCTTCGCCGTACGGGTCCGTCGACGCGTGCGGCGGCAGGCCGGTCGCCGGCGGGTCGCCGCGCAGGGCGTCCAGGACGGCGGCGGACAGGGGGCCGCGCGGCGCGGGCAGCACCGCCCGGTCGACGGCAGGGTCCACAGTGGTCATGGCCGTGGACTACCCGTTCCGGTCGGCGTGCACGCGAGCAGCTCCACGGCGGCCTCGGGTGATCCCGCCCTCAGCTGCCGCTGCGCGCCCGTGCCCCGGTCGAGCACGTCCCGCACCAGTGCGCGGATCACGTCACGGTCGTCGCCCAGCGCGTCGGACACGTGCTCCAGCAACGCCTCCACCAATGCGACGGCGGGCACCTGACGTGCGGTGAGCGGGTCGACGCCGGGACCGGACAGCCCGTGCCGGGCCGCCGACCACACGGCCGCCGCCACCACCTGGTCGTCCAGCTCGGGTGCGGCGCCGGCGGTGCGCGCCGTGTCGACCAGCGCCCTGGTCAGACCCGCTTGGAGCAGGGCGTCGTCCACCGTGGCGGCGGTGTCGGCGGCCCGCACCTCGACGGTCGGGTACCGCGGTGACGGCCTGGCCAGCCAGAACGTCTGGCTCGCGTCCACCAGCGCGCCGCTCGCCACGAGCCGGGCGACCCGCGCGTCGTGGTCGGCGGCCGTGCGGAACAGCGGAGGCACGCCCGAGTTCGGGAACCGGGCCTGGTCCATCATCCGCCAGCTCGCGTAACCGGTGTCGTGGTCGCGGTCGAACGGCGAGTTGCCGCCGAGCGCCAGCAGCGTCGGCAGCCACCGCCGCAGGTGGTTCACCACGTGCACGGCCGTCTCCCGATCCGGCACGCCGACGTGCACGTGGCAGCCGCAGCACTGGTAACCGGCCACCTGGGCGCGGTACACCGACTCGATCCGCTCGAACCTCTCCCCCGCGCTCAACGCCGGGCGCGGGTCGGCCAACGGCGGCGAACCCGAGGCGACCAGCCACCACCCCTCGGCGTGAGCGGCGGCGGCCAGCGCACGCCGACCGGCCACCAACTGGTCGCGCAGCTCGTCCAGACTCGCGCACACACCGGTGGCGAACTCGACCTGCGCACCGCTCAGCTCACGGTGCGCCCGCGCGCCTGGCGGCAGGTCGCGCACGCGTGCCAGCACGTCCGCCGCACGTGCCACCGGACGACGCGTCGCCGGATCCACGAGGAGGAACTCCTCCTCGACACCCACCGTCATCACGCGGGATCGCGGCGCGGCAAGGGCTTCGTCGCCGGACCTTCCAGCACGGCGCCGTCCACGTCGAACCGCGAGCCGTGGCACGGGCAGTCCCAGCTGCGTTCGGCCGGGTTGAACCGCACCAGGCAACCCAGGTGCGTGCAGCGCAAGGACACGCCGTGCACACCGCCCGTCTCGTCCCGGTACACGCCGGCCTTGCCCGTGCCGTCACGCACCACCCGCGCCTCGCCGGCCGGCACGTCCGCGACCGAGTCGACCTCGGCGGACTTCAGCCGGTCGCCGACCAGGTCGACGGCCACCTTCGCGTTCAGCAGCGCCAGCTTCGGCGTGGCGCCCAAGGTCAGCCGGTGCGGGCTGAACCGGGCCGCCAGCCGGTTCTCCCGGCCGACGATCAGGTCGGTCAGCAGTTCCGCGGCCATCGTGCCGTTGCTCAGCCCCCACTTCATGAACCCGGTCGCGCCGTACAACGTGGTCGAGCCCGGCAGGTAGGGGCCGATCATGGGCAGGTTGTCGTAGGACGTCGGGTCCTGCGCGGACCAGCGGTGGGTGACCTCGGCGACGTCCCAGCGCTCGGCCGCGAACCTGGTCAGCTCGTCGTACGGCTCGCCCGGCGACGAGCCCGTGGCGTGGCCGCGCCCCGCGACGATCAGCAGGTCCCCCGACCTGGCCAGCGACCACGTCTCAGTGCCCGCGCTGATGCCCAGGCCCGTCGGCGGCGTGCCCGACGCCAGCCGGATCGCGACGCAGTAGGACCGCATCGGCTCCAGGCGGGCGAAGTACAGGCCGCGGTCCAGGATGGGGTAGTGCGTGGCGATCACCACGCGTTCGGCGACGACCGTGCCCCGGTCGGTGTGGACGCGGCTCGGCGTGCCGTCCTCGATGCGCAGCACCCGGCTCGCCTCGTAGACCCGCGACCCGTCGCCGTCCACGGCCTCCGCCAGCCCGCGCACGTACTTCACCGGGTGGAGGGCCAACTGGTCGTCCAGCCGCACCGCGCCCGCGATCGGGAACGGCACGCCCATCAGCTCGCCGCGGTCGCGTGACACCGGCAGCCCCGCCTTCACGGCGGCGGTCGCCTCCTGCTCGACCGCGGCGAGTTCGTCCTCGTCGAACGCGAACGTGTACGCGGGCATCCGGCGCAGGTCGCAGTCGATGCCCACCTCGGACACCAGCGCGGCGACCCGTTCGACGGCGGAGGTGTTGCCGGAGGCGTAGTCGGCCGCGGCTTCGGCGCTGTGCCTGCGTTCGATGGTCGAGTACACAGTGGACTGCAGGGCGGTGACCTTGGCGGTGTTGTTGCCGCTGACCCCGCTGCCCACCCGGTCGGCCTCCACCACCACGACCCGCAGCCCCGCGCGCTTGAGCAGCAACGCCGTGGTGACACCGGTGATGCCACCGCCGACCACCGCCACGTCCACCGCCGTCTCGCCGGTGAGCACGGGGAACCTGCCGTGCGGTATCGCCTCCGACCACAGGGAGTGGCGGGCGGTCGTGGTCGCTTCCGTCATGCTTTAGCTGATACCCGGGCGGTCCGCGTTCGAACCTCGGCCCACGCGGTAACCCCGACGCATGCGCACCTTCGCCGATCTCGCCGACCTGGTCGCCCTGGTCGAGGACCGCGCGCCCGCGCGGGAGCTGTACGTGCGCTGGTCGCAGGGCCCGGAAGCGGACAGCGATCGGCGCAGCCGGGACGGGCTGAGCGGCGTGCGGCTGCCCGGCCTGTCCGCCAACGCGCTGGCGATCGAACCGTGGTGGGGCGGCAGACCCCTGCGGCTCTGGGTGGCCCGCCGCCTGCACGACTACCGCCACCTGCGGGAACGCCGGGGGCCGGGCACGCGGCCGTGGATCCTGGAGGGCACCGAGGTCGGCCGGGGCCCGGACAACGAGCCCCTGGTGGAGTGCCGTCACCCGATCGGGTGGATCACGGACGACGTGCTCGCCGAGTGCGAACGCCTGGTCGACGAGCACGCCGCCACGAGCTGGGGCCCGCTGGACCGCGAGGGCTGACATGCCGCTGCGGGAGGTCTACCGATCGCAGGTGACGTCGAACGGACTCGGACTCCGGTTCAGCAGCCTTGCCTGGTGCAGGTGACACCGCGCAGGAAAGTGCCGTTGACGTCCCACATGGCCACGTAGACGTGGGTGTACCCGCCCGGGACATCGCAGGGCATGTTGAAACCGAACGGGGTGGTCGTGTCGACCGACGCCGTTCGCGTTTCCAGCGACGAGTAGCAGGAAGCGGATTCAGCGCGGAACCGGGCCTGCTTCCCCGTGGAACGGGCCTTGATCGAGCCCGAGACGTCGACGCTGCGGTTGTACCACGTGATCGAGCCGGTGAGGACGCTCGCGCCGTATTCCAAGTGGAACGGCGTCACCGGATAAGCGGCCTCCGTGCTCGCCTGACCCACCGCGGGAGCCGTGAACAACCCCATCACCGCGAGCATCGACACGATCAGGCCAACCGTTAACGATCGTTTTGGTTTCATGTCGTGAAGGTACTCGGAAGCGCTAGCCGACGGTGAACGTCCTGGTGGCGCCGGTGAACGGGGTGACCGCGCCGGTCCAGCCGCTCTTCCAGTCGCCGTGGTGCACGATGCGGTACGTGCCGGTCGGCGTGTCGGCCGGGATCGTCCACGTCACCGTGGCGTTCGAGTTGGCCACGCCCTCGCGCTGCCAGCGGTAGCGGGTGGACCAGTCGCCGTCGTCCGCGTGCCTGGTCCACGTGCCGTCGACCAGGCGCTGGACCTCCAGGAACGTGCCGTTGCGGCGCAGGTTGTTCTTCGGGTGCCCGGTGACGAACACCGCCGTGGCGGTCTGGCCGCGGGCGTAGGTGGTGGCGGGTTGGGTGAGGACCTGGCCGAAGGAGTGCCAGGGGGCCTTGTCGTCGAACACCACGCCGGTCTGGAGGTTGAGCTCGGTGAACGGCGGCTTGGTGGGCGTCGGGCCGGGCGCGAGGGGTGTGCCGGCGCGCAGGGACGCGGCGAGCGCGGCGAACTCCTGCTGGTAGGCGGGCAGGGTGTTGCGGCCGAACAGCGTCGAGCCGCCCTCGTACTGCTGGAGGTCGTACTCCTCCGGCGTGGTCACGTACTGGCTGTAGTCGTTGGCGTAGCCCTGCACGAGCACGTTCTCCAGCGGCACGCCCGCTTCGGCGGCCACCGCGCGCCGAATCCGCAGGCCGGCTACGATCGTCACCTCGCCCGGCACGGCGACCAGGTGCAGCGGCCCGATCTTCACGATCTGCAGCGGCAGCACGTTCGGCGTGGCCTGCACCAGGCCGGTCGGCACCAGTGACGCCTTCGGGTACTGGCAGTCGCGCAACCACTGCGGCACCTCGACGTTCAAGGGTTCGAACAACGCCTTCCACGGGCTGGTCATGCCCTCGCTGAAGCCGGGGATCGCCGGGCCGTCCTCCACGCTGCCCGCCATGGTGGACGCGCCCACGACACCCGGACACGTCGTGCCCGGCCGCCCGTCGGTGGTGTACCGGCCGTCGACGGCGACCGCGGCCATGTCCACGAACCGCATCCGGTAGTCCACCGCGCCGGTCACCGGTGTCTGCGGACCCGCGAACACCTGCTGCGCCTTGCGGTTCTGCCGCTCGCCGATGATCCGGGTGTTCTCCACCTCGTCCTCGGTCGGGCCGGAACCGGGGCGAAGGTTGAGGTTCGGCGACATGTCGCCCGCGTTGGTGTTGGGGAACGCGGCGACGAACCCGGGCCGGTCCTCCAGGTACCGCACGCCGCGGTCGTCGTGCTCCCACTGGTAGGACGCGTAACCCTTGTTGTCCGGGCTGATCAGCGTGTTCTTGTTGGTCATCGACGTGTTGTGGGTGGCGAACCAGCTGATCGCGCCGACGTCCGCGCCGTTCTGCCGGAACCGCAGCACCGTCATCGCCGGGTCGATCGCCCGCGGGAAGTGGCCCTTGTCGGGGTTGCGCTCGAACGCGACCCGGGAGCGGTTCACGCTGGCGTCGGTCAGCTCGCCGCGGCCCAGGGTCAGCTCACCGGGCTTGAGGTCTTCGTGCGCGCGCACGACCGACTCCGTGATGCCGTCGGTGATCGCGGCCAGCGTCTGCGGCTGCAGGCCGAGGATCGACAGGTTGTAGGCGAGGTTGTGCGAGTAGCCGCCGGGCCCGGCGTGCGTGTGGGTCGCGGACAGCAGCACGTTCTCGCGGGTGTAGAGCGAGCCGTACCGTGCCTGGAGCTTGGCCAGCACCGCTTCCTGCACGGCCCGGAAGATCATCGCCAGGTCCGCGTTGACGTACGCGACGCGCTTGCCGGTGGCCTGGTCGACCACCACGTACGCCCGTGAGCGCTGCCGCTGGTGGATGCCGGTGGTCTTCTGGTCGAACGCCGAGTAGCCCATCATCCCGTTCTCGGCGGCGGGTCCGGTGACGTCGGAGATGCCCCGCCCGACCAGGTACGGCTGGGGCGCGGCGTCCGCGACCGGCAGCCCGACCACGACCAGGGCGGCGACCAGCGCCGTTGCCGTCAACGACCGTCGCGAGACCCGCATCCGCACTCCCCGACCCGATTCGGTTCGCCATACGCGAAACGTCTTCACCTTTACTCGACGGTAGGTGATCGGGGCCACCCGGGCAAGCCCCGCCTGGCACAGTCGTCGTCGTGACGTTGGACGGGGTGCCGGACTGGTTGCCGGCGTGGTGCGCGGACCGGTTGGGCGACGAGCCGGTCGGCGTGCTGTTCGAGGCGCGGCAGATGTCGGCGGTGTTCGGGCTGCGGTTGGCCGGGGGCCGGGACGTCGTGGTGAAGGCGCGCGAGGACGAGGGCCGTGTCGCGTCGTGCGTCGCCGCGCAGGCCAGGCTGGCGGAGCGGGGATTCCCGTGCGCTAGGCCGCTCACGCCCGCGGTCGTCGTCGGCACCCTGGCCGTGCACGCCGAGGAGCACCTGCCCGGCGGTGAGCCGCTCGGCGGCGACTCGCCGGAGGTCGCCGTGCGCTACGCCGCGGTGTTCGCCCGGCTGATGGCCGAACTGGCCGACGTGACCGTTCCCCCGCCGCTGCCGAACCCGCGCTGGGCGCGGTGGGACCACGCGGACGCCGGGCTGTGGCCTGCGGTCCCGCTGCTGGACGACCGGGACCAGTCCGCCGTGCCCGAGCACGTCGTGGACACGGCCGCCCGGGTTCGCGCACGGCTGTTGGCGGCCGACCTGCCGCGCGTGCTGGGCCACGCCGACTTCGAAGGGCAGAACCTCCGCTGGCGTGACGGGGAGGTGTGGGCCGTGCACGACTGGGACAGCCTGGCGTGGCAGCCGGAGGCGGCGCTGGTGGGTGCGGCGTGCGGGTCGTTCGTCCACGCGTCGCCGCCGACGCTGGCCCCCATCGACAGTTCCGCCGCGTTCCTGGAGACGTACCAGGACCTCCGGGGACGCCGGTTCACCGCGGAGGAGCTGGAGGTCGCGTGGGCGGCGAGCCTCTGGCAGGCGGCGCACAACGCCCGCTGGGAGGCCCTGCACGGCGACACCCCGGTGTCCGGTGACGCCGTGCGCGCGCAGTCGGCCGAACGCCTCCGCCTGGCGAACGCCTAGCTGTACTGACCTGGGAGGTTGGGGACGCGGCTGGCGGGTGGTTGGCCTTGGAGTGCGGTGTGGCCGCGGTGGTGATTGTAAGTGTGCAGCCAGTGTGGCAGCGCTTCTCGCCGCTCGGTCTCGGACCGGTATGCCCGGGCGTAGGCCCATTCGTCGAGCAGGGTGCGGTTGAAGCGTTCGACCTTGCCGTTGGTCTGGGGCCGGTAGGCACGGGTGCGTTTGTGGGTGACACCGGCGTCGGCGAGGGTGTCGCGCCACAGGTGTGAGCGGTAGCAGGAACCGTTGTCCGTCAGCACCCGCTTCACCACCACCCCGCCGGCCCGGAAGAACGCCTGCGCCCGGGTCCAGAACGCGGCGGCGGTCTCCTTGGTCTCGTCGGGCAGGATCTCGGTGTAGGCCAGGCGGGAGTGGTCGTCCACGGCGTTGTGCAGGTAGGAGTAGCCCAGGTTGGGGTGGCCGTGGGTCTTGCGGGGCCGGGTGGGGTCGCGGTGGGCGGCGCTGTTGCGCCTGCCCGCCGGGCGGCCGTGGACCTTGTGGCCGCCGCCGTCGGGGATGTTGCCCAGCTTCTTGAGGTCGACGTGGACCAGGTCGCCGGGCGCGGGCGTGCTCGTAGCGGCGCACCGGCACGGCGGTGGCCCGGTCCAGGTGCGCCAGGCGGGCCAGACCGAAACGGCGCAGCACCCGGTGCACCGTGGAGGGATTCAGACCCGGCAGGTAGGCGATGCGGGCCGGACCCCAGCGTCGTAGCAATCGGACCTTGACGATCCGTCGCTCCTGGCGGGTGGGCAGGCGACGCGGGCTGCGACGGGGACGACTGGAGCGGTCGGTCATACCCGCCTCGCCCGACTGCCGGTACCGCCCGGCCCAGCGGGCGGCGGTGGTCGGCGAGACCTGGAACCGCTCGGCAGCCCGCCGCAACGGCCAGCCCTCGTCCACGACACACCGGGCCAGACGCAGCCTGCCCGCCGGAGTCAACGGTGCGTTAGCGTGGGTCACGAGGGCCTCCGTGGGCTTGGTGTAGACGTCGCAATCCACACCGAACCCGGAGGCCCTCCCTCATTCCAACATCATCCG
>NZ_LGED01000193.1 GCF_001280085.1 Saccharothrix sp. NRRL B-16348 | reverse complement strand
CTTAACTACCGGGTTCGGAATGGGACCGGGTGTTCCCCAACCGCTATGACCACCGAAACACTATGAAATTACCAACCCGTAGGCACCACACCCCACCCGTGCAACGGGTGGACCTGTGATGGTCCGGTTCGGTTCTTTCAGAACCGCACAGTGGATGCGTAGCGTCTTCGTAGCAAGTCCTCGGCCTATTAGTACCGGTC
>NZ_LGED01000192.1 GCF_001280085.1 Saccharothrix sp. NRRL B-16348 | reverse complement strand
CCAAAGCCGGGCAGGCCTGGCGGGAAGAGCGTCCGCCAAGCCTGCCCGGCTTCGACCAGCCTAAAGCACCCGAACCCATGTCAAATCGGGCCTCTGCGGAAGGTTTCGGGTCCGTTGTTGGCGTGATCAGAAGCTGAGGTTGGGGCGAGTCTGGGCTCGGGATGTCGGGCTTGGTGGGCTGTTGGTGGTGGAAGGTGGGAGTTACCGTCGAACCGGGTACCAGTGGGTGACGTGCCGGTCGGGGGTGGAGGTGGCGGTGTGGGGTCTGGTGGGTTGATCGCTGCCGCTGTGGTGGCCGGGGTGGTGGCGGCTGGGGCTGGGGGGCTTGCGGCGCCTGGTGATCCCGACGAGGTGTGGCGCGATACCGGGCTCCGCGTGGTGGATCGGGTGACGCGGGGTGACGGCGAGTGCGTGTCCCACTCGTTCGGGCAGGTGCAGGAGTTGTTGAAGGCGGTGCCCTGCGTGGCGTTGGACCGGATGTTGTTCACGCTCACCGACGACAAAGGTGGCACGGCGGTGGTGTTCGTGGCCTGGGTCGAGTTCGACGATCGTGACAAGGCCCGCGAGTTCAAGCGGTTGGAGGACGTCCACGGCACCGGTGACCTCACCCCGCTGTCGGGATCGCTCCTGCAGATCGTCGACGTGCCGTTCACCGCGCACAACTACGACTCCGCCGTGGTCGACGACGTGACCGTCGTGATCGCCGAGGCGGAGAACGTCGCGGGCGGCTTCACGGCCGAGTACCTGGACGACATCGCGGGCGTTGCCGTGCTCACACCCCGTCCCTGATTCGTTTCCGGCCCGTCAAGGCCACGAACAGGGGATACTCCGCACGAACGGGACCGGGATCCGGTTGGTGCGCGAGTGATCGGCAGAATGGGCGGGGATGGAGGTGCGAGTGATCCGGTGGGGCGTGCTGGTCGGGATGTTGGTCGCCTTGGTGGCCGCGCTCGCTGCCGCGCCCGGCGAGCAGGGCACGGCGATCCGGCCCGAGGTCGAGTGCGCGGAGCTGGTGCGGGACTTCGCGATCCCCGGCACGCGTGCGCACGTGACGCAGGCGGAAGTGGTGGCGGAGGGTGACGAGGCCGCGCACTGTGCCGTGCTCGGGTACGTCGAGCCGGAGGTCCGGTTCCACCTGAAGCTGCCGACCACGACCTACACCGGTCGCTACCTCCAGTACGGCTGCGGCGGGTTCTGCGGTGAGCTCGTGTCGCCCGCGTTCCCCGACTGCGGTCCGGAGATCGGCGGGCTCGCGGTCGCCACCACGGACGACGGGCACGTCGGCCGGGGCACGGTGAGGTCGGCCGACGGCAGGCCCGCGGCCGCCAACCAGGCCGCTCGCGACGACTTCGCGTTCCGCGCGCCGCACGTCGTCTCGATGGCCGCCAAGCAGGTCATCGAGGACTTCTACGGCGACCCGCCCTCGTTCTCCTACTTCGCCGGCTGCTCCAACGGCGGCCGGGAAGGGCTGCTGCTGGCCCAGCGCTACCCGGACGACTTCGACGGCATCATCGCCGGCGCGCCCGCGAACTACCAGACCCCGCTCGTGCTCTACCAGGCGTGGCTGGCCCGCACGAACACCGGCGCGGACGGCCTCCCGGTGCTCACCGCCGACCTGCTGCCGCTGCTGCACGACGCCGTCATGCGGCACTGCGACCGCCTCGACGGCCTGGTGGACGACCAGATCGACGACCCGCGCCGGTGCGACTACGACCCCGCGCCGTTGAAGTGCACCGCCGACGGCGGCAAGTGCCTCACGCCCGCGCAGCTCGACGTGGTACGCAAGCTGTACGCGGGCCCGAAGGACGCGCGTGGCAAGCGGCTCTACCCGGCCGGGCAGGAACGCGGCTCCGAGCCGGCCTGGGTGGACTGGATCACCCCGACCACCGACGCCCGCGCCGCGACGTTCTCCGCCCTGCTCGCGGACAACTTCCTCAAGCACATGGCGTTCCCGGTCGGCTCGCCGGGCTCGTCGCTGGCGGACGTCGAGTTCACCGCCGAGGAGTTCGCCCGGCTCAACGTCGAGGGCGTGCGCGGCAACGCGATGAGCCTCGACCTGGACGAGTTCCGCGACGCGGGGGGCAAGCTGATCCTCTGGCACGGCTGGGGTGACCAGGGCGTCCCGCCGCGTGCCCTGCTCGACTACTACGCGCGGCTGGAGCAGCGCGACGGCGGCGACGTCCGCTCTTGGGCCAGGCTGTTCATGGTCCCCGGCCTGCACCACTGCGGTGGCGGCGGCACGTTGACCGGTTTCGACCCGATCCGGGAGCTGCTGGCGTGGGTGGAGCAGGGCGCCGCGCCGGACCGGGTGATCGCCACGGGCCGTGACGCCGACGGTGACGCGGTGCGCACCCGGCCGGTGTTCCCGTACCCGCTGACCGCCCGCTACGACGGCACGGGCAGCGTGGACGACGCGGCGAACTTCGAGCCCGCGCCGCCCGCGGAGCCGACCCGGGACGCGGTCGACTGGGTGGGTGTCTACCTGCACGAAAAGCCTGGTCCGGTCGCTCCCTGACGCCTCGCCGGCCAAAAAATCCGAACGTCCGGGTTTCAAACCCGCTCGATCGGGCTACCCCGGATCGCGCCGAGTGGTCGGCGTTGGACCGTGTGCTTCGGGGCGGGGAACGGTGGTGCTCGATGGACTGGGAATTCGATGACGACAGCGCGGCGCGCGCACTGCTGGCCTACGTCTCGAAGGTGACGCGCGCGCTCGGCCTCAGCGGCGAGTGCTCGTGCGTGCAGTCCGACGGCTCGCGCCTGGGCGCCTATCTCGCGCTCGACGGCCACCTGCCCGGCTTCGCCGACCGGGACGTGGCGCTGCTGTGGGAGGAGGGCCGCGGCTGGGCGGTCGCGGTGGAGGCCGACAGCGCCGAGCCGCCGTTCGTGCTGGCCAGGCTGCGCGGCCCGGTCCTGCCGGAACCCGCCGCGGTGGCCCGCTGGGTCGAGGGGCTGGACCTCGTGGACGACGACCGCACGCTGCTGGCCGCGCGTTAACCTCGCACCGGCGCGCCGAGGGTGGCCTGCGCCTCGTCCAGGAGCGTCCGCACGCCCTGGAAGAAGCTGCTGGCGCTGTGCAGCGCGGTGTGGAACTGCTCGGCCTTCTCGTCGGACGCGCTGGTGAACACCAGCATCTCGGTCAGCTCCAGCCGCCGGTTCACCGACGCGACCGCCGTGCGCCACCGGTGCAGCAGGTCGATCAGCTCGGCGTCGCGGTGCGGGCTGAGCGCGCCCGACGACAGCGCCGAGTCCACCGCCGACTGCACCAGCCGCGGGTACACCCGCCTGACGCGTGAGCTGGTCGCGCTGAACGCCTCGCCGTCCAGCGTCTCCCGGTTGCGCGCCATCTCCAGCCGGATCGACTCGATCGCCTGGTTGCGCTGCTCGCGCTGCGACGCCCACCGCTCGGCGAAGATGCCGGTGATGCCCGCGAGCAGCGCCAACGAGTTCACCGCCGGTTCCCACCGGTCTCCGGGCGGCGACACGACGAACCAGCTCAGGCCCAGCGCCATCGCCACCGCGAGCGCGCCGAACGTGAGCGCCGTGATCGCGATCCGGGTCATCGGCGGTCAGTTCCCCCAGATGACGTTGGCCACGTCGTCGTCCGACCTCGGCGCGGGCACCGGCTCACCGGGCGCGAGCAGCAGCAGGTCCATGCCGAAGCCCTGCGACGAGCGCGGCACGCCGAAGTCCGAGTGGGTGCCGGCGACCTTGCGCATCCCGGCGCCGCGCACGATCCCGTCCAACGCCTTCCGCGCGTACTTGCGGGTCAGGTAGAGGCGGATGGTGTCCCGGTCGGGGAACGGCACCCGGTTCCGGTCGGGCAGCATCATCATGATGTCGCCGCCGGTCTGGTTCTGGTAGATCACCTTCACCTTCAACGCCCGGTCGCCCTCGACCGCGCCGCGGAACTGCACCGCGTCGACGTTGATCGTCAGGTCGGTGTTGTGCAGCAACGCGCTGGTCACGAACTCGCGGTAGGCGCGGCTGCGGGCGTACTCCTCGACCGCGTCCTGCGCCAGGTCGTCGTTGAGCGCCTCGGTGGTGGCGACCTCCAGCAGGAACAGGTCCTGCGGCCGGGCCAGCGCGGTCAGGTTCGCGAGCAGCTCGTCGTCGTGGTCGAAGTTCGCCAGCGTGTTGCCCAGCAGCGAGTACAGCACCGGCTCGTCGCCGACCAGCCGGTGGATCAGCTCGCGGAACTCGGCCAGGTTCTCGGTGATGGAGAAGTCCAGCTGCACCGGCACCACTCGGTGCCCGCGCAGGCCGACGCGGTGCGTGGCCTCCTGCGTGCCCAGCCGCAGCATCTCGGAGCTCATGTCCACCGGGACGTAGAGCAGGCCCGGGTTGTGCTCCAGCAGGTGCTCCAGGATCAGCCGGTCCTTGTGCCCGGTGCCGACGCCGAAGCTGACGTGGTGGAAGCCCTCGCCGATCCGGCCGCGCACCCGGCCCCAGCGGCGGGTGAACGAGTCCAGGCTCTGCTTCATGACCAGGTAGAACGGGTCGGCGCAGGCGTGCGCCCAGGCGATCGTCGGGCCGATGCCCCAGTAGGCGTAACCGGAGGTGATCTGCTTGCCGTCGCCGCTGGTCGACGGCTTGCCGAGCAGGTCGCTGGTCAGCGCGGCCAGCTTGTCCCGCTGGTCCTCGCCGACGAGCACCAGCGACCAGGCGAAGTCCGACTCGTCGATGGCCCTGGCCAGGTCGCCGACCAGCCGCCCGTCCCTCGCCGTCACTCGGCCTCCTCCGCTGTGGTCCGCTCCGCTGAGCCTACCGATCACCACCGACAGTCACGCCGCTTTTCGCCGCGGCGGGTGAGCCGGTGGCCAGGCGGCGTCCCGGACGGCTGTCCGGGACGGTTCCGGACAGCCGGACAGCCTGTGACCGGGGCGGAAGTGTCGCTAGCTTCAGCCGTCATGGGGGGCACGGTGCGGTTGTCGGTCCTGGGTCCGGTCGAGCTGGCGCACGGGGATCGGCTGATCCCGGTGCCGGGTCCGCAGCTCCGGTGCGTGCTGGCGGTGCTGGCCTCGGAGGCCGGTCGCGTGGTGCCGGTGGCGCGGTTGGCGGAGGCGTTGTGGGACGTGCCTCCGCCGACCGCCCGCGGCACGTTGCAGGTGTACGCGTCGAGGCTGCGCAAGCTGCTCGGCGGGTTCGGCGTGGCGCTGGTCGGCACGGGCGGCGGCTACCGGCTGGACATCGACCCGGACGACGTCGACCTGCACCGGTTCCGGGAGGCGGCGGCACGGGCGAGGGCCACGGCGGACGTGGCGGTGCGGCGGCGGCTGCTCGCGACGGCGCTGGGCGAGTGGCGCGGCGTGGCGTTGGCGGACACGGCGGACGGCCCGCTGCGCAACCGGCTGGTGGTAGCGCTGGCGGAGGAACGCCTGGCCGCGCTGGAGGACCGGCTGGAGGCCGACCTCGAGCTGGGGCGGCACCACGACGTGGTCGGCGACCTGACCGCGTTGGCCGCCGAGCACCCCGGGCGGGAACGGGTGGCGGGCGCCCTGATGCTCGCCCTGCACCGCTGCGGGCGGCGGGTGGAGGCCTTGGCGGTCTACCGGCGGTTGCGCGGGCTGCTGGTCGAGCAGGCGGGCGTCGAGCCAGGTGCGGACCTGCGCCACTTGCACCAGCGGCTGCTGGACGACGCCGACACCCCGGCCCGCGCCGCCGCGCCGACTCCTCGCCAACTGCCGCCGGCCGGTGACTTGGTGGCGAGGGAGGAGTACCTGGCCGCGCTGGACGCCCTGCTCGCCCCGCCGGTGCCGGAGCGGGCGGGGGCCGGGCGGCCTTTGGAGCCTGCTGCGGATCGGGCGGCGGTAGGGCGGCGTTTGGAGCCGGCGGCGGATCGGGTGGGGGATGGGCTGCCCTCCGCGCCTGCCGCGGTCGCCGGGCTCGCCGGTCGGTCGGCGGTGGACGACCGGGCCGCCGGGCAGGTGGGCGTCCTGTTCGCCGAGTCCGCCTCCCGCGTCGGGCCCGTTACCGGCGCGGCGGCGACGGGTGGGGTCGCAGGGTTCGCCGGGGCGGCGAGTGGCGGGGCCGTCGAGGCGGAGGTGGCGGGTGAGTCGTGTGCCGTGCCTGCCGGGCCCGTCGTGGTCGCGCTCGTCGGCACGCCCGGTGTCGGGAAGACCGCCCTCGCGCTCCGCTGGGCGCACCGCGTCGCCGACCGGTTCCCCGACGGGCAGCTCTACGCCGACCTCGGCGGGCACGGGGAAGGTGAGCCGGTGTCGCCGCGTGCCGTGCTCGGCGAGTTCCTGCGCGCGTTGGACGTGCACCGCGACCACGTGCCGGAGAGCGAGGCCGAGCGCTCGGCGCTGTGCCGGTCGCTGCTCGCCGACCGCCGCGTCCTCCTGGTCCTGGACAACGCCCGGTCCGCCGAGCAGGTCCGGCCGCTGCTGCCCGGCGCGCCCGGCTGCGCGGTCGTGGTCACCAGTCGTGCCGAGCTGGCCGGCCTCGCCGCCCGCGACGGAGCCCACCCGATCGCCGTCGTGCCGCTGTCCACCGACGACGGCGTGGCGCTGCTGCGCGGCGTGCTCGGCCGACGCGTGGACGTCGAACCGGCCGCCGCCGCACGGCTGGTCGACCTGTGCGGCGGGCTGCCGCTGGCGTTGCGGGTCGCGGCGCACCGGGCCGTCCGAAGACCCTCGGTGACGTTGACCGCGCTGGCCGCGCAGCTGGCCGACGAGCCCAGGCGGATCGACCTGCTCTCGCCCCCGGACGACCCGTCCTCCGCGGTGCGCGCCGTGTTCTCCTGGTCCTACCGGGCGTTGCCGCCCGACGTGGCGTCGGTGTTCCGGCGGCTCGGCGCGTTACCGGGCCCGGACTTCGACGCCGACGCCGCCGCCGCGGCCACCGGGTCGGACGTCCGGCACCAGCTCGCCGTGCTCGCCTCCGGCCACCTGGTGGAGGAGGTCGGGCTCGACCGCTACCGGCTGCACGACCTGCTGCGCGTGTACGCCGCCGAGCTGGCCGACCCCGACGAGCACGACGCCGCCGTGGCCCGGGTGCTCGACTGGTACCTGGACCGGGCGGTGGAGGCGGTGGCCGCGGTCGAGACCGACGCGGGCGACGGCGACCACGACACCGCCGCGCGGTGGCTGGACGCCGAACGCCGCAACCTCGTCGCGGCCACCCGCCTCGCCGCCGCGTCCGGCCTGCACGACCACGCCTGGCGGCTGCCGAACGCGCTGTGGCGGCACTGGTTCACCCTCGGCCTGCTGGACGACTGGACCGCGGCCCACGAACTCGGCCTGACGTCCGCGCGCACCCTCGGCGACATCCGCGCCCAGGCCGAGATGCTCAACGGGCTCGGCGTCGCCTACCAGACCGCCCAACGGCACACCGACGCGTTGGACGCCTACGAACAGGCGTTGGCGCTGTGGGAAGAACTCGGCAGCACGGCCGGTGCGGCGCGGACGTTGACGAACATCGCCGTCGTCCACTACCTGGCCGGGCGCTACCGGGACGCGGTCGAGCGGGGCGACCGGGTGCTCGCGCTGCGGCTCGACCAGGACGACGCGTTCGGCGAGGCGGTCGCGCACACCGCGCTCGGCGGCTTCCACCTCAGGCTCGGCGACACGACCCGCGCGCTCGACCACGGCCGGCGGGCGTTGACCCTGTTCGAGAAGCTGGCCAACCGGTTCGGCGTGGCCGCCGCCACCCTCAACCTCGGGCACGTGCACCGGCTGGCGGGCGAATCCGACCACGCGACCGCGCACTACCGCGACGCCCTGGTCCGGTTCCGCGAGCTGGGCGACCAGCGGCACGAGGGCGAGGCGCTGTGCGGGCTCGGGTCGGTGCACCTGGCGCGCGGCGCGCTCGGCCAGGCCCGTGACCACCTCGACGCGGCGTTGGCGGTCGGCGCCGTGGCGGACGATTCGTCGTTGCTGGGCGAGGTGCGGCACCAGTTGGGGCTGCTGCGCCTGGCGACCGGTGAGCCGGAGTTGGCGTTGCGGCACTTCGAGCACGCGCGGAGGGTCGGCGGCCGGTACGAGCGGGCACGCGGGCACCACGGGGTGGCGCGGGCGGAGTGCGCTTCGGGGCGGCACGGCGAGGCGGTGCGGTGGTGGCGTGCGGCGGCGGAGGGTTACGCGGCGCTCGGCGTGCCGGACCGGGCCGTGCCGGACTGCCGGCTGTGCGCGGCTCGCGTGAGCCCGTGAGTTCCCGGCGTCGGTCTACTTAGGACAGCAGTTGTGAAACGGGGCCGCGGGCGAGTGCCCACGGCCCCGTCCGGGAGTGATCGCCGCGCTTCACCGGGATACCGGCTGCAGGACGCGGCCCGACGCGGTCAGGTGTTCCCAGGTCCGGCCGCGCTGGCTGGGCGGCGCTTCGCCGTCCGCCGTGCACGTCGGGTACACCAGGCCGTACGGGACTGGTTGGTGGAAGAGGTCTCCGCTGCGGATGTCGATCAGGTCCCGCGACTGCGCCATCACGGCCTCCCGTCGCGGCAGGGGGAGGTGCCCATAGTCCTGCTCCTCGTCGAACCGGGTGGGGGAGCTTCGGATACCCGCTGAGCTGCACTGATATGCCCGGTTCGTTGCGACGTAAGGGTGAAACCGCGCCAGTGGCGCCGGAAGGTCCGATCGCCGGGGGTGATGAGGTGGGGACCGCATATCACCGGCTGGACTCCCTCTACTAAACCAGGTCTGACCAGCAAAAACAAGACTTGCGCGAGCCGTCGGACAAGCTCACCCTTGCCACCATGAGGTGGGGACCTTCTGGTGAACTCAGCACTGTCCTGTGGATCGGCGGCGCGCAGTGGTCGGGCAAGTCGACCGTCGCCTGGCTCCTGTCGCGCCGATTCGGACTGACCGCCTACCACTACGACTTCCACGACGCCCGAGGCCACTACGACCGCGCGCTGGCGCAGGCCGCGCGCTACCCGCACCGGCACGCGTGGCAGACCCTCCAGGCGCACGATCCCGACACGACCTGGGTGCGGCCGTCACCGCGGGAGATGGCCGAGCACAGCAAGCGCAGCCACGCCGAGCGCTTCGGGATGGTGCTCGACGATCTGCGTGCCCTGTCCAGCGGCCGTCCGCTCGTCGCCGAGGGGTGGGGTCTGCGGCCGGAACTCGTCGCCCCGCTGCTCGCCGACCCGCGCCAGGCCGTGTTCCTGGTGCCGACCGAGGGGTTCCGGCAACGGCAACTGCGTGAACTGCCCAGGGCGGCGAAGGTCTCCGCCGCCGTGAGCGACCCGGAACGCGCGCAGGCGAACCGCCTCGAACGAGACCGCTTGCTGGCCGACGACGTGGTCGACCGGGCGGGGGAGCACGGTCTGCGGGTGATCGAGGTCGACGGCCGCCTCAGCGTGGGCGGCCTGACCACCGTCGTGGCCGACCACTTCAGCCCCTGGTTGACCTGATCGACCTGTCGTGGACTCCGCCGTGCGCACGGCGGAGTCCACGACGGCTACGAGAATCCTCGACCGTCGGGCTGTGGCGGATGCGGTGCGGCGACGCCTTGACCGCGTGGTGCTTCCAGCCGGGGGGCGGTGCTCGGCGTGTCGTGGGCCGAGATGTCTCCGCACCGATTCTCATTCGACTCACGGTGCCGCGCACCGCACGATAAGCCCATGATCCCCACGCCGAAGGTGGTCGCGCTCCGGGCGGCGCTCGACGCCGTCACCGCCGAGGACGTTCCCGGCTGGGCCGCGCACTGGCTGGTCGAGGGGTACGACGGTGACGACCTGCGCACGTTGGCGGGGCTCAGCGGCAAGCACTCGGGGGAGGTGCGCGACGTGCTGGCGGGCGCGCTGGCCGACTGCGGCGCGTCGATCCCGCCCGCCGCCGTGGCCTCCGCCGCGCTGTCCTGCACCCACGTCGCGCAGATGTTCGTAGACGGTCGGGCCGAGTCGCGGTGGGTGGCGCAGAAGGTCGCCGAGATCGTGGAGCGCCTGCCCGCCGACGTCCTGGCGGAGCTGCCGATGGGCCACTTGGCCGACGGGGCCGACGAAGCCGCGGTGTCCCGGGCCTGCGCGGACCACCTCGCCGCCTGGGGCTGACCGCCCGTCCTTTGTGGACCGCCGGCGGAACCGGCGGCGTGCGGACAGCCGAAGGTTCGGGCAAAACAGCCGATCGGACGTTGTCGGCACGTTACGCGCACCCTACGGTCGGATCACGTCCGATCGACGGCACACCCTTGGAGGCCTGCGGTGTCGCGGAAACAGGTTGGCGCCGTGGTCGGCGCGCTCTTGCTCACCGGCTCCACCTTCTTCGCGATCCCCACGACGGCGAGCGCCGTCGACGACCGGCCGACCGCCGTGGTGTCGCTCGGCGACAGCGCGATGTCCGGCGAAGGCGCCGGCTCCTACGAGCCCGGCACCGCGGGCGAGAACGGCAACTGGTGCCACCGCTCCACCCAGGCCATGGTCCACCGCACCCGGCTGGCCGACCGCACGGTCAACCTGGCGTGCTCGGGTGCGGACTCGGCGAACGTGTCCCTCGCCGACACCGTGCACTACACCGAGGGCTCCCAGGCACGGCGGCTGATCGACATCGCCCGCCAGTACCGCGTCACCACGGTCGTGGTGCAGGTCGGCGCGAACGACGACGTGCGGTTCGCCGACACCATGGTCGACTGCGTCGCCGCGTGGGTGAACCCGTTCGGTTCGAGCTGCCGGTCCACGTTGGAACGGGAGTGGTCCGGCCGGCTGGCCGCGATGGCGCCCAAGGTCGAGAACGCCCTGCGCGACGTGCGCGCCGCCATGACCCAGGCCGGTTACCCCAACTCCTCCTACAACCTGGTCCTCACCTCGTACGCCTCACCGGTGACCGAGAAGATGGACCGCTACCTGCACGGGCCGCAGGGCTGCCCGCTGCGCCTCGCCGACGCCGCCTACGGCCGCACCACCGCCGTGCCGCAGCTGTCCGAGGCGCTGCGCGGCGTGGCGACCCGGTCGGGCGTGAAGTTCCTCGACCTCTCCCGCGCGACCGAGAACCGCGAGGCGTGCAGCAAGGGCGAGAGCTCCGCGGGCGAGTGGCAGCGCAGGCTGACCGTCGACCCGTACGCGTTGGTGACCGGCGGACTGGACGCCATCGGCCTGCACCTGGCCCAGCAGTCGTTCCACCCGAACGCCGCCGGCCACGAGCAGCTCGGCCGCTGCCTCACCGAGTTCGTCACCGGCGGCGCGGGCTCGGCCCGGTGCCTCGCCGGCGCCGACGGCAACCTGCACGCGGTCGCGTAGAAGACCCTGACCACCGGAAACCGCTCTCGTCCCCACGCGGGGTGAGAGCGGTTTCCCGTTGGCGCGCAACCCCGATGATCCCCCCGGCGTCATATGGGTAAATTGGCGAAACCGGATAGGGAAATCGCTTTGGGGGGACCGGTGTCCAGAACTGCCTTCGTCCGCGTGTGCGGACTGGCCGCGGTGGTAGTCACCGCGGCCTCGTGCACGTCGACCGGAGCCGAGCCGCTCAACCCGGAGCTCGCGCCGCGTGACACCGTGCAGACCACGGCCAAGCCGACCAGGCAGGACCTGACCAACGAGGTCAGCCTGACCGGCAAGGTCACCATGAACCCGCTGTTCGGGATCGTGGCGCCGGTCGCGGGCCAGGTGCGCTACTGGGACGTGGCCGAGCCGACCGCCACGCCGACCAGGCCGACCCGGATCGCCACCGTCTGGCTCGACGGCAAGCCCAACAACGTCGACGTGCCCGCCGGCTCCACGTTCGGCGGACGCCTGGTCGACGACCGCGCCACGGTCACCGCGGGCATGCCGATCGCGTCGGCGAAGTACGCGGGCTACGGCATCGTCGCCGAGATCGACGGCGAGCAGGCCTACCGGATCGCCGACGCCGCGCAGGGCACCGTGCAGGCGCAGATCAAGAACGGCCCCGGCCCGTTCCCCTGCACGCTGCTCGGCACGATCGCGGCACTGCCCGTCGGCACCGTCCCCGCGCCGCCGCCCGACCTGCCCGAGCCGGACACCGACGCCACCGGCGCCAACACCCCGGCGCCGCCGCCCCGGCAGGAGCCGGAGCCGAACACCTCGTCCGAGCCGACCGGCCTGCGCCTGGTGTGCACCGCGCCCGCCGACGTCAAACTGATCAACGGCGCCGCCGCCACCCTCGAACTGGTCACCGCGTCCGCGCAGAACGCGCTGGTCGTGCCGGTCGAGGCGGTCGCAGGCGGCCAGGGCAAGGGCAAGGTCGACGTGGTCGGGGCCGACGGCACCAGGGTGACCACCGACGTGCAGCTCGGCCTCACCGACGGCAAGGTCGTGGAGGTCAAGTCCGGCCTCACCGGCGAGGAGACGCTGGCCGTGCCGGGACCGAACCTGCCGCCGGGCGAGGCCGCCGGCCAGGTCGAGCCGTCGGCGGGGCGCAAGTGACCACGTCGCCGCTGCTCGTCCCGCCACCGCCGTTGATCCACCTCAGCGGCGTGACCAAGACCCTCAAGGGCCAGGACGAGCCGCGCGCCATCCTCTCCGGCGTCGACCTGACCGTGCACGCGGGCGACAGCGTCGCCATCCTCGGCCGCTCCGGCTCGGGCAAGAGCACGCTGCTCAGCCTGATCGGCCTGTTCGACCGGCCCGACGGCGGCCAGTACCTGCTGGGCGACCGGGACATCACGAAGATCCCCGAACGCAAGGCCGCCGCGCTGCGCAGCGCCGAGTTCGGCTTTGTGTTCCAGCGCTTCTTCCTCCTCAAGCACCTCACGGCCGCGCAGAACGTGGCCATGGCGCTGGTCAACGGCCAGGGCTGGCTGCCGCGGCGCAAGCGCAAGGCCAAGGTGCTCGCGGCGTTGGAACGCGTCGGCATCGGCCACCTCGCCAAGCACAAGCCGCCCCGGCTGTCCGGCGGCGAGCAGCAACGCGTCGCCATCGCCCGCGCCCTGGTGCGCGAGCCCCGGATACTGCTCGCCGACGAGCCGACCGGCGCGCTCGACACCGAGACCGGCAACCTCGTCGTGGAAGTCCTCCGCCAGGCCACCGACGTGGGCTGCGGTCTCGTGCTCGTCACCCACGACCACGACCACGCGGCCAAGATGGGCCGGGTGCTGCACCTGTCCGACGGCCTGCTGCGCCCGGCCGGACAGCGGGTGGTCGCGTGATCAGGCTCTCGGGCAGGCTCCGCGCGTCGCTGATCATCGGCGGCCAGGGCATCCGGGCCCGCAAGCTGCGCACGTTCCTGTCGATGGTCAGCCTGTTCCTCGGCGTGCTCGCCGTCGTCGTGGTGCAGGCCGGCGCGGAGATCGCGAACCGGGCCATGCTCGCCGACGTCGAGCTGTACCAGGGCAAGGACGGCACCCGGCAGATGTACCTGTCGCCGGAGGGGCAGACCGTGCCGGTGGCGTTGGAGGTGCTGAAGGGCCGCACCGACTCCGTCGCCATGACCTCCGCGCGGGCGATCATCGGCGAACCCGGCGTGAAACCGATCAACGAGGGCGGCGGCCCGATCGACCAGCCCGGTGGCGGCGGCGGTCGGATGACGTGCGACGAGAACGGCTGCTACCCGATCGAGGACGGCAACGCCGGTTCACCGCAGGGCCAGGCGATCGAGCTGCAACTCGTCGGGCTGACGGGCGACATCCGCCAGTTCCGGCCGTTCCGCCCGTCGCAGGGCCGGTGGCTCGACTTCGGCGGCGAGCCGTCGCTGGCGCCGCGGCTCGTGCTCAACCTGGAGGCGGCGAAGGCGTTCAGCCGCTACCAGGTGCCCGCCGAGATGAGGGTCGACGGCGCGACCGCCAACCCGACGCCGCAGTTCGTCGGCGTGGTGGACGACGGCGGCTACCAGCCGACCGCCTACGTGCGGTCCGACGAGCTGCTGAACTGGCTGCCGGTGACCAGCATGAGCGACAGCCGGTCGGGCCCCGGCCTGCAGGTGCTCATGACGCCGGCCGCGGTCGAGGTGGAGCACGTCCTGCGGGCCAGGCTCGTCGCGGCGGGCACGCCCGCGGACCGCCTCCACGTCGACACGGTGAAGACGCTCGAGCGCATGTCCACCGAGCTGGCGCTGCTGCGCTGGATCTTCCTCGGCATGGCGGCGCTGGTGCTGATGATCGGTGTCGCGGGCATCCTCAACGTGGGCCTCGCCACCGTCGGCGAGCGCATCGAGGAGTTCGCGCTGCGCCGCGCCGTCGGCACGCCCCGGCTGCTGCTGGCGGGCATCGTGCTGGCCGAGACGTTGCTGACGGGACTGCTGACGGCGGCGTTGGCGATCGGCGCGGGCGTGGTGGGGCTGAAGCTCGCGCTGATGCTGTTCGGCTCGCGGTTCCCGGCGCTGGAGGGCACCGCGTTCCCGTGGCAGGCGGGCGTGGCGGGCGTGATCGCGGGTCTGGTGGCCGGCGTCCTCGGCGGCCTCGTCCCGGCACTGCGCGCGGCCCGCATCCCGATCGCCACCGTCATGCGGGCCTAGCGCCGGTCAGGGAGCGGCGGTCCACGGGCGCACACCGAGCTTTCCGGTGCCGCCGAGGTCGATCGTGACGGGGTCGCCGCGCTCCCCGATCGGGGTGAACACCTGTGTCGGCTCCCCGGGGGCGACGGCGAGTTCCAGGTGCTCGCCGACCACCGGCGGCGCGGACGTGTCGGTGTAGGTGTTGCGCCACAACAACCCAGTCACCGCAGACCCGCCGGGCGCCACCGTGACCGGCCGCGGCTCGGCGTCGAACGCCTCCACCGCGGAGATCCCGGACGACCCGTGCCCGACCGCGACAGGCAACGGCTGCCGTTCGGCGTCCAGGACCGTGACGGCCGGGTAGCCGTCGAGCGTCAACGGCTCCGTGCCGCAGTTCGTCAGCTCCAGCGTCAACACCCGCAGGCCCGAGGCCGCCTCCTCGCCCGTGACCGCGTACTCGACACCGGTCGGGCAGGAGTCGGCGGACGGGGACGGCGACGGCGGCGGAACGGGCGGCGCGGCGGTGCACGCGGACACGACGAACAACAGCGGGAAAAGAAGTCGGGACACGTCACCGATCGTCGCACGAAGCAGGAAGTTGCCCGACCGCGCATTCACGGGATAAGCTCACGCCCGTGACTGCCGGGTCGGCCTTGAGCCACGAGCGAGAGAGTCACCCGGCCACGGTTTGACCGCCGGGTGGGCCAGAGGCCCGCCGCACACCGGGGTTTCCCGGGTTTCCGCGCATGTGCTGTCCACGCACGTAGGCGCGACGCACCCGCACCCCGTTCTCCCCCCGCACCAGCGCACTCCCACGCGCGGGACCGCTGTGCCCGCGCGCCTCCACAAAACCTTCACCGAAAACCACGGTGTCATTCACCCGTGGTCATCCGGTCATGCCCAAAATCAGGAGACGAAACGCAGATGGATTTCAACCAGCAGGTGATCGACGAGTTCCGCGCCAACGCGGGCCGCGTCGGCGGTCCCTTCGAAGGAGGCAGGCTCATCCTGCTGACCACCACCGGCGCGCGGACCGGCGCGCCCCGCACGAACCCCGTCGGCTACCTGCCCGACGGCGACCGCATCGTGGTCATCGCGTCCGCCGGCGGCTCGCCGCGCCACCCCGACTGGTTCCACAACCTCGTGGCCAACCCGGTCGTCCAGGTGGAGGACGGCGTCTTCACCTACGACGCCAAGGCCACCGTCCTCGACGGCCCGGAACGCGACGAGCTGTGGGCGCGTGCGGTCGAGACCGACCCGGGGTGGGCCGAGTACCAGGCCAAGACGTCCCGGCAGATCCCCCTGGTCGCGCTGGCGCAGGTCGCCGGCGGCCCGCCGAACGCGTCCAGCTGGGGCGAGGCGCTCAAGCTCGTGCACGGGGCGTTCCGCCGGGAGCTGGCCACCATCCGGCGGGAGGTCGCCGCGTCGAAGCCGACGCTGGGCGCGCAGCTCAAGGTCAACTGCCTGACCGCGTGCCAGGGCTTGAGCTTCCACCACACGTCCGAGGACACCGGCATGTTCCCGATGCTGCGGGACCGGTTCCCGGAACTCGCGCCGACCATCGACCGGCTCGGCGAGGAGCACGAGCGCATCGCCGCGCTGTTGACCCGGCTGCGGGAAACCCTCGACCGCGGTGACGCGGCGACCCTGCGCGCCGACGTGGACCAGCTGATCGGCGAGCTGGAGGCCCACCTGACCTACGAGGAGGAGCAGTTGATCCCCTTCCTCGACGCCTGACGGCCTCGGTTCGCGTCGATCCGGCGAACCGCGGAACCGATTCCGGCAACCGAACGGCCGCGCGACGCGTAGATCAGGTAGGACGACCGGTCTGCGTTCCCGCGCGGCAGGGCTTCTCCGGCGTGGCCAGTCCACGTCAGGTTGAATGCTCATGTTTTCCCATCCACCGAGCAAGGAGATGTCCGTGGGTAGAGCTAGGGGCTTGGGGGCCCTGTTCGCCTCGCTGGTCGTCGCGGCGACCGTGGTGAGCGCGAACGGGGGAGCCACCGCCGCGCCGTCGGCACGTGCCGCGCTGGACCCGGCGACGGTCGCGGAGTCCGTGCGGTACCTCGTCGACAGCTACGGCGTCAGCGAGCGGGAAGCGCTGCGCCGGCTCGAACTGCAGCACGAGGCGGTGCGCCTGGACGGCGTGCTGCGGGAGGAGAACGCGGCCGAGTACGGCGGCATGTGGCTCGACCAGACGTCCGGTGAGCTGGTCGTGGCCATGACCGACCCGGCTGCCGCGGACCGGCACCTGGAGGACCTGCCCGACCGGGCGCACGTCCGCACGCAGGCCGTGCGGCACTCGTTGGCCGACCTGACCGCCGCGAAGGACCGGATCGCCGCGAAGGTAGGCGCCGGTGCCGAGGCGGTGTACCTGCCCGCGGTCAACGAGCGTGACAACGAGGTCGTGCTCTGGGAGCGGTCGTGGGTCGCGCAGGAGAAGATCGCGGCGGCCGAGGATCAGACGGTGGCGCGGGAGCGTGACGCCGCACGTCGTGCGGTGGCCGACGAGTCCGGCACTTCCGCCGTCTCCACCGACACTTCCGCCGTTCCCTCCGCTTCCGGCACTTCCGATGTTTCCGGCGTGCCCGTGCGCACCAAGGTCCTGCCCAAGCCGAACCCGCTGGCGGACACGTACCCGGACAAGGGCGCCTGCCACCCGCTGGCGTGCGAGAACTACAAGCCGATGCGCGGCGGTCTGCGGCTGGACATGCAGCGGGACGACGGGACGTGGGGCGGCTGCACGTCCGGCTTCAACCTGCGCTCCACCGGCGGTGGTCACCCGGGCAAGGCGTGGGTGCTGACGGCCGGGCACTGCATGGCGACGAAGACCAACAACACGCCGACGCGGCACAACGGCGTGCCCGTGCTCCAGCAGCACGGCATCGAGCGGAACTCCTACCCGTACGACTACGCGGCGCTGCTGTACGTCGACACCCCGACCCGCACCACGTGGCTGGAGAACCACACGGGCCGCAACCGCGTCCTCAAGTTCTGCCGCAACGGTGGGACGGACAGCAACGCCGACACCCCGTGCGGCGTGCAGGAGACGTCGGCTGACGAGCACATCACCGGCACCCACAAGCTGACCGAGGTCAAGGCGGGCTGGATCGTGTGCGCGACGGGCTCCGGCTCCAACGCGGTCGACGACCCGAAGGCGATCGACAGCGGCGCCGGCGAGGGCTACCTCGTGGGCACCCGCTGCGGCCGCGTCCTGTCCACCGACGTCGGCATCAACACCGACATCTGCGCCCGCCCGGGTGACAGCGGCGGTCCACTGTTCAGCCAGGTCGACCACACCGCGCTGGGCATCCTGGAAGGCAACCAGCAGTCCCGCCATGGCGCCTGCGAGCCCGGCGAACTGAACAACTACGTGCCGATCGACACCATCCTGACCGACATCCACAACCGCTACGCGAGCCTGAGGGCGACCTTCTCGGTCATCACCACCCCGAACGGCTGACCTACCCCCACCACCCCCGGCCCGCCTCCCTCACCGTCTCACCGTGGGGGAGGCGGGCCGTTCCACACCCACACACCCACGCGCGCCCCACCCACGCGCGCCCACGCCCGCACCCCAATGCACGAAAGCGCGAACGGCAGGGACGGGCGGTGGCTGAGGACGGGGGCTAAGCGCGGGTGCGGCCCACGTAGATGTTGCGGGCACGGTAGTAAGTGTCGGTGGTCGGGCCCGACGTGCCGGACGAGCCCTCCATCTGCAGGTTGATGATGATCCACATCGGCTTGCCGACGAAGTTGGCGCCCCGGTGCTGCCCGACCCACGCCCCGTCCAGGTAGTAGTGGATGTCCACGTCCGTGGCACTCACCTTGGTGATCCAAGCCCGATACGTGTGCCAAGATCCCGGCGACGACACCGAACGGATGGTGTTCGACCAGCCGCCCGAAGCGTTCTTGTACGTGTTGAACCAGTTCCGCGCGTCACCCTTGTACTCGAGGATGTCGCTCTCCGGCGGCCACGAGTTCGCGCCCGTGAGCCAGAACGCGGGCCACGTCCCACGTGCCGACGGGGCCTGGAACTCGCCGCGCACCTCCCAGTTCGGGAACTGGTCGTTGACCAGCACGTGCTGCCGAGCGTGCACCGCACCGGAGTGGTAGCGGATCGGCAGGTGCGGATCGGCCGAGCTGTTGCCCTCGTCCCAGTTGATCCTGGTCGCCTTGATGACCAGCGTCGACCCTTCGAGGTACACGTGGTTGTGGTCGGACGCGCTCGCGTACATCCGGGCCGTGCCGTTGTGGTCCGAACCCCACGGGTAGCGGTAGTTCCAGACCGATTCCAACGTGCTGTAGTTCGCGAACGAACCGTTGATGACGGTTTCCCAGGTGGCGGCCCGACCGATCCCGGACGTGCCGAGGGCGGCCAGTCCGGCGCCGCCCGCCACCAGGAAACCACGTCGACTCACTGTCACAGGAAAGCCCTTTCCTCGACGACGTTGACGAGGCGGTGTCGCTCCCGAACGTAGAGATCGCCACCGCACCGCGTCAACGGGTCAGGTGACGGGCAGCGGCCTCGAGGTGGCCGAGCCAAGCGGTGAGGGAGGCGTCCAGCGCGGCCTGCATCGTCGGCACGTCGGCCAGCACGGGAGGCCCGTCCCACGACTCCTCGGTCGTCACCACGACGTGATCCCCCTCCGCCGCGAAAGTCCACACGTGCACACCCACGATGCCGTGCGCCGGCCCACCCCAGCACGTCCGGCGCAACGGCACGACCTCCGCCACGGTCGACGTGATGCTCAGCCCGAAGGTCTCCCACGCGAACGCCGCGCCCACCGCGAAACGGCTCCCGCAGAGACGCCGACGTGATGTCCGGCTGCCACTCCGGCCAAGCCGACACGTCGGTGTGCAGCCCCCACACCTCTTCCAGCGAAGCCCGCACAACGGTGCTGTGCCGCGAGATCACGGGCGCGTTCAGGTCGATGTCCATTGTGGTCACACCAGTTCCGGGTCGGGGATCCACGAGCCGTGGATGCCGGAGGGGACGCGCCGCGGCAGCTCCACCACGGCGACGGGATCGCGGCGGACGTCCGTCGCGTCGAGCACGAGCAGTTCGGACGTGTCGCGGGCGAGGTCGCTGACGATCGTCAGCAGGTAGCCCTCGTCCTCACCCGCACCACCGGCGGCGGGCACGAACACCGCCTCGCCGGGCATCCGCCGGGCGCCTGTCGGCGCGACCTGCCGCTCACCGGTGCGGGTGTCGTACTTGACGACCGCGTACCCGTCGAGCCCGGCGCCGGGGAACGCCACCGCGTAGCTGAACCTGTTGGGCCGCCCCAGCAGCTCCTCGTTGATGGTCGGGAACTCGGTCACCAACCCGTCCAGCACCTCCTCCCGCGCCACGCCGGTGGCCGGGTCCAACGTCCACCGGTGGCTGATCGCGCCGGTCATCGGCTCGGCCGGGTGGCCGGGCGCGCCGATCCACCACTTCCACGACGTCTCCCACGACGTCCGGTCGTACCGGGGCCCTTCGATGACGATCCGGCCGTCGACCTCGTGCGCGTTGGCGACGTGCAGCAACGCCCCCGGCTCCACCTCGAACCACTGCACGACGGGCGCGCCCACCCGCGGCATCACGCCGATCCGCGGCCGGTAGGCGTCGCTCCACCGGTACGGGATGCCGGACGTCTCGGCGCGGTCGAACACCACCGGCAGGTCCAGCCACACGACGTGGTTCCCGGTGACGGCGAAGTCGTGCATCAGCGACGGTCCCGCGCCCTCGACCACCTCGGCCCGGGTGATCTCGCCGGCGGGGGAGGAGACGTAGTAGACGAGGTGCGGCGGGAACGGCGAGTAGGCGAAGAAGTGCAGCTCGCCGGTGACCGGGTCCTCCTTGGGGTGCGCGGTCATCGCCGTGGTCAGCTTGCCGTGGAAGTCGAACGGTCCGACGGTGTCCAGCTCCGGCGTCAACTCGAACGGCAGGTTGGCCTCCTGCAACGCCAGGATGCGCCCGCCGTGCTCGATCACGTGCGTGCCGGCGACGCTCGCGGTCAGGTCGTGCTGGTCGTGCTCCCGCGCGCCGCCGTCCAACGCGGGCGTGCGCACCCACCGGTTGCGGTACCACTCGGCGCGGCCGTCGAGCAGGCGCAGCCCGTGCACCATGCCGCTGCCTTTGAACCAGTGGCTCGGCGTGACGCCCGGCTTGGGGTTGTGGCCGTTGCGGAGATAGCGACCGCGCAGTTCGGGCGGCACCGTGCCGCGCACGACCAGGCCGGTGGCCGTGGTCTCGTCGGGGACTGGGGTGTAGTGGCCTTCGAGGTACGGCTTGTTCATCACGAGTCGACTCCCTTGCTGGTGAGGACGGCGGCGAGCACGGCGAGCGCCGCGATCGCGGTGAAGGTGGCGGCGAAACCGGCGCCGGCCGCGACGAGCGCGGCCAACCCGATCGCGCCGCCGACCTGACGGGTGGTGGTGACCAGACCGCCGGCCAGGCCCGCGTCGGCGACGGGCACGTGCCGGGCGGCGGCCGAGGTGAGGCGGACGAACGCGACGCCGAGGCCGGCGCCGGTGAGCAGGGACGGGCCGAGCACGTCGACCGGGAACGCCGGGCCGAGCGCGAACCAGCCGAGACCGGCGGCGAGCACGAGCAGCGACAGGGGCGTCGTGCCGCGTCCGGGCAGGCGTGGTGCGACCGCGGAGCCGACCACGACCATGACGGCCAGCGGCACCTGCGCGAGTCCGGCTTGCAGCGGCGAGTAGGCGAGGACTTGTTGTTGGTAGAGCGGCAGGAAGTAGAACAGCCCGACCCACACCGCGCCGAGCACGGCCATCGCCGCGTTGGCCACGGCCACGCCGGGCACGGTGAAGATGCGCGGTGGCATCAGCGGGTGGCGCGATTTCCGTTGCACGAGCAGGAAAACCGCCAGCAGCGCGACGCCCGCCGTGATCGGGGGGACGGGGTGCCGCGCGGTCAGGCCGTAGGTCAGCGCGACCAGGCCGCCGGTCACGGTCAGCGCGCCGACCACGTCGACCCGCCGTGAACCGGCGCGCGGCTCGTCGACGGGCACCAGGGCGAGCGTGGCCACGAACGCGCCCGCCGCCACCGGCACGGCCGCGAGGAACAGCGCGGGCCACCCGAACGCGCTGGTCAGCACCCCGCTCAGCAGCACACCGGCCGCGCCGCCCGCACCCGACACCGCGCCCCACAGGCCCAGCGCCCGGCCGTCGTAGAGGCGCAGCACCAGCGCGAGCGCGGCGGGGGCGAGCAACGCCGCCGCGACACCCTGCACCGCTCGTGCGGCGATCAGCACCTCCGCCGACCGGGCCAGGCCCGCGCCAAGCGAGCCCGCCGTGAAGCCGACGAGCCCGGTGAGCAGGACCCGGCGCGCGCCGAACAGGTCGGCGAGTCGTCCGCCGAGGAGCAGTGGCGCGCCGAACGCCAGGCCGTAGGCGTTGACCACCCAGGACGTGCCTTCCGGGGTCAGGTCGAGGCCGGCGCGGATCGCGGGCAGCGCCACGTTGACGATCGACGTGCTGAGCACCACCAGGAACCCGGCGGTGGCCAGCACGGTGAACGGGGCCCAGCGGGTGGTCGTGGTCGTCATGACACCTCCCTTCGCAAACTATGACTGGTCAATCACTCACTCTTGCGGCCGAGGAAAAGGCCGCTGGTGAGGCGGCCTTTCCGCGCGGGTCAGTAGTGGCGGATGCCCTTGGACAGCGTCTTCGCCCACGGCGCGTCGACGGCGTCCGCGTTCACCGCCATCACCATGTGGCACAACATGCCCATGGCGAAGAACTGCTGCACCTGCTCCTCGCTGCCGCCGGACACGCCGCGCACGTACTCGACCGTCCGCGCGACACCGCGTTGGACGACCTCGCGCACGGCCGGTTCGGAGATCGCCGCGCACTGGGCGTGCATCTGGACGAGCAGGAGCGTGTTCTCGTCGGAGATCAGGCGGGCGTAGGCGTCGCCCATCACGTAGAGGATGTCCTCGGGCGTGCTGCCCTTGGCCTCCGCGACCCCGTCGGCGAGACTTTCCCTGATCCGCGCGAAGCAGTGCTCCACCACGGCCAGGAACAGGGCTTCCTTGTCGGGGAAGAGGCGGTAGACGTAGGCCTGGGAGATGCCGGCCGACTTCGCGACCTCGCCGGTGGTGGTGCCGTAGTAGCCGCGGGCGGCGAACGCGCCGATGGCGGTGCGCAGGACCGTCTCGCGACGTTCCTCGGCGGTCGACAGTCGACGTTCGCTCGGTGCGGCAGGCATGGGTGTAATTAACCACTCACACCTGCGGAAGTCAAGTCGACCCCTCCCGGCACGGGGCTTCGCGTGCTCAGTCGGGCGGCACAGGCATCCTTTCCCCCTGCGCGACCAACCCGAAAATCACCGGGTCCCACCGTCCGGTAGCGAAGGAGACCGCCGATGGGCGTCCTGATCGACTACTTCCGCGCCGTGGCGTGACGCCGAGGAGAAGCTCTACTGCTGGATGTGCCTGTGACGACGCGGAACCACGCACTACCACGGGCCACACCGGAAGAACTCCCGTCGATCGACGGATTGTGAGCAGGGCGTTCGCCACGGACGATGAGTCGCCGGCTGAGGGGCCGGCTGGATAGTTCCCTGCGATCTCGACGTCCGGCCACCCTGCGAGCACGATCCCGGCCGGGCGCGGGAAGGATCAACCGTGCGCGACACCGTGAGAAAGACGCTTGCCCTCGGTGTGGGCATCGTCGCCGCCCTGGCCGCCTTCGGGGGCCAGGCGGTCGCCGCCCCGCCGCCGCCGGACACCGGCACCCCCACGCCCATGGTCGTGGGCGGCACCCAGGCCACCAAGGGCGAGTTCCCCTGGATGGTCCGCCTGTCCATGGGCTGCGGCGGCTCGATGCTGACCGACCAGCTGGTGCTGACGGCGGCGCACTGCGTCAGCCGCACCGGCAACAACACCTCCATCACCGCCACCTACGGCGTCGTGGACCTGCAGGACACGACCCGCGTCACGCGCACGTCCACCTACGTGCACCGCGCGCCCACCTACGGCACGGCCACCGGCGGCGACTGGGCGATCATCAAGCTGGCCAGTCCGATCACCGGAGCGGCGCTGCTGCCCATCGCCACCACCGCGGCCTACAACACCGGCGTGTTCACCGTCGCCGGCTGGGGCGCCACGCGCGAGGGCGGCAGCCAGTCCCGCTACCTGCTCAAGGCGAACGTCGACTACATCGACGACACCACGTGCAAGAACGCCGACCCGTACTACGCGGACCTGATCCCGGCCGCCGAGCTGTGCGCGGGCAGGCTCGCGGGCGGCGTCGACACGTGCCAGGGCGACTCGGGCGGCCCCATGTTCCGCCGCGACAACAACGGCGCGTGGGTGCAGGTCGGCATCGTCAGCCACGGCAACGGGTGCGCGCGTGCGGACAACCCCGGCGTCTACACGGAGGTCAGCACGTTCGCCGCGGCGATCAACCAGGCGGCGGCCGACCTCGGCGGCACGCCCCAGCCCCCCGGCAAGGTCTTCGAGAACCTCGACAACGTCACGATCCCCGACGCGGGCACGGCCGTCTACAGCAACGTCACCGTGAGCGGCATCGCGGGCAACGCGCCGTCCACCCTCAAGGTCGGCGTGGACATCAAGCACAGCTGGAGCGGTGACCTGGTGATCGACCTGGTCGCGCCGGACGGCTCCACGTACCGGATGAAGAGCTCCAGCAGTTCCAGCACGCCCAACGTGGTCACCACCTACACCGTGAACGCCTCGTCCGAGGTCGCCAACGGCACGTGGCGGCTCAAGGTGCAGGACGTCTACAGCCAGGACACCGGCTACGTGGACGCCTGGCGGCTCACCTTCTGATCGGCCTCCGTCCGATCGCACGACCCCGACGACCGCGCGCCGAGCACTCGGCGCGCGGTTTGTCATAGCTGTGCCAAAAGTCTTCGCGGAAATGTGCGTGTCCGTGCCAATTGATCTTCTTGATCCTTTCTGTGTCTCGTTCGTGCAGGTCACAGGCTAGGTAATTGTTCGAATGTGACAATTTCCAGACCCGTCCGAGAATGGGCATTCGGCAGTCTTGCGCAAGTGTTGCGGCGTGGTTAATTTCCCCTTGCAGCACGTCTACGAACCATTCCACCCCTTATTTGCCGGCGTGCGCTCGGCGTCAGGGAGGACGTTCCCGTGAGACACAGAAGACCAGCCCGAGGGCTGACCAGGCTCGGCGCGGCGGCCACCGCGACCATGGTCGTCGCGGGCCTCGCGCTCGGCGTGGGCACCGGTTCGGCCGCCCAGGGCGACCTGACCCAGACCTACAGCTGCCCGTTCCCCCTGATCGGCGACCAGAACGTCTCGGTGGACATCAAGACCACCCAGCCCGGCACGGTCGCCGCCGGCGCGTTCACCCCGAAGCTCGACATCACCGCCGTGTCGAACGCGGGACCCACCGCGACCCAGGGCCTGCGGCTCGTCGGCGCCGAGACGATCCGCGGCACCGCCCGCGCCACGTCGAAGGTCACCGCGCCCGGCGACCAGGGCGCGCTCACCGTGCAGGTCGCCAGCGACGTGCCCGACCAGCCGATCCCCGCCGTCGGCAACGACCTCGTGCTCAACGCGGTCGGCTCCGCGCCCGGCCTGCGCTTCGACCAGCCAGGCACGGCCACCGTCGAGGTGACCGACCTGGTGCTGGAGATGACCCCGCTGCGCGCCGACGGCACGCCGACCGACCTGGGCACGTTCGTCGCCGACTGCACGCCGACGCCGAACCAGGACACCGTGCTCCAGACCTACACCGTGACCGGCGCGGCCGTCACGCCCGAGACACCGGCCGGCACCGGGAGCACGCCGCCGCTGCGCCAGGTCTACAACTGCCCGTTCCCGTTGATCGGCAACCAGAACGTCACCGTCGACATCGACACCTCCCTGCCGGCGGAGATCGGCGTCGGCGAGTTCACGCCGCGCATCGACATCACCGCCGTGTCGAACGCGGGACCCACCGCGACCCAGGGCCTGCGGCTCGTCGGCGCGGAGACCATCCAGGGCACGGCGGTCGCGACCTCGCTCGTGCGGTCGCCGGGGAGCCACCTGGCCGTGGCCGTGCCGACCAACGTGCCGAACCAGCCGATCCCGGCCAGTGGTGACCTGATCATCAACGCCGCCGGCGCCGCACCCGCGCTGCGGTTCGACCAGCCGGGCACGGCGACGCTGTCCGTGCACGACCTCGTGCTCACCATGACCCCGAAGAAGGCCGACGGCACCGACACCGGCCTCGGCACGTTCGTCGCGGACTGCACGCCGGTCGACCCGGCCCAGCGGACCGTGCTGCACACGTTCACCGTCACGCCGGCGCCGGACACGGAGGCGCCCGCCACCCCGTCCGGCCTGACCGCCGGTGAGACCACGCAGACCAGCGTCTCCCTGGCCTGGACGGCGGCCACGGACAACGTCGGCGTGACCGGTTACGACGTCTACGTCGGCAACACACTCGCGACCACCGTTGAGGGCACCACCGCCACCGTCGACGGCCTCGCGCCCGACACCGAGTACAGCTTCACGGTGGTGGCGAGGGACGCGGCGGGCAACCGCTCGTCGGCCAGTGCAGCCGTCACCGCCCGCACCAAGGCCGCCCCGGACACCCAGGCCCCGACCGCGCCGGGCAACCTCGCCTCCACCGGTGCGACGCCGACCAGCGTCTCCCTGGAGTGGGCGGCGGCGAGCGACAACGTCGGCGTCACCGGCTACGAGGTGTTCAACGGCACCGCGTCGGCGGCCACCACGACTGGCACCACCGCCACGGTCGAGGGACTGAGCCCGGACACCGAGTACACGTTCACCGTCCGGGCCGAGGACGCCGCCGGCAACGAGTCGGCCGACAGCGCCGCGCTCACCGTCCGCACGCCCGCCGCGCCCGACACCGAGGGCCCGAGCGCACCGGCCAACCCGCGCTCCACCGGCGCGTCCGCGTCGAGCATCGGCCTGGCGTGGGACGCGTCCACGGACAACGTCGGCGTGACGGGCTACGAGGTGTTCAACGGCTCTGCGCTCGCGGCCACCGTGGAGGGCACCTCCGCCACGGTCGACGGTCTGAGCCCCGACACGGAGTACACGTTCACGGTCGTGGCGAAGGATGCGGCGGGTAATCGTTCGTCGGCCAGTGCCGCTGTCACCGCCCGCACCGAGACCGTGCCGGACACCGAAGGTCCGACCGCGCCGACCGGTCTCACGGCCACTGCCGTCACGCAGTCCAGCGTCTCCCTGCAATGGTCGGCCGCGAGCGACAACGTCGGCGTCACGGGTTACGACGTCTACAACGGCAGCACGCTCGCCACCACGGTGGAGGGCACCACCGCCACGGTCGACGGCCTGACACCGGCCACCGAGTACACGTTCACGGTCGTGGCGAAGGATGCGGCGGGTAACCGTTCGTCGGCCAGTGCCGCCGTCACCGCCCGCACCGAGACCGCGCCGGACACCCAAGCGCCCACCGCGCCCAGCGTCCTGCGCTCCACCGCCCAGACCGAGAACAGCGTCGCGCTGGCGTGGGACGCGTCGACCGACAACGTCGGCGTGACCGCCTACGACGTCTTCAACGGCAGCACGCTCGCGGCCACCGTCGAAGGCACCACGGCCACGGTCGACGGCCTGACGCCGGACACCGAGTACGCGTTCACCGTCGTCGCGAAGGACGACGCGGGCAACACGTCAGCCGCGAGCACCGCGCTGAAGGTCCGCACGAAGGCGGGCCAGGGTCCACCGGTCGTCCGGTACGGCTACCGCCTGACCGGCAGCACGAGGATCAAGGCCGCCAACGGCACGGTCGCCCTCACCGGCGGCATCGACGCGGCGCTCGACCTGTCCACCGGCGCGTTCGACGCCGACCTGACCCTCGACCCGACCTCCGGCCGGTTCCGGGCCTTCGGGTTCGTGCCGGTCAAGGCGAGGATCGAGTTCGCGCAGGCGGCCAGGACCACCGGCACGGTGGCGGCGGGCAAGCTGACGTCGACGTCGAGCGTGACGGTGAAGCTGCCGCACATCACCGTGCTCGGCATCCCGGTCAGCACCAGCCCGGACTGCCGCACCAGGACACCGGCGTCGATCCCGCTGGCGTCGAAGCCCGGGTTCGACCCGCTCGCCGGCGGCACGCTGACGGGCGTCTACACGCTGCCCCCGCTGACCGGCTGCGGCCCGCTCACCGGCCTGATCAGCGGCGTGACGTCGGGTCCGGGCAACACCATCGAGGTGACGCTGGCACCGAGGCGTTGACGCCTGACCGTGTGGCCCCGCTCGGGACATCCGCGCGGGGCCACACGTCGGCACAGTTCGCGGCGAGGATCGCACAGCGGAAGAAGCACACGGTGGTCAACGCTGTCAGAGTCGTCGGATGACGCATGCGGTGGTGTTGGGCGCGAGCATGGGTGGGTTGCTGGCAGCGCGCGCGTTGGTCGGCTCCTACGACCGGATCACGGTGGTCGACCGCGATCCGCTGTCGGAGGACGTCGGGCACCGGCGCGGCGTGCCCCAGGCCAAGCACTTCCACACCATCCTGTTGCGCGGCGTGCAAGCCCTCGACGAGATGTTCCCCGGCCTGACCGACGAGCTGGTCGCCGCGGGAGCGCTGCGCGTCGGCTTCAACGTCGACGCGCGGTTCGTGCTCGCGGGCCACCCCATGGTGCGCTCGGACACCGGCGCGTCCGACATCCAGACGACCCGGCCCATGCTGGAGGGCGCGGTCCGGGCGAAGGTCGCGGAGTTACCGGGCGTGCGGCTCGCGCCGGGGTGCGACGTGGTCGGCCCGGTGTTCGAGGACGGTCGGGTGACCGGCGTGAAGGTCACCCGGGACGGCGCGGAGGAGGTGCTGGCCGCCGACCTCGTGGTCGACGCGATGGGCCGGACCGGTCGGGCCCGGGCCTGGCTGGCGGCGCTGGGCCTGCCGACGCCCGCCGAGGACCGGATCGACGTCGACATGATGTACGCGAGCCGGCTGGTGCGCCCCGCCACGCCGTTCAAGGACAAGCTGGTGCTCGTCGGCCCGGTGCCCGGTCGGCCGACCGGGTTCGCGTTCGCCGCGCAGGAGCACGGCCAGTGGATGGTCACCCAGGTCGGCATGGCCGGCGACCACCCGCCGACCGACGAGGCGGCTTTCCTGGCGTTCCTCAAGCGGTCCGCGCCGCCGGACGTGCAGGACGCCGTGGTCGCCTCGGAGCCGCTCACCGAGATCCGCACGCACCGGTTCCCGGCCAGCCTGCGCCGCCGCTACGAGCGGTTGGCGCGGTTCCCGGAGGGCCTGCTGGTCTTCGGCGACGCGATGTGCAGCTTCAACCCGATCTACGGCCAGGGCATGACCGTCGCGGCGATGGAGGCCGAGGCGCTGCGGAAGTGCCTGAAGGACGGTGAAGCGGACCTGGCGCGGCGGTTCTTCCGCGCCGCGGCCCGGATCATCGACCCGGTGTGGCAGCTCAACGCGCTCGGCGACCTGGCGCTGCCGGAGATCACCGGCCACCGGTCGCTGTCCACCAGGGCGTTGAACCGGTACGTGGCCCGGCTGCAACGCGTCGCCACGCACGACCCCGTGGCCGCCGCCGCGTTCATCCGCACCATCGGGCTGCTCCAGCCGCCGACGTCGATCCTGCGCCCGGACGTGCTGGCGCGCGTCGTGGTCGGTGGTCTGCGCCGCGGCTGAGCCCGCACGGCTACCTTGGGCGGCATGCTGCTGCCGTCCGCGATGTTCGCGGTGAGCGCCGTCTACGTGATCGCGGGTGTGATCGGCCGCCGTGTGCAGCCGCGCAACCGGGTCGGGCCGCTGTTCGTGCTCATCGGCGTGGGCTGGCTGCTCGACTACACCGTGGACGACGGGTCGTTCCTGGTGATGCTGGCCTGCAAGGTCTGGCCCGCCGTGCTCGGCCACGCGCTCCTGGCGTTCCCGACCGGCAGGCTGCGCACGGTGCCGCGGCGGCTCGCGGTGGCCGCCGGGTACGTCGAGAGCGTGCTGCTGGGCGTGGCGTTCGAGTACGAGCGCAAGCCGTGGGCCGCCGCGATCGTCGAGGCCGAGACGGCGATGACCGCGGTTGTCGGCATCTCCATGCTGGGTCTGCAGCTGCACCGCTGGCGGATCAGCAGCATGGCGCAACGGCGGACGTTGACCGCGATGCTCGGCGCGGCGGCGGTGGGGATCATGGCGTTCGTGGCGTGGGAGCCGGCGGAACGCGCGGGCCTCGAACCCCCGCTCGTGGTGCTGATGCTGGCCTTGAGCGGCATCCCGCTCGCGTACCTGGCCGGGTTGCTGCGCCGGCGGATGGACCGCGGCGAGGTGGCCGACCTGGTGGTGCGGCTCAGCGGCGACAGCAGGCGTGACGGCGTGCAGGAGGCGCTGGCCGCCACGCTGCACGACCCGAGCCTGCGCGTGGCGTACTGGGTGGCCGAGCAGGAGCGGTACGTGGACGTGGACGGTCGGCCGGTCGCGCTGGACTCCGCGCACACCAGGGTGGACCGGGGCGGCGCGCCGGTCGCCGTGCTGCTGCACGACCCCGTGCTGGACGTGGAGCTCGTGGACGCCGCGTGCGCCGCCGTCGGCCTGGCGCTGGAGAACGAGCGGCTCACCGCCGAGCTGCGGGCCAAGGTCCGGCAGCTGGCCGAGTCGCGCGCGACGGTGCTGCGGGCGGCCGAGGACGAGCGCCGCCGGCTGGAGCGCGACCTGCACGACGGCGTCCAGCAGCGGCTGGTGTCGGCGGTGATGACGTTGGGGCTGGCGGAGACCGTGCCGCCGGAGCGCGCCCGGGCGCTCGCCGCCGAGGCCAAGCAGGCGGTGCTGGCGACCATCGACGACGTGCGCGCGGTGTGCCACGGCATCCACCCGCCCGTGCTGGCCGAACGCGGCCTGCACGGCGCGGTGCGCGAGCTGACCGCGTTGGCCGAGCCGCGGGTCGACCTGACGCTCGACCTGCCGGACGACGTGCCGCCGCTGGTGGAGACGACCGCGTACTACGTTGTCGCCGAGGCGCTGGCGAACGTCGCCAAGCACGCCGAGGCGTCCCGCACCAAGGTCGTGATCAGCGGCCGCGACGGGCGGCTGGTGGTGGAGGTCGACGACGACGGGCGCGGGGGAGCGGACCCGGTGCGGGGCACCGGGCTGCGGGGGCTGGGCGAACGGGTGGAAGCGAACGGGGGGACGATGCGGGTCGTCAGCGCGGCGGAGACGGGCACGAGCCTGCGGGTGGTGCTGCCGTGCGGGTCGTGATCGCGGAGGACTCGACGTTGCTGCGCGAGGGGTTGGCGCGGCTGCTCGCCGAGGCCGGGTTCACCGTGGTGGCGGCCGTCGAGGACGCGCCGACGCTGATGGCGTCGGTCGACGAGCACCGGCCCGACGTGGCCATCGTGGACATCCGGATGCCGCCGACGCACACCGACGAGGGGCTGCGGGCGGCGGTGGCGTTGCGCCGCCAGTACCCCGGGACGGGGGTGCTCGTGCTGTCGCAGTACGTCCGGGTGAGCTACGCGGCCGAGCTGCTGGACGCGGGCGCGGACGGCGTCGGCTACCTGCTCAAGGACCGGGTGTCGGACCTGGCCGAGTTCGCCGCCGCGATCCGGCGCGTCGGCGCGGGCGGCTCGGCGTTCGACCCGGACGTGGTGAGCCGGCTGCTGGTGCGGCGGCGCGACGACAGCGACGACCGGCTGACCGACCGGGAACGGGCCGTGCTCGCGCTGATGGCGGAAGGGCGCACCAACCAGGCCATCGCGCAGCGGCTGTTCATCGCGGAGCGGACCGTGGAGAAGCACTGCACCAGCATCTTCACCAAGCTGGAGCTGACCGCGAGCCCTCACGACCACCGCCGCGTGCTCGCCGTCCTGCGCTACCTCAACGCCTGAAAAGGTGCGGCTAACCGCACCACGCGGTGAGGCTGGCACGATTCCCCAGCCACCCCCGGCGCGGGCACCCTCGCACCATGACACTGGGGAGCGAAGCAGAGGTTGACGCGCCGGCGGGGAGCCCGACGACGGGCGGGCGTCCCCGAGCCGGCTACCGCACGGACCTGATCACGGTGCTGCTCGGCACCTGGTTCTCGATCGGGCTGTTCCTCGACGCGTGGGCGCACTCCAACGTGCCCGAGCTCGAGTCGTTCTTCACGCCGTGGCACGCGGTGTTCTACTCGGGCTTCGCCGCGACCGGCGCGTGGATCCTGTGGGTGCTGTGGCGCAACTACCAGCAGGGCCTGCGCGGGCTGGACGCGGTGCCGATCGGCTACGGCCCGGCGGTGCTCGCGCTGCCCGCGTTCGCCGCGGCGGGCGTCGGCGACTACCTGTGGCACACGTTCATCGGCATCGAGCAGGGCATCGACATCCTGTTCAGCCCGACCCACCTGGTGCTGATCACGTCGATGGTGCTGATCCTCACCACGCCGCTGCGCACGCTGTGGAGCGACCGGGACGTGGTGGCACCGTCGCTGCGGCGGTTCCTGCCCGCCGGGCTGGCGCTGTCGTTCACCGCGTCGCTGGTGCTGCTGTTCGCCGGGTACGCCGACGCGACCGTGTTCACCAGCGAGCAGGTGATCAGGGCGTTCACCTTCGAGAAGGGCGCGGGCGGTTCGGGCCGGGCGGTCGAGCTGGCCGCCTCGGTCATGTTCACCAACCTGATCATGATCCTGCCGCTGCTGCTGGCCGTGCGCCGGTTCCGGCTGCCGTTCGGCGCGGCGACCCTGCTGGCGTTCGTGGTGATGCTGCTCAGCACGGCCGTGGCCAACTACGAGAACATGAGCACCGCGATCGGGTTCATCGTCTCCGGCGTGGTGATCGACGTGCTGCTGCTGAAGCTGAACCCGTCGGAGTCCCGGGTCAAGGAGTACCGGATCTTCGCCTTGGCGGCGTCGTTCGTCACGTGGGCGGTGTTCTTCGCGGGGGCCATCATCGACCAGGGCACGACGCCGAGCGTCACCGAGATGTGGACCGGGGCGCCGATCATGGCCGCGCTGCACGGTGTGCTGATGGCGGTGGTGCTCGTGCCGACCGCCCGCCGGTGAGGGCGCTGCTGCTGGCCCTCGTCCTGCTGATCACCACCGCCGGCCCGGCCCAGGCGCACGCGGGCGGCCTCACGCCGCAGGACCACCTGAGCCGGGTCACCGCGATCGAGCCGCCACTGCCCGGCGTCACCGCGACGATGGTCAACCACGGCACGCAGCTGGAGATCCACAACGGGGGCACGGGCCCGGTCACGGTCGCCGACCACGTGATCGGGCCGGGCGAGACGCACCGCTTCCGCGACGAGCGCACCACCGCGTCGCAGTGGGAAGTGCCGCTCGGCACGTCGGTGATCAAGGGCCGGGTGGACGTCACGCCGGGCCCGAACCCGTTGTGGTGGCTGCTGATCACGGCCGCGCTCGCCCTCGGCGGCTACTTCCTCGGCCGGCGGCGGGCACTGCTCGCCGCCGGCGTGGTCGTGGTGACGGCCGCGCACGTGTGGCACGCGGTCGGCTCGACGCTCGCCGTGACGGGCGGGTCGTTCGTGCCGCTGCTGCTCGGCGCGAGCGGTGTCGGCCTGGTGGCGTGGCCGTTGACCGCGGTCGCCGTGGTGGCGGCGGTGCGGCGCGCGCCCGCGACGGCGTTCGTGGCGGCCGTCGTCGGCGCGATGCTGGTGGTGGCGGGGATACCGGACTTCGACAGCTTCCGGTTCTCCCAGCTGCCGTTCGCCGGTCCGGCCGACGTGGACCGGCTGCTCGTGGCACTCACCCTGGGCGGCGGGCTCGGCCTCGCCGCCGGCGGATTCGACTACCTGAGAAGGACTGGTTCGACGACATGAAGACCGTTCACGCGCTGCTGCTCGCGCTGCTCGTGCTCGCGGGCTGCTCGGCCACGCCGCAAGCCTCACCCCCGGCCGAACCTCTGGTCCTGCGGCTGTCGGTCGAGCAGGCGTCGCCGCAGCGGGTGGAGGCGGTGCGCGGGCAGGCCGTCGAGCTGACCGTCACCAGCGAACAGCCGGTGGACGTGCACGTGCACGGCATCGACGTGCTGGCCAAGGCGGAGAGCGGCAAACCGGCCGTGCTCAAGTTCACCGTGGACCGGACCGGCACGTTCGACGTGGAGGCGCACCCCGACACGCTGCTCGTGCAACTGGTGGTGCGGTGACCGTTCTCGCCCACGGGGTCGGCGCCCGGCACGACCTGCCGCTCCCGCTGGACCTCGTGCTGCAGGGCGCGGCGGTCGCGCTGCTGGCGTCGTTCCTGGCGTTGGGTCTGCTGTGGACGAAGCCGCGGTTCGCCGCCGCCGAGCCGAAATCCGAGCGCGACTGGTGGCCGGTGCGGCTGCTGGTCGCGGTCGGGCTCGTGCTCGTGCCCGCGCAGGCGTGGCCGCACCTGGTGTTCGTGCTGGTGTGGGTCGGCGTGCCGGTGCTGTCGGTGCTGGTGGGCCCGGTGTGGCGGGTGGTCAACCCGCTGCGCCTGGCTGCCCGCGTCACGCTCGGTCGCGCGTACCCCGAACGGCTCGGCCACTGGCCCGCCGCGCTCGGCCTGCTCGCGTTCACCTGGGTGGAGCTGGTGTCGCCGGACACGCTGCCGTGGTTCCTGGTGGGCTACGCGGTGGTGAACGTCGCCGGCGGCGTGGTGTTCGGCCGCACGTGGTTCGAGCGGGCCGACGGGTTCGAGGTGTTCTCGACCCTGTTGGGCAGGCTGTCGCCGCTGCGCGGCAACCCGTTCCGCGCGCTCGTCGCCACGCCCGTGCGGCCCGGCCTGGTCGCCGTGGTGGCGGTGCTGCTCGGCTCGACCGCGTTCGACAGCGTCGGCTCCACGCCGGCCTGGGAACGCCTGTCGGTGCCGGACACGGCGGGGCTGGCGGCGGCCGTGGCGCTGGTCGCGGGCAGCTACCTGCTGGCGTGCCGGTCGTTCGGCGGGCAGCTCGCGCACTCGATGGTGCCGATCGTCGCCGGGTACGTCGTGGCGCACTACTTCTCGCTGCTCGCCGTGGAGGGCCAGCGGGGTGTCGCACTGCTGTTCGGCATCACCGGCTTCACCCCCGACGACACGCTCGCCGCGCCCGTGCTGGTGGCGTCGGTGCAGCTCGGCGCGGTGCTCGCCGGGCACCTGCTGGCCGTGGTGTCCGCGCACGACCGCGCGCTGCGGCTGCTGCCCGCCGACAAGCACCTGACCGGTCAGGTGCCGTTGCTGGTCCTGATGGTCGGGTACACCTCGGGCGGTTTGGCCCTGCTGTTCGCGGGCTGAGTGGCTATTCTGAGGGCCCACGACGGTCTGTCGTGACGCAAACAACTCGATTGGGCTAGTCAGTTAGCTCGATGAGCTGGTTTTCACCGCATTACAGCGGCTTCCGACTGGCGGTCCTGGTCGTGTGGGGTGAGCGTGTCACCTGACAGTTTGGGGTTTCCTGGCACTCGGATGAACGCACTTCTCACCGGATCGGGTCGATCACTAGCTTTCGGGTGAGTGAAATCGGCGGATCTGTGGAATTCATCCCGAGTGACGAAAGGGTGTCGATGAGCATTTACCTCACAGGTCTGCTGTGGGTCGCCGGCGCGGCGGTCGTGGCCGCCGTCTTCGCGTACGTGATCCGCAAGTACGGCGAGCTGGAGGGCCGCTCGGCCAACAACGAGGCCGCGGGGCAGGTGTTCACGATCGTGGGCGGCCTGCACGCGGTCCTGGTGGCGTTCGTGCTCATCGCCCTGTTCGACGCCGTCAACCAGGCGAGTGACGCCGCCTACCGCGAGGCGGACGGGCTGGTGGCGGCCACGTGGGCGAGCGACTCGCTGTCCTCGGCGACCGGCGCGCAGGTGCGCGAGCTGTCCCGCGCGTACGCCGTCACCGTCATCGACGACGAGTGGCCCGGCATGACGGCGGGCACCGCGTTCCAGTCGAGCGGCTGGGCGCAGCTCGACCAGCTGCGCCGGGTCGTGGCGGAGGCGCCGACGACCGACGAGTGGCAGGTCGACCGCAAGACCGAGGCCGCGAACCAGCTGTGGCAGGTGTACCAGGCCAGGCAGGAGCGGCTGGACGCGGCGGGCGGCGGTGTCAGCTCGGTGGTGTGGTTCGTGCTGATCGCGGGCAGCGTGCTGGCCGTGTGCCTGCCGCTGCTGTTCGGCGGGCCGCGCATCCGCACGCACGTGCTCATCGTGGCCACCCTCGCCGCGACGATCACGCTGCTGCTGTACGCGACGTACCAGCTGCAGAACCCGTTCGGCGGCGGCGCCGGGGTGAGCCCTGACGCGTTCGAGGCCGCCGTGGAGCGATTCGGATGATCGAAGCGCTCGCGCAGGTCGTGTGCACCGTCATCCAGGTCGAGGCGGGGGCCCACGGCCCGTCGACCGTCTTCCAGGTGCGGCTGCCGTCCGGCGAGGCGACTTCGCTCAACGCGCTCGACGTGCGGGTGAACGCCATCGGGTTCTCCGCCCGGCAGAACCTCGTGTACGGCGTGGACCACCACGGCAGGCTCGTCGCCCTCGACCGGACGGGACGGGTGGTCGGGAAGCCGACCCGCCCGGTGCCCGTGCTGCGGAACGCGACGGCGGGCGTGGTGGTGGGCGAGCGGCTGGTCGTGCGGGCCGGGCCGTGGCTGCACTCGGTCGACATCGACCCCCGCAGCCCGACGTTCGGGCACGTCGTGCACGAGGCGTGGCTGTGGCCGGCGGAGGGGATCACGGTCGACGACTTCGACCTCAACCCGGCCGACGGCCTGCTCTACGGCGTCGCCACGCATGAGCACGGCCACGGCGTGGTCGTCAGCATCGACCCGCGCACCGGCCGGACGAGGACCGTGCCCGGCGTCGGCCGGCTGCCCGGTGGCAGCGGCTACGGCGCGGTGACCCTGGCGCCGGACGGCGCGCTCTACGCCACGAACAACAACCGCGGCGGCCGGAGCACCTTGTGGCGGGTGGCGCTGGACGGCTCGGGCGTGGTCACGGAGATCTCGTCCAGGAAGGCCCTGCACACCATCGACTCGTCGGGCTGCCTGTCCACCATCCCGATCCCCACCACGACCACGACACCACCCACGACCACCACGACCACACCGCCGACCACTACGACGACAACCACAACCACCACACCGCCCACGACGACGACAACCACCACCACGACCACCGCACCACCCACTACGAGGACCACGACCCCCATCCCGACGACGACGACCACCACCACGACTCCACCACCCCGGACGACCACCACCATCCCCCGGACGACGACGACCACCACGACCACCACGACGGTCCGCCCCGCACCGGCGGTCCCGCCGAACATCCCGCCCCCGCTGCGGACCACCCCGCCGCGGAACACGCCGCCACCGGAGCCGCCACCGCCACCGGTGCCGCCGCCACCGCCGGCCGACATCGAGGTGCCGGACCGGCGGGTGGTGACCTTGGAACCGACCAACAACACGGTCCGCGACCAACGCCGCTGGGGCCTGGTCGCGATCATCCTGATCCTGGCCGCGGGCGCGCTCGCCCGCCAAGCCGCGAGCAGGCGGCGGTAGGCAAGACGGTGGGCAAGGCGGCGGTGGGTCAGACGGCGAGCATCCGGCGCACCTCCTCGTCGTGCAGCTCCTCCGTCGCGCCCGCGTGCACGACCTCGCCCGCGTCCATCACCACGAAGCTGTCGGCCAGCCGCAACGCGAAGTCCAGGTACTGCTCCACCAGCAGCACGGTCAGCCCGGCCTCGCGGTGCAGCCGTTCGACCGCCGCCTCGATCTCGTCGATCACCGACGGCTGGACGCCCTCCGTCGGCTCGTCCAGCACCAGCAGCCGAGGCCGGGTGATCAACGCCCGCGCGATCGCCAGCTGCTGCCGCTGACCGCCGGACAGGAACCCGGCCGGCCGCTTGAAGAACTCCCGCAACGCCGGGAACACGTCCAGCGCCTCGTCCACCGCCGCCGGGTCGCGGTGCCCGGTGGCCTCCAGCGTCACCTGCAGGTTCTCCCACACGGTCAACTGCGGGAACGAGACGTGGCCCTGCGGCACGTACGCCATGCCCGCGCGCACCCGCAGGTGCGTCGGCATCCGCGTGATGTCCTGCCCGTCGAACGTGATCCGGCCCGCCGTGGGCGTCAACGTGCCCATCACGGTCTTGAGCAACGTCGTCTTGCCGACCCCGTTGCGCCCCATCACGCACACCAACGACCCGGCGGGCACTTCGAGCCCCACGCCGAACAGCACTCGTGCCCGCCCGTAGGCAGCGTCCACTTCAGACACTGTGAGCATCACGTCACCGCCTTCCCCTTGGCCCGGCCCAGGTACACCTCGCGCACCCGCGGGTCCTCCTGCACCTCGGCGACCGAGCCCTCGCGCAGCACGTGCCCCTGGTGCAGCACGGTGACCTTGCGCGCGTACTTGCGCAGGAACTCCATGTCGTGCTCCACCACGACCACCGTGTGCGTGGAAGCGATCCGGTGCAGCAGCTCGCCCGTCCGCTCCCGTTCCGCCCGGCTCATGCCCGCCACCGGCTCGTCCAGCAGCAGCAGCTTCGGCCGCTGCACCAGCAGCATCCCGATCTCCAGCCACTGCCGCTGCCCGTGCGAGAGCACACCGGCGGGCTTGTCGGCCAACGCGGTCAGGTCCGCCGCCTCCAACGCCGAGGCCACCGCGTCGGACACCCCGCGTCGCCGCCGCAGCAACGACCGCAGCGGCAGCCGGAAGCTGTCCGCGAGGTCCAGGTTCTCCACCACGGTCAGCTCTTCGAACACGGTGGCGGTCTGGAACGTGCGGCCGACGCCCAGCCGCACGATCCGGTGCTCGCGCTTGCCGACCAGCTCCTGGCCGCCGAACCGCACGCTGCCCGCCACCGGCTTGGTCAGCCCGGTGACCACGTCGATCAACGTCGTCTTGCCCGCGCCGTTCGGCCCGATCAGGAACCGCAGCTCGCCTTCCTCGACGGTGAAGTCCAGCCCGTCGATCGCCGCGAAACCGTCGAACACCACGCGCAGCCCGCGCACCTCCAGCAACGCCGTCACGCCGTCACCTCCACCGGAGCCGGCCCGGTCTGCCTGCGGGACGCCAGCCGGTCGCGCGCCGACTCGACCACGCCAGCCAGCCCCTTCGGCGCGAACACCAGCACCAGCACGAACAACCCGCCCTGCAGGTACAGCCAGCCCTCGGCGAAGTCCTCGCTGAACAGCGTCTTGGCGTAGTTGACCGCGATGGCGCCCGCGATGGCGCCGGCCAGCACGAACCGACCGCCGACCGCCACGCCGACCAGCAGCTCCAGCGACGGCACGATGCCGAGCAGCGCGGGGGAGATGATGCCGACCACGGGCACGAACAACGCGCCCGCCAGGCCCGCCATCACCGCCGAGATCGTGAACGTGATCGTCTTGACCACGGCCGGGTCGTAGCCGAGGAACCGCACCCGGTCCTCGCCGTCCCGCACGGCCACCAGCAGCCTGCCGAACCGGCTGCGCACCAGCAGCTTCGCCACCAGGAACGTCGCGCCGAGCACGAGCGCCGTTATCGCGTACACGGCACGCTGCCCGTTCGGGTCGGTGAGGTCCAGCCCGAAGAACTGGCTGAAGTTCGTCATCCCGTTCGTGCCGCCGGTCAGCCCCTGCTGACCGATCAGCAGGATCACGAACGCCGCCGCCAACGCCTGCGACAGGATCGCGAAGTACGCGCCGCGCACCCGTTGCCGGAACACCAGCAGCCCCAGCAGGAACGCCACCACGCCGGGTATCAGCACCACCGCCGCCAGCGCGAACACCGGGTTGCCGAACGGTTTCCACAGCGCGGGCAGCTCCTCCACGCCGCTCCACACCATGAAGTCCGGCAACCCGGCCGACCCGGCCTCCTTCAGCTTCAGGTACATGGCCATCGCGTAGCCGCCGAGCCCGAAGAACACGCCCTGCCCGAGCGTCAGCATCCCGCCCTGGCCCCAGGCCAGCGCGATGCCGACCGCGACGATCGCGAAGCACAGGTACTTCGCCAGCAGCCCCAGCCGGAACGGCGAGAGCGTCAACGGCGCCAACGCCAGCAGCACGACGCACACCACGAGGGAGATGCGACCCAACGTCATACCAACGCCCTCCCCTTCAGCACGAACATGCCCTGCGGCCGGACCTGGAGGAACGCGATGATCGCCACGAACACCAGCACCTTGGCCAGGCTCGCGTCCGTCCAGAACTCCAGGTAGCTGTTGAGGAACCCGAGCGCGACCGCCGCCAGCACCGCGCCGCGCAGCTGGCCGAGCCCGCCCGCGACCACGACCAGGAACGCGTCCACGATGTAGAAGGTGCCCAGGCCCGGGCCGACCGGGCCGACGAGCGTCAACGCGACGCCCGCCACCCCGGCCAGCCCCGAGCCGAGCAGGAACGTGAACCGGTCCACCCGTCCGGTGGCGATGCCGCTGTAGGCGGCCAACTCCCGGTCCTGCACCACCGCGCGCATCCGGCGGCCGGCGGGCAACCTGGTCAGGTACAGCCACACCCCGACCACGCACACCACGGCCAGCACGACGATGAACATCCGGTTGTACGGCAGGCGGACGCCGAGCAGGTCGACGCCGCCGACCAGCCAGCCCGGCGCGGTCACCTGGACGTTCGGCGCGCCGAAGACGTCACGCGCCAGCTGTTGCAGCACCAGGCTCACGCCCCAGGTGAGCAGCAGCGTGTCCAACGGCCGCCCGTAGAAACGCCGGATCAGCGACCACTCCAGCAGCAGCCCCATCAACCCGGCCACGGCGAACGCGACCGGCAGCGCGATGAGGAACGACTGGCTCGTCAGGCCCTGCAGCAGGTACGCGGTGTAGGCGCCCGCCATGATGAACTCGCCGTGCGCCATGTTGATGACGCCCATCTGGCCGAACGTGAACGTCAGCCCGAGCGCGATCAGCAGCAGCACCGCCGCGATGCTCAGCCCGATGGGCAGCTGGTTGACCAGCGCGCCCATCAGCTCAACCCGCCGGCCCAGTCGTAGCCCTTCAGGTACGGGTCGGGCTTGATCGGGCCGGGGGAGGACCACACCTCCTTGATCTGGCCGTCCGCCTGCACCAGGCCGATCCGCGCGGTCTTGGCCACGTGCTGGTTGTCGCCGTCGATGGTGGTGGTGCCCTCGGGCGCGTCGATCGTGATGCCGCCTGCGGCCTTCTTCACCGCCTCGACCTCCGTCGTGCCCGCCTTCGCCACCGCCGCCGCCCACAGGTGGACCGCGTTGTAGCCGGCCTCCATCGGGTCGGACGTCACCTTGTCCGCGCCGTACTTCGCCTTGAACGCCTTGACGAACGCGTCGTTCGCGGGCGTGGTGGTGGTCTGGTAGTAGTTCCACGCCACCAGGTGCCCGGCCACGTTCTCCGGCCCGATGCCCTTGACCTCTTCCTCGGCGACGCTCACCGACACCACCGGCGTGGTCTGCGGCGTGATGCCGGAACCGCGCAGCTGCTTGAAGAACGCCACGTTGCTGTCGCCGTTGAGGGTGTTGAACACCGCGTCCGGCTTCGCGTCGGCGATCTTGTTGACCAGCGTGCTGTACTCGGTGTGGCCGAGCGGCGTGTACTCCTCGCCCAGGATCTCGATGCCCTTGGCGGCGGCGTACGCCTTGATGATCTTGTTGGCGGTGCGCGGGAACACGTAGTCGCTGCCCACCAGGAACATCTTCTTCTTGCCCTGCGCGGCCAGGTAGTCCAGCGCGGGCACGATCTGCTGGTTCGTCGTCGCGCCGGTGTAGAAGATGTACGGCGAGCTCTCCAGCCCTTCGTACTGCACCGGGTACCAGAGCAGCGCCTTGTTGCGCTCGAACACCGGCAGCATCGCCTTGCGGCTGGCGGACGTCCAGCCGCCGAACACCGTCGCCACCTTGTCCTGCGAGATCAGCTTCTGCGCCTTCTCCGCGAACGTGGGCCAGTCCGACGCGCCGTCCTCGGTGACCGGGACGACCTTCTTGCCCAGCACACCGCCCTTGGCGTTGATCTCCTCGATGGCCAGCAGCTCCGCGTCGCGCACGGTCACCTCGCTGATGGCCATCGTGCCGCTCAACGAGTGCAGGATGCCGACCTTGATCTCGTCACCGGAGGCCCCCGCGCCACCGCCGGGCTCCTCGACGCAGGCCGTCGTGAGCAGGGCGGGCAGCAGGAGGGCGAGCAGACCGCGGCTGAAGGTTCTGGAACGCACCGGCGGCTCCTTTCGAGCAGGTGGAACCGAGAAGCTATGAACCGCGTGTTGCGTGCCGGACGCGCGAGGTTACGTTCGTGTGGCCAGATGCTCACGGTATGCACTTGTGACCTTCCCAGCTCACGATCCGCTGTCGCCGCGTCATCCGTTCGGCCGCTGCCATCGTCCGAAGGTGCGACACGGCCGGCCACCTTCGGCCGACGATCGCGCACCACCGCTCGTCCTACGTTCGGTGGCGAACCAGATCGGGGGGCGGGCATGGGTGGACGAATCGTGGCGCTCGACGTGCTGCGCGGGGTGGCGATCCTGGGCACGTTCGGGACCAACGTGTGGGCTTTCACGCACCCGCAGGGTGTGACGGGTTTCCTGACCGGTTTCGGCTCGGGCTCGGGCGACGCCGTGACCGCGCTGCTGCAGATGATCACGAACGGCAAGTTCCTGGGCCTGTTGTCGATCATGTTCGGCATCGGCCTGGCGATCCAGCACCGTTCGGCCGAACGGCGGGGCAGGCGGTGGCCGGGCTGGTACCTGTGGCGCTCGGCGCTGCTGCTGTTCGAGGGCCTGCTGCACTACGTGCTGGTGTTCGAGTTCGACGTGCTGATGTTCTACGCGGTGGTGTCCGTGCTGGTCGCCTACCTGGTGGGGCGGAGCGGACGGGTCCAGGTCGGCTGGATGGTCGCGATGGGCGCGGTGAACCTGGCGGTCGTCGGCCTGATCACCGTGGCGCTGCTGACCGGCAGCACGACCACCGGGGATCCGGGGTTCGTGCTGACCACGGACAGCTGGTGGGGCGGCGTCCAGGCGCGGGTCGAGCACTTCGCGGTGTTCCGCGCGGAAGGCTTCCTGGTGCTGCCGCTGAGCGGGCTGCTGTTCCTGGCGGGCGCGCGACTGTTCAAGGCGGGCGCGTTGGAGAACTCGGCGCGCGGCGCCCGGATCCAACGGCGGCTGGCGGTGTGGGGCCTCGGGGTGGGCGTGCCGCTGAACGTCGCCACCACGCTCGCCGGGGCGAGCTGGTTCGCCGTCGACCGGTACGTGTGCGCGCCGCTGGTCGCGTTCGGGCTGCTCGGCGGGATCACCCTGCTGGTCAACCGGCTGCGGGCCGAGGCGGGGCCGGTGAGGCGGGGCGTCACGGCGGTCGGCCGGTCGGCGCTGAGCTGCTACGTCGGGCAGAACGTGATCGCGTCCGCGCTCTGCTACCAGTGGGGCCTCGGCCTGGCCCAGCGGTGGGGCCACCTGGGCGCGTGGTTCACCGGTGCCGTGTGGCTGGCGGTCGCCGTGCTGCTCATGGTGGGCGCGTCGTGGTGGATGCGGCGGTTCGAGCGCGGACCCGTGGAAGCGGTGTGGGACTGGGCCTACCGCGCGCCGCAACGACGTTCGGTCGCGGTGTAGGCGATCGTGGACCGGGTCAGGCCGACCAGACCCGGTCCACGACCCACCAAGCGAGAGCGGCCAACACCCCTCCGGCGCCAACGGCCGGAATCACGCCCAACTCGCGGCTCGCGAAGACGCTTGCTGCCACGACGGCACCACCGCTCACCGCACCGATCCGTCCCACTCGCCTCCGGTCCTCGTTCTTCGAGGAAACGGACGGCGTGGGCGGCACGCGCTTGGAGCGCAACCCGTCAGCATCCGAGCGGTCGCGCGCCCAGACCCATACCTCGTTGTCCTTCCGGTGCGAGCCGTACGGCGATATCCCGGCAAGGAACCGCCCGTTCCCGCTCAGCACGGGTGACCACAGATCGGTAGAGATCGTTCGGCTGATCTTCCCATCAGCGACGCCGCGGAGTTCGACCCCTTGCCGGCCGCGACAGATCAGCACGTCGAGCTCCGGTCCGAAAGCAACCGGGCCGTAGAGGCTCGACTCGAGCTGCGCGGAGTTGACCACCTCCCAGGTGTCGGTGCGCCACACCACGACGGTCTCCCTCGACGCGGCGGCCAGGAGCGACCCGAACCGAAGCGCCGTGACCTGTACGCCGACGAGGTTCGTGGAGCCGATCCGCGTCCAGGTAGCCGTGTCCCACAGCTCGACGCGCCCGTCGTCCGTCGCGACCACCAGGCGCGGGGTGTCGGGGCAGAACCGGGCGTCGCGGACCTCGCGGAACACGGGCTGGTCGAGGGACTGCCAGCGGTCACCGACCGCCTGGAAGATCGTCGTGATGCTCCGCGAGGTGACTGCCAGCAGCGTGCCGTCGTGGTTGAAGCCGACCTCGTCGATGGATCCGGAGATGCGAAGGGAGGCCACCTGCTCCCAGTTCGCCGTCCGGAGCACGACGAGCTCGCTGTGGTTGAAGGCCACGAACCAAGCGGTCGTCGGGGCTGAACGCGCGGAACTCCGAGTAACGGGGTAACTCGAAGCCCGTGGCCCACAACGCCCTGGGCGCTGAATTCCGGCACCGACCGCCGAAGGATCGTCCGGATCGCCTGACCGGTCTCGTCCTCGATCGTCGTTCCGGAGTTCGGGTGCGGGGCTGCCGGTGGGTCGGGTCTCGGGGTCGTCCTCGGCGTCAGGGCTTCTTGTGCGGAGGCGGAGAGCAGCTGGTCCGCGCTTCCCCGGAGCGCGTGCAGCACCGCGAGCGAGACCTGGTCGCCCGAGTGGGCTCGCTCGTGCAGGATGCGCAACCCTGCCCGGCGGAAACCGTCCTCCGGGCTGCGCAGGAGTCGGCGCAGCTCGTCGGGCAGCCCAGGGGGCAGCGGCGTGCCCGCGTAGGCGATCCGCAGGTCGCCGGACAGGGTGCCGCTGCTCGTCGGCGTCTGGTCGGGGTTCGTGCGGCGCACGCGGTCGTGGACGTAGCCGTAGAGGTCGCGGGCGCTGATCTCGCCGTCGTGGTCGAGGTCGGCGTCGCCGGTCCGCAGGCCGTCGATGATCGCCTTGGTGAAGACGGACGGCTCGGCGCGGTCGTCGACGTGGTCGCCTACCGGCTCGTAGGCGTACTGGATGTGCGTGGACGCGGTCATGACCGCGCAGCCGCGGCCTTCCGCCAGCTGCTGGACGACGTCGACGTCCTCGGTCGCGCGGGGCAGCATCCCGCTGGGGAAGGCGCCGCCGTAGCAGCAGTCGAGCCACACCACGACCTGTCCGGCCAGGCTGTCGTCGATCTGCCTGCGGACGAACGCCGCGTCGAGCGAGGTGGTCGCGAGCACGGTGTGCCGGGTGTCGGTGGTGACGAAGTGCAGGTCGCCGAGCCGCGCCTTGACGCCGTGGCCGGAGAGGTAGAGCAGGACCAGGTCGTCGTGACCGGCTTCGCCGAGCACGGTCTCGATGCGCTCGCGCAGGTGCTGGACGGGCTCGTTGACCAGCACCTCGGTCGTGAAGTCGCCGATGGCCGGGTCGCTCAGGACGGCGTCCAGCTCGGCGGCGTCGAGGCGCGGCGCGCGCAGTGCCCCGAACGTCGGATCGCGGTAGGTGTCGGTGGCGATCAGCAACGCTCGGCGCATGGGACGAGATTAGGGAAGCGTGGCGCACCGGTCGTCGCGGATCGCACCGTGATCACCGGAACGGCCCCCGCCACGGGGGCGTCGCCGGGCAAATACGCTGCCCGCATGAGTCCTCTCGACGTGGACACCAGGGTGCTGCGGTACTTCGTGGCCGTGGCCGAACGGTTGAGCTTCACCGGGGCGGCGCGTGACCTGTACGTCTCGCAACCCGCGTTGAGCAGGCAGATCAGGCAGTTGGAGGCGGACCTCGGCGTCGAGCTGTTCGTGCGGACCGGTCGGGAGGTGCGGCTGACCGCGGCGGGCGTCGAGTTGCTGCCGTCGGCGCGGAAGGCGTTGGACGACTGGCGGGACGCGGTGCGGTCGGCGCGGTCCGCGGCGGCGGCCGAGGCGAACGTGCTGCGGGTCGGGTTCGTCGCGTCGGGCGGTGGCAACGTGGCGCGCCGGGCCAGGGCGGCGTTCGCCGAGCAGCGGCCCGACGTGACGATCGAGCCGAAGCGGTGCGACTGGGGCGGCGAGCCGGACGCCCTGCGGCAGGGCCTGGTCGACGTGGCGTTCGTCTGGCTGCCCAACGACACCGACGGCCTGCGCACCCGCGTGGTGGCGACCGAGGCGCGGTACGTCGCCCTCGCCCGCGACCACCCGTTGGCCGCACGGGAGTCGGTGGACATCGCGGACCTGCGTGACGAGCCGTTGATGTGGACGCGCAAGGCGCCGAAGGAGTGGGTCGACTGGTGGGCCGTCAACCCGCGCCCGGACGGCGGGGAACCCGTGTGGGGACCGGAGAACGACAACGCGGACGAGATGTTGGAGCACGTCGCGGCCGGTGCGGCGGTGTGCTTCGGCCCGGAGTCGATGGCGGAGTACTACGCGCACCCCGACCTGGCGTGGCGGCCGGTGACCGACATCGAGCCGCTCCGGATCGCCATCGGGTGGGCGCCGCAGACCGCCCGGCCGGTGGTGCGCGCGTTCGTGGAGGCCACCGTGCGGCTGGCCGTTCGGTAGCCGGCGGGACGGAAACGCTGTTATCGTCCGTCCGAGGGACTGGGGGTGCCGTGGAATCCGAGCAGTGGCCAGTGGTGCGGGACGTGCTGTCCGACGTGACGGGGCGGTTCGCGGACCTCGTCGCCGGGTCGGACCCGAACGCGCTCGCCACCCCCGACTGGACGGTGGCCGACACTGCAGCGCACGTCGTCGCCATCGCCTCGATCTACACCACGCTGCTGGCGCCCGACGGCGCCGAGGTGGCCGACCCGGCGCTCGCCGAGCGCATCCCCACCGTCACCGTGGACACCGTCGCCGACCTGAACGACCTGGCGCTGCGGCAGTTCACCGAGCGCGACCCCGCCACGTTGGCCGCCATGCTGCGGTCGATGGTGGCCTCGATCCTCGACATGACCGCGGCGACCGATCCCGAGCGGGCGGTGCCGTGGCTGGGCTCGTCCCGGGTGCCGATCGCCGGCGTGCTGGCCCACCTCGTGAACGAACTGCTCATCCACGGCTGGGACATCGCCCGCGGCGTTGGCACGCCGTGGTCGATCCCGCCGCGCGAGGCCGCGCTGTTCTTCGAGCTGTTCATCGTCGGCATGATGCGCAACGACGTCGGCGGCGTCCTCGACGGGGAACCGCCGAGCGACCGCCGCGTCGCCGTGGCCTTCCGCTCCCGCCACACCACCCCGGTGACGATCGTCCTGCACCGGGGCCGGGTCTCCGTCGGCGAACCGGGCGCGCCGGTCGACGTGCGCCTGACCTTCGACCCGGCCGTGCTGAACCTGGTGCTGTTCGGCCGCGTCAGCCACGCCCGCGCCGCGCTGACCGGCAAGCTGCGCGTCTCCGGCCGCCGTCCGTGGCTGCTGCCGGCGTTCCTGCGCACCGTGCGCCTGCCGACGAACTCCGTGCCGCTGTCGAGCAACCGAACCGACGACGTCGCGGGCTGACCCCGCCGACGTGGCCGAAGGCGATCACCACGTCCTGATGGGTGACCGGAGAATGCCTCGGGCAAGTGGGCGCTTCCTCGACCTGTGCCTCCGTCAGCCGGCGAGCAGGCGGCGCAGTGCGGCCGGGGTGTGGCCCAGGTGTTCGCGGACCGTGCGGGTCAGGTGGGCTTGGTCGGCGAAGCCCAGGTCCGCGGCCAGGCCGGCCAGGTCGTGCTCGCCGGCCTCCAGCCGTTCCACCGCCCGCCCCACCCGCACGCGGTTGCGGAATCTGGTCAGGGAGACGCCGACCTCACGGCTGAACGCGCGGCTCAGGCGGTAGGGCGACACGCCGAGGGACTCGGCCAGGGGCACCAGGCCGGCCGACTCGGGGGCGTCCGCCAGCACCGCCTCCCGGGCCGCGGCCACCGCCGCACGGTCCTCCGCACCCGGCAGCGGGCGGGGCGACAGGCGGCCCACGGCGGCGCCGAGCAAGCCGACCAGGCCTTCCGCCACGCCGAACTCGACGTCACGGCGGCCGACCAGCCTGCGGTGCGCCAGGTCCACCGCCGCGTCCACGTAGAACGACGTCCGCGCCGGCCGGTCCTCGCCCACCACCGACCGCCACAACCCCGGCCGCACCCACACCGCCGTGCACACGTCACCGCCGGCCGGGTGCGCGAACTCCACCGGCTCACCCGGCTCCTGCACGTACGCCGTCCCCGGCTCCGCCTCGAACACCCCGTCCCGCGCCCGCCGCCGGAACCGGCCCCGTCGCACGAGGACGATCAGGTGCCCGGGCGCCGCCTCGGCCTCCGACCACCGGGGGTGCGAATCCGTGCAGGTCACCGCGTCGACGGTGAAATCAGCCGACGCGGCGAGGGACATCGGGGTGAGCACGCTCGGCAAGGTACGCCGGTGGTCCGACAAAATAGTTCAATACCGGCCCCGCCCCGATCGGAGAAGCTGCACGCACACCACCCGGAAAGGACCTGCCATGCGCCTCGCCACGATCATCCTCGACAGCGCCGACCCGGCCAGGCTCGCCGAGTTCTACACCGCCGCCACCGGCTGGCAGCCGACCTACACCGACGACCAGTACGTCTTCATCGGCGACGGCGGCCCGGTGCAGCTCGGCTTCCAGCGCGTCGCCGACTACCAGGGCCCGAACTGGCCGGACGACCGCACGCACGCCCACCTCGACTTCGCCGTGCCCGACGTCGCCGCGACCGTCGCCACCCTGCTCGACCTGGGCGCGCGCAAGCCCGACTTCCAGCCCGGCGAGGAGAAGTGGACCGTCCTCATCGACCCGGAGGGCCACCCGCTCTGCCTGAGCGCCGAATAACCCTCGGCGCAGGGAACCGCCCCGCCGAGGAGAACCATCGGCGGGGCGGTTCGGCTCACGGCGTCACGGGTAGTTGACGACGTAACGCTGCTGCGTGGCCATGTTCGCGGCGCCGCCGATGCCGTTCACCACGTTGTCGATCGTGCCGACACCGCCGAGCGACACCGTGACCAGGTCGTGCAGCCGCACGCCCGACCGGTTGGGCACCTCGAAGCCGTTCGCCGTCCGCACGCTCGGGTCGGCCTGGTTGAAGGCGTACACGCCCATGCCCCAGCCCTCGTGCGTGGTGACGTGGTCGGCCACCTTGTACCCGGCCCAGCCCAGCTGCGCGCCGTTCATCCACGACGCCTGGTTCGGCGGGTCGTACGGCAGCTCGTTCTGGAAGAAGTACGTGCGACCGCCGTTGCCGTTCCACACCACGTTGTGCTGCTGGTAGTGCTCGACGAACAACCCGTACGCGGTCACGTTGTCGCCGTTGACGACGACGCCGTTGCGGCCGGTGTTGACGTTCCAGCCGACGCCCGCGCCGTGGTCGGCCCGCCACACCCACGTGTGGTCGATGATCACGTCATCGCTGTTGACCTCCAACGACACCGTGGCCTTGCCCGCCTGTGAACCGCCGACGCGCAGGTACACGTCGTGCAGCGAGGTCGGGTTCGCCGCGTGCGACGCCGCCGAGCCGGCCTGGCCGACCTGCAGCAGCACGGGGGAGTTCTGCACGCCGGCGTCCACCAGGAAACCGGCCAGCTTCACGCCGTCCACATCGGACACCGCCATCGCCGCCCTGCCGGTGTCCGGCGAGAGCGTGGCCAGGCCCAGGCCGAGCACCACGGTGTTCGGCCGGGTCACGTTGATCGTGTCGTTGAGGCGGTGCACACCCGGCGTCAGCAGCAGGTGCTTGCCCTGCGCCAGCGCCGCGTTGGTCGTCGCCACCGGGGTGCCGGGCTTGACGATGAAGAAGTCCGCCAGCGAGATCGACTGGCCGGCGGGCGCGCCCGACTCCCAGCTCGTGCCGCGCGAGTTGTGCCGCAGCGCCGGGACGAACACCTTGTACTCGCCGTTCTCGAAGTACAGGAACGGCTTCTCGCGCACGACCGGCGTGGTGTCGACGGTGGTGTGCGACGGGTTCGGGAAGTGCTGCGCGGGCGAGCCGGGCGAGCCGACGAACACCATGTTCCACACCGAGCCGTTCCAGCCGCCCGCGAGGTTGCTGTTGCGGGTCAGGAACTGCTGCTGCGAGCCGGACACCGCGACGCCGTCGATCTTGCTGTCCACGATCAGGCCGCCGGACGCCCAGCCGTCGCCGCCGTTCCACAGCTGGACCTGGCCGCTGAGGTGCATGCGCCGGTACGACGCGGCCTGCGACACGGCCCACCGCTCGATCTGGCCGGCGGGCAGGTTGACGTGCATGTTCTCGGCCTGGCGCCAGAAGTTCTGCGTCGCGTTGCCGAGGTTGTTCGGGTTGTCGCCCTGCTGCAACCAGTCCGCCTCGACGCGCACGTGGCCGTTGAGCCGCACGTCGTCCGGGTGCAGGCCGAGGCCCGCGACCTGGGTGTAGAAGCGGAGGTTGACGTCCGCGTCGTACACGCCCGGCTTGTACAGCACCGCGTACCGCTCGGGGCCGAACTGGTTGGTCTTCATCTGGGTGGCGATCTGGTCCAGCCGCGACTGCATCGCGACCCGGTCGTAGCCGGGGCCGTAGACGAGCACGTTGGGGCCGAAGTCGGGGTTGCGCGGGTCGGTCGGCGGGATCACGACGCCGCCCGTGGTCTCGGTGTTGACTGCCAGCTCCCACAGTGAGTAGCCGTAGCCGGTGGCGCGCGCGGTGCCGTGGACCCGCAGGTAGCGGCCGCTGCCCGTGACGGTCACGGCCTGCACGCCACCGGTGCCGGTGGTGGTGGAGTAGACGGTGTTCCAAGTGGACGCGTTGTCCGACAACTGCACCTGGAACGCCCGACCGTACGCGGCCTCCCAGGTCAGCGTCACCCGGCACACCTGCTGGGTGGAGCCGAGGTCGACCTGGAGCCACTGCGGGTCGGCGAACGCGCTGGACCAGCGGGTGCCGGTGTTGCCGTCGACAGCGGCGGCGGCAGGGGTGCCGCCGTTCTCGACGGACGACGCGGTGGCCGGGCGGTTGAGCGCGGCGTTGGTCGTGCCGCACTCGGCGGCCTGCGCGGACTGGGTGATCACGGGGCTGAGCACCGCGGCGAGGCCGAGTGCCAGCGCGGCGGTCAGGACCCGTGACAGGGAACGGGGAGAGCTCATGGTCCTACCTGACGAGGTAAGGGGCGCGAGAAGGCCCGGAGCCGTGCCTCCGTGGCACCGGAGGCGCTGAGAGAGCGCTCTCTCGGAGCGTAACGCCGATGTCACGAGGACGTCAACGACGGTGCGGACCGATCTTCAGGCGGAGTCCCGCACCACGAGCGAGGGCTCGAAGACGACGGATTCCGGGCGCAGTCCCGGTTCTTCGACGTGGTCCAACAACAACCGGGACATCCCGGCCGCCATGTCCTCCACCGGCTGCCGGACGGTGGTCAACCGCGGTCGGCAGGACAGCGCGGGGCTGCTGTCGTCGAAACCCACCAGCGCCACCTGCCCGGGCACGCGCCTGCGGTGCTTGTGCAGCACCAGCAACGCGCCCTGCGCCATCAGGTCGTTGGCCGCGAACACGCCGTCGATGCCGGGGTGCTCGGCCAGCAGCCGTTCCATCGCCCCCTCGCCGCTGGCCGACGTGAACCGGCCCTCGGCGATCGGGACGTGCGGGAAACCGTGCCGCGCCATGGCATCGCGGAACCCGGTGAGCCGCTCCTGGGCCGCGGGCACGTCCAGCGGGCCGGTGATCGTCGCGACCCGCGTGCAGCCGCGGCGCACCAGGTGGTCGGCCGCGAGCCGGGCGCCGGCCCGGTGGTCGAGGTCGACGTAGCTGATCGGCACGGGCCGGGCCGGGCGCGCGAACAGCACGGCGGGCAGCTCCGCCGCCACCAGCCGGGCCGGCAGCGGGTCCTCGGCGTGCGTGGAGACGAGGAGCGCGCCGTCCGCGCTGCCCTGGCGGAGGAACGACAGCACGTCCTCGCGGGCCGGTTCGGTGTCGGCGACCATCAGCACCGGGTGCACGCCGCGCGTGCGCAGGAAACCCAGCACACCGCCGGCCACCCGGCCGAAGAACGGGTCGGCGAACACCCGTGCGGCGAACGCGTCCTCGTCGCCCGGGTCGCCCGCGCCCGAGACGACGAGCGCGATCGTCCCGGCCCTCTTGGTGACCAGGGAGCGGGCCGCGCGGTTGGGCGCGTAGCCGGTCTGGTCGACGGCGGCGCGCACGACCTCCTGGATCTTCCGGTCGACGTTGCGGGTGCCGTTGACGACGCGGGAGACCGTCGCCCGGGACACACCGGCGACCCGCGCCACGTCCTCCAACGTCGGCGGCCTGCTCATACCCGCATTCTGCCTGCACCCGCGCGTGTCCTACGTTCAGAACACGCGTGTCGAACGCTCAGAACACGCGTGTCCTACGCTCAGAACACGCGTGTCGAACGCTCAGGTACCCCGAGTTCAACGCTCAGGTCGGGCGACGTCGGCTTCCGCGGGTCGGCCGCACGGTCCAGCAGCGCGGCGACGGGCAGGGTGGCGGCGCCCACGGCCACGGCGTCCGGCCCCAACCGGCCCAGCTGGATCGAGATCTGCTCGTACGGGTGCCGCAACGCGTGCGCACGGGTCGCGGCGACGATGCGGTCCAACTGGTGCGCGCCGAGGGCCAGCCCGGCCCACCCGCCCAGCACGATCCGCTCGGGGTTGAACAGGTTCACCAGGTTCGCGATGCCCGCGCCCAGGTAACCGGCGGTCTCCTCCAGCACGCGGGCGGCGGTCTTGGAGCGGGCGGCGGCCTCGATCAACGCGGCCACGCTCGACTGCTCGTCACCTTCGGGCAGTTCACGCCCACGCGCCTTGCGGTACCGGTCGAGGATGCCCTCGGCGCCCACGTACGCCTCCAAGCAGCCCAACGCACCGCACCGGCACGGTCGCCCGCCGTACATGATGGTCGTGTGCCCCCACTCGCCCGCCGAACTGGTCGCACCCCGGTACACGCCGCCATCGGTCACGACCGCCGCACCGACGCCGGACCCGATGAGGGCTATGACCACGTGCCGGGCCCCGCGACCGGCGCCGAACCACATCTCGGCCTGGCCCTGGGTCTTCGCCCCGTTCTCCACGTACAACGGCCAGGCGGACTCGGAGGCGTCCGCCACCAGCTCCTCCAGCCGCACGCCGTCCCACCCGATGGTCGGCGCGTGCACCACCGCGGTGGCCCCTTGTTCGACCGTCCCCGGAACCCCGATCCCCACCCCGAGCACGGTCGACGCGTCGACACCCGCCGACGTGACCACATCCCGGACCGCCGACGCGATCAACGACGCCACCGCGGCGGGGGACGAGGGGGAGAGCGCGTGGTCGAAGGCGGCGAGCTGGGTCAGCGACAGGTCGAACAGCTCGACCTTGATCCCGGTCTCGCCGACGTCCACGCCGACCACGTGCCCGAACGCGGGGTTGACCCGCAGCAGCACGCGCGGCCGGCCGCCGTCGGAGTCGACCGAACCCGCTTCCACCACGAGCCCGTCGTCGACGAGCTCACCGGTCACGTTCGACACCGTGGCCGCCGACAGCCCGGACCGCCGGGACAGCTCGTACCTGCTCAACGGCCCGTCGAAGAACAGCGTCGACAGCAACGTCGAACGGTTCTGCCGACGCAGGTCGCGGACGGTGGTGCGCTTCGGTGCCACGCCACGGACCTTAGTTTGCGACTTAAAATTAGTCTAAGTTTGTAACCTGTTCGTGATTGACGTGACTTGGCTCACCGGGGTTGAGTCTGCAACGACACGAGGACGCGTCCAGCGTCCCAGCCGCGATGGCACACGCGGCCCGCACTCACGAGCGCTCGCCCTTCCCCCGCCCGACAAGGAGAACCCATGCGACTCAGGCGAACGTCCGCTCTCGCCGTCGCGGCAGCACTGCTGTTCTCGGCAGCCTGTTCGACCTCGAACCCCGGTGCGAACAAGACGAACGAAGGCGTGCTGAACGTGGGCATGCCGAACGGTCCGCAGACCGAGAACAACAACCCGTTCCTCAACACGTCCGCGGCCAGCTCGCTCGGCTACCGCCGGCTCCTCTTCGAGCCGCTGGCGATGGTCAACGAGACCAACCCCACGGAGAAGCCCAAGCCGTGGCTGGCCACCGAGTGGACGTGGTCGGACAACTTCAGCAAGCTGAGCCTGACCATCCGCGACGGCGCGACGTGGTCCGACGGCAAGCCGCTGACCGCCGAGGACGTGGCGTTCACCTTCGAGCTGCTGCAGAAGAACCCCGGCCTGAACGTCGACTCCGTCCCCTACGAGAGGGTCTCCTCGTCGGGCAACAAGGTGGACGTCGGCTTCCCGAGGTCGCAGTTCGTCAACCAGAAGAAGATCCTCGAACAGCTGATCGTGCCCAAGCACATCTGGTCGACGATCGCCAACCCGAGCACGGACGCGGTCAAGACCCCGGTCGGCAGCGGCCCGTACACGCTCAAGTCGTTCACCTCGCAGACCGTCACGCTGACCGTGCGCGACTCGTACTGGCAGGAGCTGCCGAAGGTCAAGGAGGTCCGCTACACCTCCTACAGCGACAACAACGCGCAGACCACCGCCCTGGCGACCGGCGCGGCCGAGTGGAGCTTCGTGTTCATCCCGAACTACGAGGCCGTCTACACCTCCAAGGACCCCGAGCACTACAAGCTCTACTTCCCGCCGGTGCTCGGCATCCACGGCCTGTGGTTCAACACCAAGGTCAAGCCGTGGGACAACCCGGCCCTGCGCCGCGCGGTCAACATGGTGATCAACCGCGACGACATCTTCACCCAGGGCGAGGCGGGGTACTTCTACCCGAAGGTCGACAACATCACCGGCATCCCGACGCCCGCCGGCGACTCGTACCTCGCGCCGGAGTTCAAGAGCAAGGTCGTCAACGTCGACGTCGACGGCGCCAAGAAGGAGCTGACCGCCGCCGGCTTCACCTTCGACGGCGACAAGCTCAAGGACCCGTCGGGCCAGCCCGTCACGCTGAAGATGACCGTGCCGTCCGGCTGGTCGGACTACGTGACGAACCTGGAGATCATCAAGGACAACGTGTCCAAGATCGGCATCGAGGCCACGGTCGACCTGCCGAACGCCGACGCGTGGAGCAAGGCGCTCGACACCGGTGACTTCCAGGCCGCGCTGCACTGGACCAACAACGGTCCGACGCCGTACGACATCTACGAGAACATCATGAACGGCGCGCTGTTCAAGCCGATCGGCGAGGGCGGCATCAACGGCAACTACGGCCGTTACGAGAACCCCGAGGCGACCACGCTGCTCAACGAGTACGCCAACGCCGCCGACGACACCGCCCGCAACGCGGCCCTGCACCAGCTCCAGAAGATCTTCGTGCGGGACATGCCGGTCGCCATCACCTCCGCGGCGAACGCGGGCGGCCAGTACAGCACCAAGAACTGGGTCGGCTGGCCGGACCAGGCCAACCCGTACGCGCCCGCCCAGCCCACGCTGGAGAACGCGCTCGACGTCGTCATGCACCTGAAGCCGGCCGCATGACGACCGGCACCGCACCGTCGGCCTCCGGGACCACTGAGGTGGTCCTGGAGGCCGATGGCCTGACCAAGCACTTCCCGGTCCGCAAACGCGGGCGCGAGCTGCTGTCCCGGACCACGCGCGCGGTGCGTGCGGTCGAGGACGTGACGCTCAGGCTGCACCGCGGCCGGGTCACCGCGCTGGTCGGCGAGTCCGGTTCGGGCAAGTCGACGGTGGCCCGGCTGCTGGCGCAGCTCTACCCCCAGACGTCAGGGCAGATCAGGCTGCGCGGCGAGCCGGTCGACGCCAAGGGCGGCAGGCGCTTCCGGGCGTACAGCAAGCGGGTCCAGATGATCTTCCAGGACCCGTTCGCCTCGCTGAACCCCGTGCACACCGTGCGCTACCACCTGACCCGGGCGTTGAAGATCCACGGCAACGCGGGCAAGACGTCCCAGGAGCTGGAGGAGGCGCTGGCCGACCTCCTCACCCGCGTGCAGCTCACCCCGCCCGAGCGGTACGTGGACAAGTTCCCGCACGAGCTGTCCGGCGGCCAGCGCCAGCGCGTGGCCATCGCCCGCGCCCTCGGCGCCGACCCCGAGGTGCTGCTGGCGGACGAGCCGGTGTCCATGTTGGACGTCTCCATCCGGCTCGGCGTGCTGAACCTGCTGCGGGACCTCAAGGAACGCCTGCACCTCGCGATCCTCTACATCACCCACGACATCGCCTCGGCGCGCTACTTCGCCGACGAGACGTACGTGATGTACGCGGGTCGCGTGGTCGAGGGCGGCGAGAGCGAGACCGTCACCCAACGGCCCGCGCACCCCTACACGCAGCTGCTGATCGACTCCGCGCCGGACCCCGACCGGCCCGCCGCGCAGGAGAAGGACGGCGGCACGGGCGAGCCGCCGTCGCTGATCGACCCGCCTGCCGGCTGCCGGTTCAACCCCCGCTGCCCGCACGCGATGAAGGTCTGCGCCGAGAAGGTGCCGCCGCGGTTCGCGATCGGCGACGGGGACGGGCACTTCGCCGCGTGCTGGCTCTACGGCGACGACCTGTCCGGGGCCGACAAGGTCAAGCTGCGCGAGGAGGTGTCGTGAGCTACCTCCTCAAGCGGATCGCGTTCTACCTGTTCACCGCGTGGGCCGCGATCACCATCAACTTCTTCATCCCGCGCGTCATCCCCGGCGACCCGGTGCAGGCGCTGATCACCCGGTCGCGCGGCCAGATGACCAGCGAGGCCGTGCAGTCGCTGTACGTGCTGTTCGGGCTGGACAAGGACGCGAGCCTGGTCGAGCAGTACGTCGACTACCTCGGGCAGCTGCTCCGCGGCGACCTCGGCCTGTCGTTCGCCCACTTCCCGTCACCGGTGACGCAGGTGCTCGGCGACGGCCTGCCGTGGACGCTGGGCCTGGTCGGCATCACCACCGTGCTCGGCTTCCTGATCGGCACCGCGCTGGGCACGGGCATCGGCTGGCGACGCGGCTCGTGGGCCGACGCGCTCATCCCGGTGACCACGTTCGTGTCGTCCATCCCGTACTTCTGGCTCGGCCTGATCGCGATCGCGCTGCTCACCGGCCCGGACAGCTTCTTCCCGGCGTCGGGCGCCTACGACAACGGCCTGGTGCCCAACCCGGACCTGGAGTTCATCGGCAGCGTGGTGCGGCACGGCATCCTGCCCGCGTTCACCATCCTGATCTCGTCCATGGCGGGCTGGATCCTGTCCATGCGCAACATGATGGTCACGGTCGCCTCCGAGGACTACGTCACCGTCGCGCACGCCAAGGGCCTGTCCGACCGGCGCGTGATGGTGTCGTACGCGGCGCGCAACGCGCTGCTGCCCAACGTCTCCGGGTTCGCGCTGTCGCTCGGCTTCATCGTCGGCGGCACGCTGCTGGTGGAGATCGTGTTCTCCTACCCCGGTCTCGGCCTGCAGCTCTACCAGGCCGTCGGCGCCAAGGACTACCCGCTCATGCAGGGCATCTTCCTGATCATCACGCTGTCCGTGCTGCTGGCGAACTTCCTCGCCGACGTGGCCTACCTCGCGCTCGACCCGCGCACCCGACGGGAGGGCTGAGCCGTGACCGTGGTTCCCACCACCGGGACGGCCACCCCGGTCGCCGCGCCCGTCAAGCGCCGCAGGCTGCGGTTCGTGGCCAACCCCAAGGCCACCACCGGCCTGGTCATCCTCGGCTTCTTCGCCCTGATCGCGGTCGTCGGCCCGTGGATCGCACCGTACGACCCGTCGGGGCGCAGCAGCGACCTGCTCCAGGGACCGTCGGCCGCGCACTGGTTCGGCACCACCCACCTCGGCCAGGACATCTTCAGCCAGGTCGTGGTCGGCACGCGCAGCGTCATCGTCGTCGGGTTCGTCGCGGGCATCGTGGCCACGATCCTGTCGATCCTGGTCGGCGTCACGTCCGGCTACCTGGCCGGCGCCGGCAGCGAGGTGCTGTCCGCGCTGTCCAACGTGTTCCTGGTGCTCCCGGCGCTGCCGCTGATGATCATCATCACGTCGACGTTGCCGGAGACGGGCACCCTCACCATCGCCCTGGTCATCGGCCTCACGTCGTGGGCCTGGGGCGCACGCGTGCTCCGCGCGCAAACGCTGTCGCTGCGCGGACGTGACTACGTGGAGGCCGCGCGGGCGACCGGCGAGAAGACGTGGCGGATCATCCTGTTCGAGATCCTGCCCAACCTCACCGCGGTCATCGCCTCCGGGTTCGTCGGCACGGTCATCTTCGCGGTGACCCTGGAGATCACGCTGGCGTTCATCGGCATCGGCGCGGGCAGCGACTGGAACTGGGGCACGGTCCTGTACTGGGCGCAGAGCCAGCAGGCGCTCGCGCAGGGCGCGTGGTGGTGGTTCGTGCCCGCGGGCCTGGCCATCGCGCTCCTGGGCACCGCGCTGTCGCTGGTGAACTTCGGCATCGACGAGTTCGTCAGCCCGCGGCTGCGCGGCGGCGGCAAGAGCAACGTCAAGACCGCCGACGGCCACACGGTCCGGATGCGCGTCGGCTTCACGCCGGTGCTCGCGACGAAGACCCGGTCCGAGGGAAGGGAGACGCCGTGACCGACGCGGTGCTGGAGATCCGCGGCCTGAACGTGGACTACGGCCTGGGCGACGACGCCGTGCACGCGATCCGCGACGTCGACCTCACCCTCCACCGGGGCGAGGTCCTCGGCCTCGCGGGGGAGAGCGGCAGCGGCAAGTCCACCCTGGCCTACGGCCTGACCAGGCTCCTGCCGCCGCCGGGCGTGATCACCGGCGGCGAGGTGCTGTACCACCCCGACGGCGGCGACCCGGTGGACGTGCTCCGGATGGACCACGCCACGCTGCGGAAGTTCCGGTGGGCGGAGACCGCGATCGTGTTCCAGGGCGCGATGAACTCGCTCAACCCGGTGCACCGGATCTCCACCCAGCTCACCGACGTGATCAAGGCGCACGACCCGCGCAGCACGAGCGCGTCCCGGCTGGCCCGCGCCCGCGAGCTGCTGCACCTCGTCGGCATCTCGGCCGACCGGCTGGACAGCTACCCGCACCAGCTCTCCGGCGGCATGCGGCAGCGCGTGATGATCGGCATGGCGCTGGCGCTGGAGCCGAAGGTCGTCATCATGGACGAGCCGACCACCGCGCTGGACGTGGTGGTGCAGCGGCAGATCCTGCGCCAGCTCGTCGAGCTGCGCGAACGGCTCGGGTTCTCGGTCGTGTTCATCACCCACGACCTGTCGCTGCTGGTCGAGTTCTCCGACCGGATCGCGATCATGTACGGCGGCCGGATCGTCGAGGAGGCGGCCTCGGCCGACCTCTACCGCGACCCGCTGCACCCGTACAGCCACGGCCTGCTCAACTCGTTCCCCGCGCTGCGCGGACCGAAGCGCGAGCTGACCGGCATCCCCGGCTCACCGCCGGACCTGCGCGCCATGCCCGCGGGCTGCGCGTTCCACCCACGCTGTCCGCACGCGATGGAGCGTTGCGGTGTGGAGGTCCCGGTGCTCGGCGTCCCCGGTGACCGACCAGGGCCCGCCGACCGCACCGTGGCCTGCTGGCTGCACCCCGTTCAGGACAACGGGCTCTGATCCCGTCCACGACGACGGGTTCCGACCTCCAGAGGAGTTTTCCCAAGTGGACAGTTACACCGACACCACGGCGCCGACCGCAGGGCTCGACCCCGCGATCGACACCCTGCCCGCCTCGTTCCGCTGGGGCGTGGCGACGTCCGCGTACCAGATCGAGGGGGCGCACGACGAGGACGGACGCGGGCCGTCCATCTGGGACACGTACTGCCGCACGCCCGGCATGGTGCACAACGGCGACAACGGCGACGTCGCGTGCGACCACTACCACCGCATGCCCGAGGACGTCGCGCTGATCGGCTCGCTCGGCGTGGACACCTACCGGTTCTCCGTCGCCTGGCCGCGCGTGCAGCCGGGCGGCAAGGGGCCGGTCAACGCGGCCGGCATGGCGTTCTACGACCGGCTGGTGGACGAGCTGCTGGCCAAGGGCGTCGACCCGTGGGTCACGCTCTACCACTGGGACCTGCCGCAGGAGCTGGAGGACGCGGGCGGCTGGCCGGTCCGCGACACCGCCTACCGGTTCGCCGACTACTCGATGCTCGTGTTCGACGCGCTGTCCGACCGGGTGCGCCACTGGACCACGCTCAACGAGCCGTGGTGCTCGGCGATGCTCGGCTACTACGAGGGCCGCCAGGCGCCCGGCAGGCAGGACTTCGAGGCGGCCATCCACGCCGTGCACCACCTGCTCCTCGGCCACGGCTTGGCGACGCGGCGGATGCGCGAGGCGGCCACCGTGCCGATGGAGTTCGGCATCACGCTGAACATGAGCCACGCCGCCCCGGCCACCGACAGCGCCGCCGACCACGACGCGGCCCGCCGGGCGGACGGCCTGTCCCGCCGGATCTACCTGGACCCGCTGGTGCGCGGCCACTACCCGGCCGACGTGGTGGACGACCTGGCCGCGCGCGGGGTGAAGATCCCCGAGGAGCCGGGCGACCTGGACGTCATCAAGCAGCCCATCGACGTGCTGGGCGTGAACTACTACTCCAGCTCGAAGTTCTCCGGCGTGGACGAGGCGGGCAACACGGAGGACGCCGACGGCGTGCCGGTGTGCCGGGAAGTCCGCTACGGCCGCCCGGTGACCGCGATGGACTGGGAGATCGTGCCCGAGGGCTTCACGAACCTGCTGGTGCAGATCGGCGCGGAGTACCCGGGCGTGCCGATGGTCATCACGGAGAACGGCGCCGCGTTCGACGACAAGGCCGACGAGGCCGGGTTCGTCCGGGACGACGACCGCACCGCCTACCTGGAGTCGCACATCGCGGCCGTCGCCAAGGCCCGCACGGAGGGCGCGGACGTGCGCGGGTACTTCGCGTGGTCGCTGATGGACAACTTCGAGTGGTCCTACGGCTACGACAAGCGGTTCGGCCTGGTGCACGTGGACTACGACACCCAGGTCCGCACGCTGAAGAGCAGCGCGCTCTGGTACCGCGACACGATCCGCCGCGTCCGCGGCAGCTGACGCAACCGCCGGAGGGCCGGAGGGAGCACATCCCCCGGCCCTCCCGGGCAGGAGGACAACGGTGTCCCGAACACTCCGCACGTCGGCCGCGACCGCCGCGCTGCTGCTCCTCGCCGCCTGCACGCCCGCTCCGGCGCCCGCTCCGCCGCCGGCGGCGTCGCCGTTCAACGCCACCGACACCGCGTGGATCCAGCTGATGATCCCGATGAACGAGCAGCTGCTGCCCGCGCTCGCCCTCGCACCGCCCGAGCTGGCGCCGTTCGCGGCGGAGCTGGAGGTGTCGCACGAGCGGGAGTTGGCTCAGCTCAAGCGGTTGCGCGCGCGTGCCGGGCTGTCGGACGAGAACCCGCACGCCGGCCACGAGATGCCCGGCCTGGTGTCGGAGGCCGACCTGGCGGGCCTGCGCCTCGACCCGACGGGCCTGCCCGCGACGCTGCGCGAGCACTTGGCCCAGTCGGCGCTGCTCGCGCGCGGCGAGCAGGACAGCGGCGCGGACCAGGAGACCCGCGACCTGGCGGCGTCGATCGTGACGGCCCGGGCGGCGCAGTCGGCACGACTTGGCTAGACCGTTGGGCAACACCGGAGAAGCGCGGCGCCGGCCGGCCGGGCCGACTCGGGCGTAGCTTCGACATCATGAGTGCTGCGGAACGCGGACGGGTGCGGCTGGAGACCGGGACCAAGCGGGTTCGGGCCTACCTCGCGGGCGAACTGGTCGTGGACACCACACGGCCGACGTTGGTGTGGGAGAAGCCGTACTACCCCACGTACTACTTCCCGGCGGAGGACGTCCGGGCGAACCTGGTGCCGACCGGCGAGGTGAAGCGATCACCCAGTCGGGGCAACGGCGAGCTGTTCGACGTGAAGACCGGCTCCGGCACGGCGGCGGGCGCGGGGCTGCGCTACCCGGACTCGCCGCTGGAGGCGTTGCGCGACCTGGTCCGGCTCGACTGGGACGCGATGGACGAGTGGTTCGAGGAGGACGAGCCGGTCTACGTCCACCCGCGCGACCCGTACACCAGGGTCGACGCGCTGCCCAGCAGCAGGCACATCCGGGTGGAGGTCGGCGGCGTCGAGGTCGCGAACTCGCACCGCCCGGTGATCCTGTTCGAGACCGGGCTGCCCGCCCGCTACTACCTGCCGATGACCGACGTCCGGCTGGACCTCCTGCGGGCGACCGACCTGCGCACGAGCTGCCCGTACAAGGGCACCGCCGAGTACTGGTCGGTCGTGCTCGGCGACGAGACGCACGAGAACGTCGTCTGGGGCTACCGCAACCCGCTGCCGGAGAGCAGGCAGGTCGCGGGTCTGGTCGCGTTCTACAACGAGAAGGTCGACACTTACGTCGACGGCGTCCTGGAGGAGAAGCCCCGCACCCACGTCGGCTGACCGGCCGGCAAGATCCTCGGGGCGCCGCCCGGACGGCGGATGGTAGTGCCTGATCAAGACGGGAACGCTAGCGCCCATGGACGTCTTCCCCTCCACCCCGAGGGCACACCGGAACCCCGTGGTCGTCGCTCGGAAGATGGCTCTGCTCAAAGCGCCCCACCTGGCGAAGTTGACGGAGTTCGCCCAGCGCATCGCCACCGAGCGCAAGGCCGACGTGCCGCTGTTCGACCCGGCCAGCGGCGGCGTCGACGCCAAGGTCCTGCTGTTGCTCGAGTCGCCCGGGCCCGCGTCGTCGGGCTCGGGCATCAACTCGCCGGACAACGACGACCCGACCGCGGCCAACGTGTTCGCCGCGATGGCCGAGGCGGGCCTGTCCCGGCGGGTGAGCCTGAGCTGGAACGTGGTGCCCTGGTACCTGGCCAACCGGGAGCCGTCGCCCGCCGACCTGCGCGCGGCCGTGCCCTACCTGGTCGAGCTGCTGCGGATGCTGACCTCGCTCAAGGCGGTCGTGGTGCTGGGCAGGCCCGCGGGCACGGGCTGGACGCTGTCCGGCCGCGGCCACAAGCTGAAGGTGTTCAACGCGCCCCACCCGTCGCCGCTGTCGATCAACCGCGACCGGGCGGGCCGGTGGCCCCAGCTCGTGGACGCCTGCCGGGAGGCCGCCAAGGCGGCCGAGTGAGCGTTCGGAATCGGTACACCGGAGCTCGCGACCGGGCCGTGTCGATTCCGGAGAGGTCCGCTTCGTCGTACGGGTAGAAGCACCCGACGCACGGAGGGAGACCGTCATGGACGCCACGATCACCGCCATCAGCGGGAGGGACCGGGCGGTGCTCCGCGCCGTCGCGGCGGGCCGGTGCGAGTACGCCGCGGGCACGTTGCTGGTCGACGGCCTCTGCTGCTGCGACCAGTTCGTCGGCCCGCGGTTGGCGCGGGCGGGCCTGATCGCGGCGCAGGCCGGCCCCGCGAGGCTGACCGACGACGGCCGGGCGCTGCTGGCCGCCGCGTGATCCGCCCCGCGCCGCGCGACCGCGTGCCCTCAGCCCGGACCGACCGCCCGCCCGATCCGGTCGTGCAGCTCGCGCAGGTGCCGGACCAGCTCGGGCGGCTCGTGCACCTCGAACTCGCACCCCAGCTGCAGCAGGTGGAACGCCAGGTACTCGACCGTGTCGGTGAAGTTCCGGAGCACGCACGTCCGCTCGTCGACGGCCTCGACGTCCACGCCGGGGAACCTGGCCCGCACGTCACGGGCGGGCAGGCGGACCGTCGCCACCGCCGTGTAGGTCGGCGCCCGGCTGAGCATGTGCTCGGCCAGGTAGGCCGCCGGGTCGTCGGCGGGCAGCGCCCGCGGCGCGAACCTCGCCCCGGTGGGTGACAACGCGGTCATCCGGTCGACCCGGAAGAACCGCCAGTCGTCGCGCTCCGGGTCGAACGCCACCAGGTACCACCGCCGCCCGGACGGCACCAGGTGCAGCGGCTCGACGTGCCGCCTGCTCTCCGCGCCGTCCGCCGCCGAGTACCGGAACCGCAGCCGTTCCCGGTTCGCGATGGCGGACGCCAGCACGGTCAGGTGCTCGGGGTCCACCGTCACCCCGTCGGCGCCCAGCACCACCGGCAACGTCGCCGCGCCCAACGCCCCGACCCGCCGTCGCAGCCGGGCCGGCAGCACCTGCTCCAGCTTCGCCATGGCCCGCACGGACGCCTCCTCGATGCCCGCCACGGTCTGCCGCGCCGCCGTCCGCAACCCGACCGCGATCGCCACGGCCTCCTCGTCGTCCAGCAGCAACGGCGGCATGGCCGTGCCCGCGACCAGCCGGTAGCCGCCCTCCGCGCCCATCGACGCCTCGACCGGGTAACCCAGCTCGCGCAGCCGGTCGACGTCGCGGCGGATCGTGCGCGGGCTGACCTCCAGCCGCCGCGCCAACTCGCTGCCCGGCCACTCGCGCGGCGTCTGGAGCAGCGACAACAGGGTCAGCAGCCGGCCCGCGGTGTCGGTCACGCCGTCAGGATGCCCGATCTGTAGGACGGTTGTTGACCTACTTGCCGAACACGTCCATCAGCTCCGCCGGCGCGACCTCTTCGAGCTGGGCGTACGTGCACGACTCGGGCGTGCGGTCCGGCCGGAAGCGGACCAGCCTGCTCGTGTGCCGGAACCGGCGTGACTGGAGGTGCTCGTAGCGCACCTCGGCGACCAGCTCCGGCCGCACCGGCTCCCAGGTCAGCGTCTTCGTCGGGTTCCACCGGCTCTGCGCGCCCGGCGTGGCGGCGTCGATCGCGGCCCACTCCGCCCACGGGTGGTCGGCGAGCGCGTTCTCCCGGTACGGCGCCAGCTCCGCCAGCAGCTCACGGCGGCGCTCGGCGGTGAAGCTGCTGGCCACGCCGACGTGGTGCAGCGCTCCCGCGTCGTCGAACAGCCCGAGCAGCAGCGAGCCGACGCCGACGCCGTCCTTGTGCGGCCGGAACCCGGCCACCACGCAGTCGGCCGTCCGCTCGTGCTTGACCTTCCACATCACCCGCTTGTCCTGCTCGTACGGCAGGTCGGTCCGCTTGGCCACCACGCCGTCGAACCCCGCGCCCTCGAACCGGGTGAACCAGTCCTCGGCCACGTCCGGGTCGTCCGTCGCCGGCGTCAGGTACAGCCCCGGCACGTCCCGCAGCACCTCTTCGAGCAGCCGCCGCCGTTCACCGAACGGCGTCCCGGTCAGGTCCCGGTCGTCCAGCGCGAGCAGGTCGAACGCGACGAACCCGGCCGGCGTGTCGACGGCCAGCTTGCGCACCCGTGACGCGGCCGGGTGCAGCCGCAGTTGGAGCAGGTCGAAGCTCAACCCCTCGGGCGTGACGATGACGATCTCGCCGTCCACCACGCACCGCGGCGGCAACCCGGCCGCCAGCACCTCGACCACCTCGGGGAAGTACCTGGTCAACGGCCGGTCGTTGCGCGACCCGAGTTCCAGCTCGGCGCCGTCGCGGAACACGACGCACCGGAACCCGTCCCACTTCGGCTCGTAAACGAGCCCCGGCGCGCGCGGCACCGAGTGCACGGCCTTGGCGAGCATCGGTCGCACGGGCGGCATCACGGGGAGGTCCACGCGCCGAGCGTAAATCGAACGAGTGGGATTCACCGTGGAACCGAATCGAGGGCGGAACCTGTCCGCATTGGTTCATAGGGTGGTGCCAGAACGCCGAAACGGAAGGCAGAACACCACCATGAGCACCACCGCGACCCTCTCGACCGAGCTCTCCGACCTGCTGTCGACGCTGGCCAAGCACCGCGACTTCCTCCGCTTCACGGTCCGCGGGATGAGCGACGACCAGGCGCGGCAGGCGCCCACGGCCAGCGCGCTCTCCCTGGGCGGCCTCATCAAGCACGTCCGCTCCACGGAAGAGGGCTGGATGCGCTTCGCGGTCGGCGGCGCGGAGGCGATGGAGAGCGTGCCGTCGGACTGGGAGAACGGCTTCCGCATGCTGGCGGACGAGACGCTGGAAGGGCTGCTCGCGGACTACGAGGAGACGGCGGCGAAGACCGAACGGCTCCTCCACGACCTGGACCTCGACACCGCGCACCCGCTGCCGGTCGCGCCGTGGTTCGAGCAGGGCGCCTCGTGGACCGTCCGCCGCGTGGTGCTGCACCTGATCGCCGAGACGTCGCAGCACGCCGGCCACGCGGACATCATCCGCGAGACCCTGGACGGCCAGAAGACGATGGGCTGACACCCCGGAGGACACCATGACGCCCGACGACCCGACCACGGCGACGCCCGTCCGGCCGCCCGTGGTCGACCCGGCCACCTGGCAGGCCGCCCGCGACGAGCTGCTGGTCCGCGAGAAGGCACACACGCACGAGGGCGACGCCATCGCGGCGGCCCGCCGCCGGCTGCCGATGGTCGAGTTCGACGGGGCGGTCGAGGTCGTCGGACCCGACGGCCCGGTCCCGTTCCTCGACCTGTTCCAGGGCCGTGACGAACTCGTCGTCTACCAGCACATGTGGTACGACGGCGCGCCGCACCAGGGGCAGTGCGAGGGCTGCACCACCACGGCCTGGCACCTGAAGGACGCCGTCTACCTCAACGCCCGCGGCGTCTCGTTCGCCGTCCTGACCACGGGCCGTTGGGCCGAGGTGGCGTCGTACGTCGAGTTCATGGGCTACACCCAGCCCTGGTACTCGGTGCGGGACGTGGCCGCGCCGGTCGGCGGCGACATGGGCTACCTCACGTGCTTCCTGCGCGACGGCGACCGCACGTTCCTCACCTACCGCACGACGGGTCGCGGTAACGAGCGGGTCAACGCGTCGCTGGGCCTGCTGGAGATGACGCCCTACGGCCGCGGCGAGACGTGGGAGGACAAGCCCGAGGGGTGGCCCGAAGGGCAGCACGCGTGCTGGTCCTGGCGTGCGGACGCGGACGGCCACGCCACCTGGGGCCCGACCAGCCGCCCCGTGCCGCAGTGGACCCGTCCCGGCGCCACCCCGGTGGAGACCCTGGGCCGGGACTAGAGCCGGCAGAGCCGCCGGATCAGGTCGGCGTGCGAGGGGTAGCGCGGCGCGAGGGTGTCGGCCTCGCCGAAGGTGACCACGTCGTCGGTGTAGGGCGGCACCACGACCGTGCCGACCAACGACCACTCGCCGTCCGGCTCACTGGCCTGCCACACCCCCGCCGGCACGACCACCTGCGGTCGCTGTCCCGCGGCGAGGTCCGGGCCCAGCACGGGCGTGGTCACCGTGCCGTCCGGGTGCAGCAACAGCATCCGCAACGGCGCGCCGAGGTGGTGGGCGTAGATCTCCACGTGGTCCAGCTTGTGCACGCCGGAGAACTCGCCCTCGCGCAGCAGGTAGTAGATCGCGGACACCTCGGGCGACCGCCACGACTGCCCGAACCACCCGCCCTCCACCGGCAACTCGGCCAGGCCCAGCGCCGCGATGACGTCCTCGGCGTTCATGTCAGCTCCGCTTCCACCGTTCCGTGCACCACGACCATGCCCTTGCCCAGCCGCTTCGCCGTGTACATCGCCGCGTCCGCCGTGCCGAGCAGGTCGTCGGCGGTGAGCGACGGGTCGAACGCCTCGCGGTGCGAGATCCCGATCGACGCGCGGATCACGTGCGAGCCGTTCTCGGTGCGGTGCGGCTCGTCCAGCGCGCCGAGCACCCGCCGCCCGATCTCCTCCGGCGGCTGCGGGTAGCCGTCGACCAGCACGCCGAACTCGTCACCGCCCAGCCGGGCCACCACGTCCTGCGGCCGCACGCACGCCTGCAACCTCGCCGCCACGATCCGCAGCACCGCGTCGCCCTCGGCGTGGCCGAAGTTGTCGTTGACGTCCTTGAACCCGTCCACGTCGATGAACAGCACCACCACCGGCGACGTCCCGGCCAGCGCCGCGTCCAGCCGTTCCCGGAACAGCGCCCGGTTCGGCACCCCGGTCAGCGGGTCGTGGTACGCCTGGTGCCGCAGCCGTTCCCGGCTGTCCCGCAGCTGCTCCAGCAGCTTCACGTTGTCGATCAGGGTCAGCAGCTGCCGGGCGATCACCAGCAGCACCACGCCCAGCCCGACGTAGATCTCCAGCGGGTTGAGCCGCACGCCGGTCGCCGTGCCCACCACGATGAACAGGCCCGTGACCAGCATCGGCAGGTACGGCACCAGCAGGTGCAGCAGCTCGCCCGCGCGCAGCCGGGCCGCGCCGACCCGTTCCCGCGCGGCGTTGCTCGGCGCGATCGAGCTGAGGAAGAACAACGCCGGGCACACCATGAACCCGATGTCGGCGGCCGTGGGGATGGCGGTGGCGCCCTTGCTCACCAGGTACGCGAACACCCAGCCCGACGCCGACTGCGCGAGGCCCGCCAGCGCGATGAACAGCACCGGCAGCTGCCGCACCGACCGGTGCGTCCACGACGACACCAGCAGCACGACCAGCGTCACCAGGTAGGCGGCCGGGTGCGCGACGACGGTCGCGAATCCGGGACCGGAGGTGGCCCACGCGCGGACCATCGACTCCAGCAGCGACACCCACGTGAGCACGAACAGCGAGCCGACCACGATCAGCCCGTCCAGCGCGACCACGAGCTTGCTGCGGTGGCCGGGCAGCTTGCCCGACCCGCCGTGCGCCAGCACCAGGATCGCGCACAGCGTCAGCCCGGGCACGAGCATGAACCCGATCGGCGCCAGCGTCGACGAGGGCAGCGACACCCCGAGGAACACCTGGCCCCAGATCCACACGGCCAGCCCGACGGCCAGGCTCGCCATCGCCGCGACCATCCACAGCCGCCAGCGCCGCGCCACACCCTGCCGGGCCCGCGCGGCCCGCCAGTACGACACCATCGCGGCGACCGCGGCGAGCAACTGGGTGAACTTGTCGATCGCGACGGACGTCGGCCGGTCCAGCACCCCGGAGACGACGAGGCAGACGACGCAGACGACCAGAGCGCAGACGGCGACGGAGACGACGCCGAACCGCCTCAGGGTCATGGCACCCCGCTCATGCCGCCTCTGGAGCCGATCAGATGACCGAGCCACTGTATTGACCTCGTGACGCTGTGTCGATCCGGGGGTACCTGTTCGTCACCGTGCGCGTGTCAGCGGGCCGTCCGCGGTGATCACCCTCTAAGGTTTCGAACTGGTGTTCGTCGGCTGTCGAGAGGACCAGCGTGCGCGTGTTCGGAGTCGACCCCGGCTTGACCCGGTGCGGGTTCGGGGTGGTCGACGGCGGTCCCGGCCGGACGGTGCGGCCGGTCGCCGTGGACGTCGTGCGCACGCCCGCGGACGAGGACTTGGCGTTGCGGCTGCTCCAGCTCTCCGACGCGGTCGAGCAGTGGCTGGACCGCTACGAGCCGCAGGTGGTGGCCATCGAGCGGGTGTTCAGCCAGCACAACGTGCGCACGGCGATGGGCACGGCGCAGGCGGGCGGTGTGGTGGCGCTGTCCGCGGCCCGCCGCGGCCTGCCGGTCGTGTTCCACACGCCGAGCGAGGTCAAGGCCGCCGTCACCGGGTCGGGGCGGGCGGACAAGGCCCAGGTCACCGCCATGGTCACCAAGCTGCTCGGGCTGAAGACCGCCCCGAAGCCCGCCGACGCCGCCGACGCGCTCGCGCTGGCCATCTGCCACCTGTGGCGCGCGCCCATGCGGTCGCGCCTGGAGGAGGCGCAGGCGAGGGCGGCTGAGATCGCCCGGACGCACCGCGCGAGACTGGCGCAGGCGGGTGCGAAGGCATCGGCCACGCCGACGGCCACCCGGCCGGCGGCACGGGCCAAGGCCGCGTCCGCCAAGGCCACGACGGCCGACGCCGCACCGGCCAAGGCCACGACGATCGACAAGCGGGAAGCAGGTAAGGGTCAGTGATCTCGTCACTGCGCGGGCAGGTGCTGTCCATCGGGCTCGACCACGTCGTCGTCGAGGTCGGCGGCGTCGGCTACGCCGTGCAGGCCACCCCCGCCACGCTGGCCACGCTGCGCCGCGGCGAGGAGACCCAGCTGGCCACGGCGCTGGTGGTGCGCGAGGACTCGCTGACCCTCTTCGGGTTCGCCGACGCCGACGCCCGCGAGCTGTTCGGCCTGCTCCAGACCGTCTCCGGGATCGGGCCGCGGCTGGCGTTGGCGACGCTGGCCGTGCTGGAGCCGGACAAGCTGCGCGCCGCCCTCGCCGAGGGCAACATCACCGTGCTCACCCAGGTGCCCGGCATCGGCCGCAAGGGCGCCGAACGGCTGATCATCGAGCTGCGCGACAAGGTCGGCCAACTCGCGCCCGCGCCGAGCGCCACCGGCGACACCGGCCAGGTCCGCGCGCAGGTCGCCGAAGCGCTGCTCGGCCTCGGCTTCCCGGCCAAGCAGGCCGAGCAGGCCGTCGACGCCGTGCTGGCCGCCGACGGCGCGCTCGGCACCTCCGAAGTTCTCCGCCGCTCCCTGGCCGCCCTGGGCCGCAAGCGATGAACCACGACGAAGACGACACCCTCAACCCGCTGCCCGACCCGACCGAGCGGGACCTCGAGACCACCCTCCGGCCGAAGGACCTGCACGAGTTCGTCGGCCAGCCGAAGGTCCGCGAACAGCTCGAACTGGTCCTGCAGGGCGCGCTGCAACGCGGCTCGCCCCCCGACCACGTGCTGCTGTCCGGCCCGCCCGGCCTGGGCAAGACCAGCCTCGCCATGATCATCGCCGCCGAGCTGGGCGCGTCGCTGCGCATCACCTCCGGCCCCGCCCTCGAACGCGCGGGCGACCTGGCCGCGATGCTGTCGAACCTGGTCGAGGGCGACGTGCTGTTCATCGACGAGATCCACCGGATGGCCCGGCCCGCCGAAGAGATGCTGTACCTGGCGATGGAGGACTTCCGGGTCGACGTGGTCGTCGGCAAGGGACCCGGCGCGACCAGCATCCCGCTCGACATCGCCCCGTTCACGCTGGTCGGCGCCACCACCCGCTCCGGCGCGCTGACCGGCCCGCTGCGCGACCGGTTCGGCTTCACCGGGCACATGGAGTTCTACAGCCCCGAGGAGCTGGAGCTGATCGTCCGCCGGTCGGCCACGATCCTCGGCGTCGACCTGCGCGAGGACGGCGGCCGGGAGATCGCGGGCCGGTCCCGCGGCACGCCCCGCATCGCGAACCGCCTGCTCCGGCGGGTTCGGGACTACGCAGAGGTGCGCGCGGACGGCGCGGTGACCCTGGAGGTCGCCCGCGACGCCCTGAAGGTCTACGACGTGGACGAACTGGGCCTGGACCGGCTGGACCGGGCGGTCCTGGACGCGTTGGTCCGCTCGTTCGGCGGCGGCCCGGTCGGCGTCTCCACGCTGGCCGTCGCGGTGGGTGAGGAGCCCACCACGGTGGAGGAGGTCTGCGAGCCGTACCTGGTCCGGGCCGGGATGTTGGCGCGCACGCCCCGTGGTCGCGTCGCCACCGCCACGGCCTGGCTGCACCTGGGGTTGCAGCCGCCGCCGCGGGCGCCGGGGGAGGCCACCCGATCCCTGTTCGACGACGCCACCGAGTGATCGGTATTACTCACCTGGCACAATCGGCAGCGGCACCCCAGAAATTCGGACGTACCGGGCGCTGATCGCGCTCGCCCCGTCCGGTTGATCGGAGAATGATGGACCTGTCCTCCTTGATGTTCCCGCTGCTGCTCGTGCTGCTCGCGGTGCCGCTGTTCCTCAGCGCCCGCAAGCAGAAGCGGGCCGTCGCCGAACAGCAGGCGCTGCTGAACTCCCTGGAGCCGGGTGACCGGGTCATGACCACCTCCGGGCTGTACGCGACGGTGGCCGGCGTGAACGACGACGACAACACGATCGAGCTCGAGATCGCCGACGGCGTCATCACCACTTGGCTCCGCCAGGCCATCCGCGAGAAGGTTGTCGTGGACACCGAGACCGACGCGGTCGTGGACGACGTCGAAGATGTCGAGGACGTCGTGGACGAGACCGCCGACGCCGAACGCGCACAGCAGGAGAGCAAGAAGTAACCAGAAGTAACCAGCGGACCCCTCGCCTGGAGCCGGCAACTGTCAACGTGCCGACTCCAGGCAGTGACGCGCAGCTCACACCATCAGGGGTACGCTGCGGCCTCGCTGACCTTGTCAACTATCAGGAGACGGACGGACCGTGGCACCTCCGGCCGGGCAAATCCGCCCCGCGAAGTACCTGGGCGCATTTGTCCTCATCGTGGTCGCGCTGTACTCCCTGGTGTTCTTCACCGGGAACGGCAAGGCGACCCCCAAGCTCGGCATCGACCTCCAGGGTGGCACCCGTGTCACGTTGACCGCCCGGGCTCCTGATGGGAAGACGCCGTCGGAGGAGTCGCTCAACCAGGCGCGCACCCTCATCGAGACGCGCGTCAACGGTCTGGGCGTGGCCGGTCCCGAGGTCATCCGCGACGGCACCAACCTGGTGATCACGGTCCCCGGCTCCGACAGCGAGGGAGCCAAGCGCCTCGGCCAGACGGCGAAGCTCAACTTCCGCAAGGTCATCGGTTCGCCGGTGCCCAACGCGCCGGAGCCGGAGCAGCCGACCGAGAGCAGCGCGCCGCCGACGACGTCGGGCTCGGCCGCGCCGCCCGCGGGCGACGGCAAGGAGCCGACCGAGACCGCGGCGTCCGTCGCGCCGACGACGACCGCGCAGGGCCGTCCGGCGCCGGCGTTCGAGGGCCAGCCGGAGTCGACCACGACGCCCGCGACGCCGCCCGCGGACCCGAACGCGCCCGCCGGTGAGCAGCCGCCCGCCGAGTCGCAGGTCGACTGCCGCGCGGTGTTCCAGGGCCAGTACTCCGAGGACCCGACCAAGGCCATCGAGGAGTCCCGCACCTGCCGGCAGGACCCGCAGCTGACCACGCTGGACGCGCAGACCGTGTCCCAGGCGCTCGGCGCGTTCACCTGCCCGGCGGTCGACCCGCTGATCGGCAACGACGACCCGGCGCTGCCGCTGCTGACCTGTGACCAGGACCGCACCGAGAAGTACGTGCTGGCCCCGGTCACCCCGCCGACCGACGGCAGCGTGAAGGACGACGACTTCAGCCTCTACTCGCGGCTGAGCGGCGAGGACATCGACAACGCGGTGTCCGGCACCGACCCGCAGGGCGCGGGCTTCGTCGTCGACCTCACCTTCAAGGGCGAGGGCGGCGAGAAGTGGGGCAAGTTCACCTCGGCGAACGTCTCGCAGCAGGTCGCCGTCGTGCTCGACACCCAGGTCGTGTCCGCGCCGAACATCAACGAGCCCATCCTCGGCGGTTCGACGCAGATCAGCGGCAAGTTCAGCCAGAGCGAGGCGACCCACCTCGCCAACGTGCTCAAGTACGGCTCGCTGCCGCTGTCGTTCGAGGCCTCCGAGGCCGAGACGGTGTCCGCGACGCTGGGCCTGGCCTCGCTGGAAGCCGGTCTGATCGCCGGCGGCATCGGCCTGCTGCTGGTGTTCGTGTACTGCCTGTTCTACTACCGCCTGCTCGGCCTGCTGACGATCCTGTCGCTCGCCCTCTCCGGTGTGATCGTCTACTCGGTGCTGGTGCTGCTCGGCCGCTGGATCGGGTTCACCCTCGACCTCGCGGGCATCGCCGGTTTCATCGTGTCGATCGGTATCACCGCGGACTCGTTCGTGGTGTTCTTCGAACGGCTCAAGGACGAGATGCGCGAAGGCCGGTCGTTCCGGTCCGCGGTGCCGCGCGCCTGGGTCCGCTCCCGTCGCACCATCCTGTCCGCGGACATGGTCAGCTTCCTCGCCGCGGCCATCCTGTACGTGCTCGCCGTCGGCCAGGTGAAGGGCTTCGCGTTCACCCTCGGCATGTCGACCGTGCTCGACCTGGTCGTGGTCTTCCTGGTGACGCACCCGCTGGTCAGCATCATCTCCAAGTCGAAGCGCCTGTCCAACCCGAAGCTCTCGGGTCTGGGCGGCGCAGCTCAGGCCGCGGTCGACGACCGCGCGCCGCTGGGTGCGAAGAGCACCGCTGTGAAGGAGGTCTGACGTGGCCGAGACGAAGAAGCGCAACGTTTTCCAGCGGCTCTACGTCGGCAACGGCGCGTTCGACATCGTCGGCAAGCGCAAGCGCTGGTACGTGGTGTTCGGCGTCATCCTGCTGATCTGCATCCTGTCGATCGTGTTCAAGGGCTTCAACCGGGGTATCGACTTCACCGGTGGCACGCGCGTCCAGATGCCCGCGGTCAGCTCCTCGGGCCCGATCAGCATCGAGGCGGCCAAGGAGTCGTTCGAGAAGGCGCTCGGCAAGGAGCCCGCCGCCACGCAGACCGTGGGCACCGGCGACTCGGCGACCATCCAGATCCGGTCGGAGACGCTGAACGCCGACCAGGTCCTGAAGCTCAAGACCACGCTCAACGAGGACCTGAAGCCCAACGGCGGCACGGACGCCATCAGCGACAGCGCGGTGTCCGCCTCGTGGGGTGGTGAGATCACCAGCCAGGCGTTGATCGCGCTCCTCGTGTTCTTCGTCGCGGTGATGATCTTCCTGGCGTTGTACTTCGAGCTGTCGATGGCGATCGCCGCGCTCGTCGCGGTGCTGCACGACGTCGTGATCACGGCGGGCGTGTACTCGATCGTCGGCTTCGAGGTCTCGCCGGCGACGGTGATCGGTCTGCTGACCATCCTCGGTTTCTCGCTGTACGACACGGTGGTGGTGTTCGACAAGGTCCGGGAGAACACCCGCGGCCTGCTCGGCCTCACCCGCCGCACCTACGGCGAGGCCGCGAACCTGGCGGTCAACCAGACCCTGATGCGCTCGATCAACACCTCGTTGATCGCGGTGCTGCCGGTGCTGGGCCTGCTGGCGATCGGCGTCGGCCTGCTCGGCGTCGGCACGCTGAAGGACCTGGCGCTGGTGCAGCTCACCGGCATCGTCATCGGCGCGCTGTCGTCGATCTACATCGCGACCCCGATCGCGGTGGACCTGAAGATGCGCGACGCCCGGTACAAGGCGCAGGCCGCCCGGGTCCAGGCACGGCGCGACAACCTGGCCCGCAAGGCCGCCGCCGGTGAGGCGACCACCGAGGTCGCCGGCGGTGGCGACATCGTGGAGTCGACCGACGACGAGTCGTTGCAGGCCGAGTTGCGCAAGGAGAAGGCCATGGCGGCCGCGGCGGGCGTGCCCGCGCGGACCGGCAAGGCAGGCGACGCGCGGCGCCGCCCGACGGGCAAGAAGCACCGTTGAAGCTCGACCGCGCCCTAGGGCTGCTGCGTGAGGTCCCGGACTTCCCCCTGCCGGGGGTCGTCTTCCGGGACCTCACGCCGGTTCTCGCCGACCCGGACGCGTTGCGCGCCGTGGTCGACGCCCTGCAGGACAAGATCCACCCCGACACCCAGGTAGTGGCCGCGATCGAGTCGCGGGGCTTCCTGCTGGGCGCCGCGCTGGGTTACGGCTGGCACTACGGCGTCGTGCCGCTGCGCAAGCCGGGCAAGCTGCCCGCGGTGGCGCACCGGGTGTCGTACGACTTGGAGTACGGGACGGCCACGCTGGAGTTGCCGGCGGAGGCCGTCGTGCCCGGTCAGCACGTGGTCGTGGTCGACGACGTGCTGGCGACCGGTGGCACGGCCGCGGCGGCGTGCGAGCTGGTCGAGCGGGCCGGTGGTGTGGTGACGGGGGTGTCGGTGGTGCTGGAGATCCCCGGGTTGGGCGGCCGTGAGCGGCTGGCGGGCCGAGAGGTCAACGCCCTGTTGAGTGTGTGATCGGTTGAGTGCGATCGGTTGAGTGTGGTCGCCGTTCCTACCAGGCGATGACCCCGAAGTCGCCGATCACGAGCTGGTCCGGCGGTGGCGGCTCGGCGGAGGAGTGCACGGCGGTCTGGAGCGCTTCGGTTTCGAGGACGAGCGCGTCGGCGCCGGCGGTGGTGAAGTCGTCGGCTGCCCGCTTGAACCAGAGCAGGGCTGATTCGCGGTCTCCTTGGGCCAGGCGGGCGCGGCCGAGGAGCACGCGGCACTCGCCGCGTTCCGTGCTCAGGTCAGGGTCCGTGTCGGGGTCGTACTCGGTGTAGAGCTCGTCGGCCCGGGTGAACTTGGCGATCGCGTTGTCCAAGTCGCCGGTGAGGAGCGCGTGCGCGCCCAGTTCGCGGACGGCCCACGCGACGCCGATGTTGTTCTCGCAGGTGAAGTGCATTTCGACCAGCTGGACGAGGCAGCCGGTGATGGCGTCCGTCATGCCGCGGGCGCGGTAGATGCTCGCCAGCAGGTCGAGGGCGAAGACGTGCCTGCCGAGTCGGTCCGCGGTCGCCTGGTCGAGGCAGAGGTCGCGGCGGAGTTCGACCGCACGTGCCGCCATGGTGGTGGCGGCCAGGAACAGACCCATCCGGGCGTAGACCTGCGCGGCGACTTCCAGCGGGACGGCGGCGGACTCGGCGAGCGGGTGTCGGGTGGCGAGGTCGAGGGTGGCCCGGTGCACCTCCAGCGTGGCCGCCAGGCCGTAGGTGTGGGGGATCTCCAGCCACTGGCAGCGGAGGCGCTCTGCCGTTTGGTCTACGTTCTCCGTCATGCGTGCCAGCCTATAGTTTGCGGCTGGCAAACCTCCGGTAAGCAACCGAGTGAACTCTGCGTGCAGGTCGATTACGCAGGGTGGTTAAGGTGATCGTCATGGCGGTAGGAACCACACGTGCCAAGCGCAGGCTCGGCCGACACGTCAAACCGATCGTGGAACGGGCCGGACTCAAGCCCGCCGAGGTCGCGGACCTGGTCAAGACGTCGAAGGACACGGTCAACCGGCTGCTGTCCGGCGACCACCTGCCGCGCTACCCGACGTTCCTGGCGATCATGATGGTCCTCAAGGCGACCGACGAGGAGTTGGGGGAGGGGACGGCGCTCTGGGAACGCGCGAACGTGGACGCGGTGGTGGTCGAGCACGCGTCCGCGCTGTCGTCGGGGTACCTGAGGTTCAGGATGGACGAGGGTGAGGCGACTGCGGAACGCTCGCTCGATCCGACGATGGTGCCGGGAATCCTTCAGCTCGGGAACTATGCCGAGGAGTTGGGGCGGTGCGCCCCCGCGTTGACGGCGGGCAAGGGCTGGACCGCGCAGGCGGCGGCCGAGCGGCGTGATCGGCAGGGGCTGCTCTCCCGGTCGTTCGACCCGCTCCGTTTGCACGCGCTGATCGACGAGGCGGCGCTGTACCGCGTGGTCGGCGGCCGTGAGCTGATGGCCGAGCAGTTGACGCACCTGCTCGCGGTCACCGAGCAGGACAACGTCACCGTCCAGGTCGTCCCCTTCGAGATCGGTGCTTACGGCCCTCAGTTCGGCGCGTTGACCCTGCTCGACTACCCCGAGCCCGACGAGCCGCTCTCGGTCTACGTGGAGGGCCACGGCGGGATCAAGGTCGTGGAGAATGAACGGATGGTGGGCAAGCTGGTCGCGGCCTGGGAGGACGTGGCCCGGCTGGCGCTCGATCCCGAGCAGTCCGCGAAGCGCATCCGAGAAGTGAGGGACACGAGGTATGCCTGACCAGCGAGGACAGTGGCGCAAGTCGACTTACAGCTCCACCCAGCCGGACTGCGTCGAGCTGTCGGTAACTTCCGAGGCCACGGCCGTCCGGGACAGCAAGCTGCCCGCTGCGGGGGAGCTGCGCTTCCCCCGGGAGAGGTTCCAAGCCTTCCTGGCGGCCCTCAAGAGCGAGTAGCGCCGACTGGTCGCGCCGATTCACAGGTGCTGCTCATCGTGTGAACTGCACCGCTCATCGGCTCGTCGCCGGGGTCAGGCCTCCATCGGAGTTATCCTCGGTTCCTAGACCCGAGGAGCGTGGTTGAGCCAGGACACCGAACCCGCGCAGACGTCGCAGCCCGTGCCCGCACGGCCGCCGTCGGCGACGAGGCGCGTGCGCGCGCGGCTGGCACGTCGGATCACCGCCCAGCGCGCCGCGCCGGTGAAACAGGTGCTCGAACCGCTGGCGGCCGTCCACCGCGACCTGCACCCCAAGGCCGACCTGGCGCTGCTCCAGCACGCGTACGACGTGGCGGAGGAGAAGCACCGCCCGCAGCGGCGCAAGTCCGGCGACCCCTACATCACGCACCCGCTCGCCGTCGCGACGATCCTGGCCGAGTTGGGCATGGACACCACCACGCTGGTGGCCGCCCTCCTGCACGACACGGTGGAGGACACCGACTACTCGCTGGACCAGCTGCGCGTCGACTTCGGCACCGAGGTCTCACTCCTCGTGGACGGCGTCACCAAGCTCGACAAGGTCAAGCTCGGCGCGGCGGCCGAGGCGGAGACCATCCGCAAGATGGTCATCGCCATGGCCAAGGACCCCCGGGTGCTGGTCATCAAGCTCGCCGACCGGCTGCACAACATGCGCACCATGCGGTTCCTCCCGCCGGAGAAGCAGGCCCGCAAGGCGAGGGAGACGCTGGAAGTGCTGGCGCCGCTGGCGCACCGGCTGGGCATGGCGACGGTGAAGTGGGAGCTGGAGGACCTGGCGTTCGCGATCCTCCAGCCCAAGAAGTACGACGAGATCGTGCGCCTGGTGGCCAACCGCGCGCCGTCCCGCGACACGTACCTCGGCGGGGTGATCACGGAGCTGTCCCAGCAGTTGGAGGGCGCCCGGATCACGGCCAAGGTCGAGGGCAGGCCCAAGCACTACTACTCGATCCACCAGAAGATGATCGTGCGCGGTCGGGACTTCGACGACATCCACGACCTGGTGGGCGTGCGCATCCAGGTGGACGAGGTCCGCGACTGCTACGCGGCGATGGGCGTCGTGCACGCGCTGTGGCAGCCGATGCCCGGCCGGTTCAAGGACTACATCGCGCAGCCCCGGTTCGGGGTGTACCAGTCGCTGCACACGACCGTCATCGGGCCGGACGGCAAGCCGCTGGAAGTGCAGATCCGGACCTACGACATGCACCGGACCGCCGAGTACGGCATCGCCGCGCACTGGCGGTACAAGGAGACGCGCGGCACGCACACCGGCAAGGGCGTCGAAGTCGACGAGATGGCCTGGATGCGCCAGCTGCTCGACTGGCAGCGCGAGGCCGCCGACCCCGGCGAGTTCCTGGAGTCGCTCCGGTTCGACCTGGCCGCGCGGGAGATCTTCGTCTTCACGCCGAAGGGTGACGTGGTGACGTTGCCGACCGGGTCCACCCCGGTCGACTTCGCCTACGCCGTGCACACCGAGGTGGGTCACCGGTGCATCGGGGCGCGGGTGAACGGGCGGTTGGTGGCGCTCGAGCGCAAGCTCGAGAACGGCGAAGTGATCGAGATCTTCACCTCGAAGGCCGAGGGCGCGGGCCCGTCACGCGACTGGCTGTCGTTCGCCGCCTCGCCGCGCGCCAAGGCGAAGATCAAGCAGTGGTTCGCGAAGGAGCGCAAGGAAGAGGCCATCGAGGTCGGCAAGGACGCCATCGCGAAGGAGGTCCGACGCGTCGGACTCCCGTTGCAGCGGCTCGTCTCGGCCGACTCGATGGGCGCGCTGTCGAAGGAGCTGCACTACCCCGACGTGTCGGCGCTGTACGCGGCCGTGGGGGAGGGGCACACCTCTGCCCGGCACGTGGTCCAGAGGCTGGTCGCGCAGCTCGGCGGCGTTGAGCACGCCGAGGACGAGCTGGCGGAGCGGTCCACGCCGTCCACCGTGGCGCGGCGGCGGGTCACCGGTGACGCCGGTGTCATCGTCAAGGACGCGGCCGACGTGTGGGTCAAGCTGGCGCGCTGCTGCACGCCCGTGCCCGGTGACGACATCCTCGGCTTCGTGACGCGCGGCGGCGGGGTGTCGGTGCACCGGACGGACTGCACCAACGCCGACGAGCTGCTGAAGACGCCCGAGCGGCTGCTGGACGTCGAGTGGGCCCCGTCGTCGTCCTCGGTGTTCCTGGTGGCGATCCAGGTCGAGGCGTTGGACCGGCACCGGCTGCTGTCGGACGTGACGAAGGTGCTGGCCGACGAGAAGGTCAACATCCTGTCGGCGTCGGTGACGACGTCGCGGGACCGGGTGGCGGTGTCGCGGTTCTCGTTCGAGATGGGCGACCCGAAGCACCTCGGTCACGTGCTGAAGGCCGTGCGGAGTGTGGAGGGCGTGTACGACGTGTACCGGGTGACGTCGGCGTCGTGATCGGGTGACGTCGTGATCGGCTAACGTCGCCGGCCCGTGGGCCGATGTCGATGCGATGTCGATGGCGGGCAGCGCGCCGCCGTCGTGCTGCTCGGACTGGGGGTTCGATGGGTGCCGGGGCCGGGACGTCGATGAAGCTCGACCAAGTGGCGCTGCTGGCCGCCGCACTCGCCGCCGTGCTGAGCACCTCGTCCGCCGAGGGCGCGTGGGAGCCCTTCGAGTGCGTCGTCGGTGGCGTCCTGCTGCTGATCGTGTTCGCCTTCCACGACTTTGCCGTCGCTCGGCAGAACCGGCGTGCGAGGGCAGCCGTCGCGGGCGTTTTGGCGCTTCTGTGGTGTCTTGCCCTTGCCTGGCCGGTCCAGGAGTTCGTGGCGCGCGACGAGTCGCACGTGCCGGGACTGTTGACCGGGCTCTGGGTCGTGCTGTTTGGGGCGCACGTGGCTTACCTGAGTCGGCAGGTCGGCAGCCGGCGTGGTGACCGGAACGTGAAAGATCGGAAAGATCAAAAGAGTCCTCGCCGGACGGGCAGATCAGCAGGATGACCCCAACTGCCCGGTTATGTGTCCGGGTCCGTTGTTGGTCGGGTTTCGTGTCATCCCACCGACCTCCCTCCGGGCTACCACACGCGTCAAGGGGGCGACATCAGAAGCACTGGTCAGGCATCGGTGAACACGCCCCCTTGACACGCGCGGTAGGGCAAAGCCAGGTCGGCGGGATGACACGAAGCCCTCCTTTAGGGAGAAAGACGTGTCAGTGGACGGACGGACGGCCGGGGGTGTCGCCTTCCGCTAGAGGTGGCCCTTGCGCGGGTAGAGGGCAGTGGTGGGGCGCGTCAGCGAAACGTAATCGGGCGGTGGGACCATCCGGGTTGTCGGCCGGCCTGGTTGATCGGTCGGTCGGTTGACGGGGAAGACGCAGGGGCCCGCTACTCCTCTCCCGAGTAGCGGGCTCCTGCGTGTTCCGCGTGTTCTTGCCGGTTGTCGCCGGTCAGGCGATGGTGACCGACTCGAACTTGACTTCCTTGTTCGGCTTGCCGCCGCCGGGGCTCGGGTCGAACGAGCCGTCGTGGCCGGCGCGGGCGACCTCGTCGATGAGCTTCAGGCCGGCCTCGTCGAGGCTGCCGAAGACGGTGTAGTCGGGCGACAGTTGGGCGTCGCCGTAGACGATGAAGAACTGGCTGCCGTTGGTGCCCTTGCCGGGCTCGGTGCCGCCGGCGTTCGCCATGGCCAGGTAGCCGCGACCGTAGGTCAGCTCGGGCCAGGTCTCGTTGTCGAACGTGTAGCCGGGGCCGCCGCTGCCGGTGCCCGTCGGGTCACCGCACTGCAGCATCTGCAGGCCCTCGGTGCCGATGCGGTGGCACGTGCTGCCGTCGTAGTAGCCCTGCTTGACCAGGCTGACGAAGCTGTTCACGGCGCACGGCGCGAGGGCGCGGTCCAGGGTCAGCTTCAGTTCGCCGACGTTGGACTTGATGGTGGCGGTCGCGGTGCCGGTGGCGGCGGTGCTCGCCTCGGGGGCCTTCGTGCCCTCCTTGGAGGCGGGCTCCGTCGAGGGGCGGTACTCGCACGTGGCCGGGTCCGCGATCGGCGTCGGGCGCGTGGGCAGCGCCTTCACCTCGGTCGGGATCTCGATCGGGGCCGGGGTGTTCGAGCTGGCGGCGGCGGCGTCGTCGCCGGTGTTGCTGAAGTCGGCCGTGGCGAGGAAGTACACACCGCCCGCGACCACGACGACGGTGACCGCCGTCGCGACGATGGCGATCACCCGGCGCCGCTTCGCGCGCTCCGTCCTGCGGACGAGCTGGCGTTCCAGCTTCCGCTTGGCCTGCTCGCGGCGCTGCACGTTGGTCGGCACCTGCAACCTCCCTGATCTCTACGTCGACGGCGACGATCGGTCAGCAGTCTAGGGGGCAAGTATGTGACTGGTGTATGCCGGATAGGCTGCTTGACGGGGTCCACAGGGATCCGTTGTCGATCCGTTGCCGTCGAGAGGTGATCCCGTGCTGGTGATCGGGTTCCCGACCGGCGCTCTCCAGGCCAACTGCTTCGTGCTGGCCACGGGCGCGGGCGGGCCCTGCGTGGTGGTCGATCCCGGTCAGGAGGCCGCCGAGCCGGTGGCCGAGGCGCTGCGGGAGCACCGGTTGTCGCCGGTGGCGGTGCTGCTGACGCACGGGCACTTCGACCACACGTTCTCCGTCGCGCCCGTCTGCGACGGCAACGACATCCCCGCGTGGATCCACCCCGACGACCGCGGGATGCTGTCCGACCCGCTCAGGGGCATGAGCGCGCAGTCACAGGCTGCCTTCTTCGGTGGCAAGCTGGAGATGCGGGAGCCGCGGGAGGTGCGTGAGCTGGTGGACGGCGCCGAGCTGGACCTGGCAGGTCTCCGGCTGACCGTCGACCACACACCGGGCCATACCGGCGGGTCGGTGATGTTCCGCGCCGGCGCCGAGGAGGGCGGACGGCTCGTGCTGTCCGGCGACACCCTCTTCGCCGGCTCCATCGGACGCACCGACCTGCCGGGCGGGAACCACCGCGAGATGCTGACGTCACTGCGCACGAAGGTGCTGACGTTGGCCGACGACACGGTGGTGCTGCCCGGCCACGGACCGACGACGACCATCGGTCGCGAGCGCGTGAGCAACCCGTTCCTGCTGGAGCTGGACTCACCGGGCGCGCCGGCCGCACCGCACCGAGGACTGTAGAGAACAGTGACGACCCCCTTCGCCGCCCCCAAGGGCGTACCCGACTACTTCCCGCCGACCTCGGCGTCGTTCCTGGCGGTGCGCGACACGCTCGTGGAGTCGGCGCGCCGAGCCGGCTACGGCTACATCGAGCTGCCGGTCTTCGAGGACACCGCGCTGTTCGCGCGGGGTGTCGGCGAGTCCACCGACGTGGTCAGCAAGGAGATGTACACGTTCACCGACCGGGGCGGGCGGTCCATCACGTTGCGCCCCGAGGGCACGGCGGGCGTGATGCGGGCCGTCATCGAGCACGGCCTCGACCGCGGCCAGCTGCCGGTGAAGCTCGCGTACGCGGGCCAGTTCTTCCGGGCGGAGCAGCCCCAGGCGGGCCGCTACCGCCAGTTCCACCAGGTCGGCATCGAGGCGGTCGGCGTCGACGACCCGGCGCTGGACGCCGAGGTCATCGCCGTCGCCGACGCCGGTTTCCGCGCGCTGGGGCTGACCGGGTTCCGGCTGGAGCTGACCTCGCTGGGCGACTCCACGTGCCGCCCGCAGTACCGGGAGAAGCTGCAGGCGTTCCTGGCGCAGCTGCCCTTGGACGACGAGACGCGGCGGCGTGCCGAGCTGAACCCCCTGCGCGTGCTGGACGACAAGCGGCCCGAGGTGCGCGAGCTGGTCGCCGACGCGCCGCTGATGGTGGACAACCTGTCGGCCGAGTCGCTGGCGCACTACGAGCAGGTCAAGGGCTACCTGAACGACCTGGGCGTGAAGTTCGTGGAGAACCCGCGGATGGTGCGCGGGTTGGACTACTACACGAAGACGACGTTCGAGTTCGTGCACGACGGCCTCGGCGCGCAGTCCGGCATCGGCGGCGGCGGCCGGTACGACGGCCTGATGGAGCAGCTGGGCGGGCAGCCGCTGTCCGGCGTCGGCTTCGGCCTCGGCGTCGACCGCGCGCTGCTGGCGTGCCAGGTCGAGGGCGTCTCGCCGGGTGACGTGACGCGGTGCGACGTGTACGGCGTGCCGCTGGGCGAGGCGGCGAAGTCGCGGCTGGTCGCGCTCTCCGCCCCCCTGCGGGCCGCCGGTGTGCGGTTCGACCTGTCTTATGGCGGCAAGGGCCTGAAGGGCGCGATGAAGGGCGCCGACCGTTCGGGCGCACGCTTCGCCCTCGTGTTGGGTGAGCGCGACATCGAGGCCGGTGTCGTGCAGCTGAAGGAACTGTCGTCGGGCGACCAGCGCGAGGTGCCGCTGGCGGACGTGGTGATCTCTGTGCTGGAGGCGTTGGGCCGGTGAGCGAGCGGATTGCCCTTGACCTGCTTGACCCGAAGGCGGTGCGCAAACGCGCGCGAACGGTGGCCATCGGCGCGCTGATCGTCGCCGCCGCGTTCGGCGGCCTTCTCGGCCTGCTCGCCGGCCGAACCGCCGGCCTGATCACGGCAGCCGTCTTCGCCATCCCCCTCCTCATGCTGGCCTGGTCGGAAGCCAAGCGCCGAGTCTGGCTGGAAGGCCACGTCCTCTCAGTGCGCGCCTTCGGCACCCGTTCCGTCGACCTCCACACCGCCGACCAACTCGACCTGCTGGTCACGGACGTCCGCGGCACCCGAACCGTCGGCCTCTTCGTCCGCGGCGGCGGCAAGGCCATCAACCTGGCCCTGGCCATCTACGCCGGCACGGGCGGCCGCGAACAGGGCGTCCTCCCCCTCCGCAAACTGGCCGACACCCTGGCCGGCCGAGGCGACGCCCCAGGCCTCGTCTTCTCCGAACTCCTGGTCGCCCAACTCCGCGCGGAAGCCCGAGGCCTCCCCGCCGCCGACCGCCCCCTCTACCAACTGGGCTCCATGGCCCCCACCGGCCGCCTCGCCCAAAAACTCAACCCCGAAGCCATCTCCCGCTTCGTCTCCACCCTCGACCAATCCTGACACCGATACCAATACCGATACCGATACCGATACCGCCTACGGCCCCCGGCAACCCGCCCCGGCGTCCACTGGCAAGCCTTTCTCCCAAAGGAAGGGCTTCGTGTCATCCCGCCGACCTGGCTCCGCCCTACCGCGCGTGTCAAGGGGGGCGCTGTCCACCAATGCCTGTCGGCGCCAACTGTTGCCGCCCCCCTTGACGCGTGTGGTAGCCCGTAGGGAGGTCGGTGGGATGACACGAAACCCGGACCAACAACGGACCCGGCACAGAACCAGGCAGTTGGGGTCATCCTGCTGATCTGCCCGTCCGGCGAGGACGCTTTTAATCTTTAGGAACCACCCGTGACCATCAAATACCCCGGCGTCCGAACCCAGGTGCTGGCCGCCGTCGAGTCCCTCTCCGACCGCGCCTACCAAGAACGGGTGTGGATCCGCCACGAGCTTCCACACCCCGGCTACTACGACGAACTAGACCTCACCATCCACAGCCTGTTCGACGACTCCACCGTGCTCCCCGACCCGACCACCGCCGTGGGAACCGTGATCCACCCGGACGAGGTCGAACCACTCACCGAACTGGGCGCGGTCTTCGGCCCGCTGATCGACGACCTGGGCGACCAGCCGGACGCCGTCTACCTCGCCGACCCGAGGTGGGACGACGTGGTGCGGTCAGCCGCGAAGGCGTGGCAGATCATGCAAACCCACGAACCTTCCTGACTGATCCTGATCGGCTCGACCTGCTCTTAACCTCTAATCATCCGGCAAACCCCAGGTCCCCTTCGGCGGCGCGGGCGACTGCGTCGCCGTCGCGTCCGTCGTCGCCGGCGCCCCGCCGATGAACCGGATCAACGAATCATCGTGCTCGACCCGCCCCGGGAACGGGTCTCCGGCCGTCAACCGGGTCAACGCCGCCACCGGCAGCTCCACGTGCGACCCGACCAGCACGAAGTTCCCGAACCTCCGCCCCTTGAACACCGCCGGCTCCGCCACCACGCACACGTGCGGGAACACCGCGCGCACCGTCGCGGCCTGGGCCTTGGCGAACGCCAGCTTCCCGCCGTCGCCGATGTTGGCCGCGTAGACACCACCCGCGCGCAGCGTCCGCGACGCCAGCGCCACGAACTCCACCGACGTCAGGTGCGCGGGCGTCCGCGACCCGGCGAACACGTCCGTCACCACCAGGTCGAACGCCGCCTCCGGCGCCTTCTCCAGCACCGCCCGCGCGTCACCGTTGCGGATCCGCAGCCGCCAGTTCCGGTCCAACGGCAGCACGCCGCGCACCAGGTCGATCAACGCCGCGTCGATCTCGACCACCTGCTGGCTGGACCGCGGGCGCGTCACCGCGATGTACCGGGGCAACGTGAGCGCGCCGCCGCCCAGGTGCAGCGCCCGGATCGGCTCGCTGCCCGGCGCGACCAGGTCGGCGACGTGGCCGAGCCGCCGCAGGTACTCGAACTCCAGGTGCCCCGGGTCGTCCAGGTCGACGTGGGACTGCGGTGTGCCGTTGAGGCGCAGCATCCACGCCCTCGGCACGTCGGGGTCCGGGATCAGTTCCGCGATGCCCGAGTCGACCTCCCGGCTGATGGTCTCGTCGGCTTTCCGGATCCGTCCCACCCGACGATTATCCCGGTAGCGGCTGCGCGCGGCGCTTGCGGTCCGGTAGGCGGTCGACCAGCCTGCCCAGGCGTTCGGCGGTGCCCTGCAGCGGCCCGAGCGCGGCGGCCAGCACGCGGATCGACTCGTCGAGCTGCCCGGTGTTGCCGGCCAACGTCGCGATCTTCGGCTCCAGCTGCGCCAACTGGTGCTGCACCGCTTCGAGCTGGTGCAACGCCTCGGGCATCTCGTTGGCCAGGAACGTGGCCAGCTGCTCCAGCCGTTCCAACGTGCCCCGCAGCTCCGCTACCTGCGGCAACGCCTGCGCCAACGGTGTCAGCTTCTCCAGCGCGTCGGCGATCCGCGGCAACGCGAGCACACCCGACACCAGCCCGGCGGCGACACGGGCGGTGAGGCCCAGCACGGTGCGCAGCATGGCGGTACGGTACCCATCCGTGCAGCTCGCCGCAGACGTACTCACCGCGCTCGTCGCGGCCATCCACCTCTACATCGTCGTGCTGGAGATGTTCCTCTGGAACACGCCACGTGGCCGTGCCACGTTCGGCACCACGCCCGAGTTCGCCGCCGAATCCAAGGTGCTGGCCGCCAACCAGGGCCTTTACAACGGTTTCCTGGCCGCCGGGCTGATCTTCGCCTTGATCGCGCGCGGCACGACGGGGTTCGCGTTCGCCGTGTTCTTCCTGATCTGCGTGATCGTCGCGGGCCTGTACGGCGCCGCGACCGTCAGTCGTCGGATCCTGGTCGTGCAGTCCGTCCCCGCCGCGATCGCGCTGCTCCTGGTCCTGCTTGCCCGGTAGCCGGACGTCGCCACGGTCCCTTGGCCGGGTCGTAACCGGTCCGCAAATCACCCCGCACGTGCTTGCGCCACAGCGGGTCGTCACCCGCGCCCTGCCCTGACCCCGAACTCGACTCCGAACCCGAACCCGACTCCAAATCACGACCCGACCCCGAACCAGAACCCGACACCGACGCGGGCACCCGCACCGGCTCCCGCCCGGCCACGAACGCCGCCAACGCGGTCGTGATCGGCACCGCCGCCACGAGCCCGATGCTGCCCACCAGGGTCCGCACGACCTCCTGCGCCACCTCCTGCGCGGTCAGGATCTCGCCCAGGCTCCGCCCCGACAGCGTGAACGCCAGCAGCAACGGCAGCGCCGCGCCCGCGTACGCCATGACCAGCGTGTTCACCACGGACGACAGGTGGTCGCGGCCGATCCGCGACCCCGCCGCGTACAGCTCCCGGAACCCCAGCGACGGGTTGGCCCGCCGCAGCTCCCACACCGCGCTGGTCTGCGTCACCGTCACGTCGTCCAGCACGCCGAGCGCGCCGATGATCGTGCCCGCCAGCAGCAGCCCGCGCGTGTCGATGCCGTGCCCGAGCAGCGCCACCAGGTTCGACGTCTCCTGGTCCAGCCCGGTCAGCTTGCCGAACGCCGAGAACACCGCGCCGAGCACGCAGATCAACGCCAGGCTCACCAACGTGCCCAGCACCGCCGTGGACGTCCGCGCGGACACCCCGTGCGTCAGGTACAGCACCACGAACATGATCAGCCCCGCGCCGACCACGGCCACCGTCAGCGGGTTCTCGCCGGCCAGGATCGCGGGCAGCACGAACAGCACCAGCACCACGAAGCTCAACGCCAGCGCGCCCAGCGCCGCCAACCCCTGCCAACGCCCCAGCAGCAGCACGGCCGCCGCGAACAGCACGGCCAGCAGCAGCAGCGGCACGCCGCGCTGGAAGTCGGCCAGCTGGTAGGACGTGCTGTCGTTCGGGTCGCCCCCGCCGTACGACAGCACCACGGCGTCACCCACGGTGAACGTCGGCGTGCCCGGCTGGTCCGGCACCGGCACCCGGACCTCCCGGCCCGCCGCCGCGCCGTCGCTCATCTTCACGGTCACCAGCACGCAGCCGGTGCCGCCCGGCTCACCCACCTCCGGACCGCACCCGCCCTGCGCCACGGCCGTCACGTCGCCGCGCACCGGCACCTGCGCGAGCCCCGCCTCCGCGCCCGTGCGCTGCTCGTGCCCGAACGGGTACAGCAGCAGCGTGCCGACCACGGTCGCCAGCACGAACGGCAGCAGCAGGAGCATCAGCAGCTTGCGCACAGGTCGGGAGGCCGGTTCGGCGGGGCCGTGCCCATGGCCGTGTCCATGGGCGGCGATGAGGTCCTTTGCGCGCACGCGCACATACTGCCCGCCCACCCGGTTCGTCCGCATGCCGGACGGTTCAGTGCGGATCTCCGGGTGGGGCCATCGGATCGGCGAACCGGAAGTGCGCCGCCACCGCCTCCTCGCACGCCGCCAGTGCCTGCCGCAGCCGCTCCTCCGGCGACCCGGTGACCAGCCGCCACGGCACGCCCCGCCGAGCCAGCCCGTCCCGGAACAGGTCCGTCATCCACGCGCGCAGGTGCTCGCCGTCCCGCCACCCGTCCTGCTCGAACGGCACGCCGACGTGATCGGTCAGCAGGTACAGGGCGGGCCGGTGGGCGTCCGGCGCGATGTCCGGGTGCGGCGCGCCGAGGTACCGGTGGCCCCACACGGTCGCCGCCCACGGGTCGTTGTCGCACACCAGGACCGGCCCGTCCACGGCGGCGTCGGCCAGTTCCCGCTGCCTGCGCGCCACGTCCTGGAAGTCACCGACCGTCCACACCAGATCGTCGACGGTCGCACCACGGTCGAACGCCCGCGCCGCGACGAGCTTCAGCTCGGTGTGCTCCCGGCCGTACTCGGGCACCCAGGGCGCGCCCAGCGCGTCGGCCAGGTCGCGCGACAACGTCGTGGTGCCCGTGCTCTCCGCGCCGAGCACCACGATCCGCGCGCACAACCCGACCCTGGTCGCCCGCCCCAGCCGCCCCCACTGCCCGCGCGGGTCGGCCCGCACCGCCGTCCCCGACACGGGGAACGCGCCGCGGTCCACGTCGACCAGCACGTGCCGGGCGCCCAGCCGCTTGGCCATCTCGTCGCCGTAGCGCTCGCTGGAGAACACCGCGTCGACCGCCGCCGACGCGGGGTCGCCGTCCAGGATGGCCCGCCGCGCCAGCACCGCCCGCGCCACGCCCATGTGCAGTTCCCACACCGGGTCGCTGTGGAAGTCCATCTCGTGGTCGTCCACGTCGCCGAGCACGACGAGGCCGGGCGTGCCCGCGTGCTCGGCGCGCAGCCACGACACCCGGTCGGCGAGCGGGATCGACTCCACGCTCGACGCCAGCACGGTCACGGTGGTGCGCCGGCTGCGCGCGGCGGCGGTGCGGATGAGATGGTGGTGACCGGCGTGCGGTGGGTAGAACTTGCCGAGCACCAGGGCGTGGTCGAAGTCGGTCACGCGGCCACCAGTTCGTCTTGGCGCAGCGCCTTCGTCCAGTTGCGCAGGCCGAGCACGCACAGGGCCATGAAGCCGACGTAGAGGATCGCGGTCAGCCACAGGTCCTTGTAGGCGTACAACGGAACGTAGATCACGTCCGCGGCGATCCACAGCCACCAGCACTCGACCTTCTTGCGGGTCTGGCCCCACGTGGCCAGCAGCGAGAGGACGGTGGTCACGGAATCCGCCCACGGCACGGTCGAGTTGCTGAACGTGGTGAGCACCCACACCAGCAGCAGGGTGCCCGCCACGCCGGCCGCGAGCAGCCACCACCACTGCTCGCGCGTCGTGCGGCTGACCGGCAGCGGGGTGTGCTCGACGCCGCCCCGCAGCCACGCCCACCAGCCGTACAGCGCGAGCACCACGTAGACGACCTGAAGGCCCGAGTCCGCGTAGAGGCCGCTGGTCGCGAAGAGCACCAGGAAGGCGAGGTTGTTGAGGATGCCGATCGGCCAGTTGAGCGGGTTCTGCCGGGCCACCAGCCACACGCAGAGCGCGCCGGTGACGAAACCGGCGACCTCGCCCCAGCTCGTGGGGACGCCGGCGAACGTGAAGGCGGTGGTTTTGAAGGGCCAGAGGATGACGTCCAGCACAGACACGAGCACTCCGATTGACCGTGATTCGAACACGTGTTCGAATGTGGACATGCGATGGGACGGGCAGAAGGACGGGGCTGACCGGCAGCAGGTTCTGCCGGGTTTGCCGGGGCTGGTGCGCAGCGTACGAACTCCCGACTTCGCCGACGTCGTGTTCCACGAGGTGAACGCCAAGTCCGTGTTGAACAAGGTGCCCGGCGACGGGCTGCCGTTCGACTGGACGATCAACCCGTACCGCGGCTGCACGCACGGTTGCACGTACTGCCTGACGGGTGACACGCCCGTGCTGCTGGCGGACGGCCGCACCAAGCCCATCGCCGAGCTGGCCGTGGGCGAGGAGGTGTTCGGCACGGCGGAGGGCCGGTTCGTGGTCACCCGCGTCCAGGCGCACTGGAAGACCTCCAAGCCTGCCTACCGGCTGACGTTGAGCGACGGCACGCAGGTGGTGGCGGGCGGCGACCACCGGTTCCTCACCGCCGAGGGCTGGAAGCACGTCACGCCCGGCCGGTGCGACGACTTCGAGGAGCGGCCGTTCCTGGTCAAGGGCGCGCGGCTGGTCGGGACGGGCCGGTTCACCACGCCGCCCGCGCACGGCGAGGAGTACCGCGCGGGCTACCTGTGGGGCGCGGTGCGCGGCGGCCTGCCCACCCACCCGGACGTGCAGGCGCGCGTGCGCGAGTTCGCCGGCGGCCGGGTGCCGCGCGAGGACGAGCTGGTGGAGTGGCCGACCACGCCGGGGGAGGAGTGGTCGAAGGGCTTCCTGGCGGGCCTGTTCGACGCGCGGGGCAGCTCGACCGGCGGCGAGCTGGTGATGTCCAGTTCGGACAGCGCGGTGTTCGAGGCGGCGGTGGTGGCGTTGCTGCGGCTGCGCGTGTCGCACGTGGTCGAGGTGCGCGGGGTGCGGATCGTCGGCGGGTTGGCCGAGCGGCTGCGGTTCCTGCACCTGGTGGGCCCGGCGATCCCGCGCGGCAACGCGGTCGAGGGTCTGGAGGTGCCCGTGACGTCCCGGCTGGCGGTGGTGTCGGTGGAGTCGCTCGGGGTGACGCGGACCTTGTACGACATCACCACCGGCACCGGCGACTTCGTGGCCAACGGCCTCGTGAGCCACAACTGCTTCGCCCGCAACACGCACACCTACCTCGACCTGGACGCCGGGCGCGACTTCGACACCCAGGTGGTGGTGAAGGTCAACGCGGTGGACGTGCTGAAGGCGCAGCTGCGGTCCAAGCGGTGGCGGCGCGAGCACGTGGCGATGGGCACGAACACCGACCCGTACCAGCGGGCGGAGGGCCGGTACGCGTTGATGCCGGGCATCATCCGGGCGCTGGCCGACTCCGGCACGCCGTTCTCGATCCTCACCAAGGGGACCGTGCTGTCGCGGGACATCCCGCTGCTCGCGCAGGCCGCGTCCTCGGTGTCGGTGGGCATCGGGGTGTCGCTGGCGCTGCTGGACCGCGAGCTGCAGGCCGGGCTGGAACCGGGCACGCCGAGCCCGCAGGCGAGGCTGGAGCTGGTGCGCCGGGTCCGGGACGCGGGCTTGCCGTGCGGCGTGTTCGTCGCGCCGGTGCTGCCGAAGCTGACGGACTCGGAGGAGCAGCTGGACGCGTTGCTGGCCTCGATCGCGGCGGCCGGCGCCACCGGCGTGACGGTCCTGCCGCTGCACCTGAGGCCGGGCGCGCGCGAGTGGTTCGCCCGCTGGCTGGCGCGTGAACGGCCGGACCTGGTCGACCACTACCGGCGGCTGTACGCGCGGGGGTCCTATGTGGACGCACGGTACCGGCGGTGGCTGGCGGCGCGCATCGAGCCGTTGTTGCGGCGGCACGGCCTGGACGTGCGCGGCGGCCGTGACACGGTCGGCGTGCCGGGTGACGACGAGGGCGTGTGGCCGGCGGGCAGCCTGCCCTCCTCGACCCCGACGGCCCCGGTCGCCCAGGAACAGCTGACCCTCCTCTGACCCGAGAGTCCTACGTCCAGGCCGCGAGAGTCCTACGTCCACGACCCCTGAGTTCAACGCTCAGCGCACCGACTGCGGGAACCGCAGCACGCCGTCCGGGTCGTAGCGCCGGGCGACGGCACGCAGCCGTCGCAGGTTGTGCCGGTAGCCGGTCTCCGCCCAGTCGTCCTGCTCCGGGTCCAGGTAGTTGATGTACGTGCCGGTGCCGATCAGGCGCGCCAACGCCGACTGGGCGTCGTCCACCTCGCGCGTGACCTGCTCGGGCGGCAGGTCGCCGACGGTGCCGAAGACCTCGACGGACGTCGGCGCGCCGCGGTGGGGGTAGGCCGTGTCGGTCGGGCCGAGCCGGTCGATCGCGCCACCGAGCGCGCCGACGATGAGCAGCGCGCTGTCCTTGCCCCGCACGGTGTCCGCCACCGCCGCCGGGTCGTCCCACATGCCGTCCGCGATGCGTGAGGACGCGCGGAAGGCGTTGCGGGGCGGGTGCCCCTGGGTCATGATCGCCGTCGCGGTCGGGTAGTCGACCTCGGCGTGCTCCAGCGGCCCGGCGACGCCCAGGTGCGCCAGTTCCCCGAGCAGCAGGGCCTCCGGGCCGAGCGAGCAGCCGGTGAGGTCCACCGAGCCGTCCGGCAGCACCACGCACGTGCTGGACAGGTGGTCGGGAACCGCCGCGCTCCACGGCTGCCAGGCGCCGAGCACGTCCGCCGCCGAACCGGCCGGGAACCTCATCCGGAACACGGTCAGCACCTCCGGGACGGGCGCGGTGGCGAACTCGAACGACGTGACCACGCCGAGGTTGCCGCCACCGCCGCCGCGCAACGCCCAGAACAGGTCGGGCTCGCGGTCCTCCGAGACGGTGATCAGCCGGCTGTCGGTGGTGACCACCCGGGCGGCGCGCAGCCAGTCGCACGTGAGGCCGAAGGCGCGGTCCACCCAGCCGAGACCGCCGCCCAGCGTGAGACCGGCGATGCCGACGGACGGGCAGTTGCCCAGCGGCAGGCACCGGCCGGCGGCGGCGAGGGCCGCGTAGACGTCACCGAGGCGTGCGCCCGCGCCGATCACCGCGGTGCCGTCGGGCCGCAGCTCGACGTCGTTCATCGGCGCGAGGTCGACCACCAGGCCGTCGTGGGGCGTCGAGTAGGCGGCGTAGCTGTGCCCGCCGCCGCGCGCGGCCACCCGGAGCCGACCGCGCCGGGCCTCCGCCAGGCACCGCTGCACGTCCTCCGGCCGCACGCACCGGGCGATGGCCGCCGGTCGGTGGTGGTCGAACAGCGAGTTGAACGGCAGGCGGGCGGTGTCGTAGCCGGCGTCGCCGGGGAGCAGCAGCTCACCGCCCAGGTGGGCACGCAGCCGTGCCCACCTGCCGGGTCCCGCTCCCGCCGGCGCGCCACCCGCCGCCACCGCGCCACCGGCGACCACCGCCGCGCCCGTCCACCGCAACAAGCCCCGCCGCGACACCGCCACCCCGACCTCCTCGTCAGCCCGCACCCATCGAACAAGGCTCCTGATCACGGTGGAACCGCTGTTCGGACCGCCGAGGAGCGGCCGGTCGACGGCCGGACTACACGGCCTTGAGGGTGCCGCCGTCGATCACGTAGTCGGCGCCGGTGATCCAGGACGCCTCGTCGGACACCAGGAACGCCACCAGGTTGGCGATGTCCTCCGGCGTGCCGGTGCGGCCGATCGGGATGCCGCCGATCAGCTCGACCAACGCGGCGCGGGCGTCGTCGCGGTCACCGCCGCTGCTCGCGGCGAGGTCGCCGATCACCGCGTCGACCGCCGAGGTCTCGGTCATGCCGGGGGAGACCCGGTTCACCCGGACCCCCTTGGCGGCCACCTCCTCGGCCAACCCCTTGCTGTAGTTCGAGAGCGCGGCCTTGGCGGCCGAGTAGTGCAGCAGCGGCCCGACGGGCACGTGCGCCGAGGACGAGGAGATGTGGATGATCACGCCCGTGCCGCGCTCGACCATCCCGGGCAGCAACGCGCGGTCGAGCCGGACCGCGCCGAGCAGGTTCGTCTCCAGGACGTCCTGCCACGCCTTGTCGTCGATGTCGAGGGCGCCTCCCGGCCGGGCCTGGCCGCCGCCCGCGTTGTTCACCAGGATGTCGACCCCGCCGAGCTGCTTCACCGCCTCGTCCGCCAACCGGGACGCGGCGTCCGGGTCGGCCGCGTCCGACGTGGTGAAGAGGACGCCCTCCGGCAGCTCCTCGACGGCCGCCGTACGGGCCGTGGTCAGCACGACCGCGCCCTCGGCCGCCAGTTTTCGCACGATCCCCGCACCGATGCCCCGCGTGCCGCCGGTGACCACCGCACGTCGTCCAGCCAACCTGCCCGAGTTATTTACCATGAGGTACACATTTCCGATTCTGTACCGAACGGTCAACAACCTGTGACGGCCCTCACCAGGCCGGATCGAGTACCGTACTGATAGGTCCAGAATCGAGGTGATGAGTCGATGGCGGGCGGTCGTCCACGTGAGTTCGACGTCGACGAGGCGCTGGACCAGGCCGTGCGGGTGTTCTGGCAGCGCGGCTACGAGGGTGCGGCCCTCTCCGACCTGACCGAGGCGATGGGCATCAACCGGCCCAGCCTGTACGCGGCCTTCGGGAACAAGGAGTCCCTGTTCCGCAAGGCGCTCGACCACTACACCGACCAGAAGGCCGTCCACGTGCGGGACGCGCTCGACGAGCCGACCGCCCGTGCCGCCGCCGAGCGCATGTTGCGCGGCGCCGTCGAGGTGTCGACCCAGCCCGGTTGTCCGGCGGGGTGCCTGAGCCTCCAGGGCGGGCTGGCCATGGGCGAGGACGCCGTGGCGACCCGTGAGCGACTGGCCGACTGGCGTCGCAGTGGCGAGGCCGGGCTGCGGGACCGCTTCGAGCGGGCCAAGGCCGACGGCGACCTCCCTGCCGACGTGGACGCGGCGGACCTGGCCAAGTTCGTGGTGCTGGTCGCGCAGGGCATCTCGGTCCAGGCGGCGGACGGCGTCGACCGCGAGCGGTTGCACCGGATGGTCGACATCGCGCTGACGTCCTGGCCCGCCTGAGCCCTGGAAGCCCGACGCGGAAACCTGCGTCCAGATCACGTCGAAAACCCGGACGGACAACCCGTCCGACCTCGGGCGCGCTCATCGCCGTACGGCGTACGGTACAATGTACGGCATGAGTGCTGTGCCGGGTAGTGGAGCGGGGTTCGTGCCGACCGACGAAGACGTGGCGGGCGTGCTCGCGTGGTTCGAGCAGTGGGACGCGCTGGCCGTCGCCAAGGACGTCGAGGCGATGGCCGACCAGGCGTTGTTCCCGGTCAACGCGGTGACCGACGGGTCGGCGCAGTCGTGGGACCGGGCGCGGTTCCTCGACGACATGAGGGCGAGCCTGGGTGACGGTGACGTGCGGATGGAGTCCGTCCGCACGCCGGTGTTCGTCAACGCGAACCTGGTGTTCGTGATCACCGACGCGACCATCACCGCCGGTGAGTTCTCGCAGGTCGTGCGGTACGGCGACCTGCTGGTGAAGGTCGACGGCAAGTGGCTGTTCCAGACGATGGTCCAGGGCGGCTGGTAGGGGACAGTCCCCTCAGCGTCACCCCTCCGCGCCAACTAACAATCAGTCTTGACTGTTTGTTAGTTGGCGCGGAACACTCGGTGCCATGTCCACCGACACCGGGCAGCGCGACACCGGGCAGCGGGAAACCAGGCGGCAGGCCGACCGCAGCCGCGAGACCCGGCGCAAGCTCATGGAAGCCACCGTCGAGTGCCTGGTCGAGCGGGGCTGGGCGGGCACGACGACGACCGTGGTGGCCGAGCGCGCCGGCGTGTCCCGCGGCGCTCAGCTGCACCACTTCCGCACCCGCGGCGAACTGGTCGCCGCCGCGGTCGAGTACCTGGGCGCGGAGAGCGTCCTCGACCTCAAGGAGCGCGCTCGGCAGGTCAACGGCAGCACCGTCGCCGTGGTCGAGCTGATCGCCGACTTCTACGCCAGCGACCTGTTCACCGCCGCCCTCGAACTGTGGGTCGCCGCGCGCACCGATCCCGACCTCAAGACCGTGGTGGTGCCGCTGGAGGTCCGCCTCGGCCGGGAGACGCACCGCCTGGCCGTCGAGCTGCTGGACGCCGACGAGACCAAGCCGGGCGTCCGCGAGACCGTGCAGCTCACCCTGGACCTGGTGCGCGGCCTGGCTCTGGCCAACCAGCTCACCGACGACGGCAGGCGCCGGAGTCGGATCGTCCGGCACTGGGCGCGGGTGCTGGAGGAACTCCTCGAAGGGCAGGCACCGTGATCACCGAACTGCTGGCCGACCTGCGTGCCGAGAGCCAGGTGCTGGACGACCTGGTCGCGCCGCTCGACGACTGGTCCGTCCCGACGCCCGCCGAGGGCTGGACGATCGCCAACCAGATCAGCCACCTGCGCTGGACCGACCGCGTGGCCGCGCTGGCCGCCCGCGACCCGGACGCGTTCGCCGAGGCGTTGCGGCGGGCCGGGTTGGACGCGCTGGAGGAGGGTGCCCGGGAGCCGATCACGCTGGCGGAGTGGCGGGCGAGCCGCGTCGAGGTGGCCGAAGCCCTGGCGGCGCTGCCGCCGGGCGTGAAGATGCCGTGGTTCGGGCCGTCGATGAGCGCCACGTCCATGGCCACCGCCCGGCTGATGGAGACGTGGGCGCACGGCCAGGACGTCGCCGACGCGCTCGGCGTGACCCGCGAGCCGACCGACCGGCTCAAGCACGTCGCGCACATCGCGGTCCGCACGTTCGGCTGGTCGTTCGTCGTCCACGGGCAGGCCGCGCCGCAGGTGCCGGTCCGGGTCGAGCTGGTGGCCCCGGACGGCGGTGCGTGGACGTGGGGCCCGGAGGACGCGGAGAACCGGATCACCGGTCCCGCCTTGGACTTCTGCCTGCTGGCGACCCAGCGGAGGCACCGCGACGACCTGGCCGTCACGGCGGTCGGCGAGGCCGCCGCGGCCTGGCTGTCCGTCGCGCAGGCGTTCGCCGGTCCCGCCGGCCCGGGCCGCGGTCGCCAGGAGCGGCCGTGATCCGCATCGGCAACGCGTCGGGTTTCTACGGCGACCGGTTCTCCGCCGTCCGCGAGATGCTCACCGGCGGCGACCTGGACGTGCTGACCGGCGACTACCTGGCCGAGCTGACCATGCTCATCCTGGGCCGCGACCGGGCGAAGGACGCCGGCCTCGGCTACGCCCGCACGTTCCTGCGCCAGCTGGAGGAGAACCTGGCGGACGCGCTGGCCCGGGGCGTCAAGATCGTCTCCAACGCGGGCGGGCTGAACCCGGAGGGGCTGGCCGAGGCGATCGACCGGCTCGGGCTGGGCGCGAAGGTCGCCCACGTGACCGGTGACGACGTGCGCGAACGGTTCCCGGAGGCGTTGACCGCCAACGCCTACCTGGGCGCGTGGGGCATCGCCGAGTGCCTGAACGCGGGCGCGGACGTCGTGGTCACCGGCCGGGTCACCGACGCGTCGCTGGTCGTCGGACCGGCCGCCGCGCACTTCGGCTGGGGCCGCGAGGACTTCGACGCGCTGGCGGGCGCGACGGTCGCCGGCCACGTGCTGGAGTGCGGCACGCAGGCCACCGGCGGCAACTACTCGTTCTTCACGTCGATCGACGCGACCAGGCCCGGTTTCCCCATCGCGGAGGTCGAGGCGGACGGCTCGTCGGTCATCACCAAGCACGACGGCACGGGCGGCGCGGTCACCGTCGACACCGTCACGGCCCAGCTGCTCTACGAGATCGGCCCGCCCGCCTACCTCGGGCCCGACGTGGTCAGCCACTTCGACACGATCCGGCTCGACCCGCACGAGCGGGGCGTGCGGATCTCCGGGGTGAAGGGCTCCGCGCCGCCGGACACCCTCAAGGTGTGCCTCAACACGCTGGGCGGCTTCCGCAACTCCACCACGTTCGTGCTGACGGGGTTGGACGTGGAGGCCAAGGCGAACCTGGTCCGGCACCAGTTGGAGTCGGCGATCGGGCCCGCGGACCTGACCTGGACGTTGGCCCGGACCGATCACGTCGACGCGGACACCGAGGAGGCGGCGAGCGCGCTGCTTCACGTGACCGTCAAGACCTCGGACCCGAAGCGGGCCAAGGCGTTCTCGCGGGCGGGGGTCGAGCTGGCGCTGGCGTCGTACCCGGGCTTCCACGTCACCGCGCCACCCGGTGACGGCACGCCGTTCGGCGTCTTCGAGGCCGCGTACGTGCCGCGCTCGTCGGTGCCGCACCGGGCCGTGCTGCCGGACGGGAAGGTGGTCGAGGTATGAGGGTTCCGCTGGGCACGATCGCCGGAGCGCGCTCCGGCGACAAGGGCGGTGACGCGAACCTCGGCGTGTGGGTGCGCACGGACGCGCAGTACGAGTGGCTGCGCGCGGAGCTGACCGTCGAACGGGTGAAGGAGCTGCTGCCGGAGGCGGGCGAGGTCGACCGGCACGAGCTGCCGAACCTGCGCGCGCTGAACTTCGTGCTGCACGGCCTGCTCGGCGCCGGCGTCGCCTCGTCCACCCGCTTCGACCCGCAGGCCAAGGCGTTGGGCGAGTGGCTGCGCTCCCGGCACGTCGACATCCCGGAGGCGCTGCTGTGACAACCACGTCGGATCTTTTCGCCACGCCCGAGCGGCGTGACCTGCGCGCGGTGGTGCGGAAGTTCACCGAGCAGGAGGTCGTGCCGCACCTGTCGGACTGGGAGCGCGCCGGCGAGCTGCCCCGGTCGCTGCACCGCACGGCGGCGGAGATCGGGTTGCTGGGCCTCGGGTTCCCGGAGTCGGTCGGTGGCGCGGGCGACCTGCTGGACACCGTCGTGGCCACCGAGGAGCTGATCCAGGCCGGCGGGTCGTCCGGGCTGGTCGCGGGGTTGCTCACGCACGGCATCGCGTTGCCGCACATCGTGGACTCGGGCGACGCGTCGTTGATCGACCGGTTCGTGCGGCCGACGTTGGCGGGTGAGCTGATCGGATCGCTCGCCATCACCGAACCGGGTGGTGGTTCGGATGTGGCGGCCCTGCGCACCACGGCACGTCGTGACGGTGACTCCTACGTGGTGAACGGGACGAAGACGTTCATCACTTCGGGTGACCGCGCGGATTTCGTGACGACGGCGGTGCGGACGGGTGGCCCCGGCTACCAGGGCGTGAGCCTGCTGGTGATCGAGAAGGGCACACCGGGGTTCGCGGTCGACCGCCGGCTGGAGAAGATGGGCTGGCACTGCTCGGACACCGCCGAGCTGTCCTTCGTGGACGCCAGGGTGCCGGCGGCGAACCTGGTCGGCGCCGAGAACGCCGGGTTCGCGCTGATCATGCGGCAGTTCCAGGTGGAGCGGATCTCGTTGGCCGTGCAGGCTTACGCGACGGCCCAGCGCTGCCTCGACCTGACGTTGGCGTACGTGCGCCAACGTGAGACGTTCGGCAAGCCGCTCATCGCGCGCCAGGTCGTCCGCCACCGGCTGGTGGAGATGGCGCAGCGCATCGACCTCGTCCGCACGTACGTGCGGGAGGTGGCGGTGAAGGTGCTGGCCGGCGAGGAAGTCGTGGCGCAGGTGTGCTTCGCGAAGAACGCGGCCGTGGAGGCTTGCTCGTTCGTGGTGGACGCGGCGGTGCAACTGCACGGCGGCGCTGGTTACCTCCGCGTTATGGAGGTCGAGCGACACTACCGGGACGCGCGGATCCTCGGCATCGGGGGCGGCGCGACCGAGGTGATGGCGGAGCTGGCGGCACGGCGATTGGGGTACACGGCATGACTGCGTTGCGCACGGCGGTGGACAGTCGGTCACCGGGGTACGCCGAGAACCGGGAGGCGTTGCTGGCCCGACTCGCCGAGCTGGACGTCGAGCAGGCCAAGGCGCTCGCGGGTGGCGGTCCGAAGTACACCGAGCGGCACCACAAGCGCGGCAAGCTGCTGGCGAGAGAGCGGATCGAGCTGCTGGTGGACCAGGACAGCCCGTTCCTGGAGCTGTCGCCGCTGGCCGCGTGGGGCACCGACTACCCGGTGGGCGCGAGCGTGGTCACCGGGATCGGGGTGGTCGAGGGCGTCGAGTGCGTCATCGTGGCCAACGACCCGACCGTGCGGGGCGGTGCGAGCAACCCGTGGACGTTGCGGAAGACGTTCCGGGCCAACGACATCGCGTTGCAGAACCGGCTGCCGCTGATCGGGCTGGTCGAGTCCGGCGGGGCCGACCTGCCGAGCCAGAGCGAGATCTTCATCCCGGGCGGTCGGGCGTTCCGCGACCTGACCAGGCTGTCGGCGGCGGGCATCCCGACGATCAGCACGGTGTTCGGCAACGCGACCGCGGGCGGCGCGTACGTGCCGGGCATGTCGGACTACGTGGTGATGATCAAGGAGCGCTCGAAGGTGTTCCTGGGCGGGCCGCCGCTGGTGAAGATGGCCACGGGCGAGGAGTCGGACGACGAGTCGCTCGGCGGCGCGCGGATGCACGGCACCACGTCGGGGCTGGCCGATTTCGTGGCCGAGGACGAGGTGGACGCGATCCGGCTCACCCGGCGCGTGGTGGCCCGGCTGAACTGGCGCAAGCTCGGTCCCGCTCCCAAGGCAGTGGAGCCGCCGCTGCACGACGAGGAGGACCTGCTCGGGCTGGTGCCGACGGACCTGCGCGTGCCGTTCGACCCGCGCGAGGTGATCGCCCGGATCGTGGACGGGTCGAGGTTCGACGAGTTCAAGCCCGAGTACGGGAGCAGCCTCGTGACGGGGTGGGCCGACCTGCACGGGTACCCGATCGGGGTGCTGGCCAACGCGCGCGGGGTGCTGTTCAGCGAGGAGGCGCAGAAGGCCACGCAGTTCATCCAACTGGCCAACTCCAGCGACACCCCGTTGCTGTTCCTGCAGAACACGACCGGGTACATGGTCGGCGCCCAGTACGAGCAGGGCGGGATCATCAAGCACGGCGCGATGATGATCAACGCGGTGTCGAACAGCCGGGTGCCCCACCTGACCGTGGTGATGGGCGCGTCGTACGGCGCGGGCAACTACGGCATGTGCGGGCGGGCGTACGACCCGAGGTTCCTGTTCACCTGGCCCAACGCCAAGTCGGCCGTGATGGGGCCCAAGCAACTGGCCGGCGTGCTGTCGATCGTGGCCCGTCAGGCCGCCGCCGCGAAGGGCCAGGACTACAACGAGGAGCACGACGCGGCCATGCGGCAGATGGTGGAGGGGCAGATCGAGCAGCAGTCCCTGGCCGCGTTCCTCTCCGGCCGCCTCTACGACGACGGCGTGATCGACCCGCGCGACACGCGCACCGTGCTCGGCCTGTGCCTGTCGGCGATCCACAGTGGACCGATCAAGGGCGCCGACCGCTACGGCGTCTTCCGGATGTGAGGGCACGATGATCCGCGAACCAGCCTCGACACCCGTCCCGGGCACGGCCCGGCCAGGCGGGCCTGCCTTGACCTTCGCCCCACCGGCGACCCGTGCAGCGGCCAGAGCCGGGTGCGCGCCGCGGTTGTTCGGCCGTTCAGCCGGGTCTCGGGATCGGGCGTCGAGCGGGTCGGTGCGGCGGTCCGGCCGGGTCGTGGTGGTCGGGAGTCCGGGCGACGTCGGTCGAGAGTGTGGCGTGGGTGGGGTGTTGTCGGTGGGGTTCGTTCCGGCGGTCGTCCGGTCGGGGCGAGCGGGCCGGCGTCGGCTGTCCGGGATGGGGTCGTGATGATCCGCAAGCTGTTGATCGCCAACCGCGGTGAGATCGCCCGCCGGGTGATCAGGACGTGCCGCGAGGTCGGGGTGTCGCCGGTCGCCGTGTTCTCCGACCCCGACGCGGAATCGCCGCACGTGCGCGAGGCCGACGCGGCGGTCCGGCTGCCCGGTGCGACCCCCGCCGAGACCTACCTGCGCGGCGACGCAGTGGTGGCCGCCGCGCTCGCGGCCGGTGCGGACGCCGTGCACCCGGGCTACGGGTTCCTGTCCGAGAACGCGTCCTTCGCGCGTGCCGTCCTCGCCGCCGGGCTCACGTGGGTCGGGCCGGCCCCCGAGGTCATCGACGCGATGGGGTCGAAGGTCGCGGCGAAGAAGAGGATGGCGGCGGCCGGCGTGCCGGTGCTGCCCGAGCTGGACCCGGAGTCCGCCACCGAGTTCCCCTTGCTGGTCAAGGCTTCCGCGGGCGGCGGTGGGCGCGGGATGCGGGTCGTGCGGTCCGCCGCCGAGCTGGCCGGGCAGGTGGCCGCCGCGCGCCGTGAGGCCGAGTCGGCGTTCGGCGACGGCACCGTCTTCTGCGAGCCGCTGCTGGAGCACGCGCGGCACGTCGAGGTGCAGGTCCTCGCCGACGCGCACGGCACGGTGTGGGCGTTGGGCGAGCGGGAGTGCTCCGTCCAGCGCCGCCACCAGAAGATCATCGAGGAGACGCCCAGCCCCGCCGTGTCCGCCCAGGCACGGCAACGGCTGTTCGACGCCGCCACCAAGGCCGCCGAGGCCATCGGCTACGTCGGCGCGGGCACGGTGGAGTTCCTCTTCACCGACGACGGCTCCTTCCACTTCCTGGAGGTCAACACCCGCCTCCAGGTGGAGCACCCCGTCACCGAGGAAGTGTTCGGCGTCGACCTGGTGGCCTGGCAGCTCGCCATCGCCGAAGGCGCCCGGCTCCCCGCCGAACCGCCGCCCCCGAACGGCCACGCCGTCGAAGCCCGCCTCTACGCCGAGGACCCGGCGCACGACTGGCGGCCCGCGAGCGGCACCCTGCACCGGTTCGCCGTGCCGGCCGGCGTGCGCGTGGACAGCGGCGTGGAGGACGGCAGCGAGGTGGGCGTGCACTACGACCCGATGCTGGCCAAGGTGATCGCCTGGGCGCCGACCAGGCACGCGGCGATCCGCAAGCTGGCCGCCGCCCTCGAACGCGCCGAGCTGCACGGCCTCGTCACCAACCGCGACCTGCTGGTCCGCACGCTCCGCCACCCGGAGTTCGCCGCGGGCAACACCCACACCTCCTTCCTGGACCGGCACGGCCTCACCACCCTCGAACCGGTGGACGTCCGACCCGCCGCGCTGGCCGCCGCCCTCGCGCTCGCCGAACGACGGCGCACCACCCTGCCGCTGGGCTGGCGCAACCTCGCGTCCCAGCCGCAGAGAGCCGTGTTCGAGCACGGCGACGACGCGGTGGAGGTCGACTACCGGCACACCCGCGCGGGCGTGGAGACGAGCCTCGACCTGACGGTCGTCGCCGCCTCACCGGAGGCGGTGACGTTCGAGCGGGCCGGGGTGCGCACGACGTACCCGGTCGCGGTGTACGGCGACCGGGTCGAGGTCGGCCCCGTGTCGCTGAAGCTCCGGCCCCGGTTCCCCGAGCCGCGGGCCGAGATCGCCGAGGGCGCCACCGTCGCGCCGATGCCAGGCACGGTGGTGCGGGTCGCGGTCGAGCCGGGGCAACGGGTCGAGGCCGGCGCGGAGCTGCTCGTGCTGGAAGCCATGAAGATGGAGCACCGCGTGCTCGCCACCACCGGCGGCGCGGTCGCGGAAGTGCTGGTGCGAGCGGGTCAACAGGTCGACGCGGGCGCCGTGCTCGCGGTCGTGGCCGATGAGCCGCGCCTGGAGTCGACCGGAGGGCTGGAGTCGACTGGAGGGACGGGCGGGTCATGACCACCAACTTCACCGAGAGCGAAGAGCGGCAGGCGCTGCGCAAGGCCGTCGCCGACCTCGCCGGCAAGTACGGCCACGAGTACTTCACCGCCAAGGCCAAGGCGGGCGAGAAGACCGACGAGCTGTGGGCCGAGGCGGGCAAGCTCGGCTACCTCGGCGTGGCCGTGCCCGAGGAGTATGGCGGCGGTGGCGGCGGGATCGGCGACCTCGCCGCCGTGTGCGAGGAGCTGGCCCGCGCGGGCTGCCCGCTGCTGCTGACCGTGGTGTCGCCCGCCATCTGCGCCACGATCGTCGCCCGCTTCGGCACCGCCGAGCAGAAGCGGCGGTGGCTGCCCGGGTTCGCCGACGGCACCACCAAGATGGCCTTCGCCATCACGGAGTCCGACGCGGGCTCCAACTCGCACAAGCTCGCCACCGCCGTCCACCGCGACGGCGACGAGTGGGTCCTGAGCGGTGGCAAGTCGTTCATCTCCGGCGTGGACGAGGTCGAGGCGGTGATGGTCGTCGCCCGGCACGTCGACGCCACCGGCCAGCGGCTGCTCCCTTCCCTGATGATCGTGCCGACGAACGCGCCCGGCTTCACCTTCCAGCACATCCCGATGGACGTGCAGTCGCCCGAGAAGCAGTTCACCTGCTTCTTCGACGACGTGCGCCTGCCGCTGGACGCGCTGGTCGGCGCCGAGGACGCGGGGCTGGCCCAGCTGTTCGCCGGGCTCAACCCGGAGCGGATCATGGCGGCGTCCTTCGCCACCGGCATGGCCCGCCGCGCACTCGACCAGGCGAGCGAGTACGCCCGCACCAGAACGGTCTGGGACACGCCGATCGGCGCGCACCAGGGCATCGCGCACCCGTTGGCGCAGTGCGCGATCCAGGTCGAGCTGGCGAGGCTGATGACCCAGAAGGCCGCGGCTCTCTACGACGCTGGGGAGGACCGGGCTGCTGGTGAGGCGGCCAACATGGCCAAGTACGCGGCGGGGGAGGCGGTGGCGGGGGCGGTGGACCAGGCCATCCAGGTCCACGGCGGCAACGGGCTGTCGTCCGAGTACGGACTCGGCGCCATGCTGGCCGCGTCCCGGTTGTCCCGCATCGCCCCGGTCAGCCGGGAAATGATCCTGAACTTCGTGGCGCAGCACACCCTGAAGTTGCCGCGCTCCTATTGAGTCAGGCCCATTCCCAGCGCAAGCCGACCACGCCGGGACCGAAGTCGAGCGCGACCGCGTACGCGTAGCCCCACGTGTCCACCGGGGTCTCGCGCACGTCGGTCGGTTCGCCACCGGTCAAACCGGTCGTGAATTGTTCACAACGCGCGGGTCGGCACCGTGAGTCGTACCGGACCTCCAGGACGTACTCGCGAACGGGGTGGCGGAAGCGCCGCGAGTGCGTGTTGTCGAACGTCGGGTGGTGTGGTGCCACGTGGATCAGCTCGTACTCGACGGCCGTTCGCTCACCCCGGCGCAGCGGGCGGTCCAGCAGCAGTTCGGCGACCATCAGACCGTTGCGCGGGTCGGCGGATACCCGCCCCAGTCTGCACGAGCGCAGCGTGCCGATGACCGGCAGCGGGTCGCCGGGCAGCCGGGTGTCGTAGCCGAGCAGCACCCGGTCGACGCCCGAGCGCTCGGCGCGCAGCACCTGCCGCGACCGCACCCGGCGCGTGCTGCCGTCCATCGCGAGCTCCACCTGGTCGCGCAGGCTGAGCCGGGTGAGGTCTTGGTCGGTGCTGGTGTCGATGTCGGCCAGCAGCTCCGCGATGGTCGCGTAGTCGCTCTCGCCGACCCAGCCCTCCGGACCCGACACGCGGGAACGGGGTCGGGCCTTGCCGCGTGGCCGCGGTGGTCCGAGCAACGAGCTCAACCCGCCCGCGCCGACGTCCAGGATCTCCTCCAGGTGGCTGACGGCGGTGAGCGAGTCCGGTCGTTCCGGTCGCCTGCGACCGGACTGCCAGTAGCTCAGCGCGGCGATGCTGACCGCCACGCCGCGCGCCCGCAGCTTGTGCTGGATGCGTTCCAGGCTGAGCCCTTTGGCGCGGATCGCCGCACGCAATGCGTCCGCGAAGGGGTCGGCCCCCGCATCGATCCGTCGGGGATCGCGCGTCCGCGATTCCGGTCCGACGACTGGCGTAGGCATCTTCGCTCCGTTCTCCCAAGGACAAGGCGAGCGACGTTATCGTGCGAAATCGCCGGGGCGGTACAGCCGATCGGGTTTCCCGCCCTGAATTTGACCGAATCGGACCCGCAAATCCGGTCGGCTGTGGAATGTTTGAATTCTCATTAACAGCACGGGTGTGAAGGTCCCGGTTACCGCGATCGCCGCACCGCGCTCGGGCATTCGGTCCCTTCCCGGTACGCGGCCCGGCCCATAGCCTCGGGTAGGTGGGGTGACGCGCGGCACACCCCGCCCGGTCGCGGGCTTCGACGCCGGTCGGAATCCCGTCCCGCCGGCCGTTCGCAACGGAGAGCGGAACCCCTATGCCGAAGCTCACGTTGACCGTCGGCACAATAGTCGTGCCAACGGTGTTCCCGCTGGTGGCGACCCTCGTGCCGGTCGCCAGGGGTGCCATCCGCCCAGTCCGTGGCGCGGACCGCCGGTCCAACGGTTACATAGTCACCCCGAAGAACTTCTCCGTGTTGGCCGCGGACACGCTCGCCTCTCGTTTCGGGAGCGCCGCCGGCCGTATTTTCTCCACAGCGTTGAATCGCTTCTCAATCACGTTGTCCGAGTGCGTCTCACGCGCCTCTCCGCCGTTGTGCGGTTCCGCCCGGGTCGACGTCGCGCGCCGACCTCGGCGGTGGTTCTCCGAACCGACTCCCGCGCCGGACACCCCCCGCCCGCGCGGAGTTGGGCACACTGGCAGCCCCGCGCGTGATCCGCGCCGGGGGATCCCTTACCCCGCAAAGGAAAGCCGTATGCGAAAGCTCTTACCGGGCGTCGCCGTGGCCGCGTTGACCACCACCCTGCTGGCCGCGCCCGCCCACGCCGAGGGCGCCGTCCTGCACGCCGGCTCGCCGACCGCGGTGCCCGGCAGCTACATCGTCAAGCTCAAGGACCCCGCCGACGCCGTCGCCGGCCGCTTGGACGGACGGGTGACCCGGGAGTACGCCGCGTTCGGCGGCTTCGCCGCGACGTTGACCGACGTTGACCGCGCGGGAGGCCCGCCGGCTCGCCGCCGACCCGGCGGTGGAGTACGTCGAGCAGGACCAGGTCGTGCGGGCGCACACCACCCAGACCAATGCTCCCTGGGGTCTGGACCGCATCGACCAGACCGCCCTGCCGCTCAGCACCACCTACAGCTACACCTCCACCGGCGCGGGCGTCACCGCGTACGTGATCGACACCGGCATCCGGGTCACGCACGCCGAGTTCGGCGGCCGGGCCGTGCACGGCTACGACGCCGTGGACAACGACTCCGTCGCCCAGGACGACAACGGTCACGGCACGCACGTCGCGGGCATCATCGCCGGCAGCACGTACGGCGTGGCCAAGCGCGCGCGGGTCGCGGGCGTGCGGGTGCTCAACGGCCAGGGCAGCGGCACGATCGCCGGTGTCATCGCGGGCGTCGACTGGGTGCGGCTGAACGCGAGCCGTCCCGCCGTGGCGAACTTCAGCCTCGGCGGCTCGGCGTCCGTCGCGCTGGACGACGCGGTGCGCCGGCTGATCGCCTCGGGCGTCACCGCGTCCGTCACCGCCGGCAGCAGCAACGCCGGCGTCGGCAACACCTCGCCCGCCAGGGTCGTCGAGGCCATCACGTCGGGCGCCCACACGCAGACCGACGCCAGGGCGCCGTTCTCCAACTACGGCCCGGGCGTGGACCTGTACGCGCCGGGCATCGGCATCACGTCGGCGTGGCACACCACCGACACCGCCACCAACACGCTCAGCGGCACGTCCATGGCGACCGGGTTCGTCACCGGTGTCGCCGCCCGGTTCCTCCACCTCAACCCCGACGCCCTCCCCTCCCTGGTGCAGACCGAGCTGACGCGCTCGGGACCTGTGCCGTGGGGCGGCCGGCTCCTGCACTGGTCGCCCGCGAGGTAGCAACCCCACCCTTCACCCTGCAAAGGAACCCGCCATGCGCACACTGCTGTCCGGCCTGGGCGTCGCCGCCCTCGCCGCCGTCACCCTCACCGTGCCGGCACACGCCGAGGGCGCGGTGCTGCACGCCGGCTCGGCCACCGCCGTGCCCGGCAGCTACATCGTCAAGCTCAAGGACGTCACGGCCGCGGACGCGCTCACCGCCCGGCTCGACGGCCAGGTCACCCGCACGTTCCCGGCGCTGCACGGCTTCGCCGCGACGTTGACCGCGCGGGAGGCCCGCCGGCTCGCCGACGTTGACCGCGCGGGAGGCCCGCCGGCTCGCCGCCGACCCGGCGGTGGAGTACGTCGAGCAGGACCAGGTCGTGCGGGCGCACACCACCCAGACCAACGCGCCGTTCGGCCTCGACCGGATCGACCAGCGCGCGCTGCCGGTCAACGGCACGTACAGCTACACGTCGACCGGGCTGCGCACCCGCGCGTACGTGATCGACACGGGCATCCGGGCCACGCACACCGAGTTCGCGGGCCGCACCTGCGCGGGCTACGACGCGGTGGACAACGACACCGTGCCGCAGGACGACAACGGTCACGGCACGGCCGTCGCGTCCCTCATCGCGGGCCGCGTGAACGGCGTCGCGAAGCAGGCGTTGGTGTGCGGCGTCCGGGTGCTCAACGGCACCGGCGGCGGCACGACCGCGGGCGTGATCGCGGGCATCGACTGGGTGGCCCGCAACCACGTCAAGCCCGCCACGGCCAACCTCAGCCTGGGCGGCGGCGCGTCCACCGCGCTGGACGACGCGGTGCGCCGGCTGATCGCCGCGGGCGTCACGGCGTCCGTCACGGCGGGCGGCAGCGCCTCCGACGCGGCCAACTACTCGCCGGCCCGCGTGCGGGAGGCGCTCACGTCCGGCGCGGCCACCAGGACCGACACCCGGGCGACGTTCTCCAACTACGGCGCGGTGGTCGACGTCTACGCGTACGGCATGAACATCACCGTGGCGTGGCACACCGGCGACACCGCCACGAACACGATCAGCGGCACGTCGCTGTCCACGGCGTACGTCACCGGCGTGACGCTGCGCTTCCTCCAGCTCAACCCCACCGCCACACCCGCGCAGGTGCACTCGGCGGTCGTCACCGAGGCGACGCCGCTGTCGTGGGGCCGACTGCTGTACTGGTCGCCGTCCCGCTGACCACGGGACCAGGTGACCACGTGGGCCGGCTGACCAGCTGACCTACTGCTCGGCGAGGTGAGCCGACGGGGCGAGTTCGTGGCGCATCACGAGCTCGCCGCCGTCCACCTCGCCGGTGTCGGTGAAGCCGAACGCCGCGTACAGGCCGCGTGCCACCGCGTTGCCCGGCACCACGCTCAGCTCCAGCTCGGTGCGGCCCTCGGCCCGCGCCACGTCGGCGATCGCGGCCAGGCCCTTGCGGCCGAGCCCGCGACCCTGCACGCGGCGGTCGATCATGAACCGGACGATGTGCAACGCCTCCGGCCGGTCGCGCTCGAGGAGGGTGAAGCCCACCAGCTCCTCTCCGCTGAACAGCGCAAGGGGCTGCAACTTCGGGCGGTAGATCCAGGCGTCCGCGATCGACTTGAGGTTCGTCGCGACGAACGCCCGCTGCTCCTCGTGGACCTCCAGGCCGATGACGGCCCGGTAGTTGTCCTCGGTGACCGGTTCCAAACGCATGTCCGGACCGTAGCGCCGCGGTCACCAGACCGCGCCCGGATTTTGGGAACACGCTGGTCACACGGTTTATTGACGCTGAGCGTTCAACTGGCAAATGTTCACACTTCCGAGTTAACGCACTAGTTGCCTACGGTGATGACTGTCAGCGAGGGCAAGGTGGCCCAACGTCACCCCCGAGCCCTGCACAGCTCCTCGGGGTGGGTTGGGGTCACCGTCGAAGAACGGAATCCGCATGCGACAGTCACGACAGGTCCGGTTCCTGGCCGGGGTCGGGGCGACGGCGCTCGCCGTCACCGCGTCCTCCCTGTTGGCCGCCCCGGCGCAGGCCGCCGAGGGCGAGATCCGCGCCGCCGACGCGACGAACAAGGTCCAGAACCACTTCATCGTGAAGCTCAAGGACGGCTCGGCCGCGTCCGCCGAGAGCCTGGCGAACCAGTACGGCGGCCAGGTCGACACCGTGTACCGCAGCGCGTTGAACGGCTTCGCCGTGTCGCTGCCGGAGCAGGCCGCCAAGCGGCTCGCGGCCAACCCGGCCGTCGAGTACGTCGAGCAGGACCAGGTCTTCACCATCCAGGCCACCCAGACCAACCCGCCGTCGTGGGGCATCAACCGGATCGACCAGCGGAACCTGCCGCTGGACACGTCCTACAGCTACACGTCCACCGGCTCGGGCGTGAACGTCTACGTCATCGACACCGGTGTGCGGATCACCCACAGCACCTTCGGCGGCCGTGCGCGCAACGGCCGTGACGCGGTCGACAACGACAACGTCGCGCAGGACGGCAACGGCCACGGCACGCACGTGGCGGGCACCATCGCGGGCAGCCAGTACGGCGTCGCCAAGGGCGCGACGATCTACGGCGTGCGCGTGCTGAACAACGCCGGCAGCGGCACGCTCGCCGACGTGATCGAGGGCATCGACTGGGTGACCTCGAACCACGTCAAGCCGGCCGTGGCGAACATGAGCCTCGGCGGCGGCGTGTCCAGCACGATCGACGCGGCCGTGCGCCGCTCGGTCGCGGCGGGCGTGACCTACGCCGTCGCGGCGGGCAACAGCAACGCCAACGCGTCCAACTACTCCCCGGCCCGCGTGGCCGAGGCCATCACGGTGGGCGCGACCACCAACACCGACGCGCGTGCCAGCTACTCCAACTACGGCTCGATCCTGGACATCTTCGCGCCGGGCTCGTCGATCACGTCGGCCTGGCACACCAGTGACACGGCCACCAACACCATCAGCGGCACCTCGATGGCGACCCCGCACGTCGCCGGCGCGGCGGCCCGCTACCTGCAGGGCGCCCGCACGGCGACCCCGTCCCAGGTGTCGAGCTACCTGGTCGGCCAGTCGACGCCGAGCAAGGTGACCAGCCCGGGCACCGGTTCCCCGAACCGCCTGCTCTACCTGGCGCCCAGCGCCTGATCGAGCACTCCGCGCACCGGGGCCGTCCCTCATCGGGGCGGCCCCGGTCGCACGTCGTCACCCTGAGGGTTCACACGTAGATCGACAGCGCGAGCGACGCCACCCAGCAGACGCCGATCACCTGGAGCACGTGGTCGCGCAGCGCGATGCGCTCGGGCTCGCCCGCGCCGCCGTCGTCCACGTCGACCGCGTACCGCAGCACGGCCACCACGAACGGCACGATCGACAGCATCGCCCAGCCGGAGTTGTAGTCGCCGCGCTCCCGCAGCTCGAACGCCCACAGCGCGTAGGCGAGGATCATGATCGCGGCGGCGGTGGCCCACACGAACCGCAGGTAGCTGGCCGAGTAGCGGCGCAGCGACGCGCGGATCTCCGCGCCCGTCCGCTCGAACAGCACGATCTCGGCGTACCGCTTGCCCGCCACCATGAACAGCGAGCCGAACGCCGTCACCAGCAGGAACCACTGCGACAGCGGGATGCCGGCCGCGATGCCGCCCGCGATGGCGCGCAGCAGGAACCCCGACGCGACGATGCACAGGTCGATCACCGGCTGGTGCTTCCACCCGAGGCAGTAGCCCAGCTGCGCGGCGCAGTAGACGGCGATCACCACCACCAGCGGCGGACCGGAGCACAGGGCGACACCGACGGCCGCGACGAACAGCGCCGCCGCCGTGACGTAGGCCGTGCGCGCCGAGACCACGCCGGCCGCGATCGGGCGGTGTCGCTTCGTCGGGTGCGCGCGGTCGGCGTGCACGTCGATCGCGTCGTTGACGAGGTACACCGCGGAGGCGGCCAGGCAGAACGCGACCAGGGCCAGCCCGGTGTCCAGCAGCACGGCCGGCTCGCCCAGCCGGTTCGCGGCGAACGGCGCGGCCAGCACGAGGAGGTTCTTCACCCACTGGTGCGGCCGGGCCGCGTGGACCAGCCCGGCGATCGCGCCGGCGGGGCGGGTGGCGGTGGTGGTCATCCCGCCGCACCGCCGTCCAGCTCGCGGCCGACGAACCCGCCATCCAACTGGCGCCTCACGAGCCCGCCGAGCACCGCGCCCAACGCCGCGCCCGCCGCCACGTCGGTGGGGTAGTGCACGCCGAGCACCAGCCGGGACAACAGCATGGGCGGCACGAGCACCGGTTCCAGCCGGCGGCCGGTGAGCCGCGAGAACAGCACCGCGGCGGCGGCGGTCGACACGGCGTGCGCGGACGGGAAGCTCAGCCGGCTGGGCGTCCCGGCCAGCACGGCCACCGACTCGTCGTCCGGGCGCTGCCGCCGGACCACCCGCTTGACCACGATGGCGACAGCGTGCGACCCGGCGACCCCGGCGGTCGCGACCAGCCAGTCCCGCCGCCGCGCCCGGTCCACGGCCGCGCCCGCCAGCCCCACCGCCAACCACCCGGCGCTGTGCTCGCCGAACCACGACAGCCCGCGTGCCGACGCCACCACCAGCCGGTGGCCGAGCGCGCGCTGAACGCGGCTCAGGACGGTGATCTCGGCAGCCACGGCGGTCCTCCTGCGGTCGACGGTGCGGGGGTGTCGGGTGGCCATCACGGCACCTGGCCGGGGCGCAGGGTCGGGCCGCACCGGCCGCGCAGGGCCTTGGTCTGCTCGTGGTGGGCGCGCGCCACCTGCTCGCGCTGGTAGTCGCGCATCGCGGTCAACGTCGCCCCGTCCGGCACGGCGTCCCGGCGCACCCAGTCCTCGGCGACCGGTCCGGCCGAGAGCACGTGGTAGTCCGCCGCCAGCCGCGGGTCCTCGGCGATGCCGGTCGCCTGCGACCACGCGCCGTGCGAGTGGATGAACGTGGGCTTCACCCGCTCGAACACGTGGTCGCGGACCCCGGCCATGTCGCGGGCGCCCCAGAGGTCGGCGAGCCGGGGCTCGGTCAGCCCGACCAGGTCGACCACGGTGAGCCTCGACGTCAACGCGGTGCCGCCGACGTCCGGCAGGAGCAGAGTGGCGTGCTCGACGCCGAGGACGTCCGCCTGACCGTTGAACCCGCGCCCGAACGTGTCGGCGATCAGGCACAGCGGCACGGTGGGGTAGGCGCGGAACTGCCGCGCCACCGTCGCGAACTGGGCGGCGGTGGGCAGGATCGCGAGGACCAGTGCCACCGACAGCGCGATGCGCCGCCGCGTCCGGCCCCGACCCAGCGCCCGTGCGACGGCGAAGACGGCGGTCAGCGCGCCGAGCACCCACACCGGCGTGGCGAACCGCAGCTGCTCCATCCAGTCCGGCGCCAGCACCGCGAACCCGAGCAGCGCCAACCCCAGCGGCACGAGCAGCGCGACCAGACCCGCGGCCAACCGGGTGCGCCGGGCCAGCACCAGCCCCACGCACACCGCCACGACCAGCACGGCCAACGCGCCCGCGTAGCCCACCACCTCGCCGACCCGCGTGAACTGCGCGGGCTCCGGCGGCTCCTGGCTCTTCGCCACCGCGGGCAGCGCCAGCCACCGGCCGAACTCCACCCGCCGCCACGCCACGTACGCGCCGAACGGCACCAGGAACACCGCCGTGGACAACGCCACCGACCGCACCGCCGCCGCGAGCCCGGCCCGGCGCAACGCCAGCAGCACCAGCAGCGGGTACGCCCCGGCGTAGACCAGCCCGTCCGGCCGGGTCAACGCGGCCAGCGCGACGAGCAGCCCGGCGGTGACCGCCACGCGCCCGGACAGCAGCCGGTCGTCCAGCACCGCACCGAACAGCACCACCGCCAGCCAGCACGTCACCAGCGCGTACAGCGGGTTCTCCAACCCGGAGAACACCCAGACCACGAACGACGGGATCGCCGCCAGCACCGCGCCGAACGCCACCGTCACCAGACCGGGCCGGCGGAACACCCGACGCGCGGCCGTGTGGCAGGCCAGCAGCACGCCCGCGCAGCACAGCACCGCGACCGCCTTGGGGAACAGCACGTAGTCCGGCACGCCGAACAGCACGCCCCGGTCGAACAGGCCGACGAGCTTGCCGAGCGCCAGCACCGCCAGCCACGCCGGGTTCGAGTACCCCTCGGTCGGCCCGAGGCCGGGCTGGAGGACCGAACCCGCGCCGTCCGCGATGTTGCGCGCGTACGCGAACGTGATCGCGGCGTCGTCCACCAGCCAGTTGCCGTACAGCGCGCCGTGCGCGGCGATGAGCGCCGTGCCGCCCGCCACCGCGGCGACCGTCAGGGGCCACGACCGGCGCGGAGGTCGAGACGGCGGCGCCGGGTCGCGGACGCGCTCGGGCGCGGTCGTCGCGGTCACGCCGGCAACCGCCGGAACACCGCGCGCGGCAGGTGCCGCAGCGCCGACATGACCAGGCGCAGCGGCGCGGGCGCCCACACCAGCTCGCGCCGGTCGCGGACCGCGTTCACGACGACCGCGGCCACCTGGTCCGCGGTGCTCGACAACGGCGCGGCCCGCAGGCCGTCGGTCATCCGGGTGTGCACGAACCCCGGCCGCACCACCGTGACGGTGACGCCCTCGGGGCGCAGCGCCTCGCCCAGCCCCAGGTAGAACGCGTCCATCCCGGCCTTGGTCGACCCGTAGACGAAGTTCGACCGCCGCACCCGCTCACCCGCCACCGAGGACAGCGCGACGATCACGCCGTGCCCCTGCTCGCGCAGCCGTGCGGCGAGCCCGACCCCGACCGACACCGCGCCGGTGTAGTTGACCTCGGCCAGCTCGACCGCCGCCTCGTGGTCCTGCCAGGCGCGCTCGGCGTCGCCCAGCACCCCGAACGCCACCAGCGCCACGTCGATCCCGCCGTCGGCGAAGGCCTTGTCCAGCACGGTGGGGTGGCTGCCGACGTCACGCGCGTCGAAGTCCACCGCCGTCACCGGCACGCCCGCCGCCGTCAGCTCCGCCACCGCCGCGTCACGGCGGGGGGAAGGCCGGGCGGCGAGGACCACGCGCGGCTTGCGGGCGGCGGTGTAGCGCCGGACCACCGCCAGCGCGATCTCGGACGTGCCGCCCAGCACGAGCAGGCTCTGCGGATTGCCCACGGCGTCTATCACAGCTTCAACCTCCTGGACATGTCGGACGCGAAAACGCCGTCCGGGTCGACGGACGCGCGGACCGCGCGCCACTCCTCGAATCGGGGGTAGCCGCGGCGGACGGCGTCGGCCGTGGTCCGCGACTCCTTGGCCAGGTAGTGCCGCCCGCCCGCGCCGAGCACCAGCTCGTCCAGCTCGTCGCACAGCTCGCCGAGGCCCGGCCGGACCGGCAGGTCCACGCACAACGTCCAGCCCGGCATCGGGAACGACAGCGGCGCGCGGTTGCCCGGCCCGAACCGCTTGAGCACGTTCAACGCCGACACGTGGCCGGACGAGGCGATCCGCTCCACCACCCGCCGGACCACGTCGACCGCGGCGAACGGCACCACGAACTGGTACTGCAGGAACCCGCGCGGGCCGTAGCCCCGGTTCCACTCGCCGATCACGTCGAGCGGGTGCAGGAACCGGGTGATGTTCTGCACCTGCCCGTACCGCGTGGGCGACTTGCGGTACCAGAGCTCGCTGAACGCCCGGCCGGTCGCCCGGTTGAGCAGCCCGGACGGCAGCACGTCCGGCACGGTGAGCAGCCGGGGCGCGTCGAACGCCAGCGGGTCGCGCCGCAGCTTCCGGGGCAGGTCGCGGAGCGTGGCGTGGTTCGCCCTGGTCAGCACGCCCCGGCCCAGTCGCGGCCCGGTGGCCGTGACGTCGAACCACGACACCGACTCGGCGTACCGGTCGTCGTCGGCGGACTGGCGGGCCAGCAGGTCGTCCAGGTTGTCGACCCGCTCGGTGTCCACCACGAAGTAGGAGGTCTCCACCGGGACGACGCGCAGCGTCGCGCGCAGCACCACGCCGGTCAGGCCCATGCCGCCGACGGTCGCCCAGAACAACGCCGAGCCCGCGCCGTCGGGGGTGAGCGTGCGGACCGAGCCGTCCGCGGTGAGCAGGTCGAGCGACCGCACGTGGTCGCCGAAGCTGCCCACGACGTGGTGGCCCTTGCCGTGCACGTCGGCGGCGATCGCGCCGCCCACGGTGACCTGGCGCGTCCCGGGCAGCACCGGCGGCCACAGCCCGTGCGGCAGCAGCGCCCGCATCAGGGCGTCCAGCGAAACGCCCGCCTCCACGTCGACGAGGCGGTCGTCCACCGCGATCCGGCGAATGCGGTCGAATCGGGTCATGTCCAGCACGACGCCGCCCGCGTTCTGCGCCGGATCGCCGTAACTGCGGCCCAGGCCGCGGGCGATCACACCCCGTTCACGGGATTCTTTCACGATATTCGCGGCGGCCTGGTAATCACGTGGGGAAACGAGCCGCGCGACCGTCGGCGCGGTGCGGCCCCAACCGGAGAGCCTGACTAGCATCGGCGCGGTCCAACGAACATTGTTTTCCATCCGGGAAGGGTGACAACGTGGTGCGAAACGGCGGCGCGACCCGGCAGGCGGTCACGTTCGTGCTGGTGGGCGGGTTGTGCGCGCTGATCGACTTCGGTGTTTACAGCGCTCTGCTCGCCTGTGGCGCGGGGCCGCACGCCGCCAAGGCGGTCAGTTTCGCGCTCGGCACGACGGCGGCCTTCTCCCTCAATCGGCGGTTCACGTTCGGTGGCTCCACGGGAGGTGTCCGGCAGGTCGCGGCTTTCGCGCTGCTGTACCTCACCACATTCGCCGCCAACGTATTGGTCAACGCGCTCGCATTGCACCTGCTGCCACCCTTTCGAGTGGAGTACGCGGTCGCGTGGCTCGTGGCGCAGGGCGTGGCGACGGCCGTCAACTTCGCGGTGCTGCGCGCGGTGGTCTTCCGCGTCGGGAAACCTGGTGGCGTCGACCAGCGGGTCGTTGGCTAGCCTTGACGACCAGTCGTCAGTCGAGCTGGCCGCAGAGGCAGCAGACCAAGAAGCAGCAAACCCGAGGAGAGCAGTTCCCGTGATGCGCACGCACGAGGCCGGGAAGCTCCGCGCCGAGCACGCCGGGCAGTCCGTCACCCTGACCGGGTGGGTGGCCCGCAGGCGCGATCACGGCGGCGTGATCTTCATCGACCTCCGGGACGCCTCCGGGGTGGCGCAGGTCGTCTTCCGCGAGGGCGAGATGGCCGAACGGGCGCACAAGCTGCGCTCGGAGTACGTGGTCAAGGTCGTCGGCGAGGTGACCCGCCGCCCCGAGGGCAGCGAGAACCCCGAGCTGCCCACCGGCGACATCGAGGTCTACGTCAGCGAGCTCGAGGTGCTCAACGAGTCCGCGCCGCTGCCGTTCCAGCTCGACGAGCACCTGGAGGTCGGCGAGGAGGCCCGTCTCCGGCACCGCTACCTCGACCTGCGCCGCAGCGGCCCGGCCAAGGCCATGCGGCTGCGCAGCGAGGCCAACCGGATCGCCCGCGAGGTGCTGCACGCCGAGGACTTCGTCGAGGTCGAGACGCCGACCCTGACCCGCTCCACCCCGGAGGGCGCGCGCGACTTCCTGGTGCCCGCCCGGCTGCGCCCCGGCTCCTGGTACGCGCTGCCGCAGTCCCCGCAGCTGTTCAAGCAGCTGCTGATGGTCGGCGGCCTGGAGCGGTACTACCAGATCGCCCGCTGCTACCGCGACGAGGACTTCCGCGCGGACCGGCAGCCCGAGTTCACCCAGCTCGACATCGAGATGAGCTTCGTCGAGCAGGACGACGTGATCGCGCTCGGCGAGAAGGTCGTCTCCGCGCTGTGGAAGGACCTGGCCGGCCACGAGATCGCCCGGCCGTTCCGCCGCATCTCCTACGCCGAGGCCATGGCCAAGTACGGCACGGACAAGCCGGACCTGCGCTTCGACCTCGAGCTGACCGAGCTGACCGAGTACTTCAAGGACACCCCGTTCCGGGTGTTCCAGGCGGCGTACGTCGGCGCGGTCGTCATGCCCGGCGGCGCGTCGCAGCCCCGCCGCACGCTCGACGCGTGGCAGGAGTGGGCCAAGCAGCGCGGCGCGCGCGGGCTGGCGTACGTGCTGGTCAACGAGGACGGCACGCTCGGCGGCCCGGTCGCCAAGAACCTGTCCGACGCCGAGCGCGACGGCCTGGCCAAGGCCGTCGGCGCGAACCCGGGCGACTGCGTCTTCTTCGGCGCGGGCGAGCCGGACGGCGCGCGCGCCCTGCTCGGCGCGGCCCGCGTGGAGATCGCGCACCGGGTCGGCCTGATCGACGAGAACGCCTGGTCGTTCGTGTGGGTCGTGGACTTCCCGATGTTCGAGGCGGTCGACAAGATCGGCGACGACGTGGCGGTGGGCAGCGGCAAGTGGACCGCGCTGCACCACGCGTTCACCTCGCCGACGCCGGAGTGGATCGACCGGTTCGAGGAGGACCCGGGCAACGCCCTGGCCTACGCCTACGACATCGTCTGCAACGGCAACGAGATCGGCGGCGGGTCGATCCGTATCCACCGCGCCGACGTGCAGCAGCGGGCGTTCCAGGTCATGGGCATCTCGGCCGAGGAGGCGCGGGAGAAGTTCGGCTTCCTGCTCGACGCGTTCGCCTACGGCGCGCCGCCGCACGGCGGCATCGCGTTCGGCTGGGACCGGATCGCCATGCTGCTCGGCGGGTACGACTCGATCCGCGAGGTCATCGCGTTCCCGAAGAGCGGCGGCGGCTACGACCCGCTGACCGCCGCGCCCGCGCCGATCACCGCGCAGCAGCGCAAGGAGGCGGGCGTCGACTTCAAGCCCGCGCCCGCGGAGCAGTCGGCCAAGTAGCGGTGCTGCACCTGCGGGCCATCTGCCCGGCCGAACGCACCGAGGCGGTGCTGGCCGCGCTCAAGAGCGACCCCGGCGTCACGCACGTCGTGGTCCTGCGCGGCGCGGCCGTCGACCCGGTGGGTGACGTGGTGGAAGCCGCCGTCGCCAGGGAGGCCACCGACGCGGTGGTGGCCTCCCTGTGCGACCTCGGCGTCGACCGCGACGGCGGCGTCACGCTGGAGCAGATCGACACCGCGCTGTCCGACGCGGCCGACCGCGCGGAGGAGGCCGCGCCGGGTGAGGCGGCCGACGCCGTGGTGTGGGAGGAGTTGCTGTCCCGCACCGGCGAGGAGTCCCGGCTCAACGCCACGTTCCTGTCGTTCCTGACCATCGCGTGCCTGCTCGCCGCGGTCGGGGTGGTGACGAACTCGCCGATCACCATCGTCGGCGCGATGGTCGTCGGGCCGGAGTTCGGGCCGCTCGCGGCGATCGCGGTCGGGCTGGTGCTGCGGCGCTGGGACCTGGTGCGCCGGGCCGCGCTCGCGCTGGCGGCCGGGTTCCCGGTGGCCATGGTGATCACGGCGGTGGCGGCGTTCGCGGGCTCGTTCACCGACCTGTTCGACCGGAACATGGTGCTGACCGCGCACCAGGTCGACTTCGTGTTCCAGGTGGGGCCGTTCTCCTTGATCGTGGCGCTGCTCGCGGGCGCCGCCGGGATGCTGTCGATGACGTCGGCGAAGTCCGCCGCGCTCGTCGGGGTGTTCATTTCGGTCACCACGGTGCCCGCCGCGGGCTACGCCGCGGTGGCCGCCGTTCTCGCTGAGTGGGACATATGTCTCCAGTCGATTGCACAACTCGCGGTGAACCTCGTCGGCATCGTGGCGGCGGCGGCGCTGGTCCTGGCGTTGCGCAACCGCCGCGGACAGGCCCGCGACCTGGGACGACCGCTCGCCAACGGTTGACCTGGCGCAGATTTCCACAAAAGGTGGAGTGCTCGGGACCGTGAGCACTACCGTCACGGTGCCCGGACGGGTTCTGTCAGTTCGGTCGCCACCGGGAGTAGGGTCGGAGGGGATGAGCGTGGAGATCACCGCCGGCCCGCAGGACATCGACGACGCTGCACCCTCCGAGCTGGACGACGCGGTGGCAGCGGCCGAGTCGGTGTTGAGCAAGAGGTTCGGCGCACCGGTTCGGCTGGCCGACCCCGAAGACCTCGGGGGTGCCGGCCGGTCCGTGGTCGCGCGCGTCCGGGTCGCCCAAACCCCGTTCTCGCTGCCCCGGACGCTGGTGGTCAAGCGCTACCCGTCGCCGGTGGCCGACCGCGACCCGTTCGCGCACGAGGTGGTGAGCCACAAGCTGCTCACCGCGCTGCCGTCCGAGGAACGCCTCACCCCCGAACTGGTCGCGCAGGACAACGCGAAGCGGCTGGTCGTGCTCGAAGACCTGGGCAAGGCGCCGCGGCTGGCGGAGAAGCTGCTGGGCTCCGACGCGCGGGCCGCCGAACGCGGGCTGCTGTCGTGGGCGCACGCCATGGGGCGGCTGCACGCGACGACCGCCGGGCGTGACGCGGACTTCGACGCGCTGATGCGCCGCCAGGGCTCGCAGTGCTGCGCCGATCCGATCGTGGTCGACGTGCACACGGCGCTCGCGGGGCTGCCCGAGCTGCTCGTCCACGCCCTCGAGGTCGACACGCCCGACTCCGTGCGCGCGTTCGCCGAGCAGGCCGTGCGCGGGTTCGTCACGTCCCGCCGTCGGGCGTTCAGCCCGTCCACGTCGTGCCCGGACAACAACCTCGTGACCAGCAAGGGCGTCAGGTTCCTCGACTTCGAGGGCGGATGCGTGCGCGACATCGTGTTCGACGCGGCGTGCCTGCGGGTGCCGTTCCCGTCGTGCTGGTGCGCCTACGGGCTGCCTGCCGGCATGTCGGAGGCGATGGTCGCGGCGTGGCGGGCCGAGGTGTCGTCGGTGTGGCCGGACCTGGACGACGACGCGGTGTTCCTGCCGCGGCTGCTGGAAGCGCAGCTGCTGTGGGTGTGGCTCGGCACGTGGCGCGGGCTGCCGGGGCTGGACTCGTTGCTGCCGTCGGGGCACCGGCCGCTGGACTCGCCGCCGCGCGTGGTCGTGCTGACGTCGCGGTGGGTGCGGCTGCGGCAGGACGCGCTGGCGGCGGGCGCGAAGCACATCGCCGCGCACGCCGACGAGGTCATCTCGGCGCTGGTCGCGCGGTACGGCCCGCGGGCCGCGGAACTGCCGCTGTACCCGGCATTCCGGTAGCGTTCCGCTGTTCGTTCTCGGCCCGTCACGTGGCTGCGCGATCGTTCCGGTGTGGCCAAGACGGTGCGCAGCCTGGTGGTCCTCGGTGACTCGACGACGGTGGGCGTGGGCGATCCCGTGCCCGGTGGGTGGCGTGGCGTCGGCCCGCTGCTCGCGGCGGCGCTGCCGCACGCGCGGTACCTGAACGTCTCGTTCACGGGTGCGCGGGTGGTGTCGGTGCGGCACGAGCAGCTGCCGAAGGCCCTGCCCGCGCGGCCGGACGCCGCCGTGCTGCTGGTGGGCATGAACGACACGTTGCGGTCCGACTTCGACGCACGGCGGCTGCACGTCGACCTGGACGCGATCGTGGGCGCGCTGGTCTCGGCCGGTTCCGCCGTCGTCACGGTGCGATTCCACGACCACAGCCGGGTGTTCCGGTTGCCGGGCGCGTTGCGGCGGGCGTTGCGGGCGCGGATCGCCGAGCTGAACGGGATCATCGACGCGGTCGTGCGGCGGCACGGGGTGCAGTGCGTCGACCTGGACCTGATGGAGGGCGCGTACTCGCTGGAGACGTGGGCGGTCGACCGGCTGCACCCGTCGGAGTCGGGGCACCGGCGGCTGGCGGCGGCGTTCGCGGCGCGGTTGGCGTTGGCCGGGTGCGAGGTGCCGGGCCGGGTGTCCCTGACCTGCACGGGCGGGCTCAAGGTGACGCCGCTGCACCACGTGGGGTGGTTGGTGGTGAAGGGGGTCCCGTGGCTCTGGCGCCGCGGCCGCGACCTGGTCCCGTACGCGGCCACCATCATGTACCGCTCGTGGGCCGGCCTGCCGGAGCCGCCGCGCCACGTCGTCGACCCGGCCGGGACGGAGGCGGTGGCCGCGACGACCACCGCCCCGCCCGGGTGGCGTCAGCCGAGCTTGTAGACCGTCGACCCGCCGATCGTCACGGCCTCGTAGTTCGCCGCGACCCACTCGCTGATCTCGTTGTCGCCGCGCGGTCCTCCGCCGCCCATGCCGCCGCCGGAGACGAAGTAGCCGATCCGGCCGTCCGCCACGTACTGCCGGAACTCGTCCAGCGTGGGCGCGGGGTCGCCGCCGCTCCAGCCGCCGATGCCGATCACGGCCTTGCCCGAGTCCAGCGACAGGTTCGCCGCGCCCTGCGCGCTCACCGTCGCCGCCGCCCACGTGCCGGTGGTGGCCTTCAGCAGGTCGGTCAGCTCGGGGGACGTCTCGCCCATCGGTCCGCCCATGCTGTCGTCGCCCGCGTAGGAAGGCGGACCGGACATCGGGATGGAACCGGCGTGCGGTGTGGCGGCGGTGGCCACGCCGAACGCCGCGGTGGACAGCACCGAAGTGGTCAGCGCGAGCGCGGCCATCCGGCGCACGCCCATCACGACCGCCGTCGCCACCAGCACGGTCAGCACCGCCACGACCCAGCGCAGCGCGGGCAGCCACTCGCCGAACCGCTGGAGCAGCGCGAAGCCCCAGAACCCGGCGGCGGCGACCATCGTCGCCAGCGCGACGCGCACCGGCAGGTGCTTGCGGCCACGCCACAGCTCCCGGCCGGCGATGGCGACGAGCGCGGCGACGCCCGGCGCGACGGCGACGGTGTAGTAGGGGTGCGTGATGCCGCTCATGAAGCTGAACACGATCCCGTTGCCCAGCACCCACAGGCCCCACATGACCAGGGCCGCGCGCGTCCGGTCGGTGCGCCGCAGCCGGCGCGTGAACCACAGTCCCGCCACCATCCCGATGAGGGCGGCCGGGAGCAGCCAGGAGATCTCGGCGCCCATGCTCGCGCCGAACAACCGGCCGATGCCGGTCTCGCCGCCGAAGCCGAGGTTGGCGTTGCCGCCGCCCGCGATGACACCGCCGCCACCGCCGCCGCGGCCACCGAAGATCCGGCCGAGGCCGTTGTAGCCCATGGCCAACTCCCACAGCGAGTCGTTGTCCGACCCGCCGATGTACGGGCGCGACGCGCTCGGCCACAGCTCGACCAGCGCGATGAACCACCCGGCGGACACGACCACGGCGAGACCCGCGCCGAGCAGGTGCAGGAACCGCTTGAGCAGCGTGGTCGGCGCGGCGAGCAGGTAGGCGGCGGTGAACGCGGGCAGCACCAGCAACGCCTGCCCCATCTTGGCCAGGAACGCGAACCCGATCGCGACGCCCGCCAGCGCGAGCCACCAGCCGGACCCCTTCTCCACCGCGCGCACCGTGCAGTAGGCGCCGGCGACCATCAGCAGCACCAGCAACGCGTCCGGCAGGTTGAACCGGAACATCAGCACGGCCACCGGCGTCACCGCGAGCGCTGCGCCCGCGACCAGCCCGGCCACCGCGCCGGACGTGCGCTTCACCGTGGCGTACAACAACCACACGGCCAGCACGCCCTCGATGGCCTGCGGCGCCAGCACGGTCCAGCTGGAGAACCCGAAGACGCGGGCGAACAACCCGCTCACCCACAGCGCCGCGGGCGGTTTGTCGACCGTGATCACGCCGCCGGCGTCCAGACCGCCGAACAGCCACGCCGTCCAGCTCTGGGCGCCGGCCTGGGTGGCGGCGGCGTAGTAGCCGTTGCCCCAACCGGACGCGGTGATGTTCCACAGGTACAGCACCGCCGTGCCGGCCAGCAGCACGACCAGCGCGGGCGTGGTCCAGTTCCGGCCCGGCGGCGGCGCCTCCGCGGTGGGTGCCGGCGCCGTCAGGGTTGCGGTGGTCATGGAAGGGTTCCCTAGGGTCGACGGTGTGGTCATGAAGCGGTCTCCGCGGCGCGGCGCGGTCGGAAGACCCAGTTGCGCAGCAACAGGAAGCGCAGCACGGTGGCGAGGAGGTTGGCCCCGACGACCGCGACCAGCTCGGCCGGGCCGCCGGGTGCGGCGAACAGGTGCAGCAGGGCCAGCGACCCGCTGGTCAGCGCGAGGCCGAGGCCGAACACGAGCAGGCCCTCGAACTGGTGGCGGCCCGCGCCGCGCCGACCGCGCACGCCGAACGTGAACCGGCGGTTGGCCGCGGTGTTGGCGATGGCGGTGACCAGCAGCGCCACCAGGTTCGCGCCCTGCGCGCCGAGCCCGCCGCGCAGCGACACGAACAGCAGCAGGTAGGCCAGCGTGCTGACCACGCCGACCGCGGCGAACCGGACCAGCTGCCTGAACAACCCGGCGGGCACGCCCGGCGTCTGCGGTTCCAACGGCTCCCTCCCCAGCTGCGCGCGGAGTTCGCCGATCGGGATGCGCCCGCTCACCAGTCCGCGGGCCACCCGGGCGACGCCCTTCAGGTCGGCCACGGCGGTCGACACGATGTCCACCCGGCTGTCCGGGTCGTCCACCCAGTCCACCGGCACCTCGTGGATCCGCGCGCCGGCCCGTTCGGCGAGCACCAGCAGCTCGGTGTCGAAGAACCACCCGGTGTCCTCGACGTGCGGCAGCAGCCGCCGGGCGACGTCGGCCCGGATCGCCTTGAACCCGCACTGCGCGTCGGTGAACCGGGTCGCGAGTGCGCCGCGCAGGATCAGGTTGTAGCAGCGGGAGATGAACTCGCGCTTCGGCCCGCGCACCACCCGCGCCCCGCGCGCCAGCCTGCTGCCGATCGCCAGGTCCGAGTGCCCCGAGATCAACGACGCCACCAGCGGCGCGAGGGCGGCCAGGTCGGTGGACAGGTCCACGTCCATGTACGCCAGCACGGCGGCGTCCGACGCGGTCCACACCGCCTTCAGCGCCCGGCCGCGTCCCTTCTCCGCCAAGTGCACCGCGGTCACGTCGGGCAGCTCGCGGGCCAGCTCGTCGGCGACGGCACGCGTGCCGTCCGTGCTCGCGTTGTTCGCGATGGTGATCCGGAACGTGTAGGGGAACGTCTGCTTGAGGTCGGCGTGCAGCTTGCGCACGCAGGGCGCGAGGTCGCGTTCTTCGTTGTGCACGGGCACCACCACGTCGAGCACGGTGGTCGTCGTGAGCGTGGTCATGAGATCACCCTCGGGCGCTTGGCTGGGCGGCTCGTGTGTCATCGCTGTGCGCCGGCTGTGAGGTCGTAGACGTCGACGTCGTCGACGGTCGTCGCGGTGAACGTGTCCGCCACCCACTCGGCGATCCGTTGCGACGCGTCGCTGCCCGTCTCCGCGGGCATCATGGCGCCGCCGAGGAAGTAGTGGATCCGTCCACTTCGGACCAGCTCCTGGAACTGCTCCAGCGTGGGCGCGGGATCGGTGCCGTTGAACCCGCCGACGGCCATCACCGGCTCACCGCTGCCGAGCTGGTAGCCCGCCGCGTTGTTGGAGCCCGCGGCCGCCGCCGCCCAGGTGAAGCCCTCGTTGTCCCGCAACAACGCCACCAGCGCGTCACCGGGCGTCGGCGCGTGGAGCAGCCCGCCCATCCCGCCACCGCCGCGCACGGTGTTCGTGGCGCCGCCCGGCCCGAGGAGCACCAGCCCGCCGGGCCGGTTCGTCAACGCGGGACCGGCGCTCGGGATCGCGCCGGAGTGCGGTGTCGCGGCGGTGGCCACGGAGTAGGCGCCCGGACCGAGCAGCGTGGCGACGACGGCGACCGGCACGACCACGGCGGCGGGCGCGGACGCGGCGAGGAACAGCCCCACCGCGCCGATCAGGCCGACGACCAGCACGACCGCGGCCAGCGGCGTGGACCAGTCCAGCAGCAGCAGGTAGCACTGCAACGCGGTCACGGCCAGCGCGCCGGACAGCGCCGCAGCCGCGGCGGGTTCCTGCCGCCTGCGCCACAACGCGACCGCGCCGATCCCGGTCAACGCGCCGATCGCGGGCGCCAGCGCCACCGTGTAGTAGGCGTGGATGATGCCGTTCATGAAGCTGAACACCACGGCGGTGACCAGCAGCCAACCGCCCCATAGCGCGAGCCCGATCCGCTCGCTCTCGCGCCCGGCCCACCACCCGGCGGCGAGCAGCACGAGCGCGGTCGGCAGCAGCCAGGCGATCTGACCACCCATCTCGTCGCCGAGCAGCCTGGCCCACCCGCTCGAACCCCACCCGCCGCCGCCGACGCTGCCGATCTCCTCACCGGTCAACCGGCCGAGACCGTTGTAGCCCAGCGCCAGCTCCAGCACGCTGTTCCCCTGCGACCCGCCGATGTAGGGCCGCGACCCGGCGGGCACCAGCTCGACCGCCAGCACCCACCAGCCGCCGGCGACGACCACCGCGCCCAGCGCCGCCGCCAGGTGCCACGCCTTGCGCGACAGCGCGGCCGGAGCGAACGCCAGGTACACCAACCCGAACGCGGGCAGCACCAGGAACGCCTGGAGCATCTTGGCCAGGAACGCGAAGCCCACCGCGGCACCGGCCAACACGAGCCACCGCACGGACGCCTTCTCCGTCGCCCGGACCGTGCCGTACGCGCCCGCGACGAGCAGCAGCACCATCAGCGCGTCCGGGTTGTTGAACCGGAACATCAGCACCGCCACCGGCGTCAACGCCAGCACCGCGCCCGCGATCAGCCCGGCGGCCTCACCGGCCGCGCGGCGCACCGCCGCGTGCAGCAGCCACACGCTCGCCACGCCCATCAACGCCTGCGGCACCAGGATGCTCCAGGCGTTGACGCCGAACAGCCGGGCCGACAACCCCATCACCCAGGTCGCCGCGGGTGTCTTGTCGACGGTGATCGCGCCGGCCGGGTCGGTCGCGCCGAAGAACCACGCGTGCCAGCTCTCGGCGCCTGCCTGGGCGGCGGCGGAGTAGTAGGCGTTGGCCCAACCGGAGTCGCCCAACCGCCACAGGTACAGCACCGCCGTTCCGGTCAACAGCAGCAACAGGGGGAGTCTCGCTCGCATGGGGTCGAGCCTGTCGGCGGACCCTGGGCGGTCCTTGTGCGCGGCCTGTGAGCCGGCTGTGGGAGATCAGCGCGGCAGGTGCACGGTGAACGTGGTCCGGCCCGGCCTGCTGGCCAGCCGCACGGACCCGTGGTGCGAGGCCACGACGGCGGCCACGATCGACAGGCCCAGCCCGGTGCTGCCCGCGGCGCGCGACCGCGACGTGTCGCCCCGGCTGAACCGCTCGAACACCTCGCCCTGCAACCCGGCGGGGATGCCGGGACCGTCGTCGCTCACCGCCAACCGCACCCCGCCCTCCACAGTGGACAGCGACGTGGTGACCGTCGTGCCGGGCGGCGTGTGCGTGCGCGCGTTGGACAGCAGGTTCGCCAGCACCTGGTGGAGCTTGTGCGCGTCACCGGCCACCTGGACGGCGTCGGGCGGCAGCTCCAGCCGCCACTCGTGGTCGGGCCCGGCGATCCGGGCGTCGCTGACCGTGTCGACCACCAGCCGCGACAGCTCGACCGGCTCACGGGCCAGCGGACGCCCCGCGTCGAGCCGCGCCAGCAACAGCAGGTCCTCGACCAGCGACGTCATCCGCACCGCCTCGGACTCCACCCGCCGCATCGCGTGCGCGATCTGGGGCGGCACCTCCTCGGACGAGCGGCGGGTCAGCTCGGCGTAGCCGCGGATCGCGGTGAGTGGTGTGCGCAGCTCGTGGCTCGCGTCGGCGACGAACTGCCGCACCCTGGTCTCGCTGGCGTGCCGTGCCTCCAACGCGCTGCCGACGTGGCCGATCATCCGGTTCAGCGCGAGACCGACCTGGCCGACCTCGGTGTCGGGGTCGGCGTACTCGTCGGGCACCCGTTCGGCCAGCGCGACCTCGCCCTCGTGCAGCGGCAGCTCGGCGACCCGGCTCGCGGTCGCGGCCACCCGTTCCAGCGGGCGCAGCGTGCGGCGCACGATCAGCGCGCCCGCCAGGCTCACCGCGATCAACCCGGCCAGCGCCACGCCGCCGACGGTCCAGCCCATCCGCGACACCGTGCTGTCGACGTCGGCCATCGGCAGCCCGGTGATCACCACCGCGCCGAGCGGCGTGGTCGTCGCGATCATCCGGTGGTCGCCCAGCTCCTCGCCCAGCCACACGGTGCGCGGCTTGCCGTCCGCGGGCACGGCCTCGGCCCGCGCCGCCACGTCGGTCGACAGCCTGGTCCGGTCACCGCTGTCCCGGGCGATCCGCTCGGCGTTGGTGCCGCCGTCGGGCTGCTTGATCAGCACCAGCGTGCCCGGCCCGAACCCGGGGCCGTCCAGCGGGTTGGCGAACCGGCCCGGCATCGGCGGCGGCGGGACGTCCCGCCGCACCTTGATCGAGGCGTCGACCAGCTGGTCGTCCAACCGGGCGACCATGGTGTCCCGCAGCGCGAGCCCGGTCGCCACGCCGATGATCGCGCACACGACCGCCAGCAGGACCACCTGGGCGGCCACCAGCTTGGTCCGCAGCGGCCAACTCCAGGTCCGCGACCCGTGTTCAGGCAGAGGGCTTGAGGACATAGCCCGCGCCCCGCATCGTGTGGATCATGGGCGTTCTGCCCGCGTCGATCTTCTTGCGCAGGTAGGAGATGTACAGCTCGACGATGTTGGCCTGCCCGCCGAAGTCGTAGCTCCACACCCGGTCCAGGATCTGCGCCTTCGACAGCACCCGCTTGGGGTTGCGCATCAGGAACCGCAGCAGCTCGAACTCGGTCGCGGTGAGGTCGATCGCGGTGCCGCCGCGGCGCACTTCGCGCGTCTCCTCGTCCAGCACCAGGTCGCCGACCACCAGCTCGGTGCCCGCGCCCGCCTCGGTGACGCCGGTGCGGCGCAGCAGGCCGCGCAACCGGAGCACGACCTCCTCCAGGCTGAACGGCTTGGTCACGTAGTCGTCGCCGCCCGCGGTGAGCCCGGCGATCCGGTCCTCCACCGCGTCCTTGGCGGTGAGGAACAGCACGGGCAGGCCGGGCAGGTCCGCGCGCAGCCGGCGCAGCACCTCCAGCCCGTCGAAGTCGGGCAGCATCACGTCCAGCACCACCACGTCGGGCCGGAACTCGCGCGCGGTCCGCACGGCGGACGTGCCGTCCAGCGCGGTGCGGACCTCCCAGCGCTCCATCCGCAACGCCATGGACATCAGCTCGGCCAACGTGGACTCGTCGTCCACCACGAGGACCCGCACCGGACTGCCGTCCGGGCGGCGGAGTTCAGGGGACGACCCCGAAGCGGACACTGGGCGCATGCTCCGATCCTGAACCCGGCTCTTGAGCCGAACCTGTGCCGACCCTGTGTACCACCTGTGAACCGGAACGACCGGACCCGCCCGCGCCGCCGGGGTGGAGCGGAACGACCGGACGCGTCGGTGCCGCCAGAGTGAAGCCGCATGACCGGGTGCGCCCGCCGCCCGGCTGAAGCGGCACGACCGGAGGCGCGGCGGGCACGCACAGGCGTCGCCCAAGGACCGCACAGCCGGCTCACAGGCTCGCCCGCGACCGTGGTCGCCATGACTACCGAAACCGAGCAGCACCCGACCTGGGGTGAAGAGCCGCCGCCGCAGGCCGCCGCTGCGGGAACCGGCTGGAACGGCCGCAAGAGCCTCGCCGCCGTCGCGATCGCCCTCGGCATCGCCGCCGTCGGCGGTGGTGTCATCTACGCTGCGAGCAACTCCGACGCGGCCCAGGGCATGGGCGGGCCCGGCGGCTACGGCCGGGGCAACGGCGGCCTGGTGATGATGGGCGGGCCGTTCGGCGGCACCCAGCACGGCGAGTTCCAGAACGGCGAGGTCACCGAGGTCAGCGACTCGTCCATCACGGTGAAGAGCACCGACGGGTTCAGCGAGACCTACCAGCTCGACGGCGACACGCAGGTCAACGGCGGTCAGGGCGACCTGGACGACATCGTCAAGGGCGACGTCGTGACCGTCATCGCCGACAGGACCGCCGACGGCCAGGCCACCGCGGACAGCATCATGAAGGGCAACATGATGCGCGGCGGGCCGCCGCAGAAGCAGGGCAACGGCCAGCCGCCCGCCAAGCAGGACCAGCAGGGCGGTCCGACCGACCAGCAGGGCACCCCGCCGACCCGGTAGAACTATCCGGTATGACCCGACTGGCGCTCTCGGCACTGCTGACAACCCTGGTCCTGCTCGGGGCGTCGCCCCAGGCGTCCGCGCACACCGAGCTGGTGTCGAGCGACCCGGCGAGCGGCGCGTCGTTGCCGCAGCGGCCCACGCTGCTCACGCTGACGTTCACCGAGCCGGTGCCCGCCGAGAGCGCCACGGTCACCGTCATGGCCGTCGACGGCAGCGCCTGGCCGTTGGGCGAGACGTCCGCCAACGGCGCGTCGCTGACCGTGCCCATGCTGGAGTCCGGGTCGCCGGCCGGGCAGTACACGGTGACGTGGTCGGTCGAGTCGCTGGACGGCGACTTCGTCGACGGCACGTTCGCCTTCACGGTGACCGCGCCGCCGGCGCAGCAGCCGCCGGCGGCCACGACCCCCGCCGCACCGCCCGCCGTGACGTCGACGGACGCGGCGCCCACCACCGCCTCCTCGCCCGCCACCACCACCGGGTCGGTGGCCACGATCACCACCGCGTCCACGGGCACGGCCGCCTCCGAGCCCCGCGGCGAGGGCGACGGCGGCCCGCCGCTGTGGGTGTGGATCCTGATCGTCGCGGCGGTGTCCGTGATCGCCATCGTGGTCATCGTCGGCCTGAGCAGGCGCGGCCGAGGCGGCGAGGACGCCGAAAAGCCGGCCGAGTAGTCAACGGTCAATGGCTACGGTCGCCGCATGACCGGATCTCCTCTGCACCGCCGCGCCCTGCTCACGGGCGGCGCCGCGGCCGTGCTCGCCGCGGCCGGGTTCCGCACGGCGGCACACGCCGCACCGGACGACCGGCCCGGCGGGCGGCGGTTCACCCTCACCGTCCTGGGCACCACGGACCTGCACGGCAACGTCTTCAACTGGGACTACTTCGCCGACCGCGAGTTCGACGACTCCGGCCACAACGACGTGGGCCTGGCGAAGCTCTCCACGCTGGTGAAGGCGGTCCGGGCCGAACGCGGAGCGCACCGCACCCTGCTCATCGACGCGGGCGACACCATCCAGGGCACCCCGCTGGCCTACTACTACGCCAAGGTCGAGCCCATCGGCCGCCGCCGCGTGCACCCGATGGCCGCCGCGATGAACGAGCTCGGCTACGACGCCGCCGCGCTCGGCAACCACGAGTTCAACTACGGCATCCCCCTGCTGCGCGCGTTCGAGAAGCAGCTCGACTTCCCGCTGCTGGCCGCGAACGCGATCGACTCGGCCACCGGCGAGCCCGCGTTCCGCCCGTACGTGGTCAAGACCGTGTGGCGGACGGGCGCGGCGCCGCTGCGGGTCGGCATCCTCGGCCTGACCAACCCGGGCATCGCGATCTGGGACAAGGCGCACGTGGACGGGAAGATGACGTTCCCCGGCGTGCTGGAGCAGGCCCGCGAGTGGGTGCCGAAGGTGCGCGCGGCGGGCGCGGACCTCGTGGTGGTCGCCGCCCACTCCGGCGCGGACCTGTCGTCGTCGCTGGGCGACCTGCTGCCGTTCCCGGAGAACTGCTCCGCGCTCGTCGCCGAGGAGGTGCCGGGCATCGACGCGATCCTGGTCGGCCACGCGCACACCGAGATCGCGCAGCGGTTCGTCACCAACAAGGCGACCGGGAAGCAGGTGCTGCTGACCGAGCCGCTGTTCTGGGGCAAGCGGCTGAGCCTGATGGAGTTCGACCTGGCGTGGACGCCGGGGCGGGGCTGGCGGGCCGAGGCGTCCCGCTCGCAGGTGCTCAACACCAACACCGTGCCCGAGGACCCGGCGATCGTGCGGCGGCTGCGCGACGACCACGACAAGGTGGTCGCCTACGTCAACTCCAAGATCGGCACGTCCAAGTCCGCGATGTCCGCCGCGACCGCGCGGTACGAGGACACCGCCGCGCTCGACTTCGTCAACCTCGTGCAGGGCGCCGCGCTGAAGGCGTCGCTGACCGAGGCGTTGCCGGTGCTGTCGCTGGCCTCCCCGTTCAACAAGGCGGCGGCGATCCCGGCGGGCGACGTGTCGGTGCGCGACGTGGCCGGGCTCTACGTCTTCGACAACACGCTGTTCGGCGTGCGGCTCACCGGCGCGCAGCTCAAGGACTACCTGGAGCGGTCGGCGGGCTACTTCAAGGCGGTGAGCACGCCGGGGCCGCACCAGCCGGACGCGCTGACCAACGCGGGCGGCACCCCGGACTACCTGTACGACGTGGCCGCCGGGCTGGACGCGCCGCTGACCTACGACATCGACCTGGCGCGGCCGGTCGGGCAGCGGATCACCGGGCTCGCCTACGCCGGCGTGCCGGTGACGGCGGAGCAGGCGTTCGCGGTGGCGGTGAACAACTACCGGCAGTCCGGCGGCGGCAACTTCCCGCACATCGCGACCGCGCCGGTGCTGCACAACCAGCAGCTGGAGATCCGGCAGCTGATCATCGACTGGGTGCGCGAGCGCGGCGAGATCGACCCGGCCGCGTTCCACCGGGCCGACTGGCGGCTGGTCGTCGACGGCACGCCGGTGGTGGTCGGGTGACGTTGCCGGACATCGTCGGGCCGGGGTTGGACGTGCTGTTCTGCGGCATCAACCCCGGCCTGCTGTCGGCGGCCAAGGGGCAGCACTTCGCCCGGCCGGGCAACCGGTTCTGGCCCGCGCTGCACCTGTCCGGGTTCACGCCGCGGCTGCTGACGCCCGCCGAGCAGCACGAGCTGCTCCGGTACGGGCTGGGCCTCACGAACCTGGTCGCGCGTCCGACGGCGCGGGCCGACGAGCTGGCGGCCGAGGAGCTGCTGGCCGGCGGGGCGCGGCTGACCTCGCTGGCCCGGCGTCACCGGCCGAAGGTGGTGGCGGTCGTCGGCGTGACCGCGTACCGGGCGGCGTTCGGGCGCAAGGCGGCGGCGATCGGCCCGCAGGACGAGTCGATCGCGTCGTCGCGGCTGTGGGTGCTGCCGAACCCCAGCGGGCTCAACGCGCACTACCAGCTGCCCGCCCTGGCCGAGGTCTTCGGCCGGTTGCGGTCAGAGGTTGCGCAGGCCGACTAGCACCCGTTCCAGCAGCGTGAAGTCCGCGCCGGTGGCCGCGACCGCGTTGTCGTGCACGGCCACCACGCCCATCGAGATGAGGTCGCTGAGCAGGACGCGCACCACGCCGAGCGGCACGGCCAGCAGCGCGGAGACCTCGGCGACCGACCGGGGGTTGGCGCACAGCTCCACGATCGAGCGCTGCTCGGCGGAGGTGTCGCGCATGGCGATCCCGATGCCGTGCTCCTCCAGCGAGACCAGCGTTTCCAGCCTCAGGTCGTAGTGGGACGCCGTGCGGCCACCCGTCCACGCGTAGGGGCGGACCAGGGGACCGGAGAACTCCTCGACGGCGGGCTCCGGCTCGTGGTCGGGCCAGGGCTCCGGCGCCCGGCTGACCGGCACGGACGAGGGCTCGACGTAGTCGTAGGGGTCGTACTCGTGGTCGACCGGGCCGTCGAACGGCGCGGTCACCTCGAGCGGGTCGTCCGCCTCCTCGTCCAGGCTGCGCCGGAGCGCGGCCGAGCCGAACCGGGCACCCGTGGCGCCGACCTCGCCCCGAAGCGACCTCCGCCGTCGGGGCGGCTTGGGCTGTTCCGTAGGCTCCTCCTCGAGACTGCGCCGCAGCGAGGGGGAACCGAACCGGGCGCCGGTCGTGCCGACGTTCCCGCGCAGGGACCGGCGGCGTCTGCGCTCGCCGCCGGTCGGCTCCGGGTCAGAGCTGCCTGTGCTCACATTCCGGGAACCGTAGACCGAACCTCGTCCGGATGATGTCGGGCGTGTTTCGAGTCCGTGCAATCCTCGTTAACCACCGCACGTGCGGCCGCACGTGCACGCTGGAGGATGATGGGACGATGCGCATCCGCGAGGTCGAGATCTCCGACGACATGATCAGGTTGGGTCAGTTCCTGAAGCTGGCCGGCTTGGCGGACAACGGCGCGCACGCCCGTGACCTGGTCGAAGCCGAGGAGGTCACGGTGAACGGCCGCCTGGAGACCCGCCGCGGCGCCCAGCTGCACCACGGCGACGTGATCGCCGTGGGCGACGAGAAGGCGCGCTTGGTTACCGGTCGCTAGCCACCGGGCCTTGCGGGGACCCGCACGGGCGCCGGCACCCCGGACCGGCCGCCGACCGCCGAAATCGGTTGAGCCTGCCGCCGACTGCCGACATCGGTTGATCCGGCCGCCGAACGCCGAATTCGGTTGATCCGGTCGCGGCTCGACGCTGGACTGTGGCGGCGCACCGCGGACCGCGGTGCGGGCAGCCCAGGAGGTAGCGGTGCCGATGGAGATCCGTGCCACGACAGCAGAGGATCTCGACGTCTTCGTCGACACGGTCCACGCCGCGTTCGGGCGCTTCCCGGAGACACCGGTCGACGGCGGCGGGCTCTGGTGGTCGGCGCTCGAACTGGACCGCGGCCTGCTCGCCGTGACGGCGGACGGGCGGCCGGTGGGCACCGCCGCCGCGTACTCCTTCGAGCTGACCCTGCCCGGCGAGGTCGTCGTCCCGGCCGCCGGGGTGTCCGCGGTCGGCGTGCTGCCCTCGCACCGGCGCCAGGGCGTGCTCACCGCGATGATGCGGCACCAGCTCGCCGAGCTGCGGGCGCGGGGCGAGTTCCTCTCCGTGCTGCTGGCGAGCGAAGCCCGGATCTACCGCAGGTTCGGCTACGGCCCGGCGACCTACACGCAGCGGCTGACGGTCCAGCGCCACCAGGCCGCTTTCGCGCCGCCCAGGGCACGGGGAACGGCCGACGCGCCGGCGACCGGCTCGGTCGAGGTGCTGCGCCGCGCCGAGTGCGGCGAGGTCCTGGCCGAGGTCTACGACCGGTACCGCCGCGCGCGGCCGGGCGCGCTGTCCCGGCCGCACCGCTGGTGGGCGCTGCGGGCGGGGCAGCCACCGGTCTCGCCCGCGCCGCGCTACGTCGCCGTGCACCGTGACGCCGACGGTGTCCCGGACGGGTACGCCTCCTACTCGTTCGCCGAGTCCGACACCTTGACGGTCGACGAGACCATCGCCACCGACGACGCCGTCGCCACGGCCCTGGCCCGGTTCGTGCTCGGGCACGACCTGGTCGGCCGGGTCGTGTTCAAGCACTGCCCGCCCGAGCACCCGCTGCGCTGGCAGCTGGCGGACTTCCGCGCCGGCGAGGTGGGCGGCGACACCGACTGGCTCTGGGTGCGGCTGCTGGACGTCCCCCGCGCGTTGACCGCGCGCGGTTGGTCCGCGGACGGCGAGCTGGTCCTGGACGTCGACGACCCGTTCCTCGGCGAGCAGGGCCGCTACCTGCTGACGGTCCGGGACGGCAGGGCCGAGTGCGTCCCCACGGACCGGGCGCCGGACCTGTCCCTGGACGTGAGCGACCTCGGCTCGGTCTACCTCGGCGGCACCGCCCCGAGCAAGCTCGTGCGCGCCGGGCACGTCCAGGCACACCACCCCGGTGCGGCGACCCTCGCCGACACCCTCTTCCGCACCGAGCGCCCGCCGCACTGCCTGCACTGGTTCTGATCGCGCGGTCCACCAGCGCCCGCGGGGGTCCCGCCGTCCGCCGTGTCCGGCAAGCTCCACGTGGTGTGCACCACAGCGAGACCGATGGCGGGCCATTGCGGCCGGAAAAGTGGTCGTGATCACTCTTGATCGGCCGAGCCGGGGAAATGTCGAACAGCTCCTCACCCGAAGTGCCCGTCCCGTTGCGCCGAATAGCTGCTGCCACACTGTGAATGGGTGATCGCAGCCCGCCACGGTGCGGTCGCGCGGCAGGGTCTTAAGTCCTTATTCGGACGTATTCAGGCCGAGGTTCGACCGGCGTCGAAAACCCTGTGTAACGGAAGCCGTCCCAGATTCGATGGACGTGTCCCCGTGCCTGCGCGAGGGGGCACCGGCCACTGTGGACCCCGGCATCGCGGTGGTCGGGCAAGCCTTTTCCATCTCACGGTGTAGTGACCCGAGGTCACCTCGTGACCCATCTGGGTGTGCGCCGGCTGTCACACCGAGGAATGGCGGTCCGGTGAAGGTTCACTGTGTGTGTAACGCGCGCCGTCGGCGCGACGAATGACCGATTGGCGAGGCGATAAATCGCCGGCCGCACATTTGCCGTACACCACGCGGGTCCGTCGGGGATGCCCTGCGAACGTGCACGTCCGAACCGGCCCAACCCGGGGAGAACCACGATGAGCGAGCAGGTCCAGCCGACGCGACACAGACCGGTCGCGGGGCTCGGCACCACCCAGCGCACCAACCAGCGCACCACTCCGAGCACAGCCCGGCCCACAGCCCCGCCGACGACCCAGCGCACCACCAGCCCCACCGTCGGCAGTTGGGAGCCCGCCTACCGCTACGGCGTCATCGCCGCGGACATCCTCTGCACCGTCCTGGTCGTCGTGGTCGCGGGCTTCGTCCTGTCGTCCCGCCACGCCTCGTTCGGCCCGTTGTCCCTGTTAGGGCTCGAAGCGGTCACCATCGCGGTGGTCGTCGGATCGCTGTTCCTCAGCCGGGTCTGGAACCCCATGGTGCTCGGCCAGGGCGCGGAGGAGTTCCGCCGCCTCGGTCGCGGCCTGGTCGGCTCCGTGGTCGCGCTCGGGCTGGGCGCGCTCGCGGCCGGGCTGCCCGGCGCCCGCCTGTGGGTGTTCGTGGTCGGACCGGCCATCGCGCTGGTCGCCTTCCCGGTCCGCTACCTGCTGCGCCGCCCGCTGCACCGCGCCCGCGGCGAGGGCCGCTGCCTGCTGCCGGTACTGGCCGCGGGCAACATCGACACCGTCACCGACCTGATCGGCCGCACCCGCCGCGCGCCCCACCTCGGCTGGCGCGTGGACGCCGTGTGCACCGTCGACGGCCGCGCCGAGATCGGCGTCGAGCTGGAGGGCGTGCCGGTCGTCGGCCAGTTCGGCGACCTCGGCGAGCAGGTCCGCCGCGGCGGCTACCGGATCGTCGCGGTCACCGCCGACGCCTACTGGACGCCGCGCCGCCTGCAGCGACTCGCCTGGGACCTGGAGGGCACCGGCACCGAGATGGTCGTCGCGCCCGCCCTGATGGACTTCGCCGGACCGCGGCTGCACGTCACCGGCGTGCTCGGGATGCCGCTGCTGCGGGTGAGCGAGCCGTCGTTCACCGGCTTCCGCCGCCTGGTCAAGACGGCCGTGGACAAGGTCGGCGCGTTGCTGCTGATCGCGCTGCTGAGCCCGGTGCTGCTGGCCGTCGCGGTGGCGATCATGGTCGACACCAGGGGACCGGTGCTCTACCGGCAGCGCCGCGTCGGCAAGGACGGCGCGCACTTCACCATCCTGAAGTTCCGCACCATGGTCACCAACGCCGACGCGCTGCGCGCCAAGCTCCAAGCGGTCAACGAGGGCGCGGGCGTGCTGTTCAAGATGCGCCGCGATCCCCGCGTCACCGCCGTCGGCCGGTTCCTGCGGCGCTACTCGCTCGACGAACTGCCGCAGCTGTTCAACGTCGTCACCGGCCCCATGTCGCTGGTCGGCCCACGGCCGCCGCTGCCGGAGGAGAGCGCGAAGTACGGCCCCGACATGCGCCGCCGGCTGCTGGTGAAGCCGGGCCTGACCGGGTTGTGGCAGGTGTCCGGGCGCAGCGACCTGTCGTGGGAGGAGTCCGTGCGGCTCGACCTCCGGTACGTGGAGGAGTGGTCGCTCGCCCTCGACGCGTTGATCTTGTGGAAGACGTTCCGGGCCGTGTTCGGCGGCCAGGGCGCGTACTGAGGTGGGTACCGGGACGGACCAGCAGACCGGCATCGCCACCCCGTGAGCCGGCAGAGAGAAGGAACGAGCGCCATGTCGCACGCGGTGTCGCCGTGATCCCGGTGATGAAGCCGTGGCTCGGCGCGGAGGAGGCCGAGGCCGCGTCCGCCGCCGTGCTGTCCGGCTGGGTCGCGCAGGGGCCGAAGGTCGCCGCGTTCGAGGACGCCTTCGCCCGCCGCGTCGCCGCCGTGCACGCCGTCGCCATGTCGTCGTGCACGAGCGCGTTGCACGTCGCGCTGCACCTGCTCGACGTGCGACCGGGTGACGAGGTCGTGGTGCCGTCGCTGTCGTTCATCGCCACCGCCAACGCGGTCCGGCACTGCGGCGCCACGCCCGTGTTCGCCGACGTGGAGCCGGAGACCGGCAACCTGGCCGAGGCGGGGGTGGCAGCGGTGCTCACCGACCGCACCCGCGCGGTGATCCTGGTGCACCAGGCCGGCGTGCCCGCCGACGTCGACCCGGTCCGCGCCCTGTGCGGCCCGCGTGGCGTCACGGTGGTGGAGGACGCCGCCTGCGCCGCCGGGTCGATCTACCGGGGCGTGCCGGTCGGCGCGGACGCCGAGATGGCGGCGTGGTCGTTCCACCCGCGCAAGCTGATCACCACCGGCGAGGGCGGGATGCTCACCACGAACCACGTCGAGTGGGCGGGCCGGGCCAAGCGGTTGCGCGAGCACGGCATGAGCGTGAGCGCGGCCGAGCGGCACCGCGGTGGCGGCGCGGTCGTGGAGAGCTACCTGGAGACCGCGTTCAACTACCGGATGACCGACATCCAGGCCGCCGTCGGGCTGGTGCAACTGTCCAAACTGGACGCGATCGTCCGCCGTCGGCGCGAGCTGGCGGCCCGCTACCACGAGTTGCTGGCCGCCGTGCCCGCGTTGCGCGCGGTGCGCGACCCCGAGCACGGCACGACGAACTACCAGTCGTTCTGGGTCATGCTGTCCGACGACGTCGCGGTGGAGCGCGACGACGTCCTGGCCCGGCTCGCCGCACGGGGTGTGTCGGCACGCCGGGGGATCATGGCCGCCCACCTGGAGCCGGCCTACGCCGGCCACCCGCACGTCGACCTGCCGGTGACGGAGGCGTTCACCAGGAGGTCGCTGATCCTCCCGCTCTACCACGACATGACGGACGCGGAGCAGCACACCGTGGTCGACGAGTTGACGGCGGCGCTCCACCTGCCGCTCAACACGCGATGACACCTCGGCAGGACCGCTCCACCGCACGACGTGATCGAGCCGGGCGTCACCCATCGTGCTCAACCGAGCGCCGATCACGTTGTGCTGTAACGCGAAGTGCGGTCTTCACGACCATCGGAGCAACAGGACTCCGCTGATCGACGTAGTGCGCATCGGATCACTCGCAGTCACGGCCGCTTTGCCCGAGAGGTGACAAATCCATGACCGCCGACCAGACGCGGGCGAGCTCCGCGCTATCGGTACTGCTGCTGCGCCTGGCGGTGGTGGTCGCCCTGGTGGCGTCCACGATCGCGGTCGTCGGTCTGCTGCGCGCCCCCGAGGCCGCCGCCGCGCCGTGCGACGTGCCGGTGGTCAACAAGGTCGCCTGCGAGAACACCAAGCCGGGCACGCCCGACTGGCAGGTCTCCTACCGCGACGACGGCATCCTCGGCTACACCACCGACATCAGCGCCACCCCCGGCGGCCGGGTCGACTTCAAGATGCTGACCAGCGCGTCGTCCTACTACATCGACATCTACCGGCTCGGCTACTACGGCGGCGTCGGCGCCCGCTTCCAGGAGCGGATCAGCCGCAACAGCCCGCAGAACCAGGACCCGTGCCTGCGCGGCGACGACGGCAGCGCGTTGATCGACTGCGGCAACTGGGCCGTGTCGCTGAGCTGGAACGTGCCGCCCACCGCGGTCTCCGGCCTCTACTACGCGCGCACGCACCGCAACGACAACGGCGCGGAGAACGAGATCGTGTTCGTCGTCCGCGACGACACCAGCACCTCGAAGATCCTGTTCCAGACCTCCGACTCGACCTGGGTCGCCTACAACCGCTACGGCGGCAACAGCCTGTACTTCGGCGACGGCCCCGGCCAGGGCGGGCAGGCGTTCAAGGTCAGCTACAACCGCCCGTACACCGGCGGCGACGGCGACGACAACTTCATCTTCAACGCCGAGTACCCGATGCTGCGCTTCCTCGAAGCCAACGGGTACGACGTCAGCTACACCACGGACGCCGACTCGGCCCGGCGCGGCCACCTGATCAAGAACCACCAGGTGTTCATGGCCGTCGGCCACGACGAGTACTGGTCCAACGAGCAGCGCGCCAACGTGGAGGCGGCCCGGGACGCGGGCGTGCACATGGCGTTCCTGACCGGCAACGAGATCTTCTGGAAGCACCGGTGGGAGAAGAGCATCGACTCCTCCCGGACCGACTGGCGCACCATCGCCTGCTACAAGGAGACCAAGGGCACCCAGAACGACCACCTGAGCGACTGGACCGGCACGTGGCGCGACCCGCGCTACCCCGACCAGGACGGCGGTCGCCCGGAGAACGCGCTGCTCGGCAACATCTTCACGGTCAACGGCCGCCGCGAGGACTCGCTCCAAGTACCCGCCGCGTACGGGAAGATGCGGCTGTGGCGGCACACGTCGTTGCAGAGCATGGCCGCCGGCAGCACGTACACGTTCCAGCCCGGCACGCTCGGCTACGAGTGGAACTCGGTGGAGGACAACGGCTTCCAGCCGCCGGGCGTGGCGCAGCTGTCCCGCACCACCGTGAACATGCCCGAGGGCCCGTACGTGCTGCAGAACCACGGCGACCTCTACACGCCGGACACCAAGACCCACGCCATCACCTACTACAAGCACCCGAGCGGGTCGCTGGTGTTCGGCGCGGGCACGGTCCAGTGGGCGTGGGGCGTGGACGACGAGCACGCGTTCCTCACCAACACGCCGACCTCCGACGTGCGGCTGAAGCAGGCCACGGTCAACTTCCTGGCAGACATGGGCGTGCCGGCGACCACGTTGCAGGCCGGTCTGGTGCAGGCGGCCAAGAGCACGGACACCCAGGCGCCGACGGTCGCGTTCACCAGCGTGCCCGCGATCTCGAACGTGGGCGCGGCGTACACGTTCGCCGGCACGGTGGCCGACGTGGGCGGCCAGGTCGGTGGCGTCGAGGTGTCCACCGACGGCGGCACCCGCTGGCACCCGGCGGTGTGGCAGGCCGGTCAGACGGCGTGGAGCTACACCTACACCCCGGCCAAGTCCGGCCCGGCGAGCCTGCGCGTGCGGGCCGTGGACGACTCGGCGAACCTGTCCACCCCCGTGGTGGCGACGCCCGGCGTGAACCCGCGCACCTGCCCGTGCGGCCTGTGGACCAGCACCGACACGCCCGACGTGCCCGACAGCGGTGACGCGTCGCCGCTGGAGCTGGGCGTGAAGTGGCGTGCGAACAGCGACGGCTACGTGCGCGGCGTGCGGTTCTACAAGGGCCCCGGCAACAACGGCACGCACACCGGCACGTTGTGGGACAAGGCGGGCAACCCGCTGGCCACCGGCACGTTCACCAACGAGACCGCGAGCGGCTGGCAGACGCTGACCTTCGCGATGCCCGTGCAGGTGGCCGCGGGCACGACGTACGTCGTGTCGTACTTCGCGCCCAACGGGCACTACTCGTACGACCTGGAGTACTTCTTCCAGCAGCAGCGCTACCTCGAACCGGTCACCGGCCTGAAGAACGGCGAGGACGGCCCGAACGGCCTGTTCCGGTTCGGCGGCGCCGGCTTCCCGACCCAGTCCCACTGGGGCAGCAACTACTGGGTGGACGTGGTGTGGGCGCCGGACCCCGGCCCCGACCAGCGCGCGCCGCTGCTCGTGTCGACCTCGCCGGTCGGCGGCGAGGGCACCGTCGCGCTCACCCCCGTCGTCTCCGCCACCTACGACGAGGCCGTCACGCCCGGCTCCGCCCAGTTCACCCTGACCGGACCGAGCGGCTCGGTGTCCGGCTCGCTGGCCCTGTCCAACGAGAACAAGACCGTGACGTTCACGCCCGGCCAGGCGCTCACCCCGAACACCGGCTACACGGCGGCGCTGCGCGTGTCCGACGCGGCGGGTAACCAGACGCCGCAGTCGACGTGGTCGTTCACCACCGGCGCGACCCGGCCCGCGACGTGCCCGTGCACGGTCTGGGACGACTTCGCCCGGCCCGCCGTCTACGCGTCGACCGACACCACGCCGATCGAGGTCGGCACCAAGGTCCGCTTCAACGGCAAGGGCGAGGTGCTCGGCGTCCGGTTCTTCAAGGGCACCGGCAACACCGGCACGCACACCGGCTCGCTGTGGTCGTCCACCGGCCTGCTGCTGGCCACGGGGACGTTCACCAACGAGAGCGCGAGCGGCTGGCAGAAGCTGACGTTCGCGTCACCGGTGGTCGTGCAGGCGAACACGACCTACATCGTGTCCTACCACGCGCCGAACGGCCGTTACGCGGTCACCGGCGGCTACTTCGCGGGCCAGGGCGCGAGCTACGCGGGCCTGCGGGCGCTCGCCGACGGCGTCGACGGGTACAACGGCGTCTACCGCTACGGCACCGGCGGCTTCGCGCCCACCTCGTCGTACAACGCGACGAACTACTGGGTCGACGTCGTCTACCGCAACGGCCTCAACGGTGACACCACGCCGCCGACGATGACCAACCGCGCCCCGGCGGTCGACGCGACGAACGTCGTCGCCACCACCCCGCTCACCGCGACGTTCAGCGAGCCCGTCGACCCGGCCAGCGCGCAGCTGTGGCTGACCGACCCGCGCGGCACGCAGCTCACCGGCTCGGTGTCGCTGTCCGGCGACCAGCGGACGGCCACCTGGACGCCGACCGGCAAGCTCATGCCCGGCACCCGGTACACGGCCAGCGTGCTGATCGCCGACGCCAACGGCAACCCGATGCCGGACCCGGTGACGTGGTCGTTCACCACCGACCCGGCCGTCATCTGCCCGTGCACGCTGTTCAGCGCGGCGACCGTGCCCACGATCACCTCCAGCGACGACGGCGGCGCCTACGAGCTGGGCGTCCGGTTCACCCCGACCGCGGGCGGCCGGATCACCGCCGTGAAGTTCTACAAGGGCGTGGGCAACACCGGCACGCACACCGGCACGCTGTGGTCGCCGAGCGGCCAGCAGCTGGCCACGGGCACGTTCACGGGGGAGACCGCGGGCGGCTGGCAGACGTTGACGTTCGCCGCGCCGGTGTTCGTGTCGGCGGGCCAGACCTACACCGCGTCGTACACCACGACCACCGGCCACTACTCCGTCGACGCCGGCTACTTCAGCGGCTACTCGGTGGCCAGCGGTCCGCTGAGCGCGCCGTCGGGCGTGGACGGCGGCAACGGCGTCTACCGCGCCGGCGCGGGCCACCCGACGAACTCCTACGCGGGCGGCAACTACTGGGTCGACGTCGTCTTCCTGCCCAACGACGACAACACGCCGCCGGTCGTCAACGGGCGCACGCCGCTCGACGGCGCCGGTGAGGTGTCCCGCACCTCGCTGCTGACGGCGACGTTCGACGAGCCGGTCGACCTCACCACGGCCCAGTTCACGCTCGCCGACTCCGGCGGCGCGAAGATCGCGGGCACGGTGTCGCTGTCGGCCAACCAGCAGCAGGTGACGTGGACGCCCGCGGCGGCGTTGGGCGGAGGCATGACGTACACCGCGAGCCTGCGGATCGCCGACGTCTACGGCAACGTGATGACCGCGCCGACGACCTGGTCGTTCACCACGACCACCGCCGGGAACTGCCCGTGCTCGCTGTTCAGCGCGGCGACCGTGCCCACCGTGGCGTCGGCCGACGACACCGGCTCGTACGAGCTCGGCGTCCGGTTCGTGCCTTCGGTGACCGGCTCCGTCACCGGGGTCAGGTTCTACAAGGGCGCGGGGAACACGGGCACGCACACCGGCACCGTGTGGGACGCGGCGGGCAACCCGCTGGCCACCGGCACGTTCACGAACGAGACGGCCACCGGCTGGCAGACCCTCACGTTCGCCTCGCCGGTGACCGTCATCGCCGGCACGAGCTACGTCGCGTCCTACACCGCGCCGAACGGCCGGTACTCGGTGGACTCCGGGTACTTCATGGGCAACGCCGTGACCAGCCCACCGCTGAGCGCGCCCGCCACCGCCGAGGGCGCCCGCAACGGCGTCTACCGGTCGGGTCCCGGCTTCCCGGAGTCGTCCTACGCGGGCAGCAACTATTGGGTCGACGTCACCTTCACCACCAGCTGACCCCACCCGCCGCCGCCACCCCACCGCCGTCGGGGTGGCGGCGGCCCCCTCACCCCACGCGTGTCGTACCTTCAGACCGCGCGTGTCCTACGTTCGCGTCGCGCGTGTCCTACGTTCAGAACGCGTGAGTTCAACGCTCAGAACACGCGACCTGCGCGTTCACGCCTCCCGGGTCGCCGGACCGGGGATCACCGCGGCCAAGACGCCGTTCGAACTCGACCCGATCGACTGCTGACCCGCGGTCCTACGCCTCACGGACCGGGAGCGCCGCCGCACGCCGCCGCTCGTCCTTCGCCACCCGCAGCAACGCCCCCGACGCGCCGATCATGGTGAACACCAGGCCGGTCGCCACGCCGAAGCCCAGCAGGTCGAACGTCACCGACGCGATCCCGCCCGCCACCACGGCCGCCAGCAGCGCGCTCGCCAGGCTCCGCAACTGCTCGTCCTCGCTGATCACCCGCACCCGGATCGCCGCGAACGCCGCCGCCAGGAACATCCCGACCAACGCGAACAGCCCCAGGTAGCCGTTCTCGATCAACGTCAGCAGGAACTGGTTGTCCAGGATCGTGTACTTCGTCGGCAGGTACGTGCCGAACCCGCGCCCCAGCAACGGGTTCAGGTCGACCTGCTCCCACGCCGCCTCGTAGTCCGCCGTGCGCGCCTTCACGCTCGGGTCGTCCTCGATGTTGGAGAACATCCCGCGCAACGTCCCGAACAGCCCCGGCACCACCAGGGTCGCGCCGAGGAACGACCCACCGCCCACCACCGCCGTGGCGACCTTGCGCCGCCGCGGCAACGTGATGATCATGATCACCGCGCCGATCGCCATGCACAGCAGCGCCGTCCGCGACAACGACATCAGCGCGCCCAGCCCCACCAGCGCCAGGCACGCGAACCAGCGCAGGTGCGGCGTGCCGTCGTCCCGGGCCTTGAACACGTAGTGCACGCCCAGCGGCACGGCCATCGCGCACACCAGGCCGAACTCGATCGGGTGGTTCGTGGTGCCGGTCGGCCGCCGGAAGATCGACCGGGACTCCATCGCCGAGTACCCGTTGTCCTGCACGCGCAGCCCCGGCAGCGACACGTACGACGCCAGGTCGACCCCGAGCCCGAACTGCACCAGCCCGACGAACGCGATCACCGCCGCGCTGCCGAGCAGCAGCTTCAGCACCTTGTCGAGCCGCTCCTTGGTGCGCACGGCGTCGCACACGAACACGGCGACCGCGATCATCGACGTGATCCGGATGATGCTGCTGTCGGCCACGGTCAGCTCGTCGGTCGGCAGCCAACGCCGCGTCGCCACGCCGTACGTCGCCAGCTGCGACGCCAGGTACAGCGCCACGGCCGTGCGCACGACGTTGCGCCCCTTGCCCATGCCGACGGTGTCCACCATCTGCCCGGACACCCACAGCACGCCCAGCAGCAACGCCACCACCAGCGCGGGCGGCAGGGTCATCGGCACGAACGACAGCACCAGCCGGGCCGGGATGATCAGCAGCGCCAGCAGGAACAGGCTCACCAGCGTGGCACCGTCCGCCCGCCGCCGCACGGGCTGGTCCGCGAGGAACCGCTCGGCCACGGTCAGGGTTTGTCTTCGCTGGTCGGCCACGCGGGGGCGCCCGGTGTGCCGGTGGTGCGCGGTCCCGGCGCGGCGATCTTCACCGTCTGCTCGCTGGCCGTCGGCTGCGGTCGGCGGACCGGTGGGCCGGGCGGACGGCGCGGCGCGCCATTGGGGGACGACGGCGTGGCCGGGGGAGCGTCGGCGGGAGGGGCGGCGTCCTCGGAGGCACCCTCACGCGCCTCACGGCGGCGCCGCAGGTGGTTCAGCACGCTGTCGCCGCCGAACGTGGCGGCCGTCGTCAACAGCATCAGCAGCACGAACGCCGCGCCCGCGTACCGGACCTTGCCGCCGATCTGCGCCTCCGCCTCGGTCGGGTTCACGATCACCTGCGAGGTGATGAACGTCGACGCCGGCGCCTTCAGCGCGGTCTGCTGCTCGTCCAGCTCCTTGGTCGCGAACTCCATCACCGTGGTGACCAGCCGCTCGGCCGCCTCCGGGGTGCTGCCGTCCGCGGTCACGAACAGGAACGGGCCACCCATGCCGCCACCGGCCGCGGTGAAGTTCTCCGTCGACTCCTTGTCGAGGCCGAGCGACTCCTTGCGGGTCTTCGGGTCGGCCAGGATCTGCGAGATGATCTGCGCGGTGGTCGTCAGGCTGCCGTCGAACGACAGCAGCGGGTTGACCCGCACCGCGTCCTCGGGCGAGATGTTCTCCGAGAACGAGCCACCGGCCGACGGCGACGTGAACACCATGACCCCGGAGGACTGGTAGCGCGTCGGGATGGACAGGAACACGCCGGCGGCCACGGCGACCGCTGTGACCGCCGCCGGCAGGGCGATGTACCACCGCCTGCGCAGCGTTCGCACCGCGCCCCAGAAGTCCATCCGCTCCCCGATCCACGTCTACCCCGCGTGAGTGCGCGCGGCGTGTTGTTACTCTGAAATCGGCCGACTCGCGCCCAGTCGTTACAGGTGGTGATGGACATGACCCACCGGCGCGTGGTGTTCGCCGTCGCGGCCATCGTACTGGTCGTCGGGGCCTCGGTGGCGTACGTGACATCGGTCGTGCGCGAGACCTCGCCCGTGCCGGTGGCCGCGGTCGACGGCGACCTGATGTTCGTGGCCCTGGCCGACGGTCGCGGCCGGGTCGAGCAGGTGCGCCTGGCCGATCCCGCGGCCCGCAGCGCGACTCCGATGACGTGCCAACGCGTGTACCGGGCCGCGGGCACGACGGTGTGCCTGAAGCTGGCCGGGCCTGGCCCGACGTACGCGGCCGAGGTGTCGCGTGACGGCGTCGTGGCGCGGACCGTGCCGCTGCCCGGGGTGCCGAGCCGGGCGAAGGTGTCGGCGTCGGGGCAGGTGGTCACGTGGACGTCGTTCGTGACCGGCGACTCGTACGCGGTGCCCGGTGGGTTCTCCACCCGGACCGGCTACCTGGACCTGCGCGCCGGCGAGGCGGTGGAGTCGCTGGAGGGTTTCGCGGCCGTGGTCGAGGGCCGGCCGCACACCGCGCAGGACGTGAACTACTGGGGTCTGACGGTGGCCGCCGACGACCGGACGTTCTACGCGACGCTGGCCTCGGGCGGGTACACGTGGTTGGTGAAGGGCGACCTGGTGGAGCGTCGCCTGGAGTCGCTGCGGCGTGACGCCGAGTGCCCGTCCCTGTCGCCGGACGGCACGAAGGTCGCCTACAAGAAGCGCATCGGCCGGCTGGGGCCGTGGGAGCTGGCCGTGCTCGACCTCAAGACCGGCGAGGAGCGCAGGCTGCCGGGCACTGCGGGGGTGGACGACCAGGCCACCTGGCTGGACGACGAGCGGATCGCGTTCGCCGCGGTGCCGAAGGACGCCAAGCTCGCGTCGATCCACGTCGTGCCCGCCGACGGCTCGGCCGCCGCCGTGCTCATGATCCACGAAGCCACCTCGCCGTCCCCGGTCGGCTGACACCTTCCGAACCCCGCGATCCCTTGTGGTCAAAGGAGAATCGTGTTTCAGACCGACAACTCCCGCCTGAGCACCTTCTCCAGCTCGTGCCCGGCCGCGTCCCACGACCGGCCGGACACGCCGGCGGACGCGGCCCTCGCCACCGCGGCGAAATCCGGCGTGGCGACCACGTCGGACAACGCGCGGGCCAGGTCGTGCGGCGTCGCGGGCGCGTACCGGACGTGGTCGTTGTCCAGCACGACCCGGTTGTGCACGGCGTCGTTGACGACCGGCAGGCACCCGGCGGCCAGCATCTCGTGCGGCACCAGGGAGACGTTCGTCATCGACAGCGTAAGGCCCGCGTAGCACCGGTTGTAGATCTCGTTGAGCCGATCGGGCGTGACCAGGCCGTGGTCGACGTGCCGCGGCCCCAGCGACCCGATCTTCTCCCCGTACGTGTGGATCGTGATGTCCGGGTGCTCCTCGGCGAAGATCTCCAACGCCAGCAACCCGATCTCGATCGCCCGCCGGGGCGCCAGCCGACGCGCGTAGAACACCACGCCGTCCCGCCGCGCGCCCTCGTCCAGGTGGTAGCGGTCCGCGTCGCAGCCGAAGTCGAAGAAGTCGGCCGCCATCCCCATCTCGGCCCGCACCTTCTCGGCCAGGAACCGGCCGGCGGTGAAGCCGTGGAACCCCATCCGGTAGGTGTTCTCCGCCAACGCCGACAGCCCGCCCACCGGGAAGAACCACGGCTCGTAGTCCTGCACCAGGTAGAACCTCTTGCCCGCGCACGGGTCGTTGAACGCCGGGTAGGCCGTCATCCACGCGGTGGCGAACACGGCGTGCGCGTCGGCCATCCCGTCCGCCACGTCGTGCACCGAGCCCCGGAAACCCGGGAACGCCGACCTGATCACCGGCTCGTGGTCCGCCGCACGGCTGCCGTACACGTCGTACAGGTACAGCCGGCACGTGTGCCCCGCCGACTCCAGGTGCTCGATCAGCCGGAACATCGTGGTGTGCCCGCCGGAGCCGGGCGACGGCGGCGTGCTGACCCAGTTCACGGTCAGCCGCCCGTCCGCCGGGACGGGCGGCACGACCACCGGCCGTGCGACCGCCGCGCCCAACGCCCGTGCCCGCAGCCCGTAAGGCCGGAACGCGATGAGGTACGCGGGCACGATCACCACGAGCACCACCACGCTCTGCGCCAGCGCCACGCCCCGGATGCCGTCCAGGTGCGCGCCCAACGCCAAGAGCGGCACGAGCGCCACCAGCCACACCAGGTGGATCACCAGGATCGCGCGCGACCGCCCGGCGCTGGCCAGGTAGTCGTACCCCAGCTCCAACGCCACCCGCAGCGCGCCCAGCAGCACCAGCAGCGCCAACGCCTGCGCGGCCGGCGCCCACCGCTCGCCGTACACCGTGCGCACGAGCGGGTCGGCCAACGCCGCCAGCAGCACGCACGCGGGCACCGTCACCAGCGCGAGCAGCCGCAACGCGCGCGCGAACGTGCGCGCGAACAGCTCCGGATCATCCCTGACCTGCGAGAACGCCGCGAGCGACACGCTGCGCACCGGCTGTGAGAACGCGCCGACCGGCCAGTTCGCCAGGTTGAACGCGAGCAGGTAGAACCCCAGCGGCACCGTGCCCAGCACGCTGCCGACGATGATGTAGTCGACGTTGAGCACGCCGAACACCAGCAGGCTCGCGCCCGCCAGCGGCAGCCCGAACGCCAGCAGCCCCCGTGCCTGGACCGCGTCGAACCCCGGTCGGTAGCGCTTCGGCGTGTAGGCGAACATCACCACGGCGGCGACCAGGTTCGTGGCGATCCGCGACCACGCCAGGCTCCACGCGCCGAAGCCGAGCAGCGCCAGCACGACCACCACCGCCGTGCCGACCACGAACGCCGACGTGTCCGCGACGAACTTGTGGTCCTGCCGGAACTCGCGTTGCAGCAACGCGCCCGGCACCGCCGACGCGCCCGCGATCACCAGCGACAGCGACATCAGCTGGATCACACCGGTCGCCTGCGGCGTGTCCATCGCCCCGGCGAACCAGGGCGCGCCGAGCACGCACAGCAGCGCCAACAGCGCGCCGGACGCGATCGACAGCGTCGTCACCGTCGGCGCGAGCTCCTCGACCGGCCGTTCGGTGCGCACCAGGGCGACGCTCACGCCCATCTCGCTGATGCTCATCACGATGTTGAGCACCACCAGCGCGACCGCGAACACGCCGAACTGCTCGGGCGCGATGAGCCTGGCCAGCAGGACGCCGACACCGACCTGGCTGAACCGCTGCACCAGGCTGTTGATCGCGCTCCACCGGATCGCCGAGCCGACCTTGCGGCGCAGCTCCGGCCGTTCGGTCCCCGTCGGCTCCACCTCGGCGGTCACTGGCCGCGCCACTTCCAGACCTGCTTGCCCACGACGCCCGCGCCGCGCTTGACCAGGTGGCTGCCGACGAACAGCTGCGTGCGGCGGCACACCTTCGGCCCCAACGCCCGCCGTCGCCGCAACGCCCGGTGCTCGGGCAGCCGCTCCGCGTCCGGGAACACCCGCCGCGCGAACGCCACCAGCTCGTCCACCGGGATCTCGGCCAGCTGGTCGCGGTCGTAGGCGCGCACCGCACGCCACAACGCGTCCTTGGCGATCGACCGGCCGGCCAGCGACCGCAGCCGCGGCGGCAGGTCGGGGTGCTCGGCGAAGAACCGCTCGAACACCGCCTGCCGCTGCTCCAGGTCGGCGGACAGCGACGAGAACCGCGTGCGCATCATGCTCTGCCCGTGCACCCGGTAGTACGCGGCGGGCTTGCCGCGCACGTAGCCGATGTCGGACACCGCGGCGATGCGCAGCCACATCTCCAGGTCGCCCGCGTGCGGCAGGTCCGGCCGGTAGCCGCCGACCTCCTGCTGCACCGACGTGCGCACCACGGCCTCCGGCGAGGAGATCACGTTCTGCCCGGTGCGGCAGCGCGCCTCGACCCAGTCCACACCGGACCAGACCGTGCGACCCGCCGGGGGCGTCACCACGGACGGCAGGTCGGCGTGGTCGGTGTAATAAACGACACGTCCGTACACCATGCCGACGTTCGGGTGAGCCTCGAAGACCTCGGCCGCACGGGCGAGAGCACCCGGCGCCAGCAGGTCGTCGGCGGACAGCAGCACGGTGTAGTCGGCCTTCGCCCACTCCAGCAGGCCCTCGTTGTAGGTCGCGATGTGGCCCTGGTTGACCTCGTGCCTGCGGCCCTCGACCCGCGGGTCCCGCGTCAGCTCGGCCACGACCTCGGGCGTCTCGTCGCTCGACGTGTCGTCGATGATCAGCACCCGCACGTCGACGCCGGGCTGGTCGAGCACGCTCCGGACGCACGCGCGCAGGAACCGCGCGTAGTTGTAACAGGGGATGACGACGTCGACCGTCGGTCGTGCCGGTGGCTCAGTCACGCTCTACTCATCGTGTTCGAACGCGGATCGTTAACGGCTCGGCCCCGATCCCGATGTACGGGTAGAGGGAAGGGGTTCCATGGACCACGTCGTGCTGACGCGTTTCAACCTGCCGTCCGTGGGCGCCGAGAGCGTCGTGCGGGCGCGGGAGGGGTGGTTGACCGAACGCGTCGGGCTGTTCGAGCGGTACTGCCTGCCGTCGGTGGCGGCGCAGACGTCCTCGAACTTCCGGTGGCTCATCTACTTCGACCCGGAGAGCCCTCAGTGGCTCAAGGACCGCATCGAGGCGCACGGCGACGCGTACACGCCGGTGTTCCGCACCCAAGTCAGCCGGGACGAGCTGGTCGAGGACGTCTCCAAGCTCTTCCCGTCCAAGGGCGACGAGCTGATCACCACCAACCTTGACAACGACGACGGCCTCGCGGCGGACTTCGTGGCGCGGCTCCAGGCCGAGCGGTCCACCGGCCGCCGCACCGCGCTCTACCTGGCGAACGGGTTGGTCAAGAGCCCGAGCGGGTTGTTCGCGCACCACGACCGCGACAACGCGTTCGCGTCCATGCGGGAGAGCTGGGACGCCCCGGTGACGTGCTGGGCCGACTGGCACAACCGGCTGCACCGGCACGCCGAGGTGGTGTCGCTGGGCGGGCCGCCCGGCTGGCTCCAGGTCGTGCACGGCGGGAACGTGAGCAACCGCACCCGCGGCAGGCTCGTCGCGCCCGCGCCGTACCGGCCGCTGTTCGGGGCGGCGCTGGACGACGTGCCGAGTCCCGCCGGCGGCGTGCTGGCCCGCGACCGGTTCGTCGGACACCCCCTCCGGGTGGCTCGTGACGGCGGCAGGCACGTCGCCAAGACCGCCGCCCTGCGCCTGCTCGGCCCGGGCGGCTTCGAGAAGGCCAAGCAGCTGCTGGCCGCCCGCGGGCGCACGCCGAGATGAGCCTGTCGCGCGCCTTGCCGGCCGTGCTCGTCCTCGCCTTGACCGCCTGCACCGCGGAGGCGCGGCAGACCGACCCGACCCCCGTCGTCCCCGCAAGCCCTTCCGTCGACTACTACAAGCAGTGGGCCAACGGACCCAACCCGACCGGCGACCCGACCGTGTTCCCGATCAACGTCTGGATGCAGGACCCGTCCGGCGTGGAGAACGGCGAGAAGCTCGGCCGGGCGTTCCCGAAGATCGGCGTCGACTTCGGCATCGGGCTCTGGGAGGACGAGTGGTGGTACCTGCGCCAGGAGGGGCTCTACGAGACCGACTGGCGCGTGTACGTGGACGGCACGCGCGTCGACACGGTCTTGGCGGACACCGCGCACGCCCGCAACTACGTTGGCTACCTGATCGCCGACGAGCCGGACATGAACAAGGTCTACGGCGACGTGTTCAACCCCGACATGCAGCCGTCGGCGATCCTGAAGGCCGCCGACGCCGTGCGCGCGAAGGACCCGTCCCGGCCCACGTACCTCAACTTCAGCCCGTGGATGGGCACGCCGACCGGCGAGATCGGCTACGGCCACATCGAGAAGTCGTACGAAGAGGACATGCGCACCTACTGCTCGGCCGCCGACATCGCGTCCGCCGACTACTACGGCTGGACGCACCCGGACCGCAACCACACCGTCGGCGCGTACAGCTACGGGCAGGTCATCGACACCATGCGCAAGTGGTGCGGCCCGGACAAGCCGCTGTACGGGTTCGTGGAGACCGGCCACCCCCACGACCGCGGTGAGATCATCGACCCCAACCAGCTCGAATCGGCGGTCTGGAACACGATCCTGCACGGCGCCACCGGCATCGACTACTTCGCGCACAGCTTCTACACCGACGGCACCGGCGAGTACTCCAGCGTGCTGACCCGCCCCGAGATCACCTCCCGCGTCACCGCCGTCAACGCAAGGCTCAGGTCCCTCGCCCCGGTCCTCAACTCACCGAACCTCCCCGGCGTGACCGCGACGAGCGACAACGGCATCCCCGTCGCGGTGCTCCACAAGAATCCGGGCTCGCACGCGGAGCGTTGGGTGCTCGCTCAGACCGACGGCACCAAGGACCACCCCCGCAGCCTCGCCGCTCGCGTCACGCTCACCGTGCCGGTGTCGTCGGGCACGGCCACCGTGGTGGACGAGAACCGGACCGTGCCGATCGTCGACGGCAAGATCGTCGACGACTTCGCCCCGTACCAGGTCCACGTCTACCGGTTCTGACGGGCTAACGGCACGGTCCCGGCCGGCGATGGGGGCAGTGCGGGACCCGAACCCACGGAGGCCGATCGTGCTCAGACAGATCCGCAAGACGCCGGCGGTGTGCGGCGCGGTCGTGGTGGGAGCGGCGCTGCTGCTCGCACCGTCCGGGACCGCCGTCGCGGAACCCGTGCGCGTGCTCGGCTACGTCGCCAACAACGGCGGCGGTGTGTCCGTCCTGGACACCGCCACCAACGCCGTCACCACCACGCTCATCGACTCCACGGGCGACTCGCCCTACGGCGTCGGCGTCGCGTTCGACGGCACACGCGCCTACGTGACGAACGTTCGCGATGACACCCTCACCGTCATCGACACACCGACCAACACCGTGGACGCCTCCGTGCCGGTCGGCGACGGCCCCGCCGGCGTCGTCGTATCGCCGTCAGGTGGGCACGTCTACGTGTCGAACTACCTGGCCGGCACGGTGTCCGTGGTCGACGCGGCCACGTTGGCCACCACCGAGACCATCCCGGTGGGCGCCAACGCCGACGGCATCGCGATCACCCCGAACGGCAAGCGCCTCTACGTCGCCCACGACGTCGCCGGCCCGGGCACCGTCTCCGTCGTCGACACCACCACGAACACCGAGATCGCCGACATCCCGACCGGCAACACCCCGACCGCCGTCGCCGTGACCCCCGACGGCACCAAGCTCGTCGTGGTCAACAAGCTGTCCAACAACCTGGCCGTCGTCGACACCACCACCAACGCCGTCGTCGGCACCGTCCCGGTCAGCTTCATCCCGCACGGCGTCGCCATCTCCCCGGACGGCTCACGCGCCTACGTCACCAACAGCGAGGGCCACAGCCTGTCCGTCGTGGACATCAACACCCTCACCCCAGTGGCCCAGATCCCGGTGGGCAGCCGACCGATCAGCGTCTCCCTGACCCCGGACGGCACCAAGGCCTACGTGACCAACTTCAACAGCGGAACGGTGTCCATCGTCGACACCACCACCCTGTCCGTCGTCACCTCGGTCCCCGTAGGCGTGAACCCGGTGGGCATCGCCATCCACGCCGTCCCCCCAGCCCCCACCAAACTCACCGCCGGCCACGCCCAACTCCAACTGCGCCTCCTCAGCTTCACCGCCCGCAGCCTGGACGCCACCCTCACCGAGTCCCACACGGGCAAACCGGTCCCGGGCAAACAAATCACCTTCCGCACCACCAAAGGCCACCCCCTCTGCACCGCCACCACCAACGCCTACGGCAAAGCCCAGTGCGACGCCAACATCCCCCTCCTCGTGGGCCTGGCCACCCTCCTCCAGGGCTACACCGCCAGCCACCCGGGCGACCTGACCCACGGCCGTTCCGTCTCACACGGCCACATCACCCTCCTCTAACCCCACACCCTCGCCCCGACCACGTCCACTGGCACGCCCTTCTCCCTAAAGGAGGGCTTCGTGTCATCCCGCCGACCTGGCTCCGCCCTACCGCGCGTGTCAAGGGGGCGCGTGTTCACCTTTGCCCGGGGCTTCACTGATGTCGCGCGCCCCCTTGACACGTGTGGTAGCCCGTAGGGAGGTCGGTGGGATGACACGAAACCCGGACCAACAACGGACCCGGCTCTTGACCGCGTAGTTGGGGTCATCCTGTTGATCTGCCCGTCCGGCGAGGACTCTTTTGATCTTTGGGTTCTTGATCTTCGAGGTTCTGGATCTTCTACGACGCGCGGCGCCGGACCTTCCCAGCCTTCAGACACGCCGTGCAGACCTTGAGCTTGACCGGCCGGCCGTCGACGGTCGCCTTCACGGACTGGATGTTCGGACGGAACATCCGCGCCGAGCGCCCGAGCACCCGCCGCCTCTGGGCGTTGCGGAACGCGACAGGGCGGGTGGTGGTGAGGAAGGCGTGGAGTACTAGGGCTTTGGACTTCTAGACCTCTCGGTGGTCCGGTCCGGCTCGATTTGACATGGGGCCCTTACGGGCACTCCAGGCAGGCTTGGGTTCTAGTGGTGGTTGCAACACCTGACTTGTTCAGGGGTTGTTGTGTTCGAGATCCGTGGGGACCGGTCGCCTCAGGGGCGGAGGAAGTTGTT
>NZ_LGED01000191.1 GCF_001280085.1 Saccharothrix sp. NRRL B-16348 | reverse complement strand
CCCGCGATCATCGGGTTGAGCAGCCCGGCCGCCGCCAGCGGCAGCGCCGCGACGTTGTACGCGAACGCCCAGAACAGGTTGCCCTTGATCGTGGCCAACGTCCGCCGGGACAGCCGGATCGCGTCCGCCGCCGCACGCAGGTCGCCCCGCACGAGCGTCAGGTCGCCTGCCTCGATCGCCGCGTCGGTGCCGGTGCCCAT
>NZ_LGED01000190.1 GCF_001280085.1 Saccharothrix sp. NRRL B-16348 | reverse complement strand
ACCAACCCGTAGGCACCACACCCCACCCGCACAACGGGTGGACCTGTGATGGTCCGGTTCGGTTCTTTCAGAACCGCACAGTGGATGCGTAGCGTCTTCATGACAAGTCCTCGGCCTATTAGTACCGGTCAACTCCAGCCGTTACCGACCTTCCATCTCCGGCCTATCAACCCAATAGTCTCTTGGGGGCCTTAACCCACAA
>NZ_LGED01000189.1 GCF_001280085.1 Saccharothrix sp. NRRL B-16348 | reverse complement strand
TGTCGCCTCGTACAGCGGGATCGCATTTTCCAGATCACCCACCGCCTGGTAGACGGCAGCGAGGTTGTTACGGGAGGCCAGCGTGTTCGGGTGGTCGGGATCCAGCATCCGCTCGCGATCGCTCAATGTCGCCTCGTACAGCGGGATCGCATTTTCCAGATCACCCACCGCCTGGTAGACGGCAGCGAGGTTGTTACGGGAGGCCAG
>NZ_LGED01000188.1 GCF_001280085.1 Saccharothrix sp. NRRL B-16348 | reverse complement strand
AACTCTCGGGACAACCCCAGGTTCTGTATATAGCCAGCATCCACATCATTGAGCAACCATCCGACGATCATTCGCCGCCGGCATGGCTCTCCACAGGCCCTCCGAAGAAGACCGGTGAGGAATGCTCCTTAGAAAGGAGGTGATCCAGCCGCACCTTCCGGTACGGCTACCTTGTTACGACTTCGTCCCAATCGCCAGTCCCACCTTC
>NZ_LGED01000187.1 GCF_001280085.1 Saccharothrix sp. NRRL B-16348 | reverse complement strand
CGTCTTTCGCTACTCATGCCTGCATTCTCACTCGTCCAGCCTCCACACCTGGATCACTCCGGCGCTTCAATGGCTGAACGACGCTCCCCTACCCATCCCGACCTAAGTCGAAATGACACGGCTTCGGCGGTGTGCTTGAGCCCCGCTACATTGTCGGCGCAGGACCACTTGACCAGTGAGCTATTACGCACTCTTTAAAGGGTGGCTG
>NZ_LGED01000186.1 GCF_001280085.1 Saccharothrix sp. NRRL B-16348 | reverse complement strand
CAGTTCTCAAAGAACAACCAGACACCATCCCACAAAGTCCACGCCTACCGGGCAACCCGGCGGTTCGAAGACGGAGACCGTCCTGTCGTTTCTCGCTGAGGAAAACACTCGCGTGTTCTCTCAGGACCCAACAGCGTACCGAACAGAAGTCCCAAACCCCTCGCAGACCCTTCCACGCTCCCAAAAGGAACAGTACTAACTCCGCGAAC
>NZ_LGED01000185.1 GCF_001280085.1 Saccharothrix sp. NRRL B-16348 | reverse complement strand
CGTCTTTCGCTACTCATGCCTGCATTCTCACTCGTCCAGCCTCCACACCTGGATCACTCCGGCGCTTCAATGGCTGAACGACGCTCCCCTACCCATCCCAGCATGACACTGAAATGACACGGCTTCGGCGGTGTGCTTGAGCCCCGCTACATTGTCGGCGCAGGACCACTTGACCAGTGAGCTATTACGCACTCTTTAAAGGGTGGCTG
>NZ_LGED01000184.1 GCF_001280085.1 Saccharothrix sp. NRRL B-16348 | reverse complement strand
GTTCGCGGAGTTAGTACTGTTCCTTTTGGGAGCGTGGAAGGGTCTGCGAGGGGTTTGGGACTTCTGTTCGGTACGCTGTTGGGTCCTGAGAGAACACGCATGTGTCTCTTTCAGCGAGAAACGACAGGACGGTCTCCGTCTTCGAACCGCCGGGTTGCCCGGTAGGCGTGGACTTTGTGGGATGGTGTCTGGTTGTTCTTTGAGAACTG
>NZ_LGED01000183.1 GCF_001280085.1 Saccharothrix sp. NRRL B-16348 | reverse complement strand
GTCGGTGGGGAGGTGTTGGGCGGGTAGTCGGGGGTCTTGGCGGACGAGTTGGAGCCATTCGGTGTGCAGGAGGAGTTGTCGGGCGAGGTCGTCGGGCGCGTCGGCCAACGGACGGTGGTGGTCCCAGCGGCGGAGGAAGGCGTGGTAGCGGTCGGCGATGGCGGGTAGGTCGTAGGCGGTGTGGACGATCTGGTCGGCTTCGGTGGGTTTGG
>NZ_LGED01000182.1 GCF_001280085.1 Saccharothrix sp. NRRL B-16348 | reverse complement strand
GTCGGTGGGGAGGTGTTGGGCGGGTAGTCGGGGGTCTTGGCGGACGAGTTGGAGCCATTCGGTGTGCAGGAGGAGTTGTCGGGCGAGGTCGTCGGGCGCCTCGGGTAGTGGGTGGTGGTGGTCCCAGCGGCGGAGGAAGGCGTGGTAGCGGTCGGCGATGGCGGGTAGGTCGTAGGCGGTGTGGACGATCTGGTCGGCTTCGGTGGGTTTGG
>NZ_LGED01000181.1 GCF_001280085.1 Saccharothrix sp. NRRL B-16348 | reverse complement strand
AGGCTGAGACGTGATGCATAGCCGATTGAGGCGAAGTAGAGTGATCCCATGCTGCCGAGAAAAGCCTCTAGTGAGTGTTCATGCGGCCCGTACCCCAAACCGACACAGGTGGTCAGGTAGAGAATACCGAGGCGATCGGGCGAACTGTGGTTAAGGAACTCGGCAAAATGCCCCCGTAACTTCGGGAGAAGGGGGGCCGAGGGATTTGAAGCCCCTTGCGGGCTAGGATTTTTCGGCCGCAGAGACCAGCGAGAAGCGACTGTTTACTAAAAACACAGGTCCGTGCGAAGTCGCAAGACGATGTATACGGACTGACGCCTGCCCGGTGCTGGAACGTTAAGGGGACCGGTTAGCTCTTCGGGGCGAAGCTGAGAACTTAAGCGCCAGTAAACGGCGGTGGTAACTATAACCATCCTAAGGTAGCGAAATTCCTTGTCGGGTAAGTTCCGACCTGCACGAATGGCGTAACGACTTCTCGACTGTCTCAACCACAGGCCCGGCGAAATTGCATTACGAGTAAAGATGCTCGTTACGCGCGGCAGGACGGAAAGACCCCGGGACCTTTACTATAGCTTGGTATTGGTGTTCGGTTCGGCTTGTGTAGGATAGGTGGGAGACTGTGAAGCGCTGACGCCAGTCAGTGTGGAGTCGTCGTTGAAATACCACTCTGGTCGTACTGGATGTCTAACCTCGGTCCGTGATCCGGATCAGGGACAGTGCCTGGTGGGTAGTTTAACTGGGGCGGTTGCCTCCCAAAGGGTAACGGAGGCGCTCAAAGGTTCCCTCAGCCTGGTTGGCAATCAGGTGTCGAGTGCAAGTGCACAAGGGAGCTTGACTGTGAGACCGACAGGTCGAGCAGGGACGAAAGTCGGAACTAGTGATCCGGCCATGGCTTGTGGAAGCGTGGTCGCTCAACGGATAAAAGGTACCCCGGGGATAACAGGCTGATCTTGCCCAAGAGTCCATATCGACGGCATGGTTTGGCACCTCGATGTCGGCTCGTCGCATCCTGGGGCTGGAGTAGGTCCCAAGGGTTGGGCTGTTCGCCCATTAAAGCGGTACGCGAGCTGGGTTTAGAACGTCGTGAGACAGTTCGGTCCCTATCCGCCGCGCGCGTAGGATACTTGCGGAAGGCTGTCCCTAGTACGAGAGGACCGGGACGGACGGACCTCTGGTGTGCCAGTTGTCCTGCCAAGGGCATTGCTGGTTGGCTACGTTCGGAAGGGATAACCGCTGAAAGCATCTAAGCGGGAAGCCTGTTCCTAGATGAGGTATCCCACCCTTTGTGGGTTAAGGCCCCCAAGAGACTATTGGGTTGATAGGCCGGAGATGGAAGGTCGGTAACGGCTGGAGTTGACCGGTACTAATAGGCCGAGGACTTG
>NZ_LGED01000180.1 GCF_001280085.1 Saccharothrix sp. NRRL B-16348 | reverse complement strand
TCCCATTCCGAACCCGGTAGTTAAGCCTTCCAGCGCCGATGGTACTGCACTCGTGAGGGTGTGGGAGAGTAGGACGCCGCCGAACAATTCTTTCCCTCAGGGGCACTCGTTACTCGAGTGCCCCTGAGGGCTTTTTGCGTTACGGTCCGATCGTGGCCGAGGTGACGAGACACGACGACCTGGCGGAGTTCTGGGCGTTGACCGGGGACTTCTTCAACGCCGACCCGGTGTTCCACACGATCCCGATCGCGGCGGTCGACCGCAGGCTCAACCACGCCGACCCGGAGGACGAACCACCGCTGCTGGTCAGCGTCTCCGAGGACGGCGTCCTGGTGGCCGCGGCACTGCGCACACCACCGTGGCCGCTGACCCTGAGCGGTGTCGCGCCGCAGTGGGCGGAGACCGTCGCGGACGCGTTGGCGGGCGACGTGGAACTCCCCGGCGTCAACGGACCGCGTGAGTCGGTGGAGGCGTTCGTCGTCGCGTGGGCGGCCCGCACGGGCTGCAACGCGCGGGAGCACATGGCGTTGCGCCTGTACGAGCTGGGCGAGCTCGTCACCCCCGACGTTCCCGGCACCGCGCGCTTGGCGACCATGGACGACCTCGACCTGCTCAGCCACTGGCACTTGAGGTTCGCCGTCGAAGCGACCGCGCAGGCCCGTGATGAGAAGAGCGAAGACCGCTCCCGGCTGATGCTGCGCGTCGGCTTGGCCGCCGGGCACGGTCACCTGATCTGGTACGTCGGCGACACCCCGGTGGCGTGGGCGGCGGCGAACGCGCCGGCGTCCGGCATGTCCCGCATCGGCCCGGTCTACACCCCACCCGAGCACCGCAGGCACGGCTACGGCGCGGCGGTCACCGCGGCCTGCGCGTCGTGGGCACGGGAGAACGGCGCCGAGCACGTCGTCCTCTACACCGACCTGGCGAACCCGACGTCGAACTCGATCTACCAGCGGATCGGGTTCCGGCCGGTGGTCGACTCGGCGGAGTTCGTGTTCACCCCGGCCGGTGGCTGAGCAGGTCGCCCGGCTGGCAGTCCAACGCCTCGCACAGGGCGGTCAGCGTGCTGAACCGGATCGCCCTGGCCCGGCCGTTCTTGAGGATCGACAGGTTGACCACGGTCACGCCGACGCGGTCCGCCAACTCGGTCAAGGTCATCCCGCGCTCGGCCAGCAGCCGGTCGAGGTGCACCTGGATGCTCACACGGTTCCCTCCAGGTCCGCGCGCATCTCCGCGCTCGTGCGCATGATCTTGCCAAGCGCCAGCAACCCCAACCCGCTGACCACCGCCCACCACGGGACGTCCCACTCGGCGGTCAGCGACGTCAGGTCGGTCTCGGGCCGGACTTCCGCCAGCACCAGGATCCGGGCGGCGGCTTCGCCCAGGGTCGCGACCGGCACGGCGACGAGCGTGAACCACCCGAGGCGGCGCAGCCGGTCCGCGGTGGCGACGGTGTGGACGCCCTCGACGGCGCCTCGTTCGAGCAGGCCCATGAGCAGCAGGAACAGCACGGCGTAGCTCACCATCGGCAACGCGACGTCGACCAGGTAGAGCACGCGCTCCCACCCGCTCGGCTCGCTCAGGCAGACGCGCAACGACCCCGCGCTCACGTACCCGACCTCGCCGTGCGGAACGGTGCGGATCAGCTCCGTGCCCACCTGCGAGGTGAAGCACACGGACGTGCCGTACGAGGCCACCGTCACCAACGTGATCGCGGTCAGGGACAGGACGGTGGTCACCGACCACAGGAGCCGGACGATCCCGGTCAACGGCTGCAACGGGTCGCGCGCCACCGTCACACCGTCCCTTCGAGGTCCGCGCGCATCTCCGCGCCGGTCCGCACGATCTTCGCCAGCGACAGCAGCGCGATGCCCGTGATGACCGCCCACCACGGCGTCTCCCACTCGCCGAAGAACGCCAGGAAACCGGCGTCGAACGTGACGGCGGTGTGCACCAGCGTGGTCCGCCCGATGGACTCGACCATGGCCGCCGTCGGCAGCACCCACAGCAGGTAGTGGCCGAAGCGGCGCACGTCGGCCGCCGTGCCGGGCGTGTAGATGCCGTGCCGGGCGGCGTTCCGCAGCAGCAGCACGAGCAGCAGCAACGCGGCGATCTGCCCGAGCGGCACCGGTGCGTCGGACAGGAGGTCGAGCACGTGGTGCCACGGCGCCGGGTCGTCGACGCACAGCCTGACCCGGTCGACGTCGTCCACCCGCACGTTCGCGGCCAGGTCACGGGCCACGGTGTCGTGCGGCCAGTACTTGGCGGTGAAGCACACCGGGTCGAACAAGCCGAACGTGAGCCGGATCGCGGTGCCCGCCCCGAACACGATCACGCTCATCGCCAACACGGTCGATGCCAGACCGGTCAACGGCTCCAACGGGTTCGCCTTCGACATGACATGCCCCCCGCATATCGTTTATCGATGTTATCGAGAAACGATACCCTCCAGGACGTCGCGCGTCACGGGCCGGTTGCGGGCGTGGGAGGAGAACACCAGGGACGTGGTCGTGTCGCCGTACCGCTGGGCCTGCTCCACGAACTCCTCCAGCTCGACCATCGACCGGCACACCACGCGCAGCAGCCAGCAGTCGTCCCCGGTCACGTGGTCGGCGTCGCGCACCTGCGCCAGCGTCACCACCCGTTCCCGGAACCGGGGCGTGTCCAGGCTGCGCACCCGCACCCGGACGATGGCCTCGATCGGCAGCCCGAGCCGCTGAGGGTCGACCACCGCCACGTACCCGGTGACGATCCCGGCCTGCTCCAGCCGCCGCACGCGCTCGGTCGTCGCGGGCGCGGACAGGGACACCCGCTTGGCCAGCTCGGTGAACGTCATCCGACCGTCCCGCTGGAGCAGGTCCAACAACTTCCAATCCAGATCGTCCAGTTCCACCGTGGAATCGTAAGCGGAACCGGCGCAACGCCTGGAGATGTGCATGGGGAAGAACACGCTGGTCAGCCACCATTTACCCATGACCAACACGCTCCGCTTCCCCGCCGCCGACCCCGCTGCCGCCGCCGCGTTCTTCGCCGCGGAGCTGGCCTTCGAGGCCGACCCGGACGACGTGGTCCGCGACTTGACCGCCGGTGCCACCGAGGGCTTCCAGCTCGTCGAGACGCGCAGCCCCGAGGCGTTCGCGCGGATCCGCATCCCCGGTGCGATCAACCTCCCGTACCGGGACGCGGACGAGACCACGACCGCCGGCTGGGACCGCGGCCTCGTCTACGTCTGCTACTGCGAGAGCTTCGAGTGCAACGCCGCCACCAAGGGCGCGCTCGCGCTGTCGCGGCTCGGGTTCAAGGTGAAGCGGCTCGCCGGCGGCATCCGGACCTGGCACGCCGCGGGCTACCCGGTGGAGGGTGACGCGGTGGAGGGCGGTGGCACGAGCCTGCACGGAATCGCCTGCGACTGCTGATCTACCCTCGAAAGGGTGACCCGCCTGCTCGTGCTGCAACCCGACCGTGACGACCCGCCCGCCCGCCTCGGCGAGTGGTTGACCACCGCCGGGGCGGTGCTGGACGTGGTGAAACCGTACGAGGAACCGGTGCCGGACACGCTCGATGGCTACCAGGGCGTGGTGTGCCTGGGTGGCGCGATGGGCGCGTTGGACGACGTAACGCACCCGTGGCTCGCGGACGTGCGCAAGCTGCTGTCCCACGCGGTGTCGAAGCGGGTGCCGCTGCTCGCGGTCTGCCTCGGCGCGCAACTGTTGGCCGCGGCCACCGGCGGGCAGGTGCGGCGCAGCCCGCAGGGGCCCGAGATCGGTGTGCAGCTGGTGGCCAAGCGGGACGCGGCGAGCGGTGACCCGTTGTTCGGCGAGCTGCCGTGGACGCCGGACGTGCTGCAGTTCCACGAGGACGAGGTCGGGCTTCTGCCGCCGACGGCGTTGCTGCTCGCGTCCTCGCCGAAGTGCGCGAACCAGGCGTTCCGGGTGGGTGACCGCGCCTACGGGGTGCAGTTCCACATCGAGACCACGCCGGACATGGTTCTGGGTTGGGCCGCGGGGTACCCCGACGTGGTGGCGAACGTGCGTCCGGGCGTGCTCGACCCGGAGCGCCTCGCGGCAGGTCACGAGGACATCCGGGAGGTGTGGCAGCCCTTTGCCGAACGATTCGTGCGCCTGGCGACCGGTGAGCTGACGATCCACCGGAGCCTGCCGCTGGTGTGATGAACCTCCGCCGATGTGAGCGTTCATCGTTCGGACAGGTAGCGTTCACCTTGTCGTCGTGAGTGTTCATCGGCCAGACGGGTAGCGTTTACCTTCGACTGTGTCGATTCAGTTGGAGGAATCAGCGTGGATGCCTCGCTCCTCGTCATCATCGTGGTCATCACGGCTCTGGTCTTCGACTTCACCAACGGCTTCCACGACACCGCGAACTCGATGGCGACCTCCATCGCCACCGGCGCCCTACGGCCACGCACGGCCGTCGCGTTCTCCGCGGTGTTGAACCTGGTGGGAGCGTTGCTGTCGGTCGAGGTGGCCAAGACCATCTCCGGCGGGATCGTCGACGACGCGAGAATCACGCCCGCGATCGTGTTCGGCGGGCTGATCGGCGCGATCATGTGGAACCTGGTGACCTGGTACGTCGGGCTGCCGTCGAGCTCGTCGCACGCCCTGTTCGGCGGCCTGATCGGGGCGGCCTGGGTCGCGGCGGGCGCGGACGCGGTGCACTTCGCGAAGGTCGTGGACAAGGTCGTCGCGCCCGCGATCGCCGCGCCGCTGGTGGCGGGCATCGTGGCGCTGCTGGCCACCTACCTGACCTACCGGCTGACCAAGCGGGCCCGGAAGTCCGTGACGGACAAGGGTTTCAAGGCGGGCCAGATCGCGTCCGCCGCGCTCATGTCGCTGGCCCACGGCACGAACGACGCGCAGAAGACGATGGGCATCATCACGCTCACGCTGATCACCGCCGGGACGCTCGCGCCGGGTTCGGAACCGCCCCTCTGGGTGATCCTGAGCGCGGCGATCGCCATCGCGCTCGGCACCTACCTGGGCGGTTGGCGGATCACGAAGACCCTCGGCTCGGGCCTGACCACGATCGAGGCGCCGCAGGGCTTCGCCGCGCAGACCAGCGCGGCGACAGTGATCATGGCGTCCTCGCACCTGGGGTTCGCGCTGTCCACGACGCACGTCGCGTCCGGCGGCATCATGGGCTCCGGTCTCGGCCGGCAGCGGGACGGCGTGCGGTGGGGCGTCGCGGGTCGGATGGCGGCGGCCTGGGGGCTGACGCTGCCGGCGGCGGGCCTGGTCGGCGCGCTCGCGGGCAAGGTCGCGTCGCTGGGCACGGCGGGCGTGGTGGCCGTGGCGGTGGTCGGCATCGGCGTGTCCGCGGTGATCTGGGTGCTGTCGCGGCGTGAGCCGGTGCGGCCCGAGCACGTGGTGGACGAGATCGCGGCGCAGGCCGAGACGCACAAGGTGGCAGCGTGAAGATCGACTGGGCGGCGTTGGGCGCCGTGTTCGGGGTGAGCCTCGCGGTGGTGCTGGGGCTGGTCGTGCTGTTCTCCGGCGGGCTGCGCGCGCTGTCGGCCCGTGAGGCGGCACGGGAGCGGCAGGCATCGACGGCGTTGCCGACGGTCGCGGCGGGCGCGTGCCTGCTGGCGTGCGTGACCGTAGTGTTGTTCGGCATCTACTTGATCGTGCTGGGCTGAACGCTTCTCCGGGCATGCAGGCGGGCTACGGTGTTCGTCGATGACCGATCCAGCCCGTCACCCCACGTCTCCCGCCCGGTTCGGCCTGACCGAGGCGCGCGGCGGTGAGCACCTGCGGGCCGCCGGGTGGTGGGAAGGGCGGCGGCCGACCGAGGGCCACGAGCCGGTCCTCGTCGCGTTGTCCCGAAGCCCCGACCCGGACCTGGCGTTGCGCGGGGTCGACCGGCTGCGCGTCGCGCTCGGCGACCGGTGGCCCGAGCTGGACCGGGCGCTGCGGGACGGCGAGGCGTTGCGCGGTCGGCTGCTGGCGGTGCTCGGCTCGTCGACCGCGCTGTCGGACTTCCTGGTCGCGAACCCCGACCGCTGGCACGGCCTGGTCGACGCCGAGCCGGTGGCCGCCGAGTCGTTCGCGCCCGCTCTCGTCGCCGCGGTCGACGGGCTGACCGGGGCGGACGCGGTGCGGGCGCTGCGCGTGGAGTACCGGGCGCTGCTGTGCCGGATCGCCGCCGACGACCTGGCGCACGTGGTCGAGCCCGACCAGCCGTACGTCAACTACGACGAGGTCGCCGACCTGCTGTCGGAGCTGGCCGTGGCCGCGTTGCGGGCGGCGCTGGGCGTCGCCGGGCGGCAGGTGCCGCGGTCGGACGAGTGCCGGCTCGCGGTGATCGCGATGGGCAAGTGCGGCGCGCGGGAGCTGAACTACGTCAGCGACGTCGACGTGGTGTTCGTCGGCGAGGGCGACCTGGCCGTGGCGACCCGGCTGGCCGGCGCGGTGATGCAGGTCGCGGGCCAGGCGTGCTTCGAGGTGGACGCGGCGCTGCGGCCGGAGGGCAAGGCGGGCGCGTTGGTGCGCACGCTGGACGGCCACGCCACGTACTACCAGCGGTGGGCGCGGACGTGGGAGTTCCAGGCGCTGCTCAAGGCCAGGCCGGTCGCCGGTGACGAGGAGCTGGGCCGGCGGTACATGGACGTGGTGCGGCCCCTGGTGTGGACGGCCGCCGAACGGGAGAACTTCGTGCCCGACGTGCAGGCCATGCGCCGCCGCGTCGAGGACCACGTGCCGGTGGGCCTGACCGACCGGGAGCTGAAGCTGGGCCGCGGCGGGCTGCGCGACGTCGAGTTCGCCGTGCAGCTGCTGCAACTCGTGCACGGTCGCGGTGACGAGGAGCTGCGCATCACCACGACCACCCAGGCGTTGACGGCGTTGGGGCGCGGTGGGTACGTCGGCCGCGCGGACGCCGCCGACTTCGGCCGCGCCTACCGGTTCCTGCGCACGTTGGAGCACCGGTTGCAGCTCCAGCGGCTGCTGCGCACGCACCTGTTCCCGGCCGACGACGACGTGACCGCGCTGCGCTGGCTGGCGCGCGCGTCCGGGTTGCAGGCCGAGGGCGGGCTGTCGGAGAGCCAGGTGCTGCTCGCCGAGTTCCGCAAGCGCGCCAACCAGGTGCGCCGGCTGCACGAGAAGCTGTTCTACCGGCCGCTGCTGGAGGCCGTCGCGAAGGTGCCGACCGAAGGGCTGCGGTTGACCACGTCCCAGGCCGCGGCGCGACTCGCCGCTTTAGGCTATGCGGCGCCGGACGGCGCGTTGAAGCACATCGAGGCGCTGACCAGGGGCGTTTCCCGGCGGGCGCGGATCCAGACGGCGCTGCTGCCCGTGCTGCTGGACCTGTTCGCGACCACACCGGACCCGGACCGCGGGCTGCTGGCGTACCGGAAGGTGTCGGAGGCGTTGGCCGAGACGCCCTGGTACCTGCGGCTGCTGCGGGACGAGGGCACGGTGGTCGACCGGCTGGCCGCGCTGCTGGGCACGTCGAAGTTCGTGCCGGACCTGCTGGTGCGCGCGCCCGAGGTGCTGCCGCTGCTGGCCGACACCGACGCGCTCGTCGGCCGCGACCCGATGACCATCGGCAACCCGCTGCGCAGCGCCGTGTCCCGGTACCGCGACCTGGACCGCGCGGTCACCGCCGCCCGGTCGCTGCGCCGCCAGGAGCTGCTGCGGGTGGCGTCGGCGGACCTGCTCGGGCTGGTGCCGCTGCGGACGGTGTGCGTGTCGCTGTCCGAGGTGTGGGTGGCGGTGCTGCAGGCGGCGTTGGACGCGGTGGTGCGGTCGGCCGGTGAGCCGTTGGCGTCGATCGCGGTCATCGGCATGGGCCGGCTCGGCGGGCGTGAGCTGGGGTACGGCTCGGACGCCGACGTGATGTTCGTGTGCGAGCCCGCGTCCGGCGTGACCGACGCGGACGCCGCCCGGTACGCGTCGTCGGTGGTGGAGCAGGTGCGGCGGCTGCTCAGCGCGCCCAGCCAGGACCCGCCGTTGCAGGTGGACACCGACCTGCGGCCGGAGGGCAGGCAGGGGCCGCTGGTCCGCACGCTCGACTCCTACCGGGCCTACTACGCGCAGTGGGCCGAGCTGTGGGAGGCGCAGGCGTTGCTGCGGGCGCGGTTCATCGGCGGCGACGCGGACCTCGGCGCGCGGTTCATCGAGATGATCGACCCGGTCCGCTACCCCGAGCACGGCCTGGACGCCGGCGCCGTGCGCGAGATCCGGCGCATCAAGGCGCGCGTCGAAGCCGAACGGCTGCCGCGCGGCGCCGACCCGTCCACCCACACCAAGCTCGGCCGGGGCGGGCTCGCCGACGTCGAGTGGACCGTGCAGCTCCTGCAGCTGCAGCACGCGTGCGAGGTGCCCGGCCTGCGCACGCCGTCGACCGTGCGCGGGCTGCGTGCGGCCACCGAGGCGGGACTGATGTCCGCGGACGACGCGTCGGCCCTGATGGACGCCTGGGTGATGGCGACCGAGGCGCGCAACGCCGTCGTGCTGGTGCGGGGCAAGGCGGGCGACCAGCTGCCGACGGCCGGGCGCGACCTGGCCGCGGTGGCGTCGGCGATGGGGCACGCGGGCGACCCGGGCGGGTTCCTCGACTCGTACCGGCGCACGACGCGGCGGGCGCGGGCCGTGATCGAGCGCATCTTCTACGGGTCCTGAACACTGGGGTTCGTGAAAGCGATCGCGCAGACCGAATTCGGAGACGCCGAAGTCCTCGTGGTGCGGGAGCTGCCGGACCCGCCGATCGCGCTGGACCAGGTGCTGGTCGAGGTGCGTGCCGCCGGGGTGAACCCGGTCGACCGGCTGGTGCGCATGGGGTACGCGGCGGGTTCGATGCCGCACCACTTCCCGCTGGTCCCGGGCTGGGACGTGGCCGGGGTGGTGCGTGCGGTCGGGCCCGCTGTGGACGGGTTCGCCGTCGGCGACGAGGTGTTCGGCTACCAGCGCAAGGACCACGTGCAGCACGGCGCGTACGCGGAGCTGATCGCGGCCACCGAGCGCGGGTTGGCGCACAAGCCGGCGTCGCTGTCGTTCGAGGAGGCGGGCGGGCTCGCGCTGACCGGGCTGACGGCGTTGCAGTCGTTGCGCAAGGTCGGGGTGTCGTCCGGCGACACGGTGCTCGTGCACGCCGCCGCGGGCGGTGTCGGTCACCTGGCCGTGCAGGTGGCGCGGATCCTCGGCGCGTCACGGGTGATCGGCACGGCGTCGACGCGCAACCACGGGTTCCTGCGGTCGCTCGGCGTGGACCCGGTGGCCTACGGGGACGCGCTGGTGGACAACGTGGCCGAACTCGTCGGCGGGGACGGGCTGGTCGACGTGGCGTTCGACTGCGTCGGCGGCGCGGCGCTCAACGACTCGCCCGCGCTGGTGCGCGACCCGGCCCGGATCGTGTCCATTGTGGACACGAACGTGCTGGAGCTGGGCGGCCGGTACGCGTACGCGAAGCCCGTGCGGGAGGACCTGGACTGGCTGGCCGGGCACGCGGGCTCGGGCGCGTTGAAGGTGGAGGTGCAGCAGACGTTCCCGCTGGCGCAGGCCGCCGAGGCGCACCGGCTGCTGGAGGGCAAGCACGTGCGGGGCAAGGTCGTGCTCACCGTGTGACCTGTGGTGAAGGGCCCCCGTCGAGGGCGAGGGCCCTCCGGCTGCCTACTCCTCGTCGACGGTCGGGACCGTGGTGAGCAGTTCGACGATCCACTCCTCGACGAGCGTGTCGTCGGACTCCTCGTCCTGGACGAGGCGGTTCGACACCCGGACACCGAGACCGAGCACGTCGGCGGCGCCGATCGCCTCGATCGCCTCGGCGGCGGAGTCGAAGATGTTGGTGGACAGCACCTGGGCGGGGGTTGCGACGTCATCAGACACGGCGCGACCTTAACCGCCCTCCTCGATCGGGGGAGGAGCAGCCCTGGTGTGGACGGCGTGTTGATCGGGGACTACGCACCGTCGATCTAGGGTCGCCACGCATTGACTATTGGTGTTCCTTATGTCGAGACTAGCGACACTCCTGGGGGAGATTCACGTTCGCACGCGTGCGCCCGGACGAAGGACGTCATGGACGACGAGACCCATCGCAAGAAGAGCAGCGCTGCTCTGAAGATCAGCCTGGTCATGCTCGGCGTGCTGGTCCTGCTCGGCGTGATCCAGGCGGTCACCGCCGGCACGGTCGGCGTCGGCGCGTTGAGCGTCACCCTGCGCGACACTTCTTCGACCACGCCCACCTCCACTTCCACGCCGACCTCGGACGACACCGCCGGCAGCCTGGACGGCGCGGTGGGCACCTCGGCCGAGGAAGAGGCGCCGCCCAGCGCGGACGCCAAGGTGACCACGGGGTCGTGGAAGCAGGCGCGCGGCCTGCTCACCGTGGAGATCACCAAGGTGGAGAACGTGGGTGGCCGCCTCAAGGTGTTCGTCACCGCCATAAACGCCAGCAACGCGAAGATGGACCTGCCCGTCGCGTCCGTCTCGGCGGTCGACGACGCGCAGCGCGACTACGCGGCGTCCCCGTCCGCCAGCCGGTGGCCGGCGTCGATCGCCAAGAACTCCGGCATCACCGGGTACGTGGAACTGGACCGGAAGGCCGGCGCCGACAGCACGTCGTTCTCGCTGACGTTCGCGGGGATCATCGGCCAACTCGCGCCGACCGGCGGTGCGGTGACCGTGACCGGGATCCCGATCCCCCGGTAGGTGGACGTCTTCCTCGGTGTCGCCCTCGGGCTCCTGGGCCTGTGGCTGGCGCTGCTCCTGGGCCTGTTCCTGGTCCGACCGCGGGGCGTGGCGCTGCGGTTGATCCTGCGCCTGCTGCCGGACGTGCTGCGGTTGGTGACCCGCCTGGCCCGCGATCCCCGCGTGCCGCGGTCGGCACGCGTGCGGCTGTGGCTGCTGCTCGGGTACCTGGCCCTGCCGTTCGACCTGGTGCCGGACTTCATCCCCGTGCTGGGGTACGCGGACGACGCGATCGTGGTGAGCTGGGTGCTGCGCTCGGTGATCCGCTCCGCCGGGCCCGAGGTGGTGGCCGAGCACTGGCCGGGCACACCGGAGGGCTTGGCCGTGGTGCGCCGGCTCGTCGGCGTGGACCGCGGTGGTCGGGGCGAGCGTGGAGTAACGCCCTAGGTACGCTGCGCGACTTCCGATGTAGAGGGAGGCCGCGCCATGGGAGACGATCGCGGGACCGACGCCGAACGGGTCCTGATCGAGGAGATCGACGCCATCGAGGACGACGCCGCGCCACGACTGGTCGACGGCACGACGACGCGGGGCGACGATGATCCGCCGTTGCTGCCGCCGTCCGACGTGGACTTCGGCACGCCGGTCGGCGGGCCGTACAAGGTGGCCGACGACCCGCTGGACACGACGGGGCCGTTCACCTACCTCGACTCCGAACCGGGCGATCCGCCGCCGGTGCGCGGGGACACCCGGTAGTGGTGCCGCAGACCCTGGGCGCGGTGGCGTCGTTCCTCGCGCTGGTCGCGCCCGGCATCGTGTTCGAGCTGCTGCGGGAACGCAGGCGTGCGGGCTTCAAGGAGTCACCGTTCCGCGAGGCGTCCCGGGTCGCGCTCGGCAGCCTCGCGTTCACGCTGACCGCGTGCGCGCTGCTCATCGCAGTGGGCGCCGCGGTGCGGGCGTTGTTCGGCGTGGACGTCGTCGTCGGGCTGGATCGCCTGGTCAGCGGTGGTGCGGCGTACGTGCGGGCGCACCTGGTCCTCGTTGTCGTCTCCGTGGTGGCCGAACTGGTGCTGGCCTGCGCCCTGGCCGCCCTCCTCGACCTGCTGCTGGCCCGTCGCCGGAGCGAGATCACGTCCGTGCAGCAGCAGACCGCATGGCACCAGGTCTTCCGCCGCGACCGCCCGCCGGGCAGCGTGCCGTGGGTGCACGTGCACCTGGTGGACGGCACGTCGTTCTTCGGCTTCCTCCGCTCCCACACCGCGTCGGGCGTGCCGGAGGAGCGCGAGATCGTCCTGGAAGGCGTCTCCATGACCTACCTGGGCAAACCGCTGGACGGCGACGAGGCCCACGTCGAGGACGTCATCGGCGAACGCTGGGCCCGCGTCGTCATCCCGGCCACCCAGATCAAGTACCTGCGCGTCCAGTACCGCGACCGCGAGTCCGGCCACCTGCTCGACACCCGCCTCCGCGAGTCCACCCCGTCACCGACCTGACCACGCGCCGGGTCGTGGTGCGGAAAGGCCGAAGGCCGGGTGACTGTGGCAGTCACCCGGCCTTCGGCCTGTGGAGGTGCGAGTGGGGCTTCAGACCGTGGAACGGCTGGTCAGAGCCCCGCGCCGATCACACGTCGTAGTACAGCGCGAACTCGTAGGGGTTCGGGCGCAGGCGCAGCGGGTCGATCTCCTGCTCCCGCTTGAACGAGATCCAGGTGTCGATGACGTCCGGCGTGAAGACGCCGCCCTCGAGCAGGAACTCGTGGTCCGCCTCGAGGCTGTCCAGCACCGCGTCCAGGGACGCCGGCACCTGCTTGACGTCGCGGGCCTCCTCGGGCGGCAGCTCGTAGAGGTCCTTGTCGATCGGGGCCGGCGGCTCGATCTTGTTCTTCACGCCGTCCAGGCCGGCCATCACCATGGCCGAGAACGCCAGGTACGGGTTGCCCGACGAGTCGGGGCAGCGGAACTCGATGCGCTTGGCCTTGGGGTTGTTGCCGGTGATCGGGATGCGCACGCACGCCGACCGGTTGCGCTGGGAGTAGACCAGCGACACCGGGGCCTCGTAGCCCGGCACCAGGCGGTGGTAGGAGTTCACCGTCGGGTTGGTGAACGCCAGCAGCGACGGCGCGTGGTGCAGGATGCCGCCGATGTAGTGGCGCGCCGTGTCCGACAGGCCCGCGTAGCCGGACTCGTCGTGGAACAGCGGCTGGCCGTCCTTCCACAGCGACTGGTGGGTGTGCATGCCCGAGCCGTTGTCGCCGAACAGCGGCTTCGGCATGAACGTCACGGTCTTGCCGGCCTGCCACGCGGTGTTCTTGATGATGTACTTGAACAGCATCAAGTCGTCCGCGGCGTGCAGCAGCGTGTTGAACTTGTAGTTGATCTCGGACTGGCCGGCGGTGCCCACCTCGTGGTGCGCGCGCTCGACCGAGAAGCCCTGGGCCTGCATGTTGAGGACCATCTTGTCGCGCAGGTCCGCGTAGTGGTCGGTCGGCGAGACGGGGAAGTACCCGCCCTTGTACTTGACCTTGTAGCCGCGGTTGCCGCCCTCTTCCTCACGGCCCGTGTTCCAGGCGCCGGAGATCGAGTCGATCTCGTGGAACGACGCGTTCGCGGTCGTGTCGAAGCGGATCGAGTCGAAGATGTAGAACTCCGCCTCGGCGCCGAAGTACGCGGTGTCCGCGATGCCCGACTCGGTGATGTACTGCTCGGCCTTGCGCGCGATGTTGCGCGGGTCGCGGCTGTACGCCTCACGCGTGAACGGGTCGTGCACGAAGAAGTTGACGATCAGCGTCTTCTCGATCCGGAACGGGTCGAGGCGCGCGGTGTACAGGTCGGGCAGCAGCAGCATGTCCGACTCGTGGATCGACTGGAAGCCCCGGACCGACGAGCCGTCGAACGCGAGGCCCTCGGCGATGGCGTCGGCGTCGAACGCGGCGGCGGGGAGCGTGAAGTGCTGCATCACGCCGGGCAGGTCGCTGAAGCGGACGTCGACGAACTTCACGCCCTCGTCGGAGATGTACTTCAGGACCTCGTCGGGATTCTTGAACACCCTCGTCGACTCCTTCACTGCGGTGGGGGCGTGGTTGTACGCCGCTGCGTGGTGCGGCCTGCCATCGTGGCGAAACTAAGACCGTGGTGTTGCCCAGCCGTCACCCGCGTGTTTCGCCAGTGTTAACGGGCCTCCCAGGTCGGGCAACCCGACCGCCGCTCCTCACCCGCTGAGCACGGCCTTACTCTGGTGGGGTGAGCAAGTGGACCGGTTCGTGGCTGTCAGGACCTCGCTCGGCGCTGGAACCCGGCGCCGACTCCGGTGACGGTACCGGGCAGCGGTGGCGTGGTGAACGCCTCGGCCTGCCCCAGTCCGGTCCGGGCTCGGTCGCGTCCACGGGCCGCCGCGCGATCGCCATCCTGGTGGACTTCGCGCTCTCGGGTGGCGTGGCGGGCCTGTTCACGATGCCCGACCTGCCGCAGAACTGGAGCCTGCTGGCCTGGTTCTCCATCACCGTCATCGCGGTCGGTTTCTTCGGCTTCACCCCTGGTCACGCGCTGTTCGGGCTGCGGGTCGCCCGGCTGGACGGCGCGGGGACGGTCGGTGTGCCGCGCGCCGCGCTGCGGACGGTGTTGATCTTCCCCATCATCCCCGCCGTGGTGTGGGACGCCGACGGCAGGGGTCTGCACGACAAGGCCGCGGGCACCGTCGTCATCCGGGTCCGCTGACCCCTCGGGCCGTCCCGGCGATAAATGCGTTGCCCGGAAGTCGTCCGGGTGACCACCATGGCGAACATGATTCAGTAAGTGACGCACAAGTGACGCACGTGCGGCAGTGAAGACGGGTCCGAGTCGCTCCCCGTCCCCTTCCGGCGTGCTGCTCGAAGCCCGCACCGCGTGATCGGTGCGGGCTTCCCACTCGCGACGTGATCTGCGGCGTCGCGCCTGTCGGTCTGCCCTTCGAGGCGCAGGCCGCACGCCACTTGCTGCCGTGATGCTGGGAATTCGCCAACGCCATGAATCATTTCCGTGATATCCGTGTGCCCGCTGACGGTGATCGACCCGAGGCCGACCGGAAAGCCCTGTGGGTGGTCCGCGAGCTCGGCCTGCCCGCGATCGTCAAAACGTGTGTGACCTGCAGGTCTACGCGTCACCACGCCACCGGGAAGTTCCGGGTGAACGCGAGCGGCAAGCTCCTCGACGTCTGGTTGCTGATCGGTTGCGCGAAGTGCGGCCGCACGTCGAAAGTCCCCGTCCACGAGCGCGTCCACGTGCAGTCACTAGCGCATGAGCGGCTGCTCGGGTTCGAGCGCAACGACCCCGCCCTCGTGCGGCAGTTGGTCGTGGACGCGGCATTCGCGGGCAAAGCCGGACACCGGCTCGACTGGAACGGCACGTGGGAGCTGGAAACCGACATGCCGTTCTACGAAATCGACCGCGAGGACTCGGCGCCGCTCGAAGTCCTCGTCCGGTTCGAACTGCCCGCGCCCATCCGGGTGGGGAAGCTGCTCACCGCCGGGTTCGGTCTGAGCCGGTCCGTCGTGCGGGGAATGGTCGATTCCGGCCGCATCCGCTTGCCCGTGGAGATGGACGCGAGGGCCCGCGAAGACTTCACCCTCTTCGTCGTCACCCAATAGGGCACGAGGGCGGCCGTCAAACACGACGGCGGCGGTGAACCCCCGGCCGGGGACTCACCGCCGCCGCGGTGGACGTTCGTCAGCGCCGACGCATGGCGCGCTGCACGTTGCGCATCTTGGCGCCCTGGGGCATCGGACCCTTGGGCAGCGCCGCGCCGCGGCTGGCCAGCGCGGCCAGCCGGTTGTCGATCGTGTCGACCTGGGCGGTCGAGATGTTGCGCGGCAGCTTCATCAGGTGGCTCTGCAGCCTGCGCAGCGGCACCTGGCCGTCCTCGGTGCCCACGACGACGTCGTAGATCGGCGTCTCGCCGATGACCCGGGCCACCCGCTTCTTCTCCTGCGCGAGCAGGTTCTTCACCCGGTGCGGGGCGCCCTCGGCGACCAGCACCACGCCCGGCCGGCCGAGCACCCGGTGCACCATGTCACCGCTCGTCGTGCCCGCCACGGCCTGCGTCACGCGCCACTTGCCGCGCAGGTTGTCCAACGCCCACGCGGCCGCGCCCGGCTGGCCGTCCGCCTTCGCGTACACGGTCTTCTGCACCCGGCGGCCGAACACGATGACCGCGAGCAGCGCGCCCACCGCGATGCCCATGGGCAGCAGCACCCACTGCATGTCCCAGATGAGGCCGATCAGGAACGCCGCGGCCGTCGCGCCGAGCAGGCACGCCAGCATCAACGGCACGAGCGCCTTGTCCTCGCGGCGCTGCATCTTGAACGCCTCGAAGATCTGGCTGCGCTTCGCCTTCGATGCCGCGCGCCGAGCCTTCGCCGCTTCCTTGGAGGCCGCCTTGGCAGCCGCCTTGTCCTGCTTACCAGCCATACCCACCAGGATACGGCGCGCCGTCGCGCCCCATGACGGGAGTACTCGCTGACCTCTGCGAGGATGCAGCGCATGGACCGGCTGCTGGAGGGACTCGACCCGGAACAGCGCGCCGCCGTGGAAGCTCCGCGCGGCCCGGTCTGCGTGCTCGCGGGCGCCGGCACCGGCAAGACCCGCACCATCACGCACCGCATCGCCTACCTGGTCCAACGCGGGCACGTTTCCCCAGGTCAAGTCCTCGCCGTCACGTTCACCGCCCGTGCCGCGGGTGAGATGCGGACCCGGTTGCGCGCGCTCGGCGTGCACGGCGCGCAAGCCCGGACGTTCCACGCCGCGGCACTGCGCCAGCTCCGCTACTTCTGGCCGCGCGTGGTCGGCGGCGAGCAGTGGCAGCTGATGGACCGCAACAAGCTGCGGCTCGTCGCCCAGGCCGCGAACCGGGTCGGCCTGTCCACCGAGTCGGACTCGCTGCGCGACCTCGCCGGCGAGATCGAGTGGGCGAAGGCGTCGCTGGTCGCGCCCGACGACTACCCGAACGCCGCCGGCCGCACGAGCCGTGACACGCCCGCGCCCGCCGAGCAGGTCGCGCAGGTCTACCGCACGTACGAGGAGCTGAAGAACCAGGCGCAGCTGCTCGACTTCGACGACCTCCTGCTGCACACCGCGGCGGCGCTGGAGGAGCACGGCGAGGTCGCCGAGGAGTTCCGCGACCGGTACCGGTGCTTCGTGGTGGACGAGTACCAGGACGTCACGCCGTTGCAGCAACGCGTGCTCGACGCGTGGCTGGGCGCCCGCGACGACCTGACCGTCGTCGGTGACGCGAACCAGACCATCTACTCGTTCGCGGGCGCCTCGCCGCGTCCGCTGCTGGACTTCCCGCGCCGGTTCCCCGAGGCCGTCGTGGTGCGGCTGGAGCGTGACTACCGGTCGACGCCGCAGGTCGTCGACCTGGCCAACGAGGTGATCAAGTGGGCGCGCGGCCGTCCCTCCGGGTCACGGCTGCGGCTGATCGGGCAGCGACCGGACGGGCCGAAGCCGACGTTCACCGAGTTCGACGACGAGACGCTGGAGGCCGCGGCCGTCGCGCGGCGGGTGAAGGCGCTGCTGGACGAGGGCGTGTCGGCCAGCGAGATCGCCATCCTCTACCGCGTCAACGCCCAGTCGGAGGTCTTCGAGCAGGCGCTGGCCGAGGTCGGCGTGCCCTACCAGGTGCGCGGTGGCGAGCGGTTCTTCCAGCGCGCCGAGGTGCGGCAGGCGATGGTGGCGCTGCGGTCGGCGGCGGCGCACGAGCCGACCGGCGAGCTGCCGAAGGTGGTGCGCGAGGTGCTGGCCGGTATCGGCCTGACCGACGAGCCGCCCGCCGGCGGGACGGCGCGGGAGAAGTGGGAGTCGCTGCTCGCGCTCGTCGAACTGGCCGAGGAGCTGGTCACCGCGGTGGACTCGGCGGACCTGCCGAAGTTCGTCGCCGAACTGGAGCTGCGCGCCGAGGCGCAGCACCCGCCGACGGTGGAGGGCGTGACGCTGGCGTCCCTGCACGCGGCGAAGGGCCTGGAGTGGGACGCGGTGTTCCTGGTCGGGCTGGTCGAGGGCACGTTGCCGATCCAGCACGCCGACGGTGACGACGCGGCGATCGAGGAAGAGCGACGGCTGCTGTACGTGGGCGTGACGCGGGCCCGTGAGCACCTGTGGATGTCGTGGGCGTTGGCGCGGGCCGCGGGCGGGCGTCGTTACCGGCGGCGCAGCCGGTTCCTCTACGGGCTGGTGCCGGAGGACCACCCGGCGTCGCGCACGGCCAAGCGGGAGCCGCTGCAGAAGCGGCCCAAGCCGCAGTGCCGGGTGTGCGGGTCGGCGTTGGTGGACGCGCGGGCGGTCAAGCTGAGCCGGTGCGCCTCGTGCCCGTCGGACCTGGACGAGGAGCTGCTGGCCAAGCTGCGGGCGTGGCGGGCGGATCGCGCACGGGAGCTGAAGGTGCCCGCGTACGTGGTGTTCACCGACGCGACGCTGGTCGCGATCGCCGAGCAGCGGCCTGAGGACGTCGCGGGGCTCGTGTCGATCTCGGGCATCGGCGCGGCCAAGCTGGACCGGTTCGGGGACGACGTGCTGGCCCTCGTGCGCGGCGGGCGTTGACCTCCGCGTTGACGCCGTGCCGCCGCCACGTCGGTGGCCGTGTCGGTGGCCGTGTCGGGGTCGGGTGAGGGCTGCGTGGGGCGTGCGTGTGGGCCGTGTTGATCCGGCGTTGATCTCGCGTTGATCCGCGGTCGGTGACCCCGACCGGCTCGCCCGCGAGCGGCTTCGTCCGGACGAGTGGTCGCGCCCTAGCGCTCTGTGCAGGGCAAACGCTGAATTTTCACTCAATCGACAGGTATTTGGAAAAACCTGTTGCACGCGTCCCGCGCGGGGTCATAACCTGCTCAGGCCGGGCGCGAAGCGCCCGCTGGGGATTCAAGAGCTAGCAGTCGAGTCGAGACACCCGAGGAGGTGACCGGTCGTGAACACTCTCATGTGCTTCGAGACGCCCGGTTACCTGAAGTCCGGGGTGGCCTTGGCCGCAGGCGCTGCTCATGTCGCGGGGGAGAAGTCTGCCCGCGATCGCCACGCCCTCAAGTGGGGTGCTGAGCGAGTTCAGCTGATCCAGGTGCCGACGCCGCACGCGTCGACCCTCGTCCCGACTCAGAACGTTGCGCCGTCCGCGCACGAGCGAAGTACCTGACCACCATGTAGTCAGGCCACCAAGCTCACGAAGGCCGCGGACCCGTAACCGGATCCGCGGCCTTCGTGCTGTTCCGACCCGTTTTGCGGTTCGAACGACAAACAAAAACCCCATGCAAGACCCTTGACAGGAGTCCACCTGATGTTGACCGCGACCGTCCCCATAAACGGGACGTTGTCCACCGAGCCGGAGCTCTCCGGGGCGGGTGTCGCGACCTTGATCGACACCGCGCCCGACGCCGGCTTGGAACTTCCTTGCCGTACCAACAACCCGGACCTGTGGTTCGCCGACGCGCCGGCGGAGCTGGAGGAGGCGAAGAGGTTCTGCGCCACCTGCCCCGTCATCGCCGAGTGCCTGGCCGGTGCGCTTGCTCGTCACGAGCCCTGGGGGGTCTGGGGCGGCGAGATCTTCGAGCGCGGAACCGTGATCGCGCGGAAGCGTCCCCGTGGGCGCCCCCGCAAGGACGCAGCACCAGTTGTTCCCGCGGCACCCGCCGCGACCGTTGTCCGGGGGGCTAACGACCAGGAGGCCGCCGCGTGACCACGTACCGATCCACCGCAGACGAATCCATGCTGATCGAAGTCAACCCCAAGGGGAACCCCATGCTGCTCGAAGAAAATCTCGCCAGATCCCGAATGCATGACGCGGAGATATTCGCGCGACAGCATCGGCTGGCCCACCGCCTGGTCGTCGCCCGCAGGTGGCGTCGGCTGGCCGGATGGGCCCAGCGCAGGGCTGCCATGAAGGCCCGCGCGATCTGATGCACGGAGCGGCCCGCCCTCCTCGTCCCACGACGGGGAGGGCGGGCCCTTCGCCGTATCCGCACCCGGAAGGCAGGACTTCACCGCCACCCTCTCCGCTACCTCGCCGCCACTTGTGCCGCCACCACCCTCGCCGCCACTTCTCGGCCGCGTGCTCGCCGCCCTCGCCGCCACTTGCTTGCCGCCACCGCCTCGCCCCACTCGCTTGCCGCAATCCCGTCGCGCCCCGCCGCTGCGACGTGCTCGATGCCGGCGACCGCGCGGCGGGTGCGATTTCGGTGGGAGGGTTCGGCTTGGCGTGGGTACCGTTCGTCGTGTGGCAGCTCACTCTCACAACCACGCCCATGCCCACACCCATGACGGGATCGACTGGTCGTCCCGGCTGACCGCGTTGCGGCAGGCAGACGAGTTGGACGCCGAGCCGCGGCGCGTCGTCGCGCGCAGACTCGTCCGCGGGCTGCCCGACAAGCCGACCGTCCTGGACGTCGGGTGTGGTGCCGGTGGGATGAGCGTGGCACTCGTCGAGGCACTGTCCGCTCGTGGCGGCGGCACCGTCGTGCTGGTCGACGCCGTGCCCGAGCTGTTGGACGCGGCCACGAGCGTTGCCCGGTCGGCGGCCACCTACGAGACCGACACGTCCACGGCGACCGTGCGCGTCCGGCCGGTGCTCGCCGACCTGGCCACCGAACGGCCGGTGGAGATCGCCGGGCCCGCGCAGTTGGTGTGGGCTTCGAACGTCGTGCATCACCTCCCTGATCAGCGTGCGGCTGTGGTGCGGTTGGTCGAGGCGGTCGCGCCGGGCGGGTGGTTGGCGCTCGCCGAGGGCGGGTTGAGCGGCAAGTTCCTCCCGTTCGACTTGGGCATCGGTGAGCCCGGCCTGCAGGACCGGCTGCTGGCCGCGCGTGACCAGTGGTTCGTGCGGATGCGGGAGAACACGGCCGGGGCCGTTCGCATGCACGGCGGCTGGAACCTCGTGCTCTCCGACGCCGGTCTGGTGGACGTGACCGCGTTCAGCTACCTGATCGACCACCCGGCGCCGCCCAAGCAGGCGGTGCGCGACTGGGCGGTGAACCAGCTGACGTGGTTCGACGAGGTCGCCGGCGACGTGCTCCACCCCGCCGACCGCCGCACGGTGAAGCAACTCCTCGACCCGCGTGACCCGGCCTTCCTCGGGCTGCGCGACGACGTGTTCCTCCTGACTGCCAACACCGTGTACCTGGGCCGCAAACCGTGACCGACACCTGTGCCCGCTGCGGACGGACGCGTTCGTCCGTCACGGACCCGGCCCAGCTCTTGGCCTGGGTGCGGGAGCGGGAGCGCGGCACCGACCAGTGGCTGTGCCACGTCTGCGCGCGTGCGCATGTTCGGGACATCGAAGGCAAGCTGCCCACCGACTACTGGACCGCCGGGTAGGCGGCTGGAGTCGGTTGAGGACGAGCACGTGTGAGGAAGGCTTGTTCGCCGGGTAGGACGACCTCTGCGGTCCCCGGCCAGGTGCGGGTCTGGGTGCGGTGAGGTGTGAATACCTGTGTGCGGCGCGGAGGTGGGTGGGGTCCGTGGTGAGGCTGGGTGGTGGGTTCGTGTGCGGGTTGGTGGGGCGGTGGGGTTAGCGGAGGAGGGCGGAGAGGAGTTTCAGGGTTGCTCGGGGGGTGGCGGTGCCGCGTTTGCTGCCCGCGTTCAGTTCTCTGGTCAGGCTGGTGAGCGTGCACAGGCCGGAGCGGACGGCGGTGGACAGCAGGTGGTGTTGGCGTAGCGGGTCCGGTTCGTGGCGGGCGGCGTCCAGGGTGGCTCTCGTTGGTTCGGCCAGGGGCAAGCCGGCTTCCACGACCACCTTCGGCGGGCGGGTGGTGCGTTCCAGCAGTACGTGCTCGGCGCACGAGCGGCGGTTGGTGGCCGGTTGCAGCAGGTGTATGCGGGCTGGGGGTGGCAGGGTGTGCAGGCCGTGGGCGTGCAGGGCGTCCACGCCGGTGACCACGGCCTTCGGGCCCGCGTAGGCCAGGGCGGCCTGGAGGCGTTGGGCGCGGGTCGGTGGGCTCGCGCTGAGCAGCACCACGCCCGGCAGGATGCGCTGCCACGGCCCGCCGGGGCGGCACTTCAGGTCGATGAGGTAGCCGGGCACGCCGGCGGCTTTCAGGTCCGCTGCCTTGATCACTTGGTCCATGGGGTCGATCTTCCGGGGGTTCCGGAGGGTCGGCCAGGGGGTGTTCGTGATCTGTGGATAAGTCGCGGACCTGTGGACAACTCAGTCGTCGAACCCCGGTTGCCAGCGGGCGACGATGGCTCTGGCCTGCACGTTCGCGTCGAGCTGGCAGAGGATGCCCGTCGCGCCCAGCGTCACCCTGTGGATAAGTAGGTACTGCGGGGGCAGGTTCAGGGACCTTCCCGTTTGCGAATCGGGGCTGCGGAGGTCGCCGACGCGCTCCGCCTGCTTCTGCAGCCACCGCCGGGTGAAGTGGAACGTCTCGGCGCGCAGCGGCTCGACGAACGGCGCCAGGTAGTTCAGCACGTCCTCGGCGTGCAGCTCGGTCCCGGGACGGATGAACCGCTCCGACCGCAGCAGCTCCACCAGGTCCGCCGACCGGCCGTCCAGCGCCAGCCTGGTCATCAGGCCGAGCGTCTTGGGCAACCCGTCGGGCAGCCGGGCGACCGCGCCGAAGTCCAGCACGCGCAACCGGCCGTCCGCGCCCAGCATGAAGTTGCCGGGGTGCGGGTCGGCGTGCAGCAGCCCGGACCGGCTCGGCGCCGAGAAGTGGAACTCCGACAGCAACTGCCCGGCCAGGTCGCGCTCGTCGCGCTCACCGGCTCGGATGATCTTCGACAGCGGCGTGCCCTCGGTCCACTCGGTGACCATCACCTTCGGCGAACTGGCCACCACGCGCGGCACGAGCACGCGCTCGTCGCCGTCGAACGCCTTCGCGAAGATCCGCTGGTTGTCCGCCTCGGTCCGGTAGTCCAACTCCTCCAGGTACCGGTCCCGCAGCTCCTCCAGCAGCGGCTTGACCTCGGTGCCGGGCATCACCGCCTGCAACACCCGGCTGAACCGCAGCAACGTGCTCAGGTCGCTCTGCAACGCCTCGTCCGCGCCCGGGTACTGCACCTTCACCGCCACGTCGCGGCCGTCGTGCCACACCGCCCGGTGCACCTGCCCGATGCTCGCCGACGCGGCGGGTGAGTCGTCGAACGACGCGAACCGCTTCGCCCACCCCGCCCCGAGCTGCTCGGCCAGCACCCGGTGCACGGTGCGCGCGGGCATCGGCGGCGCGGCCGTCTGGAGCTTGGTCAACGCCTCGCGGTACGGCTCGGCCAGCTCGTCCGGCACCGCCGCCTCGAACACGCTCAGGGCCTGGCCGAACTTCATCGCGCCGCCCTTGAGCTGCCCGAGCACCGCGAACACCTGCTCCGCGGTCTTCGCCGACACCTCGGCGTTGACCTCCTCGGAGCTGCGGCCTGCCAGGCGCTTGCCCCAGCCGCCCACCACCCGGCCCGCCACCCCGAGCGGGAGGCTGGCCAGCTTGGCGGTGCGCTGCACGGCCTTGCGCGGGATCTCGCTCACCCGGTGATTCTCCTCCCGCCCGATCACGTGGTCGCAGTGGTGCACGCCCCTGCCACAAAACCTACACAGGCCTGGCTGAGGGTGGATCACGTCGCGGAACGGCACTCGCAGCGCGGGTGCACCGGCGCGATCCGGTGTTCGACCACCCCGGTGAACGCGTCGACCTCCAGGGTCGCGTCCCAGGTGGGTGGCCTGGTCGCGGCGGGCTCGGACCGGTCGAGCGCCAGCAGCGCCTGACCGACCGCCACGCCCGCCGTCGCCGTCACGGTGGCCAGGTCGGCGTGCTGGGCGCGGTCCACCAGCTGCGCGGCGATCCTCGGCCACGCCGGGTCGGTGTCCGTCGCGTGCCGGTCCGCGCACCTCAGGCAGCTGCTGCGACCGGGCACGACCAGCGGGCCGACCACGCCGAGCCCTTCCCGGACCCGCACGGCCAGGTGCGGTGTGCCGTCCGAGACGAGTTGGTGCAGCAGCTCCGGGGCGGGCACCAGGGCGTCGGCCAGCACCACCAGGTCCACGGCGCGCCCCACCGGCCGCACGGTCCCGCAGACCCGCCGCACGGCGTCCTGGGCGGCCTCGGCGCGCGGTCGGCCGACATCCGATTCGAGGTACCCCGATCCGGTGTCCTCGGGGCCGACGCGACCCCGCGCGACCACCCGAACGTGTGCCACTCCGGAGGCCGCGAGGAGCGTGGCGACGGTGACCGCGAGCCGACCCTCGCCGTGCACCACGACGGATCTGGCGGCACGGTCGGCGGGCAGCGAGACGGCACAACGACGGGTGCGCAGCGCCCACCCGGTCACCTCGGCGGCCAGCCGGGGGTGCGGCACGGGCACGGATTCCTCGACCAGCCCGGCCCGCGCCAGGCCGTGCAGCACGCCTGCGAACTCGGCCGCCTGCCGACCGTGTTCGGCGAGCCGTTCACGCAGGTCAGCGAGGGTGTGTCGGCCGTTGAGGCCGAGCAGGACGGACGCCATGGGTTCCGGCACGTCCTCGACCAGCATGGCGTGCCGCGGGTCCGTGCCGATCTGGACCACGTCGGCCCGGCGGCGCAGCAGCGGCAGGCCGGGCAGGACCCTCGGGCGATTGGGTAGATCCACACCGGCAGCCTGCCCGCGGCGGCCGGTACGGCAAAACGCCTGTCCACAGGCTTGCCGGTTGTCCACAGAGGCCACGAAGGGCCTTGACGGGCGGCTGGGCGCCGCGAAGGGCCCGGCCGCCCGTCCGCGAATCAGACCTTCGCCTTGCCGAGGATTCGGGTCACCGTGGTTCCGCAGACCGGGCACTTTCCCTTGGCCATCCTGCGGTTGTTGCTCTCGTGCACCTCGCCCGTGAAGTCGCGCTTCTCACGGCACTTGACGCAGTAGCCGTTGTAGGTCTCGGCCACGGCTTCCTCCTCGCTTCGAGAGTGCGGAGCGATCTGCGCCACACTCGGGGGTTGCGCTGAACGCTACCTCCGGGAACGCGCGTCCGCTGCACGCCGCGTCGAGCGTGTCCAGCCGCCTTTCGGTGGAACCTGCTGGTCCGTCCCTCCACAGACCGCCGCTTGGCCGCCGCGGATTGTCGGTCCCTGGCCTTACCGTGAACGCCATGCCCGAACCGCAGGTGGAGGTGCGGCGCAGCGCCCGGCGCCGTCGCATGGTGAGCGCGTACCGCGAGGGGGACACGGTCGTCGTCCTGCTGCCGGCTCGCATGAGCAAGACCGAGGAGAAGCACTGGGTGGCGGAGATGCTGAGCCGCCTGCAGCGCAGCGAGACCCGCAGGCGCTCGCCCACGCGCACGTCCGACGCCGCCCTGCTGGCGCGGTGCGAGGAGCTGGCGGACAGGTACCTGGACGGCGTGCAGCCGAGCAGCGTGCGGTGGGTGCCGCCGATGCGCACGCGGTGGGCGTCGTGCACGCCGAGCGAGGGCACGATCAGGATCAGCGAACGGCTGCGCGACGTGCCCGCGTGGGTGCTCGACTACGTGCTGGTGCACGAGTTGGCGCACCTGGAGGTGCCGGGGCACGGCAAGGACTTCTGGCTGCTCGTGCACAGGTACCCGAAGGCGGAACGCGCCATCGGGTACCTGGAAGGCCTGTCGGCCGCGGCGGGCCTGGGCATCACGGAGGAGGACTGAGTCGGATCGCGCCGCCTCCGACGTCGCGGGCGAGGTCGGAGGCGGCTGAGGGCCGCTCTTCGCCGGTCGGTGAGGCTAGGCGTCGTCCTTCTTCGGCTCGTCGCCCTCGCCCTTGTCGTCCTGGTCGCGCAGGGTGCGCTCCAGCTCCGCCATCGGGTCCTCCAGCGCCTTGCGCGTCTGGCCGAACCGCTCGGCGAACTCCATCGGGTCGTCCAGGTCCTCCGCCGACGGCACCAGGTCGGGGTGCTCCCACACGCTGTCGCGCTGCTCGATGCCGTGCTGGTCGGTGAGCAGCTTCCACAGCGCCGCCGCCGAGCGGTGCCGGCGCGGCCGCAGTTCGAGGCCGACCAGCGTGGCGAACGTCTGCTCCGCCGGCCCGCCGGACGCACGCCGCCTGCGCAGCGTCTCCCGCAGCGCGTCGGCGCCGGGCAGCCGCTCGCCGACCGCCTCGTTCACCACCACGTCCACCCAGCCCTCGACCAAGGCCAACAGCGTCTCCAGGCGGGTCAGCGCGGCCTTCTGCTCGGGCGTGGTCTGGGGTTCGAGCATCCCCGACTTCATCGCCTCTTCGATGCTCGCCGGGTTCGCCGGGTCGATCTGGCCGGCCAGCTGCTCCAGCGCCGAGGTGTCGACGGTGATGCCGCGGGCGAACTCCTCCACGGTGTCCAGCAGCCGCTGCCGCAGCCACGGCACGTGGCTGAACAGCCGCTGGTGCGCCGCCTCACGCGCGGCCAGGAACACCAGCACCTCGCTGGTCGGCCGCTCCAGGCCCTCGGTGAACTTCTCGATGTTGTCCGGCAGCAGCGCGGCGGTGCCTTCCGGCCCGAGCGGAAGCCCCACGTCGGTCGACGTCAGCACCTCCGCGCCGAGCTGCGCCAGCGCGCCGCCGAGCTGCGAGCCGAACGCCATGCCGCCCATCTGCCCGAGCATCGACAGCAGCGGTCCGGCGGCCTCCTTCGCCTCGGCCGGCATCGCGTCGACCCAAGCGCCGGACACGCGCTGGGCCACCGGGTCGCACAGCCGCTGCCACGTGGGCAACGTGCGCTCCACCCAGTCGCGCGCGGTCCAGCTCTGGGACGTGCGGGCGCCCGCGGGCAGCGCCGTCACCGGGTCGAGCCACATCTCCGCCAGGTGCACGGCGTCGGCCACCGCGCCGCTCTGGTCGGGGGCGAAACCGGTGCCGCCCTTGCCGGCGAGCTGCTGGAGCGCGATCTGCTTCGCGAGGTCGTAGTTGACCGGCCCGGACGACGTGCCCGCGTTGCTGAACATCGCACCGAGCTGGCTCAGCATCGCGCCGAGCTGGTTGAAGTCGAAGGGGTTGTCCCCTTGGTCTCCGGGTTTGCGGTTGCGGTCGTCGGGGTCCTGCGGGCTGAACCCGAAGGGCAGGTCACTCATGGGTCCACGGTACGCGGCACGGCAGCCCCGCGTGGGACCGGTTCGCCGGCAGCGTGACGCCGTGGTCGTACCCTGTCTGGCGTGACCGAAGGCACCGACACCGTCGTGGACCAGGCACCACCCCCACCGCACGCGCCGCGGCGCGGCCTGACCCGGCGGACGTGGACCCTCGTGGTCAGCCTCACGGTCGTGCTGGCGCTCGGCCTGCTCGGCGGGTTCGCCCGCGTGCCGTACGTCGCGCTGGGTCCCGGCCCGACCTACGACACGTTGGGCCAGGTCAACGGTGGTGACGTGGTGTCGGTGGACGGTCAGGAGACCTTCCCGACCGGCGGCAGCCTCACCATGACCACCGTGTCGCTCACCGACGACGTGTCGCTGTTCGGCGCGCTCGGCCTGTGGATCAGCGGCCGGTACGCGCTGGCGCCGCGCGAGGAGTTCTTCCGGCCCGGCGAGTCCGAGCAGCAGGTCCGCGACCAGAACGTGAAGGCGTTCCAGGACTCGCAGAGCAGCGCCGAGGTGGCCGCGCTGAGCTACCTGGACTACCCGATGAAGGTCGTCGCCGCCGAGATCACCAACGACACCGCGGCCGCCGAGGTGCTGGAGCCCAACGACCGGCTGCTGGAGGTCAACGGCAAGCAGATCGGCAGCGCCGAGGACGTGCGCGCGGCGCTGGAGGCCACCAAGCCGGGCGATCGGGTCACGCTGACGTTCGAACGCGGGTCCGAGCGCAAGACGGCCTCGGTCACCCTGGGCCGCATGGAGGGCCGCGAGACCGGCTTCCTCGGCGTGCTGCCGCTGGACCGCGCGGACGTGCCGTTCGAGATCAAGATCAGCCTGACGGACGTCGGCGGCCCGTCCGCGGGCCTGCTGTTCGCGTTGTCGATCGTCGACAAGCTCACGCCGGGCGAGCTGAACGGCGGCCAGTCCGTCGCGGGCACCGGCGAGATCAACGACAAGGGCGAGGTCGGCCGCATCGGCGGCATCGGGTTCAAGATGGTCGCCGCCCGCGAAGGCGGCGCCACCGTGTTCCTCGTGCCCGCGGGCAACTGCGACGAGGCGAAGCAGCACGCCCCGGAGGGCCTGCGCCTGGTCAAGGTCGAGAAGCTGGACGACGCCGTGCAGTCGCTCGAATCCCTGAGCAAGGGCGGCGACGCGCCGGGTTGCTGATTGCCGCCGCTCCGCACCCACCCGCGAGGTCGCGTCGATCGTTCGCGTCCTCATTCCCGGCGATCACGCTTTTCGATCGTCGGGAATCAGGGCGCGAACGATCGACTTCCAGGCGACCGAGCCGCCGTCTGCGGAGCAGCGGCCATGTCACTGCCTGAGGGTCTCCAAGAGGGCGCGGGTTAGGTTTGGGGCCAGTTCGGGGTGTGCCACGACTTCCTCGGGCACCTCCACGTTGCCCCGCAGCCGCAGCACGCACGCCGCCGAGCCGTCCCGCAGCACCGCCGCCACCAGCCGCGCCTCCCGGCGCTGGGGGTGTTCGGCGGCGAACTTGCGCGCCTGCTCGTCGTCCAGGTCCTGCTCGGTCAGCTGGGCCTCGGCGTCCGGCGGCAGCACCACGATCTCCTGCGCCAACGCGCACCCGTGCACGACGTCGGGCCAGACGATGCCCGCCAGCGCCCGGTCCAGCTCGTCGTCCGGCAGGGAGTCCTGCGCGATCGGCGTCAACGGCGAGGCGGCGGGGTCGAGCTGGCCCGCCAGCTCGGGTTGCCGCTCCAGCAGCTCGGCCGTCGGTACCAGCGCGAACAGCTGGGTCGGCTGGTTCCACCCGGCGGTGGACACGAACTCCTCGACCTCGCGGGCGACCTCGGGCAGCACCACGGGCGGCGTTTCACTGGCTGACACGTGCGCCATGGTCGCATCTAGGTAAAGACAAGACCGAACGGGGAACCCTCGGCGGCCTCCGTAGAGTTGGACAGAACGTACGAACGCCACTACCGCGATCCAGGAGCGTGCCCCGTGGCCACACGGCCCCCGGTCGGACTGCCCAGGCTGTCCCGTCGCAGCCGGATTCTGCTCATCGTCGGTGCGGTGGTCCTGGTCGGTCTGATCACCGGCTCAAGGCTGCTCGGCACCTACGTCAACTGGCTCTGGTTCGGCGAGGTCGGCTTCCGCAGCGTCTACGGCACGGTGCTCGCGACCCGGTTCGGGTTGTTCTTCGCCGTGGGTCTGCTGGTGGGCGGTCTCGTCGCGATCAACCTGATCCTCGCCTACCGCTCCCGGCCGGTCTTCGTGCCGGTGTCCGGGCCCGACGACCCGGTGGCCCGCTACCGCGCGGTCGTCAGCAGGCGCATGAAGCTGTTCGCCATCGGCCTGCCGGTGCTGGTCGGCCTCATCGCGGGCACCTCGGCCCAGGGCGACTGGCAGCAGGTCCAGCTGTTCTTCAACGCCACCTCGTTCGGCGTGAACGATCCTGAGTTCGGCCACGACATCGGCTTCTACGCGTTCCAACTGCCGTTCTACACGTGGATCCTGTCGTGGCTGTTCATCGCGACGGCGGTCGCGTTCGTGGCCGCGGTCGTGGCGCACTACCTGTTCGGCGGCATCCGGCTGGCGGGCCGCGGCGGCCAGCTCTCCGGGCCCGCGCGCACCCACCTGGCGATCGTGGCCGGCGTGTTCATCCTGCTCAAGGCGGTCGCGTACTTCTTCGACCGGTACACGCTGCTGTTCTCCGACCGCAACGACAAGTTCGACGGCGCGAGCTACACCGACCTCAACGCGGTGCTGCCCGCCAAGCTGATCCTGCTGTTCATCGCGGTCTTCTGCGCCATCGCGTTCTTCGCGGGCGCGGTGTTGCGCAACCTCCAGCTGCCGGCGATCGCGACCGTGCTGCTGGTGCTGTCCTCCATCCTGGTCGGCGCCGCGTGGCCCGCCGTGCTGGAGCAGTTCTCGGTGAAGCCGAACGCCATCGAGAAGGAAGCCGAACCCATCGGCCGCAACATCGAAGCCACCCGGCAAGCCTTCGGGCTGACGCCGGACAAGGTGGAGAACAAGCCGTACGTGGGCAAGCAGAACGTCTCGCTGGACGAGCTGAAGAACGACCAGGCGACGGTCGGCAACGTCCGGCTGCTCGACCCGGCCGTCATCTCCAAGACGTTCACCCAGTTCCAGCAGCTGCGGCCGTTCTACGCGTTCCCGGAGAAGCTCGACGTCGACCGGTACACGAAGGACAAGCAGCTCCAGGACTACATCGTCGCGGTCCGCGAGCTGAACACCGCGGGCATCCCGCAGGGCCAGCGCGACTGGATCAACCAGCACCTCATCTACACCCACGGCAACGGCATGGTGTTCGCCGAGGCCAGCAAGGTGAACTCGACCGCGGACGACGACGGTGACGGCGGCTACCCCGTGTTCGAGGCGGCCCAGGTCGGCCAGGACGGCAAGGTCCAGCCCGGCCCGTTCGGCGTCGAGCAGCCGCGCACCTACTACGGCGAGCTGGGCAGCCCGGCCGACTACGCCATCGTCGGCGGCCGCGGCGAGGGCGCGCCCGGTGAGTACGACACCGACGGCTCGTCCTACACCTACACCGGCAAGGGCGGCGTCCGCATCGGCGGCCTGTTCAACAAGGTGGTCTTCGCCGCCGCGTACGGCGAGCGGAACATTCTGTTCAACTCGGCCATCGGCGACGAGTCGCGGATCATCTTCAACCGCAACCCGCGTGACCGCGTCGAGGCCGTGGCGCCGTGGCTGACCGTGGACGGCGACCCGTACCCGGCCGTGGTGGACGGCCGCATCACGTGGATCGTCGACGGCTACACCACGCTCGACAACTACCCGTACGCCCGCCGCACGGCCCTGGGTGACGCCACGAACGACTCGCTGCCGGGCGTCGCGCAGCAGCCGAACCGGGAGATCAGCTACATCCGCAACTCGGTCAAGGCCACTGTGGACGCCTACGACGGCACGGTGACGCTGTACGAGATGGACACGCAGGACCCGGTGCTGAAGGCGTGGATGGGTGTCTTCCCGGGCACGGTGAAGGCCAACAGCGAGATGTCGCAGTCGCTGAAGGAGCACCTGCGCTACCCCGAGGACCTGTTCAAGGTGCAGCGGGAGATGCTGTCGGAGTACCACGTGGACAACCCGCGTGACTTCTACTCCGGCGTCTCGTTCTGGGACGTGCCGTCCGACCCGACCATCGACAACGCCACCACCGTCGAGGCACAGCAGCAGGGCGTGCAGCAGCAGCGGGACCGGCAGCCGCCGTTCTACGTGCTGGCGGGCGACCCGACCGGCGACGCGAACAAGGTGAGCTTCCAGCTGACCAGCGCGTTGGTGCGGTTGAACCGGGAGTTCATGGCGTCGTACGTGACGGTCAGATCCGACCCGGACAACTACGGCAAGATGAGCGTGCTGACCTTGAACAACGAGGTCAAGGGTCCACAGCAGATCCAAACCACCTTCCTCACCAACGGCGAGGTCAGCGGTGAGCTGAACCTGCTCGCCCAGCGGCAGACGAAGGTCGTCTACGGCAACCTGCTGACCCTGCCGGTGGGCGGCGGCCTGCTCTACGTCGAACCCATCTACATCGAACGGGCCAGCCAGAACACCCAGTTCCCGCAGTTGTTCAAGGTGCTGGTGAGCTTCGGCGACAAGGTGGGCTACGCGCCGACGCTGGCCGAGGCGATGGAGGAGGTCCTGTCCGGCTCGTCGTCGCAGGTGCCGCAACCGGACCCCAACGGCCAGCCGCCGACGTCCACGCCCAGCACGACGCCGACGGCGCCGAACGACGGGCAGGGCGGCACGGAGCTGCAGCAGGCCGTGCGGGACATCCAGTCGGCCCTGTCGCGCATCAAGGCGGCGCAGTCCAGCGGTGACTTCGTCGAGCTCGGCAACGCCTACAAGGCGCTGGACGACGCGACGAAGAGGTTCAACACGGCGGCGGGGGCGACGACGCCGCCGACGACTACGACCCAGCCGACGACGCCGACCGGCTGACCTGCACTGATATCGCCATCGGGTGGCCTGGGACACGTTCCGGGCCACCCGATTTGCATTCCGGTTAACCCCAGGCGTAGAGTTCTAAATGCAGCGCGGGGTGGAGCAGCTCGGTAGCTCGCTGGGCTCATAACCCAGAGGTCGCAGGTTCAAATCCTGTCCCCGCTACAAAGTGGGATAGCCGTGTTCATGGAAATCATGAACACGGCTTTTTCGCATTTCACCGGGGGCCCGGCCCCCGGACCCCGGGCAGGAGGGCTTCGCCCCCTGCACCCCTGACCGGGGGCGAAGCCCCTGGACCCCCGCCCGGTGCCGGTTGAGTGCGGCAGGTGCGGGTGGATAGGTAGGTAGGCGGGGTGGTTAGGGTGTGGGTGAGGGTCTCGCTGGTTGTTGGGCGGGTGAGCTGGGGATATGCGGTTAGGGGACCCCGGTGAAAAGGGGTTCTGGGGGCGTGTATAGTTGTCCTTACAGCGCGGGGTGGAGCAGCTCGGTAGCTCGCTGGGCTCATAACCCAGAGGTCGCAGGTTCAAATCCTGTCCCCGCTACCACGTGAAAGGCCCCCGGAGTTCCGACTCCGGGGGCCTTTCGCTTTGTCTGTGCTCAGGTCATGTTCTCGGCCCAGTACTGGGCGCACGTGAGGGAGCACACCCGGCCTTCGCCGCTGACCGTGCGATGCCGGCGGATCTGCTTGCCGCACACCATGCACTCGTCCTTGCCCGCCTGCTCCGGGATCGTGCCGGACGCCCAGGCGCGGGCGTTGCGGACTACCTTCGTTCCCGTCGTCCATTTGATGCCCACAGCTGACCTCCCAGTCGTACGAACACCCGCCGTAATGGTCCCACCACCCGACGTGTTTGCCACGTCGAGAGCCCGACATCACCGGGTTGTGCTATCGCCCGATGGGGCCGGCGGGGCGCGCCGGACGCGCCGCGTGACACCGCGCTGCCGTTCGAGTGAACGCAAAAGTGCGGTTTCCCTTGCGGCTCAATGGATTTCCACTTCGCGTGGACAGCCCGGGTCAAGAGGCCGAACGCGTGGCGTTGATCAGCGAGTGGTTACGCAGCGATGCTTTGCGTTGCTCCGCTTGGCCCAGCTCCACTAGCCCGTGATCAGCCACAGTGGACAGAACGGCTGACCATTGTGGACAGCGACCGGTGAGCGTGGCACCGTTGGTGGTGTGTCGGACCTGAATGCGACGGCGGCTGCCCTGCTCGGGCTGCTGCACGACGGACCCAAGACCGGTGGCCAGCTCGTGGCTGAGGCCGGAGAGCGCTTCGGCGCGTTCTTCAGCGTCACCCGCAGCCAGGTCTACCGCGAGCTGCCCGCGTTGGCGGACGCAGGCCTGCTGCGCCTCGGCAAGCAGGGCCCGCGATCCAGCCAGCAGTACGTGCTGACCGCGGCGGGCAAGAAGGCGTTCAAGAACTGGCTGCTCTCCGAGCCGGGACCGGACCACCTGCGCAGCCCGCTGATCCTGCGGTTGGTGCACGCGGGCTCCTTGACCGCAAAACAGCGGCAAGGGCTCGTGGACTCCGCCCGCGCGAGCTACGGCGCCGAGCAGGAGGCCGCCAGGACGGCGGTCAAGACCGCGGAGGACGCCTACGCCAAGGCGGTCGCCGAATTCGGCCTGGCGCACGCCAAGGCCGTGCTCAAGCTGCTCGACGCCATCCCGACGGCCTGAATCGCGCCCACCGGTCGCACTCCGCGACCGGTGCCGGCGTAATCTTGGGACGTGAATCCCGACGTCGAAGCAGACATCAAGGACCTCTCCGCCACGCTCACGAGCATCGAGGCGGTGATGGACCTCGATGCGCTGCGCGCCCAGGTCGCGGAGCTGGAGCAGGCGGCGGCCCGGCCGGACCTCTGGGACGACCAGGAGCAGGCGCAGAAGGTCACCAGCAAGCTCTCGCACAAGCAGGGTGAGCTGCGTCGCATCACGAACCTCCGGGACCGGCTCGACGACCTGTCGATCATGTACGAGCTGGCCGAGGACGAGGGTGACGCGGGCAGCCTCGCCGAGGCCGACACCGAGCGCGCGAAGCTCCGCGACGAGATCTCCTCGCTCGAGGTCCGCACGCTGCTGTCCGGCGAGTACGACGAGCGCAACGCCCTGGTCACGATCCGTGCCGAGGCGGGTGGCATCGACGCGGCCGACTTCGCCGAGATGCTGCTGCGGATGTACTCCCGGTGGGCCGAGCGGCACGGCTACGGCGTCGACGTGTTCGACACGTCCTACGCCGAGGAGGCGGGCATCAAGTCCGCCACGTTCCGCGTCACGGCCCCGTACGCCTACGGCACGCTCAGCGTCGAGCAGGGCACGCACCGCCTCGTGCGCATCTCGCCGTTCGACAACCAGGGCCGCCGGCAGACGTCGTTCGCGGGCGTCGAGGTGGTGCCCGTGGTCGAGACGACCGACCACGTCGACATCGACGAGAAGGAACTGCGGGTCGACGTCTACCGCTCGTCCGGCCCCGGCGGCCAGGGCGTCAACACGACCGACTCGGCGGTGCGCCTGACGCACATCCCGACCGGCATCGTGGTCTCCTGCCAGAACGAGCGCTCCCAGCTGCAGAACAAGGCCACCGCGATGGCCGTGCTCCAGGCCAAGCTGCTGGAGCGCCAGCGGCAGGAGGAGCAGGCGAAGATGGACGCCCTCAAGGACACCGGGTCGAGCTGGGGCAACCAGATGCGCTCCTACGTGCTGCACCCCTACCAGATGGTCAAGGACCTGCGCACCGAGCACGAGGTCGGCAACCCGTCCGCGGTGCTCGACGGCGAGATCGACGACTTCCTGGAAGCGGGCATCCGCTGGCGCAAGCAGCACCAGTCCTGATCGGTCAAGCCGCCAACCGGCGGGCGAGACGAGGGCTTTACCCGGCCCGCGAGTACACTCGCGCCTCGTGATTCGCCTCGAACACGTGTCCAAGGTCTACAAGAGCTCCGCGCGTCCCGCGCTCGACAACGTCTCGGTCGAGATGGACAAGGGTGAGTTCGTGTTCCTCATCGGGCCTTCCGGTTCCGGGAAGTCCACGTTCCTGCGGCTTCTGCTGCGGGAGGAAGTGCCCAGCAAGGGCCGCGTGTACGTGTCGAACTTCGACGTGGCCAAGATGTCCCGGCGCAGGGTCCCCCGCCTGCGCCAGTCCATCGGCTGCGTGTTCCAGGACTTCCGGCTGCTGAGCAACAAGACCGTGGCGGAGAACGTCGCGTTCGCGTTGGAGGTGATCGGCAAGCCGCGCAACACCATCGTCAAGGTGGTGCCCGAGGTGCTGCAGCTGGTCGGCCTCGACGGCAAGGCGGACCGGATGCCGCACGAGCTGTCGGGCGGTGAGCAGCAGCGGGTGGCGATCGCCCGCGCGTTCGTCAACCGGCCGCTGGTGCTGCTGGCCGACGAGCCGACCGGGAACCTGGACCCCGACACCAGCCAGGACATCATGTTGCTGCTGGAGCGGATCAACCGCACCGGCACGACGGTGGTGATGGCCACCCACGACCACGGCATCGTCGACTCCATGCGCCGTCGCGTGGTCGAGCTGGACCACGGCCGGATCATCCGCGACGACGCGCGGGGTGTTTACGGCGTGGGCCGCTGAGCCCGAGGCCGCCGGACCCCCTCATCCCCCGACACTGAGGAACGTTCCCCCCGATGCGTACCAGCTTCGTGTTCAGCGAGGTCGTCACCGGCCTGCGCCGGAACGTCACGATGACCATCGCGATGATCCTCACGACCGCGATCTCGCTCTTCCTGCTCGGTGTCGGCCTGCTGGTCGTCAACATGGTGGGCAAGATGCAGGACGACTACCTCGGCCAGCTCGAGGTGGCGGTCATGCTCACCAACGACATCAGCGTGAACGACAAGGACTGCACGCAGCAGCCCTGTGCGAGCCTGCGCAGCCAGCTGGAGACCACGTCCGGGGTCGAGACGGTCGTCTACGAGAACCGCGACAAGGGCTTCGAGCGGTTCAAGAAGGTCTTCGAGTCGCAGCCGGAGCTGGCGAAGCTGGCCCGTCCGGAGGCGATCCCGGCGATGTTCCGGGTCAAGCTGGAGGACGCGCAGCGGTCCGACGTGATCGTGCAGGCGTTCACCGGCAAGGCGGGCGTCAAGAAGGTCGACGACCAGCGCGAGGACCTGGACCGGCTGTTCGGCTTCCTGAACGGCGTGCGTGACGCCGCGCTGGCGCTGGCGCTGCTCCAGGCGTTCGCCGCGCTGATGTTGATCTCCAACACGATCCAGGTGTCGGCGTTCACCCGGCGCACGGAGGTCGGCATCATGCGGCTGGTCGGCGCCACCCGCTGGTACACGCAGCTGCCGTTCCTCATCGAGGCGGTGGTCGCCGGCGTCATCGGTGCCGTCGCCTCGATCGGGTTGCTCGTGGTGACGAAGCTCTTCCTGCTCAACCGGGTGCTCGGCGAGCTGTTCTCGGCCAACATCATCCCGGAAGTGAGCATGGTGGAGATCCTGTTCCTCTCACCGATCCTGGTCGGTGTGGCGATCGCGATCTCGGCGCTGACCGGCTACGTCACGCTGCGTCTCTACGTGCGCCTATAACCGCTGGCGTGCTCACGTAAGGTTTCCGTCATGGTCAAGGAACGCGGTCAGAAGGTGATCGCGTCGAACCGCAAGGCTCGGCACGACTACACCATCCTCGACACCTTCGAAGCGGGTGTCGTGCTCGTCGGCACCGAGGTGAAGAGCCTGCGCATGGGCCGGGCGTCCCTGGTGGACGCCTTCGCCCAGGTGGACGACGGCGAGATCTGGCTGCACGCGCTGCACATCCCGGAGTACGTGGCGGGCACGTGGACGAACCACGAGGTGCGCCGCAAGCGCAAGCTCCTGCTGCACAAGGGCGAGATCGAGCGGCTGATCGGCAAGACCAAGGAGAGCGGTCTGTCGCTCATCCCGCTGTCGATGTACTTCAAGGACGGGTACGTCAAGGTCGAGCTGGCGCTGGCGCGCGGCAAGAAGTCGTACGACAAGCGCCAGGACCTGGCCAAGCGGGACGCGGAGCGGGAGATCCAGAAGGCGCACGGCCGCGCGTTGAAGGGCCGCTACTGAACGCCGCCGTGCCCGGTCTGGTCGACGTGCACGTGCACTTCATGCCGCAGCGCGTGCTGGACAAGGTGTGGGCGTTCTTCGACGAGGCGTCGCGGCACTACGGCGTCGACTGGTCGATCCGGTACCGGCTGCCCGAGGCGGAGCGGCTGGCCGCGCTGCGCTCGTTCGGGGTGGTCGGTTTCGCGCCCCTGGTGTACCCGCACAAGCCGGGCATGGGCGAGTGGCTGACGGACTGGGCGCTGGACTTCGGCTCGCGCGTGGACGGCGCCGTGCCGACCGCGACGCTGTACCCGGAGCCGGGCGTCGAGGCGTACGTGGCGCGGGCACTGTCGGCCGGTGCGCGGTGCTTCAAGGCGCACGTGCAGGTCGGCGGCTACGACCCGCGTTCGCTCGATGGCGCGTGGGGCCTGCTGGCCGACGCACGGGTGCCCGTGGTGGTGCACTGCGGGCACGGGCCGGTGCCGGGCGCGCACACCGGGCTGGACGTGTTCGAGGACGTGCTGCGCAGGCACCCGTCGCTGGTGGCGGTCGTGGCGCACGCGGGGATGCCCGACTACCTGGGCGCGCTGGACCTCGTCGCCCGGTACGACGGGGTGCACCTGGACACCACGATGGTGGGCGTGCCGTTCACCGAGGCGCGGGCGGCGCTGCCGGGTGACTGGGCGGCACGGCTGGTCGACGTGGCCGACCGGGTGGTGCTCGGCTCGGACTTCCCGAACATCCCGTACGACTACTCGGCGCAGCTGAACGCGATCGAGGGCTGGGCCGCCGCCGACGACCGGCTCGGCGAGCCGTTCCTGCGGGCCGTGCTGCACGACAACGGCGCCCGGCTGCTCGGCCTCAGCCCAGGTTGAGGTAGGCCAGCACGGCGCGCACCCGGCGGTGCTCGCTCGTGCTCGGCTCCAAGCCGAGCTTGGCGAAGATGTTGCCCACGTGCTTCTCCACCGCGCCGTCGGACACGACCAGCGAGGCCGCGATGGCGGCGTTCGACAGGCCCTCCGCCATCAGCCCGAGCACCTCGCGCTCACGCTGGGTGAGCGAATCGACCGGGTTGCGCTTGGACCGGACCATCAGCTGGGTGATGACCTCGTGGTCGATGCTCGTGCCGCCGTCGGCGACCCGGCGGACCGCGGCCACGAACTCCGACACGTCCGCCACGCGTTCCTTGAGCAGGTAGCCGACGCCGTTCGCGCCGCCGGCCAGCAGCTCCACCGCGTACCGCTCCTCCACGTACTGCGAGAGGACCAGCACGGGCAGGTTCGGGATGCGCTTGCGCGCCTCGATCGCCGCCCGCAGCCCCTCGTCGGTGAACGTCGGCGGCATCCGCACGTCCACCAGGGCCAGGTCGGGGCGGTGTTCCTCGATCGCGGCGAGCAGCGCTTCGCCGTCGTCCACCGCCGCGACCGTCTCGATCCCCTCGTCGGCCAGCAGGCGTTGCACACCCATCCGCAGGAGGACCGAGTCCTCCGCGATCACCACGCGCACGGCAGCTCCGTCCGGATCACGGTCGGCCCGCCGATCGGGCTCACCACGACGACCACGCCGTCAATCGTCGCAGCACGGTCCGCGAGCCCCGCGAGGCCACCACCCGGACGCACCTCCGCCCCGCCGCGGCCGTTGTCGGTGACCTCCACCACCACGGAGTTCTCCGTGCGGGTGACCTTCACGTGCGCCTGGGTCGCGCCGGAGTGCTTGGCGGCGTTGGTCAGCGTCTCGGCGACGGTGAAGTACGCGGTGCTCTCCACGGCTGTCGGCGGGCGCGGCTCGACGTCCACCTCCACCTCGACCGGGATCGGGGACCGCGCGGCCAGCGAGGACAGCGCCGCGTCCAGCCCGCGGTCGCCCAGCACCGACGGGTAGATGCCGCGGGCCAGGTCGCGCAGTTCGGAGATGGCGAGCTTGGCGTCGGCGTGCGCCTCGGCGATGAGCTCACGCGCGCCGTCCGGGTCGGTTTCCATCTTGCTGCGCGCCCGGCCGAGACCCATGGCCACGGCGACCAGGCGTTGCTGCGCGCCGTCGTGCAGGTCGCGTTCGATGCGCCGGCGTTCCGCCTCGGCGGCCTCCACGCCCCGTGCCCGGCTGGCGGACAGGTGCTCCGCCTTCGCCGACAGCACGCCGTAGCGGGAGGGGCCGAGCAGGGACTGGGCGAGCAGCGCGTGACCCCGGCCGAGGGCCTTGAGCAGCCGGTACGCGAGGACGCCGAGCAGCAGGCCCAGGACGCTCACCGGGATCGCCTTCGCGAACGAGTCGATCAGCCACACGTTGCCCTCGCTGAACGTGACCTCCCACGTCATCGGGAGCCAGTGCAGGTAGAACGGCAGGAACACGGTGCCCGCGACGGCGGCCCACAGCGCCACCGTGAGCGAGAACTCGAGCGCGCCCAGCGGCAGCATGAGCAGCCAGTAGGCCATGTCGCGCCACGTCGCCGGGTCCTTCACGATCGTCTTCGCGCGGGCGGTGGCGCCGTCGGGCAGCTCCCGGTACGGCCGGGGGATGTCCACGCCGAGTGCCGCCCGCAGCCAGGCCCGCTCGGCCGTCGCCGCGCCGCGCGCCAGGACCAGCGTGAACACGCCGAGCGGCACGCCGACCCAGATCACGGCGGTGCCGATGCTCACCGCGCCCAGCGTCACCAGCAGGACGAACCAGAAGAGCCCTGTGACCAGGTTCAGCAGGAAGTACCCGCTGATCCGGCCGATGTTCGGGTTGACCCGCGTCGTCATGTTCCCCACCTTCACGCCCGATGTTGCCCGACCAGCATCGCTCGAACGGGTGGCGGGAACCATCAGGTCCGCCGGTCAGCGAGGGGTGGGGACAGCCCTACCAAGGTAATGGGAATGAACCGGGGTCGGCGGGGCGTTATGCTGTGCGGAGCAAGACCCACGACACGGGGGTGAACGGTTTCGACTTTGTGCGTTGATTCAAGGGAAGCGTGCCGGTGCAGGCGAGAGACCACCGTAAGCGTCATCGCAAACCAATAAGCGCCGAGTCTAACGACCAGCGCGCGTTCGCCCTCGCCGCCTGAGGCTAGGAGCGACGCTGTCGGCCCGGAGGCGCCTCCGCTCCGGTCGCCGGCATCAGCTAGGAGGCTCACCGCCGTCCCCGGCCACGGGGGACGGTCGGGACACCCACAGTGGCTGGGCTCATCACGGTGACTTGTCCGCGTGATCACCGGGGCCGAGTAGAGATGTAGCGGACTGCGCACGGAGAAGCCTTGATGATGCGGCAGAGGACCCGGGTTCGATTCCCGGCACCTCCACTCGGGCGAGGTGTGTCCGCGGAACGCGCGGACCACCTCGCTCCGGATTTTCTCCGGGGGTGCGACCCCCGGACCCCGCCCGGCGGGCTTCGCCCCCGGACCCCCATCCGTAGGTGGCCGAGGGTGTCGGGTACCTCGCTTTGGCCCCCATCCGTAGGTGGTCGAGGGTGTCGGGCACCTCGTTGGGTCGGTGGCTGGGTCAGGTGGGCCATGGGCGGAAATGTGGTTGCGGGCTGTGGTTGTGTCGCGGGGTGGAGACTGTGACGCACACGGCGGTTGACGGGGCATACGCGCCCACGGCGGACTACGCGCACGCGATCGAGGTGAGTGGGGCCCAGCGGTTGCTGTTCGTGTCCGGGACGATGGGGCTCGACCCGGCAGGCGTGGCCGGCGCCACTTTGGACGAGCAGCTGACGCTGTTGTGGGACAACCTGCGGGCCATCCTGGCGGCGGCGGACATGACCGTGGACAACGTCGTGCGGTTGACCAGCTACCTGCGGGACGTCGACTACGCCCAGGCGAACGCCGCGGCGCGCACCCGGGCGTTGGGCGGGCGGGTGATCCCCACGACGGCGATCGTGGTGCAGACCCTGTCGCCGGAGTGGTTGGTCGAACTGGAGATCGTGGCCGCCGGCTAGCGGCCGTCCAGGTAGTCCTTGATCAGGGCGGCGACCATGAGCGGGTCGTCGGAGGCCATGGCGTGGGTCGCGTCGACGCGTGTCACCTCGATGTTCGGTGGCAGCGTCGGCACGTCCCGGGCCAGGCCTTCCTGGTACTGCTCGAACAAGGGGTGGCCCGGCATCGGCTTGGTGGCCAGGGCCAGCAGCATGGGGCAGCGCAGGTCGCGGAACACCTCGAAGCAGTCCAGGTCTTCCAGTGCCTGTTGGAGTTCGGGTTGGCCGTAGCCCCGGAACGCCTCGCGCAGCGCTTCGATCTCCGGTGCGACGGCGGCCGGGTCGAGGTAGCGCTGCGGCTGGGTCGGCACGCCGTGGCCGTCGATGCTGATCACCGCCGGGCACTCCGGGTGCCGTCGACCCCACAGCGCGGCGACCATGCCGCCCATGGACATGCCCAGCACGGCCGGGTTGTCGGTGGCGTGCGGCTCGATCCGGTCCAGGACCGACTCCCAGTCCCACGGGCCGGTCAACGACAGCGGGACGACGTCGTGGCTGCCGTCCAGGGCCGTGACGACCGGATCCCAGTCGGCCGGTGAACCGCCCGCGCCGTGCAGCGCGAGTACCTTCATGCGCCCAACCTCGCTCTCACCGAGGCGACGGTCACGCCGCCGCCGTCCGAGTCCCGCTCCAACTTCCCGCGTCGCACGAGGTCGTGGACGCCCTGCTTGGTGACGCCGAGCATCGCGCCGGCCACCGAGTACGACACCGCTCGTGCGGCCGGGTGGCCCATCCGACGGGCGACGACCTGACCGAGCGGCGTGCGCCACCAGTCGGCGGGCGGGTCGAACGGCGCGTCACCGGGGTACAGCGCGCCGATGAGCCGTGCGATGGCGTGAACGGCCGCCGCGTCGTCGTCGCCTTGGATGGTCGCGGCCATCCGCCGCGCCACCTCGTCGGCACGGGCCGGCAGGTCGCCGACGTCGTCGAAGAGGATCTCCAACGGGTCGAGCAACCGGGTGCGGATGATCGTGGCGATCTGTTCGCTGAGCACTCGCGTCACCTCCTTGACGGCTATCGTCAAGTACTTGACGCGTTCCGTCAAGTAGCTAGCGGCGGGCGGGGCGGGCGGTCAGCGGGTCCTCCGGCCAGCGGTGCTTGGGGTAGCGGCCGCGGAGTTCGGAGCGGACTCGGGGGTAGCCCGTGCGCCAGAACGACGCGAGGTCGCCGGTGACGGCGGTCGGGCGGCCGGCGGGGGAGAGCAGGTGCAGGACGACCGGCACGCGGCCGTCGGCCAGGCGGGGCGTGTCGATCCAGCCGAAGACCTCCTGGACCTTCACCGGCAGGACCGGTTCGGGTCCCGAGTAGTCCACCCGGATGCGGGAACCCGAAGGCACCTCCAAGCGGTCCGGCGCGAGCTCGTCGAACCGCGCGGCGGCGGGCCAGGGCAGGAGTCGGCGCGCGACCTGCTCGCCGCTGATCCGGGCCAGGTCCGCCTTGCGCCGCGCGTCGCCCACGTCGACCACGGCGAGCAGCGCCTCGTCGTCCACCGACGGCCACGGGTCGCCGAGCACGCGGTGCAGGAACGCCATCCGCTCACGCGTGCGCAAACCGTCCGCGTCCCAGCGCAGGAGACCGGCGCCCTCCGCGCGCAGGCCTGCCAGGAGCGCGCGCCGGATCGCCTCGCGGTCGTGCAACGGCTTGCTGGACAACGTGATCGCGCCCAGCTTGCGCAGCCGGTTCGCCACCACGTCGCCGTCCCACCGCACGTCGTCCTCGAACGACAGCAGGGACGCCGCGGCGGTCACGGCGAGTTCCTCGTCCGCCCGCGCGGCCAACCGGATGCGGCCGTGCGCACGTCCCGCCTCGCGGTCGGCGATGGCCACGGCGAGCCACTCGGCGTCGTCCAGCCGGCTGCCCGGCGGCAGTTCCACCGCCGTGCCGCCGGCCATCAGGTACACCGGTGAACCGGGGGAACGCCTGCGCGCCAACCGTTCCGGGTAGGCGAGGGCGACCACCAGCGCCGGGTCGCCGCGGCCCGTGCCCTCGACCATCGCGGCCAGGCGGCGGACCTCGCGCGGGTCGGCGTCCCGGGTCGACAGCTCGACCCCGGAGCTCGCCCGGTCGTCGTCCAGCAGTGCCACCACCTCGGCGGCCTGGCGCGCGCCCACGGCCGCGGCGCCGTCCAACAACGCCCGCGCCAGCCTGGGGTGCAGGCCGAGGTCGGCCATCCGGCGGCCGCGGTCCGTGGCGCCGTTCGAGTCCAACGCGCCCAGCGCGCGCAGCACCGAGCGGCCCGCGTCCAGCGCGCCCTGCGGCGGCGCGTCCCACCAGCCGAGCCCTTCGCCGTCCGGCACGCCCCAGCAGGCCAGTTCCAGGGCCAGCCGGGTCAGGTCGGCGGTGCGGATCTCCGGCTCCGGGTAGCGCGGCAACGTGCTGTGCTCGTGCGCGGGCCAGCACCGGTAGACCCGGCCCGGCGCCTCGCGTCCCGCCCGGCCCGCGCGTTGGTCGGCCACCGCCGCGCTGACCCGGACCGTCGCCAGGCCCGACAACCCGCGCCGGTGGTCGACCCGCGGCACTCTGGACAGCCCCGAGTCCACGACGGCACGCACACCCGGCACGGTCAGGCTCGACTCGGCGATCGCGGTCGCCAGCACGACGCGGCGCCTGGCGCCCGGCCGCAACGCGTCGTCCTGCGCGGTGGTGGCGAGGCGACCGTGCAGCGGCAGCACGTCCACGTCGTCGCCGAGCAGCGCCGCGCACCGCCGGATCTCCGCCACGCCCGGCAGGAACGCCAGCACGTCACCGTCCACCTCGGACAACGCCTGGCGGATCGCCCGCGCGACGGTGGCCTCGACCCGTTCCTTGCGCGCCGGCGGGGTGTGGGCGATGTCCACCGGGAAGGTCCGCGCCTCGACCCGGATCACCGGCGCGTCGCCGAGCAGCTGGGCCAGCCGGTCGGCCGCCACGGTCGCGGACGTGGCCAGCAGCTTCAGGTCCGGCCGCAGCCCGGCGCGGGCGTCGAGCAGCAACGCCAGCAGCAGGTCCGCGTCCAGGTGCCGTTCGTGGCACTCGTCCAGCAGCACCGTGCCGACGCCCGCCAGTTCGGGGTCGTGCTGCAGCCGCCGCACCAGCAAGCCGGAGGTGACCACCTCGATGCGGGTGTTCCTCGACGTCTTCCGGTCGCCGCGCACCGAGTAGCCGACCGTCTGCCCGACCGGTTCGCCGAGCAGGCTCGCCATCCGCGCGGCGGCGGCACGGGCGGCGAGCCGACGTGGTTCGGCCACGACCACGCGACCCTCCAGCGCCAACGGCACCAACGTCGTCTTGCCCGTTCCCGGTGGCGCGACCAGCACCGCCGAGCCGTGCGCGGTCAGCGTGGCCGCGATGTCGCCGAGCAGCGGTCGGATCGGCAGGTTCGGCAGCTCCACGGCGTCCAGTCTTGTGCCACTGTGGACTCATGGGGAAATGGGGTGTCCTCGGCGCGACGGTGGCCCTGGCCCGCGCGGCCGTGACGATCAAGGTGTGGCAAGAGGTCGAGCGGCTGCCCGCGGCGCAGGTCGACGCCGGTCCCGTCACCGTCGTCGTGCCCGCGCGCGACGAGGAGCGTGCGATCGACCGGTGCCTCAACGGCCTGCGGAAACAGGACTACGCGGACCTGCGGATCGTGGTCGTGGACGACGCGTCGACCGACCGCACCGCCGACATCGTGCGGCGGCACGCCGCGGAGGACCCGCGCGTGCGGCTGGTCAGCAGCTCCGGGCCGCCGTCCGGCTGGGCGGGCAAGGTGCACGCGCTGCACGTCGGCACCGCCGACGTCGACACCGACTGGCTGCTGTTCATGGACGCCGACACCGAGGCCGCCCCCGACCTGGTCGGCAGGCTGCTCGCGGGCGCCCGGCGCGACGACCTCGACCTGGTGTCCACGTCCGGGCGGGCCGCGAGGCCGAACGCAGGCTGGTGGCTCCTGCTGCCACCGGTGAACCAGCTGCTGTTCGAGACGACGACCGTGGACGGGCGGCGCGGCATGGCGCTGGCCGTCGGGCACTGCATCCTGGTCCGCCGCACGGCGTACGAACGGGCGGGCGGCTGGGCCGCGATCGCCGGGTCGCGCGCGGACGACGTCGGCTTCGCCACGCTCGTCCGCGACACCGGCGGCCGGACGCGGTACGTGGACGGCGCGGACTCGCTGACCACGACGGGCCTGGACACGTTCGGCGCCACCTGGGCGTCGATGCGCAAGAGCATGGTCGCGGGCACGTCGCTGTACGCGAAAGGGCCGGCCAGCGCGTTCCTGTCACTCGGGTCGACCGGTCTCGCGCACATCGCGTACGGGGTCGTGCCGGTGGTGACGGCGTTGCGCGGGTCGAAGCTCGGGCTGCTGGCGTGGGTCGGGCAGTCGCTCGCCGAGTGGATCTTCCTGCGGCGGTCGCGGCAGCGGCAGTCGGCGGCCGTGCTCGCGCCGCTGGCCTACGTCACGTTCGGCGCGATGTCGCTGGAGGCGGCGTGGCAGGCGTTGCGCGGCACAACCCGGTGGAAGGGCCGGGACGTGCGAGGCTGACGTCGTGGTTGACCCGCTGCGCGATCCCGACGACCCCGAGCTGCTCGACCCGTACCGGGCCCGTGACCTGGCCGGACTGGTGGAAACCGCCCGGCTGGCCGCCGGCGCCGTCCGGTACGGCAAGGTCGGCCGCGTCGGCGTGGCCCAGGTCGTGGTGAACCGCGACAACCCGCTGCCCGGCGGCAACCACGCGTGCGGCGTGTACGGGTCGTCGGCCGAGGTCGCGGGCACGTTGATGCGGCTGGAGCAGACGTTCGCCGACGTGGGCCGAGCCGAGGCCGTGCTGTACGCGTCGCCGACCACGGTGGCCGAGATCGAGGGCATCGCCGACGACACCGGGTGGCACGCGGTGGAGGAGTCGCTGGCCGTCGTGCACCGGGGCTCGGCGCCGCGGTCACCGCTCGTGCGGCCGGCGTCGGACACGGACCTGCCCGGCATCGCCGAACTGCTGGCCGACGACCTGGGCGTGGACGGGCCGCGGCTGCTGCGGCACCTCGGGCAGCGGCTGGACGACCCGCGGTGCGTGTTCGTCGTGGTGGACGACGGCGACCGGATCGGCGGGTTCGCGTCCGGGTTCGGCGAGCGCCGGGTCGGGTTGGTCGAGCACGCGGTCGTGCGGCCGGCCCGTCGTCGTCGCGGCCTGGGCAAGGCGTTGGTCGACGGCGTGGTGGCGGAGTTGCGGGAGGCAGGCGCGTTGCTGGTGGCCTCGCACGTGGCCGAGGGCGGTGCGGGGGAGCGGTTCGTGGAGGCGTGCGGCTTCGACGTTTGTTATCCCGTAACGGCCTATGCACGCAGAGTTGACGAACTGCTCGATTGAGTAATTACTTGCCGTACCGCATATCCTTAGCACAGCTAACGGAGATCGGAAGGGGCGCACAGTGCTGGGGACCGGGTCCGACGTGAAGGTCAAACCCCGGCTACCCGGCGAGGTGTGGGTGCTCGTCGTGGCGAGCTTCATCATCGCCCTCGGGTTCGGCATCGTGGCGCCCGTCCTGCCCGCGTACGCCAAGAGCTTCGACGTCGGCACGTTCGCCGTGTCCGCCGTGGTCAGCTCGTTCGCCCTGGTCAGGCTCCTGTTCGCGCCGATGAGCGGCCGACTGGTCAACCGGTTCGGCGAGACGTGGGTCTACATCGTCGGCATCCTCATCGTCGCCCTCGGCACCGGCGCGTGCGGCTTCGCCACCGCGTACTGGCAGCTCATCGTGTTCCGGTCGTTCGCGGGCGTCGGGTCGACCATGTTCACCGTGGCCGCCGTCGGGCTGCTGATCCGGATCACACCCGCGCCGATGCGCGGCCGGGCGTCCGGGCTGTGGGCGACCGGGTTCCTGCTCGGCAACATCGGCGGCCCGATCGTCGGCGCGGCGCTCGTGGAGATCTCCATCCAGGTGCCGTTCGTCACCTACGCGGTGGCGCTCGTCGTGGCCGCGGTCTTCGTGTGGTGGTTCCTGCGCCGGTCCACGCTCGCCGCGACGTTGGACAAGTCGGTCGAGCAGGAGTCGATGCCGGTGCGCGCGGCCGTGCGGCTGTCGGCGTACCGGGCGGCGCTGGCCTCCGGGTTCGCCAACGGCTGGGCCGTGTTCGGCGTGCGGATCTCGTTGGTGCCGCTGTTCGTGGTGGAGGCCCTGCACAGCACGCCTGCCATCGCCGGCATCTCGTTGTCGGTGTTCGCGGCCGGCAACGCCGCCGTGCTGATGATCTCCGGGAAGCTGTCCGACACGATCGGCCGCAAACCGGTCGCCATCGCCGGGCTCGCCGTGTCCGCGGTGGGCACGGTGTGGCTCGGGTTCAGCGTCGGCGTGCCCATGTTCATGGTGGCCTCGCTGGTGGCGGGCATCGGCGCCGGTCTGCTCAACCCGCCGCAGAACGCCGTCGTGGCCGACGTGATCGGGACGAAGGCCAAGGGCGGGCCGGTGCTGGCGGCGTTCCAGATGGTCGCCGACTGCGGTGCCATCGTCGGGCCGCTGCTCGCCGGCGTGCTGGTCGACCAGTTCTCGTACCAGGCGGCGTTCACCCTGACGGGTGCGATGGCGGCGGTGGCGCTGGTGTTCTGGCTGTTCTCGCCCGAGACCCTGCCCCGGGAGGACGAGACGCACGTCGCGGCGGAGGTGGCCGGGGAGTCCGGGTGCCTCGACGAGGGCCCTGAGGTGCCCGTCGGCGAGCGCGTGTCGGGTCGTCCGCGTCAACCGGACGCGTGAGCGCTCAGGTTCTGCTCAGCATCTCTCGATAGCCTGCGGGCCGGGTTTTGACCGGGAGGGCAGTGCTGTGGGTGGCGCGGAGCGCAACGCTCGGAAGAAGAAGCAGCAGCAGCGGGCGACCAAGGCGGTGGCCTCGGCGCGTGGTGCGTCGGGAGACCGGACCAAGGTCATCATCGGGGTCGTGGTCGTCGTGGTGCTCGCCGTGGCCGTGATCGGCGGTGTCATCTGGTCGTCCTCCGACTCGGGTTCGGGTTCGGACGACTCACTGGCCAACCCGCCCGCGGTCACCGGCGTGTCGGCGCCGATCGTCCGCGAGGGTGGCGCGGTCGTCGTCGGCAAGGACGACGCGAAGGTCACCATCGACCTGTACGAGGACTTCCTCTGCCCCGCGTGCGGCAGCTTCAAGAAGGCGTACGGCGAGCAGATCAAGCAGGAGATCGAGGCGGGCAGGCTCAAGGTCCGCTACCACGCCCTGCCTTACCTGAACCGGCTCTCCGACCCCGAGGGCTACTCGCGTGATTCGTCGAACGCGGCGTTGTGCGCGGCCGACGAGGAGAAGTTCTGGGAGTACCACGAGACGTTGTTCCTCCGGCAGCCCGAGGAAGGCGGACCGGGGCACACCAAGGAGGAGCTGGTGAAGCTCGGCACGGACCTCGGCATCACCGGTGACGCGTTCAAGCAGTGCGTCGAGAGCGGCACCCACGAGCAGGCGGCGCAGGGCGAGCTGGACGCCGTGCGCGCGACCGGCAAGTTCGAAGGCACCCCCACCGTCATGAGGGATGGCCAGATCGTCCAGTGGGACGACCGCGACTGGCTGACCAACCTCCTCAAGTAGCCCTCCACACCCCCGCTCAGCAGCCCGGATGCCGTAGGGTGCCCCCCGATTTCGTCCCAGCGGGTGCCGTGTTGTACGGTATTGCCACACGAGAACGGCGGCCCAACCGCCGGGAAACGTGCAGGCACGGGGCTGTGGCGCAGCTGGTAGCGCATCACACTGGCAGTGTGAGGGTCAGGGGTTCGAGTCCCCTCAGCTCCACAATCGAATAAAGCACATGAATCGCCCGCTGACCTGCGGTAATGCAGGTGGCGGGCGATCTTGCTTTCTCGTCCACTGTGGACTGCGGTGGTCGGTCTGGAGCAAATCTGGAGCAGGCGGTCGTTCCGCACGAAATGTTGTCAGCGCTGTGCTCCAGGTCTCGGTGACCCGGCCGGGTGATTCTGCCGGTGACTTTTCGACGGCCGTAGCGGCTGCCGATGCCCGGCTCCGGTGTACCGACCCCGCAATGGTCCCGAACGGCCGTCAACGGGCGCGGCGTTGGCCGAGCAGTTCGCGCAACGACCGGTGTCGCCGTGTGTGCCGAACATGTGCGACCCGCAGTGTGGGCCGAGTTGTGGCCCGGCGTGCAACCCTGCGGGGCAACTGCACGCCCAAGGGGAAATGCGTCCCGACCGAGTACTGATCAAGGACAGCCCATGCTTGCCCGCCGCGCGTACATCCCCGACGACCTGCTGCCCTCCGGTCTTCCGGGTTCACGTCCGTGGCCGCTCACCGTGCCGTGCGTGGCGCAGATGGCCGAGGAAGGCATGGTCTTCGAGCGGTCGGTCACCTTCCTGGTGGGGGAGAACGGGTCGGGGAAGTCGACCCTGGTCGAGGCGTTCGCCGAGGCGTGGGGACTGGACGCGCGCGGCGGGCGAGCGGGTCGCAAGTACGTCAACGACCGGCCGAAAACGGTGCTGGGTGACCTGCTCCGCTGGGAGACCACGGCCGCGGGTGCCCGGCAGAAGAGCGGGCCGCGGACCAAGCGCCGGGGGTACTTCCTGCGGGCCGAGACGGCGTTCGGGTTCATGGAAGCGGTCAGCGGGATGCGCGGCTACTGGGAAGAGGACACCAGCGAGATGAGCCACGGCGAGGGTTTCCTCACCGTGCTGGCGACCATGTTCCGTGAACCCGGCTTCTACCTCATGGACGAGCCCGAGGCGGCGCTGTCGTTCACGTCCTGCCTGCGGCTGGTCAACCTCCTGCACGACCTCGGTGAATCGGGAGCGCAGGTGATCTGCGCGACGCACTCGCCGGTCCTGGCCGCCACGCCGGGCGCCGACATCGTCGAAGTGGGCGACCACGGGTTCGGTCGGACGAAGTGGGAAGACCTCGCACTGGTCGACCATTGGCGCCGGTACATGAACAATCCGGCCGCCTACCTGCGGTACGTCACCGAACAGTGAATGGGGGCGAGGTGCCGGTCGACACCAGTGAAGCCGACGCGCGGTTCAGGCAGTGGATGCGCGACAACCTCGACCGCGCTGCCGAACACTTCGGCGTGGTCGTAACCGGGGACCCGCTGCTCGGCTGGCACGACCGGTCGATCAACACCCCCGTCCGCAAGGGCGACGCCGAGTACTGGCTGCGCGTCGTGTCCGAGGACAAGCAGTGGATCTCCGGCGACTTCTGGACCGGCAACCTCGACGCGAACGTCCTCGCCGACCTCGCCAAACCGCGCGTCCTGGACGTGGTCGAGTGGGAGGAATGGCGACAGCAACGCGCCGAACTCATGACCCGCATGCCTGGCCAACCTTGCTCACCCACCGACGCACTGCGCACCGCGGTCGAACTGCCCGACGAGTGGTGGGCCGAGCTGCGCCGCACCACCAACACTGTCGCGGCGACACCGACCGCACGCGTCAACAGCAGCCAGGACAAGATCACCGACCGGATCGTGCAACGCTTCGGCGACGCCGTCGACCCCACCGTGCCCGAATGGGAGACCGTCCACGGCGATGTCCACTGGGCGAACCTGCTGCGTCCACGGTTCGGCCTGCTCGACTGGGAATGGTGGGGACGCGGACCCGCGGGCACCGACGCGGCGACCCTGCTGTGCTACAGCCTCCTGACGCCCACGATCGCGCAGCGAGTACACGACGTTTACGCCGACATCCTCGATACGGACGCGGGTCGGTTCGCGCAGCTCTACACCATCGCCCGGCTGTCGCGTCGAATCGGCGGCGGAGAGTTCCCCGACCTCGCCGAACCGCTCGAAAGACACGCACGAACGTTGCTCGGTCACTGAGGACTCCCTTTCGCGCTGGTGGTCTTCTCGCGAAGGCGTTCGGCGGAGAGGGCTTCCCGTCGAGGAGCACGTGGCCCAGTCCCTTGTCCTCGGCGCGTCGAAGGGCGTCGTGCGGGTCCAGGGCCTGGTCGGCGAGCACGGTGACGGCCTCGTCGTGGTAGCGGTGTGCGCGGTGGCCCTGCTGATGCTGAATCCGGCGCTTGCCGTAGTAAGGAGGCGAGTGCGTCCACTGCCGCTTGGCCGAGGGCGTCGGCGTGATGCGGCCGGTGGCGATCATGTCGGAGTGTTCGTCCGTCGCGCATGTCGCTTCCGCCTGCGCGATGTGAATTGAAGGGCGGGCAGCCCAGCCGGGCCGACCGTTGGTGGGTCTGGGCGTACAACATGGTCGGGTGCGGCTGCGGGTGGCCAGAATGTCGATCAGGACGTCGTCGAGGGTGGCCTCGGAGTGCATGACGACCGGCTCGTCGGCGTGGTTGTCGCCGTAGAAGTGATAGATGAGAAGACCACGCATCGGCTACGCCATCCTGCGCCAGGAGCTGTCACCGACTTCGACGACGGCTTTGTCCCAGCGGTCCTGCAGGCACTGGAGTAGGCGGGTGGTGACTTCGGGGGCGACGTGGGAGTAGGTGCGTTGGACCGGGTCTTTGAGGATGTGGCCGAGTCGGAGTGATTGGGCGATCTCGGGGATGGTGTCGGCGATCATCCAGGTCTTGTGGCTGTGGCGCAGTCCGTGGAAGGTCAGGCCGGGCTTGATCGGTTGGAGGCGGAGGACGGCGCGGGGCTGGTTGAGGTTGCCGTCGGCGGCGAGGCGCAGGGCGCGTTTGCTGAAGTTGCTGCGGCGCTGGAGCGCGCCTTCCGGGGTGGTGAAGACGTGCGGGTGGACGTGGTTGTCCAGGTGCGCCCGCAGGAGTCGGACGAGTGACGGGTTGAGGCTGATGGTGCGGGCGGAGGCGTCGGTCTTGGGCTGGCCGAGCCAGAGCTTGCCGCCGGCGGATTCGTGCAGGGCGCCGTTCTGGGGGTCGATGACGAGGAAGCCGGTGTCGTCGTCGAAGAGGTGGAGGTTATGGCGTTGCAAGCCGGTCAGCTCGCCCCAGCGTGCGCCGGTCCAGCCTGCGGTGACGACGAGCACTGCTCCGATGGGTCCGTAGAAGGCGGCGACCTGGTCGGCGATGCGCAGCACCTCGGTGGGCTCGGCCCAGACTTTCTCGGGGATGCGGGCGGCGTGGTTGCGGCGTCCGCGTCGTCGCGGCCGGATGGGGTTGGCGACGATGAGCTTGTCCTCGGCGGCGTCGGTGAGGATCTGGGAGAGCAGCTTGACGAACCCGGTGACGGTCACCGGTGACAGGTGTCCGGCGCGCAGCTGCTTGGCCCAAGCTTGGACTTTGAGGTTGGTGATGTCGGCCAGGGCGGTGTCGCCCCAATGGGGCGTGATGTGGTTTCGCACGATGCTGCGGTAGTTGTCCTCGGTGCGGGTGTCGACGTCGAGGGCGTCCCACCAGTCGGTGAGCCACTCCTCCAGGGTGGTGCGTCCGCCGGTGGGGTCGAGCCAGGTGCCGCGGCGTTGGTCGGATTCGAGGTCGTTGGCGTGGTCCTGGGCGGCTTTCTCGCTTCTGAAGCCGGGGATGGATCCGATGGTGGCGTCGTCGCGGCGGAACCGGACGCGCCAGTGGTTGTTTCCCGACTGCTCCACCCAGGCCATGTGTGCTGCTCCTTCGTTCGGTGGTGGTGTGGTGGTCACGGTGTGACAGGTGGATGAACGCTCCTGCGGTCGAGTAATGCAAGCGTTGCGGCACAAGAACTTTCGTTAGTTCCGAAAGGACTTGGTGTGCCTGGCGGGTGGTCGTGTGGAGCGTGCGGGTCGGGCGCCTGTCTGGGCGATCGAGGTGAGGTCGTCGCTGGAGAAGCGCAGGTGCTTGCCGAGGAAGGTGCACGGGATCTCCCGGCGTCCTGCCTTGCGTCGAAGCCACGACTCGCGGAGGGCCAGCAGGGCCGCCGCTTCAGCGGGGGTGTACAGGAGGCGGTGGGTGTCGGCGTCGTGTCGAGGCACGGGGCCCTCCGGAGGTGGTCGAGGGTGCGATGACACCCTTTAACTCCGGAATAAGGACCGTTGGGGGACACGCGCCGACAAGATCTTTTCGCCGACTTCCGCCCAAACGGTCGTGTGGACCGGCCCGTAAGGCGGGTACCAACCGCTTACCGAACTGGTACCGCGCTTGGTAACCGCTGCTCAGCGCCTTCTGTTCGTGTCTGGATCAGCGACATGACCGACACGGATCGCACGGTCGGCGACCGGGCGCATCCGAATAGTTACATACCTCGTAAGCTGCGCCGGGTTCCAGACCGCGTGAGAACCGACGAGGATCCATGGCTGACCGACACCTGATCGACGTGCACGTCCTCCTCGTCCGCGACGACGACATTCTGCTTACCCGCCGCCGCGACACCAACCCGCTCTTCGACGGCCTGCGGCACCTGCCCTCAGGCAAGCTCGACGCGGGAGAGTCCGTTCTCGATGCTGCTGTCCGCGAGGCGAAGGAGGAAGTCGGCGTCCACGTCGACCCCGCGGACCTGCGCCTGGTGCACACCTTGCACGTCAACGGCTCCGGTCCCGAACCCCGCCTCGGCCTCTTCTTCGAAACCCGCCACTGGACCGGGACGCCGACCAACCGAGAACCCGACAAGTGCTCCGCGGTCCGCTGGTTCTCCCTGGACGCCTTGCCCGACCGGCTCATCGACTACCCGGCTGCCGGCATCCACGCCTACCGCACCGCTACGGCCTTCAGTGCTCGAGGCTGGGCCCGGCAATCAGTAAGCTCTGAGGCAGATCCGCCAAGTCAATGATCCGCTCTTCCCTCCGACGGGTAAATCCTGCTGCAGTAAGTCTCACGTCTGCTCAATGGAGACTTGCCGCATTTCGCTTGTGTCGAAGATCCGGTATGGGGCGAGTGAAGTTATTTGAATCGGTCGCCATGTATTTCATAGTGCTTGCCGGTTGGGGGTGCTGGGCGACTAATTTCGGTCTTCGGGGTGACGAAGAATGACTCGGGTACAGCATTGTCTCAGCGGTGGCAGGTGAGTGTCATGGCACCGCATGCCAGCCGTTCCACGGCCGCGAGCCGTGTTGACCGCGTAGGCAGGCGAGTCGGTGTGCGGCCTGGTCGGCATAGCGTGTCGGGTTGGTGCTTGCTACTTGGATGGCCATGGTGGTCATGCGCAGTTCGCGGATGTCACGCAGGATGTCAAATCCGGCCCAAGTGGTGACGTCGAAGCCGTAGGCCCTGCTGTAGGCGGCCCATTCGGCGGTGTTCATCCAGTCGGTGGTGACGTGCGAGACGGCGGTGGAGACCAGGTCCCACTCCGGTGGGCCGAGCGCGCAGCGCTCGAAGTCCAGCAGCACCACGTCGCCATCACGAGTACGGACCACGTTGCCTTCCCAGGCGTCGCCGTGGACCACCGCGCGTGGTAGGCCGGGTGGCAGGGCGTCGTAGGCGTTCTGGAGTTCGACCAGCCGCCTCAATATCCATGCCCGGTCGTCGTCGCTCAGCACGGACGCGGCCTGGATGCGTTCGGCGAGCCGCACGAATGGGTCCAGTTCGGGCAGTTCGAAGTCCTCCGGCAGAGCAAGGGCGTGAAAGCGGTGCAGGACGGCAGCCACGTCGTCACTGGAGCCGGGCTCGTGCGGGGGCAGTTCGTGCCAAAACGTCACGGCTCTGCCCTCGACCACGACCGGTTGTTCCACCTCCCGCAGCACGCGTACGGCCGGCACGCCGCCGTCCTCAAGCCACCGGGCTACCTGTACCTCTTTGGCCGCCGCGACGTCTTGCCCGACGCGCGCGACCCTGGCCACCAGGGATCCGGGCAGCCGGTAGAGGTCGTTCTCCCCGAGCCGGATCACCGCGGCGCCTGCCGTGTCCAAGCCCGCCTTCGCGGCGGCGCTATCGAGGGCCGCACGGCTGGTTTCCTGTTGGGCGTCGGTCATCCGACCACCGCTGTGCCGATGCGGTGCCGCAACTCGGCCACCTCCGTGACGTTGTCATGCACAAGCGCGAAGCGGTGAAGATCGCGCAGGTCATCCGCAGCGCGTCGTGACTTCACGGTGCCCGCCCAGTCCAGCGCCAGGCTACCGAGCACGGCGGCTTCCGCCGGATCTCCGACGGCCATGACCAGGGAGGCGAGCTTGGTCTGGCTGATCGCACGGGCACGGGCGAACTCGTCACCGTGTCCAGTCACCGCCGAGGCGAGCCTGTCCCGGGCTTCTGCGTAGAAGTGTCCTCGGACGGCGGTGTCCCACAAGGCGTGCCCGGTATCCCCGGCATGTTGCGCGGTGTCGTAGTACCGCATCCACGGCGGATCGTCGTCCGGGCGGCTGTGGCCGAACTCCTCGTCGGCGGCACCGACCGCGCTCGCCGTCTCCTGCATCTTGGCGAGCTTGGCCAGCGCGCGGGCACGACCGGTGTGCAGCATGGCCCGCTCGGTGGCGGTCAACCGATCGGCACGCACCAGTGCCAACTCGGTGAACGTCAGCCCACTGTCGGGATCGCCGCACCAGATCGCCTGGCGTGCCATCGAGGAGAGCACCTTGGCGCGCAGGTGCCAGTCCCCTGCCTCCTCGGCGCACGCCAGGGCGAAGCGGAACATGCGACGCGCGTCGTCGTGGGCGTAGGCATCGAAAGCCATGAACCCGGTGACGTGACCGAGGTACCCCACGGCCGAGAACAGGGCTGGGCGGACCTTGTCCGAGCACCGTGCGCCCAGCAGGTCCGCGCAATACCGCAGTTGCGCGGTGACGGCCGTGCGGACCAGCCCTCCACCGTAGAGAGCGTCCCAGTCCTCGAAAGACCGTGCAGCGGCCCGCACCTCCTCGACTTCCGTCAAGCCGACCACCGAAGGAAGAGGCTCAGGCTGGACTGGAACGATGAGCTTGGCCAATCCGGACCAATCAGTTGTCGTCCTCACGCAGGAGAGCGTCACATCGCCCGTCGGCACTGGCGCGGAGGTGTCATCTGAGTGAAAGTCAAGTCGTGCGCGGCTGTCTGCATAGCGAACGTCGGAAAGGTCTTCTAGTAGGATTTTCTGCTGTTCGTTGACTGCTCGACTAGATTGTCGGCGAAGTCGCTTTTGTTCATTCCTTCCTTCTTCTCGCAGTGCGATCAGTGCACCTTCGGTTCCCAAGGCTTGATCGAGAGCTCTGACTATCTCGGCTGAAGGGAGGTTGTGGTTGGGGCGTTCGGCCAGCGATACGTACTGCCTGGTGTAGCCGATCATTCGAGCCAGTTGTGGCTGGCTGAGTCGGGCCTCGGTGCGGCGTCGGCGGATCTCGTGGGCAAGTCGGACACCAGCCGGTTCGGTCATGTTCGAGTGCTCATCGTTGCTCATGTCGCCTCCGCCTGCGCTAGGGGGCAAATAAGGGGCAAATCCGCGTGTCGGCTGTTTGCGTTGTTCCCTGATCGTACCGGTCCTGGTTGAAATGCGTATCTACCGATTTCGGCGGGTCGAAAGGGAAGGCGATGGATGCTGGTCTCGTCAGGACGCGCGACTGGGCGGGTGTCCGGATGCTCGATGGCGCGGAGACGGCCAGATTCCGACCGGAGTTGCTGTCCACCGGCGATCACGACCGAGTCCTCGAAGTTGCCTTCGGCCTCGTCTTCGCTCGCCTTCCACGCACCGGCAGGACCTCGACATCCGACGGATGGGTCGACGCAAGCTCGCGCGCCGAACGTGGCCGCGCCATGCCGCTCGTGTGCAGCCGGACTCGGTCGGACTTATCGGCCTGTTCTGCACCACGCCAGACCGAAGCTTGATCATCGCCGCCGACCGTGTAGCGGCCCCGAGTACAACTGAGGAACGTCGATGGACACCGACGACGAGAAGTCGCCCGCCAGCACGAGGTTGAGTACCGCTCACAGCCGTGAGCTCGGCGAGGAACTACGCCGCATCCGCCACACCGCTCGCCTGTCCTCCGCAGTCGTCGCCGAGAGCCTGGGCTGGTCGCTGGGCAAGCTCAGCAAACTCGAGACCGGCAGCCGCGGCACCAGCCCTTGGGAGATCGCCACCCTCCTTGGCCGCTGCGTCGCCGACAAGGCCACCCGCGATCGCGTCATGGCCATCGCCCACGAGCCCGACACCGGCACCTTCACCCGCACCCACCACGGCAGCCCCGACACCCTCACAGCCCTGACACTGCACGAACACCTCGCCCACAGCGTCACCGCCTACGAACCGCTCACCGTCCCGGCCCTTGCCCAGACCGCGGCCTACGCCGGCGCGCTGATTGGTGACCAGAATCTGGCTGCCACGCGTGTCGCGCGTCAGGACCGTCTCCTATACCGCCGCACCCTGCCGAACACCACGCTCTACGTCCACGAAACCGCGCTGCGGCTGGTCGTCGGCAACCGCGCCGTCATGCGCGACCAACTGCTCCACCTCACCCTGCAAGCCGGTCAGCCTCACATCACCGTCCACGTCATCCCCATGACCGCACCAGCCCACCCCGCCCTGCGCCACCACGCTGCACTGTTCACCTTCGCCCCACCACTGCGCCCGCTGTCCTATAGCGAAAACGGCATCACCACCGTCTTTCAGGACAACCCCCACGCCGTCGAACACCACCAGCGTCGACTCCGCGAGCTCCACGCCCGCGCCCTGCCCGCAACCCAGTCCGGCGAGGTGATCGCCCACTGGGCCGACGCCTATGACAAGGGGGTCCGCTGATGGGACCGCGCCCGTTCCGCTGGCAACCCCACGACGGCAAGCGTCATGCCATCGGCGACAACGCCATACCGACCAAGGAGACGACCACGCTGTGCGGGGTGGAGTTGACCGTTCCCGCTGTGCGCCCCACCAAGCAGCAGTGGTGCTGGCCTACCTGTGCGGCGTGCGACGCCGCCTGGCGCCTTGCCGAGGGCATCCCCCTCATTCTACCGCAGCAGCGCGACACCAACCGGAAGACGACGCAGCCCCGCGAAAGTCGCCGTCCAACGCGCACCTGATCCAACCGGCAGCCAAGCCCGTCGATTCCCGCCACACCTGTTTCTGGCCCCTGTCTGTACGAGGATCATTGCCTGTCGCAGGCCCAGTGCAGCAGTTAAACGGTATAATTGGCCCCATATTCGGGAGACGCTCCCGCTATCATGCTGACACCTCTCCTTGTGTGGCGCATCAAGTTTTGATCGTCGGTGCACTAGTGTTGTAGGCACGGCGCTGGCATAGAATTGTGTCTATGCGGCGAACCTCTCGACCGATCACTCTATGTAGCAACATTTGAAGATCGCTTGCGCGTACGGTGACTTCCGTCGGGGGTTCATACGGGGGATCACATTGGGGATCAGGTTGGGGATCCTGTTAGAGCGCCACCCCCTCCGACCGGCGAAGAGCCTGCTTATAAGGGCTGTAGAGGGATCCGCTGGTATCCCAGACTCGCTTGTCCACAAGCCGGTGACACATCGGGGGCGGGCTGGTCTTCAGCGGTCACTCGATCTGCCCTGTAGTTGACTGAACTGGCTACAGAAGGCCTGGTCAATACACCGGCTTCGTTGCCTTATTCCACTGACACCGCTGGCTCCGCACTATCGAACGGATCGAGCGGACCCTGTACGTCATCCGCCCTGGACGCATCCAGGGCGGATGGCGGAGGCTGTTCCTGCTGCAGTGGTCGGTCTTGGCAAGCGCGCCATCATAACGACCGCAAGCTGGTCAACGGCCGGACATCCGACATCGACTACAGGCGCAATCCTGTAATTGCCACCTGCAGACAAGCCTTACCGCACAATCGGCAGATAAGGACTGGGTTGTCCATACCAACTGATGCGTAGCGTATCTCTGGCTCGGGTCACGGCGACGAACAGCAACGACCGAGCCTTGCGCTCTTCCCGTTCCCGGCGACGTGGGTCGTCGATGCGATGACTACGTGGAAGAATGCCATTCCGCACGCCGACGATCGCGAGTCGCTGGTACTCGAGCCCTTTGAACCGGTGCATCGTTCCGACGTGCACCTCTCCGTCACCTTTTGGGCCCTCTTTTGTCAGTTCGGCGCAGGTGATGCCGACATTCGTCAGGTGATTGACGACCTGGCTAACCATTTCGCGATCCGCCACGCACACGGCCAGACTACCGCGAGCGTCGCGCCGGGTACCGTCGTCGCTCACCGCAACCTCTTCACGCCACTGTTCGAGCGCCTCTCCTAGTCGTGAGAGTTCATCCTGCCAGGAGGCACAGGGAACCAGTTCGGGGATCGGGCCGCGCAGCACCGATCGATACCCTGCAAGGTTGTCCGTTCCGTCGTCCAGGTCGTCGTAGGCGACCTGCCCCGAGGTGATGATCCCAACCGCTTGAGCAAGGATCTCTCCTGTGGTCCGGTAGCTCAACGTCAGCTTGGACGACCGACCGCGAATGTTGACCCCGACCGTGCCGAGCGTGACCTGGTGGTCGTAGATGCGCTGATGGGTGTCTCCCGCGATGAAGAAGTCATTCGGCGCGGGGGGCGCCATCGCACGCAACATCCTCCAGTGCGCGGCGCGGAGGTCCTGGGCCTCGTCCACGACGATGTGCCGGTAACGGTGCTGGAGGTGGCGCCCGCACGAGTTGTCATCTTGCTGCCCAGTTCCGTTGGCCGCCTCGATCCTGGCCGCTCGTTCCCTTTCGAAGCGAGCGGCACGTTCAGCTGCCTGGCCCCAGGTTTCGATGCCCTCCTTGTCGAGGCGTGCGGTGAACTGCTCCAGCAGCTTCCAGACCTGGTTGCGCTCGGGGCGAGTCAGCGAACGACCGCGGCCGGCACGACGGGCTTCGAAGTACTCCTTGCGAGTGGTCAACGACTGTCCGAGGACCACCTGGTCCCACTCTTCGAAAAGGAACTCGACATCCCAGTTGTCGTTGCCCGTCTCTGCCAACACCTGGCGCAGGACGGTCGTCGCCGCCGCTTCGTGCACCCTCTGCTTGGCCGCACCGGAACCGCTGTTCTCGCTGAGGACCCGCGCTGCGAGTTGGTCGATGTGGGCGACCTCGACGCGTGCCGACAACTCGGGTTCGAGCAGTGACGCGAGGCGTGCCTGCAGGTCCGTGGCGAGGTTCTTGGTGAAGGTGGTCAGCAGGATGGGACGGTTCGACCCGGGTGGCAACTGCTCGGCCAAGTACTTCACACGGTGCAGGGCGACGATCGTCTTGCCCGTGCCTGGGCCGCCGGACACCCTGGCCGGGCCGTTGTAGCGCCGGTGGACCAGTTTTGCCTGGCTGGGATGCAGGAAGACCTTCCAGGCCCGGAAGTCGCCCTCTTCGATGGCGAACTTCAGGGCTTCGTCGACGGTCGTGACGGTGGTCCGCGCCAAGGCCGCGCCGAAATCGTCCGCGTAGTCGTCGTCCAGCTCGACCTCGACCTCGGAGGTGATCTCGCGGCGCACGTCGTCCAGGGTCATGCCCGCGGCCAGGCCGGTGAGGATGTCGTTGGACAGCAGCGGTGCTCCGGCGACCAACTGATCCAACTCCTCACTGCTGGTGACGAGGAGGGCCAGGTCGACGAGCGACTCGCTGACACCAAGGGAACGCAGGTCCGCCGCGGTGACTCCGGTGAGCAACGGTGGCGCCGCTGGACGGTCAGGCACCGCGACAGCTTCACCCTCGGTGTTCCCCGCTGCGGCGACGTCCGGCTCGGCCGGCGTCAGCGTGATGCCCGCCCGGTGAAGGACGCTGTCCCCGACGATCGAGAGGTCCACGAACTCGATCTCGCCGGTGATCCGGTTCACCGCAACCGACAGCTCCTCGTACACGTGCTTGCGGTGACGAACTGCGATGACGACCCAGCTCTCCACTCCCGCCTCGTCGACACCGGCCTTCGTGAGCAGTGCCCGGTACGACGGGTCGATCCTGGCACGGAACACCCGACCGTTGCCCTTGAGGGGTTTGAGGTCGAACTTCGGATGGTGTGGGTTGTCCCGGAAGAAGTGACAGAAGTCGAAGAAGACGCCCTTCACCGACCGGTCGAGCTTGTACAGCTCATGCTCGGCTTTCGGGTGCAGGCTGATGCGCGCGGTCATCGGTGTGCGGAGCCTTCCAGGTCGGGGGTCGCATCGGGCAGCAGGTCGAGCAGCGATTCGAGGTGGTCGAGCCATTCCGCCGCCGTGCGAACGGTCCATCCTGCCGAGGCGTAGGCCTCGTCGCGCTTCCGCGCTTCCTCGTCTTCCCCCCGCTTGCCCAGCACACCGATCTTTGGCCCGAGGCTCGGCCAGCCGAAATCGATCTGCCACCGTCGCTCGCCCAGCTCGTGTCCGAATACCGGTGCGCGTTTGCCCTGGGCGGCGAGCACGCGGGCGAGCGTGGTGAGGTCCGACTCCGGCTCGTCCTCTTCCAGCAGGTCCAGGATGTCGTCGTACCAGACGGCGTCCCTTAGCAGCTCCGCCACGCCCTGTTCCGCAGGCGACGACTCACCGACGGTGGACGACTTACGCTGGAGCACTGTCGGTTCCGCATCAGGACGTGCTGCGGCCACTGATTCCAGTTCGCCCACGCCGCCGCACACCGCGAGCGTCTCCACGGGATAGGACCGTGCCCTACTCTCTGCCAGCTGTACACCGTCACCACCGACGTAGGCGAGAAACTGCACCAAGTTCGACCAGTACAGCCACGCCCGCCAGCGCAGCTTGTGCGCTGGTGTGTCGAGGGCGTCACCGTCATCGTCGAGCACGGTGAGTGCGGTCCACCTGAGTTCTCCCGGCGTCGTGCCCCGTGCAGCGTCGAGTATGTAGACGATCGGCAGGCCGCGTAGATCAGTGCCACGCAGCACGTTCACCGGGCCGCCGCCGGACACGGCACGAGCACGGCTATCGCCCAGCGCAGCCCGCAGTACTGCTGGCACCTTGGCACGGTCCACCTGTGTCGCGACCGGGGTCGACGCGATGGTCAGACCGGCGATCAACGCCTTGGCTCGCCGTCCCCAGTTCTCCGGGTCAGGTTGACGCAGGTACGCCAGTAGCGAGGCGATCGGATTACCGAACACGGCGTCTGCCAAGTGCGCGCGCTGCCCACCGAGCTGTTCGTACACGTCCTTGGCCTTGTCCTGCGCACGCCCCTGGTAGGGCGGCCACACCGGTTCGGCGCGAGTGGGTCGCTGCTCGAACAGTTCGACGTCGTCCCAGGTGATCTGGAAGACGACCCGGCCGTCCGCCCTGAGTTCGTTCCGCTTGTCGCAATCGCTCGCGATGCGGTTGTGCTCGCTCGTCGCGTGGAACCGGTAGCCGTCCAGGTAGGCGGTGACGGTCTGCCTCGGGCCGTCAATCCGTTCGAACGTAAAATCGGTGCGGGTGTGCGCCATGACCCGCTGTGCGGTCAGTCGCCAACTGACCACACCGCGAGGATCGGCGAACCGCAGGTAATTACTGGACTGGCCGTCTTCGTCAAGCGCGACGTGGTCCTCACGGGCGACCCACTGCCGCAGGGCCGCGAGGAACCTGGTCTCAAGGTCCGACTCCAGTTGCTGGTCGAGGCCGATGTCCTGGGTGTTCGGCAGAGGGTCGACGTCCCATTCGTCGACAACCATCTCGCCGTCGTCGTCACAGGGCCCCAGCAGTCCGTCCAGGATCTTCAAAGCCTCCTGCCGGGACACGATGTCCTGATAGGCCTCTTCGGTGTGCCGGTGCAGGCAGCGGTGGCAAGCTCGACGTCCCTCACCAGCGCATGGGCACTTCTTCAGCGCGCGCCGCGCATGGGTCAGGGTCTCCTTGAACGCCTTTTCATCGGTGAGCTTGTGCAGGTAGCCGGTGCCGCCGGGCAGCCTGTCGAACAGGACCAGGAAGTGGCGCCGTTCACCGGTGCCGGGATCGGGCATCGACGCGACCGTGGTGTCGAGGTGCTGCGGATCGCCGCCGAACTGCCGGTCCACGCCGAGCCGCAGCGCCGCTCGGAACGAGTGCACCTTTTGGTCGACGAGCACCGTGGACGCCGGCAGCAGGACTCGCAGCGCCTCGGTGCGCAGTTCGTGGACGAGCAACACCGGTTCCTGAGGCACGTCGGCGGGCCGCTTGCCACGCCGCAATGGGCACCAGGGCAGGTGGTGCTTGAGCTTCGGGTCTCGGGCCACCGACGAGGCCAGCGCGTCGGTGTCGTGGTCGAACACCGGCTTGCCGTCAGCGGTGGCCGCACCGCACCCGGTGCACACGTGGAACGGGCTGAGCCGGACCGACTTGCCCGCCAACTGGTCCTCGGTGTGCTTGTCGAACCGGGCCGGGCCGACATTGACCCGCCGGATCATCGCCTTGCGGCAGTAGTCGATCCCGAACGTCTGGCCTGTGTGCCGCCACGACGTGCCGGGTTCGATGTCCGCCACCTCGATGTCGACCGCGTCCACGACCGTGTAGTACCGCTGGTCGCGGTCGTCCTTGTCGTCGCTGATGCGGGCGTCCTCCCGCTTGTCCCGAGACGTGACGACAGTCGGCTTGACCACGTTGTGCAAGCAGGAGCCGTCGTCGGCGATCCGCACGCTGCCGCACCGCGAGCATGGTGTCCGGTCCTCACGGGCGTTCTCGGTGCGCACGTAGCCGCAGTCCGGGCAGAACCGCCACTCCTTCCACTGCCGGTCCGCGCTGGTCCCGATCTCCATGCCGGTGATCTGGTGCCGGTACCCGTTGACGTAGAAGGTGTTGCCCGGCGCGAGCTCGGACAACGCGTAGCGCTGGGGACGTTCGTAGGGGTACATCTTGGCCCCGTACCGCTTCCCGCCGTCGGCGGTGTCCTCCGACCAGTACAGCGTCGCGTTGAGCGTGGTCACCGCGTCGAGGAGTGCGTAGTTGGGCAGCAGCCCGAGGTCGCACAGGGCGTTCTGGGCGGTGGTTTGTCCGAGTGCGCCGAGCTGCTTGCCGGTGCTCCGAAGATCCGCCTCCAGCTCTCGCTTCCGCGCGGCCTGCTCCGGGTCGGTGTCGTGCAGTTCGGCGATCGCCTCGCCGATCAGCCGCGCACGCGTCCGCAAGGCGTCGAGACGGCGGTGCCACTCACGTTCGGCGTGCTCGACGGCGCCACGCAGATCATGTGTCGCGTACTGCTCGAGTTCGGCTTTGACCTCGTCGGTCACTCCGGTCGGGAACAACCTGAGGAAGCCGTCGACCAATCGTTCTCCCTGCTCCAAGGCGAGTTCGACCAGGTCGTTCAGGTAGCCCGAAGGGCCGAACAAGTCCGGAGCCTTCCCCGGCACGGCGCGCAGCGGCGAGTCCTCGGTCCGCATCAGGCGTTGCCGCGCGGCGAGGTCCAGCAGGTGTGCGAGGTACTGGCGGCGCAGAATCTCGATCGCTGACAGATGGCAGCCGGGCGGCACTACCTGTCCCGCGATCATCTCCTTCGGCTGGTCCAGGAAGTACAGGTCCCGTCTGCTTCGGCCGGGCACCGTCAGCAGGAACGCGTTGCCGGTGCGGCGTCCGGCCCGGCCGACCTGCTGCGCGTAGTTCGCGGGACGGCGGGGCAACGCGGCGAGCACCACCGCAGACAGGTCACCGATGTCGATGCCCATTTCCAACGTGGGCGTACACGACAGCACGTTGGGGTCCTTGAACCCGTCGCCGCGTTTGAACGCGGCCTCGACCCGCTCCCGATCGGCCCGCTTCAGCATGCCGGTGTGTTCGGCGGTGATGACCTGGTACGTGCCTGCTCGCCGATACAGGTGGCGGTAGTAGTCGTTGCGGTAGTCACGGTCACGCAGGTGGATACCCAGCTCCTCCGGCCGGTCGCCGGCGACGAGCCGGCCGGTCTGGCACCGGTAGGACGGGCACGGCTGGGCGTGCCACTGGTCGAGCAGCGACGGGTGCACGGTTTGCTCCCAGAAGCACACCTTGCAGCGTACGAACGCGAGGTTCACCTCGTCGTCGGTGAGCAACTGGATCTCGATGTTGCCCGGTTGCAGGCCATAGATCCGCACCGAACTGTCATTCGGGGTGCCTACGGACAGGATGCCCGCGGATGCCAACGCAGGCAGCAGCCGGTTCCACAGCTCCGGCACCTGCTCACGTGGTATCAAGAGGCAGCGCTGCGCCCAACGCTCGTGCCAGGACAGTCGGCCTGTCGCCACGTCGAACTCGCTACCCGCCTTGGGGTGGGCTAGCAGGAACCGCGGGGCCGCGACGCCCTTCGGGAAAGCGCGCATGCCCGGTGGCCGGCCGCCCCAGACCTGGTAGCGGCTGGTGCCGCTCTCCCGGAGATAGCCCTTCAGCCAGGTGTGCTTGACCGCGCCGCGAGACCGCAGGCGCTCCAGGAAGATCCGGAGGAAGGCGAGATAGCGCGCGTCACTCTGCGGTGCTGGGATCGCGGTGCTGTGCCCGAGTTCGAGGTGGATCTCCTTGACCAGCGCCACCGCGGCCGCCGGATCCGGAATGAACACCTGGGCAGCTGCAGTGCGCGTCAGCTCCAGCGTCCGGCCGTTGCGGGAGCGGAAACCGAACTCCATCAACGCCTCGAAGGCCAAGCGTTCGCCGATCAGCTCCCACGTTGCCAGATCACCGCCGCGTCCCTTTCCAGTGAGCAGCCGAGTCACGCCTCTCATGTCGTGCAGGTCCGTCGGCACGACCGCTCTCAGCGTCCTCGGGTCCGTGGTCTTGTCGATCACGTTGGCGATGAGGTCGTTGAGCGCGGTTGGTCGCTCCTCGGAGAGGTGCTTCTTCAGCAGCGCGCGCAATGAGAACGTGTAGGAGCGGCTGGCGACGAACCCGGCCCGGTGCGCGGCGTCCTGCACCGAGTCGTTGAACATCAGCAGCTTGTCCTCCTTCAGCGCCTCGTTCAGCTCGCCGCCGGTGAACAGCTGGGTGATCGACGCCGCCGCGAGTGCCGCCGACCCGGTACCGAGGTAGCGGATCGCATTGTGTTCGCCGCAGGCCGGACACCAGTCCTGCCCGGCTGCGGTGTTCGCCGTCGGACCGGTTATGACCAGCACGAACGCCGAGTCTGCCGCCTTGAGGCGCGGTTGGCCGTCCTCGTCGTAGTCGGTTGCTTGGTTGGGCGGGCGCAGTTGCGAGCCCGGTCCGTCGAGCACCATCAGCGTTCCACCGGAACCGTGGTCGAGCGGCGAGCGGTTCCCGCGCGTGCGCGCCGACACCGCCATCGGCTTGGGCGCGACGACCTCCTTGGCCTCCAAGTTCGTCGCCGCGATCAGGTTGCGCACCCGCACCTTGTCCTGGCTGGTGGACGCGCGACGGATCTTGAACGTGTCGAACTCGACTGCCTGGTCGTCGCTCTCCGGCGAGAACACCGCCCAACCCGAACGGCCGCAGTCACGGCAGTAGATCGCGGGCAGGAACACGTTCGCCGACTGCCCGGACGTCATCACCGTCGCTGGTGCAGTACGGGCATGACCTCCGCCATAGACGTCGACCGCACCCGCCGCGTCCCACCGAAACTCTGCCTGTGGCCATGGCAGCACGCCACGCACCAACCGGGACACCGCACGTGCCCATTGGTGGACCTCGACGTGCACCAGGGGACGCGGTTCTGCCGGTGTCGAGTCCGGATTTCGTGCGATCGACAGCAACGCGACGAACCGGGCCAACGCCACCGCCGCCATCTCGGGCCGCTGTGTGATGTCCCGGGCCCACGGCTGGGCGCCATGCCGCCACATCACGTTGAGGATGTCGTCGTTCGAGTACACCCCGCTATCGGCAAGAGCTTTCATGACGGCCGCGGTCAGCACGTGCCGCTTGAGGATCGCGCCGAGCTGGAACGGATCTAGGTCGCGCTCGCCGGTGACGGCTTCGAGCAGGTCCGCCAACGCCCCGTCATCCCGCGTCGGGTCGGGCAGGACGGCCAATTCCTCCGGCTTGGGCAACGGCAGTTCCGGGTCGAAGGACGCGACCGGGATGAAGTCGTCAACCGATTGACGGCGCTCGCCGATCACCGCGTCCTCGGTGAACTCCGTGCCGAATACCAGCGTCGCAACCTCGAGGAGCTTGCCCTCTCCTTCCGGACCCGTGCCGGAAGCGAGGGTCGCCGACGTCGCGACCGGGCACATGCGCCCCAGCGGGCGGTCCGGTTCGGGCGTCCCCACCGCAGCAGACAGGCGGCGCAGCAGCATGGCCACATCGGTGCCCTGCGCGCCGTCGTAGGTGTGGAACTCGTCCACCACGACGTAGCGGATGTCCGAGCCCTGCCACAGCGCATCGTCCGAGGAGCGTTGCAGTAGCAGGTCGAGCATCTTGTAGTTGGTGATCAGGATGTCCGGCGGTGACAGCCACATCTCGGAACGGCGGGTGTAAACGTGGGAGAGAGGCTTCGCCGCTTGCTCGCCGATATAGAGGCCAGCATGGAGGTCCTTGAGCACCGGATTGTCTGCGAGCAGCGTGTTGATGCGCTCCGCCTGGTCCGTGGCAAGGGCATTCATTGGGTACAGCAGGACCGCTTTCACACCGTGGTTGCCAGCGGCACGTTCCCTGACGCAGTGGTCGAGCACGGGGTACAGGAATGCCTCGGTCTTACCCGAACCCGTGCCGGTCGTCACGATCGTCGGCTGTGGGTCGTGACCGTTGGCGCTGGTCAGACGGGCGAAGGCGGCAGCCTGGTGGGAGTACGGGGTCCAGTTGTCCGGGAACCAGTCGAGCAGGCGCTCCCAGCCCGGGGCGGCGGCCGTGAATGGCGTGCGGATGCGCAGAAACGGGCCGCGGAACATGCCAGCGGTCTCGTCGCCGAGGAACCGGTGCAGCGACTCACGCGCGCCCTCGTCCGTGAGGGCGTAGGTGGTCGAGAGGTACTGCAACAGGCTCTCTTTCAGCCCGCGCGCTTCCAGCGTTGGCCTCACGGCTGCGGCACCTCCTGCTTCACCGGGTCCCACTCGCCACGAGCGACGGCGGCGTCCAGACGAGCTTGGAACACGGCGTGCGCGTCCCGCATCTCCTTCTCGCGGTCTGCCTTGTAGAAGGGAGCCGTGTACCCCTCAGGAACCGGAGGCTTCTCGCCCCTCGCCAGGTATTCCTCGAACTGCTTCCAGTGCTCTTTTGTCTGCCCGTGGCCGTAGGTGTAGCGGTCACCCGCGATCTTCCGCTCGTCGGCGTCGAACCAGGTGACCCGATCGAAGTCCTGCATGATCGGGAAACGGGCCCGGTACATGGTGACCAGCGTGTCGGCGGAGATGCCCAGCCACACCGCGACGAGCGCGTCGATTTCTACCAACGCCGACCGCCGAGCACGCTCTGTGCGCAGCGGGGTGTCGTACTCCCAGGTGGGAGAGACGGGCGTGAGAGGCGTAAGCCCTCGCCAGTCACATGCCCATCCCTCCTGGTCCATCACCAGGTACAGCTCGTTCCACAGGTCGGCGTAGGCAGAGGTAAGGCAATTCAACCGCAGCGTGCGCAGCAGCAGCGCACCGGCAAGCGGGTGGTCACGGCGGGGCGCAGGCAGTCGCTGGGCACGCGCTACGTCCAAATGCCCAACGCCGGTCGTCCGCAACAGGTAATCAAGCGGCATGGATGCCCAGAATCCAGCCAACAGGGCAGTGTCGACCGTGGAGCCAAGCGTCGAACTTCGAACCGTATTGACCTGAGTTGGGCCAGGCGGAAGCAAAGCGACGTAAAGACTCCGCTCCGTGTCTGGTGCAATCATCTCTCGCCAAGCTGCGCGGTAGAATTGCGTGTAGGGTTTGGTGGCACGACCGATCAAGTAGAGTTCGACAGCCTCGTCGTTCACATCACTAGGCTCCACAGCCATCGCTGTGGCAAGCTCCGCCCGCGCGTCAGCGACAGCCTCGTCGGAGGCTTGGAGCCTGCCAAGAAGTTCTCGATCCACCCACTTCTCTTGCTCGTCGACATAGATCGTGTCGTCTACAACCTGCCGGTACTCCGACTCTGGCGTCGCATTGACCGCGAGAGTCCGATGGTTTAAGCCGAGCACTTCACCCCCACCCTGACTCGGCTGTTTGAACATCGGGTTTGCGACGCCGAGCTGAGGCCCTCGAAGAATTACTTCACCCCAGGATTCGACCTGATAATCCGGCCGATCACTATCTCCTCTGTTGTAGTCGATCAAGGGAGACTGGCCATCGGGGCCGTGCTTCGACTTTTTTGCGACGGATTCATCGAACCCTCGGGCGATCTGCGGATGGAATGCCCTCAATCGAAGCGGGTAGGCGCCAAGGGCGTCGATCGCAGGATCCTCTGATGTGCTCACTGGGGTGAGGAGACGCGTATGCGTGGTCGCCCACTCTTCGTCACCGGCTAGTTGCCGCCATCTCGCAAGGGTTTCCTCCGTCACTTCGACAACTCGCGTGGCGTGCGGCCGTGTATCCCAGTCGCCCTTGTACTTCACGCCGGGCGCGTCACCCGTGCCATCATGTTCCCTGGACAGGCGCAGCGAGTCGACTGAGAACAACCACGAGAGGTGGTCAAACTTGATCTCCCCAACCTGTCCATAGATGTGCACGCCGAAGTGGCTTGATCGGCCAACTGGCGGGGGAAAGAACCGATTGCCTGCGTTGACGAAGTCGGCATGCAGCCGTAGTCGTCGGTACGCCTGCTCGCGCAGCCGTGCTTCCTTGTCCCCGCTGAAGTGGGTGTCGGGGTGGATCAACCCGGTGCAGCCGTACTGCGTCGAGTGCATCCACGTCTGGCACATGAAGGCCCGGTAGAGGTCGGGCTGACTGCCCGTGATCAACGGGTACACCTGCGGGTCGGCTAGGTAAGCAGCCATCGAGAGGGTCCGCGTCAACTCCCTGAGCACGTACTTCTCAACTCGGGGTTTGGCGAGTTCCGCACTACGACGTTGAGCCTTGTCGGCCACCTTCGGCTTTTCCGTCAGCGCGAACCAGGGTTCGTGCTCCGCGAGGGCACTGTCCTCTTTCCACTCCGGGCGAACCCAGGGCGGGTTACCCACCTGGAGGTCGAAGCCACCGCCCTGCGCGAAGACCAATGCGAACTCCAGCTCCCAATGCAGGAAGTTTTGCTGCGACGCGATGTTCCGCACTTCGTGCAGCCACGGGAAGCGCTGCTCCGGCTCGCCTTGTTCCATCCCCATGAACGAGGGCAGCAAACTTTCGTACAGCTTCAGCTTGTCCAGCGTGTCGAACCCGTCGATAACCGAACCATCCGGCACGTCTTCACTGCCGAGCATCGCCTCGACGAAGTCCAGCCAGTCGTCCAAGTCCACCAACGGAATGCGCGAACGCAACTCCTTTTTCTTCGGCTTCGGTTTGGCAGGCTCCGACCGAGTGATCAGCTTGCGCTCGACTAGCTCGTCATCGGTGCCGCCGAGCGACAGCTGTTCACCACCGACACCGAACAACGCGCCTTGCTCGACCACGATCGGACCGGCCGGCTCGGGGACGGGCGTCGGTTCGGATACAGCAGGATTCGGCGGCGCCGCTGGCGCTGTCTCACCGAGCAACTCGCTGAGGTCGATGTTCGGGATGGTGGTGTAGTCGTTGGCGGTTCCGTCCAGCAGCCCAGCCTTGTCCACTGGCCAAAACCACAGGGCACACCAGGCGTCCATCACCACCTTGAGCCGCCAGTACGGCGTGTCCGGGGCGTTGAACAGGTCCTCGAACACCTGCTCCTTCGTCACCGCGTGCTCTGGCCTGCGCAGGAAGTCGAACTCCGGTTCGTCCGGATCGGCACCCCACACGTCGATCTTCCGAGCGATCGCGTCCTCGGAGATCTCCATCCGCTTTACGACCAACCCCCACAGGAACTCGACCCGCCTCGCGGCATCCCGAAGCCTAGCGAACTGCGAGGGTGCACCACGTTTCTTGGCGTCCGGCTTCAGGTCGGCCGGATTGTGCTTGGGGCGTTGCAGCACCCCGCGCTTCCACTTGGCGAGCCGTTCCGCATCGTCCTTGGCAAGTTGCTTCGCCTCCTTCGCCCCGGCCACCGCTGCCCACCCAGGGCTGGGCAGCAGGAACTGGTGCACGGCATTGGCTGGCAGCGGCTGCTCGACACCGTCCTTCAGGAATGGCAGCGGCGTCGGCGCGAGTGCGCCCTTGGTCTTCAGCCACGCCTTCTCGGCGGACGTCACGTCCTCGCCCGAGAATACCGCCCGCCGCGCGCCGACGAGCGAGTTGCCGCGCCTCAAGTGCAGACCGAACCACGGCGCGCGCATCCCGGGGTGCATGGTGTTGAGCCACAACGACACCTCGGCCAGTTCGACACCGGTCGCGTTCAAGTCGACGCCGTAGGCGTTGTGCAACGCGATGTAAGCCTTGACCTTCTGCTTCTCGGTCAACGCGTCGGCCGTCGGCACCGACTTGCCGAGTTCCTCCTGCCGCCGCCGCAGGTATTCCTCGGCGACCTGGTTGATCGCCTCGTTGAGGAACGCCCCCGACCCGAGCGCGGGCTCACAGATCCGGTACTTCAGCAGCTCGGCGGCACGGGTCCGGATTACATTATTGTCGGCGTCCTTCTCCTGATCCAGGCGGTGCTTCAGGGTCAGCTCGACGGTGACCTTCGTCAGCGACTCGGGCGTGTAGTACGACGCGGATGTCTCGCGGTCTCGACCGGCGAGCCGGTAGACGAACGTGCCCGGCTGGTAGCGCTTCGGGCCGCGCAGACCTTTGCGCATGTCGTGCTCGTCGTACATGACGAGCGTCTTCTCAGGGTAGTCGGTCTGCCGCCGTGCCGGGATCAACCACGATCCCTTCTCCGGGTCACCACCCTTGGCGACCTCGCAAAGCTCCTCCTCGGCGATGATGCCCGTGTAGGACATCAGCCCTTCGTACACCGCGCCGAGCTGGTTGATGCCCAGGTTTCGGTAGGAGATGAACCCGCCCCGCTCGCCGTTGCGCGCGCCCTTCTTCATCGTCAGCAGCCGCAGCACCTCGTGCAGAGCCTCATTGCGCAGCCGCAGATCGAGTCGACGATTCTCCACGCGGGGGTGTGACAGGGTCCAACCGATGAGCCTGATCGCCTTCGGTTCGAACAGCTCGCTGCGCAACGGCTCGAAGCGCAGACCGCGGTCTTCGCTGCGACGCCTGGTCTTCGCGGCGGCGGTCTCCTCGTCGTCGTCGGCTTGGGGGTGTCGGGTTCGGTGCCGTACGGGCGGTGGCCGTCGTTGATCTGCCGACACAGGACGTCCAGCGACTCGAACAGGTGGAAGCCCTGCTTGGCCTCCTCCTCGACGAGCTGCTCGTCGCGCGCGACCAGCTCGCGCAGGCGTGCCACCGAGTAGCCCGCCTCGTACGAGCCGTCGTCGGCCGGCAGAATGCCCAGCTCTGGTCGGGCCTCGGCGTAGAGGAGGAACAAGATCCGGTAGAGGTAGCGCAATGATTCCCGGGTGAGTTCGCGGGCGAACGGGAGGGCGGTGTCCTCGACCTCCCACGGCTCTACCTCGGCCTGGGTGAGCCGGGCCAGTACCTCGTTGGCAATGACCTCCACCGAGCGTTGCAGGCCTTCGCGCAACTCACCGGATACGCCGACCGCGTTGTCCGTGGACTTCTTGAGCAGTTCGTCGATCCACAGCGCCCCTGCGTCGCCCTCCGCGGGTAGCAGCATCTCGCGGCTGAACAGGGCGGCGATCGTCGCCAGTTCGCCAGTCTGCTTGCGGTCGTTGCGTTCCAGGGCGGCGTCGAGGTTCGCGGCAAGGTACCGGCCCTCACCCCAGCTGTTCCGGTCGGCCAGCACGATGACACCACCGCACAGCAGCAGCACGAACCTGGGCGGCTCGCCACTCGGTCCGCCGAGTTCGCTTTGGAACAGCCAGGTCGCCAATGCCGCGCCGGTCTCGTAGCTCTCCGACGCGTTCACCCTCAGCGGGTACAGAAGACGTCCGGCTCCGTCGGCGTCGAGGGCACCGTCGTTGACGGCGGTCCAGCCGCAGTCCAGCGCGACAATTCCGTCGCCGTGCCACGCGGTGTGCACGATGTGGTCGCGACCGGCCCGGTGGACGGCCAACTCGACAGGAGGCTCGGGGGCGGTCGGTTCGATTTGCTGATAGATACCGTCAGCGGGCCCGTCGGCGTCGTCCGGCTCAGCGGGTGGATCGAGGTAGCCGAGGGCGGTCAGCACGTCTTGGTGCCAGGAGGCAAGCCGTTTTACCCAGTCCGGGTTGCCGTACGTGTGCAGCCGGACGTCACCGCGTTCGTCGTCCGCATCCTTGTCGACCAGGTCGGCGAAGTACTCCCGGCACGTTTCGGACAGGTAGGTGCCGCGCAGCTCGCGCACCAGCTTCCGCGGCGTCGGCATCTCGTAGTGCTCGTCGGTTTCCCGCGTCGTCCAAAGGCCAAGGATGCCCTTGCGGAGGTCCACGGCGAGCTGGTCGGCGAAATAGTGCGCGGACAGGTACTCACCGCGGTTGGTCAACGAGTCGAAGTCGGCGCTCATCGGACGGTTCCCTCCACGACGGACAGCGGCTCCAGGACTGCAAGCAGACGCAGCATTGGCGCCCCCGAGGTCCTCAGCGACCTGATGAGCGCTTCCCTGCGGTCCGCGGTCAGGCCTACGCGTTCCTTGTTCGTCTTGGCCGGGCCGAACAAAGCTTCCTGGCGCCATTCCCGCACCCGGCGGCTGTACGGCTCGAGGACACGGTCCATCCGTGCGTCGTATTGGTCTTTACGCTGCACTAGGTGTTGTTCGGCCTCGTCGATCGCCTGCGGCACGAGTCGGCTCAGCCCGTCTCCGTCCCCGAGGTGCGCTCGTCCCGGCATCTGCGGGCCGACGCCGCACACGTCGAGCAAACGCTTGTCCATCGGCACCACCCTCGGCGTTCCGGGCAAACCGAGGACAGCCATCCACTCGACCACGGTCGGACGGCCGAGCGCGTTGGAGTAAATGCCCTGGACGAGGAACACCGGGCCGTCCAACTCGGCGGCCAACCGCTCGTCCCACTGGCGCGCACGGGCCCGATCCGCTTGGAAGGCCAGGACGAACGCTTCGTCGTGCCGGATCGAGGCGAGCGCCTTGTCAGTGACCCAGTCGAGGACCGGGTGGATGTCGGAGACATAGCCAACGCTCGGCCACAACGTCTTCGACGAGTCCCGGGCGATCTTCAGCCGCCGCTCGGCGAGCGTCTTGTCGAAGGTGATCCGCAACCGGCCGGGCACGTTGGCCTTGGGCAGGATGCCCTGCTCGTCCAGGTAGGACTTGGGCAGAGCCTTGAGGCGATACTGAAGATCCGGGGGCGGTTCGAACGCGATCGTGCCATCGTCGTCGCGGCGCAGCTCCAGTTCGTCCTCGGGGCTGATCCGGCAGATCTGGCGCAGCGCCTCGTCGAAGTACGCCTCAGTCGAATCGAACAGCGTCGGCACGTCCGCGATCGGAACTTCCTCCTGAACGTGTTCGGTACCCACGTTGCCCATCAGATCCGCGAGAAACCCGATGCCTTCAGCACGGGACTCCTCGACGGACTTCTCCGTGGTCTTGCCCGCTACCAGGTCCTTGGTGAGCCGGTTCTCCTCCTCGGACGCCCGGTAGAGACCGGTCACGGCCTCGGCCGAACCCTCGATCCGGTGTGCCTGCTCCTCCCGTTGCAGCAGCTTGAGGCCGACCAGCCGATCATCCAGCCACAACGGCTCCTCGTTCTCGTCCTGCCTCCACTCGACGTCACTGGTCAGGAGGATCGCCCGGAATTCCGGCGGATACTCCTGTCCGTAGCGGTCGATCCGGCCGTTGCGCTGCTCGATCCGGATGAGCGACCACGGCAGGTCGTAGTGGATGAGCTGGTGGCACTGCTGGTGCAGGTTGACGCCCTCGGACGCGACATCGCCGGTGAACAGGATACGTACTGGATCGTCACGCAGCCCGAACTTCTCGACGATCATCTTCTGCTCGTCGTCGGACGTCGCCTTGCCGTGCATCACCTGCACGGCACCGGAGAACAACGACCATGGCTTCTTGTCGTCACGCGGGCCGTTCGCGCGGAAACCCAGCGCGACGGGGACCACCTGGGCGAGCCACGTCAGGGTCGCGATGCGCTCGGAGAACACGACGACCCTGGTGTCGGACTTCGGGCCCACGCCGATCTCCCGCAGCAGTTCGACTAGCGCCGCTCGTTTCGCCGAGTCGGCATCGGTCATCGCCGTCCCTAGAGCTTGGAGATCCTGCAACGCCGCCCGCTCAGCCCGCCTGGCCTGCTCGTTGCGGCCGTTTGCTGGTTTGTCGAGGGTGGTCAGGCGCGTCCCGATTGTCTCCAGCATCGCCTGGTGTGAGGAGAGGAACGCCTTGAACAGGGTGTAGGGGAACAACGGGTCGGCGCTGACCGACGGAATCTCTCGGTCGGCCGGGATCCACCGCTCCGCCAACTCGGCGAACACCTTCCGCTCCGGATCGGTCGCCTCTACGAGCACAGGGCTGGATGGACCGCGGTCAGCCCACACGCCCTTGAGCGAGTCGCGGACCTCGGGTGAGGTCTTCGTTCGCCTGATGTAGAGGTGCTCGAGGTTGCGCACCTCGTAGTCGGACGGGTTGGCGATGGCGGCCTCGTCCAGTAGCGCGATCAGCTCCGCGAACGATTCCGGGTTGCCGTTGTGCGGGGTGGCGGAGGCCAGGATTAGGGCATCCGTGCGGCGTGCGAGCAGCCGGGCCAGGTCGTTGTTTCGGGTGCCGCGGTTGACCAGGTTATGCGACTCGTCGATGACCACCGCGTCCCAGTCGGTGTTGGCCAGGTGCGAGGCGTACACCGTACTCTTCAGCGTATCGACCGAGATGATCGCCCGTTTGAAATAGGCGAACGGATTGCGTCCCGCCGGAATGTCCTGCTGGATGCGCTGGATACCTGTGGAGTCCAATCGCACCAGAGGTAGGGAGAATCGCGTCCACAATTCGCGTTGGAACTGCTCCAGCACATGCGCGGGCGTAACCACCAGGATTCGCTCTCCACGTCCACGGCGGATCAGCTCGGCCAACAGCAGACCGATTTCCAGCGTCTTGCCCAGACCGACGACATCCGCGATGAGAACGCGGGGCTGCGGATTCTTCATCGACAAAGCGAGTTCCGCCGGCCGCAACTGGTGGGTCTGACGGTTCATGAGGAAGCTGTCGGCCAAGGCCAGACCGTGCTCGGTTTGCGGCAGTGCTGTCTTCCGGATCGCTGCCTCCAGGTGGAGGCGGGCCCGTCGGTGGTTCGGCGAGTCGTCCGCCACCAGCCGCGTCCGACGCGGGTCAAGCGCCTCGACGTGATCGAGTCCGGTGTAGAAGACCGCCTCCGTGCCCCGGACAAACGGGGAAACGCCGGTCACCTCCAGCATCCAGCCGTCACACCGGGTGCCAACGACCTTCCTTACCAGCCATTGCTCGTCCCGGACTCGGACCTGAACGCCCGGTGAGAGCTGGGCCGCCTCAGACGTCTCCTGGTGGCCGTCCTCGGTCCCCGTCATGCCGGTCAAGTACCGCTCTCCATTCACGTTGTCCTGCCACCACTGCCTGTACCGGTCAGAGGCCGGACTGCATGGCGTACCGCTGCCGCAAGTTATCGGCAACCTTGCGCGAAGCCGGCGTCCTCGTTCGGCGAACCGGGGTCGATGGCACGCCTTCGCTGGACGTACCAGTCTCCGCCACGACCTCGGCCTCGGCGACGACCGACTCGATTTCGTTGGCGGCCTGCTCCTCAACGGATCCGCTGCCCTCGACCGCAGCCTGGTACAGGCGCCGTGCTACCGATGCCGACGGTGCCACGTGGGCGGCGGCCATCCCATCACGGGTTGTCAGGTCGATCAGCGCATGGCGAGCCATCGCCGGCGATAGGGACGCTTCCGCCATCACCCGAGTGCAGTGGTCAGTGACCTCGTCGAGCGTCGGCCGTGCCGCCGGATCGTGTGCCAGCATCGTCGACACCAGGGGATACAACACGGGCGGCAGACCGTCCAAGTCGGGTTGCCGATCCGGATTGACCACCTGCGCGTGGATCACTCCCCAACTCGCACCCTCATACGGGTAGTGGCCGGTGGCGGCGAACAACAGCACCGCGCCCAGCCCGTACACGTCCGAGGCAGTCGTGAGCTGCGAGGTGTCCCCGTCCGCCTGCTCAGATGACATGCACCGGACCGTGCCGATGACGATGCCGCCGCGGGACAGGGAGTCGTGACCGGCGTCCAGGAATGCTCCGAGGCCGAAGTCGATCAACATCGGACCATGTGCGCCCATGATCACGTTCTGCGGTTTCAGATCGCGGTGCAGCAGGTTGGCGTCGTGCACGGCAGCCAGTCCCTCGGCGAGCAACGCACCCAAGCTCGATGTCAGAGCAGGCGACAACGGTGAGTACGCCTCGACATAGGCTTGCAGTGTCCGTCCGGGGATGTACTCCATGGCCAGCCACGGGCGGTCGGCGAACGGGTCGGCCTCCAGGAAGCGGGCCACTCGGTTCGTGCCGACGATCGTGCGGGCGATCTCGGCTTCCCGCTCGAAGCGCTTGCGTGCGACCGGGTCGAGCCTGTCCTCCCTGATCAGCTTCACCGCCACCGGGTCCCCGGCTGGCGAGAATGCCAGATACACCTCGCCCATGCCGCCTGAGCCGAGTTCCCGCTCGACCGTGTAGCGGCCGATCTCTGCGGGCATAGTGCTCATGATCTGCTGATCGCCCCCCTGCGTCCTGGCGTTACCCCTGCCCCAAGCGCACTCTACCGACCGGAACGGTGATGCAACGACGTGCGCGACTTACGTCGACCTGTCCACCAGATACATCAAAGACCAATGAAAATTTGAATCTTTCGAGTTTCGCGAGTGCTATTCAATCTTCTCGCTAGTCGCGGTGATAAACTCCAGGCCGACATCGGGCAGTTGATTATAAGGGGATCGTTGAGGCGGCGCGATAGTCGCCGTCGTAGGGTATGGCGGCCATGGTCGCAGCTCCTGTCAAATGCGGCGACGTGTAGCAAGGTGTCGTTGATGATCACCACTTGGCCCTGCGGTGTCCGAATAAAGGTGGGATGTAGGCGGGTAATTCACCCATCGGCGCGGCTCGGTGTGCCGAAAATTAGGGAATGGGCGAATTGGGCTGAACATCGTTATTGGACACGTTCAGGCCACTGTGATGGTCGAGAAGTTATCCGCAGGAAAGTTTTACTTCTCCAACGCGGAATCGGACGACGGTGCTTCCGGCAGGACCACCTGACCACGAGACCGCTGCTCCCACCACGACGCCAAGGAGCAGCGGCCTGTGCGGCCGGGACGACTCATGAGCAATACATCAGGGAACATATTGCCTGAGCAGTCCGGCGAACTCCTCCAAGGTGGCTAGGTTACCGCTGGTGAGGGGTTGGGGCCGGAAGTGGGCGATCTCGTTACGGATCACGCGCACCTTGTCCAACCTGTGCACGAACTGGTCGCGGGGCACCCCTGTCCAGCCGATCCGCTTCCAGTTGACCTCATTGTTGATGAGGTACTTGTACTCGCCGAAGGTCAGGTCGGCAATCTTCCCGGTCTTCCTCTTCTGGACGGCTTTGACGGCCTCCTGGTCCAGGACGGCCAAGCACTTGCGCAGCCGCGCTTCGATGTCGCCGACGAGGAAGAACGGTCGGGCCATGGTCTCGAAGTGGCCACTGACGTCCCCGGAGGTGATGATGCCGCAGAACTTCCCGTCGTTGGCCCGCACGAGCAGGTACCCGTGCTCCGTGATGGTGGGCAGGTGGGCGAGCAGCTGGTGGTGTACTTCAGCCGACACCGGGTTCTTCACCATCGCGCTGCTCAGGGTCGGTTGCTTCCCTGTCTCCAGGTTGACGGCGATGCTGCTCCAGGTGAGTACCCCGCGCAGGTCGGCCGTGCCGTTGATGACTGGCAACTGCGAGTAGTTCTTGACTCTCATCAACATGGTCGCGGCGGCGAGATCGGTGTCCGGCGACACCGACTCCACTCCGTTGCGCGCGCTGGGCAGATCGCCGACCTGGAGCGCGCGGTGCGGCATCGCCGTCGGGGACAGCTCGTCCTCGTCCTGCTCGGTGGACACGGCAGTCGGTTTGGTTTTGACGAGGTGGAGCTCGGCGGTGCCGGCGCAGGTGGTGAAGGACGGGATGGTGCCCACCTCCGCCTCTGCAAGGCACGCGCTGATCCGCGCCACGTTGTCGTGGTTGCGCACGCGTACGCCGAACATGGTCAGGAACTCTGCCGTCGGGATCGTCTTCCCCACCATCTTCACCAACGCTGCGGGCTCGACCGCCTGGAAACCGTCGGTCACGCCGTCTCACCCGCCCGACGCACGACCCGCTTGCCCATCGTGCGCTCCACCAGGGACAGGAGGCGCTCGTAACGGTCGGTGTAGAAGGTGCTGAAGTCATCGCTCCTGAGCGCGACGGGGTCGACCAGGTGGGTGCCGAGGATGTCGTCGAACCACTCGTCGGGTGTCCCGGTCTCCCGGGCCAGCACGCTGACGTAGGTCGACGGCGCTCCCGTCATCCGACGGCTCGCGAGGTGCGACATGGGCGTCTTGTTCACGATCGAGTCGGCACGTGCCTTGGGATGCCCGTTTCTCGTGACCCAGCTCGCAGGGAACACGTGGCGGATCGCCACGCCCTGCCCGATGACGAACGGTCCGGTCATCTGCAATTCCTCGGGGTGGAGCCAGTCCACCGCGCCCTGGTTGATGATCAGCGCTTGGAGGCCCTTGTAGGCGGCGCTGTTGCGGGTGGTGAGGGTGTTGAGCCGTTCGGCGAGGAACGCCGCTTCCACGACGGTGTCCGGTTCGGTCGGATCACCATTCATCCACGCCACCAGTTGCTCGACATCCCTTGTGAAGCGGCTCTCGACCGACCCGCCGTACATCTCGCCGAGCACCCCGCACCAGAACCACCGGGTAAGCCGCTCCGCCGCGTCGGGTTCGTCGGCCCGGTCCCCTAGCAGCGCCCTGACCGCGGCCAGTGGCACGAGTTGTGTGCGGTAGGGCAGGTCCCTGATCGCGAAGATCGCCTGGGTGCCGAGGAACTCCCCAACCCAGGCGAAAGCCTCCGCCAGGACGGGCTCAAGCCGCCTGAAGTCCGCGAGCGGAAGCGCGAGCAGGTCGCGCCGCTTGCAGGCCACCGAGTTCGCCTTCCCTGCCTGCTTGCGTTCGAAGGAAAGCACGAGACTCACCGCTTGAAGAAAGTCGACGTTGGTCAGCCCTTCGTCACGACCGCTCTCCACCTGACCGAGCACCGGGTACTGGCTGACGAGCTTCTCCTTGGTGCCGCGCCAGACGTCCGGAAGGCCGTACTCCGTGCCGTACTCCTCGGCGTGCTTACGATCACCCGCGTACGTGGCGGTGAGCAGTTCGAAGACGTTGAGCGCGACACCACCGGTGTTGACCCGCTCGAACACGGAGCAGACCGCTTCGTTAGGCGTGGTGGAGTCGAGTCGAATCATCGGGATCAGGCACTCGCGAATGTTGTTGAGGACTCGAGCGTTGAACGCCGTCCACCGGTCCCAGTTCTCATCCGCCAACTTCACGAAGGACTTCTGCCACGCGCTGACCGCGTCATCGTCGAAGACCAGGCGGAGCGGGAAGTAGCCCTCCTGGCACTCGCCCTCCCTCGTGCTCAGGTCGAGGCGCACCCGGCGCGCGAAGTCCTCCCGCAGCACCCGATCGGCCGGCACCGAAACGACTGCATCGTCCCGGTCGGCCTCCGGGTCGATGGCCTTGTCGATGTTGAGGTAGTACCAACGCTCGACCTTGCGGTCACGTGCGTCCACGGTTGCCACGGGTTGGTCCAGATACAGGGCCTGGACCAGGGAGGTCAGCCGTTGCTGACCGTCCAGCAGCAGGAGGTCGGGGACGACGCCGGCTTCGGCCTTGACACCGGCGAGCGTGCGGGCGCGGAACTGGGCGGCACCGCCTGTCTCCAGGGTCATGACGACGCCGAGCGGGTAGTCCAGGGTCACCGTCGCGATGAGCGCCCTGATGCGCTCGTCGTCCCACTTCCATTCGCGCTGGAAGTCCGGCAATTGGATCTTGGCTGCAGCGACGTTCTTTAGCAGTTCGCGCAGCTTTGGGCTGTCGAGGGCCACGAGCGGCTCTTCCTCTTACTCCGGCGACATGTCACGTGCGGTGGGCATGTCGTTGCCGAAGACGTGAAGGTTACCGGATCGCGTACCACTGGGTGTGCTTTTGGAGAGATCAACCGCCGAGTTGGTGGCCGAGTGGATAGATCGGTTATGAAAGTAATGGGCGAGGCGAACGTAACCATCGAAGGTAAGCCCTGAAGGGAGTGGTCCAGATACAGCTGACGCCCGCGCGGGGCGTTGGCCCGTCGTGGGTGCGCGGGGACAGCGATCCGATCCCGGCAACTGCTCCACCGAACAGCTCGGGAGGGACTTCGGCGTGTCCGTTCACCTCGTGGCAGCCGTCGACGCATGGGACGACGAGTTCCAAGCCGTGGTCAAACCAGACTCGAAGCAGCGTCTACTGCTGCACTGGGCGCTGTCGGCAACGGAACCGCCTACCATGCGCCGATGAGTTCGTCAGCGGCAGGCGGAGCGGTCTTCGCCGTCGAAGGGGTGGCCGTGGGCATCGATCAGATGAGCCCGTATGAGCGTGCGGCGTGGGAGGACATCCAGCGCTGGCGCGACGAGCGGCTGGCAGCCGACGAGCGCCACGTGTTACCGCAGCGCGTTCGTAATCGCCTGGTCAAGGGCCGCGAGATCGCCAAGAAGCGATTAGGGCAAGTGCCTGGCTCGGAGCAGATGGCTGCGATCGTCCACAACTCGGTCGACGGATTGCTGAACTTGGTGAACAAGGCCAGCGAAGCGACGCTTCGGCGCAAGGCGGTCGTCGCGGCCTATGCCAAGCGCGAGCACACTGTCGGCGAGCTGAGCGACATCCACGACCTCGACCTGAGCGACATCGACAAGGTCAAGCCTCGGCTGGGTCTGAGCTACACGACCTTCAGCGCGATCGAAGGCGCGGGTGCCGGCCTGGCGGTCTCCGGCGGCGAATTGCTCGCGACAGCCGGCGGCATATTCGGCGCGGGCGCCGGTGCGGCGCCCGGTGCGGGCACGGTCGCCGCGGCGATGGCGGCCGACGCTGTGCTCGTGCTGGGTACGATGACGAGGGCGATCGCGCACACCGCCGCGTACTACGGCTATGACACCGAGTTGCCGCAGGAGAGGGTCTTCGCACTCGGTGTCCTCAACTTCGGGATGGCCCAGCAGACCGGCAAGAGCATCGCCTACGTCCAGTTGAACAAGATCGTGAACGACCTTGCCCGGAGGGCGACGTGGTCGCAGCTGAACAAGAACGGCGTCACGAGGATCGTCAAAGCGTTCTACGAGCGATTCGCGCTGCGGCTGACTAAGCAGAAGCTCGGACAGGCTGTGCCGGTCGTCGGCATCGCGATCGGCGCAGGGCTCAACGCCCGGCTGCTGTCCAATCTGGCCGGCGATGCCGAGCATCTTTACCGCGAGCGGTTCTTGCGTGAGAAGCACAACCTGAACACGGTCGATGTCACCGTGACCACGAAGGATTCCGATCTCGGCCAGGTCGACGACACCCTCCACATCACGGAGATCCTCGAGGAGGAGACCTCCGACGAGCAGCACACCCGACAGGACGGCGACGGCTGACCTGGATTGGATGCTGAGCACTGCGCGTCAGCACAGACTGCTCACCGGTCGCGTCACGTCGAAAGGGACATGTCGTAGTGATCGAGATGATCGGCGGAGACGGTGCCTCTCGAATCGTCCGGCAACAAGCGGAAGCGATCTTGGACCTCCTGGTCTGGTAACAGACGCAGCAGTCGTGCGACCGCAACGACGACGATCCGCCACTCACCGTGTCGGACCCCGTCGCTACCCTGAGTGTGTGATCGGTCACCGGGTCGATCAGTTGAATCCATCCAGGGGTGGACCATGCCGGACTTCTTCACCGATGGCCAAGGCCGCGTCAGACCGATCACGAAGAAGAAGAGCGGTATCGGGGTGGTGGTTGCCGGCGTGACTGCGATGGCGGCGTTCGCCGGCGGCGGGGGAGCTGCCGGTCTGGGCGGTGTCGGGGCGGCGGCGCCAGCGGCGGCTGAGGTCGGGGTCGGGTCGGTGCGGCTGGGAGGTTCGTCGGGGCAGTTGCGGGCCCGCAAGAGCGAGGGGCAAAAGGCTGCTCGGCGCGAAGGGTCTGAGGGCGCGTGGCAGCGGATGGGGCTGAGGCAGGTCAAGCGCACCGCCAAGCAGCAGGCCGAGTGCGTCGCCGTCTCCTTCGGACAAGTGCAGCAGTTCTTCACCGCCCACCGCTGCACCCACCTGGAGCGGGTGCTGTTCGCGGTAGCCGACGAGGCGGGCAACACCGCGGTGGTGTCGGTGGCCTGGGTCGGCTTGATGAACGCCCGCAATGCACGCGAGTTCGACAGCCTCATGGAGATCCACGGCAGCGGCGACATCACTCCGCTCGGCGGTGCGTTGTTGGAGTTGGGGCACGTCGAGTTCACCGGGCTGCGCTACGGCAGCGACCGCGACGGTGCGGCGGTTACCGTCGCCGAGGCAGAAAATGCAGCTGGCGGGCAGTTCGACCACGACACCCTCGATGCCATTGCCGAGGTCGCCGCCTACCTGCCACGCCTGTGACCGCGTGTGATTTCGTGTAGCTCGCTCCCCACTGACCCGCTGGTGGTGCGTGAGGGCGGCGATCCGGGCTCGGTGAATTGCTCGGCTGAGCGGATAGCGGACGATTTCGGCGCTGTGCCAGCGGGCGAGTGGTTGGCTGCTGCGCCGGGGGTGCGGACCGAGTCTCATGCCGGATGCGGAGAACGCGTGTTCGACGGTTGAGTTCAGCTCCTGCCGCCATTCATGCTGTGGTGTGTGGAGCAAATCTGGAGCAGGCGGTGGAGTTGAACGACGTGTGACGGCTTCGAACGGCGGTGAACGGCACCGGCTGACGTGCGGCTTTTCTGTTTGCGCTGGTCAGGGAACGGCCGGACCATGCTGGCGGGTTGAGGCTCAACCTGTTAGCCGCACTTCGCTGAAGTTGTCATGGATTGCCGGGCGTTTAGTGCAGTTCGTTGATGTCTAGAATTTGAAACTTGTTCATTACTGGCTGAATGGCTGGGAAGCTCGCGTCCGGCCAGGGGTGGATCTTCGGACCGTTCCAGGTGAACTCAGTCGAGGTTTCATATCCGGCGATAGTCGAAATCGCCGTCATGTGGAACACGCTTGACCTCCAGCAGTCTTCACTGTTCGAGGTCGTTGCGGCTGGGAGTGCAGGTGGCGAGTCCTCAAAACGGATGATCCACGCCTGATCTCGCCAGTTCGGAGGCGGGCAACGATGGGCAACATTGTCACGACGATGTGTTCATCGCAAGAAGATGAACGAAGCGGTAAGAGTGCCTGTGAGGAAGCTGATAATTGTGAGTCGTGCTATGAAGCTGGGTGAGCATATTATCTTCATTTGCCCGTCCGTCCGTGCTGATTTATGGTTGGTCAACCTTATCCAGTGTTGGTCTCAGTGAACTCGGTGAAGGGTCAGGTTTCAAGCATCCTGGTGGTGTTCGTACTACATCAGGCATTCGTCCTATCGCCCGGGACCTGCGCCTCACGCCGGGCAGGCCGTGTTCGAATCTGTCCGAGAGTGCGTCCAGTGCTACCGCTGCACCGCGTAGCGGTGCTGTCATGCCGGGATCAGTCACTTCGATCAGGGGAAACACGGTGTTGGGTAAGTACGAGGTGCTCACCGGGGCGCTGAAGGAAGCCGCCGCCGCCGCGCGCAGCGCCGGTGAGGCGGCGGAGGTCCTGGATGCGGCCGATGTCTTGTGCGAGGGTATAGCTCGCGCTCTGCCCGGTTCTAAGTCGGCGGACTGCGCCGATGACCTCGCCGAATTTTGGCGGAACTTCGTGAAGAGTTGGGGTGCGGCTGTTTCCGATTACTCGGAAAAGCTCGTCGACAGTGCCGACTGTTATGAACAGCAGGAAGAAGAGGTGCAGCGCAGCTTCCTTCGGCTCGAATGGGGAACGGACGAGTGAACAGAGGTCTTTCGTACGGGCAGGTCCGAGAGTGGACCGCTGAGCCGCTCGAGGAGGTCATCCGCGTCCTCAATAGCCAGCTAGCGGCCCTGGTGGCGCTCAACGAGGACATCACGGCTGCGGAACCCCTGTCCAACTGGATGTCGGAGGCTGCGGACAAGGCTGCGGAGGTTCATGGAGACCTTGAGACCCGCATGGAGTACTTCGTCGCGTCGGTTGCCGGCGTGAGGAGGGGGTTGATCGACGTCGCGGATCGCGTTGAAGGGCTTCGTCGGGAAGTCGTAGAGGTGGAGGATCTCGCTTGCCGAGCCCAGCACGCCATCGGCGACGATGGGGAGGTGCGACCCCAGGACGGAGGGCAACCGCTGCTGTTCACCACGTTCCTGGATTCCCCGGTGTGGCAGGTGCGGATGCGGGTGCGGGCAGTGCTGGAGCGCGCCGAGCGGATCGACGAGGATCTCTCCTTCCTGTTCGACGAGGTGCTGCGAGGCGACGTGCGAGTGCCGCAAGAGGTGGATTCGCTCGGTGACGCGGCGGCGGCGGGGCACGTGTGGGGCAGCGTGCTTCACGCCCGCCTGCTGGACGACTTCCACGTCGAGGCCGACCACCGTCCGCAGACGCTCTTGGGCTCGCTGCTGGCGGAGTTCGCGAGCAGCGATGAAGGCGTGCGACTCAACCGGGGCGAGACCGACGCCCTGCTGAGCTTGGGGCGTGACGTCCCAGGCGCCTGGCTCGGTGGCTTGGCGGGGACCATCGCCGGAATCACGTTACCTCTTGGTGCGGACCTGCTGAGGTTCAACGAGGTCTCCCAGCTGGCGAGGCAGGAGGCGGTCGACCGCTTCCCTGAGGAAACGGTTGACGGCCGGGGTGACGCGTTCCGGCACACCTACTGGAACGCGCTGCTCGTGCGGGAGTTCGGTGAACGGTTCGCTGAGCAGTTCACCACCGCCCACGAGCAGAACGCCGCGGGCGGCCCGGTGAGGCACGCCATGGATCTGCATAACAACCAGGTCGGTCGGGACCTCGCCGCAGAGGGAGGACCCGGTCGGGACGGCCTGGCCGACGCGGTCGAACGAGCAGTGCGCGCGGGCGAGACGGTGCAGATCAACGCCTTGGGCGAGCTGACCAGGACGGGGAACCTGCAGTCCCAGCCCCCATCCCCTGACGTGGCCGCGCCCGAAACCGTGCGACCCGAGTGGTACGGCCGGGAGGCAGTGCGAAAACTGTACTGACATCGCTGGTCGCGTTGGAAGGCGACTGGCTCATCCGGGAGTACGACAGCCCTGTCCGGGCTGGGCAGTCCCTTGTGGGGCGTGTCCTTCGCTGGACGGGGCTGTCGTGCGTTGGTTCGACCTTCCCCGAACCGTCGCGGCACTTGTCACGCGATGTCGTCCGAGGCAGTTCGAAGGTGTCCGAAAGCCGGTGAAATCGTTGAAATCGCCGGAACCCGAGCTGTGGAATGAGCGAGCGACGCATCAAACGGACGACGCCGGGGAGCGTCGAACTCCCATCAGTTCTGAATCCAATAAGTGAGGAGTTGAAATGCGACTTTTGCGGAAATTGCTCGGCCGCACTATTGCGGTCGGAGCGGTGGCGGCATCGGTAATCGCCTTCACCGCCCTGCCCGCGAGCGCGGCTTGGCACGCGGCCACCGCAGGCGGGGACGGAGCGACGATCAGGGATTGCTACCACCCCGTCAACCTGCCACCGAACCTCGGCTGCAAGCCCGTGATCACTGTGCCGGCCTGGACTCAGGTCCGCGTTGTATGCCAGCGCCAAGGGCAGTCCATCACCGGCTACTACGGCACCTCTGACCTGTGGAACTACGTGGTCTGGGAGGGTGGGCCCAACCGTCCCGAGGGCTACGTGGCGGACGCTAACCTGGATACCGGATACCCGTACCGGATCCCTGGCGTCGGTACCTGCGCCTGACGCGGGCTCCGTGGTCGCGGCACTCGCGCCGCGACCACGGAGGCTGAACCGCGGAACTCTGCAGATATTCCATTGTGAACAGGAATTGCCTCGGTTTCGGGCAGGCTCGTACACCCGCCGGTTGGCCAATGCCGTAGCGTGACTGCAATCCGCTGGTTGGCAGTCATGAGGAGTTGCGGTGACCGATGTCCTGCAGGTCAACTCAGAAAAACCCGATCCGGATCGTTTTGTTTCCCGAAATGAATTCACCGACGCGATGGTCCTGCTGCGCGAGATCAGCGGCCTGCCGCTGCGGAAGTTAGCGGACCAGGTTGCCAAGGCGGCCGGCATGCACCGCGTCAGCCACAACACCATCGAGCACTGGTTCAAAGGCGGCCTGCCGCAACAGGGCAGTGAGCAGGTCTTCGTCCGGCTCCTGTACGAACTCGACGTCACCGGTGACGACGTCGTTCAACGCTGGCTCCAAGCGGTGCGGCGGCTTCGGTCGGCGCGGCGTCGCCGAGTGGGCCGCGCCACCCCGTTCGGCGTCGAGCCGTACCGGGGGCTGCAGAGCTTCGGGGTCGAGGACAGCGAGTGGTTCTTCGGCCGGGATGAACAAGTGACCGCTGTGCTGGACCGGTTGGCGGAGCTGGACCGGGCGTCGGGCGGCGTGCTGATGATCGTCGGTGCTTCGGGGGCGGGCAAGTCCTCCCTGCTGCGTGCCGGGGTGATGGCCGCGCTGTCGCGGGGCCGGCTGCCTGGCAGCGAACACTGGACCACCATCCTGCTGCCCGCCGCGCCCCGTCCGCTCGACCACTTGGTCGAGGTCTTCGCCGATGCACTGGGAGAAGATCGGGCGGGCGTCGAGGCGCGGTTGCGGGCAGACCCGGCTGTGGCGGGCGACTACGTGCGGAGGTTGACCCAGGCGCAAGGAGCGGTACCACCCCGGACGCGGCGAATGGTGCTGGTGGTCGACCAGTTCGAGCAAGTCCTCGCTGGGCACGATGATCAGAGCCGGTCGGCTGATAACGGGAGCGGGACCGCAGATCCGTTCGTCGCGGCTCTCTGCGCGGCAGCCACCGGCCCGGATGCAGCGCTGGTCGTGGTGGGGCTGCGGGCCGACTTCTACGCCGCTGCTCTGGCGCACCCGCCGCTCGCCACCGCCGTCCAGCGCCCAATCACCCTGGGGCCGATGGACGAACGGCAACTGGAGGAAGTGATCACTCAGCCTGCGACGAAGGCGGGCGTGAACGTGGGCCCGGAGTTCATGGCCGCGCTCCTGCACGACATCTCCTCCCGCAGCGGCCGCGCGGCGCACAGTGCCGGTGTGCTCCCCCTGCTGTCCCACGCTCTGCACATGACCTGGTTGCAGGGCCGTGGCAACGAACTGACCGCCGAGAACTACCGCGCCATCGGAGGCCTCGACGGCGCGATCAAGCACAGCGCGGAGAAGGTCTACACGGGGCTTGCGCCGGATCAGCGGGAACTTGCTCGGCGCCTGTTCCTGAGCCTGGTGCAAATCCACCCGGACAGCGCCGAGACTCGCCGCCGGGTACCACGTGTGGAGCTGGCAGAGGAGCTGACCGGGGGCAGTGGAGAAACGCGGGACGACGACGTCGAAGAGCTGTTGGACCGATTCATCGCCGAGCGGCTGATCACGGTCGACGCGGACGCGGTGGAGATTACCCACGACGCGCTCATCGCCAGTTGGCCGACGCTGCGTGAATGGCTGGAATCCGATCGCACCGGTCTGCTGCTCGCCCAGAGGCTCAAGACCGCCGCGCGCGACTGGGACCGGGACGGCCGGGAGCGCGGCCTGCTGTACCGGGGCGCCAGGCTGGTGGCCGCGCGGACCTGGGCCTCCGAGCATTCCGGCGAGCTGCCCGAGGTCGCCGTGAAGTTCATCGACGCGAGCAACCGGCACGCCCGGCGCCGCACGCGCAGGCTGTACCGGACCATCGTCGCGCTGGTTTCGCTCTTGGTGCTTACCGTGGCATCCGGCGTGGTGGCGTGGCAGCAGCGCGAAAGCGCCCTGACCGAACGCGCCACGGCAATCCGGGAACGCGACGACGCGCTGTCGCGGATGCTGGCGATCCGCGCCGGCGAACTGCGCACCAAGGACGTCACGCTCAGTCGCCAACTTGCCTTGACGGCCTACCGCACCGCGCCGACCGCGGAGGCGAGGTCGGCGCTGCTGGACGCGTCCGCCATGCGGCCCGCGGTACGGATGCTCGCCGGCGACGACACGGGCATCATGTCCGGGGTTTCGTTCCACCCCTCGGGCGAGGTGGTGGCCGCCGCGGCGGAGACGACGGTGCGCCTGTGGGACACCGCCGAGCCGGCCCGGCCCCGACTCGGCGGACAACTCGCCGGTGACGCCAAGATCTACGCGACGTCGTTCGCCCCGGATGGAAGCCTGCTCGCGGCGGCGTGTGCCGACGGCACGGTCCGGCTGTGGGATACCAGGGTGCTTGCCGAGCCGGTTCCGCTGCTCCCGCTCACCGGACTCGGTGGGAAGGTGTATTCGGTGGTGTTCAGCCAGGACGGGCGGTCGCTCGCCACCGCCGCTGCGGCGGACTCGACCGGTTCCCAGGGGTCGGTGCAGCTGTGGCAGGTGAAGGAAGATGGATCGGTGAGGGCCACCGGCGCGCCCATCCGGATCGAGGGCAGCGCGGCCAAGTCGGTGTCCTTCCACGCCAGTGGGCGGTTCCTGGCCATCGGTACGCAGGGTGGCGCGGTGGAGATCCGGGACATCACCGACCCGGCGAACCCCTCGGTCGTCTCCCGCCCCGCCGGACCGACCAAGGCGATCGGCCAACTGGCCTTCAGCCCCGACGGTCACCTGTTGGCGGCGGGGAGCGCGGACTTCGCCGCCTACGTGTGGAACGTGGAAGACCCCCGGGCGCCCGTAGCGTCGACCCCACCGATCACCGGTGCGACGAGTTGGATCAACGCAGTCACCTTCAGCCCGGACAGCACCGCCCTGGCCGTGGCGAGCTCCGACGCGGACTTGGGTGTGCGGGTGTTCGACGCGGCCACCATGCGGGTCACCGCCACCATGCCGCACCCGGCGCCCGCCACCGCGGTCAAGTTCAGCCCCGACGGCAAGTCAATCGCGACCGGGGCCAACGACGGCGTCGCGAGGTTGTGGCCGCTCGGGGCGCCGGTACTCGGCGGCATGACTTACCTGGTGAGTGCGGTGGCCTTCAGCCCCGACGGGAACGCACTGGCGGTCGGGAGCGCGGAAACCCGGCTGTGGGACACTGCGGATCCGATGCGCACCACACCGCTGAGCGCACCTTTGGGCAACCAAGACGCGTTCAACGGAACCCTGGCCTTCGCGCCGGACGGCCATGTGCTGGCCGCGGGTCAGGGCAAGTCGGGTACGGTGCGGCTTCTGGACGTCACCGACCCCTCGGACCCCGTTCCGCTCGGTCCGCTGCTTCCCGCTCACGAGCAGCAGGTCGAGGCGCTGAGGTTCAGCCCGGACGGCGACGTCCTGGCCACCGGCGGCCAGGACGGAGCGGCTCACCTGTGGGACGTCCGCGACCCCATGCGGCCCGTGCGACTGGCCACGCTCACCGGTTTCCAGAACACCGTGTCATGGTTGAGCTTCAGCCCGAACGGGCGATTCTTGGCCACGGCGAGCTTCGACAAGACGGTGCGGCTGTGGGACGTCACCGACCCCGCTCGCCCCGCCCTGCTGGGAGAGCCTTTCACCCCGACCAACCACTACACATATTCGGCGGAGTTCAGTCCCGACGGGCGGACGCTGGCGGTTAGCAGCGCCGATAGCACCGTCCGGCTGTACGACCTCGACGACCCCGCCCGACCCGAGGTGCTCGGCGCGCCGCTGACGGGGCCGACCAACTATGTGCACGCCCTGTCCTTCAACGCCGACGGCACGACCCTTGCCGCTGCGGTCACGAACGGGACGGTGTGGCTGTGGGACATGCGCGATCGCCACCGACCCGTGCACCAGGCGACTCTCACCCTGCCGACGGACGCGGTCTACACCCTCGACTTCCACCCACGCACCGACGTCTTGGCGGCGGGCTCGGCCTCGAACACCGCGTGGCTGTGGCACACCGACCCGGAACGTGCCGCCGAACTCGTCTGCGCCACCACCGGCGACCCGATCACCGAGGACGAATGGGCGAAGCACGTCCCGGGGAAGCCGTACCAGTCGCCGTGCGCCACCGAATGACATGAGGTGCAGGCAAGGGCTGTGTGGCGTGTGCGAAGTTGTACGAACTTCGAGTTCGCGGGTAGAAATCTGCCGCCAAGATGGAATTATCGACGTTGTCCTGCTGTAGTACGCCAATCGATTTTAGAAGGGGTTGCTGTGCGCGCTTCAGGGTAAGATCGTCAACCTGTCACCGACTGAAAGGGTTTGTGTCGCCATGGTTCGAAAGAAGAGGTTCCGCGTCGATTTGCGCAAGCTTATTTCCTGGACTGCGAGCCTGGCCTCTGCGACCTTCGGTCTGGTCATCCTTGCTCCGCCCGCGAGTGCCGCCCCGTACTGCGGTCCGAGCAAGTTCGTGGAGAGCATCAAGGTCGCCGAGTGGGACAAGGGGCACTTCCAGATCGTGCTCAAGCCGACGGGCGAGGCTCGGCGACACGCCGCCTTCGCGTTGAACCCGCGTGACGCTGTGGTCGACCAGTGGCACGCGGTCCAGCGCTGCGTGCCGGGGCTCCACGGGAAGTTGGCCGACACGATCTGGGATCAGCTGGAGTGCCACCAGCTCAACTCGTGGATCCCGATGCCGCGTGAGGGAGGAAACTGGGTGACCGGTCCCACGTACGAACTCGAGAGCTGGCGCCCGACCCTTCCTCGCTGGGTCAACGGCAAGGCGCTGATCTTCACCGAGTGCCTCAACCGGCTGGGCGGCGACCCTGCGGGTCCCTACGGCAGCCCTGTTCGCCCGGATGCGGGGCAGACGGACCTCCACCGAGCGTTGGCCAACATCGGCTGACATCCGCTGCCTCCAGCACTCGATCGCTCCGGCAGAGTTGCCGGAGCGATCGAGTGCTTTCACAGGTCCTCATTGGCTGCGGTGGAGAAGGTTCTGGCTCGGACGCAGGCGTCAGCGGTAGAAGCCGAAGGTGGACATGGAGCTTGACTTGGTCAAATTATCAAGGATGGTGAATGATTCGACTGGTCTCGATCCGTGTGGCACCGGAGTGGGATACTTCCCGTTCTGGGTTCGCATTGCGGAAGAGGCGATTGCCGACAATTGATCTGCTGAGCGGCTCGTGGTCGAACCCGTTGTGCCGCCAGACCTGGCCGCGGCGAATCGATGCGTGGAACGAGGAGTTCCCGCTGTCGATGACCGGAGTGACCCCGCGAGCTCGGGCGTTCCCGGCGAGGCGACGTCGGAGGCGTCGCACGACTGGGGCGCGCGATTGGCCGGGCGGCTGGCGTCGGCGCTGCCGTCATTCATGCTGCGGTTGGTGGAGCAGATCTGGAGCAGGCGATGGAGTTGAACGACGTGCGAGGGCTTTGAACGGCAGTGAACGACATCGGCTGACGTGCGGGTTCTCTGTTTGCGCTGGTCAGGGAAACCGCCGGACCATGCTGGCGGACTGAGGCTCAGCTTGGTTGGCTGCACTTCGCCGCAGTTGGCATGCATTAGCGGATGTTGGATGCAGTTCATTGGCATCTAGAATGTGAAACTCGTTCACGCTCTTTTGATCCAGTGTGAGGATCGGATCGATCTTGGGCGCAGTTGTGGAGCTGTTAAGGATATTGCATTTTGCGGGGTGTGGCAGGCTCTTTAGAGTGTTCTAAGTCCGGCTGGGGCAGCGCCGCCGGATCGTCGGAGGTTGCGAGCAGGGCGGCTGCCTCCCTTAGGTGGGTCGCTGCGGCCTTCGTTTCGCCGGTGGTGAGCTGGGCCGCCGTCAGGTTGTGCGCGCGACGTGAATAAGGCTCGTTCCGTCGTAAGAAAGACATATTCGCGATTCTGTGCCGGCCCGGTCGTCACTCGCGGACCGCTTGGCCAGGTTTGCGAGCAGACGGACTGTCTGCTGCTGTTGTTGTGAGGCATCGTTGTCTTTCGGATGCGCGGTGTAACGATAGGTCCGCCCTGGCGATGAGTCGGTCAACAGTCCTGACCGTGCGAGGAGGCTGCCGATGGTCGTAGGGCGAGGCGCGGCTGTCGGTACACCCCGGAAAGTCACGTCCGACGAGCTGCTCGACATTCGGGAAAGGCAGTGGTCTGACCGCCTTCGGGGGTGCTCGCTCGTGGCGGAGTTGGAGGTCAAGGACGAGCACTCCCGACAGGCGGCGAAGGCCCTCGGTCGGATGTACGACAAGTGGGTCGCTCGAGGACACACGGAAGTCCTCTTCACGCGCTGGCCCGCTTGCGTCGCCGTTGCCCTCACGGGGATCGCCGCCCGCGAATACCGACAGGGTGAACTGTGGCCGGAGTTGTGGAGAAGCCTGGCGTACGACGGCGACCAGCATGATCGGGTCACCTGGGGGCAGGGGTTCCACAGCGCGGTCCGACGGCTCGGCATGCCCGATTTCGCGGAGATGCGCACCAAGTACGTGGGACCGATCCTCATGCACACGGGCATCCCGACCTACTGCCTGGACGACTACTTCCACCTCGTCGCGCGCCGCAGGGCCCTCGACCCGGATCTCGACCCCGAAGGATTCCTCGACTGGGCGACCGCGGTGCCCAACAGGCTCAACGAACTGGACGTACCGGCCCGTCGGTTCCTGGAGTACGGAAGCGACTACGCACTCGACTTCGTGAGCCGCACCTACGACCTGCTGGACCGGCTCGGCGACTTCACCCCAGACCTAGAGGGCGTGGCACTGCCGACACGGGTGGTGCTCCGCGCTCAGGAACTCGTTTCCTCCGGCGTCCTGCAGCCCCAGCCGCGCCGTTCCAGCGCGTCCAGCCGCCGTCGCGCCGAACGGCCGCGTATCGGGCTCGACCCGTTCGGACGCGGCGTCGAGGTGATCCTGCCTGCGCTCTATGACATGGTCGGCGGTTCCGCTGCGTGGACGGTGACCGCCGACGGCACCACCAGGACGGTGCGCAGCCAGGCGCAGTGGGCAGGCCTGGCGGAGTCGGTGCCGCCCTCCGCATTCACGCTGTTGCAGCCGGTCCGCACGGTGGTGGTTGCGACGGACGGTGACGCCGACCGGACAGAGCTGACGGTCGTGGACGCCAAGTCACCGCTCCTGGTCTTCGCGGCCGACGGCAGGCGCTTTGCCGCCAACATGCCCCTGCCCCCGGACGACGTCTGGGTCGTCCACCCGGACGAGCACGAACTGGTCGCGGACGGTCCACTTCGGATCACCATCGAGGGCCAACTCCCACTCGGATGGATCGGCTGGAGGCTCAGACAAATGCGCCTGGCCGGCGTCCGCTCCCTGGAGCTGGCGGGTATCCCGGCCACGCGGCGTCCCATCCGCGGTCATGAACGGCCGCGAATCGAGGTCGGTCGTCCGGTCGTCGGTATCACCACCCCGTACGGCACCCCTGTGCACTCTGAACTTCCCGTCATCTGGCTGCCGGGTCGTGAGGACGCGGAAACGAAGTGGACCATCGAGCTCCGACGAAGCGGTGATGACAATCCCGTGTTGTCCACGAGCCGTACCGTGAGAGCACAGGAGTCGTTCGCGGAATTGTGGGACGACCTGCCGCGACCGGTCCTGGGGTCCTTCGACATCACGGTGCGCGGACCGCTGGGTCGCGGGGCGAACCGCACGTTGTTCGTCGCGGAAGGGCTGGAGAGCCGTTTTCAGCCCGGGGTCCGCCTTTTCGAGGGACGCGGTCTCGAACGCGGGCGGGCGGAACTGATCGCACCGGTCGGGGCCACGGCTGCTCCACGCGTCCTCGACTTCGCCTCCGACGTGAAGGCTGAGGTCGTCGAGTACCGCACTTCGACCGAGACTGAACCCCTGGTCGTCATGCCGCCGCACCTGGAGGTGATGCACGAGCAAGCCGATCAGTCGCTGGTCTGGTCGGCTGGGTCGCTGCGCATCGCCGCCGATGTGTTCGCCGATCAACCAGGCGAGCTGCTGGTCCGCATCCCTGGGGCTGCCACCATCCCACCGCTCCAGGTGGTCGCGCCCGGTGCGGTCGTCCAGACGGTGCCGCCGAGTGGTCGGGTCGAGGCCGGTACGGCGCGCTACAGCCTGGTCCGCATCGCGGACACAGTCGCCGAACACCACGGCGCGGAGCTGGTGCTCGATCTCGGTGGGACGCCGGTCAGAGTGGCGACCGTCCGGCCACGCCGGCTCGCGGAGGGCATCCGGCGAGCGGACGACCGCCTCCAGCTGGTCGAGCCGGTCCTGATAGAAGGACTCACCGCGGGCATCTATGCGACCACGGCGCCGTGGCGCGGTCCGACTGTCGTGCCGGTAGCCGGCGACGGCAGTGTGCTTCTGCCACCGGAGTTGCGCCACGCGGGGGCCCTCTTGGTGGAGCTGCGCGTTGACGACCCCTGGGTGCCCGTCGAGTGGCCCAGCTGGCCCGAGCGGTACACAACGGTGCCCGGCGAAGGACACCTGGCCTCCGAGGATCCGGAAGAGGAGGCGTTGTCCGGGTTCGTCGCGGGTGGGAGCGACTTCCCAGGGAACGTCCAGGACCTCAGCCGGCTGTGGACGCTGATCCACCTGGCACCCCGGCTGCGCCAAGTCCATGAGGTCGTGGAGTTCCGGGACGCGTGCGCGCGCCCGTTGCGGTGGAACACCATCCATGCGCTCGAGGCGCTGGTCGGCCTGCACCTGACGCCGGAGGAGACCGTGACCGCCGTCATTTCGGCCGGACTGGCATCGTCTCTCGTGCCCGGTAGCCACCACGCGGAAGCGGCACGGCGGCTCTGGGCGATGTCACCCCTGGCCGGAGCCCTGGTTGGAGCCGCCGCGGACGAAGAGTGCCTCCACTCCGCCCGCCGTCAGTGCGGTGACTCCGTCGACGTGATCGTCGCCGAGGGGAAAGACCCGCACGCGGGTGTGGGGCGGTTCGGCCCCGAGGTGGTTCCGTTGACCGCCATGTCGCCCCAGCAGTTGGAGGGCCTGTGGCGGGCCGCACAAGTGGTGCCGCACGGCTTGCTGGACGCCGACAACAGGGCAGTGGCCGCCCGCCGGCTGTTCGACCGGCGTGACGAAGACGGTGTCAGGAAGGTCGGGCAGTCGGCCTCGACGTGGCTGAGGAGCTTGCCGGACCTGGTGGCGGACCGACCGGTGCTCCGGGCCCAGATCGAGGCCCGCAAGCCACCGGTGGGCAGGACGGGGTGGTGGGCCATCCCGGCCGCGTCCTCCGCGTTCGCCATCGTCGCGAGGCTCGCGGCGAGAGGGGTTCCAGCTTGTCGCAGTGTCGAGCGGGGATTCCGTCAAGTGTGGGCGCGCTTGGCGGAAATCGCTCCCGAACTGGCCGTACTCGACCTGGTCCTGGCCGAGCTGTTGATCACGTATGAAGAGGAGGGGCGGAGTGAGCCGCACCTTGGATTCCCTGGCGACCAGTGAACTCATCGTCGAGAGCTACCGGCGGTACCTGGGGTCCCTGCTCCCGGTCCGGGAGCCGCGGATCGCGAACGCACTCGCACAGGAGATCGCCCGGAGCCCCATGCTCACCAAGGGGCCGTTGCTCGAAGCCACACCGCCGTACGCCACCGGGGCCACCTTGCGCCAGCTGATCGACCAAGGCGTCCTCAGCCCGTCCTTCGCTGACTTGGGGAGCCGGGCGTTGCCTCTCGACCGTCCGCTCTACCGGCACCAGGAGCAGGCGCTGCACAAGGCGGCGCAAGGCCGCAACCTCGTGGTGGCCACGGGCACGGGATCCGGCAAGACGGAGAGCTTCCTGCTCCCCGTCCTGGACTCGTTGGTCGGCGAACACGCACGCGGCGAGCTCGGACCGGGGGTGCGCGCCCTACTTCTGTACCCGATGAACGCCCTCGCCAACGACCAGCTCAAGCGGCTCAGGAGTCTGCTGGCGGACATCCCCGCCATCACGTTCGGTCGCTACACGGGGGACACGCCGGACAGCGTTCGTCGAGGTGTCGAGTCCTTCGAGGCGCTCAACCCAGGGGAGTCGCGCCTGCCGAATGAGTTGCTCAGCCGCGAGGAGATGCGGGCGCGGCCCCCGCATCTGTTGTTGACCAACTACGCGATGTTGGAGTACCTGCTGCTCCGACCGGCTGACCTGGAGCTGTTCGAGGGACGGAGCTGGCGGTACATCGTCCTGGACGAAGCCCACGTCTACGACGGGGCCAAGGCCGCCGAGGTCGCCATGTTGCTGCGCAGGCTGCGTGACCGGGTGGCACCGGATGCGAAAGTGCAGTGCATTGCCACGAGCGCGACCGTCGGGGACGACCCGGTCAAGGTGATGACTTTCGCGACCAAGCTGTTCGACGCCCCTTTCGATTGGGTGGAGGACGACACGACCCGCCAAGACCTGGTGCGGGCAGCCCGGGTGGACATGCCGGCGGGACCGTTCTGGGGACCGCTTTCCGGGTCCACCTACCTCGAACTCTCCCTCGAAACCGATCCCGGGGCAGAGATCCTGCGACTCGCCAAGGAGCACGGGTTCGCCGCCGATGACGCCGGCGCGGCGCTCGCTCACGAACTCGGCATGGCCGAGCTGCGGACCAAACTGGCTCAACGTCCGGACACTCTAGACACGCTCGCCGTCGAACTCCTGCCGGAGGAGGAACACCGGCGCGAGGTCTTGGCGGCGATGGTCGCGGTGGGGAGCGCGGTCCACGACAGCGGTGGCTCCCCGGTGCTGTCCGCTCGCTACCACCTGTTCGCCCGAGCCACCGAAGGCGCGTTCACCTGCCTGACCGCATCCGGGCCGCACGTGTCCCTCGGCCGGCACGAGACGTGCCCGTCCTGTGATGGTGCGGTATTCGAGTTCGGTGCTTGCAAGCGGTGCGGAGCCGTCCACCTCACCGGCACAGTGCTCAACGGTGACCGGTTCGTCCCGCGCGCCGGCGGAGAGGGCAGGAAAGGTTGGCTGCTGCTCGGTGACGCGCCGATGCTGGTGGACCAGGACGACGACGCGCTCGAGGACACTCGACCCCTCGCCGCTCAGGACCGTTATCTCTGCGTGTCTTGCGGCACGCTCCACACCACCCCGCGCACCGACTGCGGGAAGGCGGGCTGCACCGGTGACCTGCATTGGCCCGTCCGGCTGCTCGACACGCACGAGGACTCACCCAGCGGGTGCGCCTCGTGCGGCGCGAGGGGCCAGTCCGGCATGGTGCGCTTGTTCGAGAGCGGTAACGACGCGGCGGTATCCGTCCTGGCGACCGCTCTTTACCAAGCGCAACCGCCGTCACCCGACGACGACCTGGCCGATCAGCCCGGTGAAGGCCGCAAACTGCTGACGTTCAGCGACAGCAGGCAAGCTGCCGCGTACTTCGCGCCCTACCTGGAAACGAGCTACTCGAGCATCCAGTACCGCACGCTCCTGCTGAAAGGACTGGCTGCGGCGACCGGTGACGAGGAGTCGGCCAGTATCCCCGACCTGGCCTTCCACACGGCGAAAGCCGCCGATCGCGCCGGCGTCTTCACCCGCCGCATGTCTCGTCAAGAGCGGGAGCGCGAAGTCCTGTTGTGGATCATGCAGGAATTGGTGTCCGTCGACGACCGCCAGTCCTTGGAGGGCTTGGGACTGCTCCGGGTCGAGATGGGTCGCGGCCGCGGTTGGCAGCTTCCCCCACCTCTCCGTGCCCTCGGGCTCACGGAGGACGAGGGGTGGGCGTTCCTGGAGGAACTGCTGCGCAGCCTGCGACAGCAAGGTGTGCTGGACATGCCGGAGGGGGTCGACCCGAACGACGAGGCGTTCGATCCACGCCGAGGGCCCATCTACGTTCGCGAGGACGGCGCCGAACGCAAGCGGAAGGTGCTGAGCTGGCTGCCCACGCGAGGGGTGAACCGTCGGCTCGACTACGCGGACCGCGTCCTGCGGGCGCTGGGTTCGGACATGGACGCCGCCGCACTCCTGCGCGGGTGTTGGAAACTGATCACCAGCTGGCGGGATGGATGGTTGACCACGGAGAACATCCGCGGACTCGGCACGGTCCGCAGAATCGACCACACCTGGCTCAAGCTGGCATCGACGACGCGTCCCGTGCACCGCTGCCACCTCTGCCGGCGGATCACGTCACTCTCGGTTCGGGGCGTCTGCCCCACGCTCGGGTGCTCAGGGCGGCTCCACGAGTTCACCCTTCCGCCCGCAGCCGAGGACGACAACCACTATCGGCTGATGTACGCGTCGATGAACCCGGTGCCCATGCTGGCGATGGAGCACACCGCGCAGTGGACCAGCCAGGAAGCCGCTGACATCCAACAGCGGTTCGTCAACGGACAGGTCAACGTCCTGTCGTGCTCGACCACCTTCGAGCTTGGTGTGGACGTGGGGGAACTGCAGTCTGTGGTCCTGCGGAACATGCCCCCGACGACCGCGAACTACGTGCAGCGTGCCGGTCGGGCGGGCCGGCGCACCGACTCGGCGGCGTTGGTGGTGACCTACGCGCAGCGGCGCTCCCACGACCTCACGCGCTACGCCGACCCCGTCTCGATGATCGCGGGCGAGACCCGGGCGCCACACGTGCCCCTCGGCAACGAGCGGATCGACCGGCGCCACGCCCACTCGATCGCGCTGTCCGCGTTCTTCCGGCACGCCAAGCGGACCGCCGGTGAGACCTGGTCGACCGCTGGTGACTTCTTCCTCGGTGACCGGGCGCCGTCCACTCGCGTCCACGCGTTCCTCTCGCCTGTTCCACCGGAGGTCCGCCAGTCGTTGGTGCGCGTCCTTCCCGAACGAGTCCGGGATGAGATTGGCGTGGACACCGACGCGTGGGTGGACGAGTTGGGGAAGCTGCTGGAGGAGGTTCGCGCCCAGCTCGTTCAGGACGTTTCGATCTTCGAGGAGCGGAGGCTGCGGGCCTTCGAGGACCGGAAGGGCTACCTCGTCACCCGCTACGAGATGGCGATCAACACGCTCACCAAGCGGGATCTTCTGGGTTTCCTCGCCAACCGGAACGTCCTGCCGAAGTACGGGTTTCCCGTCGACACCGTCGAGCTGCGCACCACCTACTCGAGCTCCCCGGTCGGCCGCAAGCTGGAACTCACACGCGACCTGTCCGCGGCCATTCATGAATACGCCCCAGGTGGCGAGGTCGTGGCAGGTGGCCACCTGTGGCGCTCGGGAGGCGTCTACAGGCTTCCCGACCGGGAGCTGATCGGCAAGCACTACTTCGTGTGCGAGCACTGCCGGCACTACTGGGAGGGCGAAGACGACATCGATCCGACCTGTCCCTCATGCTCGGTGCTCGCGACCCGCGCGCCGAGGCAGTACTACGTCCCCGAGTTCGGCTTCGTCGCGGAGCCGGAACCGCGTCGAACCACCACCACGCCGCCGAAGCGGAGCTGGAACGGGGCGACCCACGTCCTCGCGCTGGCGGCCGAGGCGACTACCACGACCACCTGGCTGGCGCCCAGCGGTGGAGCCTTGGATGTAGTGGCCGGGTCGCGCGGTCGATTGATCGCCCTTTCCGAGGGGCCTAACCGCGCGGGATACCTGATCTGCGATTGGTGCGGTGCCGGTCGTGCGCTCGACGGCAGTAGGCCGAAATCGACGCACGAGCACCTGCTCCGGGGCACCGAGTGCACGGGGCCGATGAGGCAGCGCTCACTCGCTCACCCTTACGAGACGGACCTGATGAATATCACCTTCGGTCCCCTGGTCGGGCCTCCGACACCCGACCCTGGTGCTTGGCGATCGCTGCTGTACGCCCTGCTCGAAGGTGCGGCCGAGCGACTGGAGCTGAACAGGGATGACATCGACGGCACCCTTCACCCGCGTCCGGGCGGCGGTATCGGCATCGTCCTGTTCGACACCGTTCCCGGAGGTGCCGGTGGGGTACTGCGCATCGCCGAGGCGCTGGACGGGGTCGTCGAGGCGGCGCGGGATCGGGTCCGCGACTGCGACTGCGGTGCCGAGACCTCTTGTTACGGCTGCTTGCGCGGATATCGGAACCAGCGGTTTCATGAGGAGCTGACCCGGCAGTCCGCGTTCGACGTGCTCGAACTGCTGGCCGGCATGTCGAAGGTATGACGCGGGGTGACGAGGTCCGCAAAGACGACAAGGTTCACCGGATACCTGACGACCGACCGGTAAGTAGGTTCCGAGACCTAATCTGTTGAGAACAGGTCGGGTTGCGTGCTTGGCCTGGGCGGCTTCTTCGCGGTGATCGGTACCGGGAGGACGCCTGCGGTTGACAGGTCGTCCACGGTGATGAGCGGCTCTTCGAGGATGTCTCGGAGCAGGCGGTCCTGGCGAGGTTCGAGCGCTCCGAGGAGTCCAAGCACGTGGATGAGGTCGAGCAGTTCGCTCGTGTTCGAGGAAGTCCAAGTGGTGGGGACGATGTGGTCAAGGTCTGACCTGCGGTTGCCGGAGGGGTTCTTCTTGCGGTATCCGAACCAGTGTCTGACCACCCGCATGCCGCCGACCTCGTAGTTCCACACCTCGGGCGCGACCGGGGCAACGGTGCCGGCACCGATGTGGAGTGTTCTCGTGCTTTCGTCGTAGGTGATGCGTTCCGGCATGCCGTGTTCGGTGTCCGGTATGCCAAGCCGAACCTTAGGTCGATCATCAGGCATCCGAGGAGGTCCACTGCGGCGGCCAGCTGCGGGGTCGACGAAGCGCTCGCCGTAGGTGTGGAGCCAAACCACCTCTTTGCCGGTGCGTACAGCGTTGTCCCACAGGCGGGGATTGGAGGTTAGTGGAACACGGACGCCCGGTGTCGCGAGGTCTGCCGCGAAGTGACGGGTGAACGCCTGGTGAGCGGTAATTCCGGCGATGTAGGCGACCAGATCGGTGGCCGTCACCTGGGTCTCAAGCCGGCTTTCGAGGCAGGCGAGCAGTCCTGGCGTGATGTTCGGAGCAGATGCCCCGGCATTCAGGTACAGAGGTAGTGTACGGCCGCCTCCGTGACCCGAATGGTGGTCCATGTCGGGTAGGAGCGAGGTGAAGACCAAGGCAGGACCGGTCTTGATCGGGTCCGCGTGTCGCTCGATGAGGAAGATCTGTTGGTCGCTGAGCGTCGACCAGAGCGCTGTGCGTGGCGTCGCGATCAAACGCGCATCGGGGATCAACCATTGGCGATCGAAACTCCGGTAACCAACACGAACCGGATTGGGTATTTCGCTCTGCTCGTAGAGGAAGGCCGTTGGGTTGTGAGGGAAGCCTGGAAGAGGTGGATTGATTCGGCGAAGGCTCGCGTCACGGCTTTCTCGGAACAAAGCGGTTTTGGCTGCCAGGGGCGCTGACACCAGGGTGCGCCACCGTTGGGCCAGTGTTTCCTTGTCGGGTGCGTAGACCCAGGTCCGGTTGGGTTTGACGCCAGGGGACGCCCAGGGCATGAGATCTGTCATGGTCGGCATGGAGAGCCACTGCGTGCGGGCGGGTGCTTGGAACGGATCATGCCACCCGTCGGAGCAGGCTTGCCATCCCGTCGAGTCCGGGTGAAGGGCATTCAGGGCGGCCGCCTTTTCTGCGACGGTCCCGGTCACGGCGATGCGCCGGATGCGGGCTGGGGTAGTGGTGTCGGCTTGGCCACGGCGGACGAAGACCGCCACGCAGATGGGTTGCTGGTTCTCCGGGAAGAAGCGGGTGTTCACCGGAGGTTGGTGGCCTTCGGGAGTGAGGTCGATGATCCAGCCTTCGTCGGCTGTCTCTCTCAGGTACCGCCGCATGCCCGCGAGCCCGGGAGAGGTGGTGAAACCGGCTGAGCAGACGAACGCGACCATCCCGGCGGGGTGCTTGGGGTGGGCGTCGAAGACCTTCCACGTCGCCCAGCGCCAGAAGTAGACGTACTTGTTGTGCAGTGTGTACTCGCGGCTGCCGTTGTCGGCCGTCCGGAACGCGTCCAGGGTGGGCACCGCGATCCTGTTGTTCGACCGGCCTTCGATCCACGGCGCCGTGCCACGCACCTTGTCCACGTATGGCGGGTTGCCTATCACGACCATGACCGGCTCTTCCTGTTTGACGCGGTTCGCGCCGCGGCGCGACTTCTCCATCGCTCCGTACATGCTTCCCATCTGGAGTATCTGCACGCGAGGGTCGTCCAGGGTGTCGGCGAGGAAGCGACGTTCCTTGGCCGGAGCTTCGGCCTGATGCCGCTTCTTCAGCAGGCTGTGGATGCGCAGCTCGGCGACGGCGTAGGGGGCGGCTTGGTTCTCGAAACCGATCAAGCGGTCGGAGAACTCGCGCAAGTGGGGTGCGACGGCCCCAGGGCCTTCCTCGGCCTCCACGGTGTGCGCCACCGTGTTGACGACCTCCGCGAGGAAGCTGCCGGTGCCCATGGCCGGGTCGACCACGATGACGTCCCGGTCGGCGAAGCCCCGGTTGCGGCCGAGCCGTGAGCGAAGGATGTCGTCGACGAACCTCGTGGTGAACGAGACCAGCTCCGCGGGTGTGTAGTAGACGCCGCTCTTCTTGCGGAGCTTTGGGTCGTACTCGGCCAGGAAGTTCTCGTACAACGTGGCGTAGGAGTCGTCCGGGAACGGTGCCCAGTCCACTACTTCGAGCACCCTGAGCATCGTGGTCAGCGCCACGCTGTGCTCGTCTTCGGGTTGGTCGGTGAGGACGGTGAGCGCGCGGCCCATCAACGAGTGCTTCTTGCCCAGCAGCCTCGCGATCTCCCGGATCGGCTTGCCGTTGAAGTCGACGCCCTCTACTCGAGCGAGCAGGAGGGCGAAGGTCACGGTCTGCGAGTATTGGTCGGCGAACTCGAGGTCGGTCACGTTGGGGAACAGCGCTTGGCGCCAGTCCATCGCCAGCCCGGTGAACGTTCCGCTGGTCGACGCCCCGGACAGCTCTCGTGCCAGTTCGGCGGCGACGTCGTCCCGCAGGAGGCGACAGAGGTTGGCGACGACCCGTACCAGTTCGTCCAGTGAACGGGGTTGTTCGGGCTGCCAGAACAGGAAGCCGGTCATCACTTGGGCGAAGTCCATGCCGACCGCCCGCAGCCTGCTTCCGGCTTGATCGAGGCCCGGCTCCAGACGCGCCACCCTGCCTTGGAGCTTCCCGAAGGTGTAGCGCGTGAACTGCTCGCCGTCCGTGTAGAGGACGTTGGGCAGCAAGCGCAGCGCCTCCCACTGCCTGAGGTCGTGCTTGCTGGGAGAGGTCCAGTTCTCCGGTGTGCCGTGGCCGGGCTTCTTCAGTTCGACGTACCCGATGCGTGCGCCGTTGACGTCCACTGCGTAGTCCGGGCGGACCGACAGGTCGGGCAGCCGCGTTTCACCGATCATGGTGACGGACAGGAAGAGACTTTCGGCGATCTTGGACACCATGCGCTCGAAAGGACCGCGTAGGTGGTCCTCGGCTGAGCCGTCGTGGGTCCGCAGTTTCTTGGTCACTTCGCGGCCGAACGTGGCGATGACCTTGTCGAAGTCGATGGCGTCGGGCTTGGTCCTCGGCGTGCGGCGAGTAGGCATCGTCTGCTCCTGTCAAAGCAGAGAACGGCCAAGATCTCCAGGAGAACTCACGGCGCTTTTAGTTGTATGTACGGCTGATGGGTACTTCGAACGCGAATCGGTAATACCTGCGGTGGGCGCGGAACCGGTCGTCAAGAGCTATCCGGGCATGTGTGACACGTCGGTTCGACTGATCGGGTTACCTGTCCTCGATCCGAAGGTCGTCCGTCGGCCTGTCGCGTACAAAGGCTGCTGTTCGTACCGCCGACGAGACCGGAGGCTCGGGTGGCGTTCGAGGTGGTGCCCGGTGAGGTTCGGGAGCACGCCGAGCAGGTCCAGGGGCAGGGGGACGTGTTGGCGCAGGCGTTGGACGCGGCGCGTCAGGTGTCGATGTCCGCGGATGCGTACGGGGTGCTGTGTCAACCGTTCACGCTGATGCTCGAACCGTTGGAGAAGTGGGGCGTGGAGGCGTTGTCCCAGGCGGCCGAGGCACTGGACTCGATGGCGGAGTCATTGAAGGTGACCGCCGAGGTCTACGAGCAGGTCGAGAGTGACAACGTCGACCGGTTCGACAGGTTGGGGCACGGGTGAACAACCCGTTCGTCGCGAAACCGGAGGACGACACCACCGCGATCACCGGGATCGGCCTGCTGGAGGCAGGGCAGGCCGCGCTGGACGGGATCAACAACGGCGATTGGGTCGAGGCAGGCCTGGGAATCGTCGGTGCCGGGCTTGAAGCGCTCGGTGTCTACATGGACCCGGTTGGCACGCTGGCGTCCTACGGGGTCGGGTGGTTGATCGAGCACGTCCAGCCGTTGCAGGACATGTTGAACGACCTGGCCGGGACACCGCCGGTCATCCGCGCCTACGCGCAGACCTGGCGGAACATCAGCGAAGGCGTCGAACGGACGGCAGGTGACCTGGAGACCACGTCGCGTGACCGCACTGCCGGGTGGCGCGGTGCCGCAGGTGACGCGTATCGGGCGCGTGCCGGAGAAGTGGTCGACGCGCTGCGTGGTGCGTCGAGGGTGTGCAGCGGTGTGGGCGCGGTGGTCACGGTCATGGGTGAGATCGTGGCGGCGGTGCGGGAGTTCGTGCGCGACCTGATCGCCGACGCGGTCGGCAGGCTCGTGGTCTGGGGACTGGAACTTCTCGTCACGGGTGGTGCCGCGGCGCCGGTGGTGGCGATGCAGGCCACCAGCCTGGTTGCCAAGTACGCCGCCAAGATCGCGGACGTGGTGCGCAAGCTGCTCAAGACCATTTCCAACGTGGCAAGACGGCTCGACGGGCTCGCCGAGGTGCTGCGCATGGCATGGCGCAAGCTCAAGGAGTTGGTCGACAGGCTCCGTCGGAAGGACCCGGATCCGCAGCACAAGGACCCGCGCGAGGCCGACCGGCAACGTCGGGAGCAGGAGAAGCAGGAACTTATCGCCGAAGCTCAGGACAACGGCGTGAAGATCTCTCCGGACAAGGTCGTCGAAATCGGCAGGGACCCCAACGGGAAGATCGTCTTTCTGGAGGAGGGCGGGGTCAATCCGCGTACCAACAAGGAGTCCGGCCTTGCGCACGTGATGAAGCACAAGGAGGAGTTCACCGCCGCGGGGATTTCTGAGGACAAGATCGCCGAGGTGGTGCACCGAGCGGCCGCCGAAGGCAAGTACACGGGCTACTACCAGGGCAAGCCGCCCGGACGACCGATCTTCGAGGTCCAGTACGGTGGCCAGACGCACTACATCACGGTGTCGGTGGGCGACAACGGCTTCATCGTCGGCGCCAACATCCGCAGTGCGTCCACACCGTTCAAGGACGCGCGACGTGACCCGCGTGCGGAGGCGGATCCGAACTACCGAGGATGGGGAGAATGAGCCGACTGATCTCGGTCCGAGTGGCGCCGGAGTGGGAGTGCTACCCCTTCTGGGTCCGTACTGCGGACGAGGTTATCGCTGACAACTGCTCTGCCGAGCGGCTCGTGGCCGAGTTCGGTGCACCTGAGGACTTGGCGAAGGCGATCGACGTGTGGGACGACGAGTTCCAGGCCGTGTACAACCGCAGCGATCCGGAGAGCTCGGGCTTCCCCGACGAGGCGACCACGGCGGCGTGGCATGAGCGGGGTGAGCGGTTGGTTGAGCGGTTGGCCGCGGCGTTGCCGGTGCGGATCGAGTTCCACACCGCGCGTGGGGACCGTGTGTTCGGCGGTTGAGGCCGGCACCCTTTGGCGCCGTTCATACTGCGGTGTGTGGAGCAAATCTGGAGCAGACGGAAGAGTTCAGCGACGTGCGACGGCTCCGAACGGAAGTGAACTGCGCCGGCTGACGTGCTGGTTCTCTGTTTGTGCTGGTCAGAACACTTGTGGAACAGCACTGGCGGAGTGAGGCTCTGCTTCCTGTTAGCTGCACTTCTCCGCAGTTGGCATGCATTGGCGGGTGTTGGGCGCAGTTCGTTGATGTGGTGGGGTCCGTGCGTCTCGGTTATGAATGCAGCGCGTGGATTGCCTGGCTGACCAGACCCAGTAGGTGTGCTGAACCGCGCACCCCATCTGCAGGGCGGTGGTCACGTCGTGGGCGTGTCGGCGGAGGGAGGCCGGTGCAGGGCTTCGACCTCGGCGTGTAGGCGAGGCCATGACGTTGATGACGCCGTCGAGAAGCCGGGTTACTGGCGGTTGGTTTCCAGCGGCAGTGTGGGGTCGATGGTAGTTGTAGTGCACGTTCCAGACGGCCAGGGCGTCGGTGCGTTGCTGTTCGCTGGTCCAGACGTGGGCGTGGAGGAATTCTTCGGTGAGGATGCGGTTGTAGCGTTCGACCTTGCCGTTGTGGCGCGGGGTGTAGGGCTTGATGCGCTGGTGGCGGGCTCCGAGCAGGGCCTTGGCGAAGTCGTGGGCGCGATAGCAGGAGCCGTTGTCGGTGATGATGCGGTGGATGTGGCCGATGCCGTGGGCGGCGAAGAACGCCCTGGCCGGTGCAGGAACCCGATCGCGGTGACCGCTTTCTCGTCGGGCAGGGCCTCGGTGTAGGCCAGGCGGGAGAACCACAAACGGATCAGCCAAGGCGACACCAAGACCGAAGCCCTGCGCGTCCTGCGACGCCACCTGGCCGACATCGTCTACCACCGGCTCAGGCACACCAGCCCTACGCCCCACGGTCAGCCTGCCGCCGCTTGACATAGGAGATTCACGGACGGGTCTTTCTGCGCGGCGGACGAGTTGGTCGCACTTCTCATCCTGCCGTCGGAAGACCTGTCCGCCCGTTCAGCCCCGCCCCGCCGTCACCAACGTCACGACCCGCAACAACTAGGGACAGCTGCTCGTACCAGCGGGTGATTTGACGCAGGTGTGTGTTCGGACGAATGCCCGTGCTCGTGGCAAAACGGGTCGTCCGACCGACGTGGCCTGCTTTGATGATGGCGGCTTAGTACTCCAGCCGCAGTTCGTGATGTTGTGTCTGTCTTCGCTGGTAGTGGGCTTGTTTGGCGCGGTGTTGGTGGCGTCTGCGCCAGTGGGACCAGCTC
>NZ_LGED01000179.1 GCF_001280085.1 Saccharothrix sp. NRRL B-16348 | reverse complement strand
CACGCTTACACCAGTACTACCACTCACTGGCGGAGCTACCCTCCTGCGTCACCCCATCGCTTGACTACTACAAGTTCAGGTCCCGCGCTCCACATCACCCCACTCCCGAAGGAGTGGGATGGGCTTCGGGCGGTTAGTATCACAAGGTTCGCCATGGGCGCGTTCACACGGGTACGGGAATATCAACCCGTTGTCCATCGACTACGCCTGTCGGCCTC
>NZ_LGED01000178.1 GCF_001280085.1 Saccharothrix sp. NRRL B-16348 | reverse complement strand
GAGGCCGACAGGCGTAGTCGATGGACAACGGGTTGATATTCCCGTACCCGTGTGAACGCGCCCATGGCGAACCTTGTGATACTAACCGCCCGAAGCCCACCGTGTCCCTTCGGGGACGTGGTGATGTGGAGCGCGGGACCTGAACTTGTAGTAGTCAAGCGATGGGGTGACGCAGGAGGGTAGCTCCGCCAGTGAGTGGTAGTACTGGTGTAAGCGTG
>NZ_LGED01000177.1 GCF_001280085.1 Saccharothrix sp. NRRL B-16348 | reverse complement strand
GGAGGCCGCGGTCTGCTGGGAGGACGAGTACGCGATCAAGCGGCTCGCCGAGGTTCGACCAGTCTGACAACGCGTTCGAACAGGGGACAGCACCACCGGTGGTGCGGCAGCCGTGCCTGCCGCACCACCGGGGCGAACCCCGTTGTCTCTCCTGAATGGATGGTTCAGCGCGGACGAGCGTGGTGGTCCGCACATCCGGATGGCTCGTTCAGGGTCGCAG
>NZ_LGED01000176.1 GCF_001280085.1 Saccharothrix sp. NRRL B-16348 | reverse complement strand
TCCACTTCTGGTTGTTCTGGCCGTTGCAGGTCCAGAGGATGAGGGTGGAGCCGTTGGCGGTGGCGGCCTGGTTGACGTCCAGGCACAACCCCGCCTGGGCGTTGCGGACCGAACCGTCGGCCTGGAACGTCCAACGCTGGTTCGCCTGGCCGTTGCACGACCACGTGATCACCCTCGTGCCGTTCGTCGTGCCCTGGTTGTAGGCGTCCAGGCACTTGTC
>NZ_LGED01000175.1 GCF_001280085.1 Saccharothrix sp. NRRL B-16348 | reverse complement strand
CTACACGCTTACACCAGTACTACCACTCACTGGCGGAGCTACCCTCCTGCGTCACCCCATCGCTTGACTACTACAAGTTCAGGTCCCGCGCTCCACATCGCCCATCATCCGAAGAATCAGGGCGGGCTTCGGGCGGTTAGTATCACAAGGTTCGCCATGGGCGCGTTCACACGGGTACGGGAATATCAACCCGTTGTCCATCGACTACGCCTGTCGGCCTC
>NZ_LGED01000174.1 GCF_001280085.1 Saccharothrix sp. NRRL B-16348 | reverse complement strand
GGCCCCTGACGCCACCGCCGGAACACCCGAGGACAACCAGTCCGAGGGCGCCCCGGCGGCGGCGCCAGGAACCACACCAACCCTGGCTCTCATCGACCGTGGACTTCGATACACGCCCTAGTGCCAATACCAGTGACTTAAGGGTTATTGCGGTAGGTTGTGGGTTCTGGAGGTGTCTGGATGCCACGGCCTGGGCAACTGAAGCCCGAGACGGATGCGCG
>NZ_LGED01000173.1 GCF_001280085.1 Saccharothrix sp. NRRL B-16348 | reverse complement strand
GGCCTACACGCTTACACCAGTACTACCACTCACTGGCGGAGCTACCCTCCTGCGTCACCCCATCGCTTGACTACTACAAGTTCAGGTCCCGCGCTCCACGTCGAAGGTCATCCGAAGACAACCCCCGGGCTTCGGGCGGTTAGTATCACAAGGTTCGCCATGGGCGCGTTCACACGGGTACGGGAATATCAACCCGTTGTCCATCGACTACGCCTGTCGGCCTC
>NZ_LGED01000172.1 GCF_001280085.1 Saccharothrix sp. NRRL B-16348 | reverse complement strand
TTTGGGGTACGGGCCGCATGAACACTCACTAGAGGCTTTTCTCGGCAGCATGGGATCACTCTACTTCGCCTCAATCGGCTATGCATCACGTCTCAGCCTATATGCAGCACGGATTTGCCTATGCTACGGCCTACACGCTTACACCAGTACTACCACTCACTGGCGGAGCTACCCTCCTGCGTCACCCCATCGCTTGACTACTACAAGTTCAGGTCCCGCGCTCCA
>NZ_LGED01000171.1 GCF_001280085.1 Saccharothrix sp. NRRL B-16348 | reverse complement strand
TTTGGGGTACGGGCCGCATGAACACTCACTAGAGGCTTTTCTCGGCAGCATGGGATCACTCTACTTCGCCTCAATCGGCTATGCATCACGTCTCAGCCTTCATGACGTGCGGATTTGCCTACACGTCGGCCTACACGCTTACACCAGTACTACCACTCACTGGCGGAGCTACCCTCCTGCGTCACCCCATCGCTTGACTACTACAAGTTCAGGTCCCGCGCTCCA
>NZ_LGED01000170.1 GCF_001280085.1 Saccharothrix sp. NRRL B-16348 | reverse complement strand
GGGTTGGTCCGGCTGGCTGTCGCTTCGGTGTGGCGAACGGGGCAGGCTGTACCGATGGACGTGTCACCGGCGATACCCGGGATCGTGTCGGCGACGCCTGACGGGTGGCGGCTGGTGTTCCTGCCGAGTGCGGCCCGTCATCTGGGCGGCAGCGTGGCGGCCGGGCTCGTCATGCCGGCGGTGATAACGGCTCCGTTCACGATGGTGCTGGCGCTTGCCGTGTGGGG